>CAWJAY010000035.1:0-77467 GCA_963840925.1 uncultured Alphaproteobacteria bacterium
CGGCGATCGCCCGTCCGGCTGTCTGTTCCACCCGCGCTGCGAGTTCGCGACCCCGCGCTGCTCGGCCGAGCAGCCGCCATTCGCCAAAGGCCCCCGCGGCCTGGTCCGCTGCCACTACCCCTTGACCGGCGAACGCCCGGCCGGCCACCCGCGTTTTTCCCAGTAGGACGCGATGCCAGGTTCAGGCTGCGCTGCGCACGCGGACCTCGAGCCGGACGCCGAGCTCGGCCAGCGCCCGCTCGAGCAGGCCGAGGTAGGTGCGCCGCTTCAGGTGCAACAGCGACGAGATGACCTTCTCGGCCACGCCCAGGCGCTGCGCCAGTTCCGCGCCGCTGATCTTCTGCGCGCGCATGGCCGCGTACAGCGCGAGCTTGGCCGCGACCAGGGGCGGCACCGGAATCATCGGCCGCCCCCTGGCCGGGCTGGGCTCGGGGATGGGCTCGGCGAACCGAACGCAAGCATAGAGCCCGGTCACCAGACAATCCTCGGCCAACGACAGCGCTTCCGTCTCGTCATCACCCCAGGTAAGAGCGCCCGGAACATCCGGAAACCGAAGGTTGACCGCAGAGCCGTCCGGCTCGGCCTCCAGTTCAGCGGGGTAGACATAGCGGGTCGAGGCGGTCACTTATCCGAGCTCCTTCGGATCGATGCCCAGGTCCGCAAGCATACCATGCAACCCGCCTTTCGGCAGCTCCTTGTGCCGCGAGGACCGGAGAATTGTCCGCCGACCGTCGAACACGATCACCCCATGTCCGCCCTTGCCGCCCGCCGGATCGAACTCGAAATCGACGTTCCGGCGCCGCGCGAGACGGCGAAGCTTGCGCAGCAACTCGTTGCCGTTCACGCCACACAGATCTCAGCTGCGGCGGCGCGGGTCAAGGACGTGCAGCGGGCCGCACGGGCGGACATGCGATGAGCGACATGGTGCTCGAGGCGCGCGATCTGGAGCGCCGCTACGCGGTCCGGCGCGGGCTGTTCAAGGGTTGGGCGGTGCTGCAGGCGCTGCGCGGCGCGAGCTTCGCGCTGGAGGCCGGCCGGACGCTCGCGGTGGTCGGCGAATCCGGCTGCGGCAAGAGCACGCTCGCCCGCCTGGTCACGCTGATCGAGCCGCCGAGCGCCGGCACGCTCAGGATCGATGGCATCGTGGTCGCCGCCGCCACGCCCGAGCAGCGCCGCAAGCTCCGCCACACGGTCCAGATCGTCTTCCAGGACCCCTACGGCTCGCTCAACCCGAGAAAGAAAGTGGGCTCGATCGTCGAGGAGCCGCTCAAGGTCAACGCCGCCCTCGGCGCGGCCGAGCGCCGGCGCGCGGTCAAGGACATGCTGGCGCGGGTCGGCCTGCGGCCCGAGCACCATGAGCGCTACCCGCACATGTTCTCGGGCGGCCAGCGCCAGCGGATCGCAGTCGCGCGCGCGCTGATGCTGAGGCCCAAGATCGTCGTGCTCGACGAGCCGGTCTCGGCGCTCGATGTCTCGATCCAGGCCCAGGTCCTGAACCTGTTGCTCGAGCTCCAGTCCGAGTTCAGGCTCGCCTATCTGTTCATCTCGCACGATCTGGCGGTCGTCCGGCACCTCGCCGACGACGTGATCGTGATGTATCTGGGCCGCCCGATCGAGTACGGGCCGCGCGCGGCGATCTTCGAGCGGCCGCTCCACCCCTATACCCGGGCGCTGCAGGCGAGCAGCCCCTCGACCGATCCGAACCGGCGCTCCAAGCGGCTCGCGATCCGGGGCGAGCTGCCCTCTCCGCTCGACCCGCCGCCCGGCTGCGCCTTCCACCCGCGCTGCCCGTTCGCCGACCAGCGCTGCCGGACCGAGGTCCCGAAGCTCCAGCCCTATCTGGGCACGCGCCATCGGCACGCCTGCCATGCGGTCGAGGAGGGCCGCCTGCCCGACCTGCCGGGCCCGATCGCCGCCGCCATCCCGGCTTGATGGCGGCGGTCGCTGAGCGCCGGCCGCGGCCGGCGCGGGCCATCGTGAAGGTTGGCCCAACCCGGCTCGAACCTGGACTTCCGGCTCTGCAGAGTGCATAGTGCTCGGCAAAAGCAGCGCCGAGATCTGCAACCTCAGATTTGTCGGGGGTGGCGATGTCACGGATCCAGGCGGGCGTCATTGTTCTGATCGCCTTGCTGCAGATCGCATCCTGCCAAGCGCCGGAGCCCGAGCCGTCGCCGGACGAGGGTCCGGGCACCGACCAGGGCTGGGACGATGAGACCAGGCAGCGCTGGCAGCACGTCGACCAGGGTACGGCGTTTTTCCCCTACGAATGGTTCCTGGCCGTCGAGGAGGCCGCGGGCGAGCAGCCGTTCGCGGCCCAGGGCAGCATGGAGCGCTTCGGCTTCCTGTTCGACCCGCCGCACCCGACCTTCAATCCCGACGGCCTGCCGATCGGCTTTTCCCGCACCGAGCTCCGCCTCGACCAAGGGGCGTTCCAGTGCTGGCCCGGCAATTGGGTCGGGCTCACCTGCGCCGCCTGCCACACCGGTCGGATCACCTACCGGGGCCATTCGCTGCCGATCGACGGCGGCCCGGCGCAGAACGACATCGAGGCCTTCCGAATCGGGCTCGCGCAGGCGCTGGGCGCCAACCTCGGCGAGCCGCAAAAGGCGCAGCGCTTTTTCGGCCGCGTGCTGGCGCGGCGGCCGGATCTCGGCCCCGCCGACGTGCAGGCGAGCCTGCAATGCTTCGCCCGGGCCGGCGAAGTGCGCGCGCAGATCGAGCGCGACGGGCTTGACGCCGCCGGCGAGCCGGCCACGCGGGCCGGCATCGCCCGCCTGGATGCGCTCGGCCGCGGCGCCAACTTCCTGTTCGCCGAGAGCACCGGCATCGTCGCCAACTACAAGCCCACGACCGGGCCGGTGAGTTTCCCGCCGCTCTGGGACACGCCCTATTTCGACTGGGTGCTCTACAACAATTCGGTCCGCCAGCCGCTCGCGCGCAGCATCGTCGAGGCACTCGGCGTCGGCGCCCCGATCGACCTCTCGACGCTCAATGCCCCGGTCCTCCAGCATCGCCTCGAGCTCGACAACATCGTCCAGATCCAGATGTGGCTGGAGGAGCTGCGGTCGCCGAAGTGGCCCGAGCCGATCTTGGGCGCGATCGATCGCGATCTGGCGGGCCGCGGAGCCGAGGTCTACGCCGCCAACTGCGTCGGCTGCCACCAGATCATCGACCGGCAGGCGCGTCAGGCGAGCTGTGCCGGGCGGACCGAATTCGCGATCCCGTCCTATCCGGTGCGTGCGGTCGGCACCGACCCTCGCCAGGCGGTCAACTTCGCCACCCGGGAGATCACGCTCGGTCAAGAGACGCAGCCGCTCGGCGCCTGGGTCAAGCTGGTGACCGACAAGATCGTCGGACAGTACACCGCGGACCCGGAGAACGCGGCGCGCACCGAGCTGATCAACTGCGGCGCGAGCAACGACTTCCAGGCGATCGAGGAGTATCGGGCGCGGCCGCTGAACGGCATCTGGGCGACCGCGCCTTATCTGCACAACGGCTCGGTGCCGGACATGGCCGAGCTGCTCAAGCCGCCCCCCGCGCGCCCGGCCAGCTTCTTCGTCGGCAGCTGGGAGCTCGACCCCGAGCGCCTCGGCTTCGACTGGCAAAGCGGGTCCGCGGCGGCGTTCAAGTTCGATACCGGGTTGCCGGGCAACTCCAATGCCGGCCACGACCACGGCAGCGGGCTCGGCGAGCCGGACCGGCGCGCGCTGATCGAATATCTGAAGACCCTATAGATCCGGGCTTCAAGAACTGGGGGAATGCCATGCACAGGATCCGCCTGAGTGTCGTCGCTTCGCTGGCGGTGGTCGCGAGCTGCGCCTCCGACGAGGGTGCTCGCGCCGGTCCGCATCCGCTGGAAGCCTACGAGGGCGGGTCGAAAGCGATCGAGGATCAGTACATCGGCGCATTGGCTCAGTTCTTCGGCCGGCCGGCCGCAGCCGATGAGCCGCTGCTGCGCGGGACTCACGCGCGCGGGACCTGCACGGCGGCGACGTTCGAGATCGCCACCGATCTGCCCGACCAGTTCGCAACCGGCGTGTTCGCCACGCCGGGCAGCTACCCCGCCCGGGTGCGTTTTTCCAATGGCCTGGGCAGGCCTGCAGATCCGGGCAAAGGCTTCGACGACCGCGATTACGATGCCCGCGCCATGGCGGTGCAGATGACCTACCAGGACGGGCGACGCCAGGATTTCGTGCTGCAGAACTCGCCGATCTTCCCGATCTGGCCGCTCCAGGGCTTCCTTTTGACCGTGCAGCTCGGGATTGCCAAAGCCGGCGGCCAGCCGGCGGAGCAATTCATCGGCCAACTGCCGGAGGATCAGGGGGCGATGCTGACGCGCCTGCTTGGCCAAGTCCACGAGTACCAGCGCGACCCCGGCGTGGTCGTGCCGACCTTCACGCCAAAGCCGGATGCCTATCGGCTGGAGACCTATTGGAGTGGCAAGGCCCACCAGTTGGGCGTCGGCGGTCCCCCGGTCAAATACATCGCCAAGCCCTGCGCCAGCAACGGCATCTACGTGCCGACCAAGGAGGTCGACTTTGCCGCCAGAAGCCCGGTTTTCCTGCACAATGAGCTGACGCGCCACCTGGAGCAGCCTGAAGCGACCGAGGTGCCGGCGTGCTTCGATTTCTACCTGCAACCCTTGCGTGCGGAAACCATGACGGGTCCGGACGGCCAGGTTCTGCCGCCGGACGAGACCTGGCGGTGGATCGAGGACACGACGCTGGAGTGGAAAGAATTGGAGGCACCGCCCTACCGGATCGGCAAGATCACGCTGGCCGGGCCGGTGCTGGCGCCCGAGGTCTGCGACGATCCGGCGAACTTCATCAATTCCTCGATCAACACGCTGCCGGAGCACGAGGGGCTGGGTCGGATCAGCCGGGCCGAGAAGGTTGCCGCGGCTGCCAGCATTGCGCGGCGCACGCGCCAGTGACCCGCGCCGCGGCCGGCTCAGAAATGGTCGTCGGGCGCCGACATGATCAACACATAGGCGAGCAGGATGGCCGCGCAGCCGCCGGCAAGCACCGCAAAGAAAACATCCGGCGACCAGGCCGACCAGAGCAGGATCGGGCTGAACAGCGCGACCAAGCCACAGATCGTCACCAATGTCTCGCGCAGCGCCATCACCAGGTCGCGCCGCGCGATCATCAGCCGTGCTCCTTCCCGCGCGATCGGCGAGCGCCGATCAGACCTTGAACTGGCCGGTGTCGATCCACTCGCTCTTGACCAGACACCACCAGTCGGTCGCCAATCCTCGTAGCACGTATTCGTAGGGCAGCCAACCGTAGCCGCGATCGCCCCAGCCGGTGCCCCAGGAGTTGCGGATCAGCAGCGCGCCGGTGGTCTGGGTCGCACCCGGGCCGGTGTTCTTGATCTTGATGCCGTCGTCGTAGCCGACCACATCGACCGCGTGGCCGCCGGCGACCCGGTCGGCGCGCAACGGGAACGGGATCTTCCCGGTCGCGCCAGCCTGCTCGATCGAGTTGAAGACCGTGAAGCCGAACATCGCCGGCAGCCCGGCGGTCAGATGGGTCTTGATCTGGCCGAGCAGGAAGTCGGCGGCGGTGCCGGGCGGATCCAGACGATAATAAGAGAGCGCCTGGTAGGCCTGGGCAAAGGCATAACAGAATGCCGGCGGCTCCTTGTCGAAATCGCTGATCACATAACCGTAGTACTCCTCGGGCGGGATGCCGAACAAGGTCATGGCACCCATCGTGGTGCGCAGGAAGGCGCCGGTGTCGCCCTTGACCCGCATCAGATTGCGCGTGACCTTGTAGAGGAACAGCCGCGACGCGTCGGTGTGCCTGCCGACCGCCCGGCGGGCAAAATATTCGACGAGCCCGACGCCAGCTTGGGCAGTGCAGGAGCCCAGGCTCAACTGGTCCTCGATCGCCGAGCACCAGGGCCTGAGGTCGACGGACTTGGGGGTCGCCTTGAGCGGCTTGGTCACGCCGGCCTTCTTGAGCGGCTCTTTGACCTCGTCCTGCTCGACCGTGTAGTCACGAAAATCGGGAAAATCGGGCAGCCAGCCCATCGCCATCGTGTGATTCGTCTCGGCCATGACAGCTTCTCCTGCAGGTCGTGCCAACCCAACATGCAATTGACCTGACGGCCGCTGGGAACGACCCTGTGGTTTATCGCCAGTATCGCCAGAATCGGCCAAACCACAAGCGCTTTACTGCTGCACGCGCAAGGTCACGCTGAAGGTCCCGGTCACGGACCGGTCCCCCTCCCAGGCCCGCCAGAGCTTGGCACGGAGCGTCGCGCTGCCGGCTTTCTCCGCCCGCAGCGTGAACACCCGCTCGCCGCCGCCGCCGACCGCGGCACCGGGCGCGCGGACATGATCGGAGGCGCGCAGCGCCACGACCTCGCCGCTGATCGGCTCCAGCGTCCATTGATAGCCGGTGGTCGGGTTCTCCTCGAGGCGCAGCGTGACGTCGTCGCCTGGACGCAGTTCGACCGTCCGGCCATCGTCGGCCCGGGTCAGCGTGATCGCGGACATCTGATCGGTCTCCTCGCCAGCGGTTTGCCCGGTCGCCGGCCCCGCGGCCAGCCCTGGCAGCAGGCCGAGCGTGAGGGCCAGCAGGCGTGCGGCGGCAGCGAAGCTCATCGCCGCGGCCGCCAGATGGGCCGGCGCCGACCGGCCCGCCGTGCGCGCGCGGACGCCTCGGTTCAGCCCTTCTGCCTGGCGAAGCGCTCGGTGATCGCGGCGATCCTGGCGTGCGCGTTGGCCACCGCCTCGGCCGGGTCGACGCCGTCGACCAGCACCTCCTGCAACGCTTCCGGAATCACGTGCGTGCCCAAGACCTCACCCGAGGCAGCCGAGGGGGCCGCCTCGTAGGAGATCGGCACGCCGGTGTTGGCGATCCCGATGAACTCCTTGAACTCGGGGCGCTCGGTCCACCAGGGGTCCTTGAACAGGTCGGGGTAGACCGGCACGAATCGGCCGTTGTTCTTGACGATGACGTCGTTGTACCGGGTTGGCTCCATGAAGTACTCGGCGAGCCCCTTGGACAGCGCGGGATAGGGCGTCTGCTTGAACAGGCCGAGCGACCAGGTGTCGATCTGGTTGACCGCGCCGGCCGGCCCGGCCGGCACGCCGAACAGGCCGGTCTTCTTCATCAACTCGGGGTCTTCGGTCGACAGATAGGCGTAGACGCTGGACGGGTTGTTGATGAACGCGACCTGGCCCGACTGGTAGGCCTTGTTGTTCCAGGCGGTATCGCCGTTGCCGACCACGCCCTTGGGAATGATCTTGTGCTCATTGTACATCTGGTTGATGAAGGCGAAGCCCTTGACGTTGCCTTCGTTGTCGAACGCGGCGTTGCCCTCGGCGTCGTAGGTCCTGCCGCCGAAGCACCAGCAGACCTGCATGATGTTGTCGGTTGCGTCCTCGGTCAGGCCGAGGTCCATGCCGAAGCCGTAGAACGGCGGCTTCTGGATCTTGAGGCAGGTCTCGACGAAGGCGTCCCAGGTCCGGGGGTAATCGAGGCCGTTCTGCTCGAGGATGTCGAGGCGGACGTGCATCGGCCAGGGATTGACCGCGAACGGCACGCCCCAGCGCCGGTCCTCGTAGCTGACCGCCCGCAGGCAGGGCTCGAACAGGCCGCCCTTTTGGCTCTGCATGCGCTCGACCACGTCGGTGACGTCCAGCATGTGGCCCTGGGCGCGATACAGCTGGACGTAGGATTCGTACAGGCGGACCACGTCGGGCGGGGTCCCGGTCTCGAGCGCCGCCGACAGCCGCGGGATCAGGTCGGAGTTGGAGGCCGGGACGAACGCCGCCTCGTTCTCCTTGAGCCCTGCCATCTTGCGGAACTCCTCGAACTGGGCGCGCGCGGCGTCGTCGGCGACCGGGGCGAAGGTCGGCAGGTGCCAGTAGATCAGCTTCTGCTCGCGCGCCGCGAGCGTCTTGCGGCCCGCCAGGATCGTGACGCCGGCAAAGGCGCTGACCGCGGCCGCGGTCCTGATCGCCTCGCGGCGGCTGATGGTCTTGTCGGTCACGGTTGCTCTCCCTGTTGGTGGTTGGCCAGGGCCTAGGCCTTGACCGCGCCCATGGTCAGACCGGTGATCAGCCAGCGCTGGAAGAAGAAGTAGACCGCGAGCGGCGGGATCACGGTCAGCGCGGTCGAGGCCATGATCGGCCCCCAGAAGAACACATCCTCGATCACGAAGTTGCTGAGCCCGGTCGGGATCGTCAGCACGTGCGGGTCGGAATTGAACACGATCGCGTAGAGGTACTCGTTCCAGGACAGCGTGAACGAGAAGAAGGCGACGACCGCGAGCGCCGGCAGCGAGATCGGCAACAGGATCCGGAACAGGACGCCCAGCCGGGTGCAGCCATCGACCAGCGCGGCCTCCTCGAGCTCAACCGGGATCGACATGAAGTAGCCGATCAGGAGCCAGGTGCAGAACGGGATCGTGAAGCCCATGTGGGCGAGCGCGAGCCCGGTCAGGGAGTTGGTGAGCCCGACCCCGACCATGATCGCGAACAGCGGGATGAAGAGCAGCGACTGCGGCACGAGATAGCTGTAGATCATGCCGCGCGCGATCAGGCGGCGGCCGGGGAACTGCAGCCGCGCGATCGCGTAGGCCGCGAGCGAGGCGCACAGCACGGTCAGGAAGGTCGTCGCGAGCGCCACGGTCATGCTGTTGCGGAAGAACAGGAAATAGTCGGTCTCGAAGAACAGGACCCGGTAGCTCTCGAGCGTCGGCCGCTGCGGCCATAGGGTTGCGGTCGTGCCGTAGATCTCGTCGTGCTCTTTGAGCGAGGTCACCAGCATCCAGTAGAACGGGATCAGGGTCCAGATCACGAAGACCAACAGAAAGCCGTAGCCGATCAGCTGCAGCCGGCGGTTGGTGCTGGCGATCGTGGCGGCCATCGGGCTACTCCCGCTCGCTCAGGATGCGGCGCGACAATAGCCAGATCAGCAGCGCCAGCAGCGGGAAGAAGACCATGTTGACCGCCGAGCCGATGCCGAGCCGGCTGGCGTCGAGCGCGTACTTGAACGCCAGGTTCGGCAGGATCTGGGTCCGGTTGGCCGGCCCGCCGTTGGTCAGGATCTGGACGATCACGAGGTTGGTCGAGGTCCAGATCAGCGACAGCATGACCACGATCGTGAACACGCGCCGCATCTGCGGGATCGTGATGTACCAGAACTCGTGCCAGACGTTGGCGCCATCGATCCGCGCCGCTTCGTACATCTCCTTGGGGATCGCTTTCAGGCCGGCGAGGAAGCTCATCGTGTAGAACGGCGTGCCCGACCAGACGACGACCGCGACCACCGAGGCCATCGCGACCTTGGGATCGCCGAGCCAGGAGACCACCTCCTCGACCTGAAAGACCGCGATCAGAAAATTATTCAGCAGCCCGCTGAAGTCGTCGTAAATCCAGCGGAAGCTCAGCGCGGCGACGATCGTCGGCACCGCCCAGGGCACGAACAGGATCGTTCGCCAGATGTAGTTGAACGGCCGGTCCTGGGTCAGGACCAGGGCCATGCCCAGCCCGAGGCAGAACTTGATGGCGACGGCCGCGAAGGTATAGACGATCGTGTTGCGCACGACCTGGAGAAACTTGGCATCGGCGAACAGCTCGTAGTAGTTTGCAAGACCGATGAACTGCGCCGGGGCGCCGACCATCTTGTCGTGGAAGCTGATCCAAATCGCGGAGAAGAACGGATAGACGACGACGAAGACGAGCACGGCCAGCGCCGGCGCAAGGAACAGCAAGGCGATGAATTTCTGATTGTTGAGGAGCCCGGACCAGCGCGACCCAGCCGCAGCGTCCGGACGCCACGCCGAGCCGACCGTCGCGACCCGTCTTCCGAGCATCCCGCCCCCCGCGTTGCTCGCGTCTCCGCGCCCGCGTGCGGCATCGGAGGTTGGGAGGGAGCGTATCGCGTTCGGTCGGCGCGCGCAAACCCCGAGCAGCGCCGGCGATCCGGACAGTGCGCGGCGCGGCCGGGGAGATGAAGGCCGCTGCCGCTTGTGCGATAGTGCCGATCGGCGCCGCCAGCGATAACGCGCGGTCGCGGGAGGAAAGCGTCCCGATGTATGCGGTGCGTCTCTGGTCGGTCCGCCACGCCCGGGCGCTCAGCAGGGTCTACGCCGGCTTCGAGCGCCTGCTGGTCGCGTGCGAGCCGTGGCTCTGCCGGATCGGCTACCGGCGGCTCGAGCGCCCGCTCGCGGCCGTCGAGCGCGGCGTCAAGGGCCTGCTGTTCGACTGCCGGATGTGCGGCCAGTGCGTGCTCAGCGCGACCGGGCTGTCGTGCCCGATGAACTGTCCGAAGAATTTGCGCAACGGGCCCTGCGGCGGCGTCCGGCCGGATGGCGCCTGCGAGGTCGTGCCGGCAATGCGTTGCGTCTGGGTCGAGGCCTGGGAGGGCAGCCTGCGGCTCGAGCGCGGCGATGCCATCTTCGCGGTGCAACCGCCGATCGACCATCGCCGCTGGGGCCGGTCGGCGTGGCTCGGCGTGCTGCGTGCCCGCCGGCAGTCGGACAGGTCTGAGCCATGACTGATCGTCACGACGGCCGGCCGCACGGGCCGCTCAACCCGGGCGCCGCCCATCCGGAGATGGTCAGTCCGGGCCCGCTCGACCCCGGCGCGCCGCTCGACCCGCTGCCCGGCCAT
Source organism: uncultured Alphaproteobacteria bacterium (assembly GCA_963840925.1). Lineage (GTDB taxonomy): Bacteria > Pseudomonadota > Alphaproteobacteria > Geminicoccales > Geminicoccaceae > DATAOG01. The sequence goes on from CAWJAY010000035.1 coordinate 10,631, forward strand.
TCCTCGCGCGGGCGCCTGGAGCGGGTGCTACGCGCCGGCGAGTTCGCGGTCACCGCCGAGCTGTCGCCGCCGGACTCCGCCGATCCCAGGGACGTCTACGCGCGCGCCCGGGTCTTCGACGGCTGGGTCGACGGCATCAACGCGACCGACGGCTCGGGCGCCAACTGCCACATGTCGAGCGTCGGGGTGTGCGCGCTGCTGACCCGGGTCGGCTATGCCCCGGTGATGCAGATCTCCTGCCGTGACAGGAACCGGATCGCGATCCAGGGCGACGTGCTCGGCGCCGCGGCAATGGGGGTCGCGAACGTGCTGTGCCTGACCGGCGACGGCGTCCAATGCGGCGATCAGGCGGACGCCAAGCCCGTGTTCGACCTCGACAGCATCGCGCTGATCGAGACGATCAGGATCATGCGCGACGAGCGCCGGCTGCTGTCCGGGAGGCCGCTCGCGCACCCGCCCGAGCTGTTCATCGGGGCAGCCGAGAACCCGTTCGCGCCGCCTTACGAGTTCCGGCCGCTGCGGCTCGCCAAGAAGATCGCGGCCGGCGCCCAGTTCATCCAGACCCAGTACTGCTATGACCTCCCGATGCTCGAGCGGTTCGTAGCGCGGGCACGGGACCTGGGCCTGACCGAGCGCTGCTTCGTCCTGGTCGGCGTCGGCCCGCTCGCCTCGGCGCGCGCCGCCCGCTGGATCCGCGCTCACGTGCCGGGGGTCCATATCCCGGATGTGCTGGTGGCGCGGCTCGAGCAGGCGGGCGATCAGCGCGCCGAGGGCAAGCGCGTCTGCATCGAGCTGATTGAACAGGTCCGGGAGATCCCAGGCGTCGCCGGGATCCACCTGATGGCCTACCGCCAGGAGGAGGCGGTCGCCGAGATCATCGAGCGCTCGGACGTGCTGCGCGGGCGCAGACCGCACAACGTAATCGCCCGCTGGGCCGCCTTCCAGCGCCGCCGGGCGGCGGCCCAGCCGGCGCCCGTCTAGCGCTTTTGAGATGCTACTGGGTCGTGTCGTCGTCGTCGGGCGTCTCGTCGGTCGTATCGCCGGTTTCCTCTTCGATCTTCTCTTCGGTATTTTCCGCCCCGCCCGAGACCGCCTCGCCGGCCGCCTCGACGTCCTCGCCCATGCCGCGCATGGTATTGCAGCCGGACGTCAGCAGCAGCAGCCCGAACAGCGCCGGCATCAGCAGCAGGCCCAGAACTCCCTTGGCTAGTCTGGCCACTTCCTTCCCTCCACTCCGGATCCGCGATCCCGGCAGCCGACGGTGCCGCAGGGTCGCGGCCAAAGGTGGTACATGAGCCGATCGGAAGCGGCAAGAGCGCGGAATGGCGCAGCCGCCGGGGGCGGCCGGGCTCAGCCGCCAGGCTCGGGCAGGCGGAGGAACTCGACCAGCGCGTCCAGCGTGGCGTCCGGCTGCTCGACCATCAGCATATGGCCGGCGCCAGGCAGCGCGACGAACTTCCCGTCCTTAATCGCTTCGGCGAGCCGGGCGCCCTGGCGCGCCGGCGCCATGCGGTCAAGCTCGCCGGCCACGACCAGGGTCGGGCAGCGGACCTTGGCGGCCGCCGCGAGGCCATCCTGGTAAGCGGTGCACGCAGCGAGGTCGGTCTCGAGCACCGGCCCGACCGAGCGCTCGAGCAGGCGCATCGCGTGGCCCATCATCCAGCTGCCCGGCGCCTTGTGGCCGCCGAGGTGACCGGCTGGCCCGAAGCCCCAGTCGCAGATCAGCGCTGCTGCGCGCGGCCCCGGCCCGGCCGCGGCCGCGAGCAGATCCGGATGGACCGGCATCCTGGCCGCAGCGCCGAGCAGCGCCAGGCCGTCGATCCGCCGGCGATGGCGCGCCGCCAGCTCGAGGCTGACCAGGGCGCCCATCGAATGGCCGACCAGCGTGACCGCGGGCGCGTCCACGACCCCGATCAGCTCCCATAGCCAGTCGGCCAGCGCCGCGATTGACGTCCGCAACGCACCGCCGCTCCGGCCATGGCCCGGCAAGTCGGGCGCGAGCGCGTTCCAGCCGCGATAGGCGAAATGGCGCGCCTGCAACGGCCAGACCGAATGATCCATGCCGGCGCCGTGCACGAACAGCATCGTCGGCCGGGCCGGGTCGAAGCCCTTGCCGTAGTCCGCGAGGAAGACCGGCGCGCCGTCGAGGCTCACCTCCATCGACCGTTTCCTCAGGCCTTGGCGGCGCGCTTCAGCGCGCGGTCGAGGTCGTCGACGATGTCGGCGGGGTCTTCGAGGCCGACCGAAAGCCGGATCATGTCCTCGCCGACGCCCGCGGCTTGCAAGGCATCGGCGCCGACCTGCAGGTGGGTGGTCGAGGCCGGGTGGATGACCAGCGTCTTGGCGTCGCCGACGTTGGCGAGGTGGGAGGCGAGCGCGCAGCTCTCGATGAAGCGCCGGCCGGCGGCACGGCCGCCCCTGACCCCGAAGCTCACCATCGAGCCTGCGCCCTTGGGCAGCACCTTCTTGGCCAGCCGGTGGTCCCGGTGGGTGGCGAGCGACGGATGCAGCACCCAGGCGACCGCGTCATGGGTCGCGAGGAACTTCACCACCTGATGGGTGTTGGCCATGTGCCGCTCGACGCGCAACGGCAGGGTCTCGACGCCCTGCAGGATATAGAACGCGTTCTGCGGGCTCATGCAGGCGCCAAAGTCGCGCAGCCCTTCGGTCCGCGCCCGCATGTGGAAGGCGGAGGGACCGTAGGTCTCGGCGTAGACCAGTCCGTCGTAGCCGGGATAGGGGTCGGTCAGCGTCGGATACTTGCCGGAGGCCGCCCAGTCGAACCGGCCGCCGTCGACCAGCACGCCGCCGATCGCGATGCCATGGCCGCCCAGCCACTTGGTCGCCGAATGCAGGACCAGATCGGCGCCCAGCTCGAACGGCCGGCAGAGGCAGGGCGTGGCGAAGGTGTTGTCGATCAGCAGCGGCAGCCCGGCCGCGTGCGCGATCGCGGCAACGCCCGCGATGTCCAGGACCTCGAGGCCAGGATTGCCGATCGTCTCGCCGAACACGAGCCGGGTCTCGGGCCGGAGCGCGGCCGCGAACGCCTGCGGATCGCGCGGGTCGACGAAGCTCGTCTCGATGCCGAAGCGGGGCAGCGTGAGCTTCAGAAGGTTGGTCGAGCCGCCGTAGAGCGACTTCGACGCGACGATGTGGCCGCCCGCCCCCATCAGCGTCGCGATCGCGAGGTGGAGCGCTGCCTGGCCGCTCGCGGTCGCGACCGCGCCGACCCCGCCTTCCAGCGCCGCGATCCGCTCCTCGAGCACCGCGGTGGTCGGGTTCGAGATCCGCGAATAGATGTGGCCGGCGCGCTCCAGATTGAACAAGGAGGCCGCTTGGTCGGCGTCGGTGAACACGTAGGAGGTCGTCTGATAGATCGGCACCGCGCGCGCGCCGGTCGCCGGATCGGGGCGCTGGCCGGCGTGCAGCGCCAGCGTGTCGGGCTTCAAGAGCTTGGGCTCGGTCATCCGTGACCTCGTCGATGGTTCAGCGCCCCGGTGCCGCAGGCGCGGACCGGCGGTCTTGGCGCCCTGAGGCTGCCGGGCACCACCCAAAGCGCGGGTCGTACATGATCGTACGGGCGCACGCCACCAGATCGGCCCGGGCGTTACCAACCCTTAAGGATGTTGCTTCTAGAAAGGCCGGCCGCGTGAACCGGGAGAAGATGCGATGGCCGGTGGCTCGCCAGGGGCTTTGGCCGCGCTCGAGGCCGAGATCGTCGACAACGGTTGGATCAGCGCCAAGCACGTGCTCGGGCTGCGGCGCGCGGTCTATCAGGATGGTGCCATCGACCGCGACGAGGCGGCCTTCCTGTTCCGGCTCAATCGCCGGGCGCTGGCGAGCGATCCGGCCTGGGCGGAATTCTACGTCGAGGCGCTGAGCGACTTCTTCTTCTGGCGCAATGGCATCGATTGCGTGCTCACCGAGGACGCCGAGCGCATGCTGCTCGAGTGGCTGGGCCCGCACGCGAGCAAGGACGATCCGACCGAGCTGCGCCTGCTGCTCAACCTGATCTTCCGCGCCAACGGCTGCTCGGAGGGGTTTCGGAGCGTCGTGCTGAAGGCGGTCGAGCACAGCGTGCTGGCCAGTGCGCAGGCGCTGTACGGCTCGGCCGCGCGCGGCGCCGGCGCGATCGACAAGGCCGACGTCGAGGTCATCCGGCGCCTGATCTACGGCAGCGGCAGCCAGCGCGGCATCGCGATCAGCCGGGCCGAGGCCGAGTTCCTGTTCGAGCTCAATCGGGCGACCGCGCAGGCCGACAACGACCGCGCCTGGCGCGATCTGTTCGTCAAGGCGATTGCGATGCACATCCTGCACGGCGGCGACTCGCCCGAGCGGGTCGACGAGCAGGAGGCGATCTGGCTCAGCGGCCAGCTCGGCGCCGACTGGGCCGACCACGCCAACGAGCGGGCGCTGCTCGCCTACCTGAAGCAGGAGGCGGCGAGCCTGCACCCACTGCTCGAGCCGCTCTATCGGCGCCTCGGGAGCTGAGCGGCCTACCGCAGAAGCTCGCCCGGCGAATACAGCAGGCCGCGCTCGGACAGGCTCGGCCGGCGCTGGGCGTTGGCGCAGGCGTCCTTGATGTGGCCCTGCGGCGTCGGATCATCGGCAAAGCCCCAGACGCCGGTGCCGGTGTCGAGCCAGTAGGCGCCATCCGGGATCGGCCCGCAGCTGACCGCCTCGAGCAGCGCGATCTGCGAGTCGCTGAGCAGGGCGCCGTTGACCACGACCCAACGCTCGGCGTGGGCGGCCCCCGCCATGGCCAAGAGCATCGGGGCGACAACGGCGGCAACTGAAATGGAGCGCATCGACAAGCTCCCATGGTTCGAATGATGACGTCGTCGCTTAATCAATCGGGATAGCGAGGTCCGGCGCCGTTCGAATCGCGCCCGCACTGCGCCATACTGCCCGACCGCGGGAAAACGGTCAGGGGGACGGAATCATGGCTCAGGCAGCCAGCCTCAGCAGTCAGCTCGGCGGGCGCCGCGAGCGCGTCGAGCGGCTGGTCTCGGAGCGGCTCGAGAAAGCTTTTCGCGCCGAGCAGCGGGCAGGGCTCCGGCTCGCGACCCGGGCGCTCCTGATCGCGCTCGCGGTGACAGCACTTTGGCTCTTCGTCTGGGTCGATCCGCCCCGGATCTATTTCCTCGAAGCGCTGCTTGCGCTGTTTGCGGCCTGCGCGCTCGCCTACTATCGCTGGGGCGCCGGCGATCGGCCGTGGCAGGGCTACGCGATGGTCGCACTCTACATGGCGCTGCTCAGCTTTTCGATGGTTGGCTACGATCTGCTGTTCGGCGACGTCTGGCCGCCGCAGATGATGCTGCGCAACGGGACGTTCGTGTACTTCTTCATGTTCGTCGCGGTCGTGGCGCTGAGCTACTCGCCGCCGCTCGTGGTCTGGGCCGGGCTCGCCGGCGCTCTGGCCTGGTCGCTCGGAGCGAGCCTGATCGCGCTTGCGCCGGGCACGCGCACCGGGGCCGAGCATGGCCCGGACACGAGGGATCAGGCGCTAGCCCTTCATCTCGACCCGCGCTTCGTCGACCTGGACGTCATCACCCAGGACGCGGTGGTGCTGTTGATCGTCGCCGGGATCCTCGCCGCCGGCAGCTGGCGCAGCCGCCGGCTGGTCCTGCGCGAAGCGGTCGCGGCCCGCGAGCGCGCTAACCTCGCGCGGTATTTCTCGCCCCGGATCGTCGATCGCCTGGCCGAGGCCGACGAGCCGCTGAGCCAGGTGCGGGTCCAGCCAGTCGCGGTGCTGTTCGCCGACATCGTCGGTTTCACCCACCGCTCCGAGCGCGAGCCGCCCGAGCGCATCGTCGCATTGCTGCGCGCCTTCCACGCCCGGCTCGAACAGGCGGTCTTCGAGCACGAGGGCACGCTCGACAAGTATCTGGGCGACGGCGTCATGGCGACCTTCGGCACGCCCGAAGTCGGTCCCGACGACGCGTACAATGCGCTCGCCGCAGCGCGCGCCATGCTCGCCAGCATCGAGGCCTGGAATCGCGAGCGCAGCGGCCCCGGCGGCGAGCCGATTCAGCTGTCCATCGGCATTCATTACGGCGAGGTCGTGCTCGGCGACATCGGCTCCGAGCGGCGCCTCGAATTCGCGGTCCTGGGTGACGTGGTCAACGTCGCAAGCCGCCTCGAGCAGCTGACCCGGCAACTCGACAGCTCGCTCGTGGTGAGCGATGCGCTGGTCCGGGCGGCTCGCCGCAGCCCCCAGGCCGGACCGGGGTTAGTCGGGCTCTGTCCGGCCGAGCCACAGCATTTGCGCGGTCGGGACCAGCCAGTCGCGGTCTGGCGGCTGGCGCCCGGCTGATCTGAAGCCGCCGCGCGGCGCGGCGCCGGCTCAGGCGGGCTGCCCGGCCGCCTGCAGCGCTTCCCAGGCCTGGCCGACCGCGACCACGCAGGTCGGGCGGTTGGGGTAGGTCACCAGAATGGTCCAGCCGCCCTCGGGGGAGACCAGAACTTCGACCACGCCACCATCGGCCGACAGCCCGAGCGCCTTCGGCTTCTCGTCATGCATGTGTTCGAGCTGGGCCAGGATCTGGTCACGATCGCCGCACATGCGCGGCGCGGCCGCGGCCGTCGAACTCGCGAACCCGCCCCCAAGCAACGCCACCGCGAGCGCGGCGCTCGGCCCCGCCAGCCGCAGGGTGCGCCGGGCAGGCCGGCCGTGCAGCGCGACCTGAGTAGCCATAAGAAGTCCTCCATCCCAAAGCCGGCCGGACGAGCGCCGACCGCGGCTTTCGGATAAAACCCCGAACCTGGCGCTTCCGTTCCCGGCGGCGTTCAGGCCGGCGCGCCGGCGAGCTGCAGCATCTGCCAGGCCTCGCCGACCGCGACCACGCAGGTCGGGCGTCTGGGATAGGTCACCAGCATCGTCCAGCCGCCCTCGGGCGAGACCAGGATCTCGAGCACGCCGCCGTCGGTCGAGAGCCCAAGCGCGCGCGGCGTCTCCTCATGTCCCTGCTCGAGCCGCTTCAAAAGCTCGCTGCGGTCGCCGCACAGCTGCCGCGCATCCGCGGGCGGGCTGATCAGGCTCGCGCCGAGCAGCGTCAGCGCCGTGAAGGCGACCGGGCCGATCAGGCGCGCGGCCCGCCGGCGGAGGCGGGCGTCGGAAGCTCTCGAACGGGTGACCATGACAAATCTCCTTCCCGCTCATCGGCCGGGCGCAGGGCACCGGCCCTAATCCGGCTGTTCGGGATAACCAACTGCCAATAGCTCGAGCCTAGCTGCGGTGAATCCCGCAAGCAGTGACCACGGTCACAGTTCGGTGTCAAAAGCACGCTCCGGCGCGGGTGATGGGTGGCCCCGGAAGCGGCACCAGGGCCAGCGCACGACGCTTGAAGCCGAGGGCGCAAATACCATATCATGGGCCAAAGCGCGCCGCAGCCTGCTTGCAAATGGCGGCGTGTGGCCGGTTGGAGTCAGAGAAAGGAAGCACCCCGATGGCATTCGGTCCCGATCCCCGTGTCGTCACGGGCCAGGTTGGCGCGCTCGAGCGCGTCGACGAGGGCCTGCGCAGCTACATGCTCTCGGTCTACAATTACATGGGCCTGGGGCTGGCGATCACCGGACTGGTCGCGTACTTCATGGCGGCGAGCGGGCTCTATCTGTCGCTGGCCCAGACGCCGCTGATCTACGTGGTGATGCTGGCTCCGCTCGGCTTCGTGTTCTTCCTGGGCGCCAAGATCCAGACGCTCAGCGTCGGCGCCGCCCAGCTGACCTTCTGGGCGTTCGCGGCGGTGATGGGCCTGTCGATGGCGAGCATCTTTCTGGTGTTCACCGAGGCCAGCATCGCGCGGGTGTTCTTCATCACCGCCGGCATGTTTGGGGCGATGAGCCTGTATGGCTACACCACCAAGCGCGACCTCACGGCCTGGGGCTCGTTCCTGTTCATGGGCCTGATCGGGATCGTGATCGCGAGCCTGGTCAACCTGTTCATCGCGAGCTCGGCGCTGCACTTTGCGATCAGCGTGATCGGCGTGCTCGTGTTCACCGGTCTCACCGCCTATGATACGCAGCGCATCAAGGAGATGTACTACGAGGTCGATGCCTCCGACGTGGTCGCGCGGAAGGCGATCATGGGCGCCTTGAGCCTTTATCTCAACTTCATCAACATGTTCATGATGCTGCTCCATCTGTTCGGCACCAGCCGCGACTGATCTTTGGCCGGCGCACCGGTCGGAAGGCCCGCGAGAGCGCTCTCGCGGGCCTTTTCTGTGCGCTGCCGCCGGCGCGCTGCTCAGCCTTCGAGATTGCGGGTCCGAAAATCGTCGCCCGTAACCGCCATGCAGGCGGGCCCAGCCATGCCGGGAGCGCCGGTCCAGGCCGCAGCCACCGGTCCTTTGATCGCGACGGGCCGTTGCGCGCCCTGCTGCTGACCGCGGCGATCGCGCTTGCGGGTTGTGGCACGGCCAGCGAGGCGGCCGGCCCGCCGCCGGTTCAGGCCGGCCGCGTCACTCTTGGCGAGGACCCGGGTGCCATGCTCGGGCCGCTGCGGCTGGAGGCGGCGTTCGTGCTCGGCGCCGGCGATCGGCGCTTTGGCGGCCTGTCGGGGCTCTGGCTCGCGCCGGACGGCAGCCGGCTGATCGCGGTGAGCGATCGCGGCACTCTCTGGCTTGCTGACCTCGAGCACGCCCCCGACGGCGCCCTGACCGGAATTCGGTGACTGGCGCGCGGTCGAGCCGGGGGCGGCGCCGGGCGATCCGGCGGAGCGCAACGCCGAAGAGCTGGCCCGCGCCGGCGCCGACGGTCTGGTCGTCGCCTACGAGGGCGCGCATCGTCTGCGCCGGCTGGCGCTTGCCGACCTGGCCGGGCCGGCGACGCCGCTGCCGACCCCGGCCGGACTGGACCCGGGCAACGCCGGCATCGAGGCGCTGGCCGAACTCGAGGACGGCGCGTGGCTCGCGCTCGCCGAAGGCGGGATCACCGCGGCCGGCGAGCTTGCCGCCTGGCGGATCGACGATAATCGGGCCTTGCCGCTGAGCTACGCGGCGAGCGGGAGCTTCGTGCCGACCGGCGCCGATCGGCTGGATGATACGATCTACGTGGTCGAGCGGCGGTTCTCGCTGCTCGGCGGCTTTGCCACCCGGATCGTGACGGTGCCGGCGGCCGCGGTCCGTTCGGGCGCGCGCCTGGTCGGCGAGCCGCTGGCAGCGCTCCGCCTGCCGCTGGTCGGAGAGAACTTCGAAGGCATCGCCGCCCGCCGCGGGCCCGACGGACGGGTCCTGCTCTACCTGTTGTCCGACGACAACTTCATCGCGCTGCAACGGACCCTGCTGCTGCAGCTGTCATTCCGGCCCGAACCGCGCCGGCTCAGCGCACGGGCGCCCCGAGCGCGTCGCTCCGGCCCATCAGCGCCCGGAAGGGTGCCAGGAGCAGGAGCGCCATCACCGCCTTGGCGCCCAGATCGCCGATCGCCCAGGTCACCCAGGGCAGGCCGCTGCCGGCGAACGCGAGGCTGAAGAAGACCGCCGTGTCCCAGAGCGAGGCGAGCGCTGAGGAGATCAGCGGCGCCTGCCACCAGGCCAGCCGGCGCAGCCGGTGGAAGACCTGGATGTCGAGCAGCTGTGAGGTCAGGAACGCGCTGCCGGAGGCGAGCGCGATCCGCGGCCCCGCGACCACGATCGAGAGCAGGACGCCAAGCGCGAAGCCGACGTAGGCGACCTTGCGCGCGCGCGCCGGCCCCTGCCGCCGGTTGGTCAGATCGGTGACCAGGAAGGCGACCGGATAAGTGAACGCGCCCCAGGTCAGCCAGTCGTTGATCGGGAACTGGACCGCGAGGTTGGAGCCCGCGACCACGACGACCATCGCGGCCACCGGCGGCAACAGGCTCCGCCAGTCCTGCATGGCCGACCTCAAGAGGGAGCGCCGGCGCGGCTCAGCCCGCCTGGGCAGCCGCGCTCGCGGCTGGCGCCCGCGCCGCGACCAGCCGGCGCTTGAACCGCCGCAGGTCGCCCGAGAGCTCGCTGTCGCGGCTCGTGAGCAGGAAGCCGTCGAGGCCGCCCCGATGCTCGACCGTGCGCAGCGCGTGAGTCGTGATGCGCAGCCGGATGCTCTCGCCCAGCGTCTCGCTGTACAGGCGCTGGCGGCGCAGGTTGGGCAGGAAGCGCCGCTTGGTCTTGTTGTTGGCGTGACTGACGTTGTTGCCCGTCATCACGCCCTTGCCAGTCAGCATGCAGCGTCGCGCCATCGCCAGACGTCCCCGTGACCCTGATCGGAACCGCACCGGCCCGCCCGGCGCCAGCGGTTACCTAGAAGCCGGCTGCGCAAAGGTCAAGTGCGGCGCCCGAGCGGGAGGCCGGGCCATCAGCCCGCGATCTGGACGCGCGCGTCCAGCCAGCGGCCGATCTCGACCGCGCTCAAGGGATGGCCGACCGCGTGCCCCTGGACCGCATCGCAACCCAGCCGCCGGAGCGCTGCCAGCTGCACGTCGGTCTCGACGCCTTCCGCGACCACGCGCAGCTTCAGGCGGTGGCCGAGCTCGATCAGCGAGCGCACGATCGCCGCGTCCGGCGTGTCGGCGAGGTCGGCGACGAACGAGCGGTCGATCTTGAGCACATCGAGCGGGAAGCGTCTGAGGTGGCTGAGGCTGGCGTAGCCGGTGCCGAAGTCGTCGAGCGCCAGCGCCACGCCCATGTTGTGCAGCGCCTCGAGCGCAGACTGGACCCGCTCGACCTCGTGCAGCACGCTGCTTTCGGTCAGCTCCAGCTCGAGCCGCTCGGCGGGCAGGCCGCTGGCGTCGAGGATGCGGGCGACCTGGGTCACGAGGTCGGGCTCGGTCAGCTGGCTGGCCGAGACATTGACCGCGACCCGGATCGGCTGCGGGCTGCAGGGCCAGCCGGCGGCGACCCGGCAGGCCTCGGCCAAGGCCCATTGCCCGAGCGTCGCGATCTGGCCGCTGGATTCGGCGAGCTTGATCAGGGTCTCAGGCTCGATCGGGCCGAAGTCGGGGTGCTGCCAGCGGAGCAGGGCCTCGATGCCACTGATGCGCTCCGGCGCGAGGTCCAGCTGCGGCTGATACTCGAGGCTGAGCTGGCCGCGGCCGACGGCGCGGGCGAGCTCGTGCTTGAGGTTCTGCAGATGATCGAAATCGCGCTTGATCGTGGAGCCGAAGCGTTGCCAGCCGCCGCCGGCAGCCTTGGCCCGGTACATCGCGAGGTCGGCGTTCTGCAGCAGCTGCTCGGCAGTATCGCCATCGCTCGGGAACAGCGCGATCCCGATGCTGGCGCCGGGCCGCCAAGCGCGCGCGTCGAGGCCGAACGGCCGATCGAGCTGGCCCGAGATCTTCTCGGCGATCAGGTTCGCGGCCTCGGCATCGGGCAGGTCCGGCAGGATCAGCGCAAACTCATCGCCGCCGATCCGGGCGACCGTATCGCTCTCGCGCAAGGCGGCGCGCAGCCGCTCGCCGGCCTGTTTGAGCACGCCGTCGCCGACCCGGTGACCGAACGCGTCGTTGACCGACTTGAACTTGTCCAGATCGACCAGGACCACCGCCAGCAGGCTGTGGTCGCGCCGGCAACGCGCCATGGCCTGGCGCAGGCGATCCTGGAACAGCAGCCGGTTGGGCAGGCCGGTCAGTGAATCATGCTGGGCGAGGTGGAGCATTCGCGCCTCGGTCCGCTTGCGTTCGGTAACGTCGGTCGAGGTGCTGACGAAGCCGCCGCCCGGCATCGCGCTCCGCTCGACCTCGAGGATCCGGTGATCGGCGCCCGGCTGCTCAAACCGTGCCGGCGCCGGATGGCGGCCAACTGTCCGCAGCCGGTCGTCACCGGCCGACGCCAGATCGTGACGCAGGAACTCGCTTATATGCATACCCCGACGATAGAACTCCGGCGGATAGCCGTGCAGCTCGCGGTGGCGCGGGTTCCAGGTCACCAGCCGGCCGTCCCGGTCGAACACCGCGACGCCTTGATGGACGTGCTCGAAGGTCGCCTCGAGCTGCGCCGACTTGTCGCGCAGGGCCGTCACCAGGTCCTGGTTCTCGACCGCGAGCCGGACCGAGGCGACCAGCGAGGCGCTGACCGTCCGGCCGAGCACGCCCATGCCGATCAGGTAGAGCAGGACCAGGCTCGCCATCACCAGATGCGGCGGGTCGGCCTCGACCAGCAGACGGAGCGCGTAGGGCACGAGCGTACACACCGAGAACGCGATATAGGCCGGCATATGGCCGGTCAGAGCGGTCACCGAGCCGCCGACCATGCCGGCCATCACGAACGGCAGGAAAATCTGTGCGGGCCACGATCGGGGCGCGTACAGCAGGACGCCTGCGAGGCCCCAGGCGGCGCCGGTCGCCGCTGCGCCGAGGGTGAAGCGGCGGGCCCAGACCGGCACCGTGGCCGCAGCCCCGGGTCGCCGCCGGAAGGACCGCCAGGTCCACAGCCGAAGCCCGAGCGTCAGGACCATGAGCAGGAGCCAGCTGCCCAGCAGCAGCGACGACTGCTGGCCGGCGAACACCAGCACGGTGCCGAGCGCGACCGCGAGGTTCAGGCCGGCGACGATCGGCAGACGCGCGAACAAGCCGGCGAGCAGCATGGCCTCGGCACGCCCGACCGGGATCGGGGGCTCGAGTTCGGCCTGGCCACCCTGCTCTTTGCTCGACACCGGTCCCGCGCGGTCGTGAGCCAACGGCGCAGCCTAGCTTGTTTGCGCCGCGGCACCAGTCAAAAGGCGCCTGCGCTGCCCAAAACGGCGCGCGCCCGACCGGACTTTGGGCTTGAAGATTTTTGCTGCGTTGCACAATTATTCCTTGAACCCCCAGAGAACCTGTACCATATGGGGTCTTGTGCAGCGCAACAGACCCGAGACGAGGAGTTAACCATGCCCACCAAGACGACCGCCAAGCCTTTGCCGTTCCCGATGCTCGATGCCGACCGAATGATTGCTGCGCAGCAGCGCAATCTCGACGCGTTCGCGAGCGCCAGCCAGATCGTCGTCGACGGCGCCAAGGCGATCGCGCAGCGCCACAGCGAGATCATGCAGTCCTCGGTCGAGCATTGGCTCGCCGCCGGCCAGGGCGTTCTGAGCGGCAAGCCTGGCGAGTTCAAGCCAGCCGACCAGATCGCGACCGCGAAGTCGAGCTACGAGACGGCGGTCAACAGCGCCCGGGAGTTCGCCGAGATCGCGATGAAGGCGCAGAGCGAGGCCATGGACGTGCTGACCAAGTGCATGATGGCCAATATCGATGACCTGAAGTCGCTGGCCAAGGCTGCGTGACGCCTGCAGCCGCGCGGCCGGGGCAATGCGCCCGGTGTCGCGCGCGACGCTTTGACCAACGGCGGCCCTCGGGCCGCCGTTGGCGTCTTCGCCCCTTGAGAGCCGGGCCCTTGAGAGCCGGCGCTGCCGCCCGAGGCGGTCCTGCGTTGACGCTCCCCGGCCGCCATCCTACATAGCAGCGACCCGGAGCCACGAGGGAGGGAGCCAGGCCGGATCGACCGATGATCACCGCGCTCAGCGAACGCTCCAGACAGATTTTCCGCCAGATCGTCGATACCTATGTCGAGACCGGTGAGCCGATCGGCTCCCGGACACTCGCGCGGCGGGCCGATCAGCACCTGTCGGCGGCGACGATCCGCAACGTGATGGCCGATCTCGAGGACGCCGGCCTCTTGTACGCGCCGCACACCTCCGCCGGCCGGGTGCCGACCGATCTCGGCTTTCGGATGTACGTCGACGGCCTGCTCGAGGTCGGCCATCTGAGCGAGGAGGATCGGGCCGGCATCGACAGCCGCTGCGCCGGCGCCGGGCGCAGCGTCGAGGCGATGCTGAGCGACGCCAGCGGCGCGCTCGCCGGGCTGTCGCACTATGCCGGTCTGGTGCTGGCCCCCAAGACCGAGCACCCGTTCAAGCAGATCGAGTTCATCCCGCTCAGCCCCGGGCGGGCGCTGGTCGTGGTGGTCGCCAGCAACGGCATGGTCGAGAACCGGTTGATCGAGGTCCCGGTCGGGATCGGCGCTTCCAGCCTGGTCGAGGCCGGCAACTATCTGACCGCGCGCCTGACCGGTCGATCGTTTGCCGAAGCCCGCGAGATCATGGAGCGCGAGATCGCCGAGCGGCGCAGCGAACTCGACGCTTTGACCAGCAAGGTGGTCGAGGCGGGGCTCGCGACCTGGTCGGGCGGGCCCTCGGCCGACCAGGGCGTGCTGATCGTGCGCGGCCAGGCCAAGCTCCTGGACGACGTCACCAACCTCGCCGACCTGGAGCGGATCCGGACCCTGTTCGAGCTGCTCGAGACCAAGAGCAACCTGGTCCGCCTGATCGAGCTGGTCCAGCGCGCGGCAGGCGTCCAGATCTTCCTCGGCGCCGAGAACGAGCTGTTCGCGATGACCGGCTGCTCGGTCGTGGCGGCACCCTATACGGTCGGCGGGAACGCGCCCGCCGGCGCGGCCAGGATCGTCGGCGCGATCGGCGTGATCGGTCCGATCCGGATGAACTACGCGCGGATCATTCCGATGGTGGACTACACCGCCCGGGTGGTCTCGCGCCTCCTGGGCAGCAGGGATCAAGAGCTGAGGCCATGACTGAGACCGGACGATCCGAGGACTTCGAGGGGCCGGAAGCGACCGAGCCCCAGGCAGGCGGCGGGCCGACCACCGACCAGGCCGGCGCCGAAATCCCGCCCGGGGCCGAGCCGCCGGCCGAGGTGCTGGGGCGCGAGGCCGAGCTTGAGACCGAGCTGGCGGCGACCAAGGAACGCCTGCTGCGGGCGCTGGCCGAGACCGAAAACCTGCGCCGGCGCGCCGCCCGCGAGGTCGAGGAGGCGCACAAATACGCGATCACGGGCTTTGCCCGCGAACTGCTCGAGGTCGCCGACAATCTCAGCCGGGCGCTGACCAGCATCCCGCCCGCGGCGCGCGAGCAGAGCGAGCTGGTCCAGAGCCTGGCCGACGGCGTGGCGCTGACCGAGCGGACCCTGCTCGCCGCCTTCGAGCGCCATCAGATCGCCAAGGTCGTGCCCGAGCTCGGCGAGAAGTTCGACCACAACCGCCACCAGGCGATGCTTGAGCTCGAGACCGCGGAGCATCCGCCGGGCACGGTCGCCCAGGTCATGCAGCCGGGCTACGTGATCGCCGACCGGCTGCTCCGGCCGGCGCTGGTCGCGGTCGCCAAAGCCCCCCGGGCCGACAATGGCAACGGCCAACCGATCCCGATCCGCTCCGGCCAGCGTCTCGACACGACCGCCTGATACGGCGGGCGCTCGAGACGCCGACCCGGTCAGCGAGCGCGCGATCGCACAAACTCCCAGTGCTCGTCGCCAGTCGCAGACCGGGACCTCGCCATCATCCGGCGCCGCGCGACGTCGACGGGCATCTATTCGTCGGCGCCGGCCGCGACGCGCTTGCGCCTCGCGATCTGTGCGGCATCGGCGGCGCTGATCGCGCCCCGCCCCACCCGTTGACAAGCCGGTCCGGCGCGCCACCATGCCGCCCGGTCACGGCGCGGCGCGGCCGCGCGCTGGCCGAGCTTGGGGAACGAACATGGCGGATGGCGTCGACAAGGTCGTGCTGGCCTATTCCGGGGGCCTCGACACCTCGGTCATCCTGCGCTGGCTGCAGGACCGCTACCGTTGCCAGGTGGTGACCTTCACCGCCGACCTCGGCCAGGGCGAGGAGCTGGAGCCCGCGCGCGCCAAGGCCGAGCTGATGGGTGCCGCGCCGATCTACATCGAGGACCTGCGCGAGACCTTCGTCGCCGACTACGTCTTCCCGATGTTCCGCGCCAATGCGCTCTACGAGGGCACATACCTGCTCGGCACCTCGATCGCGCGGCCGCTGATCGCCAAGGCGCCTGGTCGAGATCGCGCGCGAGGTCGGCGCCGATGCGATCGCCCACGGTGCGACCGGCAAGGGCAACGACCAGGTCCGCTTCGAGCTCTGCGCCTACGCGCTCAACCCGAAGATCAAGGTGATCGCGCCCTGGCGCGAGTGGGACCTGGGCTCGCGCGCGGCGCTGATCGAGTACGCCGAGCGCCATCAGATCCCGATCCCGCGCGGCAAGCGCGGCGAGCCGCCCTACTCACGGACGCCAATCTGCTGCACATCTCATACGAGGGCCGCGCGCTCGAGGATCCCTGGCGCGAGCCCGACGCGGCGATGTTCACCGCACCGTGGCGCCCGAGGAGGCGCCCGACGCGCCGACCTACGTCGAGCTCGAGTTCGCGCGGGGCGACCCGGTCGCGATCGACGGCGAGCGGCTGTCGCCCGCGACGCTGCTCGCGCGCCTGAACGAGCTCGCCGGCGCCAACGGCATCGGCCGGCTGGATCTGGTCGAGAACCGCTTCGTCGGCATGAAGTCGCGCGGCGTCTACGAGACGCCCGGCGGCACCGTCCTCTTGGCGGCGCACCGCGGCGATCGAATCGATCACGCTCGACCGCGGCGCCGCGCATCTCAAGGACGAGCTGATGCCGCGCTACGCCGAGCTGATCTACAACGGCTTCTGGTTCAGCCCCGAGCGCGCTGATGCTGCAGGCGCTGATCGACCAGAGCCAGGCCAACGTCGCCGGCACCGTCCGGCTCAAGCTCTACAAGGGCAGCGTCCAGGTGGTCGGGCGCAAGGCGCCGCGCAGCCTCTACGATGACGCGCTCGCGACCTTCGAGGCCGACAGTGTCTACGACCAGCGGGACGCCGAAGGCTTCATCAAGCTGAACGCGCTTCGCCTGCGCGTGCTGGGTCGCGCGCACGGCTGATGTCGCGGCGGGGCACCGTCGACTTCTTCTACGGCCTCGGCAGCCGGTACTCGTACCTCGCCTCGACCCAGATCGCGCGTCTCGAGGCGGACACCGGCTGCCGGGTGCGCTGGCGGCCGCTCTGGAGCGCCGAGCTGTTCAGAGCCCGCGGCGCCGATCCGTTTCACGGCCGGCCGGTCTCGGGCCAGTACGACGGGGCCTGGCGGCGCTTCGATGCCGAATGCTGGGCCGACTACTATGGCGTGTCCTTCCGCGAGCCCGAGAACGTCGGTTTCGAGCCGCTGCGGCTGGCGCTCGCCGCCACCGCGGCCGAGCGCCTGGGCGCCGTCGAGCCGTTCAGCCGCCGGCTGTTCCAGGCGGTCTTCGTCGACGGCAGCTCGCCGCTCGATGATCCGGCCTGTCGGCAGCTCGCCAGCGAGGTCGGGCTCGATCCGACCCGCTTCGCGCTGGCGCTCGACGAGCCCGCGACCGCCGCCGACCTCGCGGCGACCGTCGCCGACGCGCTCTCGGCAGGCGTTTTCGGCGTGCCGAGCTTCGTGCTCGACGGCCACGCCTACTTTGGCAACGACCGGCTGCCGATCGTCCGGCACGTGCTCCAAAAGAAGCTCAGCTCGACCGCCTAGCGCCAGCGAAAGCGTGACAGGACCCAGTCCGGCCTGGCGCCGTACTCGGCCTCCAGCCGCTCGAGCGCAGCCGCATTGGCGCTGGGGCCGCGGGCCATATCGAACAATGGCGCATGGATGCCGCCCATGATCAGCGCGGTCGCGAGCCCCATGCCGGCCCCGCCGGCGATGTCGTGGGCGACCGAATCGCCGATCACCAGGACCCCGCCTCGCGGCAGCGGTGCCAGCGCCTCGAGGCAGAGCTGCCAGACCGGCCGGTGCGGCTTGCCGACGTAGGCGACCCGACCGCCCAGGTCCTCGTAGTGCCTGGCAACCGCGCCCGGCGCGATCCCGAAGGCGCCGCCCGGCAGGACCGAGACCACGTCCGGGTTGGCGCAGACCATCGGCAGGTCGCGGGCCGCCGCCTGCTCGAGCGCAGCGGCGAACTGCTCCAGGCGGGCGTCGTTTTCGATCCCGGCCAGCAGCAGGAAGTCCGCGCGCTGGACGTCGGGGACCACCTCCAGGCCCTGATGCTCGGTCAACGAACGATCGCCGCCGCGCGACCAGAGCACGCAGCGCCGGCCGAGACCGGCGAACGCGGGGTCCGTCCGCCCGGCGAGTGCCTGCCACGTCGCCTCGCCCGAGGTGACCAGGGCATCGTACAGCTCGGCGCCGATGCCAAGCTCGGCCAGACGCTGCCGGTTGATCGCGGCGCGCTTGCCCGAGTTGCTGAGCAGCACGACCCGCTTGCCGGCGGCGCGCAGCTCGGCGAGGCACTCGAGCGCGTCCGGTAAGGCGTCCGGCCGTCGTGCAGCACGCCCCACTGGTCGACGATGAAGCCCGGAAAACGCGAGGCAAGGTCGGCGAGCCCGGAGCAGAAGGTCGGCTCAACCATCGCAGTCCCGCCGTTCCGCGCCCAGGCCAACCCATAGGCGAATCCAAGCCCTAAGGCTCACCTTCCAGTTTAGACAGCCCGGCCGAGCATTTCAATGTTCCGGCGAACTCGAACGAGTTCCTGGCTTGGCCGGCCGCAGCTGGCCCCATAGGCTGCGGCGGGGGAGACGGGCTCGCGGGGGGCGGGGTGATGAGCCAGGGCGCATGCATCGGCCTCGACGTCGGCACCACCGGGGTCAAGGGGATCGTGGTCGCCGCCGACGGCGGCGTGATCGCCAGCGCCAGCGCCGGCTATCCGCTGCTAACGCCGCGGCCGGGGTGGACCGAGCAGGCGCCGGAGGCCTGGTGGCAGGCGACCTGCGCCGTGCTGCGGGCGCTCCAGGCCAAGGTGTCGGGTCCGGTCGCGGCGATTGGGCTCGCGGGCCAGATGCATGGGGCGGTGTTCCTGGACGCCGATGGCCAGGTGATCCGGCCGGCGATCTTGTGGAATGATCAGCGGACCGCGGCGGAATGCGCCGAGATCGAGCAGCGGGTCGGCGCCGGCCGGCTGCGCCAGATCGCCGGCAACCCGGCGCTGACCGGCTTTCAGGCGCCGAAGATGCTCTGGCTCGCGCGCCACGAGCCGGCCGCCTATGCGCGGGTCCGCCATGTGCTGCTGCCCAAGGACTTCATCCGTTATCGCCTGACCGGCGGGCTCGCGACCGACGCGTCCGATGCCGCCGGCACGCTGCTGCTCGATCTGGCCGCGCGCGACTGGTCGGACGAGATGCTGGGCGCGCTCGCGATCCCGCGGGCCTGGCTGCCGCGGGTGCACGAGGGGCCGGAGGTCACCGGCAGCATCTCCAGCGCCGGCGCGCGTGCAAGCGGCCTGCCCGAAGGTCTGCCGGTGGTCGCGGGCGGCGGCGACAACGCCGCGGCCGCGATCGGGTCGGGCGTGATCCGGCCGGGCACCGGCCTGGTCTCGCTCGGCACCTCAGGCGTCTGTTCGCGCCGAGCGGCGGGCTCGAGATCGACCCGGGCGGGGCTTTGCACGCGTTCTGCCACGCCGTGCCCGGCCAGTACCATCTGATGGGCGTCGTGCTGTCCGCGGCGGGCAGTCTGCGCTGGTATCCGCGACCTGCTCGGCGCGCCCGATCGGGGCGATTCGTCGACGAACTGATCGCCGCAGCGGCCGGGGTCGGGCCGGGCGCGGACGGCCTCGTCTTCCTGCCCTACCTAAGCGGCGAGCGCACGCCGCACATGGACCCGCACGCGCGCGCGGCCTGGATCGGGCTGACGCTCGCCCACGATCGGCGCCATCTGGCGCGCGCGCTGCTCGAGGGCGTAGCTTCGCGCTCAAGGACTCGCTGGTGCTGATGCAGCGGCTAGGGGTCAGGCCCGACCGGCTCTAGGCGGTCGGCGGCGGCGCGCGCAGCCCGAGTCTGGCGCCAGATGCTCGCAGCGGTGCTGGGGGTCCGCCTGCAGCGGCTCGCGGTCGAGGAAGGACCGGCGCTCGGCGCCGCGCTGCTCGCCGCGGTCGGCGCCGGCGTGCACGCGGACGTCGAGGCCGCGGTCGCGGCCGCGGTCCGCACCGAAGGCGAGGCCGAGGCGCCGACGCCCAATCTTTGCGCCCGCTATGCCGAGCTCTACCGGGACTTCGCCGCCCTGTATCCGGCGCTGCAGGGCACCGGCCTCTGGCGCGAGCCCGGCAGCCGCGGCCACGCCGCTCGTCGGCTAGCCAATTTCAGGAAGTGAACCGAGCGATGATCTACCTAGAGATATCACCGCGCCCGGGATTGGAGAGCCGACGCCGATGCAGCAGGCAGCGGATCGTGTCGGCCTTCGACGCCGGCAGGGCGCACGAGCGGTCGCCTTCGACCGGGCAGGATGCGCGTCCAGGCGGCCCGGTCTGAGCCCGGTCGCGCTGCACGAGCACGCGCCGAGCAGGACCACGGGCGAGACCTGGCAGGCGGCCGCCGCAGTGCTGCGCCAGCTCGCCAGCCTGCCCGGAGCTGGCCCGGCGGACCGCGGCGCTGGCGCTCACCGGGCCGGCCGGCGGCATCCTGGCTGATCGACGAGGACGGCGATCCGGTCATGCCGGCCTGGCCCGCCGCCCGACCGGCGGGCGCGTTCGATGGTCGAGCGCTGGCAGCAGGCCGGGCTCGCCGCCAGGCTGCAGGCGATCACCGGGGTCGCCCCCGACGCCAGCCGATCCAAGCCCAGCTCGCGTGGCTGCGTCCGGCACCGGCACGAGGTCGCTCGAGCGCGCGGCGAGCGCGTTCTGCGGCAGGGACTGGCTCTATTTCTGCTGCACCGGCGAGCGCGCGACCGAGGCCCGCCGAAGCGGTCGCGAGCTTCGGCAACCACCGCACCCGCGCCTACGACCCGGCGGTCCTGCAGCTGCTCGGCCTGCAGGAGCTCGAGCGGCTGCTGCCGGCCGTGATCGACGCCACCCGCCACCAGGGCACATTGGCCCGGACCGCGGCCGCCGCGAGCGGTCTGCGCTCGGCACGGCGGTCGTGCTGGCGCCGCCGAACCTGGTGGCGAGCGCGCTCGCGGCCGGCCTCACCGACGCGAGCGATGATCTGGCCGGCTCGATCTTCGATGCCACCAGCTGCCAACTGCGCGTCCTGCCGCGACCGGCACGAGACGACGGGTCGGGGCCGTCGTCGAACTCGCTGCTGCCGTTCCCGGCGTCGAAAGCCTCGGCTCGCGGTCAGTCCCAGCCCGGGCGGCGCCGACCTCGACTGGCTGGTCGGGCTTGGGGTTCAGCTGCTGGCCGACACCGGCCTGATCGGCATCGCGGCGCGACGAGCTGCAGGCGGTATTCGAGCGCAAGGCCGCCCAGGCGCGGCCGGGGACGCTGCTGGTCCAGCCGTTCCTGGCCGGCGCCGGCCAGCTCGAGAACGCCGCGGCGCGCGCGCACGTGCTCGGGCTCGGCCGCGAGACCACGATCTATGATCTGATGCGCGCGCTGCACGAGGGGCAGGGTTTCGCCGCGCGGCATGAGCCATGCCGGCCTCGGCCCGCCGCCGGCCGAGATCCGCGCTGATCGAGCGCACCGCGTCGAGCGTCCGCTGCGGCGCGCGATCCTCGCCGCCTGCATGGGCGCGCCGGTCCGACGGGTCGAGCGCGCGGCCCCGGCCGCCGCCGGCGCTGCCCTGTTCGCCGCGCTGGCGCTCGGCCACTATCGCAATCTCGCCGAGGCGGGCCGGGAGTGGGTGCTGCCCTGGCTCGGCGAGCCGGAACCGGTCGATCCCGACCTTGCGACGCGCTACGGCCAGCTGTACCCGATCCATTGCGGCGCGCTGCCGGTGACCAGCGGGATCGCCCAGGCGCTCGACCGCGCCGCGTCCTGAGTGGCTCAGATCGCGCTGGCGCCGCTGTCCATCGGCAAGATCGCGCCGGTGACCCGGCGCGCCTCGTCGGATGCCAGGTAGAGCGCCATGCGCGCCACGTCCTCGGGCTCGCTGGCGCCGAGCAGCGATTTCTGGAAGATCGGATCGTCGGTCGCGCAGCAGGCCCCGGACCCGCTCGGTCAGGATCACGCCCGGCGCGATCGCGTTGACCCGGATGCTGTCGCGCCGCCCACTGCAGCGCCAGCGCCTGGGTCAGCGCGCGCACGCCGCCCTTGGCGCTGGTGTAGGCGTCGGCGCCGGCGGTGCCGATCATCGCGCGGATCGAGGTCGTGTTGATGATCGAGCCGCCGCCGCCCGCGACCATCACCGGGATCGCGAAGCGGCAGCCGAGGAAGGTCCCGAACAGGTCGACCCCGATCGTCCGCCAGAACTCCTCGAGCGCGATCTCGGTGACCTTGCCGTCCCTCGACGTGGCGCCGCCCGCGTTGTTGTAGAGGACGTGCAGGCCGCCGAAGCGCTCGACCGTCGTCCGGACCGCGGCTTCGACGCTCGCGGGCTCGCTGACGTCGGTCGCGACGAACAGCGCCTCGCCGCCCGCGTCCCGGATCGTCCTCACGGTCGCTTCGCCTTCGGCGCGGGCGATCTCGGCCACGACCACCCGGGCACCTTCGGCCGCGAACAGCCGGGCCGCGGCCCGGCCGATGCCCTGCCCGGCGCCGGTGATCAGCGCGAGTCTTCCCGTCCAGACGACCCACGGCGGCTCTCCTCAGGTCCGAGGCTTGCAACCGGCCGAGCTTGGCCCTCTGATCCGCCCGTGTCCAGGGATCGACCTCAACCGCTCTGGCCGAGCCGCCAGGCGTAGAGCACGACCGCGACCGCGCTCGCAAGGTTGAGGCTCGAGACGCCCGGCCGCATCGGCAGCGCGAGGCACCGGCCGGCGCGGGCGCGCAGCTCCTGGCTCAGACCCCGGCGCTCGGAGCCGAAAACGAGAATGGCGCCCGCCGGCAGGCGGCCGGCGCGGAGCGGGTCGCCGGCCGGGTCGAGCGCGATCAGCGGCCGCGGCGTCGGCGGCAGCGCGTCGAGCCGTGCCACCGGCAGCGCGTAGTGCAGGCCGGCCGCGCCGCGCAAGGCCGCCGGATGCCAGGGATCGAGCCGGCCCGGTGGTCAGCACGCCCGCGGCACCGGCGGCCGCGGCCGCCCGCACCGCGGCCCCGAGGTTGCCGAGGTGGCTCGGATTGTCCAGCAGCACGAGCGGCGCGTCAGCCGGTCCGGCCAGCAGGCCCTCGACCGCAACCGGCGGGCGCAGCGCGATCGCCAGCACGTCGGCCGGCGCGCGGTGTCAGCCGCTCGAACTGCGCCGGCGCGACCAGGGTCAGATGCCGCTCGAGCCAGGGTCCGATATCGGGTGCCAGCCGCGCGGCGAGCGCCGCGAGCGGCGCCGCCCGCGCTGCCACCGCCAGCTCGATCGCGGCACCGAAGCGGAGCGCGTGCTTGAGCGGATGGAAACCCTCCAGCACGGCCCGCGCAGGATCGGTGCGCGCCGCGCGCACGCACTGGGCAAGCTTCGCTTCCGCATCGCTCATGTCACCCGCCCACCCGCGGCGTTGGCTGCTGCCGGAGCCGGTGGCACAATAGCGCCGACGCAGGCACCGGAGCGACCATGACGCGATCGAGCGGCGAGGGCCTTGCTGATCCGATCAGTCGGCTGCGGCGCGCGGGCCTGGGCGACGTCGCGATGGTGACCGATCTCAAGCGGCGCGCCTATGCCGGCTACGTCGCGCGGATCGGCGCCGAGCCGCAGCCGATGGTCGCCGACTACGGCGCGATGCTCGCCGACCACGAACTCTGGGTCATCGATCGCCCGGATGGCGCGGGCCTGCTGGCGGCGCTGGTGCTGCGCCAGGAGCCCTGCTGCCTTCCGGTCTGGAGCGTCGCGGTCGCGCCTGAGGCCCAGCGCCGGGGTCTCGGCCGGGCGCTGCTCGTGTTGCCGAGACCGAGGTCAGCCGCGGGCGCTGCTCGATCCGTCTGTTCACGAACGAACGCTTCACCGAGAACCTCGCCCTCTACCACCGGCTCGGCTACGTCGAGACCGGCCGCGAGCGCTATCGTGGCCGGACCCTCGTGCACCTGCAGAAGCCGCTGGACCAGGCCGGGTCGAAGCTGGGATAACTTGGCAGCGGGCGGCAAGGCGGGAGGCAGCGATGCGAGGCTTGGAAACGATCGGCGGCGCGCTGGCGATCTGGTGCCTGGCGACTGGCGCGGGCTTCGCCGACGAAGCGCAGCACCTGCGCGGCACCCTGGTCACGATCGCCGATGACGTGCTGACCGTCGAGAACGAGGACGAGGAGCAGTTCGAGGTCGCGCTGACGCCTGAGACCGGCATCTACGTGATCAGGCCGGCCAAGCTCGCCGATATCCAGGCCGGCCAGTTCGTCGGCGTCACCTCGATCGAGTCCCAAGGCCAAAGGATGGCGCTCGAGGTCCACGTCTTCGCCGACGACCTGCGCGGCACCGGCGAGGGCCACTATCCCTGGGACCTGGTCAGCGAACCCAACATGATGACCAACGCCACGATCGCCGAGATCAAGGAGGCGAGCCCGGTCGAGCGGGTCCTGCGGCTCACCTACAAGGAGGGCGAAGGCCACGGCCAGAACCAGGGCGAGCAGGTCGTCCGGGTCCCGGACTTCGCCGAGGTCGTGTCGCTGGAGCGAGCGCCGGACCGCAGCGTGCTGGAGCCGGGCAGCCCGCTGATCCTGTTCGTCCAGAACACCGAGGCGGCGCCGCCGGTCGTCTCGGCGCTCGCGGTCGGGCAGGGGGTCAAGCCGCCGATGTGAGTGCTCAGGCGCCCTCGACCGCGTGCCAGATCTCGCCGCCGCCTTCCCAGATCATCGTCAGCGCGACGACCGTGATGATCGCGAGCCCCAGGTAGCTGAGCCATCGGTACTGCTCGAGAAAGCGCGCAATCACGGTTGCCGCCACGCCCATCAGCGCGATCGAAAGGATCAGCCCGAAGACCAGCATTGCCGTATGATCGCGGGCGGCGCCGGCGACCGCGAGCACGTTGTCGAGGGACATCGAGATGTCGGCGATCGCGATCTGCCAGATCGCGGTGCTCGGTTTCTTGACCACCGGGGCCATGGCCGCCGCGCGCTCGGCGCCGGAAAGGTGCAGCCCAGCGCCGGCCGGATGCATCTCGCGCCACATCTTCCAGGCGACCCAGAGCAGCAGCAGCCCGCCGGCGAGCAGCAGACCCACGATCGCCAGCAGCTGGACCGCGATCAGAGCGAAGACGACCCGGCAGACCAGAGCCAGCACGATGCCGATCATGATCACGCGCCGGCGCTGCTCGGGTGCCAGGCCGCTCGCCGCCATCCCGACCACGACCGCGTTGTCGCCGGCCAGCACGAGGTCGATCACGACCACCGAGACGAAGGCGTAGAGCTGAGAGAGCAGGCTCCCGTCCATCAGCGGCGGCCCCGCGCGGCTCGCCGGCGGCGCCCGCAGCCGCGCGGGTTCAGCGGCCGCCAGATGCGGGCGGCGGCACCAGCTGCTTGAACCTGAGCGATCAGACCTCGCCTCCGGGCAGGACCAGGCGTTCGCCTGTCACTTTCGTCGCTCGACGCTGCTCAGGTCACCGTCGAGCCTGGTCGTGTGAGCCTACGTCGAGCAATGTGCGAAGTCGGTATCCGTCCTTCAAGGGCAGTCGGTCGATCTTCGCAGCTGGCCGGCCGACCCGCGACGGCTCAGGAGTGGGGCTGGACCTGGTGGAGCCGATGGGATTCGAACCCACGACCTCGACGGTGCAAACGTCGCGCTCTACCCAACTGAGCTACGGCCCCAATCAACGGCTTGAGTGTCAACGGCTGCGATCAAAGCTGGGCGCGCGGGAGATGGTGGAGCCGAGGGGAGTCGAACCCCCGACCTCTAGAGTGCGATTCTAGCGCTCTCCCAACTGAGCTACGGCCCCGCCACGGAAGCTTGTATGGTGAGCGAGGCCAAGGCTGTCAAGGGCTTGCCCGGGCGCGCCGCGCTCGGGGCTGGCGGACGGGCGGCCAGCTGCTATAGTCCGCCCGCAATACTCGGTTGGGGGCCGCGCGCCGGGCCGGGTTAGTTTCGCCTCGCACTAGGTTCGGCCCATGAATCCGGTTCACTGGCTGATCGACGAGATCCTATGGCTCTATATTTGGGTGGTCATCCTGTCGGTGATCCTGAGCTGGCTCGTGGCCTTCAACGTGATCAACACCCGCAACGCCTTCGTCAATCAGGTCGGCGAATTCCTGTACCGGGCGACCGAGCCGGCCCTGCGTCCGATCCGAAGCTATCTGCCGAGCCTCGGCGGGATCGACATCTCGCCGCTGATCCTGCTGCTGCTGCTGCAGTTCGCGCGGCTGATGCTGGCGCGCCTGTTCTCGGGATGAGATGAACCGCTGCCGGTCGGCTTGGCTGGCAGAGCGCCCCGAGGGCGTGCGAGTGGCGGTGCGGGTGACGCCGCGGGCAGCGGAAAGCGCCGTGCAGGGCATCGAGATCGACGCCAGCGGCCAGGCGTGGCTCGCCGTGCGGGTGGCCGCGCCGCCCGAGTCCGGCAAGGCCAATGGCGCGCTGATCAAGCTGCTGGCCCGGCGCTGGCGGCTTGCCGGCCAGCGACTTCCGCCTGGTCAGCGGCACGACCTCGCGGCGCAAGGTCCTCCACCTTCAGGGGTTGCCCGAACGGCTGCTGGCCGAACTCCATGCGCTCGAGCAGGCGCCGGCCGAAGCCGCCCGATGATCGCGGCGACGATCATCGATGGCCGGGCCGCGGCCGCGGAACTGCGCGCCGAAATCGCCGCCGAGGCGGCCGCGTTCACCGCCCGCCACGGCCGGCCGCCCGGCCTGCGCGTGATCCTGGTCGGCGAGCACCCGGCCAGCCGGGCTTACGTCGGCACCAAGGCCAAGATGGCGGTCGAGGTCGGCGTCGACGGCCAGCTGATCGCGCTTGCCGAGACCGTGACCGAGGCGGCGCTGCTCGACCGGCTCGAAGCGCTCAACACCGATCCCGACGTGCATGGCATCCTGGTCCAGCTGCCCTTGCCGGCACAGATCCGGCGCGAGCGCGTGCACGACGCGATCGATCCGGCCAAGGACGTCGACGGCTTTCATCCGCTCAACGTCGGCCGGCTGTTCTCGGCGGGCGGCGCGCTCGACCCGGCCTTGCTCGTGCCGTGCACGCCGATGGGCTGCATGATCCTCTTGCGCCGTACGCTCGGCCCCGATCTCGGCGGCCGACGGGCGATCGTGGTCGGCCGCTCGAACATCGTCGGCAAGCCGGTCGCAGCGCTGCTGCTGGCGGCGAACTGCACCGTGACGGTCGCGCACTCGCGCACCCGCGACCTGCCGGCCGAATGCCGCCGCGCGGACATCGTGCTCGCCGCGCTCGGCCGGCCGCAGTTCGTGCGCGGCGACTGGATCAAGCCCGGCGCGGCCGTGATCGACGTTGGGATCAACCGGGTGCCGGGCGCCGATGGCCGGCATCGTCTGGTCGGCGACGTCGCGTTCGACGAGGCGGCCCTGGTCGCGGGCGCGATCACGCCGGTGCCGGGCGGGGTCGGCCCGATGACGGTCGCCTGCCTGTTGCGCAACACGCTGATCGCGGCTCAAAATCAGGACCGGTAAGCCCGGACGCCGCGGACGCGGGCGGCTACCTGGGTCAGATGCCCAGGGGGCCGGGTGATCTCGATTCGGCGCAGACTGCCCGCCAGCGGAAAAATGCTTCGAGCGACACTCCCCGATCGTCCGCGAGGCTCTAGATCGGTAATAGATCTACAGGCAGTCGCACCAAGCCACGGGGAGGTTTCCGATGTTTGACGCAAGAGAGCTATTGGGCCAGATGCTGCAAGGTGGCATGAGCTCCTCGACCCAGAACCGGCTGGGTCATGCCTTGGGTCCCCAAGGGCTCGGCGCCGGGCAAAGCCCGCTGTCTGACCTGTTGAGACGTTTCGGCCAGGGCGGACGGGCGGTTCCGGTGGTCTTGCCGACTCGGCCCGCGAAATGCTGGGCGGCGCCGGCCGCACGGCGCAGCAGAACCCGCTCGCAGCCGGTGGTCTGGGCGCGCTCGCCGGCGCGATCCTCGGCGGCAAGCTGAACGTTCCCGGCGGCGCGCTGGGCGGCGGCGTGCTGGGGGTGCTCGCCAGCCTCGCCCTGTCATCGCTCGGCGGCGGCCAAGGCCAAGCCGGCGCAGGCATCGCCAGGCCTCCAGGAGGACCCGGCCGCCGAGCCGCCGCTCGGCATGCGCGAGCCGCAGACGCGCCGATGAAGAGCAGGAGCTGCAGGACAAGGCGACCTTGGTTCTCCAGGCGATGATCAGCGCCGCCAAGGCCGATGGCTCGATCGATCAGGGCGAGATCCAGCGGATCGCCGGCCGGCTCGAGAGCGGCGGCGCCGCGCCGGAGGCACGCGAGTTCATCGGCCAGGAGATGCTGAAGCCCATGGACATGGACGGGCTGATCCGGAAGGCGCGGACACCGCAGGCCGCGGTCGAGGTCTATGCCGCCTCGGTCCTCGCGATCGAGCTCGACACGCCCGCCGAGCAGGACTATCTGCGCCGGCTCGCCGCGGGGCTGGGGCTCGCCCCGACGACCGTGCAGCGCGTGCACGACACGTTGGGCGTCGCCACGCCGACCTGATCGGACCGGCGATCGCGCTCGATCGAGCGGAATCAGCGCAGGCCAGGGCGTACCGACGCCGGATCGACTTGTCAGGCCGGCATCCCGACAGTAGTGCTAGTCGGGTCAGAGACCCTTGCCGCGCCGACCGGATCCGCGCGCCTGCCCGCAGGCGATCTCGGCGGCAAGGGGATCGGCGGCGGGAGAGGCGGAGATGCGCTGGCAGCTGGGGCGACGCAGTCAGAACGTCGAGGACCGCCGCGGCATGGGCACGCCCGCCGGGATGCGCTTTCCCGGCGGCGGGCGGCCGCGGCGGAATGGTCCGCGGCGGCGGGATCGGCGGCATCGGCCTGCTGCTTCTGCTGCTCGTCGGCTGGCTGCTCGGCGTCGACCCGAGCTTTCTGCTTCAGGATTCCTCGATCGGCGTGGCGCCCCAGCAGCCGGTGCCCTCGGGCGAGCCGCCGCCAGCGGACGACCAGCGCGCGGCCTTCGTCTCGGTCGTGCTCGCCGACACCGAGGACACCTGGAACGCGCTGTTCAACGAGATCGGCAGCCGCTATCGCGAACCGACGCTCGTGCTGTTCTCCGGCGCGGTCGAATCGGCCTGCGGTTACGCCCAGGCGGCGATGGGCCCGTTCTACTGTCCGGGCGACCAGAAGCTCTACATCGACCTCAGCTTCTTCGACGAGCTGCACGACCGGTTCGGGGCGCCCGGCGACTTCGCCCAGGCCTATGTGGTCGCGCACGAGGTCGGCCATCACGTGCAGAACCTGCTCGGCGATCGCCGACCAAGTGCAGGCGGCGCGCCAGCAGGCGGGCGAGCGCGAGGCCAACGCGCTCTCGGTGATGATGGAGCTGCAGGCCGACTGCTTCGCCGGGATCTGGGGCCATCATGCGGATAAGAGCCGCGACCTGCTCGAGCAGGGCGATATCGAGGAGGGGCTGAACGCGGCGGCCGCGATCGGCGACGACCGCCTGCAGCGGCAGACGACCGGCTACGTCGTCCCCGACGGCTTCACCCACGGCAGCTCCGCGCAGCGCGTGCACTGGTTTCGGCAGGGGCTGAGCTCGGGCGATCCCGACCGCTGCAACACCTTCGGCGCCGCCGGGCAGTGACCGGCGGCGGCCGGTCTATAGCGTGCGCGCCTTCAGCAGGTCGCGGATCTCCTCGAGCAGGGTCTCCTGGCGCGGCGGCACCGGCAGCGTCTCGGGCGCTGCTTCCTGCTGGCGGCGCAGCTGGTTCATGCCTTTGACCAACAGGAAAATCGCGAACGCCACGATCACGAAATTGATCACGGCGTTGATGAACGCGCCATACGCGATCACCGGCGCGCCGGCGGCGCGGGCGGCGGCGAGCGAGGCGTGGTCCTGGCCCGACAGGTTGATGAACAGGTCCGAGAAGTCGACCCCGCCCATCAGCAGGCCGATCGGCGGCATGACGACATCGTTGACCAGCGAGTTGACGATGGTCCCGAAGGCCGCCCCGATGATGAGCCCGACGGCCAGGTCGACGACGTTGCCGCGCATCGCGAACTCTTTGAATTCCTGCAAGAACCCGGACATGAGCCGATCCCCTGCTGCGGTCGCGCCGTTGGCCGCGACCAGATTGTCCGCACCATGCTAGGCGAGATCGGGCGGGGCTCAAATCCCCCGTCGCCGGCTCGATCAGCCGCCGCTGGCGGCGCGAACGCCGAAGAATTGCGAGCGGGCGTCGATGACCTGGACATCTCCGCCGATCAGGGCCAATTGATCGGCGGGCGATCCACTGATCTGGACGACCGCTTGGCACCGAGCTCTGACCGAAGTGCCCGATCGGCTTTCGAGCTGGCCCCGCCGCCGCGCGTTGACCGGCGGCGGAGGCTCGGGGTCCTGGCGCTGCTGGTCCTTTTGGCCGCCGTGGGCGTAACCGCGGCATTCGGCCTCGATGCCGACCTGATGGCGGACGCCTGGCGTCGGCATCACCGCTCGGTGCTCGGCTTCGTCACCGCGTCGCCGGTGCTCGCCTCGCTGCTGTTCATGGCGGTTCATGCCGCCTTCGTCGCCGGGTCGATCCCGGGTGGCAGCGCGCTGCTGACGATGATCGCCGGCTACCTGTTCGGGGCGCTGGCGGCGACCGCCTACGTCGTGATCGCGACCATGCTGGCGGGGGTCGCGGTGTTTTTGCTGGTGCGCAGCGCGGCGCTTAGCTGGCTGCCGGTTCGGCCGATGCCGCTGGCCGGCTTCGCCGAGGCCTTTCGCAGCCACGCGCTGAGCTACGTGTTCTTGCTGCATCTGGTGCCGATCTTCCCGACCGCGGTCGCGGTCGGCATCCCTGCGGCCTGCGGCGTGCGCCTGCGCTCGTTCGTGGTCAGCGCGATGCTTGGCCTGGTGCCCGGCACGCTGCTGCTCGCCGACCTCGGCGCCCGGCTCGGCGACGTGTTGCTGAGCGGCGGCCCGCCCGGGATCGCCAGCCTCGCGCAGGCGGGGATCGTCCTGCCGCTGGCCGGCCTCGCGGTGCTGGCGCTGCTGCCGGTCGCCTGGCGCAGGTGGAGCAGCCGCCGGAGCGCCTGAGCCAGCTGAGCCAGCCGCTCGCGCTCCGCGATGACCCTGAAGAGCTGCATTGCCGCGTCGCGCGCCGGCAACGTCGGCGCGTGCTGCCGTCGCCGCCTCGCTTACCTGCGCCACGGCGCGGCCCACCCCACAACAGGCACGCCCCCTCGGAAGTCGGCATCCGGCGCTTTCTCGGGTGTATTGACTTTATGCTTCATTGGCGTCACGTCGGTCACAATATCGATCATAGGAGGAAGCGATGAACGCAAAAATCGCCCTGCCGGCACTGACCGTGCTCACCATTTTGGCTTTGCGCGGATGCGACTCTCATATTCGAAAGTAGCAAATTCAATGTCGCCTCCGAACAAGTGGCGCGCGTTGCCCACACTGACATCGTCAGCCGCGATGAATTCAAAATAGACATGCCACGCTTTCTTGCATACCAACTTGATCAACTAAGGGCACAGGTAATTACTCACAAATATCCCAGCACCGGATCGGCATCGGTTGTTTGTAGCGCTAATAACACTGCTAACATCCTAGATGTGTTGGGTTCGAGTGAGATTGCGATCCTTGCAAACGATAATGTTACTAAGGCTTTTTTTGCAGACTGTCAGGATCGGAGGCATTATCGATAAAGCACGAGACGTCGCTGGGTATGACTTGGGATATGCTGATTTCGTGAATTCGCTCCGCCGCATAACAGACGCACAAGGCGCAGGCTCCACTACACTGAATTTTTACGGCGTGAAAGATGTCTCGGGAGAGCCATCATTCGCTTCGCTCTTGGTGCCGCCCCCGAACCCTGGTCACAGACCCCTTCTTGCTTATTTGGGAGCATACTATAATGGTAAGTTCGCTGACCATTTTGGCAGTATTTTTGAGCAACCATATATTAAAAACGGCATCGATGATGGCACAATCGCGCGTGCGACTTAAGTAATATCCGAGCTAATCGCCGACTTAGTCCAACCCCAGCTAGGGACCTTAATGTCCCCTGGGCCAATTTATCATCCTAAGGACGAAGAGCCAACCTATCATAAGGTATTTAAGCGCAACTATGAGGTAAAAAACACAGGTGCAGATGGAATAAGTGCAAAAGAAGCAAAAATAATCACAACCGGTGCAAATTTTATCGCGGAACAAGGATTAGCGTTTTTCAGTGGTGTCTTTGAGGCGTTGTCAGAAATCCATATTGGATTTATAGTTGCGGGCAACTTCGCGGTCGGGAGTAACGATACCCTTAAGACATTTGTACGATCAGTGATCGAGACCGGTCTTCGAAGAGGCGCTGAACGGGGTCTTTATTGTCTTGTAGAAGAGTACAATTTTGATGCAGGGGCTGATATCATAGAGAAGGTAACCCTGGACTGATGCCGATGGAATTGTGGGCGATGGCCGAGGCCATGGATGGGACGTTAAAGACCGTGCGCGAGGGCAAGGTCGCGACCAGGGTTCTTGGCGGCGGTGCTGGGCCACGCGCGGCTGCGGGCGACGGCTGCGAAGTCGCGAGCATTCTAGCCCACGTCATGCACCTTGGTGCGGGCGAGGCGGCGGGTCGCGGCGGCCTTGGCGTCGCGTTCGGCCGCCTCCCGGGTCGGGCCCTCGGCGCGGGCGATGCGCGCGCCGGGGCTGACGTTGTCGATCTCGCAGACGTACTTGTCGCCGAGCTTGTAGGAGACGAGCCCGACCGGCCAGCCGGCCAGTTCTTCCTCCCGGCGCTGGTAGTCCTCGGTGCGCATCTCGTCTCCTCCAGCCCGGCCTTCTGCAGAGTTGGAAGAATCAGGCGCCGCGCTCGACCGGGGCGCCGACCAGGTTGCCCCACTCGGTCCAGGAGCCGTCGTAGTTCTTCACGTCCTTGTAGCCGAGCAGGTACTTGAGCACGAACCAGGAGTGGCTCGAGCGCTCGCCGATGCGGCAATAGGCGATCACCGGCTTGTCGCCGGTCACGCCCTTGCCGCCGTAGAGCGCCTTGAGCTCGTCGTAGGACTTGAAGGTGCCGTCCTCCTTGCAGGCCTGGCCCCACGGGATGCTTGCGGCGCCCGGAATGTGGCCGCCGCGCTGGCAGGTCTCGGGCAGGCCTGGAGGGGCCAGGATCTTGCCGCTGAACTCGTCCGGGCTGCGCACGTCGACGAACGCCTTGGACCGGTTCTGGGAGGTCTCCATGGCCTCGGCCAGGAACGCGCGCAGCGACAGATCGGGGCCGGAGGCGCGGTAGCTCGCGGGCGTGATGCTTGGGCGCCTCGGCCGTCAGCTCGCGGCCTTCCTCCAGCCACTTCTTGCGGCCGCCGTTCATCAGCCGGACGTCCTTGTGGCCGTACAGCTTCATCTGCCAGAGCGCCCAGGCGGCGAACCAGTTGTTGTTGTCGCCGTAGAGAATGACGGTGGTGTCGTTGCCGATCCCGGCGGCCGCCATCAACTTCTCGAACGCGTCCTTGGGGATGACGTCGCGGCGCACCGTGTCGCAGAGCTGGGTGGTCCAGTTCCAGCCGACCGCGCCCGGCACGTGCCCGGTCTCGTAAGCGGCGGTATCGACGTCGACCTCGGCGATCCTGACCTTCGGATCATTTTGATGCGCGGCGACCCAGGCGGTGTCGACCAGCATCTCGGGATGGGCGTAATCAGCCATGCGTTGTCTCCCCTTTGCGGCGCGTTCAGGCGAGCCGTCGTCGGACATGAATTCGGGCCGTTTCTAGCCGGATCGCCTGGAGACGTCCAGCGCGCTACCACAGGCGCCACCGTCACCGCCCGGACCTGATCGTCTGATGACGATCAGCGCGCCGCGGCGCGTCGCCCGGACAGCCATTGCCCGCGATCAGCTTAAATCAGACCGCGCGGCCTCTAAAAGCCCGTATTCGACCCTGCGCCCGCAGCTCAGGTGATCACGCCGAGCACGATCTCGAAGCGCCCCGCGAGTGCCTCGGGCTCGATCTCGGTCGCCGGGGACAGCGCGACCGAAACCAGTGCTTGGGCCTCCGGGTCGAGCGCGCGATAGAGAGCGTCGCGCTCGTTGAGCGGCTGGCCCGCGACGTACATCTGCGTGGTCAACGGCGCAAAGCCGGGTCCGGCGATCTTGAAATGGATGTGCGGGGTCCGGCCGGGATAGGCGACCGGCTCGATGGTCCGAAAGCGCCAGGCGCCGTCCACGCTCGCGATCGTCGCCCCGAAGCCCTGGAAATTGGGATCGGCGGCGCCGCGGTCGCCGGGGTGGTGATAGACGCCGAACCCATCGCACTGCCAAATTTCGATCCGGGCGCCGGGCACCGGCCGGCCGTCCCGGCCGAGCACCCGGCCGCCGAGGTGCAGAACCCTGCCCGCCGCCCGGCCGGCGCGGCCCGCGACCTGGACCAGATCGTTGTCGGCATCGAGCGGCAGCGTCAGCGGATAGAACGGGCCCTCGGTCTGGCGCGGCGTTGGCAGCAAGGTCGCGGCCGCGGCCGGCATCACGGCCAGCGTCGCGATCGAGCCCACGGCGCCGAGCAGATGACGGCGGTCGAGCAGGCGCATGGATCTTCTCCCCGAGCGTGCCATCGGTCATGAAATGGCGCCCTGCCCGCTGCTGTCCAGTGCGGTCGGCGGCGCTTTAATCAACTAAAAACCTATTTACTTATCGATTCCTTCAACTAGAAGTGCGCTTGGTCCCCACGGGATCGGAACGCGCATGGAACGCACGATCGTGATCGGCCTGGGCGTCCTGACGCTCGGCGCTCCGCGGCGACCCCGTCCAGGCGATCGAGCTGGTGGAGCGCGGCGGGCTGACCGTCGGGGCCGGCGTCGAGGTCGGCGCCGCCTACCTGCACACCGAGGACACCAACTTCGGCGCCGGCCGGGTCGATCTGCGCAGCGGCGACAACACCGGCGACGCGCAATGGGGCGAGGGTTACTTCAAGCCGTTGCTCGATCTCACCTTCGAGGCCGAGGGTGCCGGGACCTTCTACGGCGCCGCCTCGGCGATCGGCTCGCTCACGGTCGGCGACGGCGACGCGGGCGGCTTCACCGACGACGGCGACAAGCAGGTCGACCTCGAGGACCTCTACGGCGGCTGGCGCTCGGGCGATCTGCTGGCGGAATTGCTGGGCGAGGACGCCCTTGATCTCTCGCTCGGCCGGCAACAATTTCAGGTCGGCGACGGCTTCCTGATCTGGGACGGCAATTTCGACAACGCGGGCGATGGCGCCTATTGGCTCGGGCCGCGCCGCGCCTTCGACATGACCGGCCTGGTCCAGCTCAATACCGAACCGTTCGCGAGCCAGCTGTTCTACCTGAAGGGTGATCGCGACCATGGCGACGCCGAGGCCGTCGGGATCAACCTTGACTACCAGCCGGGCTTCGGCACGCTCGGCGCCACCTACCTCCAGATCGTCGACGCCGAGGCGGATTTCGACGCCGAGGTGCCGCGCGATGGCCTGCAGGCGCTGAGCTTCAGGCTCAACGAGCTGAGCTATCCGGCCTTCGAGGATGCGACGCTGAACGCCGAGTTCGTCCAGGAGTTCGGCGACGGCGACAACGCCGATTTCGACGCCTACGCCTTCTACGTCGAGCCCGCCTACACCTTTTCCGGGCTACCCTGGACCCCGAACATCGCCTACCGCTTTGCCTACTTCACCGGCGACCCCGATCCGGACGACGGCGACCGCGAGGACTTCGACCCGCTGTTCTACGAGGGCGAGCGCAGCTGGGGCACCTGGACCCAGGGCGAGATCGTCGGCAACTACCTGCTGTTCAACAGCAATCAGGTCAACCACATGGTCCACCTGTCCGCCTACCCGACCGAGGCGGTCGGGATCGGCGCGATCTATTTCCAC
The DNA here is from genome assembly GCA_963840925.1 of uncultured Alphaproteobacteria bacterium. Taxonomy (GTDB): domain Bacteria; phylum Pseudomonadota; class Alphaproteobacteria; order Geminicoccales; family Geminicoccaceae; genus DATAOG01. Next base: position 46,126 of record CAWJAY010000035.1, read on the forward strand.
TTCGATCTCGAGGAGAAGGACTACTTCGGCACCGCGGTCGGCGAGCGCGACTTCGCCGACGAGGTCGACGTCTACGCCGACTGGACGATCACCGACAACATCTCGGTCGGCGCGCTCTATGGCGTGGCTTTCCCGGGCGACGCCGCCGAGGAGGCGTTCGGCGCCGACGACCCGTTCCACCTGTTCGAGACCTACGTGGTCCTGAGCTTCTGAGCGGCGAGAACAACTCACGTCCCCGCGGCCGATGCCGCAGGCTCAGGGGCGCAGCGGCTAGCCTGCGGTTGGGACCTGCAGGTTCTCGCCTCTGACCGGCAGGGCGTCGGCGCCGGAGCTAGCTGTGGTTGCTATGAAGGTTGTTCATCCGAGGCGTGGGGTTGAAGCTGTGGTTGCAAGACCTGAACAGCTGATCCGGGAGCCTCGGATGAACGTCCATAAACATGCCCGCATGACGGTCCATGGTCGACTCCTTCTGGTCCGACGGGTCCGGCAAGACGGCTGGCGAGTGGTGGATGCAGCGGCCGCCGCCGGGGTTTCGGAGCGCGCCGCGTACAGCTGGCTGGCGCGGTATCGAGCGGGCGGCGAGCGCGCCCTCCACGATCGCAGCTCGGCGCCCGCCCGATCGCCCCACCAGCTGCCCGCCGCGACCGTCGCCTTGATCGAGCGCCTGCGCCGCCAACGTTGGACCGGTCCGCGCATTGCGCGGGCTAATCGGCCGGCCGGTGTCGACCGTCGGCACCGTCCTGCGCCGGCTCGGACTCGGTCGCCTGGCGGCCCTGGACGCCAAGCCGCCGACCCTGCGCTACGAGCGCCACGCTGCCGGCGAGCTGCTGCACATCGACAGCAAGAAACTCGGCCGGATCGACGGCCTCGGGCACCGGATCACCGGCGACCGCCGCCAGCGGGCGCGCGGGCTCGGCTGGGAATATCTGCACGTGGCGATCGACGACGCCTCGCGCCTGGCCTACACGGAGCTGCTGCCCGACGAGCGCGGACCGAGCTGCGCCGGCTTCCTCGCCCGCGCCGCTGCCTGGTTCGCCAGCCTCGGCGTCCGGATCAAGCGGGTCATGACCGACAATGCCTTCGCCTACACCCACGCGCGCGCCTTCCAGGCCGACCCTTGCCCAGCTCGGAGCCCGCCACCTCACCACCCAGCCTTACCGACCGCGCACCAATGGCAAGGCCGAGCGCTTCATCCAGACCGCCCTGCGCGAATGGCTCTACGCCCGCCCTTACGCCAGCTTCGCAAGCGCGTGCCACCGACATGCCGGCCTGGCTGCACTGGTACAATCACCACCGACCCCATGCCGGCATCCACGCCGATACCCCTGCGGCAGACTGAACAACCTCCTTGGCAACAACAGCTAGCGCTCGATCGGGCCGCCCGCCTGCGACCAGGCGGTGAAGCCGCCGATCAGGTTGGCGACGTTGCCGATGCCCATGTCCTTGAGCGTCTTGGCGGCCAGCGCCGAGCGCCCGCCCGAGGCACAGTACAGCACCAGGCGCTTGCCCGAGCCCAGCTCCGGCTTGTGGTAGGCCGCCGACGGGTCGGCATAGAACTCGAGCAGGCCGCGCGAGGCGTGGACCGCGCCCGGGATTTGGCCCTGGCTCGCGAGCTCGGCGCCGTCGCGGACGTCAACGAACTGGACGTCGTCGCGGCCGACCAGCATCTTGGCGTCCTCGACCGAGAGCGTGTCGACCGCGGCGTTCGCCTCCGCGACCATATCGGCGGCCCTCTTCACCATCGCATCCTCCTCCTCCCGAAGTGGCTCAGGCCTTCTTCAGCGCCGCGCGCATCGCCGCGTCATCGAACGCCGGCAGCGAGCGGAAGCGGCCGTAGCCCTGGTTGACGTACCAGACCGAGAACGCGAGCATCGCGTCCGCGCTCGGCGCCTCGACGACGTCGACGAAATCGACCTCGCCCTGGGTGTAGTAGACCGATTCGAGCTTGATCCCGAGCTCGGCGAGCTTGGCCTTGGCGCGCTCGATCCGCTCGCCATGGCGGGGCGCCCACTCCGGACCGAGGCTGCCCAGCAGCACGTATTTCATCGTTGATCCCTCCGCGTTGACGGCCGACGGCGCAGGGCCTGGCCGGCCCCGGCGCCGGCTTGACAAGCTTAGCCCCGAACCCGGCCGCGCACCAAGCGGCTTGCGCGATCTGGTCGTGCGGTGCGACGCGGGCCTTGCTTTTATGGTCGAACTTGCCGACATATCGACCGGCACGCCCTCTGCGGAACTGATCGACGGAATCATGAGCATACCGACCCGAATCGCGACCATCGGCTCGCTGCTTATTGCCCTGCTCGGCGTCGGCGCGACCGGGACCGTGGCGGCCCAGGACAAGGCACCAGTGCCGGAGTTCGTCGGCAGCCATCGCGACTGGAACGTGTACAAGTTCCAGGACGACAGCCAGACGATCTGCTACATCGCCAGCGAGCCCAAGAAGCAGGAGGGCAACTACACCCGCCGCGGCAGCCCGGCGGTCCTGGTGACCCGGCGGCCGGGGCAGCAGGTGGTCTATGAGGTCAGCGTCGATCCTGGCTACACCTACCTCGAGGGCAGCGAGGTCGAGATAGAGGTCGACAGGCGCAGTTTCCTGCTGTTCACGCGCGGCGAGCACGCCTGGACGCCCAAGGAGCAGGACGACCGCGACCTGATCAACACGATGAAGCGCGGCACCGACATGACCGTGCGCGGCACGTCGTCGAAGAACACCTATTCGCTCGACAGCTACTCGCTGCTCGGGTTCACGGCGGCCTTCGACGCGATGACCGAGGCGTGCGCCGGCTCGACCTCGTGACCCGCGCATGAGTGCCCTCGCCGCGCCGGGGCCGTCAGCCGCGGTGGCGCCGCGCGCGCGCCTGATCGGCCGCTCGCAGGCCGAGCTCGAAGTGGTGCTTGCGGCTCTCGGCGAGCCGGAGCGGCAGGCCGGGCTGCGCGCCCGCCAGCTCTGGCACTGGCTCTATCAGCGGGGCGCCCGCGAGTTTGCGGCGATGACCACGCTACCGGCCGGCCTGCGCCGCCGGCTCGAGCAGGCCTGCAGCATCGCGCGCCCGGAGGTGGTCGGGGACCAGGTCTCGAGCGACGGCACGCGCAAATGGCTGCTCCGCTTTGCCGACCGGCAGACGGTCGAGACAGTCTTCATCCCGGAGCCGGACCGTGGCGCGCTCTGCCTCTCGACCCAGGTCGGCTGCAGCCTGACCTGCAGCTTCTGCCATACCGGCACGATGGCGCTCGCCCGCAACCTTGGCGCCGAGGAGATCGTCGGCCAGATCCTGGTCGCGCGCGATGCGCTGGGCGAGTGGCCGGCACCGGTCGGCGGGCGCCGGCTCAGCCACCTGGTGGTGATGGGTATGGGCGAGCCGCTCCTCAATTATCAGCAGACCGCGGCAGCGCTCCGGCTCGCGATCGACGCCGATGGCCTGGGCTTTGCCCGGCGCAGGGTCACGCTCTCGACCTCGGGCATCGTGCCCAAGATCGCGACGCTCGGTCGGGATCTTGGCATCGGACTCGCGATCTCGCTGCACGCGGTCCGGGACGAGCTGCGCGACCAGCTGGTGCCGATTAACCGAAAATGGAACATTGCGGCGTTACTAGAAGCGTGCCGGGCCTATGCCGCCGGCAGCGACCGACACCTGACTTTCGAGTACGTGATGCTGGATGGCGTGAACGACAGCGTCGGCGAGGCGAAGGAGCTGGTCCGGCTGCTGCGCGGCCTGCCGGCCAAGGTCAACCTGATACCGTTCAATCCCTGGCCGGGCGCCCCTTTTCGCTGCTCGCCGCCGGAGCGGATCCGGGCGTTCGCGGCGGTGGTCGCCCGCGCGGGCTACCCCGCGCCGGTGCGGACGCCGCGCGGGCCGGACATCCTGGCCGCCTGTGGCCAGCTGAAGACCGCCAGCCTGCGCCAGCGCAGGGCGCCCGCCCGCGCGGCCTGAACCGGGCGCCCTGACCCATGAAGCGGTTCGCGGTCGGTCTGCTCGCGGCGCTCGGCGTCATGACCCTGTTGCTGCTCGGCGGCGGGGCGGCGGTGGTCTGGCTGCTGCTGCCCGGCCCGCCCGAGCTGCCGGAGCGGGTCGTGCTCGCGCTCGACCTGCGCGAGGCGCTCGACGAGGCGCCGCTCGCCGATCCGCTCGATCTGCTCGGGTTGCACACTGATCCGACCTTCACCGACGTGATCCTGGCGCTCGACCAGGCGGGCCGGGACCCGCGGGTCAGCGGGCTGGTCGCGCAGCTGAGCGGCGAAGGCCCGGGCCTCGCCCAGACCCAGGAGCTGCGCACCGCGCTCGCCCGCTTCAGGGCGCAGGGCAAGTTCGCCTATGCCTATGCCGACAGCTTCGGCGAGTTCGGCCCCGGGACCCGCGGCTACTATCTCGCGACCGCCTTCGAGCAGATCCACCTGCAGCCGATCGGCTCGCTCGGCCTGACCGGGATCCTGATCGAGACGCCCTTGTTGCGCGGCCTGCTCGACAAGCTCGGCATTCTGCCGAGCGGCGACAAGCGCGGCCCGTACAAGAGCGCCGCCGAGATGTTCACCGAGACCGAGCTGAGCTCAGCGAGCCGGGAAGCCCTCGAGGCGCTGGCCGACTTCCTCGACCGGCAGATCAGGGAGGGCATCGGCAGCGGCCGCGCCTTGGAGCCCGCGCGGGTCGCGCGGCTGATCGACGATGGCCCCTACTACGCGACCGAGGCCGAGGCCGCGGGACTGGTCGACCGGCTGAGCTACTGGGAAGATGTGGTCGAACAGGCCGAGAGCCGGGCCGGACCTGCCAGCGGGCTGATCGCGGTCGCCGACTACGCCCGCATGCTGCCGTCGGCGGATGACGATGCGCCCGTGATCGCGCTGGTCCGCGGGGTCGGCCAGATTCAGAGCGGCGAGAGCGACTACGGCCCGGCCGGCGGCTGGGTCATGGGCGCCGATACGGTGGCCGGCGCGATCGCCGCCGCGATCGACGATCCGGTGGTCGCGGCGATCCTGTTCCGGATCGATTCCGGCGGCGGCTCGGCGGTCGCGTCCGAGACGATCGGCCATCAGGTCCGGCGCGCGGTCGAGCAGGGCAAGCCGGTGATCGTCTCGATGGGCGACGTCGCGGCCTCGGGCGGCTATTGGATCGCGATGGACGCGACCAAGATCGTGGCCGAGGCCGGCACGCTCACCGGCTCGATCGGGGTGTTCGCCGGCAAGCCGGTGCTGCGCGAGCTGTGGCAGGACATGGGCGTCGCCTGGGGCCGCGTGCAACGCGGCGCCAACGCCGACATGTGGAGCACCGGCGTCGACTACGACGCCCGCGGCCGGGCGCGCCTTGAGGCGTTCCTCGATCGGATCTACGGCGCCTTCGTCGCCGGCGTCGCGCGCGGCCGTGGCTTGCCCGAGGACGCGGTCCAGAAGGCCGCCCAGGGGCGGGTCTGGACCGGCGCCCAGGCCAAGGATCTGGGGCTGGTCGACGAGCTCGGCGGCTTTGCCCGAGCGCTCGAGCTCGTGCGCGAGGCGGTTGGGGTCGCCGCCGACCGCGCGGTCGAGCTCAGGGATTTCCCGCCCCAGCGCTCGCCGTTAGAGGAGGCGCTGGAGCTGTTGCGCGGGACCTCGGTCGGCCTCGAGGCGTTCCGCGGCCGGCTGAGCTCGCTCGGCGCCGGCGGGCTGCGCGCGCCGCCGCTCGCGATCCGCTGAGCCGGGAGCCTTTTGCCGCCGGCCCGCCGGTGCCTATGCTGACCCCGCAACCGGAGCACCAGCGTCAGGTTGGGAGATCGTTCCTTTGTGTCGCTTCTATGCGTTGCGCGCGACCGCCCCGACCCGGGTCGAATGCTGCCTGGTCCAGGCGCCGAATTCGCTGCTCGCGCAAAGCCGGCTGGACCTGCGCGGCTTCGAGAACGCCGACGGCTGGGGCATCGCGGCCCACGCCGGGGCGCAGCAGGCGGGCGCCGCCGCCGCCAGCACCGATTGGGTGATCGAGCGTCGGCCGCAGCCGGCGCACGACGACCGCTGGTTTGCGGCCGCGGCCGCGCGCACCCAGGCGACCACCGTGCTGGCCCACGTCCGCCACGCGACCGTCGGCACGGTCGCCCTGGAGAACACCCACCCGTTCGACCACGCCGGCTGGACCTTCGTGCACAACGGCACGGTGCCCTATTTCGCCGAGATCCGGCGCGAGCTGCTGGCGGCGACGACGCCTGAGCACCGGGACGCGATCCGCGGCAGCACCGACAGCGAGCATTTGTTCCACCTGATCCTCTCGACCCACGAGCAGGCGCCGGGGCGGCCGCTGCTGGCGAGCCTGCACCTGGCGCTCCGTCGGGTGATCGGCTGGTGCCGCGCGATCGGTCAGGAGCCGCATCTGGGCCTCAACATCCTATTGACCGACGGCGAGCGCATGGTCGGCAGCCGCTGGCAGCGCTCGCTGCACTATCTCGAACGCGCCGGTCGAGAGCCCTGCCCGATCTGCGGCCGATCCCACGCCGCAAGCGCGCGCGATGACTACCGGGCGTTGATCATCGCCTCGGAGCCGATCACCGACGAGGCCTGGCCCGAAGTCCAGGAGCGTTCGGTGTTCGAGGTCACCCCCGAGGGCCATCTGCGCACCCGGCCGCTGGCCACCGCCTGACCCGGCCGGGGAGCGAGCGCGCCCGTCCAGCTCTGCCTCGCCCCCGCGAGGTCGCGGCGGCGACCCTCAGCGGGGCCAGCCCGAAAGCGCACTGTGCGCGGTGGACAGTTCTAGCGCACTACGATAGTATATCGAGATCGAATAAACCACTGGTCGAGAAAAATGCCGCTCCCGATCAGCGTGATCACCGTCGTGCTGAACGACCGCCACGGGTTCGCGGCGACCGCGGCGAGCGTCGCCGCGCAGACGGTCACAAACTTCGAGTGGATCGTGATCGACGGCGGCTCGACCGACGGCACGCTCGCCCTCATCCGGAGGCTCGAGGCGCGGATCTCGGCGTTCCGCACCGGCCCCGATGGTGGCGTCTACGATGCGATGAACCAGGGCCTGGGGCTCGCCCGCGGCGAGTTCGTCGTGTTAATGAATGCCGGCGATCGGTTCGCGCAGTCCGGGACGCTGGCCCGGGTGCTGACCGCGCTCGGCCGGGCGGAACCCGCGGTCGACATCCTGTTCGGCGGCACGATCCTCGAGTTGCCCAGGAACCAGCGGGTCTACCGGCCGCCGCATCCGGCCGCGGCCCGCCTGCGCTACGGTCTGCCGGCCTATCATCAGGCGACCTTTGTCCGGCGCCGGCTACACCAGGCGGTGCTCCACGACCTCGCCTCCCCGGTCTCGTCGGACTACTACACGATTGCCAGGATGTGCCGCGAGGGCGCACGCACGCTCAGCCTCGACGCCCCGATCGCGATCCACGACTTCGGCCCGCACAACCTCTCCAAGCGTGCGACCTTCAGGCGGTTCAGTGATTTCGTCGCCATTCAGCGCCGGCTGCTGGGCAAGGGCTGGCCGGAGATCGCGGTCAACGCCGGGCGGTTGCTGTGCCTGCACGGGGCCTATCTGGCGATCACCAGCCCGGCGCTCGGCCCGCTCGCCGCGCGGCTGCTCGGGCCATGGCGCGTCCAGCCGGGCCAGAGCTGGTGAGCGCGCCGCGCACGGCCGCCCGGCGCCCCGATCCCGGCGCGCGGCTCGGGCGCGATTTCGCCGCCGAGGGCTACGTGATCGCGCGCGACCTGGTTGCGGGCGCGTTGTGCGCTCGGGCGCTGGCGGCGTTCGCCGCGGAGGTCAAACCCTATCGCGGCCACCTCTACCGGCAGTCGACCAGCGGCAATCCGGAGCGGCACGTCTTCACCGACCACGGCTATCTGCTCAATCCGATCCTCAACATCCAGAGCCTGCGTCAGAGCCGATTCCCCCGGTTTCGCGCCGCCGGCCTCGAGATCCTGACCAACCCTGAGCTGCATGAGGCGGTCGCCGCGATTCTCGGCGAGCCGGCCAAGCTCGTCCAGTCGATGTACTTCGAGGGCAATTCCGCGACCTGGGCGCATCAGGACGCCTACTACCTGGATTCGGCCGGCGCCGGCGGCCTGATCGGCGCCTGGATCGCGCTCGAGGACATCGCCCCCGGCGCCGGCCGCTTCTACGTCTACCCGCAAAGCCACCTGATCGACCTCGCGCCCAACCGCGGCGAGCTCGACATCGCCTTCCATCACGACCGTTACAAGCAGCACGTGCTGGAGGTGATCGCCGCCCATGGCCTGACACGGCGGGCGCCGGCGCTCCGGCGCGGCGATGTCCTGTTCTGGTCGGCCAAGACGATCCACGGCAGCCTCGAGACCACCGAGCCGCAGCACTCGCGCAGCTCGATCACCGCGCATCTGCTCGCGGCGAGCGCCGAGTTCGTGCAGTTCCAACGCCGCCGGCGGCGCCTCGCGCTGGTCTCGATCAATGGCGTCGAGGTGCACCTGCCCAAGGACCAAAACGCCTGGCGCGCGCGCGCCGCGCTCTGGGCCGAAGCGACCTTTCCAAGAGCCGCACAGCTGGCCAAGCGAACGGCGATCAAGCTGCTCCTCGGTTGACCACGACAGACGGGGGCGGCCGCATAAAGAATTTCAATGTGATAGATTGCCAATTTCAAGTCTAAGATGAGACTAAATTTTCTCTATCCTTGGTTAATCAAAAAACTTGTAGATCTACTGTAAGTTATGTTCTACCGTAGGGCGAAATCGCCTGATCGGTAGAAGCCCGTGAAAGTCCTCATCCTCGGCCTCAACTTCGCGCCGGAGCTGATCGGCGTCGGCAAATACACAGCCGATTTCGCCGCTTGGCTGATCGAGCGCGGCCACCAGGTACGGGTGATCACCGCGCCGCCCTACTATCCGGATTGGCAGGTCCGGCGCGACTACCGGGCCTGGCAGTACCGGCGCGAGACCATCGCCGGCGCGCCGACGCTGCGCTGCCCTTTGTGGGTGCCGGCCGAGCCGACCGCGGCCAAACGCATCCTGCATCTGCTCACGTTCGCGGCCAGCAGCTGCCTGCCGACCCTCTGGCAGGCCGTGCGCTGGCGCCCGGACGTGGTCTGGACGTGCGAGCCGACGAGCCTGACGGCGCCGACCGCGCTGCTCGCCGCCCGGCTGGCCGGCGCCCGGGCCTGCCTGCACGTCCAGGACCTCGAGATCGAGGCCGCGTGCGCGCTCTGCATGACCTGCCATCCCCGGCTGCACCGCGCGCTCCGAGCCACCTATGGCTGGCTGCTGCGCCGCTTCGACCAGGTCTCGACGATCTCGGAGCGGATGCGCCAGGCGCTCGCTGCCCACGGCCTCAAGCCCGAGCGGCTCGGTCGCTTTCCGAATTGGGTCGACACCAGCGCGATCCGGCCGTTCGGGCCGCCCAGCCGCCTGCGTCAGGCATTGGGGCTGAGCCCCGGTGAGGTGATCGTCCTCTACGCCGGCAACATGGGCGAGAAACAGGGGCTGGAACGGCTCGCCACGGTCGCCGACCGGCTCGCCGGCCAGCCCCGGATCCAGCTCGTCCTGTGCGGCGCCGGCGCGGTCCGGGCCCGGCTCGAGCGCCTGATGGCCGGCCGCCCGAACGTGCGCCTGCTGCCATTGCAGCCCAGCGAGCGGCTGAACGAGTTGCTCAACCTCGCCGACATCCACATCCTGCCCCAGCGGCCGGCGGCGGCGAGCTATGCGCTGCCGTCCAAGCTCGGCGGCATGCTCGCGAGCGGCCGGCCGTTCGTGGCCCAGGTCGAGGGCGGGGAATTAGCCCGGGCGGCCGGCGCCGGCGGCATCGCCGTGGCACCCGGCGATCCGGTCGCGATGGCCGATGCGATCCTGGCGCTGGCGGTCGACGCCGAACGCCGCCAGCGCCTCGGCCGCGGCGGCCGGCGGTTCGCCGAGGCCCACCTCGATCGCGAGCTGATCATCGCGCGTTACGTCGCCCAGATCGGCACTGGCGTTGGCGCAGACGCGCCGGCGCGGCCGTGGTGGCAGCGCCTGCGCGCGCACCTCGCGGCCCGCCGGCCGCGCCTGCTGGCGACGCCGTTCGCCACGCCGGGCGCTGTGCCCAGCCGTCACCGATGATCGAAACCGGCAGCACCCCACCGGTCAAGATCTATTTCGAATACTGGCCGGTCGTCTGGCTGTGGCCGGTCAGTCTGGTCTTGATGCAGCTGACCTTGCTTCACCTGCCGGACTTCGAAGTCACCCTGGGCGTCGTGATCTGTCATTCGCTGCAGCTCTACGTGTTGCTGCTGTACTGGATGAAGCGGCCCTCGGACCGGCAGTTGGTGTTGGCGCTTGGGGTGATCATCTACAGCCTGCTGCTTGGGGTCTTTGCGCTCGACGCCGGCGAGTTCGGCGGCAGCTTCGCCCAGGTCGTCAATCTGGTCGCGATGATCCTGATCTGCCTGAACGCGCCGCTCGCCGGCCGACCGGAGATCCGCCGCTCGATCGGCGTGTTCTGCGTGGCCGCGACCGGCGCCGGGCTGCTGCTGATCGCGCAGGCGCTGAGCTTCAACCTGCTGGGCGACCTGCGGCTCGCCAACCTGCTCGGGCCGCTGGCGCCGCTCGGCCCCGGCAACGCGGTCTATGACGTTACCGCCTACGCGCCGCCGCCGCGCGCCAACGGCGTCTACTCCGAACCGTCGGTCGCCGGCTGGTTCATGAGCTTTGCCGTCGCGCTGGCGCTGGCCGCCCGCCGCCTGTACCCGCTGCTCGCGACCGCCACCGCGATCACCTGCACGCTCGCCGCAATGGCCACGCTCAGCCTGACCGGCATCCTCGGTGCGTCAATCGTCCTTGCCGGCTATGCCCTGTTCGTGCGCGACCGGCCGGTCGCCAAGCTGTTCTGGCTGGCGCTCGCCGGCAGCGGCGTCAGCATCGCGATCTACTCCGCCCACCGGCTCGGCATCCTGGCGCGCTTTCAGGACATCGATCTGCCCGGCACCTCGATCTATTTTCGCCTGACCGCACCCTACACGCTGATCGCCGAAACTCTCTCCCGTTTTCCTCTCGGATATCCGCTCGGGCAGACCGACTTCATTGCCAGCCGCGACTACTACGTCAACTGGCCGGCGGGCTCGCAGACCAACATCGACAACACGCTGTTCAAAGTCGTGTTCTATTTCGGCTTGCTCGGCATTCTCTTCAACGGCGCCTACCTGGTCCAGATGGCACGCTATCTGTTGCTCAAGGGGCAGGCCGGCGGGCTGATCATGCTCAGTCTGTTGATCAGCCTCTCGACCACGGGCGCCGGCTGGGCCCATCACTTCGTCCTGATGATCGGCTATGCGATCATCGTCGGCCGCTATCTGCACGCCCACCGGCTGGTGACCCCGACCGTGACCCGGGCGCGCCTCGCCAGGCTTCACTCAGCGGCGGTGAGCCGCGCGGCCGGCGTCCGGAAGGCCGCCAGCAACTCGGCCTCGCGCGCCTCGGCGACCCGCAGATGGCGGGCCTTGACGTGGCCATAGCCACGGATCTGCTCGGGAATTCGGGCGATCTCGACCGCGAGCTGATGATTATCGAGGCTGAGCCCGGCGATCAGCTCCTCGATCACCCGCTCGTAGGCGCCGATCAGGCGGCGCTCGGTCCGCCGCTCGGCTGAGTAGCCGAACGGGTCGAAGGCGGTGCCGCGCACCCCTCTCAGCTTCGCAAGCCAGCCCATCGCGGTCAGCATCCAGGGCCCATAGGCGCGCTTTTGCAGCTCGCCGGTCGCCGGGTCGCGGGCCGCGAACACCGGCGGCGCCAGATGGATCCTGATCTTCGGCCGGCCCTCGAACTGCGCCCGCAGCCGTGCCGCAAAGTCGCCGTTGGTATAGAGCCGCGCGACCTCGTACTCGTCCTTGTACGCTAGCAGCTTGAAATAGTAGCGCGCGACCGCCTCGGTGAGCTCGCTCCGGCCGGGCGTGCGCGCGGCTTCGACCTGCCGCACCCGCTCGACCAGGGCGCGGTAACGCCCTGCGTACGCCTGGTCCTGATAGTCGGCGAGGAACGCGACCCGGCGCTCGACCGCCTCTTCGAGGCTGGCGGCTGGCCGCTCGCGATCGGCAAGGGGCGCTGCCGGCGCCGCTGCCGCCTCGACCGCGGCCGGATCGAGCGCGGCCCGCCGCCCCCAGGCAAAGGCGGCGAGGTTCATCGCGGCCGCGACCCGGTTGAGCTCGATCGCGCGCTCGATCGCGGCCGCCGAGACCGGCAGCAGGCCTTTCTGATAGGCGAGGCCGACCATGAACAGGTTGGCCGCGATCGCATCGCCCAGCAACGCGACCGCGAGCCTGGTGGCGTCGACCAGCGACGCCCTCGGGCCGGCCGCCTCAACGATCCGGCGCTCGAGCGCGGCGGCCGGAAAATCGAGGTCGGCCCGACGGGTGAAGTCGCCGGTCATCATCCGATGGGCGTTGACGACCGCATGGCCCTGACCGGGCGCCAGCGTCGCCAGCGCCTCGTTGCCGCCGGCGACCACCAGATCGCAGCCCAGCAGCAGCCGGGCGCCGCCCGGCGCGATCCGCACGGCCTGGATCGCCTCCGGCCGGGCCGCGATCCGCAGGTGGCTGATGACCGCACCGCCCTTCTGGGCGAGCCCGGTCATGTCGAGCACCGCAGCGCCCTTGCCCTCGAGATGGGCGGCCATGCCGAGCAGCGCGCCGATCGTGACGACGCCGGTGCCGCCGACGCCGCCGACCACGATGCCGTAGCCCTGACCCAGCGCCGGCAGCTCGGGCTCCGGCAGCGCCTCGGGGCCGCGCCCCTCGCCCGGCGCCGGCCGACCCTTGCGCAGACCGGCGCCCTCGACCGTGACGAAGCTCGGGCAGAAGCCCTTGAGGCACGAGTAGTCCTTGTTGCAGGCCGACTGGTCGATCTGACGCTTGCGCCCGAACTCGGTCTCGACCGGCACGATCGCGACGCAGTTGGAGACGAGACCGCAGTCGCCGCAGCCCTCGCAGACCAGCTCGTTGATCACGACGCGCGCGGACGGATCCGCCATCTGGCCGCGCTTGCGCCGCCTGCGCTTCTCGGCCGCGCAGGTCTGGTCATAGACCAGGACCGTGGTGCCCTCGACCTCGCGCAGCTGGCGCTGGACCTGATCGAGCTCGTCCCGATGCCGGATCGTCGTGCCCGGCGCGAAGCCGGCGTGCAGCGGATACTTGTCCGGCTGATCGGTGACCACGACCACCTGGCGCGCGCCTTGCGCCGCGACCTCGCGGGTGATCTGGGGCACGGTCAAGGGGCCATCGACGCTCTGGCCGCCGGTCATCGCGACCGCGTCGTTGTAGAGGACCTTGAAAGTGACGTTGACGCCGGCCGCGATCGCCGCCCGGATCGCCAGCAGGCCCGAGTGATAGTAGGTGCCATCGCCGATGTTCTGGAACACGTGCGAGCGCTTCGAGAACGGCGCCTCGCCGACCCAGTTGGCGCCCTCGCCGCCCATCTGGGTGTAGCCGATCGTGCTGCGCTCCATCCACTGGGCCATGTAGTGGCAGCCGATGCCGGCCTTGGCGAGGCTGCCCTCGGGCACCCGGGTCGAGGTGTTGTGCGGGCAGCCGGCGCAGAAATAGGGCGTGCGCAGCAGCGGGGCGGCCGGCGCCTGCTCCAGGTCCCGTCTTTGCTGCAGCCGCTCGAGCGCGGCCGCCACCCGGTCGTTCCGGTCGAGCCGGAGGATGCGCAGGGCCAGCGCCTCGGCGATCTGGTTGGCGGACAGCGCGCCGTGCGAGGGAAACAGCGGCTGGTCCCGCTCGTCGCGCTTGCCGACGATCACCGGCGCGTCGGCCCGGCCGTAGAGCAGCTCCTTGAGCTGGCCCTCGATCAGGCCGCGCTTCTCCTCGACCACGACGATCTGCTCGAGGCCGTCGGCAAAGGCCAGCACCGCCTGCCGCTCGAGCGGCCAGACCAGACCGAGCTTCAGGACGCGCACGCCCAGCCGCTCGGCCAGCGCCTGGTCGATGCCAAGCTCGTCGAGCGCCTGGCGCAGGTCGAGGTACGACTTGCCGACCGAGACGATGCCGAGCCGCGCGGCCTTGCTGGCGAAGACCAGCCGGTCGAACCGGTTGGTCGCCGCAAATGCGCGCACCGCCTCGAGCTTGAAGCGGTGCAGGCGCTCCTCCTGGGCAAGCGGCGGATCGGGCAAGCGGATGTTGAGCCCGCCCGGCGGCAGCTCGAACTCGGGCGTGCCGATCTGGATCCCTGCCGGATCGAGCTCGATCGAGGCCGCGGTGTTGACCGTGTCGTGGATGCATTTCAGCCCGATCCAGCAGCCGCTGTAGCGGGACAGCCCGAAGCCGAGCAGGCCGAACTCCAAAATCTCGGCGACGCCCGCCGGGTTGAGCACCGGGATCTGGGCGTCGACCAGCGCGTACTCGCTCTGATGGGCCGTGGTCGAGCTCTCGCAGGTGTGGTCGTCGCCCATCAGCACGAGCACGCCGCCCAGCTTCGAAGTGCCGGCGAGATTGCCGTGCTTGAATACGTCGCCGGTGCGGTCGACGCCCGGGCCCTTGCCGTACCACATGCCGAACACGCCGTCGTACCGGCCTTCGCCGTGCAGCTCCGCCTGCTGCGTGCCCCAGAGCGCGGTCGCCGCCAGATCCTCGTTGACGCCGGCCTGGAACACGACGTGGTGCTGCTCGAGAAACCGCCGGGCGGCGATCATCTGCTGGTCGAGGCCGCCGAGCGGCGAGCCGCGATAGCCGGTGACATAGCCCGCGGTGTCGTGGCCGGCCCCGAGGTCGCGCTGTCGCTGGAGCATCGGCAGCCGGACCAGCGCCTGGATGCCGGTCAGAAAAACCCGGCCGCGGTCCTTGGTGTACTTGTCGTCGAGGGTGACATCGGCAAGCTTCACGACGCCGTCTCCCTGGCCCTTACGGGCCTCTCTTGCGAGCAGCTCGCAGCCCGCTAGGCTAGCAAGTCCGGGGCCAGCGAGTCGAGCGGCAGCGGCCGCGCAGCGGGGGCGGGCCGACCATGACCGACGTCGCGCAGCTGATCGAGCGCCAGACCGATGGCTTTGGCCTCGAGGCCGAGCTCTACCACGCGCCCGCGGTCTTTGCCGCCGAGCTGGCGCGGATCTTCCGGTGTCACTGGCTGTTCGTCGGCCACAGCTGCGAGCTGCCGGACCGGGGCGACTTCTGCACCTGGCAGATCGGCGACGACCCACTGCTCGTGGTCCGGGGCGAGGACGGCACGATCCGGGCGCTGCACAACGTCTGCCGGCATCGCGGCTCGCTGGTCTGCGAGCGCGAACGGGGCCGCGCGGCCCGCCTCGTCTGCCCCTACCACGGCTGGACCTACGGCCTCGACGGCCGGCTGCTCCAGGCGCCGGGCATCAGCGCGGCGGGCCGCGCCCGCTTCGGCCTGAAGAGCGCGCAGGCCGAGGAGGTCTGCGGCCTGATTTTCGTCAACCTCGCTGAACGACCCGAGCCGATCGACGCGCTGCGCGCCCACTTCGAGCCGATCCTGGCACCCCAGGGGCTCGAGCGGGCAAAGGTCGCCAGCAGCGTCGACTACGATCTGCCCGTGAACTGGAAAACCGTGATCGAGAACAATCGCGAGTGCCTGCACTGTCCGGCCAACCACCGGCTCTACGTCAGCGTCACCTACGACGTCGCCAACCACGACCCGGACAGGCAGGTGGAGATCGAGGCGCGGGTCGCCGAGTGCCGCACGCGCTGGGCCGTGATGGGGCTGGACGTGAGCCGGGTCAACTCGTCGTCGGATGCGAACGGGCCCTGGTTTCGCGCCAACCGCACCCCGGTGCGCGCGGGCTTCGTTACCGAGAGCCGGGACGGCCGGCCGGTAGCCCCGCTGATGGGCGAGTTCACCGATCCGGACATGGGCACTGCGCGCGCCAACACCAACCTCAACTTCTGGTGCCACGCCAACAGCGACTATGCGAACACGGTGCGCATCACGCCGCTCGCCCCGGCTCGCACGCTGGTGCGCGCGTATTGGCTGGTCCGGGAGGGCGCGCTCGAGGGCCGCGACTACGACCCCGAGCGGGTGGCTGAAGTCCACGCCACGACGATGGCCGAGGACTGGGCGATCTGCCGCCGGGTCGCGGCCGGGCTGCGCTCCTCCGCCTACGAACCGGGGCCGCTGTCGCCGGACCGCGAGCAGAACGTCCGCAGTTTCCTTTGCTGGTACCTCCGGACGATGCGTGCGAATCTCTGAGGGTCCGATCGCTCTGGCTCCGGCCTGCGGCCGCGGTTCCGCGCCCGTCGCGCTACTGTTCCCGGAAGCGATTGTCCGTCGTGCACAGCCAGCGTAAGGTCTTGCGCAGTGCGAGCCAGTGGGTGGAACCTCGGCGGTGCCAAAGCGGCGCCTGACGACGATCGCCTGTCTCGATGTCGCCGGTTTTTCGCGCCTCGTCGGAGCGGACGAGGAGGGGACCCTCCGGCGCCTGCGGACGATTTGGCGCGACGTGACCGATCCGTCGATCGAGCGCCATGGCGGGCGGATCGTCAAGACCACCGGTGATGGCCTGCTGCTGGAGTTCGCCAGCGCCGTCGAGGCTGCGCGTTGTGCGCTCGAGGTGCAACGGACCATGGTCGCGCGCAATGCCAGCCTCGCCGAGGCCGACCGCATGGCATTGCGCATCGGGATCAACGTCGGCGACGTCGTGGCCGACGACGAGGACCTGCTTGGCGAGGCCGTGAACATCGCCGCGCGGCTGGAGAAGCTTGCCGAACCGGGCGGAGTTTGCCTCTCCCAAGCCGCGCGCGACCATATTGGCGACAGAGTGTCGATAGCGCTCGAGGATCTGGGCGAGCAGTCGCTGCACAACATCGCGCGCACGGTCCGTTGCTACCGGATCGCGCCGGATGGCGACAAAGCAAGTCGCCGTCTCGAGATGATCCCGGAATTCGGCAACCGACCCGCGGTCGCAGTGTTGCCGTTCGAAAATCTGAGTGGCGACGCCGCGCAGGAGTACTTCGTCGATGGACTTACGGAAGACATCATCACAGCGCTCGCCTACTATCGATGGTTTCCTGTGATCGCGCGAAACTCATCTTTCGCGTACAAGCGCCAGAACAAGAGCGCGATCGAGATCGGCCGCGCGCTCGGGGCCGCCTACCTGGTCCAGGGCACCGTCCGCCAGGCCGGGCAGAGGGTTCGAGTGAGCGTTCAGCTGATCGATGCGGGGACCGGTCACCATCTGTGGGCGGCGCGCTACGACCGCGAGCTCGTCGACATTTTCCGCTTGCAGGACGAAATCACCGAGCAGGTCGTCGCCAGCGTCGAGCCGGAGCTGCATCGCTCCGAGGAGCGCCGGCTGGCGAGGAAGCGTACGGAGAGCCTCGACGCCTGGGATTGCGCATTGCGGGCATTGGCCTTTCAGCACCGCATGAGCCGCAGCGGCCACGGCCAGGCGCGCGCGCTGCTCGAACGAGCGCTGAGCATCGATCCGGCGTCCTCGTTCGCCTGGTCTCTGCTGGCGCTCTGCCACTATCATGAAAGCATCCTCGGCTGGGCCGGCGACCGTTCGGCCGCGCTACGGGCGTCGTTCGAAGCGGCTCAGCGTGCGATCGAATCCGATGACCGCGACTGGCTGGCGCATGGTCTGCTGGGCATGGGATGGCTGTGGCTGCACCGTCGTTACGAGGCCGCGCTGGAAGAGGAGATGCGCGCCGTGGCGCTCAATCCGAGTGCGCCACCCGCCCGCCACTTCCTGGCTTGCATCCTCGAATTCACCGGCGAGCCGGCACGGGCGATCCCGCACCTCCAGACGATCCGTCGCCTCGACCCCGGCTACCAATTCGCCTCGTTGGCGATGGCCGATGAGGCGCTCTGCCGCCTCCTTCTTGGCGAGCCCGAGACGGCCGCGACGCTGGCGGTGAATGCGGTACAGCGGCAGCCCAGCAACGTGCGCGCGCGCCAGCGGTTGGTCGCGGCTCTTGCCGTTCTCGGGCGCGAGGACGAGGCGCGCGCGGCGCTGACCGAGCTGCTGAAGCTGCAGCCCGACTTCAGCATCGCTTATGTCGATGCGACCTACCCGTTCGCGATCGCACGCCAGCGCGATCTCTTCGTGGCGGCTCTGCGCCGCGCCGGGCTGCCCCAATGAGGGGGCAGGGAGAGCATCGGGTGGCTCGTGACTGAGCTTCGGGACGCGGAGATCGTGATCGTCGGCGGTGGTGCCATCGGCTGCGCGATCGCCTACCGCCTGACCGAGGCCGGCCGCCGCGATGTGCTGCTGATCGAAAAAGAGCCGGCGCTCGCCTCGGTGACCACGGCGCAGGCAGCAGGCCTGGTCGGCCAGGTGCGCAGCTCGATCGACCGCGTCCGGCTCGCGATGGACTCGGTCGCGACCTTTGCGGCGCTCGAGCAGGGGCCGGAGCCGCGGCCCGCCTGGCGCCAGGTCGGCAGCCTCCGGATCGCGCTCGAGGACGCCCGCGTCGAGGAGTTCGAGCGCCTGATCCGGACCGCCCGCGCCGCCGGGCTCGAGGTCGAGCTGTTGGACCATGCCGCCGCCCGGGCCCGCTGGCCGGGCCTGGTCACGGCGCCGGCCAAGGCGATCCTCTGGTGCCCGAGCGACGGCTACCTGCAGCCCTACGATCTCGCGATGGCCTACCAGGCCCGCGCGCGCGAGCACGGTGCCCGGTTCGCGACCGGCGTCCGGCTGACCGGGATCAGGCGCCAGGGCGGCGCCGTCGCCGGCATCGAGACCGATCGCGGGTCCATCCGCTGCCAGACGGTGATCAACGCCGCCGGGGCGCACGCCTGGCACGTCGCCCGGATGGCCGGCCTCGAGCTGCCGATCGTGCCGGTCCGGCACGAATATTTCATCACCGTGCCGACCGGCGGCATCGAGCCCGACTGGCCCTGCCTGCGAGTGCCCGACGCCACCCTCTACGGCCGCCCGGACGTCAACGCGCTGCTGCTCGGCGGCTGGGAGCCGGCCGCGGTCTCGCTCGATCCCAGCAGCTACCCGGCAGCGGGCGAGCCGCCGCCGATCGAGCCCGACTGGCCGGTGCTCGCCAATTTTGCCGAGCTTTTTGCCCCACTCTATCCGCCGGTGCGCGAGGCCGGCATCCGGCACGTGTTCCGCGGCTGGCCGACCTTCACGCCCGACGGCCGCTTCATCGTCGGGGCGAGCCGGCAGGTGCCGGGTTTCGTGATGGCCGGCGGCTGCAATGCACACGGCGTCTCCGGCTCGGCCGGGATCGGCCGGCACGTGGTCGAGGCGCTGCTCGAGCCGGAGCCCTCGGCCTACGTCTCGAGCCTCGGTCCCGACCGCTTCGTCGACGCGCGGTGGGACTGGGCCGAGGCGCGCCGGCAGGCGCAGGCGGTCTACGAGACCTACTATCAGATCGGACATTGAGGCGGCCCGGGCGGTCGCGGAAAGGGGCGAGGCCATGGCCTGGATTGTGCTGGCGGCCGCCGGCCTGCTCGAGATCGGCTGGGCGGTTGGCCTGAAATATACCGAGGGCTTCACCCGCCTCTGGCCGACCGCGCTGACGGTCGCCTCGATGGTGGCGAGCATGGGCCTGCTCGGGATCGCGGTCAGCAGCCTGCCGGTTGGCACCGCCTATGCGGTCTGGACCGGCATCGGCACGATCGGCACGGCCCTGCTCGGCGTCGTGCTGTTCGACGAGCCGGCGACCCCGGCCCGCCTGGCCTGCATCGCGATGGTCGCAGCCGGCATCGTCGGGCTAAAACTGGTGACCCCCGCCTGAGGCCGCAACAGGAGGCCATGCCATGGCCGCGAGCGCTCTCGAGCCGGCCGAACGCGCCGCCCTGGCCGGCGCCTTCGCCCGCATCCCGCAACTCTCCGGCCACACGCCAGAGGCGGTCGGGATCGAGCGGATCGGCGGCCTCACCAATCGCAATTACAAGATCACGCTCGGCGCCGAACGCTACGTGCTCCGGATCGCCGGTGCCGGCACCGGCGACTACATCGACCGCCGGGCCGAGGCGCATAACGCGCGCGTCGCCGCGGCCGCAGGCGTCAATGCCGAAGTCCTGTTCGTCGACGTCGACGACGGGCGCATGCTCTGTCGCTTCGTCGACGGGATCACGATGACCTCCGAGCACTTTTGCGACCTCGCACGGGTCGAGCGGGCGGCGCTCGCCTTCCGGCGCATGCATGAGTTCCCGGAGCCGTTCGCGGGCCGCTTCGACGTGTTCGCCAAGATCGAGGAGTATCTGGCGCTGCTCCGGCGCAACCGGGCGCGCGTCCCCGACGGCTACCAAGAACTGCAGCAGACCGCAGCCGGCGCGCGCCAGGCCCTGGCGCTGCGCCCGGGCCGGCTCGCACCCTGCCACAACGACCCGCTGGCCGAGAATTTCCTCGACACCGGCGAGCGCATGGTGATCGTCGACTGGGAGTACGCCGGCGGCAACGATCCGATGTGGGATCTGGGCGACCTGTCGGTCGAGGCGGCGTTCGGGCCGGCGCAGGATGCGGCGCTGCTGCGCGCCTACTTCGGCGGCGAGCCGCCGGCCGAGGCAGCGGGCCGCATGGTCCTCTACCAGGGCCTGTGCGACCTGGTCTGGACGCTCTGGGGCCTGATCCAGGTCATGAACGACAATCCGGCCGAGGACTTTTGGGCCTATGCCCTGAACCGCTTCGAGCGCTGCCAGCAGCTGATGGCGAGCCCCGGGTTTGCCCGCGCGATCGCGGCCGTGCGCACCGGCTGAAGGCGCCTCAGAACTGGAACTTGAGCGTGAGCCGCGCCTGGGCCTCCTGCTCGTACAGATTGACCAGGCCGACCGTGAATTTCAGCTTGGTGCTCTGGTGGACGTCGGTGTCGAGATTCAGGCTCTTGTACCGGTCGGCCAGCAACACCAGCCGATCGAGCGTGCTGAGCCGCTGGCTGTCGGAGCGCTCGAGGTCGATGTTCAGCTCGTCGGGGCAGCCGCGCCAGTACAGGGCATAGGGATTGGCCAGGCAAGGCGCGTCGGTCGTGCCGGCGACCGCCGGCGCGGGCGCGACGCTCAGGTCCCAGGCGAGTGATGGGGCGGGCTCGGCCGCCGCCGGCCGCGCCAGCAACAGTAAGCTCAGGGCAAATACGGACAACCGGGAATTCATGGCGCCTACACCCCCACTTCAGGCGTCGTTCAGCAATTTAGTCCATTTTTGAAGTAATTGTAAAGTAAATGCCAAATCATCCTATTGTTAATCATAAATAAATATACCAACGATTTAGGCGGCCGCATTGTTGCGGCCGGCGCGACCGGCCGGCCGGGCGGTTGGCGGCGGACCGGCCGGCGTGCTAGGTTCGCCGGACGCGATCCGGGGCGTTGGCCTTGGCGGGAGCCGCGAACGTGACCAGGCAGCGCATCGTCTTTCTCGACCGGACCACGATCGGTCCGACGGTCAGGATCACGCGGCCGGACTTCGAGCACGAGTGGATCGAGTACCAGGCGAGCGCCAGGGACCAGGTCGTCGAGCGGCTTCAGGGCGCCACGGTCGCGATCACCAACAAGGTTCCGATCGACGCCGCGAGCCTGGCGGAACTGCCCGAGCTCAGGCTGATCGCGGTTGCGGCGACCGGCTACGACGTGGTCGACGTCGCCGCCTGCCACGCCCGGGGCGTGGTCGTCAGCAACGTCCGCGGCTACGCGGTGCACACCGTGCCCGAGCACACGTTCGCGTTGATCCTGGCGCTGCGGCGCGCGCTGATCGGCTATCGGGCGGACGTGATCGCCGGCGCGTGGCAGCAGGCCGGCCAGTTCTGCTTCTTCAACCACCCGATCCGGGACCTCCATGGCGCCACGCTCGGGATCATCGGCGAGGGCACGATCGGGCAGGAGGTCGCGCGGCTCGGGCAGGCGTTCGGCATGCGCACGCTGTTTGCCGCGCACAAGGGGGTGAGCGGGCTTGGGCCGCTCTACACGCCGTTCGACGAGGTGCTCGAGAGCAGCGACGTGATCACGCTGCACGCGCCGCTGACCCCAGCCACGCGCAATCTTCTGGCGATGGCGGAGTTCCGCAGGCTGCGCCGGCGGCCGCTCTTGATCAACGCTTCGCGCGGCGGCCTGGTCCACGAGGGGGATCTGGTCCGGGCGCTCGACGAGGGCCTGATCGGCGGCATCGGGTTCGACTGTCTGTCCGCCGAGCCGCCGGGCGCCGACCATCCCTTCTGGCCGATCCTCGAGCGGCCGAACGTGATCGTGACCCCGCACGTCGCCTGGGCGAGCGAGGAGGCGATGCAGACGCTCTGGGACCAGCTGATCGAGACGATCGAGGGCTTTGCGCGCGGCGCCCCGGCCAACGTGGTCGCCTGAGCTGGAGGGTGTCGCGCCGGCTCAGCGCTCGACCGCGGCGATCTTATGATCCAGCCGCTCGTCGGCGAGGCCGGCCGGCTCCTGGTGGACGAGGATGTCGGCGTCCGGAAAGGCCGCGCGGATGCGCGCCTCGACCTGATGGGTGATGTCGTGGGCCTGGTCGAGGCTTAGATCGCCCCGAAGCTCCAGATGCAGCTCGATGAACACGTCGCTGCCCGCCCTGCGGGTCCTCAGATCGTGCACGCCCGCGGCCTGCGGATGGCCGAGCGCCAGCTCGCGGATGTGCGCCCGCTGCGCGCTCGGCAGCTCGCGGTCCATCAGCATGTCGAGCGCCTGGCGCGCGAGCCGCGCGGCCCCGTACAGCAGCACCGCGACGATCGCCAGCGCGCACAGCGGATCGATCAGCTTCGAGCCCAACACCTCGGTCAGGACGAGCGCCGCGATCACGGCAAGGTTGATCAGCAGATCACCGCCATAGTGCAGGCTGTCGGCCTTGATCGCGACCGAGCCCGTGCGCCGGACCACCGCCCGCTGCAGGATCACGAGGCCCGCGGTCAAAACGATCGCGAGCAGCATGACCGCGACCCCAAGCTCGCTCTGGCGGATCGGCTGCGGCGTGATCAGCCGCCGGATGGCCTCGGAGGCCAGGATCAGCGCCGAGCCCATGACGAAGCCCGCCTGGGTGAAGGCCCCGAGCGGCTCGGCCTTGCCGTGGCCGTAACGGTGCGCCCGGTCGGCCGGCTGGGCCGCCTGGTGGACGGTGACGAAGGTCACGAGCGAGGCCAGCAGATCGATGCCGCTGTCGACCAGCGAGGTCAGGATCACGATCGAATCGGTCAACAGCCAGGCTGCGAGCTTGGCAACGATCAGGATCGCCGCGACCGCGATGCTGGCCAGCGCCGCCCGCCGGTTCAGCCGGTCGCTGTCGGTCATGGCCCCTCCCGGCCCGCTCCGGCGAGCCCCGGCGCGAACCCCGGGACAGCCCTACCTAAGACCGCAAGCGGGGTTCGGCAAGCTGGCCGGGGCGCGAAGTCCGGGCGCCTGAAGCTCGGGCGCGCGCGCCGGTGCAGCCTCGCCCCGGTGCTCGCCTCGCCGAGCCCGGCGCGGGCCTCGAGCAGGCGATGACCGGTCCAGGCGTAGGGGCGCGCGATCGCCCGGAAACGCTCGCCTAGCGTCATCGCGGCTCGCTTGCTGATCCGCCCGAGCGAGCCGCCACCGGCTGGACCGCGGCTGCCCGGGCGCCGTCCGGCAGCGTGGCGAAAAAGTCCATGATCGCGCGCCCGGCGCCGTCCGGCCAGTGGTGCGGATAGTAGCGGCCGGAGCGGCCGCGGTTCTTGGTATAGGGGCACCAGAGCACCGGGTTCGCGGCCTGATCGGGGCCGTAGCGCTCACAGACGAAGCCGTCGAGCATCACCTCCGCGGCCGGTTGCTCGACCCCATTCTCGGCACGCAGCAGGTTGAGGGCCAGCAGGCCATAGCGGTAGCTGACCAGGCGGTCGCGCGGGTTATGGAACAGCATGGCCGCGACCTCGCCCCGGCACTCAGAGCGGTCGAGCGCACCGGCGATCGTGCCGATCGCGCGCAAGACGTCGCCGCGGGCGCACCCCAGGCTGTTGGCGAACCAGGCGCCGAGCGAATGGCCAACCGCGAACACCTGGCGCTGATCGATGCAATAGACGCTGGAAATCTGGGTTACGACCGCATCGAACAGCGCGACGTCGGGCGAAGCTTCGGTCGGATCGTCGGGCGCCGACCAGCTAAAGCTGCCGTCCTCGCGCCGCAGCGCGCTCGGATAGACGAAGATCGTGGGCCCCCGCACCGCTTCCTCGAGCCCGAAATAGCCGCGCGCGCGGGCGTTCGAGTTGGTCCGGCCGTGAAAGGCGATCACCAGCCGGTGCGCTCGGTCCGGGCGATAGCCGGCCGGCACCACTGTGATCAGCCCGCGCGTGCGGCCGTCGACCTCGATCGAGCTCGGCGCCGCCGCCGGCGCCGGCTGGGCGCAGCCGCTCGAGCCGGACGTCGCGAAACTGGCCGCCGGGGGCGCCCCCGGTCCCGCGACCTTGGCCCCGGCGGCCCGTAGCGGCAGGCCCGCCGCCAGCGCCAGCATGAGCAACGCTACACCCGCCACCGCCGGCCGCGCGGCGCGGCTCGCTCGCCCGCTTCGATCTGGCATTTCCGTCCCACCCCTCGCGGCGCCGCCCGGCGCATTTTCGGCTAAGCGAGCAATGCCGGACCCGCACCTCGGGTTCCGCATGCCGCCGCAAGGGTCAGGCGCGCTTGCTTGCCGGCATGCTGAGCGCGGCGACGGTCCGACGCAAGCCGGCGCCGCCCGCTTGCGATGGCGGCGCTTGGATCACGGCAGAGGCGTCGCCGGAGTGGATGCGCGGACCGCGACGGGGTCGAGCAGACCGATGCCTGACGATTGCAGGTGCGGTCCGCCTCGGCGACCGCCTTTATTGCCGGCTCCACGGGCTGCATCTACCCGATGACCCTCTCCCGCCCACCCGGGCGTCTCCCCGCGCGTCCTCGATCGCGGCTCAACCGGAACTATGGCTATGAGCGGCGGGCACGAGTATATTTGAGCGGTCGAGGTTAAGCCAAGTCCCGGTTCGGTGGTGGCTGGTTAGATGATTTTTCGGATCCAGCGACTGAGGAGCGCTCCTGGAGAGCTCCGGTGCGCCGGGTGTCATCGGCGTCAACCCTCGGGTTTCTGCTGCTGGAGCGCAGATTTTGCAGAACTGTGGCTATGCCGCAACACTTCCGGATGCTGCCGCTGAAGTATGACCGTACGGTGCTACACGGGGAACGCCAATGAGAGCGGGGTATGAACCGGCTGGCTCGTCAATGCCGCTGGGGAGCATCGGTCTCCCTCGATTCTTGATGATTGCCGTGCAACTCGGGTTGGTGTTCACGGTGGCGTATTTGTTCAGCATCGAGGAGACGTACGGGTTTCCGCGGATCCTGCCCTTGATTTTCGCCGGCTTTGTCGTCCACGCCTGGCTGCCGCTGCGTCACCGACCGGCCTTTTTCCTGCTGCTGTCGCTCGCCTCGATCGCGCTCATTCTGGGCGGGCTGCAGAGCGTCGCCCTGGTCGCCGTCGGGCTCGCGCTGATCGCCGTCTGCCACCTGCCGTTTGGCCTGGGCGTGCGCGTGCTGCTCCTGCTGGCGATCGGCGCGGCGCTGGCCGCGATCCGGACCGAGTGGATCGTGGTGCCGGGCGCCTGGTCCTTGTCGTTCCTGGTCGTGCCCATTCTCGCCGCGATGTTCATGTTCCGGCTGGCGGTATACCTCTACGATTTGCGCCATGAGAAGGACGCGGTGCCGATCGCCCGGCGCCTTTCCTATCTGTTCCTGCTCCCGAACGTCTGTTTTCCGTTGTTCCCGGTTCTCGACTATCGGGGCTTCCAAGGCAGCTATTACAGCGACGACGCCGCAACGATCTACCAAAAAGGATTGCGCTGGATCGCGCGCGGCATCGTTCATCTGCTTCTTTACCGATTGGTCTACCTGTACTTTACGCCGACGCCGAGCGCGGTGACCGACTTGGGCGGTGTCGCGGTCTACATGATTTCGAGCTACCTGCTGTATCTTCGGGTCTCCGGTATGTTCCACATTATCGTGGGCGTACTGTGTCTCTACGGCTATAATTTGCCTGAAACCCACCGACTGTATTTCCTGGCCAGCAGTTTCAACGATTTCTGGCGGCGCATCAATATCTATTGGAAAGACTTCATGATGAAGATGGTGTATTATCCGCTTTTCATGCGGCTCCGAGGTTGGGGGATGCTGCGTGGGATGGTGATCGCGACCATCGCCACTTTGATTGCGAGCTGGTTGCTGCACTCGTATCAATGGTTCTGGTTGCGCGGCAGCTTTCAGTTGACCGTGCAGGACGCGGTGTTCTGGACACTGCTGGGGCTCGCGGTCGCGGTCAACTCGGTGTACGAGGCCAAGTTCGGGCGCAAGCGGGCGCTCGAACGCCACGGGCCGGACTATCGGGGTGCCTTTGTGCTGTCGCTGAAGACCGCGGCGATGTTCTGTACCATGTGCGTTCTGTGGTCGTTTTGGACCAGCAGTTCGATCAGTGAATGGCTGGCCGTGGTATCGGTGGCCGCCGACAGCACCGCGGTCGAGATCGCCTGGGCGCTCACGATCTTCGCGGCCGCGGTTATCCTGGGCACGCTCGCGCAGCTGGCAACCCACAAGAGCTGGACGCTCAGCCGGGAAAAGGCGCCGGCGTTCGAGCGATCGGTCGCGGCCATTTCGGCCCTTGCCGTGATCCTGCTCCTGACCGGCATGCCGTGGTCTCAGGACCTCTTGAGCGGGGGCGCACGAAACGTCATCGCTGCGCTGAAGAGCAACGAGCTGAACGTTCGCGATCGCGAACGACGGACCGCTGGCTACTACGAGGAGCTGTTGGGCAACGGCGCCTGGGCCCACGGAATCTGGACCCTGAAGGGACAAATGCCGAGGGACTGGACGGACATCCCGCAATCGGGGGCTGCCCGATGGACCGGCGACATTCGCAGGTACGAGCTGCTGCCGAACGTTCATATCGAGTTCAAGCGCACCGATTTCCGCACCAATCGATGGGGCATGCGCGATCTCGACTATCAGACGCCGAAACCGGCGGAGACCCATCGGGTGCTGCTACTCGGCGATTCCCACACGATGGGATCGGGGGTCGAGCACGCCCAGACCTTCAAGTCGCTGCTCGAGGACCGCCTCAACCGCGAGCGGCCCGACCCGCGCTATGGTCGGTACGAGATCCTGAACGCAGCGGTCGGCGGCTACTCCGTGCTGCAGAGCGCTGCCGCAGTCGGGCGACAGGCGATGGAGCCCTCTCCGGACGCTATCGTCTACGTCACCGCCCGAAACGACATCCAGAACGCCGCCGAACGCCTCGCGGATACGGTCCGAGAGGGCGCGAAGCTGGAATTCGCCAATGTGCAGGCCGTCGTCGATCGGGCCGGCGTCGAGCAGGGCATGACCGAAGTCGAGACGATCAAGCGCCTTGCTCCGTTCGCGGAAGACTTGGTGCGATGGTCGTATCGCACGATCGTGGCGACCGCACGTGAGCAGCACGCCGTCGCCTTGTGGATCATGCTGCCCGTCCTGTTCGAGTCGACCGCGGAGTTCGATGCCCGCTTCGAGCGCCTTGCGCCGCTGGCGCGCGAAGCAGGTTTTGCCATTCTCAATCTCCGTGGCGCGTACGATGGCTACGTCCGTGAATCGTTATGGGTGGCGCCGTGGGACGAGCATCCCGGAGTCAAAGGGCACGAACTGATCGCCGAGCGGTTCTACCAAGAACTTGCGAAGGACTGGAAAGTCCTATTCCCCGAAGACCCGCGCGTTGGTGCTCGCCGCAGTTAGGCGTAGACGTCATCCATAGAGCCCTGGCCGCGCCATGATGACGTATGGGACCATTGGGCGATCACGCGCACGCCAGTCGCCTTGGTGCCTCACGCGCAAGGATCAGTGATCGGACACTACCGCGCCGACCAGCGCCAGGCCGGACCTTGCCAAGATCCGACCGTCCTCTTGATCTTATTTACGGCGCGACGGGGCAGCCGAGTTTCCTGAACCAGCCAGTCGCAAGCGAGATCGTCATAGCCGCGGTCGGGGAGGACAAACGGCGGATGGTGCAGAGGAAAGTCGAGAGTTTGGAGCGGTAGCTTTCCAAGCCCGGTGTCCACCTTGGTGTGCGTGGAGTCAGCGCCAAAGCCGATGTTCCGCACCAGGTTGCGCGCCGGGACGACGGTCAGTCCGCCCTGAAGCCAGCACGACAGCGCGAAGGCATAGTCCCAGCTAAAGTGCTCCCCATGGCAACCATCCAAAATCCTCTGCCAATACCGCCAATGGGCCCGCGTCGGGAAGACGTTCGCCAACAGGCCGCGCTCTCGGGCCTCTGGCCAGATGGTCATCGCCGGATCGAACTGCTCCCAGGTCCGGCGCCACAGCGCTAGCCCCCAAGTGCCGAACAAGCTGGAAAAAAAATAGCTATAGCCCAAGCTCCGTTCGGGAAATAGATTCACACCGCGTACAGTCACGACACGCTGGTCGTCGCGGAACCGCTGCAGCATCTCATGGCAGAACTGGAAAAAGCTCAATTCCGGAAGCGCGTCGTCCTCAACGAAGATCACCTCGTCGACATGCTCGAACACCCAATTGAGCCCGCTAATCGATCGGTCACCACACCCCATGTTCGTGGGCGCGAAGTCAGCCCACACCTTGCATGGCCACCTGATATCCTCGACGATCGCGCGGACTTCAGCACATCTCTTGACGTCCTCGAGGTGATCATGTCTTGGGCCATCGGCCATGATGAAGAGCTGTGTCGGCCTGACCGCGGCGATGGCGCTGAACACCCGTCGCGTATGCTCGGGCCGGTTGAACACCTCGAACGCTATCGGTGTCGTCAACTGTTCGGCAATCACCGAGGTCCCCTCATTCGCTCCGATCTAAGGATCGGCCGGCAATGTCGGCTGTCAACCCACGATTGCTGTCACCAGACGATGCATGCGCAGCCTGACTTCGCGATCGGCGACGGCCGGGCTCGACAGCGGCAGGGTTTCTGCGGGTGGGTTGCGAACCATGGACGTGGAAGCACCGGCTCATGCAGCCAAGGTCACCGCAAGGCACGCTTGACTGAACGGCGCCACCTCCGATCCGGCGGCTCAACTTTGACTGCGGGGGCTCGCCACCCCGGCACCCGGCCGCGATCGCTTATCACCGAAACGCTCGCGGTGTGTCAAGCTGCGGCCCGGTCATCGATGGCGCGTCGACGGCGAAATCTGGTGCCGATCTCGAGCCATGGCGCGAGGCGGCGGTCGCGAACCAGGCAAGATCGGCCCCTTGGATACCAGCTTGGCAAGCCCCAGCCTTGCGGGCGGCATGGACAAGTCTGGGCGAACCGCAGCTACCGGCTTTGGCGAGCAGGGCGCGGACGCCGTTTTGCGGGTCTATGCCCCGCGAGCCCTGGCTACGATTCCACGAGCGGCGGGGCTAGGCGATAGCCGAAGGCCGCCATCGTGGGCGCGGCGAGATCGCTGAGAGCGGCTTCGCCGTCACTCCAGCTGTTGCGTTGTTGCTCCCAGGCCGCGAAGTAACGAGCGTTGTGATCCTCGATCGGTTCGCTGATCCGGATCGGGGTCAGCTCGGCGAGCCGAGCGACCGCGTCGAGCCAATGCGCCGGCGCGGCGACCAGATCCTCGTAACGGAGCACCAGGGCATGGTCGAGCTCGCCGAGGTCGCCGAGCATCAGCCGGTGCGCCAAACACCAGTGCAGCAACAACTCGGCGAGGCTCGTCTGCGTCCATTTCTGCGTCGCATAGGCGACCGCGATCGGATGGCGGAGAATGAAGATGAACCGGGTGTCCGGAAGCAGCGCCTGGAAGAAACGCGCGCGGATCAGGTTCGGCGGTGATTTCTCGAGCAGCACCGGCTTGGTCAGATCGTAGTACGCCCCCCATTGACGCAGCAATCGGTCGCGGTTGGCGGGCGACACAAGCGGAGAGGTCTCGGTCAGGCGCGCCCCGGGGTCGAACGCGAACCGGCCCGGGCCGCCAAACTGGCGGGCGTTCGAAAACACGCTCTGCAGATGCTGACCTTCGTCTTCCGAGGCTCCCGTGTTGGCGAAGCCGCTGATCTCCGGATGGGCACGAAGCAGCCGGTGGAGCAGCGATGTCCCACTCCGGTGCACGCCGCCGAGCAAAAGAAAGCGCCGGCCGGCGAGATCGGGCGTCTCCGATAGCGGCGCGCGTCGCTGGCGCCAGCGCCGCGTCGGTGCCTCAAGCGCGCGCAGCAATCGCCGCGCGATCATCGCGTTGGCCCCTCGTCGTCGCAAGCCACCGGTATGCGACGAACCGCGCGCACCGCTGCTTCCCGGCGCGCCGGAGGGCTAGGCGCTTCCGGCGCGGAAGCAATACCGTCCAGCTCGCAAACCGAGCCTGCACCAGCCTTCGCCATCGCCGGGTTGCACGCTGCCCGGCTCAGCCGGATGACGCTTGCCCCCCCATCCATCGAATTCTCAGCCGTACCACGGCCTTTAGCAGGCCGGGGCTCACAACAAACAAAAGATCTTTCACGAGATCGACCGCGTTGTTTCTGATCGTCAGCCAGCGCAGCGCGGCAAGATAGTAACGCATACGGCGCGCCGGTTCCACATGTCGATTGATCATCTGAAAGTATCTCGTAAAAAAAAACCACCAATGGAGCTGTCGTCGATCGAACTTGTGGGACGGATCGTACCAAGCCAAAATGCGTTCGCGCCCGGTGCCGTCTCTTGCCCGTTCGAATACGGCGCTCGTATAGCGTGCCGAGTGAAT
Organism: uncultured Alphaproteobacteria bacterium; assembly: GCA_963840925.1. GTDB lineage: Bacteria > Pseudomonadota > Alphaproteobacteria > Geminicoccales > Geminicoccaceae > DATAOG01. The sequence continues at coordinate 76,600 of CAWJAY010000035.1, forward strand.
GCGATGCAAGAACAATGGTTCTGGGATGATGACGAACCGCCCCTGCAAACAGAGCTCGGTGATCAGGGACAGATCGGAGCCGGGAAAGCTACCGATCATCATCGTGCCGCGCAACTGCTTGGCGCGGATCAGTCCAAAGATCTCGGTGCACCAGCCACGGTGCAGGAGGCGTGCGCGAAATCGTCGCAGTGAGTGAGTCGAAATCTAGCTCCGGCGGCACCGGGTCGTAGCTATCAATCATTCGACCGACATCATCGATCCTTTGGACCTGCGAATGGGCCAGAACTGCTGTCATATCTGAATCCAAGACGGCGACGCATTTTTCTAAATAAGTCGGTCGCAGTTCATCGTCATGTGCTGCCCATTTGAAGTACTGGGTGTCAGAGAGCGCAAAAGCGCGGTTAAAATTGGCCGCCGCACCGAGGTTGCTTTGGTTTCGCACGTATTCGATCCGGGGGTCCCGGCGGGCGTAGGCTTCGACAATCGCCGCGGTTCGGTCGGTCGAGGCATTATCAACGATGATCAGCCGGAAATCGCTGAAGCTTTGCCGAAGGATCGAGTTCGATCGCGCGCGCGATCAGCAGCTCGCCGTTGAACACCGGCATTCCGACCGTGACTTTGCGCGCCTGGCGGTCCGGACAGGCGGACTGCGGCGGCGCGCTCGCGCGCTGGCCGTCGCTAGCTGCCGTGCCATCGACCCCGCTTAACCGATCGGGCATCTGAGCCGCTCCGGACCGAGCCCGGCCGGTTGAGGCCGGTCCACCCCCCAGGTCATCGCCGAGATCCTGGCCGCGCCGCCAGCCTGGCCATGCCGTCGCCGTCCTGGGTAAGACAACGACGCGAGCGCGGCGCCGTCAATGCTTGAGCC
>CAWJAY010000036.1:0-120644 GCA_963840925.1 uncultured Alphaproteobacteria bacterium
CCGGCGATCCAGTCCTCGAACCGGGCGACCGCCGCCGGATCGCCGAAGATGCCGACCTCGGCGGCCTCGCGCCGGCCGATGACGTAGAGGGCGAGCTCCACGGGCTGCCCGCGCAGCACGACACCCGGCTCGGCCCGCTTGACCACCTGCACCTGATGACCGGCCACTCCAGGGTGACGCCGACCGGCGCGGGCGGAACTTCACCGGCCGATAACGGCAGCTGCGCCCAGAGCGCCTCCAGCGCGCCGTCGGGCAGCGACCGGGGCGCGACGTCGCCCAACTGCCGCGGCGGACGTCCTCGTGGTGCACGACGTACTCGAGCAGGTTCACCCGTTCCCCGGCCCAGCGGAAGGGCGACCAGCGCGGCGGGCCGGCCAGGAAGCGGTCGACCAGCGCCGAGTAGCCCGCCGGGGTCCGGGCGCCGTCGACCAGCCGCCCGAGCTCCTTCTCCTGCCCGGCGGTCGACGCTGGAGGAGGTCCTTGGTGGCTCCGACCGGGTCCTGCTCGCGCTGCACCAGATGGGCCAGCAGGTGCCGCACGGTCCAGCCCTCGTCCAGGGTCGGACCGTCGGGGTCGCTGGTGCGGAAGGTCTCCGCCAGGGCCTGTCGCTCGCCGGCCACCCATCCGGGCCGGCGGCCGTTTGCCGTACTCAGAGCTCGAGCTCGTCGGCGACGGCGCGCAGCACCGAGGCGACCTTCCGCCGGTCCGGGAGTCGGGGTGACGGCCACGGCGATAGTTGTTGCCCAGCCCGTCGAGCATCTTGATCAGGTCCTCGACGATGACCGTCATCTGGTCCGGCGGCTTGCGGGCCGCCTTGGACAACGACGGCGGCGCCTCGAGCAGGTGCACCGACAGGGCCTGCTCGCCCTGGCGGCCCTCGACGACCCCGAACTCGACCTTCTGGCCGGGCTTGAGGGTCGTCACGCCCGGGGGCAGCGCGGTCGCGCGGACGTAGACGTCACCGCCCTCGTCCTTGGTCAGGAAGCCGAAACCCTTCTCGGCGTCGTAGAACCTCACCTTGCCAACCGGCACGTCGTGACCTCACTGTTCCGCGGCGACGGCCGACGCCCCCACGGCACACCTTGTTTACACCCGAAACTCGCCCGCCAAGCGTATCCGCTGCCCACCCGCCCCAAGCTAGATCGGCGGCCGGGGGCGACCTCCGACGGCCCCGGGACGACCGCCGCGCGCGTCTACGATGACTGCATGGCGACCTGGGAGGACGGGCCGGAGTACGCGCCGGTCGAGCGCCCGACCGACTTCCCGACGCCGGCGTCGCTCCGCTCTCGATGGCTCCGCCGGTCGAGCAGATGGCCGCGCTGGCGCCCAAGGAGCGGCCGTCCTTCGACCAGCCCCGGCCCCGGTCGCGCCGCTGGAGCGCTGGTACCCGACGTCGAGGAGACCCGGGATCCTCAGGTGCCGTTCGCCGTGGCCAGCGCGCATGACCTCCGACTCGGCCTGGGGCGCCGTGCACTGGGGACCAGCCCACCGCGCCACCGGTCGAGCAGTCCCGCGGCCATGCCGACCACCACCGACCCCTGGCCCGGCTCGCCGGACCGGAGGGCACCAGCCGCTGGTCCCGGCCCCGACCGCCGCCGCCCACGGCCGCTTCCCGGCCCCGGGCACCCCGGCCTGGTTCGGCCCCGGCCCCTACGGGGAGCGGCCGGCGCCGCCCGGCCAGGTCGGCCCGAAGGCGGTCTGGACGCGGCCACGCCGGGGCTGTGCATCTGCCTGGCCGTCGGCGGGCTGGTCTACGTGCTCGCCCCGATGCTGCTACGCCGTCGCCTGGGCCTGACCGGCCGGGTGAAGGTGGCGCGGCAGCCGGTCCGGACGGCGTTCGGCGTCGGCTCGGTGGTCCTCGGCCTGATCGCGATCATCGCGACGCTGACCAACGACAGCGGCTTCGCCGAGTGGTGGGCGACCATCGGCGGCTGGGCGCTGGTGGTCTGCTGGGCCCTGCTCCTCACCACCCTGGTGCTCGTCTACCGCGGCCTGCGCGCCGGCGCCGCCACCGCCGAGCCGGCCGACCGGGGCTAGCTGGTGGCCGCGCCGAGCGCACCTTCCCGGCCCCGCACGTTGACCGAGGCACTGCGCGAGCTGGCCCCCGACGCCCTGGACGGCTGCTTCATCGGCGGCACCGACCTCGCCGACCCGCCCCCCGCGATCTCACCGAGCTGGCCAGCCGCTCGACCACGACGTCCTCGTGACCCGGGCCCTGGGCCGCCTGAACGCCTGGCGCGCACCATGGCCGAGGGCCTGGCCGCGCTGCCCGACCCGACGCCGTGCCGAGCTGGCCGACGCTGCTGGGCGAGCCGCCGGTCGTGGCCGCGGCGGTCGACGAGCTTCGCGCCTGCGCCTGGTCTGGGGGGACCCGGACCAGCTGCATCTGGTCCGCCCGGTCCGGGAGTCGTTCGAGCCCTTCCCGGGCGGGCTGGCCCCGCCTCGGCCCGACCGCTCAGCGAGTCGCAGATCGACGCGGCGCTGGAGCGCGTGCGGGCCGGCGGCCCGGGCCGTGCTCGATCGGCTGCTCTGGGCACCGAGCGGCGCGGTACGCAACGCCGACGCGCGTCGGCGCAACGGCTCGCTCACCGGTCGACGAGCTGCTGGCCGTCGAGCTGCTGCGCCCGGTGGACACCGGCACGGTGATCGTTCCCCGCGAAGTGGCCTGGCGGCTCCGCGGCGGCCGGTTCACCGCCCGAGCCCGTCCCGACCGGGCCGCCGCCGCTGACCGGGCGGACCGCAACCCGGCCGCTGGCCGACCGGGCGGCGGCCGGGGCCGCGTTCGGACTGCTGGGCGATCTGGATCTGGTGGCGCGAGCCTGGAGGCAGCGCCACACCGGCTGCTGCGGACCGGCGGGCTGGCCACCCGTGACGTCGCGGCGCTGGCCCGGCGGCTGGGCAACGGCGCGTCGATGGGGGGATGACGCGATGCGTCGCAATCGTCGGAGCACGCGATCTTCCTGCTCGAGTGCGCGTACGCCGCCCGCCTGGTCGCGCTCCGAGCGCGCCGGCCTGCTGCACCACCGAGTACGACCACTGGCTGGCCGAGCCGTCGCCGCGGCGGTGGCGCGAGCGTCGCCGAGGCCTGGCGGACGCGGACCCGCTTGTTCGCTCCGCTCGGCCGCGGCCGGCGCCCACGCCCTCGGGCCGGAGGCCGACGTCCCGGCGGCCGCCGGCTGCGCGGCACCGTGCTGACCTCGCCGACCGCGGCGGACCCGGTGACGGTGCTCGGACCGGGACCCGTCGCCGCCGCCTGGCCTGGCACCGCCCCCGGCTGCGGCAACCCCGCTCGGACGCGGCGCGGTGGTGGGCTGGACCTGGCGGGAGGCCGGCTGGCTCGGGTCTGGTCAGCGCGGACGCGGTGTCCTCCTTCGCCGGCGCTGGTCGCAGCCGGGCCGACGAACCGTTGCCCGCCGGCTGGCCGAGCTGTTCCCCGCGCCGCTGGAGACGATCTTGATCCAGGCCGACCTGACCGCCGTGGCGGCCGGGCCGCTGGCGTACGGGTGGCCCGGACCTGCGCCGGCTGGCCGACCAGGAGTCCCGCGGAGCCGGCGGGGTGTTCCGGTTCAGCGCGGACTCGCTGCGCCGGGCGTACGACGCGGGCTGGTCGGCCGGTGAGATCACGCCTGGCTGGAGCGGCACTCGGCGACCGGGGTGCCCCAGCCGCTGCCGTATCTGGTCGACGACGTCTCCGGCGGCACGGCAGCATCCGGGTCGGACCGGCCGCGTCCTACCTCGGGTCGCGGACGAGACCCAGGCCGCGGCGCTGCTGACCCACCCGACGCGGCGGCGATCGGGCTGCGCCGTGGCCCCGACGGTACTGGTGGCGGCGGTCGAGGAGGAGGAGCTGCTGGCCATGGTCCGGCGGCGGGGCATGCGCCGATCGTCGAGGACGCCGCCGGCCGCCGCTGCGCCCGCCGGCCGGGCCGCGGCGGCCGCCGCCGGCCGCGCCGAGCCCGGCGACCGGGTCGACAGCGGCCGGGCCGAACTGGCGGCGGCGCTGCTCGCGGCGGAACGAGCGGACCCCGACCCGCCGGGGCGACGGGCGCGCCGGACCGACGAGGCGCTGGACCGGTTGCGGGCCGCAACCCGGCAGGCGCAGCCGGTCCGGGTCGCCTACGTCAACGCGGACGGCCGGCCGACCGAACGGGAGGTGGCCCCCCTCGACCTCGCCGCGGGCGCGGTGCGCGCCGTCGACCGGGCCAGCGCGCAGGTGATCACCATCCCCTTGGCCCGGATCTCTGCCGTTGCGCCGGCGTGATCCGGACCCGCGAGAGTTTGTAACGTGTTAACCAATGTCCGCACTTTTCGGCAAGAGAGGGCCAGGCGCGACTCCACTAGACTTGCCAGTGCGCGCGGCGACCATCAGACGGATGCTCGTCTTTGGCGTGTGCGCGCCGGCGTCGGAGCGCTCTACCTCGCGCCCGGCATGGCCGGTGCCCACCCGGTCAGGATGCCGCAGACGCCGAACGAGCCGAGGGCGGTGCCGCCGGCGGGCGCGACATCCGGTGCCGCAGGCCGCCGCGACCGGGGTCGGACAGCCGGCGACACGGACGCGGCCCACCGGCCCGCCGACCGCCGACCCCGGCCGACCTGCCCGGCCGGCCGAAGCGCCAGCGCGGCCGCCGCGGCCGACGCGACCGCGGGCCAACCGCTTTCGACCCGCAGAAGATCAAGGACGAGGAGCCGCCGGCGGCCGTGGCCACGATCAGGCCCGCCGAGGTGACGGCGGAGCGGCTGCGGCTGACCTGGCCACGGGCCTCGGACAACGATCGGGTGATCGGTTACCGGATCTGGCTGAACGGCTACGAGGTCGCGACGACGGCGGAGACCCAAGTCACGCTGCGCTGGTTCAACGACGACGACGGCCAGCACGTGGTGCAGATCAAGGCCGTCGACGCGGCGGGCAACCCCAGCGCGACCTCACCGACCCTGCTGCTCACCCGGCCGTCCCCGGACCCGACGGGCCACCGCGACGCCGACCCCGACACCGACCGAGCGAGCCGTCGCCGACCGAGGAACCCTCGCCGACGACCGAACCGAGCAGCGAGGCGCCGCCAGCCGACCACTCGCACCCACCCATACCGCGGGCGAGCCCCCGAAGACCCGCCAGTAGCCGGCGCCCCTGGACGGGCCCGGCCCGCTGGTGGTGCAGTCGGACCGGACGCTGCTCCTCGAAGTCGATCATCCTCACGCCGACGCGTGCCGGATCGCGATCGCGCCCTTCGCCGAGCTGGAGCGGGCGCCGGAGCACATCCACACCTACCGGCTGACGCCGCTCGGGCTGTGGAACGCCCGGGCGGCGGGGCACGACGCCGAGCAGGTCGTGGACACCCTGCTGACCTACAGCCGCTATCCCGTGCCCAACTCGCTGCTGGTCGACGTCGCCGAGACGATGGACCGCTACGGGCGGCTGCGGATCGAGAAGCATCCCACCCACGGTCTGGTCCTGGTCACCACCGACCGCCCCGTGCTCGCCGAGGTGCTGCGCAACGCCAAGATCAAGGGTCTGATCGGCGCGCGGGTCGACGAGGACACCGTCGTCGTGCACCCGTCCGAGCGCGGTCAGGTCAAGCAGGTGCTGCTCCGGTTGGGCTGGCCCGCCGAGGACCTGGCGGGCTATGTCGACGGCGAGGCGCACGCGATGGCGCTCGACCAGACCGGCTGGCAGCTGCGGACCTACCAGGACCAGGCCGCGGAGTCCTTCTGGCACGGCGGCTCCGGGGTCGTGGTGCTGCCCTGCGGGGCCGGCAAGACCATCGTCGGCGCGGCCGCCATGGCTCGGGCCCAGGCCACGACGTTGATCTTGGTCACCAACACGGTGGCGGCCCGGCAGTGGCGCGACGAGCTGATCAAGAAGACCACGCTGACCGCGGAGGAGATCGGGGAGTACTCCGGAGCCCGCAAGCAGATCCGGCCGGTCACCGTCGCGACCTACCAGGTGATCACCACCAAGCGCGGCGGCGTACACCCGCACCTGGAGCTGCTGGACGCCCGGGACTGGGGCTTGATCATCTACGACGAGGTGCACCTGCTGCCTGCCCCGGTGTTCCGGATGACCGCCGACCTGCAGGCTCGGCGCCGGCTCGGGCTGACCGCCACCCTGGTCCGGGAGGACGGCCGCGAGGGCGACGTGTTCTCCCTGATCGGGCCGAAACGCTTCGACGCGCCGTGGAAGGACATCGAGGCCCAGGGCTACATCGCGCCGGCCGACTGCATCGAGGTGCGGGTGGCGCTGACCGAGGCCGAGCGGATGGCGTACGCGCTGGCGGAGCCGGAGGTGAAGTACCGGCTGGCCTCCAGCGCCGACTCCAAGACCGAGGTGGTGATCGACCTGGTGGCCAAGCACCGCGGTGTGCCGACGCTGGTGATCGGGCAGTACGTCGACCAACTGGAGGACCTGGCCGCGCAACTGGACGCGCCGTTGATCACCGGAGAGACGACCGTGCGGCAGCGCGAGCGGCTCTACGAGGCATTCCGGTCGGGCGAGATCGACCTGCTGGTGGTGAGCAAGGTGGCGAACTTCTCGGTCGACCTGCCCTCGGCCCAGGTGGCGATCCAGGTCTCCGGAGCATTCGGATCGCGGCAGGAGGAGGCCCAGCGGCTGGGCCGGCTGCTGCGTCCGAAGTCCGACGGGGTGACCGCCCGGTTCTACGCCGTCGTCTCCCGGGACACCGTCGACGCCGACTTCGCCGCCCACCGGCAGCGCTTCCTGGCCGAGCAGGGCTACGGCTACCGCATCATGGACGCCGCCGACGCCCTCGCCGCCGACTGAGTCCGGTCACGTCTCGCGACGGCTCGCTTCGCTCGCAGCTGCCGGTTTCGCACGTACACCCGGGAAACTGGCACTGAGCCCGCGAAACCTGCTGGGTGAAGTGCCGGCTTCCGCGGTCGAAGTGCAGGTTGCCGGCCGGACGTACCCTCGGTGCAGTCCATCCGAGGAGGCTGCGATGGCCAAGAACAAGACCAAGAAGCGCCTGCGCAAGACCGCCCGCAAGCTCGAGAAGCGACGCCAGGCAGGCCCAGCGGCACCCCTCCGACCTCGGGTTCGGCCAGGGCTTTCCCGGACCTTCCGCCCGCGCCGTGGGACGACCCGGACGACGGAGCGGGGGTACGCGAACCGCGGCGACCCCGACCGTCGATGCCCGCCGGGGAACTGGCTCTGGACGAACCGCGCTCGACCTACCTCGACCTGGTCGGCTGACGCTCAGACAGCGATCGAGGACGGTGGACTCCTCCTGGGTGCCGAGGTCGATCGGCCAGGCATCGGGCTGCCCGGCCAGCGACCAGAGCTCGACCAGCTCGTGCGGCCAGATCCACTCATCGGTGTTCCGCAGATCGTCGTGTGACCACCAGCGGTACTGCAACAAGGTCAGCCGCTCGTCGGCGCGTGTGCTGCGAGATGTCCACGTCGAACGGGTCGACCATGGCCAGGTAGAACGACTCGTCCTGCTCGATCACCTGGTCGGAGTAGCCGTGCACCACGTGCCGGATCGCGATCGGACCGAGCAGATCGCCCTCGACTCAGTCGGCACCCGGTCTCCTCGAAGACCTCGCGGATCGCCGCCTGCGCTCCGGTCTCCTCCGCATCGACGCCACCGCCCGGGGTGACCCACCACTGCGAGTCCGGGATCCCGGGGTCGCTGTCCTGGAACAGCAGGGTGCGGTCATGGTCGATCAAGATCACCCGCACGGTCTCCCGCACGGTCCGCGGACGATCGGCCGGGTTCTCGACAGGGACATAACTGCGCTCCGTCTGTTCCGATGTCACGGGGCCACCTTACGATCCGGCCTCCGGGCGCCGGCGATAACCCGTGGACGAGGCCGACAACGCGCCGGTAGCGTGGCCCCTCGCTCCCCACTCCCACCGATCCCGACATCGGAGGTCCTCGCGTGCCCGAGAACCCGGCCCAGGTGCTGGCCAGCGAGCAAGATCATCTGGCGGAGTCCCGGGCGGCGCTGCGCCGGATGCGCGAGCACACCGCCGGGCTGCAGGCGATCGGCGGCGACCACGTCTCCACCGAGCACCTCAAGCAGACGCTCTACCGGCGGATGAAGGCGCTCGAGGACGACCCGAGGTTCCGCTGTTCTTCGGCCGGCTGGACTACGACCCGGCCCTGGGCGCCGAAGCGGCCGAGACCCTCTACATCGGCCGCCGGCACGTGACCGGCGAGGCCGGTGGCGAGCCGATGGTGATCGACTGGCGGGCCGGCATGTCGCTGCCGTTCTACCGGGGCCGGCCGGGCGAGCCGATGGGCGTACGCCGCCGCCGCCGGTTCGGCTTCTCGCACGGCCGGCTCACCGCGTACGAGGACGAGGACCTGACCACCGCGCCCGCCGCCGGCGGCCTCCGACATCGTCGAGTCGGAGATCGAGCGACCGCGGACCGGCCCGATGCGCGACATCGTCGCCACCATCCAGCCGGAGCAGGACACCATCGTGCGCACCGGGCTGGCCCAGTCGGTCTTGGTCCAGGGCGCTCCGGGCACCGGGAAGACCGCGGTCGGGCTGCACCGTGCCGCGTACCTGCTGTACGCCTTCCGCGACCAGCTCGCCCGCTCCGGGGTCCTGGTCGTCGGGCCCAACGACAGCTTCCTGTCCTACATCGCCGACGTGCTGCCGGCCCTCGGCGAGATCGACGCCACCCAGGCCACGGTCGCGTCGCTGGTCAGCTAGGCCACCAGGTCGCCGTCCGCGGCGAGGACCCGGTGCCGGCCGCGCTGATCAAGGGCGACGCCCGGATGGCCGAGGTGCTGCGGCGGGCGGTCTGGAGCCACCTGCGACCCGCCGATGGCCCGCTCGTGGTGCCGCGCGGCGCGCACCAGTGGCGGGTCGGCGGCTATCTCGCCGACGAGATGATCGGCGAGCTGCAGGCCCGCGGGTCCGCTACGAGGCCGGCCGGGCGATGCTGCCGCAGCGGCTGTCGCACCAGGTGCTGCTGCGGATGGAGGCCTACGGCGACTCCCCCGACGACCGGGTGCAGAATGCCGTGGCCCGCAGCAAGCCGGTCAAGGCGTACGCCGACGCCCTCTGGCCGGCTCTCGACCCGCGAAGTTGATCTTGCGGCTGCTGACCGACCAGAGTTCCTGGCGCATTCCGCCGAGGCGATCCTGAGCGCCGACGAGCAGCGGCTGATCTGATGAGCCGGCCGGCCCGCTCGGCGGCCGCGGCCCGCTGGTCGCTGGCCGACGTGATCTTGATCGACGAGGCGGCCGACCTGCTGCAGCGCACGCCCAGCATCGGCCACGTGATCCTCGACGAGCCTTGGTCGCTCGGATCCCGATCTCCCGCGCATGGCCATGACCGCGCATCTCGATCTCCGCGCCTCAAACTCCGAGCCAACTGGCAATGATATTGCGTTGGATCTCTGAGGTCCCGGAATAGAGCGTGCTGCCGACCGCGTCCCGAAGCGCGCGCTCGGCCTCGTATTCGGCCATGAAGCCATAGCCCCCAAGGATCTGCACGGTATCGAGCGCGGTGCGCACCAGCGACTCGCTGACGAAGAGCTTCGCGATCGAGGCGTCGAGGGCGACGTTCGGACGCCGGTCGAGACGCCAGGCGGCCTGGTAGACGAGCGGCGCGAAGCCTCGAGCCGCACCTTCATGTCCGCGATCCTGTGGGGACGGCCTGGAACTTTCCGATCGGCTGCCCGAACTCCGCTCGCGGGTGCGCGCGTACGATGGCCTGCTCGAGCAGCCGCTCGCATCGTGCCGAGATGCGACGCGGTCAGGCAGAGCCGTTCCCAGTCCATGGACTGCGAGAACATCGTGGCGCCGGCGCCAACGCGGCCGAGGACGGCATCGCTCGGCACGCGGACGTCCTCGAAAACGAGCTCGCCGATCGGACAGGTGCGCAGCCCCATCTTCTCGAATTTCTGCCCGCGTTCGAAACCCGGCGTTCCCTTGTCGACGAGGAACGCCGTAATGCCGCCGTAGATATGCCCTTCTCGGGGTCGGTCAACGCGTACACGACGGCACATCAGCGATCGGCCCATTGGAGCAGAACGTCTTGGTGCCGTTGATCCGAAATCCGTCACCGTCCGGGACGGCGCGTGGTCCTCATCGCAAAGGCGTCCGAGCCCGAGTCGCGGCTCGGTCATCGCGTTGACCGCGATCAGGCGTGCCGTTGCAGAGCTGGGCAGGTAGCGCTGCTTCTGCCGGTCGCTGCCGTGCTTCCAGATGGGAACGACGCAGGCGAGCAGATGGGCGCAGATCGCGAAGACGAGCCCGCCGTCGCGACAGCCGTAGCCGAGAGCCTCGAGGGCGATCGCGGTCGACAGCGGGTCGAGGCCGCCGCCTCCGTACTCCTCGGCACCGGCAGGCCCTGCAGCCCCATGTCGCCGCATTTCAGCCACAGCTCGCGCGGGAAAGCCTGATCACGATCCCGCTCCGCGACGCCGTCGTTCAGCTCCTTCTGCGCGAAGCGGATGATCTCGTCGCGCAGCAGCGCTGCTCATCGGTGAGTCAGAAGTCCATCAGGCAGCTCCTTCATCGTCTGGTAGTCGATCTTGTCGGTGGAGGTCTTCGGGAGTCCGCCTGGAATGAAAAGCGGTCGGGCACCATGTAGAGCGGAAGCTTGCCCGAGCAGAACTGCTTCAAGACGATGGTCGATGGGCGTGTCGTCCCCGGACCAGACTCACAAACGCGTTGATCGACAAGTCGTCGTTCTGACGGTGGCCGCGACCACCGCCGCCTCGCTGATCGCTGGATGCCGATAGAGCGCCGCCTCGATCTCGCCGAGCTCGACCCGATAGCCGCGCCGCTTCACCATCCGATCCCGCCGGCCGAGGAAGACGAGCTGGCCGTCGACTTCGCCTCACGAGATCGCCGGTTCGGTACCAGCGGGTTGCCGAGCGATCGGCGTGAAACGCCGCGCTGTTCTGCTCGGGGAGGTTCCAATAGCCGAGCATGACCGAGCCGCCCGCTGACGTACAGCTCGCCCTCCTCGCCCGGCGCTGCCGGCTGGCCGTCGGGCTGCGCGATGCAGATTCGATCACCGGAGCAAGGTCGGCCGATCGGGACACGGCTCCGTGCGATCGGCCGGAAGCTGATCCGGCAGCCGATAGTACGTGCAGACATTGGTCTCGGTCGGGCCGTAGAGGTTGTACCAGACCGCGAGCGGCCAAGCTGCCTTCAAGGCCCGAAGGTGCTTGGTCGGAAAGACTTCACCGGCAAAGATGACCGTGCGCAGCTGCGCGGTATTGATAGCGCTGCAGTCTGCCGAACTCCAACAGTATGCGCAGCGATCGAAGGCGTCGAGTACCAGATCGAAATCTGTTGCTGGGCAATGAGCGTCGACTACGCCAAGCGGCTGCTTGCCAAGCTCTTCGCCGAGCAGAACCACGGCCGCGCCATGCTTGAGCGGCACGTAGATGTCCAGTATCGACAAATCAAAATGAAACGGCGCGTGCGATGAAAACCGATCGGTGTCCCGAGGCTCAAGCTCTTTCGAGCACCAGTCGATGAAGCTGAGGGCGCTGGCGTGCGTGTGGATGACCCCTTTGGGCTTGCCGGTCGAGCCCGAGGTGTACAGGATATAAGCGATATTTTCCTCGCTGGTCGCCGCAGCGGTCGGGTCGCGCTTGCGCAGGACGAGCACAGTCAAAGCAACGCCCAGCGGCTTAGTCACCGCCAATTCAAGCAGCGGCTCATGGCCGTGGGCACCGAATTGGGCGAGAAGTCCAGGCGCCAGCCTCCGGTCGGCGATAATCGCTTTGGTCGTGCAATCATCAAAGATGTACGCGCTTCGCGAGGGCGGCGCGCTCGGATCGACCGGGACGTAGGCGGCGCCTGCCTTCAGGATGCCGAAGATCGAGGCGACCGTCGCGATCGATTTCGGCGCACAAATTCCGACGCGATCGCCCGCGGACACGCCTGCGCGCGCCAAAGCCTCCCGGATCTCGCCTGCCACCGCGTCGAGTTCACGGTAGCTGACAGCGCAATTGCCCGGCTCGACGACAGCGGGGTTCTCGGGGGATCGCCGCGCACTGGCCTCGAGGAGTTGCTCCAGGCGCATTCGCCACCTCATGCCCCGCCGGAGAGTTTCGCCCACACCAGGTCAGTAATGTCGGCGATCGTGTTGAGGTAGTCCATGCTGATCTCGTGCGGCTGAATCTCGATGCCGTACCGCTCTTCCAGGAACGTCACCAGCTTGATGGTCGCGACAGAAATCGAAAATCGCGCCCGAAATCAGCGGCGTCGACTGTTCAAGCGCGTCAGCATCGTCGTCAGGCAGGAACTCGGTCATCACGTACTGCTTGACGGTATTCGCAATCTCGGTTCTCTGCTCCTTCATCGTTCGCGATCTCCCCTTCAGTGAGCCCGGGCCGCCAGTCAAATCCGGCCGGTGGGTCGGCTGCACCGATCGCGCACTTGACGATCAAGCAGCCACGCTACAACCGGCGCTGCGCCTGCGGCCCCTCAGCCTCCCCGGATCAGGCTGAGGCATGACCACGCATGCTCCGGCGCCCCAGGTGAAGCTCTCGGTACAGATCCTCGGTGGCAGCGACCATCCGATCGAGGCTGAAGGCCGGCGCCCGGCTCTCGGCCGCCAGGGCCATGCGCCGCCGCAACCTCGGATCCTGGACCAGCCGGCCGAGCGCGTCGACGAAGCCACCGTGGTCATCCTGCTCGACGACGAAGCCCGTCTCGCCGTCGATCATGGCGGTGCTGACGCCACCCACGCGGAACGCGACCACCGGGAGCCCCACGTGTTGGGCCTCGACCAACGTGTACGGCATCCCCTCGTAGCGGCTGGTCACGACCAAAACGTCGGCTCCGGGCATGAACTGCACGGCCTGCTGGCTCGCGATCAGGCGGAGCCGGCGCTCGAGGCCAAGAGCACGCACGCGCGCTCGGAGCTCACTTTCCATCGCGCCGGAACCGACGATGACTCCCCTCACCTTCGGCTCGGTGGCTGCGATCCGCGCGAAGATCTCGACAAAGCGATCGGCGCCTTTCTGGCGGACCAGCCGCCCGACGAACAGCAGCAAAAGATCGTCGCCGGTGAGCTCAAGGTCCCGTCGCACGTCGGGCCGGGAGCGGAGTGGCGGCATCCGAATGCCGTTGGGCACCAGGCGCAAGCGCGCTTGCGGGATGCCGACACGAAGGCCTTCGTCGAACTCCTCGGGCGATCCGGCAATCACAAGATCGGACCCCCACCGGCCGAGCGCGCGCTCGATCAGCGCGTAGACGCCGTGCTCGAGCAAGCCAAGGTCCGGATCGGCCGTGCGGAACGCATTCGGCGAGTAAACCCTGGGTATCCCGAGCCTTGCCGCCGCGACCCGCGCGATCGCGCCGCCCTTCGAACTGTGGCCATGAACGACATCGAACGGACCTTGCGTGCGAAGATAGGCACGGAGCCGCAGGACGCTTCGGCCGTCACCCAGCGACGGCGCGCGGTCCATGTCGAGGGCCAGCGACCTCAGCCCTCTGAGCGCCGCTATGCGCTCGCGGAAATAGGCCTCCATCCGCCGCCGCGAGTAGACCAGATGGACCTCATGATTGCGCTCGAGGAGCCCTTCGGCCAGATCGGCCACATGCCGCCCGACGCCAGCGAAGGTGCTCTCCGCGACCAGGACCAGCCGCAGCGAACCGCGCTCTGCGGTCCCACCCGACGCCATTTCGCTGCGATGCGCCTTGCCACTCGCAGCCCAATCCTGCGTCGTCACGGAGCCCGGTGAGATCGCCAGCTCAGCTCCGTCGGCCATTGCGGTCTCCGCGCCGTAGCATCACGCGACCGCCGCGCTGGCCAGATCCCATTTCATGACGCACCGGAGCCCCGCGCCACCGCGACGATCGTTCTGAGCAGGATGACCACGTCATGCCAAACCGACCAGTTCCGAATATACCAGTTATTCAGATTGATGCGGCCCTCGTAGTCCAGCCGATCACGCCCACTGACCTGCCATGCCCCGGTAATCCCGGGTACCGCTCTCGTATAAAGGTCAAACCACTCGCCGTAATGCGTCACCTCCTCCACCAGGACCGGCCGGGGCCCGACCAGGCTCATCTCACCGCGCAAGACATTGATCAGCTGCGGCACCTCGTCCAGGCTGCTCCGCCGCAGATATTTGCCGAACCAGGTAATCCTCGGATCATTGTTGAGTTTGAACTTCGCCTGCCATTCCGCCCGGATGCCGGCGTCCTCGACCAGCAGCTGCTGCAGATAGCGATCCGCATTGGGCACCATGGTCCGGAATTTGTACGCCCAGAACACCGATCCGCCGCGGCCGACCCGGGGTGAGCGATAGAAGATCGGGCCGCCGTCCAGCTTTATGGCCGCCGCAATCACCGCTAGGGCGGGCAGCATCAGGACCAACAACAGAACCGCACATACCACATCAATGCAACGCTTCTCCACCCGGCAGCGCCACTGACCCAGATGCCGCCGCCGGCTCTGCAAAACGATGAAATCATAGCCAAAAAACTCGTCAACCTCCAGACCGAGCAGCGGCATGCCGCGCAATGGCGGGATCAGACCGTAACTCACCCGTCCATGGTCGAGGCCTCTGATGACTTCATCCAGCGTCGTGCTCGACAGAGCATCGCAAGCAATCAGCGCATGAGATATTTCCCGGGTCCGAAGCAGCGCCGGAAGCGCGCTCACGGCTTCGCCGTGGTCCAGAGCCAGGGTCTCACACACTTTGTAGCCTAGATGCTTTTCCGACGCAGTGAACGTGCAAAGCTCCTCCACCGCTCTCGGCGTGCCGATCACAAGCGTGTTCAGTTGCCACCGGCCGAGACGGGTCAACCAGTTGCGCAACAGCATACGCAGCACGATGATCAGCACCGCAGCGTAGATCCACAGCTGGACCTGCCACAGCCGCGACGGGGTCATCTTGAGGGCAAAGTGCAACCAACCATCTACAGCGGCCGCGGCCGCTGTGGCCAGGAAAACATGCCTGATCTCGGTCCAAAAGCCGCGCCGCGCCGTATAGTGGCGCTTGCTTGCGAACCAGATCAGGAGCGCGATCCCGAGGAAGCCCACCATGACCAGCCGGTCGGTCAGGTAGGGATAGTAGAACTCCCCAACTGCAAGGTGAAAGATTTCGGTCTGGATCACCTCTGTGACGACTGTGGAGAGCACGAACGCTCCAGCCAAAGCCAGACAATCGCTGGCGAGGCGCGCCAATGTGATGGAATTGTTTTTCTCCACCGCGGCCTCGGATGATTCGACGCGCGGCCACGCAAGATCAGGTTGCGGGCTGGCCTGCAAAGCCGAGACGAATCATTGTCACCTCCCACCGTGGATGTAGGTTCTGTTGAGGCGTATACTAACCATTGGTCTAAGAGTGTGGGCGAGTCAAGCCTTTTTGATCGCCAATGTAAGCCGCAACGCTGCTGGTGTGGCCGGAGATCAACAGTCCTTTAGCAAGAATGTAGTTTTACAGTCGCCATGCCAAATATAGTAGTGTTTTGAAGCGTAGGCACAAGATGTTGAACGGATTGGATGAGAAGCGCATTTTCCTGGGCTCGGCTCGGGCGTGCGGTTCTTGAAGCTGCGGCCGACCAATGGTCTGCCGGACTCTCGTGCTCGCGACCGGTCGGCGGCTCTCGCACCCACAGTTGAGCCGGGCGGGGCGCCTCCCCTTGAGCGCATACAAAAGGGCGAATTGAAGGCAAGCTGGATGCGCGGCACTACTGGTCACCACTGCCCCGAATTCCATGGCATGCCGTCGCCGGCGGGCTTGGTTGGGTGGGGGACACGCTCTGCCGGTTCCCATCTGGAACACCGTTGCTAAAATCAGCAGTGACGGTCGAAACTTTAGTCGGTGCTGCTGGAGAAAGCGGATGCGCGACGGGTTCGAAGGAGGCTGCGCGTGCGGGGCGGTGCGCTACCGGCTCGAGACGCCGCCAATGTTTGTGCACTGCTGCCATTGCCGCGACTGCCAGCGCCAGACCGGCAGCGCGTTCGTGCTCAACGCGCTGATCGAAACCGGCCGGATCACGCTCCTGGCCGGCGCTCCGGTGCCGGTCGCGGTGCCGACCGACAGCGGCCGCCCGCACGACATCCATCGCTGTCCGGCCTGCCAGACGGCGCTCTGGAGCGACTATGGGGGTCGGCCGGCGCTCCGCTTCGTCCGCGTCGGCACGCTCGATGCGCCAGCGGCGCTACCGCCGGACGTGCACATCTACACCCGCTCGAAGCTGTCCTGGATCGCGCTGCCGGAAGGCGTCCCGGCGTTCGCGGCCTACTATGATGCGCAGACCCTGTGGCCGGCGGCGAGCCTCGAGCGCCGCCGTGCGCTCCTCGGCTGAGGCGCCGCCGGGGACGGGCTCAGGCGGCCAGGCGCGGGGTGCGCTCCAGGACCTCGAAGGCGTCGTGGCGGACGTGGTTGCGGGCCATCTCCTCGCGCAGCATGGCCTCGGAGATCACGCCCTGCTCGAGGCATTCGCGCAGCAGCCCGAAGAAAAACCGCTCCTGGTTCGGGTCCCAGTGCGCCTTATAGGCGCCGAGCAGCGCGTAGCGGCCGACCAGCGCCTCCCGCGCGCGCCGGAACCAGCCGAGCGGGGCGAAGCCCCGAGTCTTGTCTGAGGGCGTGAAGTCGACCGGCAGCCCGGTCTTCCAGGGCTGGTTCCAGCGCTTGGTGTTGTGCAGCAGCTTGGTCTGCTCGGTCAGATTGTCGAAGTCGTTCCACTCCGGCTCGAACAACCCGATCGTCTCCGCCGGCTCGAGCTTGAGCGCGATCCAGTCCATGTAATCGCGTCGAAACTCGAACATCTCACCGAACTGCTCGGCGGTCCGCCAATGCTCCAGCTTGGCGCAGTCGAGCAGCATGACCGCGCTGGAGAGGTTCTTCGGGCCTTTACGGGCCCGGCACATCAGCGCCTTGCCCTCCATGTCGCGGGTCAGAAGCTCAAAGACGTCGCCGACCGCGAACACGTCGGGGTCGATCACGATCGCCCGGCCCTGGTAATCCATCAGCTCGGGCGGCATGAAGCGGAGCGGCGTGAACGACTGCAGATCCTCGATCAGCCACTGCTGCTTGCGGCCGCCGCGCAGGTACGGCTGGCCCTCGCGCGCGTGCAGGAAGGCGTGGTCCTGGGTGTTGATGATCCGGACGTCGAACTGATCGTTGTGAGCGCTGTTGCGCCGGATCGAGTACTGCGAGACCAGCGCGCCGACCATCTGCCGGTGGTTGGTATGGACGAAGACGCATCGGTTCACGGGATCGGGTCCATCGCTTGAGGCAACCGTTTCTGCCCGCTGCATAGCAGACCGCACGCCGGGCCTGCAAGCCGCCAGCTCAGGCGCTGGCCACGTGCGCCGGCGCGGCCTGGCGGTAGCCGAACACCGGGTCGAGCTCGGCGTCGATCAGCGCCTCGATCCGGGCGATCTCGGCGGCGCTGAAATGATCCCGCCAGCCGCCGACCTTGCCGCGCCGCACCTTGAACGACTGGGGGTTGCTGCGGTCCCGCGGCCGCAGCCGGCCGCTCAGCCAGAAGATGCGTCTGGCCTCCAGCCGCTGCATGTTCTCGAACGAAGCGAAGGCGACCGCCTCGCGGACCTCGTCCGCGCTCCCGGGCGTGCCGATGAACGCCAGCAGCCCGGCCAGCGTCGGCTCGGGCCGGGCGCGCAGGTCCTCGTAGCGGATCACCAGGAGGTCCGGCAGCCGGGGCAGCTCGCGCGCCCAGTCGTTCATGAAGTCGATGACCTTGCGCAGGCCGGCCGCCCGCTCGGTGACGAACTCGGCGATCTCGACCGCCTCGCCGTGCTCTGGATAGGCGTTCAGCGTCTTCTTGTTCGGCCGCATCCGGTGTCGCCATTGATGATACTGCGAGACCGCGACATCGGCCGGATGGCGGACCAGCAGGACGACCTTCTTGCCGTAATAGTCGACCTTGCTGTCGGCGTGGCCGGTATAATCCTTGAGGTAGTTGTCGTGGGTGAAGAAGATCCTGGGGATCGCCGGATCGCACAGGTGCAGATTGTCGAAGCCGAGCAGCTGGCGCTCGGCGAGGCCATGCCGGAGCTGATAGAAGCGCGACAGCATGACCCGCAGCCAGGTCCGGCCGCTCTTGCCGAACGACACCACGACGCAGTCGGCGCGGGCGAGCTTGCTCGCCTGCTCGCGGCCGCGCAGCCGTCGCTCGGCGCGGATCTTTTCGTCCCGCGGCAGATGCAGCAGCGGCGACAGCACGAGCAGCCGCCTGAGCTTCTTCAGGATCGTCTCGAAGGCGGGACGGAGCAGTGCCTGCATCAGGGACTCCGATCGGCAGCCGGGAACGCTGGCTGGATATAGCAAGGGGCAGACTGTGGAGGCAATGCGGCGCGCCGCTAGACCGGCCAAGTCTCGCGCCGCCAGGCGCTGTCCCAGAACATCCACTCGAGCTTTGCCGCGCGCACGAAGGCCTCAAGCATCTCGGCGCGAACCGCGGGCGTGGCGGTCTCGGCCAGCCGGTCGCAGATCTCGATCACGTTGCGGACGCCCTCGGCGAACGCTTCGTCGGCATAGGTGTCGATCCAGGTCTGGTAGGGGTTGTCGGGCCTGGCGATCTGGAGCAGATGCTTGCCGACCTCGCCATAGATCCAAAAGCAGGGCAGCAGCGCCGCAACGCTGACCTCGTAGGGCGCATTGTAGGCGAGCCAGCAGGTAATGGGTGTAGTTCGCGCAGGTCGGCGACGGGTCAGTCGCCGCAGCCGCAGCCGCGGACACGCCAAAACGCCGGAAGAAGCCCTCGTGCAGCGCGCGCTCGACGACCACCGCCGCCCGCGCGCTGCCGGCGAACTGGATCAGCGCCTCGGCGTCGGGCGCGCGCGCCGCCGTGACCGCGAGCGCCCGGCCGAACCAGGTCAGATAATGGGCATCCTGGAGCATGTAGAAGATGAACCGCTCGCGCGCGAGCGTGCCGGCTGCGAGCTCCCGGTTGAACGGCAGCTCGAGGATCGCGGCATACAGCGGTCCGATCCGCTCCCAGGCCGCGCGCGAGAAGATCATGCCCCCGTCTCCTGGCGGCCCGGCTCGGGCCAGAGCGCGTGGAAATGATGCACCGGCCCGTGGCCGTGACCGACTTGTAGCCGATCGGCTGCCCGGACCGCCCCGGTGAGATAGGCCTTGGCGGCGGCGACCGCCTCGCGGAGCGGCAGGCCGCGGCCGAGCAAGGCTGCGATCGCCGAGGACAGCGTGCAGCCGGTGCCGTGGGTGTTGACGGTCGCGACCCGCGCGACGGCGAGCGTCAGCGGCTCGCCGCCGTCATCCAGCACGTCGATGCTCTCGGCGCCTTCGATGTGGCCGCCCTTGACCAGCACCGCCCGCGGCCCCAGCGCGCGCACCGCGGCCGCCGCGGCGATCATGCCGGCCTCGTCGACGGGCGCCTCGATCCCGAGCAGGGCGCCCGCTTCGGGCAGATTCGGCGTGACCAGCGTCGCGAGCGGCAGCAGGTGCCGCTTCAGGCTCTCGACCGCGTCCTGGCGCAGCAGGCGATCGCCGCTCTTGGCGACCATCACCGGGTCGAGCACGACGTTGCGGGCGCGATGGCGCGCGAGCCCGGCGGCGACCGCCTCGATCACGGCGCTGCTCGAGAGCATGCCGATCTTGACCGCGGCGATCTCGATGTCGTCGAACACCGCATCCAGCTGCGCACTCACGAACTCGGGCGGGACCTCGTGGATCGCGGTCACCGCGCGCGTGTTCTGGGCGGTCAGCGCGCAGATCACCGAGCAGCCATAGGTGCCGAGCGCGGCGAACGTCTTGAGGTCGGCCTGCACGCCGGCGCCGCCGCCGGAATCCGAGCCCGCGACGGTCAGGATGTTTGCGATCGTCATCCGCGGCGCTCCTGGCGGGCCGCCTCGATCGTGCGCCGCAACGCCCGGCTCGCCGCCGCGGGATTGGCGGCGGCGACGATCGCGCTCACGACCGCAACGCCATCGGCGCCGGCGCGCATGGCATCGCCGGCGTTGCCGGCGTCGATGCCGCCGATCGCGACCAGCGGCAGTTCGGTTCGCGCGCGCACCGCGGCCAGCCCGGCAGCGCCGACCGGCTGGCCGGCGTTGAGTTTGGTCGCGGTCGCGGCCAACGGCCCGTGGGCGACGTAGTCGACGATCTCCGGGTCGACCGCCGCGATCTGATCGAGCGCATCGACCGAGACGCCCAGGATCGCCTCGCGGCCGAGCAGCGCGCGCGCCGCCGCGGCCGGCAGATCGCTCTGGCCGACATGGCAGCCGGCGGCGCCGGCCGCGACCGCGACGTCGACCCGGTCGTTGACGATAAGCTGCACGCGCAATGGATCGAGGAGGGCTTTGAGCGCCCGCGCCTGCTCCAGCAGCGCGCGCCCCCCGGCCGCTTTGTCGCGCAGCTGGACGAGGGTGACCCCGCCGCTGACCGCGGCCGCCACGACCTCGGCGAGCGGCCGCCCCCGGGCGAGACCGGGATCCGTCACCAGGTAGAGCGTGGGATCGAACCGGCGGCGCCAGCTCATGCGATCCGAACGCCTGCGCAAAGGATCGCCTCGTCGAGCAGGGCGAGCTGATCGACGATCCGGACCCGCAGGCTGCCGGGACCGGGGGTCTCGGCCGCGGCGCGCTCGCCGGCCAGGCCGAAGACCGCAAGACCCGTGGCCGCCGCCAGCAGCGGGTCTGGCTCGACCGCCAGGAAGGCGCCGATGATGGCACTCGCCGCGCAGCCGAGCGCCGTCACTTTGGTCATCCGCGGATCGCCGTTGCTCACCTTGAGCCAACGCTCGCCGTCGGTGATCTGATCCACGGCCCCGGTCACGGCGACCACCGTGCCCCAGCGGCGGGCGAGGTCGGCCGCGGCCTCGATCGCCTCCTCGGAGCCGTGCGTGCTGTCGACGCCCCGGGTCGGCACGCGGGCGGCCCCCGCGAGCGCCAGCAGCTCCGAGGCGTTGCCGCGGATCACGTTCGGCTGCAGCTCGACCAGTTTTGCGGCGGTCCGGGTCCGGTATGGTGTGGCGCCGCAGCCGACCGGGTCGAGCACCCAGGGCTTGCCGAGCGTCCGGGCGCGCAGCGCCGCCCGCTCCATGGCCGCGACCCACGGCGGCGACAGGGTCCCGATGTTGAGCACGAGCGCGCTCGCGAGCTGGACGAAGTCCTCGACCTCGGCCTCGGCGTGGACCATCGCCGGCGCGGCGCCGAGCGCCAGCAGGCAGTTGGCCACGACCTCCATCGAGACGAAGTTGGTGATGTTGTGCACCAGCGGCGCACCCTGGCGGAGCGCTTGCAGCCTCGCCCAACTTGCGGCAGCATGATCCATCGATGACGACTCCCTTGGGAGCCGACCGCCGCTTGCAGCACTTGGGGAAGGGCTCGGCGGCCGTATCGGCTCCCTTCGCTGGCATGACCCAGATCAGGTTCGACGGGTGTGCTCTCAGCCCCCGCTAGGGGCACCCCGGCGTGATACGACGCCGCTCAAGGTGAGCTTTCACCAGGCGGCTGTCAACGGCTGGTCACGAGCGGCCGCATGCCAGTGGCCGGGCAGAGGAGGGGAGCCATGACTGTCGATCGTCGCGCCATGCTCGCGGGCAGCGCCGTCCTGGGGGCAGGTGCGCTGGCGGTGCCGGCCATCGCCCAGCAGCAGGTGCGCTGGCGAATGGTCACGACCTGGCCCAAGAACGCGCCGGGCGTCGGGGTCAATGCCCAGCGGCTCGCCGATCGGATCGGCGCGATGAGCGCCGGCCGCATGACCGTCGAGCTGTTCGCCGCGGGCGAGCTGGTGCCGCCGTTCGAGGCGCTCGATGCGGTCCAGCAGGGCGTGGCCCAGATGTCCCACTCGGCGTCATTCTTCTGGCTCGGCAAGTCGGAGGCGCTGAGCTATTTCGGCTCGATCCCATACGGCTTGACCGCGAGCGAGATCGCAGGCTGGCTCTATTTCGGCGGCGGCCTGGCCTTGTGGGAGGAGGCGATGGCCGAGTTCGGCATCAAACCCTTGTTCGCGGGCTCGAGCGGGATCTCGGCGGGCGGCTGGTTCCGTGACGAGATCAAGGATCTCGCCGACCTCCAGGGCCTGAAGTTCCGGATCGCGGGGCTCGGCGGCGAGGTCATGCGCCGGCTGGGCGCGACCACGGTCGTGACCCCGCCGGCCGAGGTGTTCCCGGCGATGGCCGCCGGCACCGTCGATGCCGCCGAGTTCATTGGCCCCTGGAACGATCAGACCTTCGGCCTGTTCCGGGTCGCCAAGTACTACTACCAGCCGGGCTGGCACGAGATCGGCCCGACCGCCGAGCTCCTGATCAACCGAGCCGCGTGGGACGAGCTGCCCACCGATCTAAAGGCGGTGGTCGAGGGCGCGACGATGGCGAGCGCGATGCACTACCACGCCGACTACCACTTCCACAACGTCGTCTCGCTGGAGCCGCTGCTCCGCGAGCATGGCGTGGAGCTCCGGCGGTTCCCGGACGACGTCGCGGCGGCGCTTGGCCGGACCAGCCTCGAAGTGCTTGCCGAGCTCGGCGCCAAGACACCCCTCACCCGCAAGATCCACGCCTCGTACATGCCGTTCCTGGAGCAGGCCAACCGCTACAGCCAGTCGTTCGAGCTGCCGATGCTGCAGATGCGCGCCGCCGCGATCGGCCGCATCTGAGGACTGCAGAGCCTGACAGCGGCCTTCGCGGCCGGGCTCGTGGCGGCCAAGGCGGGCGCGATCTCGGCGCTCGGCCCAGGTCCGAGCATCGTCACGCCCCGGCTTTGGCAGCAGCCTTGTCGCGCTTCCCCCGCTCGGGCGCGGGGCGCTGGCTGAGGCTCCGCCTGCGTCGCCGGCTCGTCCCAGGCCGCCCAGGAGGCCCGGCTGGATCACCGCCTGCGGCCGGCCGGATTGCGAACCTCAAGGACGTCAACGCGGCCTTGCGCCTTCCGCGCGGCGCAGGAAACCGGTCGACCACGCCCGGTCACCGCCCGTGCACCGAGGCGTTCAGAAGATTGACGCTGTCGGCGCTCCGGTATGCCCGAAACCGAGGAAGCTCGCGGCGCACGTCAGTAGCGGACGAGGCTATTGCGGCATATGCGCAAACGCGTCTGCTCTAAATTTCGGACTTTGGTCTGCTCCAGTGCGCTAGCTCGGCACCCGAAGCGGTCGCTCGAGGCAGTCGTGGGCCGGCCGTTAGTTGGGGAAAACGCCGGCGCAGGTTGCAGCGCGCGCGCTGAGCGGCCGCCTAGCTGCAGCGCGCCCGGAGCGCGGCCGCAGCGACGCATTCATCGGCGCCGCCGCCGAGCGCGCAGCTGTAGGCACTCCAGAGACTATCCGCGGCGCTGCAGACCGGGCCGGCGAACACCGCGCCAGCGGCCCGGGCGAGCGCCTCCTTGCCGCGCCAGATCACCAGATCATCGAACTCGTCGCCGGGCGCCTGGCTCGGGGCCTTGTCGACGAAGGGCTCGGCGCCGTCGGTGTTCTCGGCCTCGTGGGTCGGGATGCCGGCGGTCGTCTTGCGCTGGCCGCTTGGCAGCCAGGCGCCAAGGCCATTGTCGCCGTGGCTGAGCACAACGAAGGCCGCCGCGGCGGTGAGCTCGCTCGTGCCGGGGACGCCGGCAGCGCCGTCGCGCGCCGACAGGTCGCCCGGACCGGCGGCGCCGGCGGTGGTCAAAGGCGCGCTCACGTGATAGGTCAGCCGCTGCCGCCAGCCGTCGAACGACAGCTCCTCCTGCAGGCCAAGCGTGCGCCAGGGCAGCACCCGGTCGGTCGCTGCGACGCCGGCGCAGCTGCCGCTGGTCTCGGGCTGGGCGCGGCCGTAGCTGGCATCGGAGCTGGCGAGCGCGCCATCCGCCGGGCAGGGGAGATGGGCGTGGCTGATGTAGAACGAGACCAGCGCGTCATGGGCCATCTGCAGCCGGTCGCGGGTGGCCCTGGTGCGGCTCTGATCGAGCTGGCCGCCGAGCAGGTTCATCGTGCCGGCGAGCATCAGGCCGGCGACCGCCATGACAATCGCGAGCTCGACCAGCGTGAAGCCCTGCTGCCCGCCGCGGCGCCGGACGCCCGGGGCCAGGCGCGAGCGGTCTGCCGCGGGCGCCATCGGCTCGGCTCGGCGAGCGCGCTCAGTTCAGCTCGAAGTACAACAGGCACTGGTTGCCGGCCGGATCGTAGTCGCCAGCATTGATGCAGCCGGCCGTGGTCGTGCGGACCGAGCCGGTGCTGGGGCGGCCATCGTCAATCTTGCGGTCGATGCTCTCGGCCTGGAGCGCGCTCGCGGCGCCGGTCGTGAGGTTGGCGCCGGTGCCGAGCCGGACCCAATGGGTCGTCCGGCCGCCGATGTTCTGGTTCTGGATCGCGAGGCCGCCACCGACCGCGGCCGAGGGAATGCCGCCGCCGATCGAAGCCGTCGGCGCGGCTGCGGCCTGGATGCCGGAGATCAGGTTGCCGAGCGCCAGATGCTGCCAGAACAGCAGGCTCTCGTTGGTGATGCCGTTGCCCTCGATCGTGCCGTCGCCATCGCAGTGCTGGTTGGAGCCGTCGCAGGCGGGCGAGGCCCAGGTGATCCCGTTCGGCGTGCCGAGCTGCGCCTGACCGTCGAAGTAGTCGCCCGGCAGGCTGCCATACTTGTCCTGGAAGGTGGCGGTCGCCGCGCGCACCGCGTCGACCTCGGTCATGGTCGACTTCAGCCGGGCGCTCGCGATCAGCTCCTGGCCTTTCAGGATGCCGCCGATGATCAGGCCGATGATCACCAGCACGATCGCCAGCTCGACCAGCGTGAAGCCCTGCTCCGGGCCATCCTCGGCCGGCGCTCGGGAAAAATGGGTTCGGGAACTGGTCATGCCTCTCAGTGCCTCGTGGCTCCAACAGCGGCGATCGCTTTTTGGTCACCGGCAGGTTAACGTCCGGTTTCTCGCAGCAAAGCGATAACAATCGATAAATCCTGGTCCGAAATCGGCCTTGGACGTCGATCCAATATTACTGCTCCGAACTCGGCCCCGAGGGGTCAGGCGTGGTCGCTGGCGGTGCCGCAGCGGCGAGGTGCCGGGCGGTCAGGCGGCGCATCAAGGCGCGCTCGTCGGCGCGCGGGTCCGGGTCGGTCGCGAGGATGGTCTCGAGCAGATCGCGCGCCGCCTCGCCCTCGCCGACCTCGGCGAGCGCGAAGGCCGGCATCTGGCGGACCCAGAGCGGTGCGCTGCTGCCGGCGAGGCCGGCCAGAAGACGCGCGATCTCGAGCGCGAGCCTGACGTCGTGCAGGCGATGGCGGGCGAGATAGACCGCCTGGGCGAGCCAGCGCCAGTTGCGCGCCGGGTCGCGCGCGCCGATCGCGGTCAGATACGCGACGATCCGGCGCAGATCGGCCGGCTCGGAGGTCTGGCCGAAGTACCAGCCGGCCAGGGTCGGCACGTAGCGCGCCGCGGGATCGAGGCGGTCGAGCAGGCGCAACCAGAGCTCGAGCCGGCCGTAGTCGTAAGCGGCGAGCGGCGTGGTCCGGCCGCCGCCGTCGCCCATGTTCTGCAGGCCGAACGCGGCCGCCCGGTAGAACAGCTGGTCGTCGCCCAGCGTCAGCAGCGGCGCCAGCGCCGCGGGCGGCGGGCTCGGCACCCCCGGCCAGCCCGCCTGCACGCCGCGGTAGTGCACCGTCAGCGCGGCATGCGCCGCGAGCGCCGCGAGCACGAGGCCGAAACCGCGGTTCTTGATCACAGCTGCCGGCGACTAAAGTCGAAGCTCGCGGCGGCGGCCAGCAGGAGGCCGTAGATGCCGCCCTGGAGCAACGCCGGGCCGATTTCCGCGACGCGCTCGACGCCGTGCACTAGCCAGACGCTCCGGTTCAGCAGATCGAGCCGCGGCAGGACCAGGGCGAGCAGGCCGATCACCCGATCCAGCATCCACATCAGCGGGCCGGTCTGGTCGTGCGCCGCGGCGATGCCGCCGAGCAGGCCGATCACGCGGCCGAGCGCGTAGAAGCCAAGGCAGGCGAGCGCGCTGGTGGCGGCACCCGGCAGCGCGAGCGCGAAGAACAGCGCCGCCAGCGCCATGATCAGGCCCTCGACGAACAGGCCGAGCGTCCACCAGCCGGCCGCGGCCAGACCCGGCCGGGCGAGCGCGCCGACTACCAGACCGGCGAGTGCCGCCATCAGCGCGGCGCAAAAATCAGCAGCAGGACGTGGGCGAGGACGAAATCGCGGCGCGAGATCGGCCGCGACAGCAGCAGGTCGACCGCGCCGGCCTCGAAGGCGCGCCGGACGTGGCAGCAGGTGAACAGGACCAGCGCCAGCACGACCGCGAGCCGGGCGGCATTGGCCGCGAGCACCGCGGCGAACTCCCGCTGCTCGACCAGCGCGGTGCCGCCAAGGAACAGCGCGAGCGCGGCGCTGACGCCGAGCGCGGCCAGCAGCGTCACGAGCAGCCGCTCGCCGAGCACCATCCGCAGCAGATAGCCGAGCAGCGGCCGGAGCGCCGGGTTGGGGGTCAACTGTCCCCCGGCATCGGGAACGGCCGGCGGTCGCGGCCGAATTGTCGATAGAGCTCGGCGTCGAGCGGCGTCACGCCACTGCCGTCGTCGAGGATGGTCGCGCGCAGGAAGACCACGAGCTCGGTCTTCTGGGTGCTGTCGTCGCGCGCCTTGAACAGGTAGCCCAGCCCCGGCAGCTGGCTCAGCGCCGGCACGCCCAAATCGTTGGCGATCGCGATGTCGCGCATCAGACCGCCCATGACCACGACCTGACCCGCGGTCATCGTGACCACCGAATCGAGCTCCTGGACCGCGACCACCGGGATCTCCGAGACGACCGTGTTGTTCGAGGCGATCGCGACCGCCGGATCGTTGACCACGGCGACCACCCGGGTCACGGTCGGGCGCAGCGCCAGGCTGATCTCGTCGGTGGCGCGATTGATCGCGGGCTGGACCGTCAGGATGACCCCGATCGGCACGGTCCGGATCTCGCTGCTGATGTTGATCTGGTCGTCGCCGTCGTCTTCCTCGACCCGCTCGAAGTTGACGCGGAAGAACACCTGGTTCTCGGCGACCTTGAGGACCGCGGTCTGGTTCTGCAGGACCGTGATCCTCGGGCTCGAGAGGGTGCGCACCGTGCCGAAGCGCTGGATGAACTGGGCGATCACGTCGAGATCGCCGGTGTTGAGGGCGGCCGTGATCACGTTCGGCGTCGCATCGAGCGGAGTGTTGAACGGCGGCACCGCCACGCTCGTGCCGAGCGGCGCGGCGATGCTGAAGTCGCCCAGCACGGCCCGCCAGTTGATACCGGAGCTGAACTCGTCCGACAGCGCGACCTCGAGGATCTTGGCCTCGATCAGGACCTGGCGGCCGATCAATTCGTGCAGCTCGGCCAGATAGTCGGCGATCAGCCGGTGCTGGCCGCGGGTGGCGAATACCGAAACCACGCCGGCCTGCCGGTTGATCGTGAACTGGGCCTCGGTCGCCTCGATGCCGGCTTGCTCAGGGGCAGCCGGCACCACGGTGACCGCGGGCTCTCCGGGCGGCGCCTGGGCCGGCGGCTCGGCATCGCCCTCCTCGCCCGGCGGCAGTTCCGCCGCGGGCGGGCTCGGCGCCGGCGGCGCCGCCGCCGGCACCACGGTCAGCCCGCGCGGGCGCGAGTTGGCCAGGATCTGGCCCAGGCTCGCCTCCAGCTCCTGCCAGAAGTTGACGTCCGACTGGCCGGCCACCGCGCTGGTCGAGGCGTTGCCGTCGGCGCCCTGGTCGCCGGCCATGATGTTGACCGAGGTCTCGACCCGGCTGTTGGCCTGGCGCACGAGGTGCAGATAATCGATCCGGTAATTGGCGTAGTAGGGCTCGTCGAGCTCGATCCGCAGGCTCGGGCCGCGGAAGTCGAAGCGCAGCCCGGCGAGGTCAGCGATCCGCTGGATCACGTCCCGCAGCGGTCGCTCGCGCATGGTCAGGATCACGCCGCCCTCGATCCGGGGATCGAGCTCGAGATCGACCTCGGCCTTGCGCGCCAGCTCGATCAGCACATCCTTGAGCGGCACGGTCTCGTCGACCGCGATCGAGATCAGCTTGCTCTCGGCTGGCGAGAGCGGCGGCGGCAGGTCGAGCGGCGGCATCAGCTGGGGGATCGGCGGTCCGCCCGGCGCCGAGCCCGGGCTCGGCGGCACCGGCCGCGGCTCGAACGCGGCGCGGAAGTCGTCGC
Source organism: uncultured Alphaproteobacteria bacterium (assembly GCA_963840925.1). Classification (GTDB taxonomy): domain Bacteria; phylum Pseudomonadota; class Alphaproteobacteria; order Geminicoccales; family Geminicoccaceae; genus DATAOG01. The sequence continues at coordinate 28,027 of CAWJAY010000036.1, forward strand.
GGGTGAGCCCGGCATCGCGATCATGGTCCATGACCGGCATGCCGCCCTGGCAGGCGGCGAGCCCGAGCAGACCGACGAGCAGCAGGCCGGCTGGCGCCGCGCGCCGCCGCCGGCCATGGCCGGCCCTTGGGCGCAGCGCGGGCGCACTCAAAAGCGATAGCCGGACCTGGTCGCGCCGCCGGCCGCCCGCCGCGCGGCGGGCGCGGCCGGGTCGTCCGCGAGCGCCAGTGAAGCGGACGCCTCGTCGCTCAGCGCCTGCAGGGCAGCCGCCGCCTCTGCCGGGTCGATGCAGCCGGCGGCGACCAGCGCCTGGACCGCATCCGGCATCAGCTGCATGCCGAAGCGGGCACCAGTCTGGATCATCGAGTTGATCTGCGCGATCTGGTTCTCGCGGATCAGATTGGCGATCGCGGTGGTGCCGATCAGCACCTCGTAGGCGGCGACCCGGCCAGAACCGTCCGCGCGTTTCAGAAGGGTCTGCGCGATCACCGCGAGCAGCGAGCCGCTCAGCATGGTCCGGACCATGGGCTTGTCGGCCGAGGGCACCACGTCGACCAGCCGGTCGATCGTCTTCGCCGCCGAGGTCGTGTGCAGCGTCGCGAGCACGAGATGGCCGGTCTCGGCCGCGGTCAGCGCGAGCGCGATGGTCTCGTAGTCGCGCAGCTCGCCGACCAGGATCACGTCGGGGTCGGCGCGCAGCGCGCTGCGCAGCGCCCGGGCGAAGGAGCGGGTGTCGCGCCCGACCTCGCGCTGGTTGATCAGCGAGCGCTTCGAGGCATGGACGAACTCGATCGGATCCTCGATCGTCAGGATGTGCCGGCGGTAGTCGGTGTTGATGTGGTCGATCAGCGCGGCCAGCGTGGTCGACTTGCCGCTGCCGGTCGGGCCGGTGACCAGCACCAGACCTTTGGCAAGCCCGGCGACCTTGCGCAGGACCCAGGGCGCGCCGAGCTGCTCGAGAGTCGGCACGCCGGACGGAATGATCCGGAACGCCGCCGCCGGGCCGGCGCGATTGGTGAAGCCGCTCAGGCGAACGCGGGTGCCCGAGCGGTGGGCGAGCGCGACGTCGATCTCGAGCTCGGCCGCGAACGTGCGCCGCTGCGACTCGTCGAGGACGCCGTGCAGCAGCTCCTCGATCGCCGGGCCTGTGAGGGGCGGCGCGGCCAACGGCCGGATCTCGCCGTCGATCCGCAGCAGCGGCGGGCAGCCGCCGGAGAGATGCAGGTCGGAGGCGGCGTGATCGATCGCAAGCTGTAGCAGCCGGTCGATGTCCATGCGCTCCCCCGGCGGTCCGGGCTCGGCCGCGCACCATGCGGGCTGTGGCCGCCGCGTCGCCCGCGGATCGGGCTCCGAATCGGGGCAATCGGACTCAAGCGCCTGTTGATGAAGATTTCCTTAATGCAACCGCCGGGCTAGCGGGGCGAGTTGGCGGGCACCGGCCACCGGGCGCCGCGCAGATGCTCCAGGCGGGCCGCGATCGCATCCAGCCCGGGGGTCGGCGCGCCGGCCAGGATCGCGAGATCGAGCGCGCGCTGATAGTGTTCGACCGCAGCGCTGCTCTGACCCGCCCGATCGTAGAGGACCGCGAGATTGGCCCGATAGCCGGAGTTGTCCGGATCGAGGGCGACCGCCCGGCGCCCCGCCGCGATCGCGGCCGCGAGCTCGCCCTGGTTTGCCAGCACGGTCGAGATCTGGGCCGCCAGGCGGTGATCGTCCGGGTGGGATCGCGCCAGCCGACGCAGCAGCCGAAGCGCCTCGTCCGGGGCCCGCTCGGCGAGGATGCCGAGCAGCGCGACCTTGGCCCCGAGATCCTCGGGATCGGCCTCCAGCAGGCTCTGGTAGACCGCGCGGGCCTCGGCCGGGCGGCCGAGCCGCTCGAGTGCCAGCGCCTGGCCCAGGCGCGCGCTCCGCGCCGCCGGGAACTCGCGCGCCAAGCGCTCGTACAGGCGGAGCGCCGTCAGCGCATCGCCGGCGAGCAGCGCGTCGCGGGCCGATCGGTCCCGGCTTTCCGGCTGCTGGTCGCGATCGGCGAGCGCAATCGAGCGCCCGGCGTCGTGGCGCGGCGGAAGGCCATGGTGAACCACGGTTGGTGCCGCGTCCGGCGCTCGGGCCGGCACTTCGGCTGGCGCCTCCGGTCCGGCCGCCGGCGCCCAATCCGGCCGGTCGAAAGCGAGCAGCGGTTTCGCCGGCGGTGGCCAGATCGTGCGGGGCGCCTGGGCCGGCGGCGCGGCCGCGAGCGCAGGCTTCAGCTCAGGCAGCCAGGCGAGGCGGGGCCGGTGGTCAACAGCCTGCGGTTTGGCCGGCGACGGCAGGATCAGGGCGCGTCGCGGCCGCAGGACCGGCAGCGGTGTGCGCGCGGCCCGGGGATCGCCATCGACCAGCGCCAGCAGCTGTTCGCGGGGCAGCTCGACGACCAAGGGCTCAACCTGGGCCGGGGCTGCAGCCGGCAAGCGCAGCGGTCCGCCGCGCGCAATCGGCCCGGGGGGCAGATGCGCGGCGGTGCAGCCGCCGAGCAGCGCGAGCCCGAGCACCGCGCCAGCGCCGCCGAGCCAGCGGCCGGACCAGGCGCCACCGCCCGCGAGCGCTTGCCCTACCATGCCGTCCGCCGACCCGCGCGCCATCCTGCCGTTGGTTCCAGCCGGCCCGAGCCGCCGCGCGCGCCAAGCACTGCCGCCGGCGGGACCTGGTGCCGCCGGGAGCGGTCTAGAAGGTCGTGGTTACCGGCTGCTTAAGCCCGCCGCCGGACGCCCGAAACCGCTCAGCCAGGACGCCGGCGCTCCTCGGCCAGGATTTCCAGCGCCATCCGCAGGAGCCGCTCAGAAGCCTCGCGGGTCGCGAAGGCGGCGTGGGGGGTGACGGTGACGTTGGCCAGCCGGGTCAACGGGTATCCGGCCGGCAGCGGCTCCTCGGTGAACACGTCGAGCCCGGCATGCCCGATCCGCCCGGACTCGAGCGCCGCGATCAGGGCCTGCTCGTCGACGATCGCGCCCCGCGCGGTGTTGATGAAGATCGCGCCGCGCTTGATCAGCCCGAGCTTGCGGGCGTCGAGCAGGCCGCGGGTGCCATCGTTCAGCACCAGGTGCAACGAGACCACGTCGGCGTTCGCCAGCAGCTCGTCCAGCCCGGCGGACGCGCAGGGCAGATCGGCAGGCACGCCGCTCCGGTTCCAGGCGATCACCCGCATGCCGAGCCCGGCGCCGAGCCGGATCATGGCCTTGCCGATGCCGCCGGTGCCGATCACGCCCAGCGTCTTGCCGGCAAGCTCGATGCTGTTCAGGGTCTCCCAGCGGCCGGCCCTGAGCGCCCGGTCCATGGCGCCAAGCTGGCGCGCGGCCGCAAACATCAGCGCCACCGCGTGCTCGGCCACGCTCTGGTCGCCGTAGCCGCCGTAGGCGCGCACGCGGATGCCCAGGCGCTCGGCCGCCTTGAGGTCGATGTAGCTGGCCGCCCCGGTACCCAGAAAGACGATGACCTTGAGCGATTGGCAGGCCGCGAGCAGCGCCTCGTCGAACTGGGTGTGGTCGTTCATCGCGAAGACGGCGTCTGCGAGCAACGCGACCACCTCGTCCCGCGAGGGATTGCCGAGGTTGATCTCGAGATCGGGCACGATCGCCGCGAGCTCGCCCCGATAAATCTCGTGCAGGAATGGCGGGCAGTCGATGAACACGCTTTTCATGGCGAGCCCCAAGGTGGATCAGATCGGTAACGTATCCGGCGCCCAGTCCGGACCCTTGCAGGCAGCGTTCCGGACCCGCGGAGTGACGCCGAAGCAGTTCATGTCGGCCGGGTCCGATGTCTTCCAGAGCGTCACGGCGAAATCGCGGCGGGCGTATTCCCGCTGCGCCTCGTCCCGCAAGAAGGCGAGGTTGGCGGCGGCGTCCTCGCGACGGCAGAGTAGCCCTTGTTGTAGCCGATCAGGAACAGCTGCAGGCGATCCTGGTGACGTGCGAGGAACTCGAACACCGCGGCGGTGACCTGCGGATAGGCGGGGGTGAAGAAATCGTCGAGGCAGATGATGCCGCCCGGGGCGATCAGCGCGTCTGCGATCTCGAGATCGTTGCGCACCGCCGGGCCGCTGTGCTCGCCGTAGATATGGATCCAGCGGATGCGGCCGCCACGGCTGGTCAGCGCGGGGTGCTCGTGCAGGTTCTGAGAGAAGTCGCGGATCTGGATGTTGTTGGCGGCATGGACGCTCTCGACCGCCTCGACGGCCTCGCGCCGCAGCGCGGGATCGATCAGCACGAAAGCTTCATCGGCGCGGGCGTGCAGCGCCATCAGCGTCGCAGACTTGCCCTTGAGAACGCCGATTTCGAGCACGTCGCCCTCGATGCCCAGAGCCGCCTGCCGGCTCAGCAGAATGTCCCAGGTCACGATCGCGCCATCCAAGAACGACCCGCCGATCCCCTCGAACTCGCTCCGATAACGATGGAATCGGCGCAGGTCGGTGGGCTGACCGGCGCCGATCGCGACCGCGGCGTCAGCGGCCACCCGGCCCGGCCGCAACCTGCTTTGACCAGGTAGGCGGTATCGACCGCTGCGGTCGCAAGCGCGAGCGCGGCTCGATTCGACCAGACCACCTGGTGCAGACGCCTGACCAGTCGGAGCTGAGCTGGGTAGGCTTGAGCATGCTAGGAGCGGCTCCGAGCCGGCGCGGGCAGGGCTGGTCAGGCCGGAAGAGCAATACCGCCCGCTTTTGGCGGGGGCTGTCAAGGGGCCGCCCAGGGCGGGTTAGCTCGGCCGCCATTGGCGCACCGGCAGGGCTCAGATCGCGCCGCGGGCGTCGATCGGCCAGATGTCGATCAGCGTGTCGCGCTGGACCACGTGATAGACGTTATAGAGATTGACGGTCGGATCGCAGTGCGGGACCAGGCACTCGAGCGCGGTGCCGACCGGCAGATGCCGGGGCGCGTCGGGCAGCTCGACCCGGCCGTGCTCGTCGCCGAAGAAGAAGTACTCCGCACCCGCAGGCGCGCCGCGCGGCGATCACCGGCCGCGGGCCGTCGGTCGCGAACGCCTTCAGCCCGGCGTCGGTCGTGACGTGGCCCACCGCGTTGGCGCTGATCACCGCGGTCCGCACGAACAGCGACGGCCGGAACGGCTGCGGTCCCGTCCGGCCGGAGCGCCACCCGCAGGTAGTCGACGTCGAGGAAGACGTAGCTGCCGCACTGCAGCTCGCTGTACAGGCCGCCGGCGGCGTCGAGCGCATGGCTGCCGGTGCCGGCGCCGCTGACCCGGGGCACCTCGATGCGCCGGCCGCGTCCAGGCCGTCGACCACCGCGCGCACGATCTCATCCTCGAGCGCGCCCTGGCGCTGCCGCTCGGCGAGCTCCGGGATGTGCTGGAGATGGCCGGCGTAGGCCTGGACGCCGCCGAAAGCGAGGCTGTTCGAGCCCGCGATCCGGCGCGCGACGGCGAGCGCCGCCTCGCTGCTGGTGCAGCCGGTCCGCTGCCGGCTGACCCCGAGGTCGACCAGCACGCCGAGCCGCCGCGGCGGCACCGGCAGCGATGCCGGCGAGCCGCTCGACCGCGGCGACGCGGTCGGCGACCACGAGCAGGCCTTCGGCCCGCTCGAGCAGCGCCGCCAGCCGTCGCAGCTTGGGATCGGTAGTGATCGGCGAGGTGATCAGCAGGGGCCGATGCCGCCGTCGGTCAGGCGCTCGGCCTCGCCGATCGTGGCGCAGCAGATCCCGACCGCGCCCGCCTCGAGCTGCTTGCGCGCGATCTCGACCGACTTGTGGGTCTTGGCGTGCGGCCGCAGCGCCACGCCCTGCTCGCCGGCAGAACGCCGCCATGGTCGCGAGGTTGTGCTCGAACGCCTCGAGCTCGAGCAGCAGCGCCGGCGTGCAGAGCCGCGCGCGCGAGCCCGGCTCGCCGATCAGATGGGCGTTGGGACCGAGCGCCGGCATGCGCCTCGCCTCCTGGCGTGATCGGGATCACGCCGGCGCTCACTCACAACGGCATCGGTCGGTTGGCCGCATCGGCGCTCTGCGCGCAGTGCCGTGATGCGTGCAGCGCCACCCGGCGGGTGCTAGGCTCGCGGGCGCAACGGCATCAAGGGAGGACCGGCATCATGACGCTTGGCACGGTCAAGGCGCCGACCCCGGCGCAGCTCGCGGAGCTCGCGGCCGAGCTCGGCTTCGCGATGAGCGAGGAGGACCTCGCAGCGCATCTGGAGGCGATGCGCGCCGAACATCGACGCCTACAACGCGGTCGACCGCATGCCGCAGGCGCTGCCGCCGGTGAAGTACCCGCGCACGCCCGGCTACCGGCCGACGGGCGAGGAGAACCGGCTCGGCGCCTGGTACGTCAAGACCACGATCGAGGGTGCCGCCGAGGGCAAGCTCAAGGGCAAGCGGGTCGCGATCAAGGACAACGTCTGCATCGCCGGCGTGCCGATGATGAACGGCGCCTCGACGCTCGAGGGCTACGTGCCGGACATCGACGCGACCATCGTGACCCGGATCCTGGACGCCGGCGGCACGATCCTCGGCAAGTCGGTGTGCGAGTACTTCTGCTTCTCGGGCGGCAGCCACACGAGCTCGTCGGGGCCGGTGCACAACCCGCGCCGCCAGGGCTACTCGGCCGGCGGCTCGTCGTCGGGCAGCGCGGCGCTGATCGCGGCCGGCGAGGTCGACCTCGCGATCGGCGGCGACCAGGGCGGCTCGATCCGGATCCCGGCGGCCTATTGCGGCATCTACGGCATGAAGCCGACCCATGGCCTCGTGCCCTACACCGGCGTCATGCCGATCGAGCTGACGATCGACCACACCGGGCCGATGAGCGCCACCGTCGCCGACAACGCGCTGATGCTCGAGGTGCTGGCCGGCCCCGACGGGCTCGACCCGCGCCAGCACGGCGTCGAGGCCGAGCGCTACACCGAGGCGCTCGGGCCGGCGCCGCGGGCCTGCGCATCGCGGTCGTGCCCGAGGGCTTCGGCCACGCCAACTCCGAGCCGGGCGTCGATGCCAAGGTCAGGCAGGCGGCCGACGCGCTGCGGCGGCTCGGCGCCACGGTCGACGAGGTGGCGATCCCGATGCATCGCATGGGCGTGCCGATCTGGCTGCCGATCGCGGCCGAGGGCGCGACCGTGCAGATGATGCAGGGCAACGGCTACGGCTTCAACTGGAAGGGCCTCTACGTCACGAGCCTGCTCGACTTCCACAGCGGCTGGCGCGAGCCGCGCGGACGAGCTGTCCGACACGCTCAAGACCACGATGCTGCTGGGCTGGCACATGGTGCGCAACTACCGCGGCCACTACTACGCCAAGGCGCAGAACCTCGCCCGCCAGCTGCGCGCCGCCTACGACGCGGTGCTCGAGCGACTACGATCTGCTGCTGATGCCGACGCTGCCGCTGACCGCGACGCCGTTGCCCGACGACAACGCGCCGATCCCGGAGATCCTGCAGCGCGCGTTCGAGATGCTGCCCAACACGGCGCCCTTCGACGTCACCGGCCATCCGGCGATGAGCATGCCCTGCGGCCTCGCCGACGACCTGCCGGTCGGGCTGATGCTGATCGGCAAGCACTACGACGAGAAGACGATCTACCGCGCCGCCCACGCCTACGAGCAGGGCGGTCGACTGGCAGACGCAGTAAGTCCCGTGCGTGCGGCGGCCACCCCGGCTGCCGCATCTTCGGGCTGTGGTCCAGCATCGGGCTGGGCTGGGCGTTCCGCGGCCGTGCGCGCACTAATCCGGGGCAGGATCAGTCCAGCGGCACCTCGATCGTGCCTTCGCTGATCAGGACCGCGCCGCCGCCGACCCGGACCGCGACGACCTCGCCGGCGCGGTTCTCGACCTCGACCTCGAGCCGGCTGGGGCGGCCGATCTCGTGGCCTTGGGCGAGGACGTAGCGGACCCTGCCTGTCGGGCGGCGCCGTGCGCAGGCCGAGCCAGCCGCCCAAGGCCGCGGCCGCGGCGCCGGTCGCCGGATCCTCCTCGATGCCCGCGGCCGGCGCGAACAGCCGGACCCGGAAATCGGCGGCGAGCCCGGCCGCGTCCCGGGTCACGAGGTAGACCTCCTTCGACCAGGCGTCCGCGAGCAGGCGGCGCCAGAGCGCGTGGTCGAGGCGCGCCCGGCCGAGCGCCGCGGCGTCGGCGACCTCGACGATCAGGAACGGCAGCCCGCAGGAGACGAACTCGGGCAGGCCAGCGCCGAGCATGAGATCGGCCGGTGTCAGCGCCAGCATGGCCGCGAGTTCGGCCGCCGGCGGCGCCGGCCGGAGCGCGGGCGGCGCCGGCGCGGTCAGCTCGGCGAACACCGGCCGGCCGGCCGTGGCACGGATCGTGACCGGCACCGACCCCGCCGCCTCCTCGAACACGATCCCGGTGGTCTCGCCCGCGAGCTCGATCGCGCCGGTCGCCGCGAGCACGAGCGCCGTGCCGACGGTCGGATGGCCGGCGAACGGCAACTCGCGCGCGGGCGTGAAGATCCGGAGCCGACGCGCGTGCGCAGCGATCGTCGGGCGGCAGCACGAACACCGTCTCGGAGAGGTTGAACTCGCGCGCGACCTGCTGCATGCGGGCCGGGTCGAGACCACGGGCGTCGGGCAGCACGGCGAGCGGGTTGCCGCCGAAGATGCGCTCGGTGAAGACGTCCGCGGTCAAAAATCGAAAGCGCATCGCGATGCTCCGCGCTCTTCGGCCGGGCTCAGGACCGCCAGAACGGCTTGGTCGCCTCAGCCATGACATCGGCCCGGCTGAGCCCGAGGTCGCGCAGCATGTGATCGTTGAGCTCGGCCAGCCGACGCCGCTGCTGGGAGCGATCCGAGCAGAGCAGCATCCAGTCGAGGCCGCGCGCGACGCGATCGCCGAGCCGGCGAAGCCGGGCTGGCGCGGTCGAGCCGGGCGACGGTATTGTATCGACACAATCTGCAGAGTGCATCGGTTGTCTCCTCGATCAGAGCGACAGTGCGATTCAATCTTGACAAATCCCACGGAGTCAATTGCTATATTGTTACGATGACAATGTGGCTCCCGGATCTCGCGCCGCAGGCCCGGGCCGCGCTATGTGGCACTCGCCGAGGCGCTTGCCGAGGACGTCGCCAACGGCACGTTGCTCGAAGGCACCCGCCTGCCGCCGCAACGCGAGCTGGCGTTCCGGCTCGGGATCACGGTCGGCACCGTCAGCCGCGCCCTGGCGCTTGCCGCCGAGCGCGGGCTGGTCAGCGGCGAGGTCGGCCGCGGCACCTACGTGCGTGCCCACCGACCGGCGTCGCCCCGACCCGACCCGGTGAATGACCGCGACGACGGCGATCTGATCAAGCTTACGGTCAATGCGCCACCCGATCCTTGCTACCGGACCATGCTCGCGGAGGGCTTGGCCGAGGTCGCCGGCGGCAGCGGCCTCGATGGCCTGTTCGCCTATGGGCCCAAGCGCGGCTTTGCCGACCACCGGGCGGCCGCCGCCGCCTGGATCGGGAGGGTCGGGGTCGAGGCCTCGCCCGAGCAGATCGTGATCACCGGCGGGGCGCATCAGGCGATCGTCACCGTATTGGCGGCGCTGGCGCGCCCGGGTGATCCGGTCCTGGTCGAGACGCTGAGCTACGCCGGCGTCTGCCACGTCGCCGAGCGGCTGGGCCTGCGCCCGCAAGGGCTGGCGATCGACGGCGAGGGGCTGCTGCCCGAGGCGGTCGAGCAGGCGGCCCGCGGCGGCCGGCCCCGGCTCTTGTTCGTCAATCCGACCGCGCACAACCCGACCACCGCGACCATGTCCGAGCGCCGGCGCAGGGCGATCGTCGCCTGCGCCCGTCACCACGATCTGATCGTGATCGAGGACGACGTCTACGGCCAGCTGCCGGAGCATCGCCCGCCGCCGATCGCGGCGCTCGCGCCCGAGCGCACGATCTATATCAGCAGCGCGTCCAAGAGCGTCGCCCCCGGGCTCCGGCTCGGCATCGTCGCCAGCCCCGAGCCCTTCCAGCAGCGGATCGCCGAGGCCCAGCACGACCTGTTCCTGACCTGCCCGCCGCTGATGGCGGAGCTGTTCCGGCACTGGCTCAGCAACGGTACGGCCGATCGGCTGGCGCGCCAGCAGCGGATCGAGGCGGCCGCCCGCCAGGAGCTGGCGCGGGAGCTGCTCGTCGGCCACGACTATCACGCCCAGCCGACCAGCTATCACCTCTGGCTGCCGCTGCCGCCGCCCTGGCGGACCGCCGAGTTCACCGGAGCGCTGCGCGAGCGTGGCGTGATCGTCGACCCGAGCTCGAGCGTTCGCGGTCGACCCGGCGAACGCGCCGCATGCGGTGCGGGTCTCGCTCAGCGCCGCCGCCAGCCGCGAGCGCTTGGCCCGCGCGCTGCGCGCGCTGGCCGACACGCTCGCCGCCGCGCCCGCCCGCCGCCGCGAGGTGATCTAGGCCGAGCGGGACCCTGCTGCTACCAGGCGCGCTCGGCGATCACCCGGCGGGATTCCAGCTCGGCGTGCATCGCCGCCAGGTCCTCGATCGAGACGTCGCGGATCGACAGCACGCCGACCACCTCCCGGCCGTCGACCACCGGCAGATGCCGGTAGCCGAACTCGTCCATCCGCCGGATCGCGTCGTCGACCGGCGCGTTCGGGCCGATCGTGTCCGGCTCCCGGGTCATGACCTCGGCAAGGAAGGTGAGATCGGGATCGAGGCCGTCCGCGAACACCCGCTCGAGCGCGTCGCGCTCGGTGAAGATGCCGACCAGCCGGCCCCGGTCGACCACCAGCACGCTGCCGCAGCGGTGCTCCGCCATCAGCCGGCAGGCGCTGCGCACGCTCGCCCCCGGCGGTTGCTGGCAGATCCCGGCACAGCTCATGATTTGACGCACAGTCTGGTTGCGCATCACCGCCCCCCAGAGCGATCCCCGTAGCCCCCGACCGGCGCTGTCTTGGATTTTATTTGGATCTGATCATTGTGCGGCATCGCCGCCCCGGATGCAACCGCCGATTGCTCCGATCCGCCGATTTAGGTAAATACCAGCATATCCTGTGCCAAAACCTGGCTGGTGGGCTGGCGAAGCGGCTCGGGCCGGCGCAGGCATATGCGACGGCCAGGATTTCGCGCGCACGGATAGCGTGCCGGTGCTGCCCTGAACACGGAGCGTTGATCGACCTCCGGCGCGAGCTGCGCTAGGCTTGCTGCAAGCAACCACCGGAGGGCCCGTCCCATGCTCCGCCATCTGTTGTTCGCGACCACCGCGCTCGTGTTCCTCGCCGGCAGCCCACTGGCCAGGGCCGAGGAAGCTAAGCAAGGCGGGAGCATGGTCGTGAGCTACAAGGACGATGTCTCGACCCTCGATCCGGCGATCGGCTACGACTGGCAGAACTGGTCGATGATCAAGAGCCTGTTCGATGGCCTGATGGACTACGCGCCGGGCACGACCGACCTCGTCCCCGACCTCGCGGAGAGCTACGAGATCGCGCCCGATGGCCTGACCTACACGTTCAAGCTGCGCCCGGGCGTCAAGTTCCACAACGGCCGCGAGCTCTCCGCCGAGGACATCAAGTGGTCGATCGAGCGCGCCGTCCGCCCCGAGACCCAGAGCCCGGGCCAAGGCTTCTTCAGCATGATCGCGGGCTTCGACGACGTGACGTCGGGTAAGGCGAAGGAGCTGTCCGGGATCGAGGTGGTCGACCCCCAGACGCTGCGCTTCACGCTGTCGCGGCCCGATGCCACCTTCCTGCACGTGATGGCGATCAATTTCTCGTTCGCCGTACCGAAGGAAGAGGTGGAAAAATACGGGCAGGACTTCGGCAAGAACCCGGTCGGCAGCGGTGCCTTCAAGATGACCGAGTGGACCCTTGGCCAGCGTCTGGTCTTCGAGCGCAACCCCGATTACTACCAGCAGGGGGTGCCGAAGCTCGATCAGATCACCTTCGAGGTTGGCCAGGAGCCGCTGGTGGCGCTGCTGCGCCTGGAGCGGGGTGAAGTCGACGTACTGGGCGACGGCATCCCGCCGGCCAAGTTCCTCGAGGTCATGGCCGACCCCGCGCGCGCGCAGAACGTGATCGAGGGCGGCCAGCTGCACACCGGCTACGTGACGATGAACGTCAAGATTCCGCCGTTCGACAACCAGCTGGTGCGCCAGGCGGTCAACCACGCGATCAACAAGGAGCGGGTCATCCGGATCATCAACGGCCGCGCGGTGCCGGCCAACCAGCCCCTGCCGCCGGCGATGCCGGGCTACGCCGAGAAGTTCACGGGCTACGTCTACGACCCAGACAAAGCCAAGGCACTGCTGGCCGAGGCGGGCCTCGCGGCCGGCTTCGATACCGAGCTCTACGCGATGAACACCGACCCCAATCCCAGGATCGCCCAGGCGATCCAGCAGGATCTCGCCTCAGTCGGCATCCGCGCCGAGCTGAAGACACTGGCCCAGGCGAACGTGATCGCGGCCGGCGGCGAGGAGAAGCAGGCGCCGATGATCTGGTCGGGCGGCATGGCCTGGATCGCCGACTTCCCGGACCCCGCCAACTTCTACGGGCCGATCCTCGGCTGCGGTGGCGCTGTGCCGGGCGGCTGGAACTGGGCCTGGTACTGCAACGAGGAGCTCGATCAGAAGGCGGCCGAGGCGAACGCGATCACCGACCCGGCCAAAACCGACCAGCGCCTCGCACTCTGGCGCGACATCTTCCTCAAGATCATGGACGATGCGCCCTGGGCGCCGGTGTTCAACGAGCAGCGCTTCACGATGAAGACCGAGCGGCTGGGCGGCCCGGACGCGATCTTCGTCGACCCCGTGCACATCCCGGTCAACTATGATGTGGTGTTCGCCAAAGATGCCCAGTAACCGCAGCGGTGCCGCCAGGCACACGATCCACCACCACCGCCACCACTTCGGCTGGAACAACGCCAACCCGCCGGCGCTGACCGTGGCGCCGGGCGAGACGGTCCTCTTCGAGACCGTCGATGCGTCGGGCGCCCAGATTTCACCGACCTCGGCCGTGGCCGACGTCACCGCGCTCGACTTCGCCAGGGTCAATCCGGTGACCGGCCCTGTCGATGTCGACGGGGCGGCGCCCGGCGATGCGCTCAAGGTGACGCTCGAGAGCTTCGCGCCCTCGGGCTGGGGCTGGACCGCGAACATCCCGGGCTTCGGCCTGCTCGCCGATCAGTTCCCCGAGCCCGCCTTGCACTTGTGGAAATACGACCCCTCGACGATGGCGCCGGCAATGTACGGGCCGGGCGGGAAAGTGCCGCTCAAGCCGTTCACCGGCACGATCGGGACCGCGCCCGCCGAGCCTGGGCTGCACAGCATCGTGCCGCCGCGCTGGGTCGGCGGCAACATGGACATCCGCGACCTCGCCGCCGGCACGACGCTTTACCTGCCGGTCGCGGTCGAAGGCGCGCTGTTCTCGGTCGGCGATACCCATGCCGCCCAGGGCGACGGCGAGGTCTGCGGCACCGCGATCGAGAGCCCGATGGCGGTGACCCTGAAGTTCGACCTGGTCAAGGGCGCCAACCTCAAGGCGCCCCGCCTGACCACGGCCGGACCGGTCAGCCGCCACTTCGACGCCAAGGGCTACGAGGTCACGACCGGGATCGATGCCGATCTGTTCCAGGGCGCACGCGCTGCGGTCAGCGACATGATCGACCTGCTCACGGCCCGCCATGGCATGGCGCCGGTCGAGGCCTACATGCTCTGCAGCGTCTGCGCCGACCTCCGGATCTCGGAGATCGTCGACCAGCCGACCTGGCTCGTGTCCTACTACTTCCCGCGGATCGTGCTCGAGTGAGGGCGGCGCCGGGCTCGCCCTCTCGCTCGGCTCAGCGGGCAGCGCTCTGCCGGAAGGCGCCGATCTGGCGGCCGGCCGCCCGCTGCACCAGCCGCTCGGCCGCATTCGCGGGCGGCAGCTGGATCAGCGCGACCAGCGCCCGCAGCGCCTCGCGGCCCAAGCGCTCTGGATCCAGCTCGAGCATCGAGAGCGCGCAGCCGTAGCGGAGCGCGATCGCCGTGGGCGCCCGGACGGCGGCCCGCCGGCAGAGCCGGAGGCCTTCGGCCGCGGTCGCGCCGTAGAACTCCGCCGCGAGCACCGCTGAGCCCTGGCGGACCAGCTGCAGATGCCAGATCCCGAGCAGGCCGTCCGGCCAGGGGTCGTCCGGCGCCAGCGCGCGCGCCCGCTCGAGCAGCTCATGACCCTCCTTGGCATAGCCCTCGAAGTGGGCGGCGATCGGCCCTGCCCGGTCGGCGATGTAGCCGAGCGCGATCGCCAGCTGGAGGTAGGCGGGAACATGATCCGGATCGAGGTTAAGCGCCGCGCGCGCATCGCCGGCCGCGCGCTCCAGCAGCGGCGCCTGGTCCGGCCCGGCCGCGAGATAGACGGCCTCGACCAGGGCCGCCCGGGCGGCAAGCGTCAGCCCGTCCGCGCCGCCCGCTTGGCGCGCAAGTTCGGCGGCCGCCCGCATTTCGCCCCGCTGGTAGAGCGCCTGGGCGCGCGCAAGGTCCGCCGCCACCGCCTGCCGGTCCAACCCGAGCAGCAGAGCTGCGAGCAGGCCGAGCGCGGCCAGACGGGAGCCTCGGGCGCTCGCCCGCGGGCGATCCTTGGCCTTCGACGGCTCGCGCATTTCCCCGCCCGGCCGGCTTGCCGCGTCGTGCGCCATCGCTTAGGCGGCTCTGCTGACCGCCGCCGATCATAGCAAGCCTGGAGCGATGACGTCAGGTGCGAACCGTGCCCCGTGGCAGCGGCGGCAGCCGGCCGGGAGCGAAAGCGGCGAGGTCGACGGTGCCGGCGTGACCAGCGAGGATCAGCTCGGAGATCGCCTCGCCGGTCGCAGGCGCGTTCAGCATCCCCCAAACGCTGTGGCCGGTCGCGACATAAGCGCCCTCGACGCCCGGCACCGGCCCGATCAGGGGCCAGCCGTCGCCGACGACCGGGCGATAGCAGGCCTGCGCGGCCACGATCTCGGCCCCCGCAAACGACGGCGCGAACCGTACGGTCATCGCCCGCAAGCGCTCCAGAGCGCCGGGATCGGGCTCGACCGCAGCCGGATCGAGCGGCACCGGCGCCGTGCTCGACAGCCCGCAGACGTAGGTCGTGCCGTCCGGCCGCGGAAAAACCTCGGGCGCGTGCACCGTGCCGTCTTCGGCCTCGTACTCGACGAACAGGGCGTGGGGCGAGATCGGCCGGGGGTTCTGGAACACCAGGCTGTGGCCCTTGAGCCCGTGGATCGCCGGCAGCGGCAGCCAGGCCGAGGCCAGCCCCGACCACGGGCCCATCGCGATCACCGCGGCATCGCCCGGCAGCGTCTCGCCATCGACCAGGACGCCGGTGACCCGCCCGTCGGCCGCCCTGGCGAAGCCGGTCACGGCGCCAACGTGCAGCCTGGCGCCCAGATCGATCGCCGCGCCGAGCAGGCCGCGGGTGAATTCCGCAGGGTCGACCTGGGCCGTGGTCGCGCTGCTGCCGAGCCGCTGCTGGAGCCGGGCCTCGGGTGCCAACCAGTCGGGCAGGCCGGCGGAGGCCCCGGCAGCCAGGCGGCGCCGGGTGCTGAGCGCGACGCTGAGCGTCTCGAGCCGCCGATAGCCCCACTGGCGGCCCACGCTCGCAGCGAGCTCGCCATGGAGCGCGAAGCTCCGGCGCGCGAGCGGCCCAAGCGGGGTCCCGTCGCACCAGTCGAGCGCCAGAAAGCCACCCGACTTGCCCGAGGCGGCGCAGGCGACGCCGGTCCGCTCGATGACCACCGCCTCGGCGGCGCGCCGGCTGAGGAAATAGGCGATCGCGGCGCCGATCACGCCGCCGCCACAGATCAGGACCCGCATCGGGCGCCCCGTCTGCGCGGGCGGCCGCCCGCGGGCCGGCTACGCAGTCGCCCGGACCGAGTTCCGACCCGCCAGCGCGCTGGGCATCGACGCTCCAGGCGCCGGCCCCGGCGACGAACAGATAGAGGAAGATGAAGCAGAACAGGATCGCGGCATCGCCGCCGTTCAGGGCCGGGAAAAAGCTTCTCGGCGCATGCGCCATGAAATAGGCGAACGCCATCTCGCCGGCGAGCACGAAGGCGACCGGGCGGGTGAACAGGCCGATCAGGATCAAGAGGCCGCCGAACACCTCGAGCACGCCGGCAAAGCCGATCAGCGAGAACAGCTCCGGCGCCGGCCGCTCCGAGGGCGGAACGCCGAACAGCTTTTGCGTGCCGTGCTCGATGAACAGGAGCGCGGTCATGATCCGGAGCACCGCCAGCATCCGCGGTGCCCACGTGCCGAGCGCATCGAAAGTCACGTCCGATCCCTCCCGATGGTTGCCCGTTCGATGTGCCTGCCTTCCCTTCGAATGGCAAGAGGCCCGCCGCGCCCCGGAGCCCAGGGGCCGGGGCTGGCAGGTGCTTCGTGCCATGCTAGAACTCCCGGCCAGGCGGGCGCGCAAAGGCGCGGGCATCGCCAGCCGGCAGAGACCCCGAGCGGAGGCAGGCACGTGCGCTTCGCCGAGCACCCAAAGAGCAGCCCTTATCAGCAGGACCTGGACCGGAACCCGGCCAATTACGCGCCGCTGACCCCGATCAGTTTCCTCGAGCGTGCGGCCGACGTCTATCCGGGCCGGACCGCGGTGATCCACGGCCGCTGGCGGGCCGACTACGCGGAGCTGCGCCGGCGCTGCCGCAGGCTCGCCTCGGCGCTCGCCGGCCGCGGCGTCCGGCCCGGCGACACGGTCGCGGTCATGCTGCCGAACGTCCCGGCGATGTTGGATGCCCACTACGGCATCCCGATGGCAGGTGCGGTGATCAACGCCCTCAACGTCCGTCTCGAGGCCGAGACGATCGCCTACATCCTCGACCACGGCGAGGCCAAGGTGCTGCTGACCGACGTCGAGTACGCGCCCGTGATCAAGCAGGCGATGGCGCTCGCGGAGCGCCGGCCGCTGGTCGTGGACGTGCCCGAGGCCGAGTTCGAGGTCGCGGGCGAGCGCCTGGGCACGCTCACCTACGACGAGCTGCTGGCCGAGGGCGAGCCCGGGTTCGAGCCGCTCTATCCGGTCGACGAGTGGCAGGCGATCGCGTTGGGCTACACCTCAGGTACGACCGGGCGACCCAAGGGCGTCGTGACCCATCATCGCGGCGCCTATCTGAACGCGATCGGCGACATCCTGGTCTGGCAGATGGGGCTCAAGCCGACCTACCTCTGGACCCTGCCGATGTTCCACTGCAACGGCTGGTGCTTCCCGTGGGCGGTGGCGCTGCAGGGCGGGACCCAGGTGTGCCTGCGCCGGGTCGAGCCCGCGGCGATCTACACAGCGATCGCCGAGCACAAGGTGACCCATCTGTGCGGCGCGCCGGTGGTCATGGGCATGCTGATCAACGCCACGCCCGAGCAGCGGCGGCCGTTCGAGCACGCCGTCGAGATGATGACCGCGGCCTCGGCGCCCCCGGCCGCGGTCTTGCAGGCGATGGCCGCGCTCAACATCCGGATCACTCACGCCTACGGGCTGACCGAAGTCTACGGCCCGGCGACCGTCTGCGCGTGGCAGGAAGCGTGGGACGCCTTGCCTGCACACGAACGGGCTCGCCTGCAGGCCCGCCAGGGGGTCCGCTATCCGGTGCTCGAGGGACTGGAGGTCATGGACCCGCAGACGATGATCCCGGTCGCGCCGGACGGCCAGACCATCGGCGAGATCATGATGCGCGGCCACGACGTCATGAAGGGCTACCTGAAGAATCCCGAGGCGACCGAAGCCGCTTTCCGCGGCGGCTGGTTCCATACCGGCGATCTTGGCGTCATGCACGCCGACGGCTACATCGAGATCAAGGACCGCTCCAAGGACATCATCATCTCGGGCGGCGAGAATATCTCCTCGATCGAGATCGAAGGCGCGCTGTACCGGCACCCGGCGGTGCTGGAGGCGGCCGTGGTCGCGCGGCCGGACGAGAAGTGGGGTGAGACGCCCTGCGCGTTCGTAACGCTGAAATCCGGCATGACCGCTTCGGAGACCGACCTGATCGACCACTGCCGAGCGGCGCTCGCGCACTTCAAATGCCCTAAGACCGTGATTTTCGCTGAGCTGCCCAAAACCTCGACCGGCAAGGTCCAGAAGAACCTGCTGCGCGAGCAGGCGCGGGACCTCTGATCACCGGCGGCGGCACGGAATTCGGGACGGTCAGCGCGTGCCGCGGGTCATGCGGGCCTGGGCACCCCCGCAGCGGCCTGACCGGCCGGCACCGCCGCGGGCAGGGTCGGCGCCGCCGAACCGGCGCGATTGAAGTCGCGGACAAGTCGCTGCATGCCCTCGACGATCTCGATTTTGGCCCGCCAGCCCAGCAGTTGCCGGGCGCGGGCGGGGTCGCCGACAAAGCGCGCGGTGTCATAGGAGCGATGCGGCACCTCGACGATCCTCGAGCGCTCGCCGGCGGCACGATTGGCGATCCGCGCAAGCTCGCCGAGAGTTGTCGCCCGTCCGGTGCAAAGGTGCACCGTGGGCAGCGCGGCGGCGCCATTCTCGAGCGCGTCAATCAGCAGCAGAACGCCCGCGACCGTGTCGTCCAGGTGGGTGAAGTCAAACGTGGACCGGCTGCCGCCCACGCGCAGATCAGCGCCCTCGACCGCACCGCGCGCGAATGCCGGCACCACCCGATCGGGATGGTCGTCGGTCCGACCGTAGACGTTGGCGAAACGGACGATGGCGGTGTTCAGGCCCTGCTCCCTGGCTTCGAGGACCAGCGCCTCGCCTTCGGCCTTGGAGCGGCCGTAAACGTTCAACGGCAGCAGCGGGCTGTCTTCGCTGACCGGAAGCCGGCTCGGCTCGCCGTAAACCTCGCGGCTGCTGGCAAACAGCACCCAGGGCCTGGCCGGTGCCCTATGGGCCGCCCGCAGGACGTTGCGGGTGCCGTCGACATTGGTCCGCCAACAGCCCTCCGGATCCTGTTCGGCCCAGACGACGCGGGAGACGGCGGCCAGGTGAACGACACCGCAACAGCCATCGACCAAGTGCTCGAAGAGATCCCTGATCGGCGATGTTCGCTTTGCCGGGATCGCCGTCCGGCAGTTTCAGATCCACGCCCGCCACCCGAAAGCCGCGCGCTCGAAGCTCGGCGGCAAGGGACGAGCCGATCAGCCCCTCGCAGCCCGTGACCAGGATCTCTCGCATCTCGGCGTTTCCCGCTGTGTCGAGGTTAAGTGCTCCTCCTGAGCTCTTTTGGGCAGGGGCGTGCGATCTCAGCGACCAGGCCGCAGCCCGATGACAGTCGCACTTCGGTCCGGTTTCAGCAGGCCGAAATCCATCAGGCTCCGTTCAACGGACGACCAGACAGTCGGCGCCGTGGTCTCGGACGCGCTCGCAGACCGCCGCGGCCGCGGCCGCCGTCTCGAGCGGCCCCGCCTGCAACCGGTAGAATACCCCGCGCGAGGTGTCCGCGCTTTCGACGTTGGGCCGTAAACCGGACAGCACGTCGCCGAGATGGGCCGAGAAGGCATTCCACGCTCGCTCCGCATCAGCCTGGCGCTGATAGCTCGCCAACTGGATGCGGTAGCTTGCGTGAGCGTTGGTGTCGGACCCCGTCGACTGGGCCGCAGGCCGGCCGTCCGCCGGCGGCCCACCGGGAGCATCCCCGACCTGCCGCGCGGGCGCATTCGCCATCAGCATTTGCCGCCGTGCATCCGGCGCAACCAACGGCGCCGACGGCGATTCGGCTGCTTCGCTTGCCGGCGGCGGCCCGGCCGGCGGTCGGCTGCCCGCCGACCCGTTCGACTGAGGACCATTGGCCGCGCCAACCTGCCCTTCGGGCCGGGCTGCGGGCGGCGCTTCTCTTCGGCTCTCCAGCGCGACGGTCAGCGGCGACGGTCGGTCAGACGCATCGGCGGCTGGCGAAGGCCCGCTATCCTGAGCCAGCGCCGGCGAGCGGGCAGTGACCACCGGCGGTCGATCGGTTGCAGCCGGGGGCTGCTCACGAAGGCGCGCAACGTCTTGGGAGCGATCTGCCTCGATCGTGTCTGCGCGCCCGGCGTCGATGCCACCGGAGGGTAAATGCTCCATGTTCGCGTACAGACTGTAGCCGAACAGGAACAGCACGACGATGAGCGCCAGCGCCGCTGGCACCGCCGTTGGTGCCGACATCGCTCGCCAGACGCTCGAAGAAGCGGTTTTCAGACGCTGAACCGCAGAATACGCGGGCTCTGGAACCGGGTCGCTCTCGCCGTCGAGATCAGGTCCGGCCGAATCGCCGTAGCCGGCCGGATAGTAGCCATAGGAGTAGGCCGCATAACGGCGCAGGTGAACGTGCGAAAACGCCGCCGCGGTGACCGGCTTGCCGACCGCCGCGAGATTTTTCAGCGCGGCCGCGACCAGGTAGCGCGCGGTTTTCCCCCACCGCACGGCGAGCAGCGTGGCATCCGCCAGCGAGGCCAGGACCAGACCATCGGCGACCGGGATCACCGGCGCGGAATCCAAGATCACCAGGCTGAATTTCTTCGACGCCTCCCGGACCAGGCGGCGCATGTTCTCCGAGCCCAGGAGTTCGACCGGAAGGGAACAGTGTGGCGTCGCCGGCACGAACACCATTCCGGACGGCTCGTCGACGCGGAGCACCTCTTCCAGAGTCGCCTCGCCGCGCAATAGCTCGACCAGGCCGAGCCCGCGGCGGTTCGTGCAGCCGAGATAGCGACCGACGCAAGGGTGCCGCAGATCACAGTCGATCAGCAGCACGCGCTTGCCCGCGCGGGCCGCGAGGCGCCCCAGCGACAGGGCCAGGCTCGTCTTGCCTTCCTCCGGCACCGCCGAGGTGACGAGGACCACGGCGGGCGGGCGGCCGGAAGTGGGGCGGGTGAGCAGGGTGTAGATCGACTGCACCGCCTCGGAGAACGGCGACCAGGGCTTTTCGATCACCTCGCTCGACGGGTGCTGAGGATAGCCCTGATTGCCGCTGGAGGGGTAACGGGTCAGCCGTTGGGTCAGCGGCACCAGACCGAGGACGGGCACGCCATGGGCCCGCTCGAGGTCGACCGGGTCATGGTAGGTCGTGTCGAACAGCTCCAGCACCGCGACGACCGCAACCGCCAGGACCAACGCGGCGACGCCGGTGAGCAGCAAGAGCAGCGCGCGTGGCGGGTATGACGCCTCTTGCGGGACGGTCGCCGGGGACAGGATCCGGGCGTCGGGGTCGTACACGTCCGCTCCGGCCCAGGTCTGGTTGGCGCCTTCGAGGAACGAATTCAACAGACCCCGTGACGCCTCGGCTTCGGCGGTCAGCTGGTTCAATTGGATCGTGGCACGATTGGTGCTCTCGTTCTCGGCTTCTGTCTCGCGCATCCGGCGCGTCAAGGCCTGTTCCTGCGCCTGAGCCACCTCGAGGTCGGCTTCAAAGCCGCGCAGCGCCCGCGCCGTCTCCTGCTCCAGCCGCTCCTGGATTCCCCGCAGCCGGTTCTCGAGGCTGATGATTTCAGGGTGGCGGGACCCGAGCTCGGCGCGTCGCTCGGCGATCTGATTGCGCAGATCGTTCTCGGCGGTCTGCAGCTCGGCCACCGTAGCCGACAACGCCAGCAGGCTTTGCGGGGAGGAAGTCGCTCGACTGGCCGCCGCAGTGCGTGCGCCGCGCAGAATCAACTCTGCCTTCAGCCGGGCAGCGCTCGCCGCGACCAGCTCAGTGCCCAAGCTGGCCAGTTGCTCATTGATCAGCGAATTCTCGCGGACATCGACCAAGCCATTCTGCTCGCGGAACTCCTGGACCGCCCGGTCGGCCGCACCAACTCGCTGCCGCAGCTCGTCGAGCTTGGTGCCCAACCACTTTGCTCTCTTGCCGTTGATATCCTGCTTGTACTCCAAACGAGTGGTCAGGTAGAGCTCGGCGAAGGCGTTCGCGATCCGCGGTGCCAGTTCTGCGTCATCGGCTTCGTAGCGAAGCTGGACAGTATACGATTCGCCGTCGTTTTCGACTTCGAGCTTATTCAGCACGTAGTCGACGACTACGGCCCGGAGGTTTTCCGGCGCCGGTGGCGGCTGCGTCGCCTGCGTGTCAAACAGTCCGCGAACCGAGAGTGGCAGGTAGGCCAGGATGTGATCGCTGATCGAACGTCGCTGATACAGTCGCGCCATCACCGTCTGGAATTCCGGATACGACGTCAATCGAAGTGAATCGACTACTCTTTCGGCTATGTTCCTCGAGCTCATGATATCAATCTGGCTATTGATCAAAGCCTCATCCTTGCTCAATCCATTGACAATCTCATCCACTTCATTTGTGCTGTCTGCCGCTGAAACGTCAAGCAAAAGCACCGTTTCGGCCGCGTAGCGCGGTGTGATTCGGTTGATGAACCAATAACCGATAACGGTTAGCGCCAGCGTGACCAAAGCTATGACGAGGCGCCGCCGCCAAAGGGTCTTCAGAATCTGGAGGACCTCAATGCCGTCGGCAGCCACCGGCCGGGGGCCCGGCAGCAGAGGTGGCGATAGAGGGGTCTGATCCATAGACCGGATCCAGGGCTAAGGCCGCCGCTGCCCGCTGAGCCTTGCAGCATCCGTCCGGACGGTCGCGTCCGTCCAGCCGGTGAGCATGCTGTGGCTGTCCGAGATGGTCATGGCCCCCGAGAGTTGCTGGCAGGTCGGGAGCCGCAGCCGGAACGCTCCCGCGGGCGTGTCCCCGCTGTGATCGCAGTCGCGATGACGGTCGTGCAAATGGTCGGGCGAGCGGTCGGCGCTCGGTGACCTCACCAGGCCCTCGAGCAACGTCCCTCTCGCGGCGCGCAGAAAGTCGCCCTCACCGGCCTTCTGCACGAACTTCACCAAATACCGTCCTCCCTGGGTCCTCGGGATCTCGGTCGCGGCGGAAACGTTGCAAATCCATCTCGGCCGACCGACCCGATGATCATCCCCGCGGGCTAGCGTCGGCACGCCTTGCCAGCGTCGGTCGCGCCGTGCCGCGCGGTAATAACCACCTCCGTAACCCCGACTTCCTCGAGCGGGCGTCGCTCGGCCCTCGACTGGGCTCTACCACCTCGATTCGCTGGTAATAATGGGCCGGCGAAGATCGATCGTCAATAGTATTTGACGGACTTTGTCGAAAGCACAGGTTGTGGGGGTTCTATGCCGGACGCGATCTGTCCGATCTAATATCCCTTACAGCGTGGAAATGGCATGCGCCAGACGCAGCCGCTGCAAGAACTGCGCTCGATGAGACTCGAGGAGATCTATCGGTGCCGGCGGTCCCGCCGGCTGCGCGCGCAACTCCGGCGCCGCATCGCAAGAAGGGCCTGGTGGCGGCGTTCTCACATTTCGCCGAGGGCTCGTTGTCGTTCTCCTGCCGCCGCAAGCCCGGGTGGCGTCGCCTTGATCAAGGCTGTTCGTCGATGCGGCCGCGAAGCCTCAGCCGGCGGGCCGGCCTTCGAGGGCTGGACCGCCGTTTTCCGACGGCTCGGCCGTAATCGCAAATCGGCGCCGCAGAGTTGCCAGCGCGTCCAGCTTGAGGTTGGCCAGGACTTCCCGTTGCTGATCTTCATCGAGGCTGTCCGTGAAAGTCGAGTGAGCCTTGATCGGCCCCAGCAGATTGGGATGGATCGCCCTTGCAGTGGCACCGATCCGGTGCGCAGCGTCGCGATACCGGGTCAGCACGGCCTCATCCCAGGGAATCGCCAGCTTGGCAAAGACCATCGTCAGCGTGCGAAGCGGGTCCGCCACGAGGTCTTCGTAGGCTACGACCACGTCGTCCGGCGAGCTTGTCGCCCGTTTCAACGTCGCGAAAATGTCCGCGTTCCACCGCGCAATGCATCGCTGAAGCGAGCAGCCACCGCGCGTCCAGTGCTTGGAGGCGCCATGCAGGGAAGCGACGACGTCGCGACCGTCGCGCACGATGTGCACCACCCGGATCTTCGTGTTCGCCCGTCTTGCCGCTTTCTCGATCAGCGGCAGGAACCAGAGATGCACTGGCGACTTCTCCAGCCAGATCTCGCAACTGCGATCCGCTGCCAGTCGATTGAGCAACATGAGAAACTGGACCGCCGCGGTCGTCGCGGCCGGGGGATAATAGCGGACTGTCCTAGCCAAGCGTGCCAGCACATCGGCGTATCGTTCGGTCAATTCGCCATTTTCTCGCAAGAACCTGCAGATCTGCTCAACGGGATCGCTGATGATGTAAGAGATCGCGGATTTTGGCAGCCTGCGGAAACTGGCGCCAAAGAAATTGCTCTCGGAGAACGAGGTCACCAGCGGGTGCGCCGCAATCAGGCTCTGCAGCAGCGTCGTGCCGGACCGCGGGCAGCCGACCAGGAATATGCCTCGCGGCATCGCGCTGTTGCTGGTCATCGATGGCCTCACCGGTCCGGACGCTTCGCTCGGATAGCGGTCAACGGTCGCGAGGCAACGTGCGCTAGCGACCTCAGCGCGGCGATCCGCTCTGCGCCCGGCCAACCGCCACTGGCGGCGGCGGGCTGGCGGTGTCCTGCCGCCTCGCCTGATCCGCTCGCCAACAATCCGGATTCCCCATTTGCGCTTCGCTGCGCTCTAGTTTGGCGACCGGCTCGAGGATCCGCCGGTAGCATGCCAGCAACCGCTCCGCATGGGCGGCGGTGGTCGGCGGACTGCGCCAGTAGCGTTCGTAGGCCGCGTGGCCCATCCGTTCCGCGAGCGCGTCGTCGCGCAGCCGTTCAAGACGATCAGTCAGAGTCGCGACGTCGCCCGGGTCGACCAGGAAGCCGTTCACGCTGTCTTCAATCCAGTCCGCGGCCGCGGTGCTGCGGCTGCAGACCACGGGGACGCCCATCGCCAGCGCTTCGAGGACGACGAGACCGCTGGTCTCGTACCACAAAGACGGAAATACCAGCGCGCGGGCCTGGCCCAGAAGTTCCTTCACCACCGCGGCCGGGCCCCAGGGCAGCAGTTGAGTTTCCGGGTTAGCGCGGCGGATTCGCTCGTGCTCCGGGCCGGCGCCGCGGAAGATCGCGGCCACGTTCGCCGCGCGCGCGGCCGCGGCAAACACGTGAGCACCCTTCTCGGGCGTGAACCGGCCGAGGTAGATGAACGCGCTGTTGGCGCGCACTGGCGACGGCGGGACCTGAGCGACCGTGATCGGATTGTGGACGACGAAGTGCCGACAATTGGGCGGGACGAAAGGCAATGCGACCGCGCGCGCGAACTCCGATACATGAATCAGATTCAAAGGTTGCCGGGCGCGACGCAGCGCAGCGTTGCTCGCTGCCTGCCGGATGACGCGGACCGCCTTATGCGCGCGGCTGCGGGTATCGCACCCGGCCAGCATGCAGCCCGCGGACAGCGGCCGCCGATGGCAGGGCTGTTGACGCCCGTGATCGAAATAGGTGCCGTTCGGGCAGAACGCGAAGTAGTCATGCAACGTATGGACCTGACGCAAGCGCATTTCGGCTACGACGCCGATCGCGCTCGGGCTCAGCGCCTTCGTCCACTGATGGAAGTGGACGATCGTTTCCGCCTCGGGGAGTGCGGCCAGAACCGCGCCTAGCCGAGCTGCCGCCCGCCGGTTCCAGATACCGTGGACCGCCGCGCGCAACGGATTTCGATCGGTCCAGACATCGTCCAGATCAAGGTGGTGGACGGCGATGTTGGGCTGCACGAGCACCGGATCGATCGGCTCGACGCCGCAGATGAATGAAACGCTGCACCCCCGCTCCGCGAGTGCCTGGGCGCTGGTAATCGCGACCTGGCTCGCCCCGCCGTTGACATGCCCATAGTCGCTGACGATGGCCACGTGCATCCTTGCGACCCCTCAAGCCGGCAGGTCGTAGCCCCAGGCCCGATCGCCCTCGGCCCAGACGCCGCGACTTCGGACCGCATTGCCCTTGTCGAAGCCGGTCAGCGGGCGGAAACTCGCCGCTCGACGATCATGGACCGGTCACTATGCCAGCGCCGACCCTTGAGGACTACCGGTTTTTCGCCGAACGGCGCTCCGGCGAGCAGCGGCTGCGCCCGCAAGTCAGCCTG
Source organism: uncultured Alphaproteobacteria bacterium (assembly GCA_963840925.1). Lineage (GTDB taxonomy): Bacteria > Pseudomonadota > Alphaproteobacteria > Geminicoccales > Geminicoccaceae > DATAOG01. The sequence continues at coordinate 53,861 of CAWJAY010000036.1, forward strand.
ATCACCGTCGTCCTGAACGCCGTCGACACGCTGCCGAGAACGATCGAAAGCGTCCAGGCGCAGTCGTTTGCCAGCATCGAGCACGTCGTGGTCGATGGTGGCTCCAGCGATGGCACCATCGAGTTGCTAAGCGGGTGCCTCCGCGCCCAGGACTACTGGATGACTGAGCCGGACCGCGGGATCAGCGATGCGATGAACAGAGGAATTGCCCTTGCGCGCGGCGACTACATTCAGTTCATCCACGCCGATGACTGGCTGTCCCCGACGCAGATAGAACAGGCGGTGGATGTGCTGGCAAAGTCGGGCGCCGATTTTGCGTTCGGCGACCTGGTGTTCTACGAGAACAGTCTGCCTTCATTCCGATACGCCGGCGACCCCGACTATCAGCGGGTAATTCACAGGCGCATGCCGGCGCTCAACCACCCGACCGTCCTGGCGCGCAGGGCGTGTTTCCAGCGCATCGGGCTGTTCGATCCGCAATACCAATGCGCGATGGACTACGACTGGTTCCTCCGCCTGCATCGGTCCGGCGGGCGCGGACGCTATGGTTCGCAGATCGTCGGCCACATAAATCACGACGGCGTCTCGAACACCGCATTTCACCTGACCATCCGCGAGGTCCAGGCGATCGCGGTCGCCCACGGCCGTGCCGCGCTGCTCGCAGGCTCGGAGGCGGCATGGCAGCATCTAAAGATGGCCATCGGCCGGCGGGTCAAGCGGCAGGCCAGGCCCCTCTACCAGTTGATACGGCAGAAGATCAACCGATCGTACCGCCCCTTGCCCTGACGCGACGACCGGGCGCGCGCTCAGTCCAGCCAGCGGACGCGCCGTTGCACCGGGAACAGGTGCAGATCGAAGCGGTCGCCGAGATAGCCCCAGAGCCCCTTGGGCGCCGCGAGCATGACCAGGACCGCGAGCCCGCCCAACAGCATCAGGTACCAGCTACCGAGGTCGGCGAACCACTGGCGGAGCGCGAAGAACAGCAGCGTGCCGAGCAGCGGACCCTCGAGCGTGCCGATGCCGCCGATCACGACGATGAAGATCACGAACGCCGTCCAGTCGTTGACGCTGAACGCGGCATCGGGGCTGATCCAGAGCTTCTGCAGGAAGATCAGCGCGCCGACCATGCCGGTCGCCGCCGCCGCCGCGACGTAAATCACGAACCTCGTCTGATAGCTGTCGACGCCCAGGCTTTGCGCCGCCGGCTCGTGATCGCGGATCGCCAGCAGCGCCAGGCCCCAGGACGAGCGCAGCAGGCCGTGGACCAGACCGATCGCGGCGAGCGCGAGTGCGAGCGCGGTCCAGTAGACGAGGCTCTCGCGCGTGGCCCGGCTGGCTGCGATGTCCTTGACGATCGCGGCCGGCAGGCTCATCCCAGTGCCACCGCCCAAAAGGCTGATCTGGGCGAAGCCCAGACGATAGACCTCGGCCACCACCCAAGTGCCGATCGCGAAATAGGCGCCCTCGAGCCGGAACACGACCAGCCCGGTCGGCACCGCGAGCACGGCCGCGATGAGGCCCGCGAGCGGGATCGCCAGCAGCGGCGGCACGGCCAGGAAGATCGCGAGCGCGAACAGCGCGTAGCCGCCCAGACCCACGAAGGCCTGCTGACCGATCGAGACCAGGCCGCCGTAGCCGGCCAGAAGATTCCACAACGAGGCCAGCGCCAGATAGCAGTAGAACTCGATCAGCAGACGAAGCTCGGCCGGTCCGGCCCACCAGGGGGCGAGCGCCAGGCCGGGCAGCAGCAGGGCCGCGAGCGCGCTGCCGAACCGGCTCGCCGCCGTGCCGCGCTCGATCCGGAACGGGGCTGCGGCCACCTCAGCGCATCCGCGGGAACAGGCCGCGCGGCCGGGCCACCAGCAGCACGAGAAAGGCGAGATGGCCGGCCAGCAGCTGCCAGCCCGGATCGATCCGGGCACCGATCGCCTGTGCCACGCCCAGGATCACGCCACCCGCGAGCGTCCCCCACAGGCTGCCGAGGCCGCCGATGATCACCGCCTCGAACGCAAACAGCAGCCGCGACGGTCCGCTCGATGGATCGAAGTTGGTCCGGATCGCAAGGCAGACCCCGGCAAGTGCCACCACCGCCAGCGCGAGCGCCATCGCGAGCGCGGACATGTGGCGCTGATCGATCGCCATCAGCCCGGCGGTCTCGGCGTCGTCGGAGGTGGCGCGGAGCGCACGGCCGAGCGCGGTCCGGAACAGGATGAACTGCAATGCGCCGATCACGACCACGGCGGCGAGGAACACCAGCAGCGGCATGATCCCGATCGCGAGCCCGGGGACCACCTCGAGGCTCATCGTCTCGAGCGCCCCCGCCTGCAGCCGCCGGCTGTCGGCGCTGAACAGCTCGAGCAGCAGGTTCTGGAGCATGATCGAGATGCCGAACGTGACCAGAAGCGGCGGCAGCAGGTCGCCGCCGAGCGTCCGATTGAGCAGCCCGCGCTGCAAGCCGTAGCCGAGCGCCGCCATCGCCGGGACCACCAGGGGCAGCGTCAGCAGCGGGTGAATGCCGGTCGTCTGGGTGAGCACCAGAGCGATGAACGCGGCGAGCACGATCAGGTCGCCATGGGCGATGTTGACCAGGCGCATGACCCCGAAGATCAGGGACAGCCCGGTCGCGAACAGCGCGTACAGGCCGCCCACCAGAATGCCCTGCACGACGCTGTTCAGCCAATCCACGGCTCAGAGCCCGAAATAGGCGTTTGCGATGCTCGCCCGGGTCAGCTCGCCAGGGCGACCGTGCAGCGCGACCCGGCCCTCCTGCAGGCAATAGACCCGATCGGCGACCGCGAGCGCCTGGCTGATGTCCTGCTCGACCACGACCACGGTCGTGCCGCTGCCGGCGATATCGCGGAGCGCCGCGTAGATATCGCGGATCACCAACGGCGCGAGCCCGAGGCTCAGCTCGTCGCAAAGCAGAAGCCTCGGGTTGGCCATCAGGGCGCGGCCGATCGCGACCATCTGCTGCTCGCCGCCCGAGAGCGAGAGCGCAGCGCTCTGCCGGCGCTCGGCCAGGACCGGGAACAGCGCGTAGACCCGGTCGAGCTGCCAGCTGCCGCCGCGGCGGCCATGGGCGCCGACCCTAAGATTATCCTCGACGCTGAGCGATCGGAACAGGCGGCGGCCCTCGGGCACCATCGCGACCCCTAGACGGACGATCTCGTGGCTCGGCAGGCCGCCGATGGGCCTGCCCTCGAGCCGGACCGCGTCGCGCCCGGCCGGCAGCAGGCCCGTGATGCTGCGCAGAAGTGTCGATTTGCCCGCGCCGTTGGCACCGATCAGCGCCACCGTCTCGCACGCGCCGACCCGGACGTCGACAGAGAACAGCGCCTGGAAGTCGCCGTAAAAAGCATCGAGCCGGCGGGTCTCGAGCAAGGGCACGTCAGCAAGCGTCGAGCGCGATGCCAAGGTAGATCTCGTGGACGGCCTGGCTGCGCATGACCGCCTTCGGCTCGCCGTCGGCGATCTTCTTGCCGAAATGGATCACGATCAAGCGCTCGACGCTGGCCAGCAGCGCGTGCACGACGTGCTCGATCCAGATGATCGACACCCCGCCGGCGCGGACGCCCCGGATGGTCTGGATCAGCTGCTGGCATTCGGGCTCGCTGAGGCCGCCCGCGATCTCGTCGAGCAGCAAGAGTTTCGGGTCGGTCGCCAGCGCGCGGGCCAGCTCCAGCCGCTTGCGCTCGAGCAGCGTGACGCTGCCGGCCAGCCGGTTCGCCTTGGCTGCAAGGCCGGTCCGCTCGAGGATGTCGATGCAGCGGCCCTCGAGCGCGACCGCGCGCCGGTCGCCGCCGAAGGTCGCGCCGACCAGCAGGTTCTCGAACACGGTGAGCCCGGCGAACGGCTGCGGGATCTGATACGAGCGGGCGATCCCGAGCTGGCAACGCCGGAACGGCGGCAGCCCCGTGATCTCCCGCCCCTCGAACCGGACCTGGCCGCTGTCGGACCGCGTTTCGCCCGCGATGAGGTTGAAGATGCTGGTCTTGCCGGCGCCGTTGGGGCCGATCACGCCGAGCGCCTCGCCGGCCGCGAGCTCGAGGTCGAGCTGATCGGCGACCAGCACCGCGCCGAACCGTTTGCTGACCGCCACGAGCTCGAGAATCGGCGCCGTGCCGGCGGCGCCAGCGCTCACCGTGCGCCGATCAATTCCGGCTCGGCTGCGGTCCACCGATCGAGCGGCTTCAGGGCGCCGGCACCAGCACGAGGTCCGCCTCGACCGTCCAGAACGGATTGCCCAGGCCGAGCTCGGCGGCGCGCGCCGGATCGTCGTGGCGGACGAAGTCGCCGATCAGGCTCTGCTTGACGCCGAACACCGCGTCCGAGCCGAGGTAGGGGTCGTCCGGCGTGAAGATGTGGGTGGTGACCGGCTCGAAGCCGGGGGCGGCGGCGATGATGTGGATGTGGGCCGGCCGGTTGGGATGGCGCGCCAGGCGCTGCAGCAGCTGGCCGACCGGGCCGTCGTGGGGGATCGGATAGTGGCGCGGCTTGGCCGAGCGGAACCGATAGCGGCCCCGAGCATCGGTCCGGAACCGGCCGCGAAGGTTCATGTCCGGCTGGATGCCCTTCTGCTGCACGTCATAGAAGCCATCCGCGTTCGCCTGCCAGACGTCGAGCCGGGCACCTTCGATCGGCCGGCCGTCGGGATCGCGGACCTGGCCGGACACCAGCAATGGCTCGCCCTTGCCATCGAGGCAGATGCTGTCGCCCTGCGCGCGCTCCGGCGCGCCCGCGACGTGGAACGGCCCCAGCACGGTGCTCTCGGTCGCGCCCGAGGGCTTGTGGTGGTTGATCGCGTCGACCAGCATCGAGACCCCAAGGATGTCCGAAAGCAGGATGTACTCCTGGCGCCAGTCGCTGCACATCTGGCCGGTCGCGGTAAGAAACTCGATCGCGGCCAGCCACTCGGCCATGGTCGGCTCGACTTCCTTGATCGCGGCGTGCAGGTGCCGGATCACGACCGCCATCACCTCCTTCAGGCGCGGGTCGGGGCAATCCGCCATCCGGGCGATCACGGTCTCGGCCGAGTTCGCCTCGGTGAAATACGCCAGGTCCTGATCGCGATCGATCGCCATGACGGTCGCCTTGCTGGTTCACGGGCGGAGGGTTCAGGCGATCGCCTCCATCGCGCCCGCCGTCGGAACCTCGGGCGCGATCGAGTTGGAGGTGATCACCAGATCGTATTTGAAGTCGCCGCCGAGCCGCCACTGGCCGCCGACCAGCGGCGTCTTGGCGACGTTCTTGAACGGCCCCTGGCCGCCCCATCTGATCGGCCCGACGATCGTGTCCAGCGCGCTCGCCGCGACCGCTCCGATCAGCGCCTGGGCATCGCTCGGATCCCCGGACCGCCGCAGCGCGTCGAGCGCGACCTCGAACAGGGCGTGGGCGAACCCGATCGGCTGGGTCCACTGCCGGCCGGTGACCTCGGTGTAGGCTTTGGCCAGATCGGCAGCCGCGATGCCGGTCAGCGAGCTCTTGAACGGGTGGCTCGGGCTCCACCAGATCTCCGAGGACAGGTTGTGGCCGCCATCGCCCAGCGCCTCGACCGCGACCGGGAACAACAGCGCCTTGCCGATGCTTGCGGCCTTGGGCGCGAAGCCCTGCTGCTTGGCCTGGTGCCAGAAGGTCGTGAAGTCGGGCGGAATGACGACGCCGGTCACGATCTCGCAGCCTGCCTGCTTGAAGGCCGAGATCTGGGCGGTGAAGTCGTCCGAGAGGTTCTGATAGCGGCCGGGATCGATCAGCTGGTAGCCCTGGCTCGCCAGCACCGGCGGGAAGCCCAGCTTCGGATCGCCCCAGGCGTTGCCGTCGCCGTCATTGGGAAACAGGCCGCCGACCACCTGGTTGGTGTCGAGCCTGCCCCACATATCGGTGAACACCGCGATCACGTCCTCGAGGCCCCAGAAGAAGTGATAGGTGTATTCGAAGCCCGCGGCCGGATCGCCGCCCCGGGCGAAGAACCAGGGCTGCCAGGGTGCCACCGTCGAGATGCAGGGCACCTCGTTCAGCTCGCACTGGTCGGACACCGGATTGGTGGTCTCCGGGGTCGAGGCGACGACCATCAGGTTGACCCGCTCGCCAAGGATCAGCTCGGATGCGACTTCGGCCGCGCGGTTCGGGTTGCTCTGGCTGTCTTTGCGGACGATCTCGACCGGATACGCCGTGCCGTCGATCTCGAGGCCATCCTTGAGCACCGCGCGAATGCCGGCGAGGATGAACTCGTCGGCCTCGGCGAACGGCGCCAGCGGTCCGGTCGCCGGGCTGACGTAGCCGATCCGGATCGCATCGGCGGCGCGCGCCGGCCGGAGCCGCCCGAGCCGGCCGGCCGCCGCGAGCCCGACCGCGCCGAGCGCGGTCCGGTGCAGAAAACGCCGTCGACTGAGCCTGTGCCGCGGCAGCTCGACGAGATGGGACGTCCCGGCTTCGGTCATTCGCGTGCCCTGGCCTGCGCTGGTTGTCATCTTGAGTTCACCAAGCCGCAATGTTTTCTATTCTGACCGCGTTCGCAATCCGGACAAGAGTTTAGTATCAGCGTCGAGCAGTTCAGGGAGGGATGCATGGCGACCACTGCGAGGACCAGCCCCGAGCCGGAGGCGATCGGCGCAGTCCGCTCCGAGCGGCCGCAGACCGGGCAGGAGTACCTGGAGTCGCTGCGCGACGGGCGCGCCGTCTACATCTACGGCGAGCGGGTCACCGACGTGACCGCGCACCCGGCGTTCCGCAACACTGCCCGGATGACCGCGCGCCTGTTCGATGCGCTCCACGATCCCGAGCGCGCGGCAAGGCTCCTGCTGCCGACCGACACCGGTAGCGGCGGCCGGACGCACGCGTTCTTCAAGGCGCCGACCTCGCTCGAGGAATCGATCGCCGGCCGCGACGCGATCGCCGAATGGGCGCGGATCACCTATGGCTGGATGGGCCGCGCGCCCGACTACAAGGCGGCCTTCCTCGCGACGCTGGGCGCCAACGCCGACTTCTACGACCCCTGGCAGGACAACGCCCGGCGTTGGTACCGCTTCTGCCAGGAGCGGGTGCCGTTCATCAACCACGCGATCATCCACCCGCCGGTCGACCGTGACCGGCCGCCCAACGAGGTGGCCGACGTCTGCTGCCACGTCGAGCGCGAGACCGATGCCGGCCTGATCGTCTCCGGCGCCAAGGTGGTCGCGACCGGCTCGGCGCTGACCAACTACACCTTCGTTGCCCACCATGGCCTGATCCCGCTTCAGGACAAGAACTTCGCGCTGGTCTTCATGCTGCCGACCAATGCGCCCGGCGCCAAGCTGTTCTGCCGGACCTCGTACGAGATGACCGCAGCGGTCATGGCGAGCCCGTTCGACCAGCCGCTGTCCTCGCGGCTCGACGAGAACGATGCGATCTTCGTGATGGACCAGGTGCTGGTGCCCTGGGAAAACGTGTTCGTGCTCGCCGACGTCGAGAAGGCGAACAACTTCTTTCCGCGCACCGGGTTCCTGCCGCGCTTCGTGGTCCACGGCTGCACGCGGCTCGCGGTCAAGCTCGACTTCATCGCCGGCCTGCTGCTGAAGGCGACCGAGGCCGCCGGCACCAAGGATTTCCGCGGCGTGCAGGCGAACGTCGGCGAGGTGATCGCCTGGCGCAACCTGTTCTGGGCGCTGACCGACGCGATGGTCCGCGACCCGCGCCCCTGGATCGGGCCCTACCTTTTGCCCAACATGGACCCGGGCAACGCCTATCAGATCATCGCGACGATCGCGTACAGCAAGGTCAAGTACATCATCGAGCAGACCGTGGCCTCGGGCCTGATCTACCTCAACTCGCACGCCCGCGATTTCGCCAATCCCGAGATTGCGCCCTATCTGGAGCGTTATCTGCGCGGTTCGAACGGCTACACCGCCAAGGAGCGGGTCAAGCTGATGAAGCTGCTCTGGGACTGCCTCGGCACCGAGTTCGGTGGCCGCCACGAGCTGTACGAGATCAACTACGGCGGCAGCACCGAGGAGATCCGCCGCTACTGCCTGTTCGGTGCCCAGGCCAACGGCAACGCCGACAAATTCCGCGGCTTCGCCGAGCAGTGCATGGAAGAATACGACCTCGACGGCTGGCGCGTCCCCGACCTCACCGACCCGGGCGAATTTTCCCACCACGTGCGCGCGAGGGGCTGACCAGAGTCTCGCGCTACGCTGGAGGCTTGCTGCGAGTCCGCTGGCGGCCTGGCGGTCGCTCGGCCCCCACCTCATCACCCGGGCGCGGCGGCAGGCTGCCCAGGCGGGCGAGGACCTGATCGAACTTCGCGCGGTCCGCACGGTCGGCCCGGCTGCGGAAGTAGGTCGCGGTGTTGAGCGCGCTCACCTTCTCCGCGACCGCCGTGGCGATGAACTGATTGAGGCTCACCCCGTCGGCGCGCGCCAGATCCTCGGCCACCCGCTTGATCGAAGCCGAGAGGCGCAGCGGATAGGTCGGGCTCATCGGAGTCTCCGTAAGAGTTCGGCCGGCTGCTCGACCCTGATGCCGAAGCCGCTCGCGGCCGCCGCCAGATGGCGCACGTTGAAGGTCGCAATCGTATCGGCCCGACCGTTGAGTGCCGTCTCCAGCACCATGTCGTCGTCCACGTCGGTTGAGCGCGCGCGCCAGAGAAAGTGCAGGTCGACCGGCACGCAGCTTTCCGCCAACTGGTCGAGCATCACATCCATATCCTCGGCCGCGCCTCTGGCCGCGCGCAGGATCTCCGGCCGCTTCAGGACCGCCTCCCACTCCAGCATCAGGGGCACCGACACCAGGAGCTGGAACCGTCCGTCAACCGCGGCAATGAGCAGCTGGCGGCTGGCGCCCGTGGGGCTGAGCACCCCCGCAACCACGACATCGGTGTCCAGGACCACGCGCATGACATCATATATGGCATCAGGGTAGTACCCACAAGCCGCACTGGCCGCGGCGGCTTGCTACCTTCGGGACCGGCTCCGGACAAGCGGGAGGCGGCTTTATATCCGCGCGTCGATCTCAGCGCTCGGGATACTTTGGGTGCCAGAGGCGGTCCTGGTAGTCCTGCTCATAGGCCTGGCCGCCCGGGGAGCTGATCAGCTCGAGCTGGAGGCCCCAGGGCGCCCGGAAATAGACCCAGCGGTTGCCCGCACTCGGGCCCGAGGTCATCGTCGTCGGCGCGCCCTGTATCTCGACGCCCTTTTCACGGAGAAAAGCGACGGCGGCGTCGAGGTCGTCGACGTAGAAGCCGAGGTGGCAGGCGCCGATGTCGCTGTTCCTCGGGTGCTTCCGGTTCTGGTCGGGCGATTGATATTCGAACAGCTCGAGGTTGGAGCCGTTGGCGCAGCGCAGGTAGCGCATTTTCTTGACCACGGCGCGCGGGTGGACGCCCAGATGAACCGCCATCCAGTCGTCGTCGGCCTGGAACGGGCCGAGCGGAAAAAACTCTTGGCAGCCGAGCACGCCGACGAAGAAGGCGACGGCTTGGTCCAGGTCGGGGACCGTGATGCCGATGTGCTCGGTGCCGCGCAGGCCCGGCAGCCCGCCCGTCGCTTGCGCCATGTTTGCCTCCCCCGGTCTCACCGGCTGCGGTTCAGATAAAACGCCGCCGCGACGATGATGATTGTGCCTTTGATCACATACTGCCACTGGACCTGGAAGCCCAGCATCAGCACCAGATTGAACAGGATGATCAGGATCAGCGCGCCGGCCAGCGCGCCGAAGATGCTGCCGCGGCCGCCGGTGATTGCAACCCCACCCATCACGCAGGCGACGATCGAATTGAGCTCGTAGCCGCGGCCGACCCAGTTGTCGATGCTGCCGACGTAACCGACCAGGAACAGGCCGCCGATCCCGGCCAGAACCGACGAGATGACGTAGCAGGCGATCGTCACCCGGTCGGCGGCAATGCCGCAGAGCCGCGCGGCCTCGGGGTTGCCGCCGACGATGTAGACCTTGCGCCCGAACGGCGTCGCATGGAGCAGGAACCCGAACAGCGCCGCGATCAGCGCGAGCGCCAGGAGGTTGATCGGCAGGCCGAAAAGATGGCCGGTGCCGAGCACCCGAAAGCCCGCCGGCAAGGCCCCCGACGGCGCGCCGCCGGTGTAGGCAAAGCGCAGCCCCTGGAGCACGATCATCATGGCCAGCGTGGCCAGGAACGGTGAGACCCGGCGCCTTGCCACGAGCCAGCCGTTGATCAGCCCGACCACGACGCCAAAGCCGATCGCGACCGCGAAGATCACCGGCACCATCAGGTTCGAGGTGGCGTTGAACGCGGTGCCGATCACCGCCACGGTCGCCATCAGCGAGGCGACCGACAGATCGAAGCCGCGCACCAGCAGCACGAACGCCTGGCCGACCACGACCATGCCGAGAGGGGCGGCCTGGGTCAGCACGTCCTGGATGTTCTTGGCGCTGAGGAAGTTATCCGAGACCAGCGCGCCGAACCCGATCAGCACGCCGAGAAACAGGAACAGGCCGTAGCGCTCGAGCCAGCCGAGCGCGGCGTGGCGCCGCTCGAGGCTGACGGCACCGGCCGCGGCCTGCCCGAGTGCCGGGTTGCTCATGCCCGCCGCCTCCGCTCGACGTAGACCGAGACCGCGGCGATGATGATCAGCCCCTGGATGATCCATTGGTAATAGGTTGAGACGTCGAGATAGTTCAAAAGGTTGTTCAGGACCGAGATCAGGAAGACCCCGAGCAGCGTGCCGGTCACGCCGCCCCGGCCGCCGGCCAGGATCGTGCCGCCGACCACGACCGGCGTGATCGAGCGCAGCGCCCAGCCCTGGCCCGCCCAGGGATCGCCGATGCCGAGCCGGCTCACCAGGTAGACCGCGGTCAGCGCCGCGAACAGGCCGGAGAGCGCATAGGCGACGATGATCACCCGCGGGTGCGAGATCCCGATCAGGCGCGCCGCGAACGGATCGCCGCCGACCGCGTAGATCTCGCGGCCGAGCCCGGTGTAGCGGAGGAAGACGCCGACCGCGATGAACAGCCCCAGCATGACCGCGCCGCTGATCGGCACGCCCGCGATCCGGCCGTAGGCGAAGCCCTCGAACTCGGGCGGGACCGCGCCGGGCGGGTTCAGCGAATATAGCAGGCCAGCGCCCTGGAGCACGCTCGCCATGCCGATGGTCACAATCAAGGGATGGACCCGAAGCACGACCGTGAGCACGCCGTTCATAGCACCGATCAGCGTGCCGATCACCAGCACGCCCGCGACCACCGGGACGACCCGCGCGGGCTCGCCGGCGATCAGGCCCGAGGTCAGCATGGCCGCGATCGTGACCACGCCGTCGATCGAGAGATCAATGCCGCCGGTCAGGATGACCAGCGTCTGCCCGAGGCTGACGAAGCCCAGTCCGGCCGACTGCTCGACAATGTTAAGGAGGTTGCGCAGCGTGCCGAAGCGGTCGCTGAAGGCGATGCCGATCGCGACCAGCGCCGCCATCAGGCCGATCACGATCGGGATCGCCGGGTTGATCCGCCGTAGCGCCTGGGCGGCCGCGCTCATGCCGCCGCCCCGGCAAGAGTTGGCGGATGGGCCGTGGCGAGCGCCATGACCTTCTCCTCGGTCGCATCGCCACCGGCAAGCTCGCCCGAGAGCAGGCCCTCGCGCATGACCAGGATCCGATCGCACATCCCGATGATCTCCGGCAGCTCCGAGCTGATCATGATCACGCCGATGCCGCGCTCGGCCAGATCCCGGATGATCCGGTAGATCTCGACCTTGGCGCCGACGTCGACGCCGCGCGTGGGCTCGTCCAGGATCAGCACCCGGCTGCAGGCGCGCACCCAGCGGCTGAACAGGACCTTCTGCTGATTGCCGCCGGACAGCGTGACCACCTGGTCCCTGGGCGAGCGCGCGGCGATCTGGTAGCGCGCGATCTCGTCGGCCGCGATCCGCTGCTCGGCCCCGAGGTCGAGGCGAACGCCGCTGCTGACTTGGCCGAGCGTGGGCGGGGTGATGTTGGGCGCCAGCTCGAGGTTCATCAGCAGGCCTTCGGCGCGGCGGTCTTCGGTCAGGAACGCGATCCCCTGCGCGATCGCATCCGCGGGCGAGGCCGGCCGATAGGGCTGGCCGCCGACCCGGACCGCGCCGGCACTCCAGGGCAGGCTGCCGAACAGCGCGTGCGCGAGCACCGTGCGACCGGCTCCGACCAGCCCGGCGATGCCCAGGACCTCGCCCGGATGGAGCTTGAAGCTCACGCCCTGCACGCGCTCGCCGGCGCCGAGCCCCTCGACCTCGAGGACCGGCTCGCCCTGCGCGGGCGCTTTGCGCTTGCCCGGGTAGATGTCGGCGAGCTCGCGCCCGACCATGCTCGCGACCAGGCGCCCGCGGTCGATCGCGGCCAAGGGCCAGCTGCCGACCCGACGGCCGTCCTTGAGCACGGTCACGCGATCGGCGATCTGGAAGATCTCCTCGAGCCGGTGCGAGATGTAGACGATCGCGGCACCCCGCGCCCGCAACCGGCGGACGCGCTCGAAGAGCAGCTCGGCCTCGCGCCCGGAGATGACCGCGGTCGGCTCGTCCAGGATCAGGAGCCTGGCCTCGCCGACCAACGCCTTCGCGATCTCGATCATTTGCTGGTCGGCGACCGACAGATGCTTGACCAGCGCGCGGGGGTCGACCTCGACCCCGAGTTGAGCCAGTACCGTCTGCGCCTGCCGATGCCGGGCGCGGTAGTCGATCAGCCCGAGCCGGTTGCGCGGTGCGGCGCCGAACATCACGTTCTCGGCCACCGTCAGCTCCGGGAACAGCACGAGCTCCTGGTAGACCACATGAATCCCGGCCGCGCGCGCCGCGTGCGGGCTCGCCCAGACCCGCCGCTCGCCGGCGAAGGTCAGCGTGCCGCCATCCGGCTGGTAGGCGCCGGCAATGATCTTGATCAGCGTCGACTTGCCGGCGCCGTTCTCGCCGACCAGCGCGTGCACCTCGCCGGCGGCGACCTCGAAGTCGACCGCATCGAGCGACAGGACGCCCGGAAAGCGCTTGGTGATCCCGCGAAGCTCGAGCAAGGCGGATCGGCCTGCGCGCGGCAGGCCCGGGGCGGCGAGCGGACCGCCGTCCCGGGCCGCACCGGCCTACTGCGGGTAGTCGACCTTGAAGGTCGACGGGTCGTAGTCCGGGCCGAGGCCGGTCGAAAGGATCAGCTCGCCGGGCTTGTCCATCTGCGCGTAGTCCTCGACCCACTTGTCGGCCTTGACCGAAGTGGTCTCGTGGCCCTTGGACACGATCACGTCGACGTTGACCTCGTAGATCTTCGGCACCGGACGGCCGGCCAGCACCTGGAGCGCCAGATCGACCAAGTCGGCGCCCATCGCCGGCGGATAGTCGAAATTGATCACCGGCACGTCGTGTTCGACCGCGAGCTTTACGCAGGCATTCAGATCGGCGCAGGTGTTCGGCGGGATCTCGCCCTTGCCATAACCCGCGGCGACGAACGCCTCGATCGCCCCCGAGCCTTGCAGGCCGAAGTCCGACCACACGCCGTCGATCTGATCGCCGTACTTCTGGATCAGCGCCGACATGACCTGCTTGCCCTTGGCCGGGCTCCAGTCGGTGTACTGCAGCTCGAGGATCTTGATCCCGGGATACTTGTCGAACACCTCGCGCGCGGCCTTGATCCGGTTCTCGGCCGGGCTCGCGCCGGCGATGCCGGGCAGCATCACGATGTTGCCCTCGAAGTTCAGCGTCTCGGCCAGCCACTGCGCCATGAAGCGGGCGAGCGCCCAGTCGGTCGCGGTGACGAAGCTGACGAAGTTGTCGGAGGTCACCCGGCGATCGACCAGCACCACCGGGATGCCCCGGCTCATCGCGCGCGCGACGGCGGGATCGAGCGCCTGGGCCGTAGCCGGGCTCACAATCAAGAGATCGACCTCGCGCTCGATCAGGTCCTGGATGTCGGCCGCCTGTTTGGCCGGATCGTCGTTGGCGTCGGTGATGATCAGCTTGTCGATCTTATCCGCGTGGCGCGCGGCCGCGGCTTCGATCGCGTGCGCCATGCCGACCCGCCAGATGTTCGAGACCGAAGCGTTCGAGAAGCCAATCACGTAGGGCGGGTCCTTCTTGTACTCGGCGGTGTCGGTGAATTCGATCGGCCCGTTCGCCCACAGGAAGGTGCGCGGGACGCCCTTGTAGCCCTCCTTGTCCTGGGCAAACGCGCTGCCGGCGGTTCCGATCGCGACCGCAGCGATCAGGCCCGCGCTCGCCAGTCCGCGAAAGTGACGATCCATTGCTGCTCTCCCTGACTGCAGACGTTGACGGTGGCTGGGTTTCCATCCGTGCGCTGACGCGGCAAGCGCCTGCACGGTCGCGTCGATCGATTGGACAGCAGGTCAACTCCCTGCCGATTGTGCTCGCACATCCGCCCGCTCTCCGCAAGAAAGCGGTTGCCCGGATCAAGGCGCGCGCTCAGCGCCCTGCAGGATTGTGTTCTTCGCGAATGGCGCGACAATCAGCGGTGAGGAGGCCCGATCGGTCCGGCCGGTCGGCGCCGCATGGCGGGGAGGCAGGACCATGTGCACCGCATACGTTGTCGATGAGGCCATCAAGCGGAAGATCGCCGCCTGGAGCGCCGAGGCGCACAAGGCCTCGACCAGCCCGTTCGGCAAGGACGACGAGATCGGCATGCTGAACCTGATCGATGCCGGCTCGCGCGCGGCCATCCTGAGCCGGGCGGACGCCGCCAAGGTGTTCGATCTCGCGGTCGACCACTTCGTCGGCATGCCGGCCTGGATCGCGGCCAACGACCCGGGCTACCAGATCTGGATGACCCATACCCCGCGCGGCGAGGAGATCGCCGACGTGATGGGCGTCGGCCTCGCCGCCAACGAGCTGATCTCGTACTCGGGCGATGCGGTCTCGATGTACACCCACTGCGGCACGCACATCGACACGCTCAACCACTTCGGCTACCACGGCGAGATCTTCAACCACTTCACGGCCAAGGACGACCTGGGCAGCCGGCACTGGACGGTCGCGGGCGCCGAGAAGCACCCGCCGATGATCACCCGCGGCGTGCTGCTCGACGTTGCTGGCCTGCACGGCCTCGACCAGCTGCCGCCGTCCCACGGCATCGGCCCGGACGACCTCGCGGGCTGCCTCAAGCACCAGCAGACCGAACTGCGCCCGGGCGACGTGGTCCTGGTCCGCACCGGCCGGATGCGCGCCTGGCCCGATCCGGGCGCCTATGTCACCAACGCGCCCGGCCTCAACCGGGCGGGCGCGGAGTTTCTGTGCAAGGCCGGCGCGATCACGATCGCCGGCGACAACCTGGCACTCGAGCAGGGGCCGTCCGCCGATCCCGGCAACTGGCTGCCGGTCCACACCTATCTGCTGGCCGAGGCCGGCGTGCCGATCATGGAGATGGTCGACATGGAGGAGATCGCGGCCGCCCGGCTCTACGAGTTCTGCTTCTTCGGCGCGTGTATGAAGCTGCGCGGCGCGACCGGCGCACCGATGCGCCCGGTCGCAATGCCGCTCAAAGATTGAGGCGGCGGCTCAGAGCGCCGTTTTGGCCAGCATCATGTGGCAGCCCTTGACGCCGTCGACGGTCTGGGTGACCCGCAGATCGCCCGCGAGCGAGCACAGCATGTAGGCTTGGCTCGGCTCGAGTGAGCTGCGCCGGCAGACGTGGTCGATCATCTCGCGCACCGCCTGCTTGGCGGCGTCGTCGAGATCCTCGTCGAGGCCGATGCTGATCAGATGGGTCGCGTTCTCGGCGAACGGCTGGCGGTAGTCGAGGTCGTTGCGCACGGTCAGCCGGAAGCTGCCGGTCAGCGAGGTCTCGAGCGCGCTGATGCAGACCTCGCCATCGCCCTGGACGCCGTGGCCGTCGCCGGCCATGAACAGCGCGCCCTCGTTGAACACCGGCAGGTAGAGCGTCGCGCCCGGCCGCAACTCCTTATTGTCCATGTTGCCGCCGAAGATGCGCGGCGGCGGCGACGGGCAGCGGCCCCAGTGCCGGGGCGGCGCGACCGCAAGGATGCCGAAGAACGGATCGAGCGGGATCTCTTTGCCCCAAGGCAGGACCATCAGCCCGCGCTCGCGGTCGATGTCCGGATGGATGATCTCGTAGGCGTCGAAGTCCTCCGGGATCGTGCCCAGCAGCGGCAGGATGCAGGTGTAGCCCCAGTCGCACGGGAACTCGTGCTCCAGGATGTCGATCTGCAGCACGTCGCCCGGCGCCGCGCCGCGGACGTGGACCGGGCCGGTCACGAAGTGCGGCCCCGGCCCTGCGGCACCTGATCGAGCGCGGCCAGATGGCGCGGATCGACCCGGGACCGGATCCGGATGGAGCTGCTCCTGCTGCCTGCGGTCCACGAGGTAAGCGTCACGCGTGTCGCCCGAGTCGATCTCGAGGACCGGCGGCAGCGTGGCGTCGAAATAGCCCCAGACCATGCTCTCGGGCGTGGCCGGGATCTCGTGATGGCGGCTCATGGTGTCCTCCGGCGTTGGGCTGGCTGGATTCGGCGCGTTCCGGCCGGGCAAGTCGTCCCGGCGGGGCCGTTGCCGTATAAGATGCGCGCACAAGGCAGACGCACGGGAGCAGGCATGGACCGGGCAGAGCGACGACGACAGCAGCGTCTGGCGCGCAAGGGCGAGAGGCCGGCCGCGGCCGCAGACTCGGCGGGCCGCGCCTGCAGCCGATCGCGCCGGCCGAGGCGCTGCGCCTCGCGCAGGCCTACCAGCACAGCGGCCGCTTCGCCGAGGCCTAGCGCTCTACCGGCGGGTGCTCGCGACCCATCCCGACCACGCCGAGAGCCTCGCCCGGGCGGGGTTGGCGGCATTCCAGCTCGGCCGGGCCGACGATGCGATCCGGATGCTGCGCCGCGCGGTCGCGGCCCGGCACGATTTCGCCGACGCCCACAACAATCTCGCCGTGGTGCTCCAGGCGAGCGGCCAGCTTGACGAGGCGCTCGCTCCTGTCAGCGCGCGGTCCGGTTCGATCCCGGCCTGATCGAGGCCCACGTCAACCTCGGCAACGTGCTGATGGCCAGAACGGCGAGCTCGACGATGCGGTCGCGGCCTACGAGCGGCGATCGCGCTCCAGCCGGCGCATGCGAGCGCGCATACCGGCTGGGCCTGGCCTTGCAGGCGCAGGATCGCCTGGACGCGGCGGCCGCGAGCCTGGAGCGGGCGGTCCGGATCCAGCCGCGGCATGCGGCGGCGCAGTACAGCCTCGGCACGGTGCTGCACGGCATGCGCCGGCTCGACGACGCGCTCGCCGCCTACGATCGGGCGATCGCGCTCGAGCCCGGCCTGCTCGAGGGCCTGTTCGAGGTCGGCAAGCCGCGCCACATCCACGCCCTGTTCGAGCGCGGCGAGCATGGCCTTGCGCTCGACGCGCTCGACCGCTTCCTGCTGCGGCGGCCCGGGCAGAGCTGCGCGCTCGCGCTGAAGGCGGTGGCGCTGGACGAGGTCGGCGAGCGCGAGCAGGCGCGGCGTCTGGTCGACTTCGACCGGCTGGTGCGGCCGCAGCGCCTGGACCCGCCCGCCGATGTCCGGCAGCCTGGCCGAGCTCAACGGCGCGCTCGCGGGCTGGATCCGCCAGCATCCGACGCTGCACGAGGCGCCGGCCGCGTTCTCGGTCCACCGCGGGCTCAGCACCGGCGAACTGCTGGCCGAGCCGAAAGGCCCGATCCGCGTCTTCGAGCGCATGATCCGCGCCGCGGTCGAGGGCTACCAGCAGAGCCTGCCGGCCGACGCGGCGCATCCGTTCGTCGCCAACCTGCCGCGCCGCTGGCACCTCACGATGTGGGCGATCATCATCGAGGCCGAGGGCTTCCAGGTGCCGCACATCCATCCCTCGGGCTGGCTGAGCGGGGTCTACTACGTCACGCTGCCCGCGGTGGTCCGCGGCGCAGGACGGCAAGCGCGCCGGCTGGATCGAGTTCGGCGAGCCTTACTGCGACATCGCCCACAGCGTGCAGCCCGAGCTCAAGGCCTCCAGCCCGAGGAGGGCCTGCTGCTGCTGTTCCCCTCCTACTTCTACCATCGCACGCTGCCGTTCACCTCCGACCAGCAGCGCATCAGCATCTCGTTCGACGTGGTGCCCTCGCGCTGAGCTCCCCGCTGCGTCCTGCCGCCGAGCCCTCCTCCCGCTCCGGCCGGCCCGGCGCGTCCCCCAACCTTGTCCCGCCCCGTCCCGGGCACGGATTCCCACGGTCGCATGGACCATCCGAAAACAGGGTTAACGACCCAACGTTAAGGCCGGGTTAATGCCGTGCCGACCCCGGCCGACCACCAGGAGCGCGCGCCCCAAGCCGGGCCCTGCTCATCCTGCCTCAGCTCTTGTCGAGGCGGTTGAACAGCAGCCAGAAGAAAACGCCCATGACCGGCAGCGTGACCGCCAGCAGGATGGTCGCCAGCGAGAAGATGATCGGCACCTGCGACTGGTGCGATGCGGTCATCGTCCAGTTGTAGATCGGCATCGTGGTCTCGGAGCCGCGCAGGAAGATCGAGCGCAGCAGCTCGTTGAACGACAGCAGAAAGCCGAAGATGCCGGCGCCGATGATGCCCGGGCGCAGGATCGGGAACTCGATGTCCCAGAAGCGCTGCCACCTGCGAGGCGCCGAGATCCTCGGCCGCCTCGAGCAGGCGGTGGTCGAAGCGGGTCGCGATCACCAGGACCAGCAGCAGCGCGAACGGCAGCGCCCAGACCAGATGGGCGATGAAGATCGACCACATGCCGAGCCGCAGGCCGAGCAGCGAGCGGAAGAAGATGAACAGCGCCGCACCCATGGTCAGGCCGGGCACGAACAGCGGCAGCAGCGCGATCAGCACGACCCCGCCCGGGCGCGGCATGCGCGGGATCGCGCGGCCGACCGCGGTCGCGACCACCATGCAGGCGAGCCCGACCACCAGGCCCGAGCACCGATGCTCTGCCAGAACGGCTCGACCCAGTTGGCAGGTCGGCCGCGAGGCTCGCGTAGTGCTCGAGGGTCAACGGATAGGGGATGCCCGGAGAGCGGCCGCTCGCTGAACGACATCACCGCGAGCCAGAGCGATCGGCACGTAGGTCAGCACGATCACCAGAAGCCCGCCCAGCATGCGCGACCAGCGGCCAGTGCGGCCACGCGGTCAGCCGCCGCCAGAACAGGCTCGACGTCCTGCCGAACTGGTCGTCGATGGTCGCGCGGATACGGGAGCGTCGCGCTGTCGGTCATCGCCGCATCGCATGGAAGATCGCGCCGAGGTCGCCGCGCCGGCGGGTGATCGCGACCAGCAGCACGAGCAGGAGCGCCAGCATCGCGATGACCACCGTCGAGAGCGCCGCCGCGGTCGGGTACTTGAGCTCGCGCAGCGCCGCCTCGACCGAGGCGCCGAGCAGGTTGACGAAGCCGCCGCCCAGCATCTGCGGCTCGACCCAGCGCCGCCATCAGCGGCACCAGCGGTGAACACGATGCCGGCGATGATGCCGGGCAGCGCCAGCGGCAGGATCACGTAGATCAGGGTCTGGCCCGGGCTCGCGCCGAGGTCGTTGCTCGCCTGGATGTATTCGTCGTCGATCAGGGTCAGGACCAGGAAGATCGGAAACACCATGGTCGGGAAGTAGGGCCCGATCATGCCGAAATGGACCGCGAACTCCGAGAACAGCATCCATTCCATCGGCTGCTCGATCAGGCCGAGATGGAGCAGCACCGTGTTGATGATGCCGTTGGTGCCGAGGATCGCGCGCCAGATGATGATCCGCGACGGCGCATCGAGGAAGAACGGGATGGTCAGCAGCGTGATGACCACCGCCTTCAGCGTCTTGGAGCGGCAGCCCTTGGCGAGCCAGAGCGCGAACGGGAAGGCGATCAGGAACTCGATCACGGTGATCGTGAACACCACCCGCAGCGTGCGCAGCGCGGCGATCCAGCGCCCGGATTCGATCAGCGAGACCCAGGTCGTGACCGTCGGCTCGTAGACCACCTGGTAGTTCTTGATCGTGAAGAAGCTGTAGAAGACGACGATGACCAGCGGCAGGATCACGCAGGCCGCCCAGACCAGCGACGAAGGTCGGGATCACCCAGCCTTGCGAGACCAGGTTGGCGTACCAGCCCCGGACGCCGCGCGGGCCGCTCGTGGATCGCTGCGCTCAGCCATCGGCGTGCCTCGCGGCCATGCCCCGCCGGACCGCGCGGCGCGGCGCGGTGCGGTGCTGGCGGGGTGACGATGCTCGAGCTCAAGCGGGCCTAGATCAGGCGTTCAGGAAGCGCTGCCACTCCTCCTCCATGACGTCGGAGTTCGGCGCGCGCCGGCTTGCCGAAGAACGGCTTCTCGAACTTCTTGTTGACCTTGGTCTCGGTCCACTTGAGGTTCTCGACGTCCTCCTGCGGGCCAGCCGTTCTCCTCGGCGAACTGGACGCCGAGGTCCATGTTCGGGCCGGCATAGCCGCGCTGCTGGGCCTGATAGGCGCGGTACTCGCCGCTCAGGTAGTAGTTCAGCACCTTGTAGATGTTGTCGACGTTGTCGCGCTCGAGCGCCTTGACGTGGACATAGGCGCCGTGGCCCCACTTGTAGTAGCCCTCGTCGGTGAAGGCGTAGATCACGCTGTCGGGGCCGAGGATCAGGTTCGCTTCCTTGGTCGCCGGCTCCCAGCAGTTGATCAGGTCGATCTCCTTGTTGCTGAGCAGCTGGACCTGCTCCTCGAAGGCCGCGTGCAGGGTGCGGAACTGGCCGGCGCGCTTGCGCTCGGCGGCGTAGTCGGCGACCTGGCGCGCCTCCTCGCCGGTCATGTTGGCGACGTCGTCGATCTGGACCCGGCCGTGGTGCTTGAGGAACTGGGCGACCTCGGGCATCGAGAGCAGCCAGCTGCGATCGAGCGAGACCCGGCCCTTGGTCTGGTCGGCCTCGTACATCATCGCCCAGCTGATCTCGTCGAGCCCCTTGGGGTCGGCGCCGATCGCCGCCGGGAAGTAGCCGAAGCTGTCGGCGTTGCCGATCACCGGCACGCCGTACTGCTTGCCCTCGGCCTGGAGCAGGTCGGTGCGCTTCCAGGCGTCCGGGCGTGCGCTCCCACAAGGTCAGCTCGGGATGGTCCTCGATCACCTCGGCGTAGTAGCCCTGCGGCCCCAGCACGTCCTCGGTGCCGCCGTCGAAGATGAAGATGTCGTGGGTCTCGCCGAGGTCGTTCGAGATCACGTCGCGCATGAACACGCCGATGTCGGCATTGGTCCCGGTGAACTCCATCTGGATGCCGATGGCCTTCTCCATGATCGACCAGTCCTTGAGCTGCGAGGTCGTGACCCCGTAGCCGCGGACGATCGGCGACGCCGCGAGCGCCGCCTGGCGCGCGCCCGGATAGGCCGAAGTCGCCGCCACCACGCTCGACCGCCGCCGCGCCCTTGCAGGACCTCGCGCCGGGTCAGCGCCTCGCCTGGCTGTCGATGCTCGCTCATGCGTTGCCTCCCTTCTGGTTCTGACTGCGAAGTCGACGGATCGTCCGCGTCGGCCGGCCGATCCAGCGCTGCGGCATGATCATGCAGTCCGCTTCGGCCCACCACAGGCCCGAGATCCGCGACAGTCGACGTGACTGTCCCAGATCCGCGCCTTGATCGTGCCGACCTCGGTCTCGACGCTCTGGTCGAGATACTTGCCCTTGTAGATCGTGGTCTCCGGCCGGCCGGGCGAGCTGGTTGGCGCGCCCGGCCTCCGGCCTTGGGCGCTGCCGAGGAAGATCCGCTCGGCGCGCACGCCGACCGACGACCGGGCTGCCCGGCGAGCTCTGCTGCCGACCGCACCACAGGCCGCGTGATCGCCCGGTTGCGGACCTGGACCGTGGCGCGCTCGCCCTCCAGCGCCCGCAAGGTGCCCTCGAGAATGTTCTCGACCCCCATGAAGTCGGCGACGAAGCGGCTGACCGGCCGGTCGAACAGCGTCGCGCGGCGGCCCCTCCTGCACGATCCGCCCGCGCCGCATCAGGATCGACCCGGTCGCTCATGGTGAGCGCCTCTTCCTGGCTGTGGGTGATGTAGACGAAGGTCATGCCGAGCTGCTTGTGCAGCTCCAGCAGCTCGACCTGCATGTCGAGGCGGAGCTTCTCGTCGAGCGCGCCGAGCGGCTCGTCGAGCAGCAGGATCGCCGGCCTGGTCACCAGCGCCCGGGCGAGCGCCACGCGCTGGCGCTCGCCGCCGCTCAGCTGATGGACGCGGCGGCCGTACTTGTCGCCGAGGCGGACCAGCTCCAGCGCCTCGGTCGCCCGCTCGCGGCGCTCGGTCCTTCGGCACGCCGCGCACCTTGAGGCCGTACTCGACGTTCTCGCCGACCGACATGTGCGGGAACAGCGCGTAGTGCTGGAAGACCGTCGTGCAGTTGCGGTCCGCCGCCGGCACGCTTGGCACGTCCGGCCGGCGATCCGCAGGGCCTCGATCCTGGGTCGGCGTCTCCAGGCCCGAGATGATGCGCAGCAGCGTGGTCTTGCCCGAGCCGCTCTGCCCGAGGATGGTCAGGAACTCGCCCTGGCGGGCGACGATCGAGACCTCGTCGAGCGCGACCACGTCGTCGAAGCGATGGGTCACGCCCACGACCTCGAGGATCGGCGGCCCGCACGGCTCGGCGGCCGACCGCGCGCTGCCGCCGGCAGTCGCCCGGCTCTCGCTGTCGCGCTCGCGACAGCTCGGCGATCTCCGCCCTGCGATCGAGCTGGCTCTGCTTCGGCCACGCGTCAGTGCCTTCTCGGGCGCGTTGATGCCTCGCGTCATCCGGCGACTGCCTCGATAGGGTCAGCCCTCGCATCCGAGTATGCGATATGCATGCCCGTACCGGTGGCCGCGAGCAGGCATCATCTCCCGCAGGAAGGCATGGTAGGCAGATCGCCGCGCCAACGCAATCGGCAAAGGCCGTCCCGGCTCCGCGGTCCGCCTGGCGCCCTCTAGCGGCGCGCAATCGCTGCCTCGCTCGATGAGCAGCCGCGTGGCGGTCGAAGCGGCATTGCGCAGCGCCGCGCAGACCACCCGGGTGGCGTCCACGATGCCGGCGGCGTGCAGATCGCCGAAGCGCCGGCGCGCCGCGTCGAAGCCGAAGTCCGGATCGTCATCTGCGAGCAGCCGGGCGACGACGGAGCGGCCGTCCGCCCCGGCGTTGGCCGCGATCCGGCGCGCCGGCGCGAGCAGCGCCCGGCCGACGGCGTCGATCGCGGCCCGCTCGTCCAGGCTCTCGCGCGCCAGCTCGCGCAGCGCCTTGCTGGCGTGGACCAGGGCCGCGCCGCCGCCGGCGACGATGCCGCCCGCGGCCGCCGCGCGCACCGCGCTGCGCCGCCCCGGTCGCGCGCTCCTTGCGCTCCTCGATCGCCGATCTCGGTCGCGCCGCCGACCTTGCAGCACCGCGATGCCGCTGGTCAGGCGCGCGAGGCGCTGCTGCAGCTGCTCGCGGTCGTAGCTCAGGTACTTCTCGCGCTCGATCGCCGGCCTGCAGCTCCCGGCAGCGCAGATCGACCAGCGCCGGATCGCCGGCGCCCTCGATGATCGTCGTGGCGTGCTCGGTGACCAGCACGCGCTTGGCCCGGCCGAGCATCTCCGGCCGCAGATCCTCGAGCCGCGTTGCCGAGCTCGTCGCGACACCACCAGCCGCCGGTCGCGATCGCGAGGTCCTCGAGCATCGGCACGGCGCCAGGCGCCGACCGCCCGGCGCGTAGGCGGCGGCGACCTTGAACCCGGCCTCTGACCTTGTTGACGACCAGCGTGGCGAGCGCCTGGCCGGCCACGTCCTCGGCGATGCAGCAGCAGCGGCTTGTCGGCTTTGGCGAAGGCGTTGAGCGCCGGCACGATCGCGTCGAGGCTCGGCGATCGGCGTCTGCTGCATGAGGATGTAGGGGTCCTCGAGCTCGACCCGCATCCGCTGCTCGTCGGTCACGAAGTGGGCCGAGACGAAGCCCTTGTCGTAGTGCATGCCGAGGCGCACCTCGAGCTCGCAGGCGAGCGCCTGGCCGCCCTCGACCAGGATCACGCCGTCGGGCCCGACGCGCGCCGTCGCCTCGGCGAGCAACGCCGCCGATCTCGGGGTCGCCGCCCGCGGCGAGGGTGGCCGATCGCGCGCGAGCTGGGCCGGCGCGAGGGCCGGGCGCGAGCGCGCGCTCGAGCTCGGCGCAGCGCCGCGGCGACGCGCGCGCTCGATGCCGCGCTGCAGGCCCGCGGGTCCAGGCCCGACAGGCGCGCGCTGACGCCCTCGCGCCAGCAGGGCGCGGGTCAGCACGCATCGCCGTCGTGGTGCCGTCGCCGACCGCGTCGCTGGTCCGCCAGGCGACCTCGCGCAGCGCCTGAACGCCGAGGTTCGCGAGCCGGTCCGGCAAGCTCGATCTGCTTGGCGATGCGCGTAGCCGTTGCGCGAGAGCGAGCGGGGCGGCGAAGCGGCCGCTCGATCAGCACCGTGCGCCCCGCCGGGCCGAGCGTTCGGCCGCACGGCGTCGGCCAGCAGCGCGGCGCCGCGCAGCAGCGCGCGGCGCGCCTCGTCGCCGAAGATCACGCTGCCGCCCGGCGCGCGTCATCGGCACCGTCGCCAGGTCCTGCGCGGCTTGGCGATGGCGGCACTCTCTGTCTCTCGGACTGGTGGGCAAGGCGCTGCTGATTGACACTCGTGCGCGGCTGCGCACAAGAGGATCGATCGGGCAACGCATCCGGCGCGGCGACAACCAGCCGAGAGGATGCGACCAGTCGAGGGACGGAATGCGGCTCGCCTGCGACACCGGCGGCACCTTCACCGACCTCGTCGTCGAGGCGGACGGCGAGCTTGCGCATGTACAAGACCTCGACCACGCCGCCGACGATCCGGTCGAGGGCGTGCTGAACGCGCTGACGCTCGCCGCGGACGACTTCGGCCTGCGCGCGCGACCGAGTTCCTGCGGCCGCGGCGAGACCTTCATCCACGGCACGACGCGCGCGATCAACGCGATCCTCACCGGCAACGACCGCGCGGACCGCGTTCCTGACCACCGAGGGCCATCCCGACATCCTGGTGATCCGCGAGGGCGGCCGGATCGAGCCGTTCAACTTCACCGTGCCCTATCCCGAGCCCTACGTGCCGCGCGCGCTGACCTTCGAGATGCCGGAGCGGATCGACGCCGGCGGCGAGGTCGTCAAGCCGCTCGACGAGGCCGGCGTGCTGCGAGGTGATCGAGCGCGCTGCGGCCGAAGCGGATCGAGGCGGTCGGCGTCTGCCTGCTGTGGTCGATCGCCAATCCGGTCCACGAGCGCGGGTCGGCGAGCTGCTCGCCGAGCATCTGCCGGGCGTGCCGTGCACCCTGTCGCACCAGCTCAACCCGACGCTGCGCGAGTACCGCCGCGCGTCCTCGACCTGCATCGACGCCTCGCTGAAGCCGCTTGATGCGCGACTACCTGCACGGCCTCAACGGGCCGCCTGCGCGAGGCCGGCTTCGCCGGGCGGGTGCTGATGGTGACCTCGCAGGGCGGCATGATGGACGCCGACGACGTCGCCGAGGCGCCGATCCACGCGATCGGCTCCGGCCCGGCGATGGCGCCGGTCGCCGGCCGCCACTACGCCGCGCTCGACGCCGGCGACCGACACCGCGGTGGTCGCCGATACCGGCGGCACCAGCTACGACGTCAGCCTGGTCCGCCAGGGCCGCATCCCCTGGACCCGCGAGACCTGGCTCGGCCAGCGCTTCCGCGGCCACATGACCGGCTTCCCCTCGGTCGACGTCAAGAGCATCGGCGCCGGCGGCGGCTCGATCGCCTGGGTCGACGCCGGCGGCCTGCTGCACTGTCGGCCCGCAGAGCGCCGGCTCGACGCCCGGGCCGGCCTGCTACGGCACGGGCGGCAGTCGAGCCCACGGTCACCGACTGCGCGCTGCTGCTCGGCTACATCGATCCGGCGTTCTTCCTCGGCGGCGCGATGCGCCTCGACCTCGAGGCGGCGCGGGCGGCGCTGCGAGCACGACGTCGCGCGCCGGCTCGGGCTCGGCCTCGAGGAGGCGGCGGCCGCGGTGCTGGCGCTCGCGACCGAGAAGATGGTCGGCGCGATCGAGGAGATCACGATCAACCAGGGCATCGACCCGCGCTCCGCGGTGCTGATCGGCGGCGGCGGCGCGGCCGGCCTCAACGCGGTCGCGGTCGCGCGCCGGCTCGGCTGCCGCCGAGGTCGTGATCCCGGAGGTCGGCGCCGCGCTGAGCGCCGCCGGCGCGCTGATGTCCGACCTCAGCGCCGAGTACGCGACGATGGCGTTCACGACCAGCGACCGCTTCGACGCCGAGGCGATCAACGCGGTGCTGGCGGAGCTCGAGCAGCAGTGCCGCGCGTTCATCGCGGGCCCCGGCGCCGGGCTCGCTCGAGCAGCGCATCGACTACGCCGTCGAGGCGCGCTACCCGCACCAGATCTGGGAGATCGAGGTGCCGCTGCGCGGTCGCGCCGCTTCCGCGGCGCCGAGGACGTGCGCGCGCCTGGTCGCCGAGCTTCCACGCCGACCCACAAGCGAGATCTTCGAGATCAGCGATCCGCAGCTCCGAGATCGAGCTCGTGACCTGGCGGGCGCGGGTGCGCTGCCGGCTGCGCGACGCGCGGCACGCGGCCGCCTGGTCGGCACGGCGCCCGAGGCATCAGACTCGGCGGCACGCGCCGGGTCTATTTCGCCGACCGCGGCTGGGTCGAGGCGGCGGTCCGCCGGTTCGAGGCGGTGGCGCGCGAGACCACGCGTGAGCGGGCCCGGCGATCGTCGAATCCTCGTTCACCACCGTGGTGCATCGATCCCGGCGCGCGTGGCGCGGCGGACCGCGGCGGGCAGCCTCGTGATCACGGCCTGAGCGGGACGCCCGCATGCCAGCCGCCGCGACCGCCGACGCCCGATGGCGTGCGCATGGCGATCCTCGCCAGCCGGCTCGACACGATCGCGCGCAAGATGGCGAACACGCTGTTCCGCACCGCGCGCTCGGGCGTGCTCAACTCCGGCCACGACTTCTCCTGCGTGCATCCTGACCGCCGACGGCCGCCTGCTGACCGCGGCCGAGAGCCTGCCGATCCACGTCATGATCGGGCCCGACCTGATGTGCCCGCGCGGTCAAGGCGCTACCACCCCGAGCTGCGGCGCGGCGATGCCTTCCTGCACAACTCGCCCTACCACGGCAACTCGCACCCGGCCGACCAGTGCCTCATCGTGCCGGTGATCGACGACGGCGGGCGTCCACCGCTTCTGGGTGCTGTGCAAGGCGCACCAGGCCGACTGCGGCAACTCGGAGCCGACCACCTACGTCGGCCACGCCCGCGACGTCTACGAGGAGGGCGCGCTGATCTTCCCGGGCGTCGCGGGTCCAGCGCGACTACCAGCGACATCGGCGACATCATCCGCATGTGCCTGACGCGGATCCGCGTGCCCGGAGCAGTGGTGGGGCGACTATCTGGCCGCGCTCGGCGCGGCGCGGATCGGCGAGCGCGAGCTGCTGGCGCTCGGCCGCGGAGGTCGGCTGGGACACGCTCGACGCAGCACGCCGAGGACTGGTTCGACTATTCCGAGGCGCGCATGATCGCAGGCGATCCGCCGGCTGCCGAGCGGCCGCGCGGTCGTGCGCACCTGCCACGACCCGTTCCCGGGCGTGCCCGAGGGCATCCCGCTCGAGATCGCGGTCGAGGTCGACGCCGAGGACGGCCGGATCGAGGTCGACCTGCGCGACAACCCGGACTGCCAGCCGTGCGGGCTCAACCTGAGCGAGGCCTGCGCGCTCAGCACCGCGATGATCGGCGTCTACAACGGCATCGCCGACCATACCGTGCCGCCCAATGCCGGCAGCTTCCGCCGGGTCGAGGTGCTGGATCCGCGAGAACTGCGTCGTCGGCCGGCCGCGCCATCCCGCACAGCTGCTCGGTCGCGACGACCAACCTCGCCGACCGCGTCTCGAGCCCGGTGCAGCGCGCGATCGCCGAGATCGCCGACGGCTTCGGCATGGCCGAGGGCGGCGCCGATCTTCCCGCCGGCCGGCGGCGTGATCTCGGGCACGCGACCCGCGCCGCGACGAGCGCGCCGTTCGTCAACCAGGTCCACCTCGGGCTGACCGGCGGCGCCGGCGCGCCGGCCGCCGACGGCTGGCTCACGATCGTCCACGTCGGCAACGCCGGGATCTGCCGCCACGACTGCATCGAGGTCGACGAGCTGCACCACCCGATCCGGATCCTCGAGCGCCGCCTGGTCCAGGACAGCGAGGGCGCCGGGCGCTTCCGCGGCGCGCCCGGCGGTGCGGGTCGAGCTCGGCCCGATCGAGGGCTGCGAGATGCGCATCTTCTACACCGCCGACGGCATGATCAACCCGGCCCAGGGCGCCCGCGGCGGCCTGCCGGGCGGCCGCATCCAGGCCTGCAAGCGGGAGCGGCTCGGACGCGCTCGTGCCGCAGCCGACCTGCGCCGGGCGTCGCGCTCGCGCCGGGCGAGACGATCGTCTCGGTCTCGGCGGGCGGCGGCGGCTACGGCCGGCCGACCGA
The DNA here is from genome assembly GCA_963840925.1 of uncultured Alphaproteobacteria bacterium. Classification (GTDB taxonomy): domain Bacteria; phylum Pseudomonadota; class Alphaproteobacteria; order Geminicoccales; family Geminicoccaceae; genus DATAOG01. The sequence goes on from CAWJAY010000036.1 coordinate 82,235, forward strand.
GCGCGACCCGAGCGGGTCGCCCACGACGTCGCCGAGGGCTGGGTCAGCCGCGAGCGCGCGGCCGCAGGTCTATGGCGTCGTGCTCGACGATCGAGGGCACGGTCGACGCCGCCGCGACCGCCGCCGGCGCGCGGCGCTGGCGCAACCGGGTTGAGCAGGCGGAGAGGCCAGCGCGATGGAGTCAGGCGACCGGCGGGCGCGCCACCGGACGGCGTGCGCATGGCGATCCTCTCCAGCCGCATGGAGAGCATCGCGCGCAAGATGCAGAACACGCTGTTCCGCACCGCGCGCTCGGGCGTGCTCAACACCGCGCACGACTTCTCCTGCGTCGTGCTGACCGCCGACTGCCGGCTGCTCGCCGCCGCCGAGAGCCTGCCGATCCACATCATGATCGGGCCCGACCTGATGTGCCGGGCGGTGCTGCGCCACCACCCGGAGCTCAAGCGCGGCGATGCCTTCCTGCACAACTCGCCCTACGAGGGCAACTCGCACGCCGCCGACCACTGCCTGATCGTGCCGGTGATCGACGACGACGGGCGTCGCACCGCTTCTTCGTCCTCGCCAAGGCGCATCAGGCCGACTGCGGCAACGCGCTGCCGACCACCTACATGGGCCACGCCCGCGACGTCTACGAGGAAGGCGCGCTTGATCTTCCCCGCGGTCAAGGTCCAGGAGGACTACCGCGACATCGAGGACATCATCCGGATCTGCCGGATGCGCATCCGGGTGCCCGAGCAGTGGTGGGGCGACTATCTGGCGGCGCTCGGCGCGGTCCGGATCGGCGAGCGCGAGCTGCTCGAGCTCGGCCGCGAGGTCGGCTGGGACGCGCTCGCGCAGTACGCCGAGGACTGGTTCGACTATTCCGAGCAGCGCATGATCGCAGGCGATCCGCCGGCTGCCGACGCGGCAAGGTCACCGCGCGCTCGGCGCACGACCCGTTCCCGGGCGTGCCGGACGGCATCCCGACCAAGGTCACGGTCACGGTCGACGCCGAGCAGGCGCGGATCACGGTCGATCTGCGCGACAACCCCGACTGCCAGCCCTGCGGCCTCAACCTCACCGAGGGCTGCGCCAGGACCGCCGCGATGGTCGGCATCTACAACGGCATCATCGACCACAGCGTGCCGCCGAACGCCGGCAGCTTCCGCCGGGTCGAGATCCTGGTGCGCGAGAACTGCTGCTGTCGGCATCCCGCGCCATCCCTACAGCTGCTCGGTCGCGACCACCAACCTCGCCGACCGGGTCTCGAACCCGGTCCAGGTGGCGCTCGCCGAGCTCGCCGACGGCTTCGGCATGGCCGAGACCGGCCCGATCATCCCGGCCGGCATGGGCGTGATCTCGGGCCGCGACCCGCGCCATCGGCGACGCCGCCTTCGTCAACCAGATCTTCCTCGCCTGCACCGGCGGCGCCGGCACGCCGGTCTCCGACGGCTTCCTGTCGATCATCCACGTCGGCAACGCCGGCATGTGCCGCCACGACAGCATCGAGGTCGACGAGCTGCACCACCCGCTGTTCGTCAGCCACCGCTACCTGGTGCCGGACACCGAGGGTGCCGGCCGCTTCCGCGGCGCGCCGTCCGGCTACATCGAGTTCGGCCCGATCGAGGGCTGCACGATGGAGGTGCTCTACACCTCCGACGGCACGATCAACCCCGCCAAGGGCGCGCGCGGCGGCCTGCCCGGCGGCGCGCGCCAGGGCGCTCAAGCGCGAGCCGCGACGGCACGCTCGCCGAGCTGCCGAACTGCTACGGCGTGACGCTCGAGCCGGGCGAGCGGATCGTCTCCTACTCGGCCGGCGGCGGCGGCTACGGGCCGGCGTTCGAGCGCGACCCGGCACGGGTCAAGCACGATCTCGACGAGGGCTGGATCAGCGCCGCGCCGGGCCGCGGAGGTCTATGGCCTGGTGCTCGACCCGCAAGGCCGGATCGACCGCCAGGCAACCGCCGCCCGGCGCGCCGCGCTCGCCGGCGAGCCAAGGCCGGCCTGAGGCCAGGGCGCGGTCAGCGGAGGTCGGGGGATCAGATGCGCTACATGCTGGCGATCGACGTCGGCGGCACCTTCACGGACTTCGTCGCCTACGATGCCCAGACCCGGACCATCGAGGTCTGGAAGGAGCCCTCGGTGCCGAGCGATCCGGTCCAGGGCATCCTCGCCGGGCTCGAGCGCTTCGCCCGCCCGGGCGAGATCGCCAACATCCGGATCGGGACCACGGTCGCGACCAATGCGCTGCTCGAGCACAAGGGCGCCGTGGTCGCCTACATCGCGACCAAGGGCTTCCGCGACGTGCCGTTCATCCAGCGCGGCAACCGCAAGTTCCACTACGACATGAGCTGGGTGAAGCCGAAGCCGCTGGTCAAACGCCGCCACTGCTTCGAGGTAGCTGAGCGGGTCGACGCCTACGGCCGGGTGCTGACGCCGCTGGACGAGGCCGAGGTGCGCAAGGTCGCGGCCGCGATCCGGGCGCTGCCGGAGATCGAGGCGGTCGCCGTCTGCCTGTTGTTCTCCTACCTCAACCCCGACCACGAGCGGCGGGTCAAGGAGATCCTGAGCCAGGAGCTGCCGGGCAAGGCGCTCTCGATCTCGTACGAGGTCCTGCCCAAGTGGAAGGAATACGAGCGCAGCCTCGACCGCGATCGCGGATGCCTATCTCAAGCCCGTGGTCAGCCGCCGGCTGGTCGCGATGCGCGAGCGCCTGGACCGGGCCGGGATCAGCGCGCCCGCCGTGATCATCAAGTCGAACGGCGGCGAGATGAGCCTGGACGCCGCCGCCGCGGCGCCGGTCAACATGGTGCTCTCGGGCCCGACCGGCGGCGTGATCGCGAGCCGCTGCGTCGCGCGCGACCTCGGCATCGACCACCTGGTCACGATCGACATGGGCGGCACCTCGACCGACGTCTCGACCGTGATCGGCGGCCGCGAGAGCTTCACCACCGCCTTCGAGATCGAGTGGGGGGTGCCGGTCCAGATCCCGATGGTCGACATCCGCACGATCGGCGCGGGCGGCGGCTCGATCGCCTGGATCGACAAGGGCGGCATGCTCCAGGTCGGGCCCGCAGAGCGCCGGCGCCGAGCCCGGCCCGGCCTGCTACGGCCGCGGCGGCACGCGCGGCGACCGTGACCGACGCCAACCTCGTGCTCGGGCGGATCAATCCCGACAATTTCCTGGGCGGGCGGATGCGGCTCGACGTCGCCGCCGCGCGCCGGGCGGTCCAGGACCTCGCGCAACAGCTCGGCCAGCAGCTCGAGGCGACCGCGCTCGCGATCGCCCGGATCGTCGACACCAACATGATCGGCGCGCTCCGCTCGGTGCTGATCGAGCGCGGCCTCGACCCGCGCGACTTCACGCTCTGCGCCTTCGGCGGCGCGACGCCGCTGCACGCGAGCTCGCTGATCCGCGAGATGGGCATCCCGCGCGCGATCGTGCCGGTCCACCCGGCCCAGTTTTCCGCCTACGGCTTCATCCTGACCGACGCCCGGGTCGATCGCCAGCGCACCACGCAGCTGACCAGCAAGCGCTTCGACACCGCGGTCGCCAACCGGGTCATGGATGAGCTGGTCGCCGAGAGCGTCGAGGAGCTGAAGGGCCAAGGCTACCAGGAGGACATCAGGGTCACGCGCGGGCTCGAGATGCGCTACCTCGGCCAGAACTACGAGCTGGAGCTGGAGGTGCCGTTCGAGCGCTTCGATCCGGCAACCACCGAGGCGCTCTGGCAGCGCTTCCACGCCGCGCACGAGACCCGCTTCGGCTTTGCGATCCCGGGCGAGATCATCGAGATCGTGACCTACACCGTGACCGCGATCGCGCCCACGCCCAAGCCCGATCCGGTACCGATCGCGCGCGCCAGCGGCACGCCCGCGCCCAAAGCTACTCGCCGGGTCTGGTTCATCGATGGCGCGGAGGATGTGCCGGTCTTCGACCGCACCACCCTCTGCTTCGGCCAGACCATCGATGGCCCGGCCCTGATCGAGGAGGACGCCTCGGTCACCGTGCTCGAAGCCGGCCACCGACTGCGCCCCGACCCGGCTGGCCATCTGCTGATCGAGCGCGCCGACGCCTGAGCCCGTCGTTCAGCTCTCGGCCTCGAGCAGCCGGTAGCCGACGCCCGGCTCGTTGCTGATATAGCGCGGGTTCGCGGGATCGTCGCCCAGCTTCTGGCGCAGGTGCCCGATATAGATGCGCAGATAGTGGGTCTCGTGCTCGTGCGCCGGGCCCCAGACCCCGCGCAGCAGCTGCTGGTGGGTGATGATCCGGCCGGCGTGCAGCGCCAGCAGGCGCAACAGCGCGAATTCCTTGCGCGTCAGCTTGACCTCGGCGCCGCCGATCCGGACCCGATGGCGCGCGACGTCGATCGCGAGGTCGCCGATCGTGATCACCGGCGGCGGCAGCTCGCCTTCCTGCCTGCGGCTGCGCAGCACCGCCCGCACCCGCGCCAGCAGCTCGTGGATGCCGAACGGTTTGGTGACGTAGTCGTCGGCGCCGGCGTCGAGTGCTGCCACCTTCTCAGCCTCGCCGGCGCGCACCGAGAGCACGATGATCGGCACGCTCGACCACTCGCGGATCCGCGCGATCACGCGCTGGCCGTCCTGGTCCGAGAGCCCGAGGTCGAGGATCACGAGGTCGGGACCCTCGGTCGCGCACTTGGCCGCACCCTCCTCGCCGCGGGCGGCCTCGATCACCTGGTAGCCGTGCGCGCTCAGGCTGATCCGCAGGAACTTGCGGATCTGGGGCTCGTCGTCGACGACCAGGATGCGCGCGAGCCCGTCCGTGGTCATCGCGCCGCCGCTCCACCCGGCTCGAGCGCCTCGCGCTCCTCGACGCCCTCGGGCACCTCGGGGACCGGACGCAGCGGCAGCCAGAAGGCGATCGTCGTGCCCTGTCCGCCCTTTCCGGGCAGCGCCTCGATCCGGCCGCCATGGGCCGCGATCAGACCCCGGCAGATCGAGAGCCCAAGCCCTGTGCCCGCGGCCTGCTTGTCGCCGGCGCGGACGCGATAGAACATGTCGAACACGTTCTCGCGCGCATCCGGCGGGATGCCAGGCCCCTCGTCGCTGACCCGGACGCCGACCTCGTCACCTTCGCGCGCGGCAGCGATCTCGATCCGCCCGCCCGCCGGCGAGTACTTGGCGGCATTGTCCAGGATGTTGACCAGGACCTGCTCGATCAGCACCGGGTCGACGTACAGCAGCGGCAGATCGTCCGGGATGACGATCTCGACCTTGACCGGCGCTCGCGTCAGTTGCTGCGCGGCGCGTCCGACGATCTCGCGCAGATCGACCCAGTCGCGGTTCGGTCGCAAAGCGCCGTAGCCGAGCCGGGTCATGTCCAAGAGGTTCTGCACGAACCGGTTCAGGCGCTCGCTCTCTTCCAGGATCGTCCGCAGCAGCTGGGCCCGATCCGCGCTCGAGAACGCGCCCTCGGAGCTGGCGAGGCTGGTCGCCGAGCCGATGATCGAGACCAAGGGCGTGCGCAGGTCATGGGACACCGACGAGAGCAGCGCCGCGCGCAGCCGCTCGGTCTCGGTCAGAAGGCGCGCCTCCTCGATGTCGCCGGCAAGGTTGGTGCGCTCGATCGCGACCGCGACCTGGTCGACCAGCGCTTCCAGCAGCCGCCGCTGCTCCTCCGCCAGCTGCCGCCTGGGGTTCTCGAACGAGACGCCGAGCAGGCCGACCGGGCCGCGTCCGGTCTTGAGCGGCAGGAACAGCCATTCCGAGGCCGGCAGCGTGTCCGAGCTCCAGCCTGCCGATTGGCCGTGCTCCCAGGTCCAGCGGGCAGCACCCCAGGCGGTCGGCGAGATCTGGTCCTCGGGCGGGTAGCCGGCGGCGATCTCGAGCTGGCCCGCGCGCGGCAGCAGCACCAGCGAGTGGCACTGCAGCGTCGAGGCGACATGGTGGACCGCCGCCCAGAGCACGTCGTCGAGCGCCGCCGCGCCCGCGATCTTGCGGCTGAACTCGTAGAGGTTGGCGGTCCGCTTGGCGGTGATCCGCATCGCTTCGACCTGCGCCTTGAGCCGCGCCGCGAGGTTGCCGACGATGACCGCGACCACGAGGAACAGGATCACGGTCAGCACGTCGCCGCGGCGCGCGATGTTGAGCGTGTGGTAAGGCTCGGTGAAGAAGAAGTTGTAGGCCGCAAAGCTCAGCAGGCTAGTGTAGACCGACGGCCAGAGCCCAAATCGGATCGCCACCAGCAGCACCGCCATCAGGAAGATCAGCGACAGGTTGGCAAGCGGCAGGAAGCGCTCGGCGACATGGGAGAGGGCGGATGCGATCGCGACCGCGACCGTCGCCCAGCCGATCGCGCTGAGCTCCGGTCTGGGCCCGGCGGTGCCGGCCTCGATCACCTGGCCGGGCGCCGTCTCCGCCTCAGGCGTCACGATCGTGATCTCGAACTGGCCGGCGGTGTCGAGCAGGCGCTTGGTGACCCGCTCCCGCAGCCAGCCGGACCAGCGCCGCCGGCGCGCTCGGCCGAGCAGGATGCGGCTGACGTTGCGCGAGCGCGCAAAGCTCAAGATCTCGCCGGCGATGTCGGATTCGGCGTGCAGCGTCGCGGTCTCGCCGCCCAGGCTCTCGGCCAGCCGGAGCACCTCCGCGATCCGGTCCCTGGCGTCCTCGGGCAGCGTGTCGTGTCTGGGCGTGTGCACGTTGACCGCGATCCAGGGCATGCGCGCCCGGTCCGCCATGCGTTTGGCGGTGCGCACCAGCTTCTTCGCGACCGGGAACTCGTTGACGCACACCAGCAGGCGGTCCTGGGTCGGCCACGGGCCCGCGATCGCGTGCGCGCGCATGTAGTCGACCATCTGGGCGTCGACCCGCGCGGCGGCCGCCCGCATCGCCAGCTCGCGGAACGCGGTGAGATTGCCCTTGCTGAAGAAGTTGCGGATCGCGCGCCCGACCTGGTCCTGGATATAGACCTTGCCTTCCCGCAGGCGCTGGATCAGGTCGTCCGGCGGCAGGTCGATCAGCTCGATCTCGTCCGCCAGCTCCAAGACCTTGTCGGGCAGCGTCTCGCGCACGCGTACGCCCGAGATGCGCGCGACCACGTCGTTCAGACTCTCCAGATGCTGGATGTTCAGCGTGGTATAGACGTCGATCCCGGCTGCGAGCAGCTCCTCGACGTCCTGCCAGCGCTTGACGTGGCGCGAGCCCGGCACGTTGGTGTGCGCAAGCTCGTCGACGATCGCGAGCTTGGGCCGGCGCCAGAGCAGGGCCTCAAGATCCATCTCGGAGAAGATCCGGCCGCGATAGGCAAGCCGGCGCGGCGGCAGCACATCCAGACCCCGGAGCAGCGCCTGCGTCTCGGCGCGCCCATGGGTCTCGACCACGCCGACGACGAGGTTCAAGCCGTCGCGGCGCCGCTCCTGCGCCGCCTGCAGCATGGAGTAGGTCTTGCCGACGCCGGGGTAGGGGCCGAGGAAAATCTTGAGCCGGCCGCGCCCCTCCTTCCTGGCCTCCTCGAGGAGCGCCTCAGGGGTCGGCCGGCCCTCGTCCTCAGCCATCCTCGTTCAGCGCATGAACTCGAGAGGGTTTCGTACCCGGATGTTAGGCGCGCAGCGAGCGGCCCGACAAGCCGCTTCGCTGGACCGCCCGCGAGGAACGCGCCGAACCGTTTGATCATGGCTCGGCCACTCCCACTCGGGCAGGCGCGCTCCTCAGCTGCCCGCGAGGTCGTCGAGGGCAAGGTTCAAGAGCAGCACGTTGACCCGCCGTTCCCCGAGCAGGCCGAGGACGCGGCCCACGGTGTGCTCCTCGACGAGCTTGGCGACCCGTTCCTCGGCCAAGCCTCGGGCCTTGGCCACACGCGCCACCTGGAAGCGGGCAGCCCGCGGCGAGATGTGCGGGTCGAGGCCGCTGCCGGAGGCAGTGACCAGATCGATCGGGACCGCCGCACCCGGGTTCTCGGCTCGAAGCCGCTCGACGTCCGCGCGCACGCGCTCGATCAGGACCCGGCTGGTCGGGCCGAGGTTCGAGCCGCTCGACGCCGCCCCGTTGTAGCCGTCGCCGGCGGCCGACGGCCGGCCATGGAAGTAGCGCTCGGTCGTGAAGCTTTGTCCGATCAGCTCGGAGCCCAGCACCTGGCCGTCCCGTTCGATCAGGCTGCCGTTGGCCTGATGCGGGAACGCGACCTGGGCGATGCCGGTGAGCAGGAATGGGCAGATCAGGCCCGTGATCAGCGTGAACAGCACGAGCAGCACGAGTGCCGGGCGAACGTGCTCAGCCATGGCCGTCTCTCCTCAAGCAAGCCCGATGCCGGTGATCAGCAGGTCGATCGCCTTGATGCCGATGAACGGTACGACGAGGCCGCCGAGCCCGTAGATCAAGAGGTTGCGCCGCAACAGCGCGGCGGCACCGATCGGGCGGTAGGCGACGCCTCTGAGCGCCAGCGGGATCAGCGCGATGATGATCAGCGCGTTGAAGATGATCGCGGACAGGATCGCGCTGTGCGGCGTCGCGAGCTGCATGACGTTCAGCGCCTGCAACTGCGGATAAAAGGCGACGAACATCGCCGGGATGATCGCGAAATATTTGGCCACGTCATTGGCGATCGAGAAGGTCGTGAGCGCGCCGCGGGTCATCAAGAGCTGCTTGCCGATCTCGACGACCTCGATCAGCTTGGTCGGATTGGAATCGAGGTCGACCATGTTGCCGGCCTCGCGCGCGGCCTGCGTGCCGGTGTTCATCGCGACCCCGACGTCCGCCTGCGCCAGCGCCGGCGCGTCGTTGGTGCCATCGCCGCACATCGCCACGAGCTTGCCCTTGGCCTGCTCGTCGCGGATCAGCTTGAGCTTGGCTTCCGGGGTCGCCTCGGCCAGGAAGTCGTCGACGCCCGCCTCGGCGGCGATCGCGGCCGCGGTCAGCGGATTGTCGCCGGTGATCATCACGGTCCGGATGCCCATCCGCCGCAGCTCGCCGAAGCGCTCGCGGATGCCGCCCTTGACGATGTCCTTGAGGTGCACGACGCCGAGCAGACGGCGATCGCGAGCAACCGCGAGCGGCGTGCCGCCGGACTTGCCGATCCGCTCGGCGAGCGCCATCAGCTCGCCCGCCGCCGGGTCGAGGGCAGCCGCTGCCGCCGCCACAGCAAGCGCCGCCGCACCGGTGCGACCTGCGGGCAGGGCGCGGCTGAAGCCGGGGTCGTGCCCGACATGCGCCAGGATCGCGTCGACCGCGCCCTTGCGGATCGAGCTGCCTTCGATGTCGACGCCGCTCATCCGCGTCTGCGCGCTGAACGGCGCGAAGTGCGCCCGCAGCGGCGCCATGTCGCGCCCGCGCAGCCCGTAGGTCTGCTTGGCGAGCACGACGATCGAGCGACCCTCGGGCGTTTCGTCCGACAGCGAAGCGAGCTGAGCCGCGTCCGCAAGCTCCCGCGCAGTGATGCCCGCGAGCGGCAGGAACTCCGTCGCCTGGCGGTTGCCGAGCGTGATCGTCCCGGTCTTGTCGAGCAGCAGCGTGTCGACGTCGCCGGCCGCCTCGACCGAGCGGCCCGACATCGCGAGCACGTTGAAGCGGATCAGGCGATCCATCCCGGCGATGCCGATCGCCGAGAGCAAGGCACCGATCGTCGTCGGGATCAGCGTCACGAACAGCGCCACCACGACCACGACCGGCACCGTGCCGCCGGCATAGTGGGCAAAGCTCGGGATCGTCGCGGTCGCGAACACGAAGATCAGGGTCATACCGGCGAGCAGGATGTTGAGCGCGATCTCGTTCGGCGTCTTCTGCCGCTCGGCGCCCTCGACCAGCCCGATCATCCGGTCGAGGAACGTCGAGCCCTGAGCGGCGGTGATCCGGACCGTGACCCAGTCGGAGATCACCTGCGTGCCGCCGGTGACCGCGGAGCGGTCGCCGCCGCTCTCCCGGATCACCGGCGCCGATTCGCCCGTGATCGCACCCTCGTTGACCGAGGCGACGCCCTCGATCACCTCACCATCTGACGGGACGATGTCGCCGGCCTCGACCAGAACGACGTCTCCCACCTTCAGGCTGGTGCCAGGGACCAACCGATATTCGCTGCGCTCGGCGCCCGTCACGAGCTTTGCTTGGGTCTCGGAGCGCGTGCGCCGGAGCGATTCGGCCTGCGCCTTGCCACGGCCTTCGGCGACCGCTTCGGCGAAGTTCGCGAACAGCACCGTGAACCAGAGCCAGAAGACGATCTGGAACGTGAAGCCGAGGTTCTCGCCGCCAGTCGCGAGGTCGCGAACCAAGATCACGGTGGTCAGCGCGGCCACGACCTCGACCACGAACAGGACGGGGCTCCTCACCAGGAGCCGCGGATCGAGCTTGGCGAACGCGGCGCCGATCGCCGGCACGACGACCTTGGGCTCTGCCAAAGCCGAAACGGGCAGCCGGTTGCGCAGCGTGGAAGTTGCCATTGCAGCCAGTCCGGTGCGGGTGGGTCAGAACAGCGTGTGCGCGTGCATCGCGAGATGCTCGACGACCGGCCCGAGTGCCAGCGCCGGGAAGAAGGTGAGGCCGCCGATGATCACGATCACGCCGACCAGCAGGCCGACGAACAGGCCGCCGGTGGTGGGGAAGGTTCCGGCCGACGCCGGCACCGCCTTCTTGACCGCCAGCGAGCCGGCCACCGCCATCATCGGGACGATCACGCAATAGCGCCCGATCAGCATCGCCAGGCCGCCGGTCGTGTTGTACCAGAGCGTATTGCCCGTGAAACCGCCGAACGCGGAGCCGTTGTTGCCGGTCTGCGAGGTATAGAGATACATGATCTCGCTGAAGCCGTGCGGCCCCGGGTCCTGGATGCTGGCCAAGCCGAACGGCGCCACGGTCGCGACCGCCATGAAGCCGAGGATCGAAAGCGGCAGCACGACGATCGCGAGGATCGCCATCTTGACCTCCTTGGCCTCGATCTTCTTGCCGAGATATTCCGGCGTGCGGCCGACCATCAACCCGGCGACGAACACCGCGATGATGACGAACAGCAGCATGCCGTAGAGGCCGGAGCCGACCCCGCCGAAGACGATCTCGCCGAGCTGGATCAGGATCATCGGGATCATGCCGCCGAGCGGCGTGAAGCTGTCGTGCATCGCATTGACGGAGCCGTTCGAGGCGGCCGTGGTCGCGACCGCCCACAGGCTCGAATTGGCCAGGCCGAAGCGGACCTCCTTGCCTTCCATGTTGGCAGGATCGAGCCCGAGCGCGGCAAAGTTCGGATTGCCGGCACTTTCCGCCCAGTAGGTGATCAGCACGCCGGCCAAGAAGATGATCGACATCGCGGCGTAGAGCGCCCAGCCCTGGCGCTCGTCCCTGACCATCCGCCCGAAGGTGTTGGTCAGCGCCGCCGGGATCAGCAGGATGTAGAGCAACTCGAGAAAGTTGCTGAGCGGCGTCGGGTTCTCGTACGGTACCGCCGAGTTGGCGTTCCAGAAGCCGCCGCCGTTGGTGCCAAGCTGCTTGATCGCGATCTGCCAGGCTGCCGGCCCCTGGCTCAGCGTCTGCTTGGCACCTTCGAGCGTGGTCGCCTCGACATAGGGGCCGAGGTTCTGCGGCACCCCCTGCCAGACGAGCAGCAGCGCGCCGAAGAACGTCAGCGGCAGCAGCACGTAGAGCGTCGCGCGGGTCAGATCGACCCAGAAATTGCCGACCGTCCGGCCCGAGGCCCGCGCCAAGGCGCGGATCAGGGCCAGGACGAGCGCTATGCCGGTAGCCGCGGAGACGAAGTTCTGGGTCGTCAGCGCCGCCATCTGGGTCAGATAGCTCATCGTGCTCTCGCCGCCGTAGTTCTGCCAGTTGGTGTTCGACGCGAAGCTGACGGCGGTATTGAAGGCGAGGTCCGGGGCGACCGCGGACATGCCCGCGGGGTTCAGCGGCAGCGCCGCCTGCAAGCGCAGCAGCGCGTACGTCAACAGGAAGCCCAGGGCGTTGAAGACGAGCATCGCGAGCGTATAGGTGAGCCAGTGCTGCTCGCGCCGCTCATCGATGCCCGCGGCGCGATAAAAGCCGGCCTCGACCGGGCGCACCACCGGCGACAGCAAGGTCCGCTCGCCTTCGAACACCCGCGCCATGAAGCGGCCGAGCGGAACTACGAGCGCGGTCAGCAGGGCGAAATAGAGGGCGATCTGCGCCCAGCCACCCCAGGTCACGGTCGTGGGCTCCTCAGAACCGCTCGGGCCGCAAGAGGGCATAGGTCAGGTAGACGAGCAGTCCGGCCGTCACCAGGATCGCGAGCGCATAGTCGATGATCATCGCGGTTGCCTCAAAGCCGCTCGCAGGCGAGCGCATAACCCGCCGCCAGCGCGAAGAAGCCGATCCCGACGACCAGCATCAAGACGTCCAACATCGGTCAGGCTCCCTTGCTCCGCGGGCACGCTCTGCTCGCGGAGCAAGGGAGATGGCGCTGCCGGCCCTCAAGCGGCCACGGCGATTGCGCAGCCCCGCCGCAAAAAGGTCGTCAAAGCTTTACGGCGATTTTGCGGCCCGCGGCGCTCCGGTCTTGACAGAGGCGGCGCCCGGCGCCTCCCATGGGTTCCCGCCCATCATCGCCAGCGGCCGCGGCGGCGGCTGCGCGCTTAGCAGGAGCTTGGCAGCAGATGCGCTTCTCGGCCAACGGCTACTACATCGAGCGCTATGTGAAGTGCGCCAATTGCGGGTTCCTGATCTATGGCGAGGGGATCGCTGGCGAACGGCATGGGCGGCCCTGCGTCTACTGCTCGCCCTGGTGCGTCGAATGGGCCGGGCTCCGCGACCGCGAGCCCGGCTATTTCCGGCTGCCGATCGCGCAGCCGAAGCTGCCGGTCGAGACCCGGCGCGCGCCGCTGCCGCCGCGCACCGAGCCGCCCGACATGGTGCTGATGAAGATCCTCGAATTCGACGATGGTCTCGATCTGCCGCGAGATGGGCATCCTGTTGATGAAGACGTCCTATTCGACGATCTTCAACGAGGGCCTCGACTTCACCTGCGCGCTCGCCGACGACAAGGGCGATATGATCGCCTGCGCCGAGTTCTGCCCGACGATGATCGGCGGCATGCCGTTGCTGATCAAGACCTGCGCCCAGGAGATCCCGTTCGAGACGATCGAAGAGGGCGACGTCATCCTGCACAATGACCCCTACCGCGGCGGCCTGCACTGCCCCGAGCACACCTTCTTCAAGCCGTTCTTCGTCGACGGCGCGCTCAAGGGCTTCGCGGTCTGCATCGGCCACATCGCCGAGATCGGCGGCATGGTGCCGGGCGCCTTCTGCGGCGAGGCGACCGAGATCTTCCACGAGGGTCTGCGCGTGCCGCCGGTCAAGATCAAGAAAGCCGGCAAAGACGTCGACGAGGTCTGGAAGCTCTTGCTCGCCAACTGCCGCACGCCGCGCCAGAACTACGGCGACCTGCGGGCGATGATCGGCTGCGTCGACCTCGGCGTCGCGCGCATCACCGAGATCATCAAAAAATACGGCAGCGCGGTCTTCACCCGCACCTGCGAGGACCTGATGGACTACGCCGAGCGCCGGATGCGCGCCGAGCTCGCCTCGTTCCCGGACGGCAAGTACGGCTTCCAGGACGTGATCGAGAACGACGGCATCGAGCGCAAGCCCTATACGGTCGCGATCGACATGTACGTCCAGGGCGACGAGGTGGTCGCCGACTATTCGCGCAGCTCGCCCCAGGCGCGCGGGCCGATCAACGGCACGCTCGGGGTCGCGACCGGCGCCGTCTACAATGGCCTGCTGCACGTGACCGACCCCACGATCCCCAAGAACTCGGGCGCGTTCCGGCCGATCCGGGTGGTCTCGCCGCCCGGCCGGGTCACCAACGTCGACTATCCCGGCCCGTTGGTCGCGGGCAACACCGAGACCCACCCGCGCCTTGCCAACATCACGATCGGCGCGATGAGCCAGTGCGTGCCGGAGCGCGCGATGGCGTCCGAGAGCTGCACCGGCACCAACTTCGTGTTCGGCGGCAACCATCCGGACCACGACGAGTACTTCGCCTGCTACGACCTGATGTCGGGCGGCTGGGGCGGCCGTTTCGGCCACGACGGCAACGACTGCGTGATCGCGATCAACGGCAACTGCCGCTTCAACCCGACCGAAGTGTTCGAGACCCGCTTCCCGCTGCTGATCGAGGACTGCGCGCTGATCCCGGATTCCGGCGGCGCCGGAAAATGGCGCGGCGGCCTCGGCTATACCCGGACGCTCAAAGTCACGAGCGTGCCGATCACCGGCAGCCAGTGCAGCGACCGCCACGAGGTCAAGCCGTTCGCGCTGTTCGGCGGGCAGGAGGGCGGCAACGGCGGAACCCAGATCCGAAAAGCCGGCGACGATGCCTGGCTGACCGTGCGCGAGCTCTACGGCAAGGTCAGCTCGAGCAAGTACGCCAACGCCGAGTTCCTGCCGGGCGACCGGATCCGGCTGTGGACGCCCGGTGGCGGCGGCTACGGCGATCCGCAGCAGCGCGACCCGGCCGCGATCGAGGAGGACGTCCGTGAGGGCTACGTCTCGGCCGCCGGCGCCGAGCGCGACTACGACTACCGGCCGGCGTCCGGCGACTGGCGCGGCTGAACCTGGCGCGGCTGAACCTGGCGCCGCAACCGGACGGCTCAGTTGGGCGCGGGCCGCGCCCCGGGCGCATCGAGCGAGAACGCCGGGATCCGGACCTCGAAATGCTCGCCGGCGGTCGTCACCATCTCGTAGCTGCCAACCATGATCCCGCTCGGGGTCGCGAGCGGCGTGCCGCTGGTATACTCGAAACGCTCGCCCGGCTGCAGCACCGGCTGCTGGCCGACCACGCCGGCGCCGCGCACCTCCATCGTCCGGCCGAGCGCGTCGGTGATCCGCCAGTGCCGGCTGACCAGCTGCACGACCTCGCCGCCCTGGTTGGCGATCTCGATCCGATAGCCGAATACGAACCGGCTCTGCTCGGGGGCCGACTGGTCGTCGAGATAGAACGGTTCGACCGAGATCTGGATCGAGCGGGTACGTTCCCGATACATGGCCTGCAACCGCTGTCCTGGGCCTGCGCCGAGCCGCCGGCGGCGCGCTCGGTTGTTACTATGGGTGTGCGCCCAAGACGTGTCCAGAGGCGGCGGCGCGCCCTCACCCGGCCGCGGGCGGCCCGCTCTGGCGCTCGCGCAGGTCGCGGCGCAGGACCTTGCCGGTCGCGGTCAGCGGCAGCTCGTCCAGGAACGCGATCTGACGCGGGTATTCGTGGGCCGCGAGGCGCTCGCGCACGAACGCCTGGATCGAGCGCTCGAGCTCCGGCCCCGGCGTCTGCCCGGGCTTGGGCACCACGAACGCCTTGATCGCCTCGCCCCGGATCGCGTCGGGCACGCCGATCACCGCCGCGAGCGCCACCGCCGGATGTCGGGCCAGGCAGTCCTCGACCTCGGACGGCCCGATCCGATAGCCTGCGCTGCTGATCAGGTCATCCTCGCGCCCTAGATAGGTGAGATAGCCCGCCTCGTCCTGGCGCCCGAGATCGCCGGTCAGCAGCCAGTCGCCTTGGAACTTCGCCGCGGTTGCCGCCGGGTTGTTCCAGTAGCCGAGAAACATCACCGGGTCCGGCCGGCGGATCGCGATCACGCCGCTCACCCCGGGGGGCGCCGGCGCGCCGTCCTCATCCAGGACCACGACCGTGTGCCCAGGAATCGGCCGGCCCATGCTGCCGGAGCGGAGCGGCAGGATGCGGGCGTTGTTGCCGACCACGAGATTGGCCTCGGTCTGGCCGTAGAACTCGTTGATCGTGAGGCCAAAGGCGCTCCGGCCCCATTCGATCACGTCGTCGCCGAGTTTCTCGCCGCCGGAGGCGAGCGAGCGCAGCCCTGCACCGATGCCGAGCGGCGTGACGCCCGCCTGGCGGAGCAGCCGGAGTGCGGTCGGCGGCAGGAAGACGTTCTTGACCTCGTGTCGCGCCATCAGCCGGACCGCCTGCTCGGGATCGAACTTGCCGCCCGGCCCCGCGACCACGGGCACGGCGAAATAGAGCGAGGGCATCAGCACGTCCATCAGCCCGCCGATCCAGGCCCAGTCCGCGGGCGTCCAGAAGCGGTCGCCGGGCTGTGGGAAAAAATCGTGCGGCAGCTGCATCCCCGGCAGATGGCCGGGCAGCACCCGATGCGCGTGCAGGGCGCCTTTCGGCGGCCCGGTGGTGCCGGAGGTGTAGATCAGCACCGCCGGATCGTCGGCGATGGTCGGGGCGTTGGTGAAGCGGTCGGCCGCCCGCTCGAGCGCCGCGTCGAGATCGGCCGCGCCGGGCCCGCCGCCATCGGTCGCGAAGACCTGCTCGAGCGCCGGCAACTCGGCGCGCAGGCTAATGAGCTTGCCGGCCCCCGCGGGGTCGGTCACCACCGCCCGGGCGCCGCTGTCGGCGAGGCGAAAGCCCAGCGCCTCGGGCCCGAACAGGCCGAACAGCGGCATCGCGATCCCGCCGAGCTTATAGACCGCCAGATGCGCGAGCAGGGTTTCCAGGCGCTGGCCGAGCAGGATGCCGACCCGGTCGCCCTGCCCGATGCCGGCGGCCTCGAGCACGTTGGCCAGCCGGTTGGCGCCCCGCTGCAGGTCGAGAAAGCCGTGCCGGCGGATCTCGCCCGTGCGCCGCTCCTCGATCAGGGCCAGGCGGTTGTCCGGCCCGGCGTGGCGGTCGCAGACCGCCTCGGCAATATTGAATGCCCGTGGGATCTGCCAGTGAAACCGCTGGCAAAGCGTCTCGAAGTCGTCGCCCGGCTGCAGCATCCCTCGCAGCTCCTTGCGCCTGTCCTCCGCCTCGCTGCCGGTCGGCGCCCGCGCTTGCTGGCGCCTGGCGATCCGGTGTAAGGAGCGCCTTAACCCGAACCTAGCCAGGGTGCGCGATCCTGCCAAGCGGCGCGCTGCTCGCGCCGGCCAGCGATCGCAACCCACGCGCCGCCGTAGCTGGCGCCGCCCTTGCCACCGAGGAGCCAGATGTCAGCCAGGGTCGCCTTGATCACCGGGGTCACGGGCCAGGACGGCGCCTACCTCGCCGAGCTGCTGCTCGCCAAGGGCTACATCGTGCATGGCGTCAAGCGGCGCTCGTCGTCGTTCAACACCGGCCGGGTCGATCACCTCTACCTCGACCCGCACGAGCACGAGACGCGGTTCTTCCTGCACCACGGCGATCTGACCGATGCGACCAACCTGATCCGCCTGGTCCAGGAGACCCAGCCCGACGAGATCTACAATCTCGCCGCCCAGAGCCACGTGCAGGTCAGCTTCGAGACCGCCGAGTACACCGCGAATGCCGACGGCATCGGCACGCTGCGCCTGCTCGAGGCGATCCGGATCCTCGGCATGGGCGAGCGCGTGCGCTTCTACCAGGCCTCGACCTCGGAACTCTACGGCAAGGTCCAGGAGACCCCGCAGCGCGAGACCACGCCGTTCTATCCCCGCAGCCCGTACGCGGCCGCCAAGCTCTACGCCTACTGGATCACGGTCAACTACCGGGAGGCCTACGGCTATCACGCCTCGAACGGCATCCTGTTCAACCACGAGAGCCCGCTGCGCGGCGAGACCTTCGTCACCCGCAAGATCACGCGCGCGGTCGCGGCGATCCAGCTCGGCCTGCAGGAGCGGCTCTACATCGGCAACCTCGACGCCAGGCGCGACTGGGGCCACGCCCGCGACTACGTCGACGGCATGTGGCGGATCGTGCAGCAGGAACAGCCCGACGATTACGTGCTCGCGACCGGCGAGAGCCATAGCGTGCGCGAGTTCATCGAGCGGGCGTTCGCCTGCGTCGAGCGGCAGGTCGTCTGGCGCGGCCAGGGCGTCGACGAGGTCGGCCTCGACCGCCGCACCGGCGCGCAGCTGGTCCGGGTCGACCCGCGCTACTTCCGGCCGACCGAGGTCGAGCTGTTGCTCGGCGATCCGAGCAAGGCGCGCCAGCAGCTCGACTGGCACCACCGGACCGGCTTTGCCGAGCTCGTGCGCGAGATGGTCGAGGCGGACCTGGTGACGGTCGAGCGCGAGGGCCGCAACGGCCGCGACTGACAGAGCTGACCAGCGAGGGACGGCATGAGCAAGCCGGGCGAGAGCGTTCCCGCCATCTACCCGATCAAGGGCAAGCGGGTCTGGGTCGCCGGCCATCGCGGCATGGTCGGCAGCGCGCTGGTGCGCCGGCTCGAGCGCGAGGGCTGCGAGCTCCTGACCGCGACCCGCCAGGAGTGCGACCTCGGCCGGCAGGACCAGGTCGAGCGCTGGATGGGCAAGGCGCGCCCGCAGGCGGTGATCGTGGCCGCGGCCAGGGTCGGCGGCATCCTCGCCAACGACAGCTACCCCGCCGAGTTCCTCTACGACAACCTGATGATCGAGGCGAATGTCATCCACACCGCCCGCCGGGTCGGGGTCGAGAAGCTGCTGTTCCTGGGCTCGAGCTGCATCTATCCCAAGCTCGCGCCGCAACCGATGCCCGAGGACTGCCTGCTCACCGGGCCGCTCGAGCCCACCAACCAGTGGTACGCGATCGCCAAGATCGCCGGCATCAAGCTCTGCCAGGCCTACCGGCGCCAGTGGGGCTGCGACTTCATCAGCGCGATGCCGACCAACCTGTACGGCCCCGGCGACAACTACGACCTGATGTCGAGCCACGTCGTGCCGGCGCTGATCGCCAAGATGCACGCGGCCCAGGCGAACGGCGCCGACGAGGTCGAGATCTGGGGCAGCGGCCGGCCGCGGCGCGAGTTCCTGCACGTCGACGATCTGGCCGATGCCTGCGTCCACCTGCTTCGGGTCTATAGCGAGGAGCTGCACGTCAACGTCGGCTGCGGCGAGGACCTCACGATCGCCGATCTGGCCGAGAAGGTCCGGACGGTGGTCGGCTTCCAGGGCCGGCTGCGCTACGACAGCGAGCGCCCCGACGGCACGCCGCGCAAGCTGCTCGACACCTCCCGGCTGACAGCACTCGGCTGGCGACCCAGGATCGCGCTCGAGGACGGGCTCGCCGACGCCTATCGCTGGTATCGCGAGCGGGTGGTCGCCGCGGCCGCCTGACGCCTGGCGCGAAGGAGATCGGGCTGATCGAGGCTGCTGCGGCCGCGCTCGCCACTTGAATCCGGCTCACGCTGCGGTCACGCTTGCCGGCATGGCCGAGCCGCCGACCTCCCTGCCGCCGTTCGCCGCGCTGCGCGCGTTTCACGCCGCCGCGGTCCACGGCCGCTTCCGCGACGCCGCCCGGAGCCTGGGCGTGACCGAATCGGCGGTCAGCCATCAGGTCCGACGGCTCGAGGATTTCCTGCGCACCGCGCTGTTCGACCGGTCCGGGCCCGGCGTGCGGCTGACCGTGGCCGGCCGGCGCTACCTCGAGCAGATCGAGCCCGCGATCCGCCAGATCCAGGCGGCAACCGATGCGATCCTGCGCCCGACCGGCCGCAACGTCGTGCGCCTGACCTTGCCGCCCTCGCTCGCCGCCAGCTGGCTGATCCCGGAGCTTAGCGCCTTCGAGCGCGACCATCCCGATCTCGACCTGCAGCTGGTGCCGACCACGCGGGTGGTCGATCTGAAGCGCGATCAGGTCGACCTCGCGGTCCGCCACGGCCGGGGCTCGTGGCCCGGGGTCGACGCCGTCTTTCTGTTGGCCGAGACCGCGCTGCCGGTCTGCGCGCCCGGCTATCTTACGCTCGGCCCGGGCGAGGACCCGCTGGCGGCGCTGCAACGGGTCCGGCTGATCGTCAACGCGCGCTTTCCCAATGAGTGGGAGGAATGGGCCGGCGCGCGCGGCCTGGCACCGCCGGCGCTGACCGGCGCGATCGAGCTCGAGGGCATCGAGCAGGCGCTCCAGGTCGCCGAGAGCGGCAGTGGTCTGGCACTCGGCCGCCGGCCTCTGGTCGACGACCGGCTCGGCCGGGCGACGCTGGTCGCGCCGTTCGGGGCCGGCGACCCGACCGGAGCCGCGTACTATCTCTGCCGGCCGGCCGAGCTGCCGCCGACTGCGGTCGCGCGCCGCCTGGAGCGCTGGCTGCGCGCGCTGGCGGCGGCGACATGAACGCCGCTCAAGTGAGCCTGAATCGAACTCGTTGGACCCTGGGTCCCGGCGCGCCTACCTGTTGACCAACCGCAGTCGTGGCCGCCGGCCACGGACCACCAGGAGGCAAGCCCGATGACCCAGGCTGTCCTTGCCCGCGATCCCGCCGCCCGCCAGACCGCGGCCGCCGTCCGCGCGGCGCTGACCTTCATCACCCCCTCGGATACCAAGCCGGTGTTCCACAGCAGCGCGATCACTGGCGGCGCGCCGCGGGTGTTCTTCGAGACCGAGAGTCACGAAGTGCTGATCCAGGACCTGCGGCCGCTCGCCGGCGCGTTGTCGCTCGACCACGAGGGTTTCGAGCTGCGCCGCCATGCGACCGCGGTGCGCGACCTCTACGACGACGATGCGGTCGAGAACGTCTATTACGCGGAGATCGAGGCGCTGCTGCGCGCGGTGACCGGTGCCAGGCGGGTCATCGTCTTCGATGCGACCCGGCGCTCCGACGGCGGCGCCGGCGCCCGCAACCCCGACGGCCTGCGCGGCCCCGCGAGCCGGGTGCACGTCGACTACACCGCCAGGAGCGGCCCGCAGCGGCTGAAGGACCTGGTCGGCGAGGCCGAGGCGACGAGGCTCACCGCGGCCGGCGCCCGGATCGTCCAGATCAACGTCTGGCGGCCGATCCGCGGTCCGGTCGCGCGCTCGCCCTTGGCGCTGGCGGATGCCTCGAGCGTCCGGCCCCAGGATCTGATCGCGACCGACCAGGTGTTCCCCGACCGGGTCGGCGAAATCTACCACCTCGCCTACGAGCCCGGGCAGCGCTGGTATTACGCGCCGGCGATGACCCCGGACGAGGTGCTGCTGATCAAGGGCTTTGACAGCCTCGAGGACGGCCGCGCCCGGTTCACGCCGCACGGCGCCTTCGACCTGCCGGACACGCCCGAAGACGCTGCCCCGCGCGAGAGCATCGAGGTGCGGACGCTCGCGGTGATCGAGGCCTGAGCCCGGATCTCAGCGCCAGGTGATCGACAGCGTGGCGTCCGGATTGGGCGCCACGCGGGTGCCGAACCGGCGGCTCTCCCGGTCGAGGACCTCGCGCAGCCAGGCCGTGTCCGCGGCCGCCGGAAGGCTCAGGCGAAACTGTCGGATCTGATCAGGCGCAGCTCGACCAGCCGACCCGCCGCTGCGGCCAGGCGCGAGATACATCAAGACCAAGTCGCCGCGGTACTGCTCGTAGCCCGCGATACCCTCGTAATCGTTCAGAAAGTCGCCGCAACCGTACAGGATCAGCTTGTCCCGGTAGATCTCGATCGCTTTGGGGTGGTGGGACGAATGGCCGTGGATCAGGTCGACGCCCGCCTGGTCGATCAGCGCGTGCGCGAACTCCCGCTCTGCAGCCGTGATCTGGTAGCCCCAGTTGCCGCCCCAATGGATCGAGGCGAGCGCGAGATCGCCCGGCCGCTTCAGCGCGCACACCCGATCCGCGATCTGCGCGACCGTGCGCGCGGACAGGTCGGGTAGCAGGCGCACCCCCGGCGCGCGCTCGCCCGCGGCCCAGTCCCGGGGAATCCCGCTGGTCTGCGCACCGAAGCCGAACACCAGCACGCGGCCTTTGCCCGAAACCGGCAACACCGCCGGAGCGCTCACCTCGGCCGCGTCGCGGCCGGCGCCCGCACTCTTCACCCCCAGCCGCTCGAGGGTCGCCAGCGTCTCCAGAAGCCCCGGCCCGCTCCCAGTCGAGGACGTGGTTGTTGGCGAGCGCGCAGGCGTCGGTCGTGGCCGCGCGCAGGCAGGCGTTGTCCGGGTTCATCTTGTAGTTGATGCCCTTGGGCAAGCCATCCGCGCTCCTGGTGATGCTCGTCTCGAGATTGATGATCCGCAGATCAGGCGGCGGCGCGACGCGGCCAGCGCCTCGCCCCAGACGTAGGCAAAATCAACCGGCTGCGGGATCGGCCCGTGCGCCCGCTCGGCGAGCTCGACGTAGGCCGTGCCGAGGCGGCCGCCGGCTCGAACAGACGCGGATCGCCCGGCCGCGGCAGGATCTGGTCGATCCCGCGCCCGAGCATCACGTCGCCGCTTAAGAACAGCGTGACCAGATCAGCCGGCCCGGCTCGGGTGGAACGGGTCTGCTCGGGCATGATGTTGATCGGGTCGGCGCCCCACGCAGCGGCGCCGGCCAGCCTCAGAAAATCGCGCCGCCCGCAAGGCAGGCGCGAGAAGAGCACAAAAAAATCCGCCTGGCCTTGGCGGCGTCAGCGCAACCGGTAGCGCTCGACGAATGCCTCGTCGATCGTGACGCCCAGGCCCGGCCGGTCGGGGATCTCGATCTGGCCCTCGACCACCGGAAAATCCTCGATCGCGAGCTCGTGCAGCATCGGGTTGGCGCCGAGCGAGTATTCCAGGATGAAGCCGCTGGTCGCGACCGCGGCGACGTGCAGGCCCGAGGCGAACGTCAGCGCACCACCCCAGAGATGGGGCGCGAAGCGGAGCTGATGGGCGGCCGCCAGCGCCTCGATCCGCATCGCCTCGGTGATGCCGCCGGCGATCGAGAGATCAGGCTGCAGGATGTCGACCGCGCGCAGCTCGATCAGGTCCCGAAAGTCGAACCGGGTGAACTCGGACTCGCCGCTCGCGATCGGGATGTCGGTCGCCGCCCGGATCTCGGCCTGGCCGCGCTTGTCGTCGGCGGTCACCGGCTCCTCGAGCCAGCCGAGGTCGCAATCGGCGACCGCCCGGCAAAAGCGCTTGGCCTCGGCGACCGTCCAGGTGCCATGGGCGTCGCACATGATGTCGACCGTATCATCCAGGCCCTCGCGCGCGGCATGGACCCGGCGAATCGAGTGGTCGAGCGTGCCGTCGCCGGCGCCGACCCGCATCTTGACGGCCTTGAAGTCGCCGCGATCGAGGAAGCCCTGCAGCTCGGCCGCGATCCGGTCGGCCGGCGCCCAGCCGCCCGAGGCGTAGGCCGGCATGCGCGGCTGCCGCCGGCCGCCGAGCAGGCGCCAGACCGGTTGGCCCAACGCCTTGCCGAGCAGATCCCAGAGCGCCATGTCGATCCCGGCCAGCGCCCCGATCGTGAGGCCGCGCCGGCCCAGCACCGGGAAGGCGTGCCCGCGGGCGATCGCGAAATGGGCGCGCGAGCCGTTGTACATCACGTCCCACAGCCGCGAGATGTCGCGCGCGTCCTCGCCGACCAGCAGCGGCGCCAGCTCCTGCTCGATGCAGGCGACCAGCGCGGCGCTGTTGCCGGCGCTGCCGACCGCGGCCTTGGCCTCGCCGAAACCGACGAGGCCGCCCTCGGTCTCGACCCGGACCAGCGTCGAATCGAACGCCCGGATCCGGCCGAAGTCGGTCGTGTGCTGGCGCGCCTCCGGGATCGGCACGTGCAGCCCGTCGGCGCGGATCTTGCGGATCTTCATGCTCCCCTCCAAGGTCGCCGGCCGTCAGCGCAGGTTGCGCTCCTTCTCGATCCGGTCGTAGGCGGCATTGATCGCGGCCAGCGTCTTGTTGGCCCGGTCGACGAACTCCTCGGGCATGCCCTTGGCGACCAGCCGGTCCGGGTGGTGCTCGCGGACCAGCTTGCGATAAGTCTGCCTGATCTCGTCGTCGGAGGCGCTCCGCGCCAGCCCGAGCACGGCATAGGCGTCGTCGGCGCCCGACATGTTGCGGGCGGTCGCCGAGAAGCGCGCCCGGATCTGCTCGAACGAGATGATGTTGAAGCCAAAGATCGCGGCGATCCGACGCAGGAAATCGACCTCGGCCGGGTTGAGCTCGCCATCGGAGCGCGCGACCTCGAACAGGCCGATCAACAGCTCCTCGAGCAGGAATGGATCGTGGCCGAACAGCGCCGAGATCTGGCGCGCATAGGGCTCAAAGCCGCGCGCCGAGGTCTTGGCCTGGTTGTAGATCCGGGCGACGTCGCCGACCTCGGCATCATCGATCCGGAACACCCGCTTGAAGGCCTGGATCTCGTCCCGGGTGACCACGCCGTCGACCTTGGCGAGCTTGGCGCCGAGCACGATGACCGCGGTCGCGAACGCGATCCGGCGGGTCTCGGTCGGATCGGCGAACACCGGCGGCGGCTCGGCCCAGGCGTCTGCCGACCGCTCGGGCGGCGGCCCCGGCTGCGGCTGCCGCTGGGCGTCGAGCCAGGGGTCCCGGTCACGCTGCCGGTAGGTCGAGGTCACCCGGGCGCGGCTCTCCTCCTCCCGGTAGCGGTCGTAGGCGTGGCCGGCGACCGCGCCGATCACCGCGCCGATCGGGCCCCCGATGGCGAGCCCGGCCGCGCCGCCGAGAAGCTTGCCCCAGATGGCCAACGCTCCCGCCCGTCCGCCTGCCCCTTGCCAACGTGGTCTAGACCGCCCGGCAGAGGGCAGCAAGGACCTTGACCGGCCCGGCCGCCGCCGGCCGCCGGCCGCGGTTCGCGGCCTTGGGACTGGCTGCAGATTTTCGCTATAACCGCGCGCGGATCGGCAGCGGCAACGGGAGTCGGACGGCGATGGCGGACACCCCTGCAGGCTGGCAGTTCTGGATCGACCGTGGCGGCACCTTCACCGACGTCGTCGGCCGGTCGCCGAGCGGCGCGCTCGCGGTCAGGAAGCTGCTCTCGGACAATCCGGAGCTGTACCAGGACGCAGCGCTCGAGGGCATCCGCGCGCTGCTCGGGTTCGCGGGCGGCGAGCCGTTGCCGGCGAGCGCGATCGATGCGGTCAAGATGGGCACCACGGTCGCGACCAATGCGCTGCTCGAGCGGCGGGGGGCTCCGACCGTGCTCGCGATCACCCGTGGGCTGGGCGACGCGCTCCGGATCGGCTACCAGCATCGCCCGGACATCTTCGCCCGGCAGATCGTGCTGCCTGAGCTTCTGTACGGCGCCGTGGTCGAGATCGACGAGCGGGTGCGGGCCGACGGCAGGGTCCTGCGGCCGCTCGACCTCGAGCGCGCCCGCGCCGACCTGGAGGCGGCGTTCAACCAAGGCTACCGCGCGCTCGCGATCGTGCTGGTCCACGGCTACCGCCACCATGCCCACGAGGCGGCGCTGGCCGGGCTGGCGCAGGCGATCGGCTTTGCTCAGGTCTCGGTCAGCCACCGGGTGTCGCCGTTGATGAAGCTGGTCGGCCGCGGCGATACCACCGTGGTCGACGCCTATCTGTCGCCGATCCTCAGGCGCTACGTCGATCAGGTGGCGAGCGCGCTCGGCGACGTCCGGCTGATGTTCATGCAATCGAGCGGCGGCCTGGTCGATGCCCAGCTGTTCCAGGGCAAGGACGCGATCCTGTCCGGCCCGGCGGGCGGGATCGTCGGCGCGGTCCGGGTCAGCGCGCTCGCGGGTTTCGAGAAGATCATCACCTTCGACATGGGCGGCACCTCGACCGATGTCGCGCACTACGCCGGCGACTACGAGCGGAGCTTCGAGTCCGAGGTCGCGGGCGTGCGCATGCGGGCGCCGATGATGGCGATCCACACCGTCGCGGCCGGCGGCGGCTCGATCCTTGGCTTCGACGGCGCCCGGTTCCAGGTCGGGCCCCAGTCCGCCGGCGCCAATCCCGGCCCCGCCTGCTACCGCAAGGGCGGGCCGCTGACCGTGACCGACGCCAACCTCCTGGTCGGCAAGCTGCACCCGCGCTTCTTTCCGAGCGTGTTCGGGCCCAGCGCCGATCAGCCGCTCGACGACCAGATCGT
Organism: uncultured Alphaproteobacteria bacterium; assembly: GCA_963840925.1. GTDB lineage: Bacteria > Pseudomonadota > Alphaproteobacteria > Geminicoccales > Geminicoccaceae > DATAOG01. The sequence goes on from CAWJAY010000036.1 coordinate 107,832, forward strand.
GCGGCGCAAGTTCGCGCAGCTCGCGGCCGAGGTCGAGGCTGCGACCGGCACCCGGCGAACCCCGGAAGAGCTCGCGCACGGCTGCCTTGCGATCGCGGTCGACAACATGGCCAACGCGATCAAGAAGATCTCGATCCAGCGCGGCCACGACATCTCGGGCTACGTGCTCTGCTGCTTCGGCGGCGCCGCCGGCCAGCACGCCTGCTGGGTCGCCGATTCACTGGGCCTGAAGCGGGTGCTCGTGCACCCGTTGGCGAGCGTGCTGTCAGCCTACGGCATGGGCCTTGCCGACGTCCGGACGCTGCGCCAGCGCACGCTCGAGGCGGCACTCGACGAGGCGCTGATGCCGAAGCTCGAGGCGACCATCGGCGAGCTCGGGAGCGAGGCCCGCGCCGCGCTCGCCGGTCAGAATCTACCGGTCGAGCGGATCGCGACCGAAGCGCGCGTGCACATCCGCTACAGCGGCACCGACACCCCGCTCGAGATCGCGGCCGCCGGCCGGGCCGCGATGGTCGAGGCGTTCGAGGCCGAGCACCGCGCCCGCTACGGCTTCGTGGTCGAGGGCCGCCCGGTCGTGGTCGCGCAGGTCACGGTCGAGGCGATCGGCAAGATGGCCGAGATCGACGAGCCCGAGCGGCCGCTGGTCGCGCGTGCCGCCGCCGACCCGCTGCGCCCGGTCGCCGAGGTGACGATGGTGACCGCGCGGGCGCCCCACCAGCCGCCCGAGAGCTTCGCCACGCCCGTGCTCGAGCGCTCCGACCTTCGCCCCGGCGATCGGGTGCGCGGCCCCGCGATCGTCGTCGAGGCGACCACGACGGTCGTGGTCGAGCCGGGCTGGCAGGCCGAGCTCACGGCCCGCGACCACCTGGTCCTCGCCCGGGTCGAGCCGCTCGTCCGCCAGGCGGCGATCGGCACCCGGTCCGACCCGATCATGCTCGAGGTGTTCAACAACCTGTTCATGTCGATCGCCGAGCAGATGGGCCTGACCCTGCAGAACACCGCCTATTCGGTCAACATGAAGGAGCGCCTCGACTTCTCCTGCGCGCTGTTCGACCAGGCGGGCATGCTGATCGCGAATGCGCCGCACATGCCGGTCCATCTGGGCTCGATGGGCGAGAGCGTGCGCACGGTCCTGAAGCTGCGCGGCGGCGCCATGCGCGCGGGCGACGTGTTCGCGCTCAACAATCCCTACAACGGCGGCACCCACCTGCCGGACGTGACCGTGATCATGCCGGTCTTCGGCGACGACCGGCAGCTGCTGTTTTTGACCGCAGCCCGCGGCCATCACGCCGACATCGGCGGCATCACGCCCGGCTCGATGCCGCCGAATTCGACCACGATCGATCAGGAAGGCGTGCTGATCGACGACTTCCATCTGGTCGACCAGGGCCGTTTTCTGGGCGATGAGCTGGACGCGCTGCTCGCCTCCGGGCCTCATCCCGCCCGCAACCCGCGCCAGAACATCGCCGACCTCCAGGCGCAGATCGCGGCCTGCGCCAAGGGCCGCGCCGAGCTCGAGCGGATGATCCGGCATTTCGGGCTCGAGACCGTGCAGGCCTATACCGGCCACGTCCAGGGCAACGCCGAGGAATCGGTCCGGCGCGTGCTCGGCGTGCTCAGGCCCGGCGCTTTCACCTATCCGCTCGACAACGGCTCGAAGATCCAGGTCCGGGTCGAGATCGACCGCGCGGCGCGCAGCGCGGTCGTCGATTTCACCGGCACCTCCGCCGAGCTTCCGGACAACTTCAACGCGCCGTCGGCGGTCTGCCGGGCGGCCGTGCTCTACGTCTTCCGCACGCTGGTCGACCAGCCGATCCCGATGAACGAGGGCTGCCTGAAGCCGATCGAGATCATCATCCCGGACGGCTGCATGCTGAAGCCCGGCTATCCCTCGGCGGTCGTCGCCGGCAATGTCGAGACCTCGCAGTGCATCACCGATGCGCTCTACGGCGCGCTCGGCGTGCTCGCCGCGGCCCAGGGCACGATGAACAACTTCACCTTCGGCAACCAGCGCTACCAATACTACGAGACGATCTGCGGCGGCTCGGGCGCCGGCCCCGGCTTCGATGGCACCGCGGCCGTGCACACGCACATGACCAATTCGCGCCTGACCGATCCCGAGGTCCTGGAATGGCGCTATCCGGTCGTGCTCGAGAGCCACCGGATCAACCAGGGCTCGGGCGGCGCCGGCCGTCATCGGGGCGGCGACGGCACGATCCGCCGCATCCGCTTCCTCGAGCCGATGAGCGCCGCGCTGCTGTCCAACCACCGCAAGATCGCCCCCTTCGGCCTCGAAGGCGGCGAGCCCGGCGCGCTCGGCCGCCAATGGGTCGAACGCGCGAACGGCGGCATCGAGGAGCTCGCGGGCTGCGCCAAGACCGAGATGGCGCCGGGCGACGTCTTCGTGATCCAAACCCCCGCCGGCGGCGGGTTCGGCGCAGCCAAGTGACCGATTTCCCCGTCTAACCAGCGCAAGATCGCCCCTTTGGGCCGAGGCGGCGAGCCCGGCGCGCGACGACGCCAATGGGTCGCACGCGCGAACCGCGGCATCGAGGAGCTCGCGGACTGCGCCAAGACCGTGATGGCGCCGGGCGACGTCTTCGTGATCCAAACCCCGCCGGCGGCGGCTTCGGCACAGCAAAGTGACCATCTTCCCGCTCTAGCCGCCGCAAGGTCCCCCCTTTGGGCCACGGCGGCCAGCTCGGGCGCGGACAGCCGGCATCGGATCGAGCGGGCTGATGGTCGCATCAGGAACTCGCGGGCTCCGCCAAGACCGAGATGGCGCGGGGCGACGCCTCGTGATCCATCCCTCGCCGGCGGCGGCTTCGGCGCGGCGAGGTGACCGATCTCCCCCGTCCAACCACCGCTAGATCGCCCCTTTGGGAGGGCGGCCCGCCCGGCGCTGTCGGCCGCGATGGGTCGAGTGCGCCGACGGCGGCATCGAAGTGCTCGCGGGCGGCGCCAAGACCGAGTTGGCGCCTGACGACGCCTTCGATCCACCCCGCCGGCGGCGCTTCGACACGGCAAAGCGACGGATTCCCCCACGATCGGAGCGCACGAACAAACCCCGGCCGCTTGAGATTGGACAGTCGCAGTCCGTTAACCGCGCATTGTCTTTTGGTCTGTGGATTCCTCCTTCGCTGGTCCATGCGATCGTGGGCGTCCCTACCGCCCCACCACCGACGGCGGCACAAAGTTCCCACGATCGCATGGACCATTGGGTAGGGCTAACCGACGATCACTAACAAAGGGTTACTGGCCACGGCTTCACATGGTGTCGCATGGCCGCACCTAAACCCTTGCATTTTCGCGGCATTGGGGCTACATGTCGACACATGACAGAACGCCATTGAACCGGCTTCGGCGTTACCCCGTGTTACCCCGCAGGAGCCAGTAACGGAGTAGGTAACCTCGATGCCGAGCACCAAGCTGACCGAGTTGTCGATTGCCAAGATGCGCCCGCCCAAGGCCGGCCGGGTCGAGTGGTTCGACACGCTGCTGCCGGGCTTCGGGCTGCGGATCACCGCGCGCGGCGCCAAGAGCTGGGTCCTGATGACCCGGGTCCACGGCCAGCAGCGCCGGATCACGCTCGGCCGCTATCCCATCAAGGGCCTCGCCGAGGCGCGGGAGGCGGCACGGGAGGCGCTGCGCGACGCCCAGGCGGGCAGGACCCCGGCCGGCGCCCGCGAGCGCCGTAAAGCCGCGGACGGCGACACGGTCGCTGCGGTGCTGGCCGAGTTCATCGCCCGCGACCAGCGAGCCAAGGGGCGCCGGGCCTGGCGCCAGGTCGAGCAGGTGCTGAGCCGCGAGCTGACCGCCGCCGGCTGGATGGACCGGCAGGTCGCCACGATCGCCAAGCGCGACGTGATCCGGCTGCTCGACGAGATCATGGACCGCGGCGCCAGCTACATGGCCAACCGGGTGCTGGCCCACGTCCGGCGGATGTTCGCCTGGGCGGTCGAGCGCGGCATCCTGGAGGTGTCGCCGGCGGCCGGGGTCCGGGCGCCAGGCGAGACCAAGTCGCGGGACCGGGTGCTGACCGCGGCCGAGCTGGCCGCCGTCTGGCACGGCTGCGACGGCCTGGGCTGGCCATTCGGCCCGCTGGTCAGGCTCCTGGTCGTGACCGGCCAGCGGCGGGACGAGGTCGCGCACATGGCGTGGGCCGACCTGGACCTGAAGCGCCGGCTGTGGACCCTGCCGCGCGAGCTGACCAAGGCCGACCGGGTGCACGAGGTGCCGCTGTCGGCGCTCGCGGTCGAGATCATCGAGAGCCTGCCCCGGCTGGGCGACGGTCTGGTATTCCCGGCCAATCGGGCAGAGGGCCCGGCGCGGCCGGTCACGGGCTTCAGCAACGCGAAGGCGAAGCTCGACGAGCTGTCCGGCGCGACCGGCTGGCGGCTGCACGATCTACGCCGGACCGCGGCGAGCACGATGGCCCAGCTCGGCCATGCGCCGCATGTCGTGAGCGCGGTGCTGAACCATTCGCCGGCATCGACCCAGGGCATCACCGCGGTCTACAACCGGCATCGCTACGGCGACGAGAAGCGCGCGGCGCTGGACGCCTGGGGCCGGGAAATCGAGCGGCTCATCGGCCGGGGCGAGGCGAAGGTCGTGACGCTGCGGCCGAGCAGTGCGTAACGGTTACGCGGAGCGGGCCAGCGCGGGGCGGTCTAGCCAGGAACCGACGCTGCGGCTACAGCGTTCATCCGTCGAAGTCCTCAAATCCTTCTGTTGGTGCGAATTGGGCCGCCCGGGTTAGCGCGATCCCCGGGCGGCCTCTGTTTCAGTCGGCAGCTGCCATCGCCTGCTCGCGCCGCACCCGAGCCGCCACCGCGCCCTGGTGCTCGCGCCAGTCATCGCGGACCGCTCGGGGCAACGCCAGCACGAGCTCGGCCGCGAACACGCCTAGCGTCGACCACCAGGATCTAGGCCGAGCCTCGCACCAACCGCCGTCGCGGAAAACCACTGCGCCATCCTCGACACAATCAACACAAAACCCGGCGGCTATCGTCGACACCGTCCCCGCACCGCACAATCGGCACGGCTCGCGCAGAATCGGGGATTGCCCGGATGGTCCGGGCGCACGAAGATTGGGGAAGCCATTGGCGTGCTCCTTACACGTCGATGGTCAGGTCGGCGCTGGTGCTTGAGCCCACCGGCGCCGGCCGCCTGCCCTCGGCAAGCCCGAGCAAGATGCGCATGAGCGCAGGGTGGCGTCAATCACGAAAGGTTACAGGGTTTCGCATCCTAGACCTTGTGACCTCTGGTGAGACACGATAGGTTACAAGTTAGGGTCGCCCGCAGCCTGCAACCTTTGGTGCCACATGCCCGTTCGCCTCGGTAAAGTCGCCCGCCGCCTGCTGCTCGACGCAGCCGCAAATCAGCCGGGCTTCGCGCCTCTACCGGTCGAACGCGACAATGCCAGCCGCCGGATCGTCCGCGACCGCGCGGTCCATAACCTGCTGCACCTCGGCCTGATCGAGACCCGGCAGTACCGGGCCGAGACCGGCGCCGATCGGAGACGCTGCGAGCGGGACAAGCACGGGTTCATCGTGAATGTCTGGTCGGAGCCAGTGCGCGTGGAACGCGTCCAGGATTTCCGGCTCTGCCCGCAAGGCACGGCCTGATCGAGGCCTATCGCCCTGAGCTGGAGGCCGGCAGGCCGATCCGCTGGGGCCGGGTGCCGATGCCGGCCGAGGCGAAAATCTTCCGCACCGAGCTGGCGCACAATCGCCGAGGCGAGGACAGCGACTATGGTCCCTATTACGACCGCTTCGTCCTGTTCAGTCCGGTCGACCATCGCGCCGACAGCGATATCGGGTGGCCCATGCTCAGAGATCCCGAGAACAATAACCTGTGGGACACGGTCTGCGACACCGAGGAAAAACTCGCCCGGTGCACGGCGTTCGCCGCGATCTATGAAGTTGAGCTTGCCGCCGCAGGTGCTTCTTGCCGGGCCGCGGTCGGCGACAAGATGGGCTTCGAGCACTGGATGGCGATCGGCGCCGTAGCAAAGGAGCGAGCCAAGGAGCGATGGGCCGCCAGATCGCAGGCCGAAGCCGCCTCCTGACCCGCTAGGATCGTCCCGGGGCGGGGCTCGGAGCGCGGGGCCTAGAATGCCGCGTGCACCATAATCCACGCCGCCAGGGCCATCACCAGCACCGCAGCCAGTGCCGGCCACACCGCAGGCCCAGCCGCAGGCCGCACGACGCGCTCGGTCATTTCTGGCGCCAACCGCTCGACGGCTGCGGGGCGATGGTTTCGGCCTCGGCCACTAGGGCGGCCAGAACCGCAGTGGGCACCACGCCCAAAAGCTCGCCGCTCGAGCTCAGGCACTGGTAATCGAGCACATCACGCTGCTGACCAGGCTTGGGCTCAGACAACGTGTTGGGCCGGAGCGAGCCAATCTGCGCAATGTTGATGAACCCGCCGTCGACCGTCTTGATGAGCTTCATGCCGGAACCTCCGCAGCCAACGCCAACCGCTTCATCGCTTCGAGCCGACCCGCCAGCACGACGCACTCCTGCCTCAACCTAGCACCATGGATCGGAGCGCAGATCGCGAAACTCGCTTCGCGTTCGAGCAGCACAATCCGGCGAGCCAGCTGCTCGATCTCATCCGGCCAGGCCAGCAACCGCGGATCAGTGAGCGACGCAGGCGACGGCATCACTGGCTCGCCGGTTCCGCCTCAGGCGCAGCCGGTCGCGGCGCAACCCGAGCCGCCAGCTGCCGGCAGTCGGCGCTGCATGTCGTCTCGCCATCCGGGACCGGCGCAAAGCAGACCTCGCACTGCGCCCCAGGCCCCACTACCGTGGTCTTCGGCTCGCGCTCTCCCGACCCGCAGCCAGCCTCCGTTTGCGGCTGTAAAAGCGGGCCACCCTGGCGCTCCGGAACCGCAGCCGCACCGGCGCCGTTCTCCTGAATGGCCTGCCCGGTCGCCGCCGACCCGTTCGGCGCCGCCTCGCGATCCGGGCCCTCAGCCTCGCCAGGCGTCGCTGGTAGCTCCGGGCGGGCCACCCTGCCCCGACCACGACGCGCAGGTCCTGGAACCTGCGGCGTACGCTCCGCACGCCGCGCCGACCGACGAGCCGCACGCCGCGCAGCCAAGGTGCCCTCCCGGCAGCGGTCCGAACAAACCCGTGCCCATGGCTCGGCGACACGAACATTGTCCCGCAGCCCCGACACGGCTTGGTCACCGCCACCGGCGTCCCCGGCTCGCGCGAGGATGCATCGCCTTGGCGGGCGGGAGGCTCAGGAACGCGCTCGGACCCGGCCCGGGCAATCCCAGGGCCAGGAACCAACCGGTCGCGCTCTACGGGCCCGCTAGCTGTGAGTTCCAAGCGGGTTGCTCACCCGAGGTGACCTGGCAGGTGGTTGGTGCCACCCCACCAGCTGCCGAGGGAGCCACGGATGAGCGCCCACAAGAATGCCCGCACCACGCCGCATGGTCGAGCCGTGATGGTCCGCGCGGATCGAGGAAGGCTGGACCGAGCCGCTGCGGCCGCCGCCTTCGCGATCAGCGAGCGCACCGTGCGCAAGTGGCTGGCGCGCTCCGGGCCGAGGGCGATGCGGGCTTGCAGAACCGTCGAGCCTGGCCCGCGGGTCGCCAACCGGCTGGCCGAGGCCTGGGTCGGCATGGTGCTGCGGCTGCGTCGGGAGTACCGGCTGACCGCTGCGGAGATCGCCGACAAGCTGCAGCTCGCCCGCTCGACCGTCGCCGGGCATCTGGCCGCCGCCGGCCTCGGCCGCCTGGGCGGGCTCGAGCCGAGCGAGCCGGTCCGGCGCTACCAGCGGCAGCGGCCGGGCGAGCTCGTCCACCTCGACGTCAAGAAGCTCGCCCGCTTCCGCCGGACCGGCCACCGCATCACCGGCGACCGGCGCAGCCTCGGACGGCAGCCGGCTGGGAGTTCGTCCACGTCGCCGTCGATGACGCCTCCCGGCTTGCCTATGTCGAGGTCCTGCCCGACGAGCGGCGCCAGAGCTGCACCGGCTTCCTCGTCCGCGCCCTGCGCTGGTTCAAGAGACGCGGCATCCGCGTCGAGCGGGTCATGAGCGACAACGGTTCGGGCTACGTCTCCCGGCTGTTCCGCAAGGCCTGCCGCCTGCTCCGCCTGCGCCACATCCGCACCCGGCCCTACACGCCCAAGACCAACGGCAAGGCCGAGCGGTTCATCCAGACCCTGCTGCGCGAATGGGCCTACGCCCTGCCCTACCGCTGCTCCGACAGCCGCGCCGCCGACCTGCCGCGCTGGCTCGCCTGGTACAACCACAGCCGACCCCATGCTGGCCTCGCCGGCCGACCGCCGGCTACCATGCTCCAGCCAGCCGCATGAACAACCCGCTCGGAAACCACAGCTAGCTGCCCCGGAGCCAGGCCGCGACGCCGACCAGGACGCGAGTGCCGACGCCAGCCTTTCCAAGCCATCGAGCACCTAGTCAATCGCGGCTCGAAGCGCCCGCAGCTGCTCCGCCAACATCGGAACCTTCACACGCCAGCCTCAACATGCCAGGCCGGGTACAGCTCCGGCATCCTCGGCCAGCACCCGATCACTGGCCGCCGCCCCGTGCCCCACGAGCCGCCACCGAACCGCACGAAGCGCCGCCCCGCAGACACTGGGTGCAGTACCGCATCCGCGATCCGGCAAACTTCGGCTTCACGACTTCACTCCTGCCAGGTTGCCGCGGTCCCGGAGATCGTATTGCTCGGGCCTGGTGCAAAACGGTTGAAAAAAGTCTTGCAACAATTTTAAGTGGGTTGCGGGAGCAAGCATCGCCTGACGCAGCCCGACAAAGGGACATGTCATGGCACAGATCATCGGAACGCCTCGCAACGACAACCTCCTCGGCACGAGGCTCACCAACAGCACCACGGGCGAAGACGACATCTTCGGCCTCGCCGGCGCCGACCGGATTGATGGCCGGAGCGGCAACGACCGCCTGTTCGGCGGGCCAGGCGCCGATCAGCTGCGGGGCAATGTCGGCGACGATCTCCTGTTCGGCGAGGACGACGACGACCTGCTGCGCGGCGGGCCCGGCGACGATCAGCTGTTCGGCGGCAACGGCCGCGACGTGCTGCTGGGCGATGACGGCGACGATCTGCTCGCTGGCGACTGTGGCGACGATGACCTGCTCGGCGGCAGCGGGGACGATCTCCTCGAAGGCGGTGACGGGGATGACAACCTGTTCGGCGACGCCGGGGACGACGTGCTCGATGGCGGCCCGGGCAACAACCGCCTGAGCGGCGACGCCGATGCCGATCGCTTCCTCCTGGCCGATTTCGACGTCGACGAGATCCTCGACCTGAACCTCGCCGATGGCGATGTCGTGGACTTCTCCGCGCTGGCGGAAGAGGCGCTGAGCGCCGGGCTGTTGCTCGGCGATGCGGTGCGGCTCGAGGCCGGCCCGTCCGGGACGACGCTGTTGGTCGATGTCGGCGACAGCAACGGGTTCCAGGACGTGGCGCTGCTGCGCGGCGTCGAGCCCGTGGTCGAAGTGATTTCGCCCGGGGAGCTGGTGGCGCTGGCGCGGCCGGTTGCGACCCCGCTGGTCTCGCTGTCCCTGGCCGCCCTCGACGGCACCAACGGCTTCCGCCTCGATGGCATCGACCGGCGATTCTCGGGTCTCGGTGAGCGGGCGGGCGACGTCAACGGTGATGGCTTCGCCGACCTGATCGTCGGGCTCCCTCGCCGATCCGGGGGCGAGTGTGCCGGTGAGAGCTACGTGGTGTTCGGCGACCGAGCGGCTTCGGGGGGGCGCTCGACCTCGCCGCCTCGACGGCACGAACGGCTTCCGCCTGGATGGCATCGACGAGTATCGATTCGGGCGGTCGGTGAGCGGCGCGGGCGACGTCAACGGCGATGGCTTCGCCGACCTGATCGTCGGGGCTTCCGAGGCGCCAGATTCCGGGAGGGCGATTACGGCGATTCGGACCGGCGCGGTGAGAGCTACGTCGTGTTCGGCGGCAATTTCACGGGCGCGGTCGACGGGCTCGGCGACGAGGGCGACGACATCTTCATCGGTACCGGCGCCGGCGAGATCTTCGTCGGCGCCCAGGGTGACGACACCCTGATCGGCAACGGGGGGAGCGACCTACTGAACGGCGCCGCCGGCGACGATCTGCTGGCGATCGGCGATCTCGGCTTCAGGCAGCTTGCGGGCGGCAGCGGCACCGACACCGTCCGGCTCGACGGAGCAGGCGATAGCCTTGACCTGACCGCGATCTCGGACCTGTTCGTCCAGGACGTCGAGCGCGTCGATCTCAACGGCAACAGCAACGAGCTGGCCCTGGACACACGGGAGATCCTGAACATCGACGACAACTCCAATAGCCTCACCGTGTTCGGCGACGACACCAACGCGGTCAGCGGCAGCCTGCCTGGCGCCGTTCAGGGCACGACGACGGTCGACGGGGTCGACTTCGACACCTTCACGGTCGACCAGGCGCTGCTCCTGGTCCAGACCGGCGTCGACACCAGCGGGATCGAAGTGGCGTAGCGCCGAGCGACGCGCGGCGGGGAGGCGAATGAACGAGGCGACGCCGGATGCTGCAGTTCCCAAGCTTGAGCTGCTGCCGTCGCGCCAGTTCCCGAGCTGGCTCGCCGAGCAGAACCTCTCGCTTGCGTTCACGACCTACCAGAGCGGCAAGCTGTTCCTGGTCGGCCTGCAGCCGAACGGCCGGCTGTCGATCTTCGAGCGCAGCTTCAACCGCGCCATGGGCCTGTGGGCGAGCCCCGAGACGCTGTTCCTGTCGACGCTATTTCAGCTCTGGCGGTTCGACAACGCGCTGGAGCCCCGCCAGGTGACCAGGGCTACGATCGGCTCTACGTGCCGCAAGTCGCGTGCACCACGGGCGACCTCGACGTCCACGACATTGCCTTCGACGCCAAGGGCCGGATCGTGTTCGTCAATACGCTGTTCAGCTGCCTCGCCACGGTCAGCGAGACCCACAGCTTCACCCCGCTCTGGCGACCGCCGTTCATCAGCAAGCTGGCGGCCGAGGACCGCTGCCACCTGAATGGCCTGGCGCTGAAGGACGGCAGCGCCGCTTATGTGACCGCGGTCAGTCGCGCGGACGTCGCCGATGGCTGGCGCGACCGGCGGACCGGAGGCGGGGGGGTTCCGACAGCTGCGGCTCGGTCGTCCGATACGGCCGGAGGACGAGGCCGAGCGCGCGGCACTGCTGGCCGGGTTGAAAGCACTGGTGCGGAGCTAAGATCAGGCGCAGCTCGGCGGGGGGCGGCAGGCCGGCGTCGAACGCTCGTCCTAGCGCCCTGGGAGCGGGATTAGCAGCGCTTCCAACGCCCTGGCGTGCTCGCCACACAGCGCGGCATCGCGGACGCAGAACGGGTCCAGCGCGAGCTCTTCGAGGGTCCGCCTCGGCTCGGGGTAGGGCGCCCACCATGTGAGCAAGTTCACCCAATCGCCCGGTAGATCATCGGTGCAACTGGCCGTGCAGCCCGCCCAGCTGCACTGGCGACCCCTTTACGCCCGAGGCGGCCTGGAACTGCTTGTACTGACTTCGGGCCGATTTAGGATGGTGGTTAGCCATTGGCGTTACATCCCAACGCTGATGGTTAGCCTGGCGCCGGGGTGGTTGACCGCTGCCCTGGCGTCGGGCGCCTCGTCGAGGGCGTGGCAGAGCCACGGTAACACTTCGCCAATCGGGCGGTAAACAATGCTGCTCGAAGGTCCCGGCCGATCGGACGCCGGCCTGATGAGGAGGCCCACGATGAGAGCTCCGGTCTTACCCTCGTGGCTCTCAAGAGCGGCGACCCGACGGGCGACACGGGGAGGATAGCGGCCCCGGCGGCAGGGGTCAGTTACCCTTACCGAGCAGCAATGCCTGCGGTTGCCGTTCGAGCGTCTCCGCCAGCAGTCGCAGTGAGCGCGCCGAATCCGTGAATTCCCCAAGTACGCTCTCGAGTTCCTGCGGCAATGCCTCCGATCGCTCGAGCAAGAGCCGTACCTCCGCCAGGGCTGCGCTGGCCCGAGCAGCCATTTCGGCGGCTGCGCGCAGGGTCGGATCAAGGCGCCGCGCCGCCGGCATGAGCGCCTCGCTCGTTTCGGCGAGGTTGGTGAGGAGCCGACGTAGCGCCGGATCTTCTACTCTTCGCCGCGCCGCTGCGATTAGATTGTTCATCTGCGCCACCGTCTGCTCCAGCGGCAGGTCGGAGACACGCGCTGCGACGCGGCCCAGCTTGGTCGTCAATGGCTCGAAGGGCGTCCCCGTGGTCGGGATCTCCAGCAGGCCGCCCTCGCCGCGCCGCAGCTCGGTGGGAGCGGCCTCAGGCTGCAACTCGAGCATTACCCCGAGCTCGCCCGGGATCAGGTTCGCCAGCGCAAGCTCGGCTCGCAGCCCCTTGCGTACCATCGCCGCCACCGCGTCCTGGACTTGGTTGGCATCCGCGTCGGTCGCCTCGCCTTTGAAGGGCGTAGGATCGAGTTCGATCACGACCGGGATCTCGAAGCTGGCTGTGGCCGGGTCGAAGGTGATCCTGACCTCACGCACGGCGCCCATTTGCATCCCACGAACATACACCGGCGCTCCTGGCTCGAGGCCGCCGACGGTGTCGCGGAAGCGCACAAGGAACGGCACCCCCTTCATGATGCCAGTGCTCTCCTCGCCCTCCTGGGTTTGCTCACCCATGCCAAGAGCATCCTTGCCCAACTCAAACAGATCGGAGGAGTTTAGCGCCATCTGGATCGGAGCTTGGCTCGCGGCGCAGGGCTGGGCCGTCCAGGCGAGCCAAACGCCTGTGAGAACGTGGATGATCGTCGCGATCGAGCGTTGGGAATTGCGACGGCGCTTACGCT
>CAWJAY010000037.1:0-222348 GCA_963840925.1 uncultured Alphaproteobacteria bacterium
TGGCAGGTCTGATTCCAGAACTCCCGTCAAAGCCCGCCGACGCTCCACCTGCCCGGCAGCGGGGCCGGCCGCATCTTGCGATGCGCCCTCCGCCTCGGCCCCCACCGCACCAAGCCCGCGTCCTGCAGCACGCGCTGCGTCCAAGGTGTAGCCGAGCGCGTCCTGGTGCTCCGCCACGAGCCGCTCGTGGAAGAGCGCGTCCGGAACGGCTCCAGCACCCACTCGATCCGGTCCAGCGATCACCCGCCGTGCCAATACCCGGCTGCGCAGAAAGAGAACGCCGCGCCAGTAGATTAAAATGTGTGTCGGATCGGCCACACTTTTCCAACGCCGCGAAAATTTCTCAAAAAGGGGTTGTTTGGGGCTAACTTTGGATGCTATTAAACCCCATTGGTAAATTTTACAAAATGCTCCGTAAAATACTTTCCTCACATAGTTCGCAACAGCACGTGCCTCAAATTGGCTGCTTCGCAAAATACCTACCTGGATGAAACCAGGGGGTTCGGGCCTCCAGCAGGCCCGCGGGAAGGGAACGGTTTGATTCGGTCAGCGCACCGAGTCTCCCGAACGTTGCACCCGATGACCTAACTCAGGCCATCACCTCTATCGGGCCTGTTGGTAGGAGCGTGTCGGATGCGGGGATCGCCGGCCACGAAGTCCCTCCCGTTAAGGGTTGGCGGACGCAGGGATCGGGTCTCCTCGTCAACCGTCGGAGGCGGGCAGATTGCCCTTCAGCATGAGCGGCCAGCAATCTTCCCGCTTAGCATCAAGGTGCCATGGATCTCCCGACCCTGCTGCCCGCCGCCGCTGGCGTCATCGCTGGACCCCGAACAATGATGAAGGCCAGCGAAATTCAGAACACGCACCTCTCGTCGGGCGAAACCATGCTTCTTTCGATTACGCGGAGTATGGGTCGTGCGCCGGTCGTCATGGCCCTCGACGCGGTCGCGTCGGTCGTGGCCTACGCTTGCATGCTTCGCTTCGTCGTTCCCGCACTCGGTGCGTCATCCGTGCAAATCATTGCTCATCTCCTTTGGCTTGCCCTCGTCACCGTTATCGGAAGTCGCATGTTAAACGTATATAATCGCTCTTGGCGGTTTATATCGTTTTCGGATCTATCGGCGTTCATCAAACTGGTCGCGCTTATCACCCTCTCAATGCTACCCGTGATATGGTTTCTTTCGCCGAGGTTTTTGCTTGCATACCTATCTTTTTTTCCGCTGGTTCTATCCGCACTAATCATTGCACCACGCCTGCTTGTGCGTAGTTACTTTAATCCCACTCGCAATCTGGCCAGTCGTATGACTCCCCTGCTAATTGCCGGCGCCGGCTGGACAACAGAGGCTTTCGTGCGAGCGACCGGGCAAATGTCGGGAGGTCACGTGTACCGACCAGTTGGCATCCTAGCCCGATCTCCTGCTGAGATTGGCCGCACTATCCATGGCGTGCCCATAGTAGGAACGTACGACCAATTAAGTCGGGTGACTCGCGATCTAAACCGCCGCGGGATTTACCTCCGGCACCTTGCTCTGTCGTCCTGCCGCGGGGAGATCGATGCAAGCACCTATGATCACCTCCGCAAAACAGCGCAGGATCTCAGCCTTCAGGTCGCCCGCCTTCCGAGAATAACCGAGTTGGAGCACTCGAGCGCTCGATCGACCGATCTGATCCCAGCACCGATTGCCGATCTTCTCGGCCGGACGGAAATCCATCTAGACTCATTCGAAGTCAACCGTCTAATTTCCGGCCGACGCGTCCTTATCACAGGCGCCGGCGGCACTATCGGCTCGGAGCTCAGCCGGCAGATCGCCCGGATCGAGCCCCGAAGACTACTTCTCCTTGATAACTCAGAGTACAATCTCTACCGGATCGAGCTGGAAATCCGTGAATCTGGCCGAGGCGAAATCTTGGACTGCCTCCTGTGCGATGTTCGCGATCCCTTCCGGGTCGGGGAGATTTTTGCGCGATATCAACCCGAAATCGTATTTCACGCCGCAGCAGTGAAGCATGTCCCGATTGTCGAGCAGAACCTGTCTGAGGGAGTCTTAACGAATGTTCTAGGGACCTGTAATGTTGCGGACGCAGCGCTTGCATCGGGGGCCCACGTCACGACACTCATCTCGACGGACAAAGCAGTCAATCCGGCAAACGTTTTGGGCGTGACCAAGCGGATCGGTGAATGTTATGGGCAGAGTTTGTGTTCGTTGCACCAGGGCAGAACCCATTTTCTCTCCGTCCGCTTCGGCAATGTCGCTGCGTCAAGTGGATCCGTCATCCCGCTCTTTCAGCGGCAGATCGCGCTCGGGGGTCCCGTTACGGTAACGCATCCCGAAGTGCGCCGGTTCTTCATGACCTGCGAGGAAGCGGTTCAGCTTGTGTTGCAGGCGACGAGCCTGAGCCTCGAGCAGCACAGCGCAGTAGAGGGCGGTCATGTCTACGCTCTCGACATGGGCGAGCCGATCCGGATCGCGGAGCTTGCCGCGCAGATGATCCGTCTAGCTGGGTTAGCACCGGGTAAAGACGTGGAGATCCGGTTTGTGGGCCTCCGGTCGGGTGAAAAGCTTGAGGAAGCGTTGTTTCATGAACATGAAACGGTCGTGAGGACGCGCGTAGCGCCTGTGTCGGAGGCGATATCACGGCCGGTGGCCTATCCATTGCTGCGTTCACTCATCGACGATTTGGTGAGGGCGGCGCAGGGACACAACGGAGAAGCAGTCCGGCGCCTCCTAGCTGTCACCGGCCGACTTTGTGAGCCAGAGTTAATGAGGGCCCCGCCGGAGAAGCCCACAAGTGCGTACCCCGTGCTCGAAAAAAAATCCGCCCAGCCGGTTGCAAGCCGAGCCGAGGCTTTGGTCGGGGCTAACCACCGGGTTCGCCCCGGTATCGGAGGAGCGTCATGACGCCAACGATTGCGGGCAAGGCCCTTGTTCCCGATTTCTTAGTCATCGGAGTGCCGCTGTGCGGTACTGGTGTCTTTTCAGATTACCTTGGTAAGCACCCCGACGTATTTTTGCTCCCTCTGCGTGGGCCACATCTCTTTGCGACAGACCTACCGAGAGTAAGGAGAGTGACAGAGGCTTCTGATTACAGCAATCTCTTTGAGAACTGTCCAGCCGGCGCCCTTGTGGGTGAAACATCGAAATGGTATCTGTTCTCCAGAGTTGCCCTTCCGCAGATCATTGCGATCAATCCAGACATTAAGTTGATCGTCTTGTTGCGAAACCCCATCGATATGGCATCCGCATTGCATTGCCGCTTGGTTGCGGTCGGAGACGAAGAGATTACCGACTTTGAAGATGCCTGGCATTTCCAGTTCGAGCGTCGTCGGCTCCGACAGCGCTTCGGCGACTCTCTGCAAGCGGAGTGTCTACAGTACCGGACCGCTTGCTCCACCTCCAGCCGCCTCGAGCGATTAATTCAGCAGGTGGGATATTCACGGTTGATTATTCTGATTTTTGAGGAGGTAATTGCTAACCCACGATCTAGTTACCTCGGAGTTCTCTCGTTCCTTGGACTAAGGGATGATCGCCGCGCTTTCCCCTTCCATGTCCTTCCCACGAACACTCGGTGCTCATCCGGCATTGGGCTGGAGTTGTCAAATCCTGCGGTGACACGATTTACTCGCTGGCGGGGGCTGGGCGGCTATTTCGAGGCTCGGCTGCGTGGGCTCCGCGGCCCCTTTCGTGCCGGGAGTGGCACTCGCGGACAAGGATCAGATCGGTTTCGGAGCTATCTGGCTGCCGAATTTTCGACCGAGGTCGAGCGCATCGAAAAACTTTTGGGCCGGCCGCTTCCAGCTTGGAGAGTGCGCGACTGCTTTTCTCCGGTGTCCGATGATAACGTCTCCAACCTGAAAACCCGGGCCAGCGCTGGGTTGTCCCTTTTTCAGGCTGAGGCGTTACCCGAGTGCGCGGCGGTTGGCCGACCATGGTCGCGGGTGCGAGTGGAGCACGATATTGGGACCTAGTGCTCCGATTGCGGCCAGACGAGCGCCTGGCCGCGGTTGTCTTACCCGCGTCACGAAACCAGGACGCTGGTGGCTTTGGATTTGGACTTTGGGTCTGACGATACTACCCGTCTACCTTCTGGCAGATGGCCGCCCTCAGATATTTCATGGGTTATCGTTGTTGTTAATGCTGGTAGTCTTTATCGACACTCTGCCACATCTCCGGCGGGAAAGGGATTTGCTACTCATCGCCGCTCTCTTCAGCGTATACGCTGGCCTCGTGAATATAATATGGTATAGCCGGCTTTACGACGGATCATTGCTGTGGTCAACGTCCTATCTTTTCTATAGCTTTGGTTTGTTTTTTTTGGTGGTTGTGATGGCAAAGCATTATGGTGAACCGTTCTACGTGGCGACTTCGAAC
This sequence comes from uncultured Alphaproteobacteria bacterium, assembly GCA_963840925.1. Lineage (GTDB taxonomy): Bacteria > Pseudomonadota > Alphaproteobacteria > Geminicoccales > Geminicoccaceae > DATAOG01. The sequence continues at coordinate 4,371 of CAWJAY010000037.1, forward strand.
CGGTTTAGTCCTAAGTATGTGTTGTCAGGTGATCGCGGTCATGGCTGAGGCGCGGCTAAAGGTGGCCGGTGGAGCCATTGGGACCTTTACCAATCCCAACCAACTCGGTTATTGGGCGCTGGCTTCGGCCGCGTCGTATTTGGTGCTACTGCGCGGAAGGAGGCTTGGGGAGTGGGATTTTGGGGTGCTTGGCTGCGCGTTTTGGTTGGCCGCTGTCTCACTGTCTCGTGCCGCTATAGTGGGTTTCTTGGTTTTAATACCCTTTGGCATCTTATTTCAGGGACTCCGACGGAAGACATCGATTCTGTCGGCCGGGGTCGCTATTGGCATAGCGACTTTTTACTTCATGCAAGCCGGACCGTCGAGAGGATTTTTTGGAGAGAAGGTTTCAGAAGGATCTTTCGTGGAGACGGTTGTAGCGGAGCTTAACCGCCGCACTTCCCACGACAGCTTGGAGGGACGGGGTTATGACCGTATCTGGAGATTTAGTGAGTATCTTTGGTTTGGGGCGGGCCAAGGAGGGCATGAACGATTTACCCGAGGAGTGGGTAACCGTGATCAGGAAATACACTCATCATTTGCCATGCTTCTGTTTTGTTATGGACTTGTCGGGCTGGTGATTTTCTCGGCCTTTGTGGTTGCCCTGCTTTGGAGAATGAATTGGAAGATCACCGCGTATGCGGTACCGGTGATACTATATGGGCTCGCACATAACGGCTTGCGGTTTTCGCCTTTTTGGATTTTTTTGGCACTGGCTTATTCTGGGCTGGAACCGACGGTCAAGAGACGCGCGGAGGCCCGAGTTGTGGCGGTGGGAAAGGGTACCAGCGTCCGTTCACACCTGCTGGCGGGGGTAGAAAGGCGCTGTAGAAGTGATAGGCGGCCGCGCCGAGCGGCGATTGTGGTTTCGGAACTCTCTAAGAAAACGGGGGGGTCGTTTGGGTTGGCGGGACATGAAACAAGGTCAACTGCTGGGGGACTTGGCTTGCTTGATAGCAACGGCGGCCGTTGTGGTGGTTCCTTTCGAGCCGTGCCGCCCCGTAAAGACGCTCGCCAGGCGGGCCGTCGGGAGCCAGACTGTGTTGAAAGGGCGGAGCAAGTGCAGTGATCGAGCCATCGGCTTGCGGAACCGAAGGTCCGCGTGGGGGTAGGGTATGGTGCTTGGGCGGTGTTGATCTTGATCTGCGCATCCCGTTTTTTGAGGCGCTGCGCGCGGTGGGATTCCAAGTTGAGGCTGTCGGCAGCGGTGACCCTGTGCCCTTCGCGAATGCCCGCATTCCGTTCTACCCTTATGAACTGTCGCGTGGCCTCGCACCTTACAGCGATGCTCGCGCTTTAGTCCAACTCATACGACTGGCGAAGCACCACCGACCCCGAATTTTCCATGGTTTTGATATGAAACCCAGCCTCCTTGCCCCGCTGACGGTCGCAGTGGTACGTGAGGGGCATGCTGTACGCACCGTTAATGGACTGGGTCGCCTCGTCGCGGGGAACGGCGTAGCCTCGACATATCGCGCGGCTTACTGCGCGTTACAAAAGCTGGTCTCTCCATGGACGGCTATGACCGTGTTTCAGAACAACCATGATCGGCAATATTTTGAGCGCCGTGGACTGGTCCGGAATGGCGCTACCTCGTTGATCCGAGGGTCGGGGGTCGACACCGATGCAATCGACCGAGCTCTGGCTGATCGAGAAGCGGTTGGTGCCCTCCGCCAGAGCCTGGGGCTTGGGGACCGCCTCGTTGTCACCTGTGTATCTCGGTTAACGCGGCTGAAAGGAATACCTGTTCTGCTTGAAGCAGCAGCGCGCATCGCGCGGCATCGTGAGGACGTAATATTTCTGATCGTTGGATCGGGCGATGGCGAAGGCAACGAAGGGGTGCCCTTGGCCGACGTGGAGGCTCACGCCCCGTACGTCCGTGCATTGGGTGCCCGTAGCGATGTTCCGACCATTCTGGCGGTTAGCGACATCTTTGTGCTGCCAACTCAGTACGGAGAAGGAATTCCGAGGTCGTTGCTCGAAGCCGGCGCGGCTGGGCTAGCTATAGTGACCACGTGCGTGCCGGGCTGTAGCGATGTCGTGCGCGACGAATGGAATGGCCTCTTGGCAGAGCCGGGGGACTCGAGTGGCCTGGCGCTTCGAATAGGCCGACTACTCGACAGCCCCGACCTTCGGCGTCGATTGGCTAGACATGCTCGTCAGACTGTATGTGCCGGTTATTCCCTGCGCGAGATAACCAAGGCATATGCTGACCTTTATCGGAGAATACTCGGAGACCGATGATGCGCAGAACCTTCCTACCGTTCGCCCCTCCGCAGATCGGCGAGGCGGAAATCAAGGAAGTGGTGGATACACTCCGCTCCGGCTGGCTCAGCACCGGCCCCAAGACCGGCCGTTTTGAGGAGCAGTTCGCCCACCGCTGCCCTGCTCCCGCAACGCTGGCTTTGAACTCGGGAACCGCCGGCTTGCACTTGGCCCTGAAGGCACTTGATATCGGCCCCGGAGATGAGGTGGTCACGTCACCCCTCACTTTCGCGGCCTCCGTCAATGTCATCGAGCACGTCGGCGCGCGTCCAGTTTTTGTCGATGTCGACCGCGCCACCCTAACGCTCGATCCGAATCTCCTGGAAGTTGCAGTCACACCCCGCACGAAGGCTATCATCGCCGTTCACTACGCGGGACATCCGGTTGATCTGGACCCAATTCTTTCGGTCGCAACACAGTACGGCATTGCCCTCGTAGAGGATGCCGCGCACGCGCTCCCCGCTGCCTACAAGGGACGATCAATCGGCTCAGGGGACAACTTCGCAAGTTTCAGCTTCTATGCGACCAAGAACCTGACAACTGGCGAGGGCGGCATGCTGACAGCCTCCCCAGAACTTATATCCCGGGCACGACTCCTGAGCCTCCACGGCATGAGCCGCGATGCGTGGCGGCGTTACGAAAAAGGCGGATCATGGCGCTACGAAATCCTTGCGCCAGGCTTCAAGTACAACATGTCCGACATCCAGGCGAGCCTTGGAACCCACCAACTCGAAAAACTTCAGCAGATGCACCAGCGCCGCAAAACAGTCGCACGCAAGTATTCGGAGCGGTTTTCCCTGAATCCGGCGTTGGAGGTACCGGCACAAATGGCGGACGTTGAGCACGCCTGGCATTTGTACGTTCTTCGACTAAGATCTGAGATGCTTTTGATTGATCGTGATACCTTCGTAGATCTGTTGATCAGAAGGAACATCGGATGCTCCGTCCATTTTATCCCTATGCACATTCAACCTTACTACCGAGTTAAATACGGCTGGCGCGCCGATGATTTCCCCGAAGCATATCAGAATTTTAGTCGAATGCTGAGCTTGCCACTCCACCCCGGCCTGACGGATTCCGACGTGGAGGATGTCATAGAGGCGGTCGAGACCCTAACGCGAGCCTACCTCGCATGAGCATCAAACGTGTCATGGATGTCGCTGGCGCGGCGGTAGGCCTGACCCTACTGTCGCCAGTGTTGCTTTTGGCCGCAATCGCCATCAAATACGAAGGAGGGCCGGTAATTTTTCAGCAAGAACGCATAGGCCGATATGCTAAGCCGTTTAACCTTCTTAAGTTTCGAACAATGCGTCCCGCGATAAAGGTGAAAAGCCCTTCGATTACAATAGGCAATGATGCCCGGATCACGACGGTCGGGCAATATCTGAGGCGAACCAAGCTGGATGAGGCCCCTCAACTTATAAATGTTTTGCGGGGGGAAATGAGTTCTCGTTGGTCCGCGCCCGGAAATAGGAATATATATAGACCTAACGAATCCCGTTCATAGAGAGGTACTTGATAGTCGTCCGGGCCTCACGGATCCCGCGTCGCTGCGGTTTTGGAATGAAGCGGGACTTCTGGCCGCCATGGATGAACCAGAGACGTTTTACCGCCTTCGCCTATTGCCGTTAAAGCATCTGATAAGCCTAGAGTACGCGCGCCGAGCGACGGTCTGGAGCGACGCATCGATATTGGCTGCGACGCTGATCCGGGTGACTCGATCAATGCGAAATGAACAAGCGGCACAAATAGAAATGGCGAAGTGTGCCCCCAGAGAAGAGTCGCACTATGATTTAACAGACGGCATCGTCGAACGTCATCAACCGTGAATGAGGTGATTAGATGAGCAAAAATCCGCGTGTTAGCGTTGTGATGCCAGTGTACAACGCAAAGGAGCATCTCGGAGAAATTGTGCCGCAGATTCTTAGCCAGACCCTGCATGATTTTGAGTGGATCATTATTGATGATGGATCGACGGATGGAACTGCGGAGGAACTCGCGGAGTTGGCGCGGAAAGACCGCCGCGTGCGAGTTTTGTCGCCAGGGCGAGTTGGGTTCGTTGCCGCGCTTAACTATGGGATCGAGCACGCTAATGCAGAGTTGATCGCACGACAGGATGTGGATGACTCTAGTGAGAGGCAGAGGCTCGAGGTGCAAAGCGACTTTTTGGAGGGACATCCGGATGTTGGGGTCGTGGGAGCCTACTATGAGTTGGTGAATGAAGATCGAGGCGAGCGGTTTACGCGAATGCCCCCCTTAGAACACGGCAAAATCCTTCGGGTCCTCCCGAAGTACATTCCTTTTGCCCATACGCTTGTGATGTTTCGACGCCGAGCTTGGCATCAGGCGGGCGGATACAGAGAGCTTGCTGATGCGGAAGATTTGCAGCTCTGGATTGACATCGCGGCGTGCGGATGGAGGCTGGCGAACATTCCCGTGATCCTTGGTGCCCATCGGATTCACGCCAACAGTTATTGGAGACGTACGTACCGGTATTCGATGAGGTATCGCGTGCAAGCACGCGTGCAGGGCCATGCGATCCGCAGTCTGCGGCTTCCGTTGTGGATGTACATATTTCCAGTGAGCCGGTATTGCTACGCGTACCTGCCGAGCGGTGTGAAGCGTCGATTGCGGCGATTGGTGGTTCGGGAGCGTGATGTGGGTGTTGCGGATACAGGAATCGGTGAGGTGCAATGAGCGACCCTGGCCGTGGCTGAGCTCGAAAGGGGGTTACGGTGAACGATTCTCGGCAGCATGGTGACCGGAGTGCTGTCGACGCGGCTCGGATCGACCGCAATGGGGCGGGCCTTTGGCCCTTGGGCATTAACCTGCTTGGGCGGGGATTGAAGCGGCGATCCTCGAACACGGAGCCACTCGCGCGGCTCTTTCGAGCGCGCGCGGACTCAGGACCTTCCGTGCTACGCCACGGCGCGCTGGCGCTCGGGATTAGCCTAGTTGGCTCCTTATTGGCATTCTTGGCCCAAGTTGGGCTAGCTCGCGCGATGAATGCCCAGCAGTACGGGGTCTACGCATACGCGTTTGCGTGGGTTTCCCTGCTCTCAACCATCGGTACGGTTGGATTTGAGCCAACTTTGCTGAGGTTTGTGTCTGTGTTGCGAGAGCAAGGTGAATTTGCGGCGCTCCGTGCCGTCATCAGGTATGCTGAAAGATGCAGCGTGCTCGTCTCGGCGGCGCTTGTGCTCGCGGCCGCCACCGCGATTTGGCTGCTGCGCGAGCGGCTGTCTGCGGAGCTAATGGTAACCTTTGCGATCGGATTGTTGGTTATCCCCGCGACCGCGTTGATGCGGTTGCGTAGTTCGGTCGTGAGGGTATTCGGGCGGCTTGCGTTGTCCTTGATTCCTGGGAGCTCTCTTCGTGAGTTGATGCTCGTCATCGCCGCGGTCGCGATGCTCCTGGGGGCTTTGCCAATTGCTTATTCGGCCGTTGCGATGGGGGTGGTTTTACTCGCCAGCGTGCTCGGTTTGGCGGCGGTGAGTGCCGGAGTTCAGCGATCGTTGTTACCGGAATCGCACGCGTGTGCGATCGCGACGTCGATTTCCGCCACGCCCCCTGAGGGCGCCGCCCGCGCTTGGCTTCGCCCGGCGCTCTTTCTGCTCGTGTTCATCACCACGAACCTGCTGCTCAAGCGGACTGACATTCTCGTGATCGGCTGGTTGCTCGGCACCGAGCAGGCCGGTGTCTACGCGGTGGCCATCTACATCGCCGGCTTGGTGGTCCTGCCAGTGACCGCGATAGGCACCGTCTTCGCACCCGTCGTGGCGGCACTACACGCGGAGCAGCGTATGGGCGTCTTGCAAGAGAAAGCGTCCGCCGCTGCCTGGTGGGGTATCGCAGCGGGGGTGATCCCAGGTCTCGCTTTATTCATCTTCGCCCCGATCTGGCTGGGGATGATCGGAGATGCCTATGTGGCCGCCAGCGATGTCCTCCGAATCCTAGTCGTCGGCAACCTCGTTGCGGCAGCCGTCGGTCCGGTGCATCTTCTAATGACGATGACCGGCGATGAGCGACGGGCGGCGACGCTGCACGTCGCCTTCGCAGTTGTTGACGTCCCGCTGGTGTTGCTCTTTGTTCATTGGTTCGGCCTTCAAGGCGGTGCCATGGCGACCTTACTGATCGTGCTTTGCTTCAAATGTGCGCTAGTCTTGCTCGTGTACCGCAGGATCGGCGTCTGGTCAGCGCCGGTATGGATAAAACGACGAGACGGGTCTGGGCCATTGCCTTCCGACATGAAAACCTCAGATGATCCAACGATGTCGTCCACAGGATTGAGGAAATCCAGCAGATGATCCCACCAGCAAATCCTGTAACAGCTCTCACACTCAGCTAAAGAGGAATCAGATCTGATGGCTCCCCAATCGACCGTCTCGCGCTCAGCGCGGCTGCCCGACTTTTTCATTGTAGGAGCACCAAAGTGCGGAACGACAGCACTTTATACCTACCTTGGCACCCATCCGGCGCTCTTTTTGTGTCCAGTGAAAGAGCCCAATTTTTTTTGTGATCCACATATCCAGGTAATTCGATCCGCAACCCAATATGTTGACCTATTTCGGAAGGCCGGCAACAAGCGGTTATGCGGTGAGGCTTCGGCCTTATACATGTTTTGGGAGAACCCAATCACCAAGATCCTTGAGTGGAATGCGAACGCAAAGATTATCGCACTTGTGAGAAACCCAATCGAAATGGCTGTCTCTTATCACAATCAAGTACTGCAGGCATTCGAGGAAAAGGAAGAGTCTTTTGAAATGGCGTGGCGAAGATCAAGTTCTTCGCTCCGAAAGGAAGACATCGGACCCAGGTGCCGTGATGCCAGATTGCTGGATTATCGAAGGGTGTGTCGCCTGGGCGAGCAGGTGAAGTTCGCCATATCAACGGTGCCGCAGAGCCAGTTGCATATTATCGTGTTCGATGATCTGCGTGCCAAGCCGAGAGAGGTATATCAGCGCGCGTTGAGATTTCTAAGAGTAGATGATGATGGGAAGTCAGATTTCCCCGTGGTGAACGCACGGAACCAACAGCGGTCGAAGTCGCTGGGACGCCTGCTGGTGACACCGCCCAGAATACTTGCGGCAATCAAGGGTGCCGCGCAGCAACATTTACCAGTGACAACAAAGCGAATAGGCCGACGCCTGCTAGGACTTAATCGGTTACCCAGCCAGCGCCCCGATCTTTCAGAGCAACTCATAGCCGAGATGATCGCTGAGTTCGAGAACGACATAAGGTTACTCGGGTCTCTGGTCGGCCGGGATTTGCGGCATTGGTGTAATGTAGGCGGGGAATGGGGTGGGCGTGATGACCAGATGCCGGAGCGTGCTGATGCAGTGGCTTGTGGCTGACGCTGGAGAATGTCTTGGCTGAAGTTGAGGAAGGTGGAGAGGGCGAGTTGAAGGTTGATGGTATGAGCAACCAACAGCGACTGAATAGGTCCCCTTACTGCACCGGTGGAGAACTCGCGAATGCTGCACGCGACCGAAACACCGTTGGATCGACCACTCCGTACAACGGTCTGTGCGATCGGATCGGGCGCAAGCGGCCTCTTGCTGACGCGCCGCCTTGTCGAAGCGGGCTTCGGGGTGCTCGTGCTTGAAGCCGGCCCACTGAATCGGAACCAGCGCGTTTTTAGACGTCTGCCGCTGCCGATCGAGTATGGCGGCCAGCCAAAAAGCTCGTCACCTACCGTGGCACAGCAGGTGGTCGGCACCAGCGCGCTTTGGGACGGCTTGCTGGCCCCTTTGGATGCGATCGATTCCAAGCCAGACAGTGCTGGATCTGAACTGCCGGGAGTTTGAGCCAGGTGGCACCAGAGGAGTCTCCGAAAATGAGGAATTTGCCGGCCAAGGAGAGGGGCAGTAGGACCAGGCTAAGGTCTGTTGCCGCAGTTCTATCGTGTGTCGGGCTATTCGCACTCACGGCGACGGCATTCGGACACTGGTGCCTGGAGTCAGTTTGTCGTCCCGCAGCCGAGTGGCTCGAATCCCGCGTCGAGCCAGCCAATGAGCGGAGCGACGGAGTGGCGCCACCGGACCGAGACCTGAGCGGCTGCATCGCAGCCAGATTGCCTTCCTTTCCAGCAGTACCGAGACCAGCCTATCTGCAATTCTTTGAAGATTCTGCTTTCAATACACGCAGCGTGCGGGTATCTGATCCGGGCGGCGACGTGCCGGGTATGGACATCGTCTGGGGTAATGTTGCGCGCCACCACTACTCGCTAGATCAGGCTTGGAGCGCTAATCAGAAGCTCCTCATGCTGGATCGTGGCACACGAGGAGGTCCTCTCTTCTTGGATGGCGCAACGTACAAGCCCATTTTTCGACGTGACAGCCCGGGCGAAAGCCGGTGGCACCCGGTCGAACCGGATATTCGGATCTTCGTACGCGATGACGGGGTTGGGCTCTGGAACGTGCGATCTGACGATAAAACGATCGTTAGCCGCTTTCCTGGGTATGCCGAGCTGTCCTTCGGGCCAAACAAAGGCAATCCCTCTGATGACGGACGCATGATCGCCTTGGCGGGTCAGGACGAAACGGGCCGTAAAGTCGCATTTGCGTATGACATTCGCGACGATCGGAAGTATCCGGACATCGACATCAGCAAGTTAGAACTGGGTTACGTCACAATCTCTCCGAAGGGTGATCTGGTAGTGTTTAAAGGGAAGCTAGACCGTAATGCACAACTGCGAGGCGATCAGACTCGCATCTTCGATCTCCAGGGAAGCCAGGTGGGGCCGGACTGGTCCGAGTACGGGCGACCGAGCCATTTCGATCTGACGATCGACGGGAATGGCGACGAAGTTGCGATCGGGAAAAGCAAGGCAGGTCCCGATAAAGGTTTGATCATCAAACGCCGGCTGCGCGACGGACATGTTGAACCACTAACCACCGAGCCAGGCGCGGGGAGCCACGTCTCGGCCCGGAATATTCGAGAGCCTGGCTGGGTGTATATCACGTATGGCGAACGGCCCAATCGGAAGAACTGGCTACCCTTTGAGTTTGAGGTGGTCGCTCTGAAGACCGATGGTAGTCAGACTACCCGGAGGCTCGCACGCACCTATGCGGCGCCGGGTGCCTATGTGAGCGAGGCCCACGCCTCGCCCTCGCCGGACGGTTCCAGGGTCATTTGGGCGAGCAACTGGGGAGAGTCGAGCGGCCCAATCAGCGCGTTCGTGACCGAGATCGATACAGGATCGGGGTGCGTTGGTGTCGCCGGCCCATGACGCCGGTGTGCTTGGGAGCTCGCCGGCCGCATGGTTCCCGTGATCACGACGATGGAAGTTCAGGAGACGGCAATGGCAAACGAGGCTCTACGACTAATCGGCGGCGGCTCGGAGGCCAGCCCTGGCGCGGCGCCCGAGGAGCTGAACCTGCGCGAGCTGTGGCGCGCGCTGATGCGCCGCAGGTTCCTGCTCCTGGCGACGATCGTCCTGGTCACCGGCGGCGCGTTCGCCTACGCCAGCCAGCAGACGCCGCTCTACACCGCCACGTCCTTGATCCACCTGCAGAACCGTGACGCCCAGGTGGTCGAGATCGAGGGCGTGGTCGACGAGCTGATGGCCGACCCGGCCACGATGGAGAGCGAGGTTCAGTTCCTGATCTCGCGCGGCTTCATCCGGCGCAACGTCGAGAAGCTCAATCTTATCGAAGATCCGGAGTTCAATCCGGCCCTGCTCAAGGACAAGATCGAGCCATCGTTTCTGGAGACGATCAATCCGCTACAGTACATCCCGGCGGCATGGCTGGCCGCGCTCCGCGGGTCCGAGACCGTCGATCCCGACGCGGCCAAGCTCGATCCGGCCGCACGCGAGTTAAACGCGGTCATCGACCGATTCGCAGGTCAGTTCCAGGTTGGCCAGGTCGGGCGCTCCTACGTGATCTCGGTGTCCTTTAAGGCCGAGGAGCCGACCAAGGCCGCCGAGATCGTCAACAGCATCGCCGAGGAATATCTGGTCACCCAGCTCGAGGCGAAATACGGGGCCGCGCAACGGGCGACCGAGTGGCTGTCCAAGCGGATCGATGAGCTGCGCGGCCAGGTGCTCGAGGCCGAAGCCAAGATCGTCGAGTACCGGACCAAGAACCAGCTGGTCGATACCAGCAGCCAGAGCAACCCGATCACATTGCAGTTCTTCCAGCTCAACACTCAGCTCGCGCTGGCCCAGGCCCAGCGGGCGGAGGCGGAGGCGCGCCTCAGCCAGGCTCGGAGCTTGCTCAGTTCCGCGGGCGGGATCAATTCGGCGGCGCTGGTCCTGAGCTCGCAGCTGATGAGCAGCCTGCGCGATCAGGAGACCCAGCTGATCCGGCGACTGTCCGAAATGTCGACCATCTACGGCGAGAACCACCCGCAGATGGTCAATGTGCGGGCCGAGATCCAAAGCGTCCGCGACAAGATGAAGGACGAGGTCCAGCGGATCGTCCAGGACGAGGTCAGCGAGGTCGCGGTCGCCAAGGCGCGCGAGCAGGAGCTGACCAATCATATGACCAAGCTTCAGGGCGACGCCGCCAAGATCGATCTGGCCGGCGTCGAGCTGGCCGACCTGACCCGCGATGCGGATACCAACCGCCAGCTGTTCCAGACCTTCCTGACCCGCTTCAAAGAGCTCGTCGAGCAGCAGAGCATGCAGGAGGCGGATGCCCGGATCCTGTCCGCCGCCGACGTGCCGGTCGCGCCGTCGGACCCGAAGACTAGGTTGATCACGCTGATCGCGTTCGCGGCCTCGCTGGTGCTCGGCGCGCTGCTGGTGTTCATCGTCGAGCGCTGGGATTCCGACTACGGCTTCCGCAGCGCCGACGAGATCCAGGCCGCGCTCGGCGTGCGCGCGCTCGCGCTGGTGCCGGACCTGAGCCGGCGCGAGACCCAGGGCAACCCGGCCGAGGACTATATCCTGCAGAAGCCCAACTCGGCCTACGCCGAGGCCTTGCAGCGGATCCGCACGAGCCTGTTCCTGACCGATGGCGAGCATCCGCCCAAGACCATCCTGGTGACCTCGTCGGTGCCGCTCGAAGGCAAGTCGACGATCGCGACCTCGCTCGCGCGCCAGTCGGCGCGCTCCGGCCTCAAGGTGATCCTGATCGACGCGGATTTGCGCCGGCCACGCCTGCACGAGGTGATCGGGTTGCCCAACCAGAACGGCCTGTCCGAGGTCCTGACGGGGCGCGCCAATCCGGAAGCCGCGATCAAGCGCGACGAGAAGTCCGGCCTCGACTTCCTGCCGGCCGGGGTCGGCGTGGTCAGCCCGCCCGACCTGTTCCGCTCCTCGACCATGAAGATCCTGCTCGAGGAGATGGCCGCCTACTACGATCTGGTGATCATCGACACGCCGCCGGTCGCCGCGGTCTCCGACAGCTTCACGCTCTCAGGCATCGTCGACAAGTCGATCTATGTGATCCGCTGGAAGCAGACCCCGCGCAAGGTCGCGCTCGCCGGGCTCCGGCAGATGCTCGACGCCGGCGCCGACATCGCGGGGATCGTGCTGGCGCGGGTCGACGTCAAGAAGCACGCCCGCTACGGCTACGCCAACTCCGGCTATTATCATGGCTATCACCGCAAATACTATGTTAATTGAACCGCCGCACGGGCGTAGGACAGTAGGTTCTCTGTGATTGATGTCATCTGGTCCGAACCGAGCCGGAGGATCTTGCTGACAAGCTGCAACGGGTCTCTCAGGTACGAGGAGGATCTCGGGTCGGATGGCGGGAGTTTTTGAAAGATGGGAGGAGAGCCTGTCGAGTATCTCCATGTCCTCAGCGTGAAGAGCTAGATTTTGGCCGATTGGGTGTCGTCTCGCTTATTGTTAATATCAGCAATGGCGGTGTCATGCGGGAGATCTCACCGCTTCCTCATGAACCCAGCTCCTTGGATTGGCTGCGTGGTGACCTGCTCCCCTGTGGATCCCTCGCTTGATATGGGAGTCCGTCATCAGGAGACGAGGAGACGGACGATGAGAGCCGGTTCAACGAGGGGCAGATCATCGGCGTGCTGCGTGAGCAGGAGAGCGGGGCGACGACGGGCTGAGGTCTGTCGCCGGCACGGGATCAGCGAGCAGACCTTCTATCGCTGGAAGGCGCGGTACGGCGGGCTGGGACCGTCGGACGCGCAGCGCCTGAAGAGCCTCGAGGACGAGAACCGGCGACTGAAGAAGCTGCTGGCGGAGTCGATGCTGGATATCGCGGCGCTGAAGGATCTTCTGGCAAAAAACTGAGCTCGCCTGCGGCGCGGCGTAGGGCGGCGCGGCGTCTGATGGCGGCGCTTCGGGGTTGGCATCGATCTCCTGGTAGCCCTTGGCCATGACGTGCAGGCCGAGGGTGTGGAGGTCGAGAGTCGGATGGGCGAGCATGGGGGATCTCCGTCAGTGGAAGTAGCGGGGGCCGCGGACGTTGGGATGGTCGATGACCGCCACGCCCTCGAGCTGCGGCCGGGCGCGGTCGAGATTGTGGGCGAGGATGGAGGCAAGGCTCTTGTAGGTGAGCGCGCCGATCGCGACGGCCCGGGCCGAGACGGCTTCCGCCCGGGCGGGATCGAGCCCGCGGAACAGCCCAAGATCCGGATGTGGCTGACCAGCATGCGCTGGCGCAGCAGGTACTCGTTCTTGATCGAACGATAGCCGGTATCGGCCCACACGCCCGCGGCCGTGTTGCCGGGATCGAGCAGGTCGGCCAGGCGCGTGCCGGCATGCGCGGCGGCGTCGGTGACCAGCCAGCGGCGGATCAGCCGGTGTCGGCGATCGGCGCTGATGTGGTTCTGGTAGCCGAACTCGGGGATCGCGAGATCGACCAGCGGGCTTTCGCCCGCGCGCGGCTTGGCCTTGGTGGTCTTGACCGTCCAGCGCGCGTCGCGATCCTTCTGGCTGAGCTTGGCCGGCTTGGCCTGCCAGGCGTCCGGCACCCGGCCTTCCTTGATCGCCTGCTTTTCGGCGCGCGTGTTACGCTGCTTGGGCGCCGCGACGATGCTGGCGTCGACCAGCTGCCCGGACATCGCGAGGTAGCCGCGAGCGCGGAGTTCCCGGTCGAACCGCTCAAACAGGCTCCGGATCGCGCCAGCCCGGGTCAGCGCCTCGCGCAAGGTCCAGATGGTGTTGGCATCGGGCATGGCATCGCCCAGCCCGAGACCGAGAAAGCGCATCCAGGTCAGTCGGTCGCGCAGGTAAAACTCCGTGCGCTCGTCACTGAGGTTGTTCTGGGTCTGCAGGATCAGGACCTTGAACATCAGGACATGGTCGAACGGCGGCCGCCCGCCCTTCGATCGGTCCGCCCGTGGCACGGCGCGCTCAAGCTCACGTCGGAACAGCTCGAAGTCGACCACCGCAGCCAGCCGCTCGAGGTCGTCCCCCTTCTTCGACAGTCCCGCGAGACGCCCCTCGACGTCGAACATGCCGACTTGCCGCGCCATCCGATCCTCCCTCTCAACCTACGCCGCACTTTAGATCAGATCGCCATCGTCTCGCCGAGGTTTTTGGAGATGCGGTCATCGGGCTCAGGCCCTGGCAAGCTGACAAGCTGTGCGGGCCGACCAGATGGAAAGGATGACCGTGATGAAGCGCTTCGCAGGGTTGGACGTCTCGCTGTCGACGACGGCGATCTGTGTGGCCGACGAGCAGGGCCACGTCGTCTTTGAGGGCTCGGTGACGACGGATCCGGATCTGCTTGCAGCCACCCTGGCGGCGCACGCGCCAGATCTGGTCGGGCTGGAAGCCGGGCCGATGTCGGAGTGGTTGCACGCGGGCCTGTCGCGCCATGGTCTCGAGACGGTGCTGATGGAGACGCGGCATGTGCGTGCTGCGCTCAAGTCTTCGCTCATCAAGACCGATCGTCGGGACGCGCACGGCATCGCGCAGCTCCTGCGGATGGGCTGGTTCCGACCGGTGCACGTGAAGACGGCGTCCGCCCGCGAGCGGCGCGTTCTCCTCGGCGCCCGCGACACCCTGGTCCGGCGTTTACGCGATCTCGACAACAGCGTGCGAGGTTTGCTGCGCGGCTTTGGTCTGCGACCGCAGCGCCTGCTGCGGGAGCGCTGGAGCGGAGCCGTTCGCCGGCTGATCGCCGTCCATCCCGTGCTCGCGGCGGCGATCGACCCGATCCTGGTCGCCCGCGACCGACTGAGCGAGCAGCTCGCCCGCCTTGACAAGCTGGTCCAGGATCAGGCGCGCGACGATGCCGTCTGCCGCCGCCTGATGACAGTGCCCGGTGTCGGCGCCGTGGTCGCGCTCAGCTACGTTGCGGCGATCGACGACCCGGCGCGGTTCGCCAGATCGAAGGCCGTGGGGCCGGCGCTCGGTCTGACCCCGAGCCGCTACCAGTCCGGTGAGACCGATCGACCAGGCGCGATCACCAAGGCCGGCGATGCCCGAGCGCGGGTCGCGCTCTTCGAAGCCGCGCATGTGATGATGACCCGCGTCGCCCGCTGGTTTCCTTTGAAGGCTTGGGCCATGCGGGTGGCGGCACGCCGCGGCGCCAAGCGTGCGAAAGTCGCACTCGCACGCAGGCTCGCCGTGATCCTGCACCGCATGTGGGTCGACGGCACCGACTTTCAGGCACAATCGACATGACGCCGGTTACGCCTGCGCCCCCTTCCCGCTGAGGGAAGAACCCGGTGGGGACGATGGCCGAGGGCAAGCCGCTGGACACTTCGGCGCCATCAGGACGCCGTTTTAGAGATCGGCTCCCTCCGCCAACGCCGATCGCATCAGGTGAGCGCGGCAGCACACCACCGCCGCGGATCACGGACAGAAGCCAGCACCTCGCCGGTGTTTAACAACCCCTTGGCACACGACGCCCGATGACAGAAGGTCTCCAGCTTGTCGCCCGCCACCTGATGCTGGCGCATCACCGGCGAGAGGCGCCGCTCGAACTCGCGGAACAGGTCGCAGAAGCGCGAGTAGCCGTAGCCCTCGGGATGAACCTCCCGGTACTCCTCCCAGAGCACCATCAGATTGACGCCTGGCCGATTGGCCTCGCGTGCCAGCGAGCTCCTGTCCGGTTCGACCCGCCGGCGCACGCCGGGCCGCACGCCTGCCCGCGCGAACAGGCGCTGATCGAGGACGGCGTCGGTGATCTCGGCACCGCCAAGCCAGGCCGGCGGCTTCGGCGCGCTCGAGGTTGTCCTGGACGGTATTTCGCGCGGCACCGAGCATTCGCCCGATCGCCCGCGCGCTCACGCCTTCATGGGCAAGCCGCAGCATCTGTCGTAGTTGGCGCATGGCCAGCTCCCTCCTGGCCGGCATCCCGTCCTCCTCGTGGCTGTCGAGGACGGGAGTGCCGCGCTTGCTGACCCGTGGGAAACGACGTCGCCGAAATCGGTTACGGGATGGCCGGCTTCATCTCGGAACCCTGGCCGACATCAAATCGGAACGATGGCCGACATCAGCTCGGATAGGTGGCCGGCTTGCATGGAAATCTGCATCTCATCGCCCGTTCTCTGCATTCAGCACGGCCAAGCGGCGGCGTGCGTCCGTGCCCGGGCGCCGCTGGGGAGCCAGCTCAACCGCCTTTTGATAAAGTACCTTAGCCCCGGTCAGATCGTTAGCGTTTTCCAATATCCGCGCCCAATCGAAATAAATGTACGGATTATCCGGATTTAGTTCTGCCGCTTTTTTATATTGAAGCGCTGCATCTTTATTGTCACCTTTCTTTTGCAACACAAATCCAAGATTATATTGTGCATAGGCATGTTTAGGATTTAATAGTAAAACTTTCCGATACAAATCGATCGCCCCATCGATATCAGTCTGAATTTGAAGCACATAGCCGAGGTCGTACAAGATAGCGGGATGATTGGGATTGAGTCTCGCAGCTTGTTGATACCAATGGGTGGCGGCCACGAGATCACCCTCCGACTGGGCTCGATGGCCACGAGCATAGAGCGCGCCCCACGAAGGCTCACGCAACTGCCCGCCGACGGCGCCTGCACTGGCGGGGGACGAATCCCCTGAGTTGCCTGCCAGGCGGGTCGCCGGTTCGACCGGCTCCGGATTCGCGGTCGCTTCGGAACCGATCGCCGACTGCGCCCCGCTCGCGTCTTTCGCGATGTCCGAATCCACCGATCCTCGGACTGTCTCAGTAGTTATCGAGGCGCGGCTTGCTGCCGGTGAGTTGGCAGAATGCGGCTCATCCAGCTGAACGACGAACATAACACCGCTGCTGGCGACCACTCCGAGGGTCAATCCGCCAATTACCCTACCGCTGATCAGGAGACCTCGTTTAGCCGCTCGCCAGCGACTGGAACGGATCCGCTCGGCCGGTGCGGCCGATCCAGTGGGAGTGAACTCGGAGCGCGCCCCCCCACTCGAGCATCGAACTACGCTGCCTCTCAAGGCCAGCACGGGTAATTTACCCTCGCCTTTGGGCGCCACATCTGCCGCGATGACGGCTTCCCGGATCACCATGGCACGAGGTGCGACGACAGGCATGAGTGATCGCGCGCCTGGACCTGGTCTCACGTCCCGGAAATTGGCCGCGTTCGCCCCCGTCAATCTCCGGCACCAGCTCACGGCTGATGCTGACGCATTGCGCCATCGTTTAATCTCATGCTCTGTCTTGCCCGGCAGCTCGCGGCTCAGTTCGTCCCAACTCAATTCTCGTGCACGCAAGCTGGGCAGTCGGGCAACGACTTTCTCTTCCAGGTCAGCGGAGGTAGGTGGAGGACTGTAGTAAGGTAAGAGTGCACGTCGGCCGTGGAGGGGATAGCGATCGATGTCAGTGCCGGCCGCGCCGCTCACCGCCCGAGGCGGAGGCAGCTCGACGACAGCAGAGGGACAAGCGGCTTGTGCAGCTGGCGCAACAGATAGCAACCCGGCAGCCGAGGACTGCGGCGCTTCCTCGGTTGCGGACCTGGCCGCCCGCCATCTGAACACTCGAGCCATCCATCGCTTGGGCCAGCTTTCTGAGCAGACTTCCTGGTGGCGGCCCAAGTGCCACGGAACTAACTCTCCGTAGGGTGGTGGCGTGGAGGAATTCCAGAGTTTTGCCGCCTCGACGGTCTTTGCGAAGCTCGGATGTGACTTGTCGCTAGTCTGCAGCTTCTGAGTTGGCGGTTGAGCTCGCGCCGGTTCTGAGTACAGGTGTTGGCTGCGGATGCGTTCCGCCATGGCGCGCGCGCTGGCCGCCGCCCGCAACGCTCTTACTAAGTGTGGCGGCGGCACTTCCGCTACTGCCGCTGGACGTTCTTGAAGGATTTCGGTCATGCACCGGCCCGTACTTTGTTGAAGTTAAAGCTCCGACTCAACAAGTCGTGTGAATCAATTCAATATCCCCCGCAGAAAGTGATAGATCTGCTGGATTCCAGAAATCACCAGCAATACTAACCCTAAAAAAAAGCCCCACGAGGTCACGAGAAGGCCTAATATTATGAGCGAAATGAGTAGACCGGACCGTTTGGAGAGATTTGGTCGGCTGAACTTCTGAAGCTGGTCTTTGCGCTTCACAGCCATTTTGCTGGTTCCACCACCATTTCGCTGATGTCGTGACATTGGTGCTCTTACTGTCGTGCTCAGGTACTGATCCTGCGCGCATCCGGCGCTTGGATGTGGCCAACGTTTCGAGCGGGTCAAGGGCCATATCGGACGACCTGCCTTGACCGCCATTATTTGCCGGAGGTCGGACGTGGTTAGCCCACAAGCCATGCGTTCCCCCTTCGGGTTCGTGACCGACGCCCCACTGCCGCTGGTGAGCACCAAATGGCAGTATTCTAGGTTTAATGTGTAAATTTTTATTCACATCTGTGGATAAATACAAACACATCTCGAATCAAGCAGGTTAGAGGGCAATTAGGATCGTTTATCGGCCCGCTGTGACCGCTATGCCACAGGTTGGCTTCGGTGAGGGACCTCCTCGCCTCATCGAGTTTGGGAGGCCGCGACCGGCCGCTCAGCTGGAGATCTCCAAACCTTCAAGAGCGAAGATATCTATTTCCTTAATCTACTTGTCTTGTGGACGACTGGCTGACGAAACGCTCGACCATATCCCATGGCGGCGGCCCTGGTTGCAGTAGCCGAGGTGCGGGCGCTCGTGGTTGTAGCGGTGCAGCCAGGCATCGAGGTCGGCTTGGAGCGCCTCGATGCCGTCGTAGAGGTTTTTGGTGTATGGTGGGCTGGAAGAACTCCTCCAGCACGGTGCTGTTGAAGCGCTCGACCAAGCAGTTGGTGGCGGCGAGTCGACGCGGGTCTTTCGGTGCGCGATACCGTTGAGCGCGAGGTAGAGCTCGTAATGGTGGCGCTCGCTGCCGCAGAACTCGCGGCCGTTGTCGGTCAAGACCGCCCCGATCGGCAGATCAAGCCGGGCATAGAACGGCACGAAGTCATTGTGCAGCACCTGACCTGGTCGCTCGCTCTCGACGTGGCGCTCCTTGAAGCAGGGGTTGAGCTTTCCAAGAACGCCGCCTGCTCGGGGCTGAGCTCGACCGCCCGCTCGGCATTCTTTTGCTCGAATGCCAGCCAGCGCTCATGGCGCGTGCCGAGCCCCTTGTCGTTGAGGATCTTTTGGATCGTGATCGCCGACAGGCGCCGGCCTTCCAACGCCAAGAGCGCCTCGAGCTGGTTGCAGCTGTAGGCTGGATGTAAGAGCGCCTATCCCACGATGCGCTCCCTATGCCGTTCACACGACAAGAAGGTTAAGAGGACAGATTACGCATGGTAGCAGGCCTGATCCGATCGCACCTTAGCCGTTATCCTCGTTCTCGTCAGCCAACCCAATGCTTACCGATGTCTGAACCCCGGGACCAACCAAGGGGCTGACTTCGAGTTTTTTCGCATCTCTCGACCCACTTCTCTGACGCGACCGAACCCCGGCCGTTTTGGTGAACTTCCATCATCATTTAACGCGGTCACTGAGCGGTCAGCCGATGTCCCCAGGAGACCCCACTTCAGAGCCTGGCCTGTCCCAACGCGGTGCCGAGGGCGCGGATCCTCCAGTTGCTGATCCAGCGGATCGACGTCGCTCCCGACGATATCTCCGTCACGCTTCATGCTGCCAGCATTCGCAGCCTCGTCGCTGAGTTGGTGGACCAGGCGGCTCCTGCTCCGGCCGCTTCCGAAGCCCTGCTGGAGGTACGGTTCGAGGTCGACATTCTGACCAACTCCACGCCGTCTTGACGTGCACCACCTTGAAACCGCAGCGCTGCAGCCGGATCGGAATGCAGCCTCGATCGGCTCGCGGCCCATGCCGAAGCAAGGAAGGTAAGCGCTGTTTCAGGGGTCACCTGCCCAAGGGGGACGTGATCGGCGAGAGTGACGATCCTCGGCGGGGGATCGTTTCATGACAGCGTTTGACCGTAGGGTTGACCCCGAGATCCGCGAGGTCCGGCGGCTCGAGGTGATCACCGGCGCGCTCGGGCGACGGCGCTGGAGTGTCGAGGCGAAGGCGCGGATCGTGGCCGAGAACCTGGCGCCCGGAGTGGTGATCTCGGCGGTGGCGCGGCGGCACGATCTGCGGCCGCAGCAGCTGTTTGCGTGGCGCCACCAGGCCCGGCAGGGGCGCCTCGTACTGCCGGCCGAGGATCTGTCGTTCGTGCCGGTGGTCGCGGCCGGTGCCGATGCGTCACCAAGCGCGGCGACCCTGTCGTCCGTACCCTTCTGTACGAAGCTGCCAACGTGTTGCTGACGCGCATCGACCGCTTCTCGGCACTTCAAGGCTTGGGGCCTCAAGATCGCGAAGCGCAGCGGCTTCAAGAAGGCCAAGGTGGCGGTCGCCCGCAAGCTGGCCGTCATCCTCCATCGGATCTGGCGCGACGGCACCGAGTTCCGCTGGGGCAGGGAGGCGCCGCTGGCAGCCTGAGCCTGAGCGGCCTCCCGGCCCCATCCGGCGTCCCCGCCGGGACGACGGCGTCAGGTGAGCGCGATCCCAGGCATGGCGGCGCCTACCGGCGACCCCGCACACCACTTCGCGCCACCCCCGTCCGTGAACGCTATGCTGCGGCGGCCCCAGACAACCACTGGGGTGCCGACCTCGACGAGAACCTTGCCCCCGGCGATGACCCCGGAACAAGCCACCAAGCCGCTTGACAGGCGGGATTAGAGAACGCCCAGGGACACGACCTCGCATGATCACGGCATTATGTAGCAAACGCACCTTCCGAAGCTTAGCGCTTCCGCAGGCTCGGCGGCCGCGCTCACCGTCACGAGGAGCTCGCCATGGCCGAGACCGTCGAGCGCCCGAACACGCTGGCCGGGCTGATCGCGAAGCGCCGGGAAATCTCAGGCCAGTTCGATCCGGACTGCGACCTGGCGCTGACGGCCCAGCCGAAGCAGTTCCCGCCCCGTCACCGAGCGTTCCGAGGCGAGATGCAACGGCTCGTGTTCGATGCGCTCCGGGACCGCCAGGGCGCCCATTACATCGGTCGAGATCGCCATCGAGACCTTGAAGGGCCGGGGGTCTCGATCCCAACGACCCGCGCGCCGTGCTCCTGATCCGCAAGCGCGTCAGCACGTGCCTGGCCCCACTCAAGAGGAAAGGCTTGGTGCGCGATACCTTGAAGAAGGGGCCTTACAAGGGCTGGCGCCTGATCGGATGAGATAGCCAGCGGCTCGCGGCAAAGAAGGGGCCAAGTCAGGTGGGTGTTGCTCTGAGACCTGGCCCCTCAAGCCCGAGCATCACCGCTCATGGAGCTATCGGCAACGCCCGTCCGGAGATTGGCCCTACGAAACCGAGTTTTCAACCATCAATCGATCGGCAACGGGCACAGCCTTGATTGACAGGGCCAGCCAGAGTGCGCTTAAAAAGAAAAGGTGGCTGGCAAGGGCAGCAAGCCACCTTCAAATTGAGGGAGGGAGGCACCTTCTGACTAGACCTCCCTCCCATATCTTGCTTTGCGATTTTACGCAAGCGTTAAAATACAAACCTTCACCTAAAATCTTAGGTCCGTCGTGCGGCGTCTTCCCGCTGCCAATATCCGACCACTGCCGGCTGACCGGGTGCCCGGCCGCAGCGCCGGCGGCGTTCATGAACTGCACACCCTTGGCCTTCCGCCGGTTGTCCTCGCGCCATGCCATCTCACCGGCGTAGGCGTGCAGGTGGACGCGGATTCGGTGGTGCTGGCCGATCTCGGCCCCGGCGTAGCCGCGAGAAGAAGCTCTCAGCCTGATTGGTGTCCGCACCCTCGTCATGGAAGGCGATGCTGTGGTTGATCCGCCGGGCGTCATAGTGGGCGTGCAGCGCGTCCCATGACGCTGCCTCATCCGCGTAAACGGTGCTGCCCTTGGCGATCACCTGGCGGACGAACGGCACGACCTGATCCTCGGTCCCGACCACGAACGGTAGCGTGCGGCCGCCGCGCTCGCGCATCGCCACGACGCACTTGCGCTTGCCGGTCTGGTGCTCAGCCAGCCGCCGGTCAACGCGATCAGCCTTGCGGTTCGCCTGCCGGACGTGGCCGCCGAAGTAGGCGCCATCGATCTCGACGTGACCGGACAGCACCTTGCCTTTGTGCTCGGCAGCCATCGCCTCGCGGAGCTTGTGCGCGAGCACGAACGCGGTCTTGTACTGAACGCCGAGGTCCGGGCTGAGCTGAAGCGCGGAATGGCCCTTGGCGCCGTTCACGAAGATCGCGATCGCCATCAGATAGTCGCGCATCGGTAGCTTGCGGCTTGCCAAGATGGTCCCGCTGGTCAGGCTGAACTGGGCGCCGCACGCCTTACACTTGAAGATCGGCCGGCTGGCGTAGCTGTAGCAGACCACGCACCGGCCGGGTTTCCCCGATAGGTGCGTTTGCTACATAATTTCGGGCATATCCCTTATCGTGGGTGATCCATTCGAAGAATGGCTGGCCATAGCCTTGCGTAATCGGTTCCGATGCCGACATTGCCCTCGCCACAAATGTTGATGAGGTAGTCAATGGCCTCGACGTAGTCGTCGAGATTGGCTGCCGCCCAGCGCTTGAGGAAAGGCAGGAACATCGTCACGCCGACAAAGCCACCATGATCGACGATGAACTTCAGCTGCTCGTCGCTCTTGTTGCGCGGGTGGGCCTTGAGGCCAGCTGGAAGGCAATGCGAATAGGCCACGGGCTGCTTGGAGGCCAGGATGACGTCTTCGCTTGTCTTGGCTCCGACGTGCGACAGATCGCAGAGAATGCCGAGCCGGTTCATCTCGGCGACCACCTCACGGCCGAAATCGGATAGGCCACTGTCCTTCAATTCATAGCAGCCGGTCCCGACGAGGTTCTGGGTGTTGTAGGCGATCTGGATGATGCCGATGCCCAGCTTCTTGAAGAGGCCGAGATAGCCGATCTGGTCCTCGATGCCGGTGACATTTTGCCAGCCGAGGATGATGCCGGTCTTGCCCTCCTCCTTCGCCTTCAAAATGTCCACGGTGGTGTAGACCTGCCTGAGGATGTCGCCGTGCTCGCGGAACCAGGCTTTCCAGCGCATGACGTTGCGCATCGTCTCGATGAAGCCTTCCCATACGCAGCAGGTACAATTGGCCGCGGTCAGCCCACCACGGCGCATGTCCTCGAATACCGGCCGGCCGAAGTCGGAAATGATCAAGCCATCGATGATGATCGACTTGGCGTGCAGATCAGGAGCATGCTTTTTCCCTATTTGGGCAGCTCTAAGCTCAGCTCAACGTCGCGATGATCCTGCCGATCCGCTCGATGTTCCCGAGCGCCTCCCGGTGCGCCAGACCCGGCCATTCCACGCGCAGCAGGATATGGTCGGTCCGGGCGATTTCGGCGTAGTGCAGAATCTCGTCCTTCACCTGCTCGGCCTCGCCGATCAGGAACCGGCCCTCGGCGAAGTCGTCGAAGATCTCAGCGAAATCGCGCGCCGCGGTCTCGCCCTGGCCCCAGGAAGCATAGGCGCGGTATTTGTACACCAGCGGCCCGCGGCTGACCGTCGCCGCGTGCGCAGCATCGCGTCCGACAAAGCATTCGCGAATTATGGGGCAGCTGACGTCTTCCGGCTGGCCGGTCTTGCGCCGCTCGTCGCGAAAGGCCTCCAGGCGAGCGAGCATGGAGCGGGTCGAGAGGGTCGGCGCGATGCACCAGGCGTCGGCGATCCGCGCGGCCCTACGCACGGCCGGCTCGACGTCGCCGCCGACCCAGATCGGCGGCCGCGGGCTCTGCTTGGGTCGGACGCTCGCCTTGGCGTTGTCGAGGCGGAAGTAGCGACCGTGGTGGGTGACGCTGTCCTCAGTCCACAGCCGCTTGATCAGTTCCAGGCCCTCGGTCAGGCGTCCGACGCGCTCGCGTTTCCCGACGCCCATGGCCTGGAACTCCTCGGCCCGGTAGCCGAGGTCGGCGCCGAGCACGTACTTGCCGCCGGATAGCCAGTCGAGGGTTGCAGCTTCCTCGGCCGCTAGCACCGGGTTCATCATCCCCAGCAACAGGACACCGGGGCCGATCTGCATGCCGGCCGCGTCATCCAGCAGGTGGCCGAGCAGTGGGTTGGTCTGGAACATGCCCATCGGCCCGGTCAGCAGGTGCTGGCCCACGAACAGGGAGGAGAAGCCGTGGTCGCGGGCCGCGCGCACCTGCTCGCGCAGCGCCTTGAGGTACGTCGCCGGATCCTTCTCCGGCGACCATTGTACTGCCGAAAACATGCCGATGCGCATGCATCTCCTCCCTGATCGGTGCTTGACACCAAGGTTCAGGCGGTGCGTGGAGCGTGTCAAATCCTAGATTCGGGCGCCTGCTCCGTAGAGCCGGCCACCACCCCACTCGACTCGTGTGCGCTGATGAAGATCACAGGTCGCATCACGCTCACCCCGACGCGGCTCAAGCGGCCGAGCACTGGTCTGCGCAACTATCGGCGCTGATCGAGCAGCAGTTGCGGGCGGAGTGAGGCCATGCCGGTGAGCAAGGCCGAGCAGCACGGTGCATGGGCGATCAAGCCAGAGAGCTATAGCTCGAGGCCGACGCGGGTAATCCGGTCGCCACTCATGTGATGGACCACGAGCCCGATCAATCCTATCCCGATGAAATCGCCCGCCGACGGATTGCGGGTAACCGGTCAGCAACGAAGTTCCGGACCGGCGTTGCCTTCTCCGCGTGTGGCACGGGAAAACATAGAAATCAGCGATCTTGCCAACCGGTGACCTGATGGGATGGACGGCCCCCGCTCCCGGCATCGCTGTGCCAAGGTGACTCACGGTGCAGCGAGCCATCTTCAAAAGGGAGCCGTCCAAATGCAGTTTACGACCATTGGGTTCGACGTGGCGAAGAACGTCTTCCAAGTGCACGGTGTCGGCAGCGTCCTCCGGCGCGTCGTGCGTCGAAAGCTTCGCCGAACGGAGGTGCTGTCGTTCTTCGAAGGGATGGCGCCTTGCCTGGTTGGCCTCGAGGCCTGCGCGAGCGCCCATCATTGGGCCCGCGAGATCGCGAAGCTCGGGCACGAGGTCCGGCTCATGCTACCGCAGTATGTCCGCCCTTATGTAAAGCAGTTCCGCTCGGCGCGGGAGTTCTCGGCCTGGATCGGGTTGGTGCCACGACAGCATAACGTCAAGCTCCTCGTTCAGATTCCCTGCCGGTGTCATGCTTCCGTCCGTGGTCGGTCGCTGCCGATGATCGCATCGGAACGGAGCGGCGAGCCGATCTGAAAAGCGGGGTTGTCCCCATGGCCTGCTGCGGCTTCGCCAGTCCGCGCGTCCCGGCAGGGACGCCCCGGAGAAGCAGAGATGCCTCTCCGGACTGGTGGCTCACACCGCAGCCATCGCCGGCTGCCTGGTCCAAGCGAAACTGGTACCATCAACCCGATGTAGGATCACGGCGAGCTTGCGGGCGAGCGCGACCTTGGCGCGCTTGCCGCCGATCCGCTGGGCCAGTCGGACCGCCCAGGCTTTGAGCGGCGACCACCGCACCACCCTGGTGAGCAGCACGTTCGCAGCCTCGAACAGCGCGGTACGAACCATCGCGTCGCCAGCCTTGGTGATCCGGCATTGCGGTCGGTCGTGCCCGACTGATACTTGCGGGGCACCAGTCCGAAGTGGGCGCCGACGGCCTTGGAACGGGCAAAACGTTCGGGAATGTCGACGGCGCTGCAATAGGTGAGCGCCGTAACCGCCCCCATCCGGGCACTGACATGAGCCGTCGGCAGACCGGATCGACCCGCGTCAGGGCCAGCACCTGCCGGTGGAGCTCGGCGAAGCTCTTGCGCAAGACGGCATCTGCGCTCAGCAGCGGGTCGATGACGGTCGCCAGCACCGGCAGCGCAGCGACCAGCTCGCGGACCCGCGGGCCGAAGGTCGTCCGGGTGACGCGGCCGACCTTCAGGCCATGACCCTTGAGCAGGCCCCGGATGGTATTCTCGATGTCGAAGGCCTGCTCGAGCATGGTCTTGCGCGCCATCAGCAAGGTGCGCCGCTCCTGGCTCCATGTCGTCTTGACGTGCACCGCTTTGAACCAGCCGGTTCGCAGCACCTGGGCGATGCCGCGGGCGTCGTTGCGATCGGTCTTGTGGGTCATCGCCGCGAGCGCCGCCCGAAGATGACGGACCTCCAGGCACACGACCGGCAGCCCGGCAGCCGCGAGGCCGTCGAACAGCCAGGACGACAACGGGCAGGCCTCAAGGCCGACCCGCGTGTACGAAAGATCCAAGGCCTGCAGCGCACGCACCAGCGCCTCCGGTTCCGAGCACGCCCGGAGCTCGCGGACGATGCGTCCGTTGCTGTCGATGATGCAGATCGCGGTCTCTTCCAAACCAACGTCCAGACCGGCAAAGTACGTCATGGTCACTCCTCCTGCGCGTTCACCATCGAGGAGTGACCGGCTCTCGCCGCCCAGCGGCAAGCCCATTACCCGATCTGAAGAAGGCGCTCGAACCGCTTTCAGGATCGCCTCGTCGCCGAGGTGGTAGGCGAACGCGATCTCGAGCGAGCCGTCGTCTTGCAGCTTGGCCGATCCCGAGCCGCTGACCTCGTCCATCTCCTCGAACCCCGCCCAGGTGAAGACGACCGTGGACCGGGCGTACTCGAGCTCGAGGCCGCCCTGCATGGCCCCAAAGGTGATCTCGCCTCGGCCGTGGGCCGCGATGGTCATCATGGCGGGTTCGACCAGGTCGAGGTGGGCACGATCCCACAGATCGGCCTCGACGATCCGCCACCGGCCAATCAGTCGGCAGTCCATCGGGACGGTCACCGCGAGGGTCCGCTGGTTGCCAACAGCTTCGGCAGCCGTACGAGGTTGTAGGCAGCGGCCGCGAGCGTGAACGACCATCGCACCCGCGCGAGGCCGCGCAGCTTGGTCCTGGACTGACCGGCGATGGCCTTGATCCAGGCGAAGGCCTCCTCGATGCGCTTCCTGACCCGCTGGCTCGCACTATAGCCGGGGTGGCTGGTGGTTCGGCCATCGATCGCCGAGCGCCGGCCGCTGGTGTTCTGGGCGATGTGCGGGGTCACCCGGCGCTCGCGCAGTTCCATGACGAAGTCCCGGGCATTGAAGCCGCGGTCGGCAGCGAGCGTGATCGGGCTGACGGACGGCAGCCGGTCGAGCATCGCCAGCGCCGCGAGCCGCTCGGCGTGGCCGGAGGCGCGGGTGAGTTCGGCATCGACCACCAGGCCGTGCCAGTTCTCCATCAGCACGTGCCCGACGAAGCAGAGCCTCGCCTCCTGGCCCGTGGCTGGCTCCCAGGGGCGACCTTCGGTGGTCGCCCCGGAGCGCCACGCCTTTGCGGTACAGCCGGGCGTCGGGATCGGTGGTCGAGGCGTGGCTGTCGTTGGCGCGCCGCTCGCCGTGGAAGTCGCGTTCCTGATTCCGTCCCTGTCGCGCTGCCGCGCTCCTCGCCTCTTGGTCGCGGCCGCTGCTCGGCGAGTCGTCCGGGTCGGGCTTGGGCCGGAAGCTCTTCATCGACGCCCACGCCTCGACCAGGCTGCCGTCGACGCTGAAGTGCTCGCTCGAGAGCAGGCGGCGGACCTGCGGCTGATCCAGAACCTGGGCCAGAAACTCGGTGGCGAGGTCGCCCGCGAGCAGGCGATCCCGATTCTTCGAGAAGGTCGAATGATTCCAGACCTGATCGTCGATCCCGAGCCCGACGAACCAGCGGAACAGGAGGTCGAAGTCCAGCCGCTCCATCAGCTGGCGCTCCGAGCGGATCGAGTAGAACGCCTGCAGCAGGAGCGCCCGCAGCAGCTGGGCGGGATCGAAGGTCGTCCCACGCGGGCATAGAGGTCATGGAAGCCCGGCGAGAGCGCCGTTAGCGCGTAATTGACGATCACCCGGATGGTCCGCAACGGATGTGCAGCCGGCACCCTAGCCTCCAGATCGACGTAGCTGAACAAGGCACCCGACCCCTCATCAAACCCGCGCATCTCGCCCTCCAGCCGCTGGCATCAGCTCGCGTCAAAGTGCCAGAACCAGCGGGTTTTTCAACGGCCTGCCTCTCATGTTCGCAGTCAAGCCCCTGGGCAGCAGGGTGGGGTCTCCAGCCTTGTGCCGGAGGTCGGCGGTGGATGGCGGAAGCGTCTGGCGGGCGGCGGGCTGTCGAGACGGCGGTTGAACAAGCTCTCATGCGCGGGTTGGCTACCGCATGACCGCGGGTTCGTCTCGGGGCTGCCTCGCTCTAGGGGACGAGCGTCGGCCGGCTGCCGGCTCCTAACAGGCGACGAGGATTCCCCACCGGGCCCGCCGCCCGCCAGGCGCTTCGGGACAAGAAGTCTGCGCTTGCGCAGCGGTCTCCTTTGCTTGCGAGTCCAGTGATTACCTGATCGCCGGTTGTGCCTGAACGATCCGGGCGATTGCCCAGATAAAGCCCACCATCTCACGAGCGATCGCCGTGGTCACGACTACCTTCGGTTTACCGGCCGCCGCGAGGCGGCGGTAACGGTTGCACAGGCGCAGCTGTGCCTGCCAGGCGAGGTCGCGCACCGCCTGGGGCAGACGTTCGAGCCGGTCGAGCAGCTTGCGGCTGACCCGGGCCTGCATGCGGTAGGTCCAGGCGCCCTCGATCAGCACGCGGCGAGCATGGGCGTTGCCGGCCTTGGTGATGCCGCCGCGGCGGACGCTGGTGCCGCTCGAGTGCTCCGAGGGCACGAGCCCGAGATACGCCATGAGCTGGCGGGGCGTGGCGAAGCGGGAGAAGTCGCCGACCTCGGCGACCACGGTCACTGCAACGATCAGGCCCACCCCGCGCATCGCCTGCACGGCCTCGACCACCGGCGCCATCGACCAGCTGGGCAGGAGCTCCACGATCTGGCGCTCCAGGCGCGAGAGCCGCGCTTCCGCGTCCTCGACAGCATGGAATGTAGTCCTGCAGCACGATCTGCTGGGCGGGGTGGTCGAAGCGCACCGTGGTCAGCCACCGACGGTAGGCCTTGGTCCAGCCGCGCACGCCGCGATAGATCCGGCCGTGGCGCAGGAGAAAACCCTGCAGGTGCTGGCGGGCCTTGCCGAGCACGCGCCGCGCCGTGGCCCGCGCACGCACCAGGTCGCGCATCGCCTCGTGGCCGGCATCGGGCACCCACACGGGCGTCAGCTCGCCGCCGCGATGCAGTCTGGCGAGCGTGGTCGCATCGCGGCGGTTGGTCTTCACCCGGTTCCCGGGCCGGCTCGGGATCAGCGATGGCGCGACCACGCTGCAGTCCTGGCCGAGCCCGCTCAGCAGCCGATGGACGCCGTAGCCGCACGGCCCCGCCTCGTAAGGAAGCTGAACCGCCGATGGCCGGCCTTCAGCCGCTCGACGAGCCGATGCAGCGCCTCCGGGGTGCTCGCGATCTCGCCCAGGAAACGCACCTCACCGCCGTGACCAGCCTCAGCGATCGCCACCGACGTCATTCTCTTGTGCACGTCCAACCCGACGAACGTGGTAGCTTGCATGCGGCCCGTCTCCTATGCCTGAGGCTCGGCGCCGGCCAATCCGGCGCAACCCTTGACCTCGGCATACCGGAGACGGGTCCTTCAGCTCAGAGAGCGAACATAGGGTCTAGCGTCCAGCGCCAGCCTTTTCTCGTCGCCGTAGCGATGCCGGTTGTAGAGGATCGCGGTGATGACCTGGTCGATGCCGGCGCGTGGTCGAGAACCGCGCTCACGACCTGCGGGGGGTGGCAATCGGGGCCCGCCGTGAGGCGCTCAGGCAAGAAGCGACCCGCGTTGCAGCGCAGCTTCAGCGGCTGAAGGTGGCCACCATGGCGGGCGAGAGCGCGGGAGAAAGACCGGCCAGTGCCTGTCGCGGCGGGCTTTGCGTACGCGCTCGTGACCTACTTCGTTGGGGATCGCGACGGGGCCACGCGCTGGTGCAGTTGGGCCTGTTGTTGGCCGGCGGGCTGTCGGTCGCCGAAGGGCTGCTCGACCTGCTCGACCGGCTGCCGCGGCACTACTTGAGCCGGCGCCGCCGGATGACCGACCACGACGACGAGCTCCTCGCGAAAAGGGTTGAAAAAATTCTGCGACAATTTTAAGCGAGTTGCGGAGAAAGTATCGCTTGACATGACCCCCACCAAAAAAAGGACGTGTTATGGCACAGATCATCAGAACCCCTCGGAACGATAACCTCGTCGGCACGAGCGCTACCATCCTCGGCCTCGTCGGCGCCGACCGGATCCGCGGTCGGGGCGGCTGCCACCGCCGACACACCTCGCGAAACCGCTCTCCCCGCTGGCTGGGCACCTGGCCGCCCGAGGTCCAACAACTCGCGCGGCGGATCGAGGAGCTTGAGGCGAGGCGCGTCCTCTGCAATCGGCAGTGGGCTGAACAGCTGCGGCCAGAGGTGCGCCAGCTCACGTTCGAACTTGAGGAGCTGAAGCAGGCGATCCTCGCGGCCGAGGTGCTGGCGTGATTGATCTGATCATCTGTGCCGAGCTGACAGCCTCTTTCTGCGATCTGGCGAGCGGCACCAGCGGCGCGTCGGTCCTCGGTGTTGCGATTGGGCTCGGCGCCGGGATCTTACCCAGAGGTCTTGGCCCGACGAGCGATGCCAGAATCGCAGTCCGGGCCGATATCTCGGCCCCTCCTGAATTGGCCGCCCGTACTGAGTTCCCGGCGCGCGCGGAAACATCGCTCGGCGGGAATTCGGGGCGATGACCTATACCGCCGAGTTCGACGCCGTCGGACCCGAGCAGTGGGATCGCCTGTTGCTGGAGTTCGACGATGCCAATCTCTTCCAGACGTGGGCCTACGGCTCGGCTCATTGGGGCGAGCATAATCTCAGCCATGCGGTGATCAAAAAGAGCGAAAAGGTCGTTGGGCTCGCTCAGACGGTGCTGATCGGCGTACCCCTGCTTGGTAAGGTCCTTGCCTACGTGAGCTTCGGGCCGGTCTGCCAGCGGCGCGATACGATCAGCGATATCGAGGATTGGCAGGCGACGATCGGCGCCCTTCGCGAGGAGTATGTCGTGCGCAGGGGGTTGTGCCTGCGCCTCCGCTGGTGGGCGTCCGACCTGACCGAGCACGCGCACGCGGCGCTTCTGGCCGAGGGGGGCTGGAATGAAGCCAAGCCGCTCCACAAGACCTACATTCTTGACCTGTCCTTGTCCGAGGATCAGCTGCGCTCTGCCATGGAACCGAAATGGCGCGCCAATCTTCGCAAGGTCGAGCGCTGCGGTCTGGTCGTCAGGCAGCGCAACGATCGCGATGGGGTCTGCATATTTCTCGACCTGCACCAACAGATGCGGCGACGAAAGTGCTTTGCAAGTGGCTTCGTCGGCATGATTGAGGACTTCTATCTGAGACTCGGCGAGGAGCTCAGGCCAAGGATTTTCGTCTGCTATCAGGACGAGCGACCGATCGCGGCCGCGATCGTGACGGCGCTCGGCAATCGCGCCTTCTATCTGAACGCCGCAACTGGCGTTGGCGCGACCAAGGCCCGCGCCGGCTATTGTCTGCAATGGGCGATCATTTGTTGGCTCAAAGAGAACCCCCACTATCGCTGGTATGATCTGCACGGGAGCACGTCGGACCCCGGCGTCGCGCGCTTCAAGCGGGCCCTGGTCGGGCCGCGATCGCCGGAAATCGCGATGGCCGAGTTCCAGACGGGCGAGGACCGCCTCAAGGCCTTAATCATCGCCGCTGGTACCAGGCTCTACGACCTGCAGCGGCAGATGAAGGCACCGCTGGATCGAACGCGAACCTACGCTTATCCGATCTGGGCTCCCGGCTGCGCGGAGGCCCATCGTTCCGCCCTTCGCTCCAACCGAGCCTCGGTCAGATGATCATTGCTGCCCTAGAAGGCCGGCAACGCTCACGCCCGCCGCGTGCTGATCGAGGGCGCCTGGACCTACCGCATGCAGGCGCGGATCAGCCGCAAGGCATGGGCTGGTCGCGCGATATCCCGGACCAAACTTGTGCATCGCCGGCAAGCTCGGTACAACAGCCGAAGCCCGATTGCGGACGCGTGGGAGGCTGGGTCGGTGGAGGCAATGGACTTGCGCCAGGTGCTTGTCTGCACGCCTGAGCGAGCCTCCGCCTCTCGACCGCCGAGAAGTCTTTGCGCCATTTGAACGTTGCATGCTTGACTTACTGACGGCCGCCGTCGACGGCCTGCAGCTGGTGCTCGCCTGGCCGAACATCCTCTATCCCGTCGTCGGCACGCTGCTGGCGATGGTGTTCGCGTTCTTGCCGGGCCTCGGCGGCGTGACGCTGATGGCGCTAGCGATCCCGTTCACGTTCGCCTGGGACCCGTTGTCGATCGTCCTGCTGTTCGGCGCTTTCGTCGGCGGCGCCACCTTCATGGGGTCGGTCACCTCAATTCTGTTCAACGTGCCGGGCACGGCGCCGAGCGCTGCGACGCTGCTCGACGGCTATCCCATG
Organism: uncultured Alphaproteobacteria bacterium; assembly: GCA_963840925.1. Lineage (GTDB taxonomy): Bacteria > Pseudomonadota > Alphaproteobacteria > Geminicoccales > Geminicoccaceae > DATAOG01. Next base: position 36,345 of record CAWJAY010000037.1, read on the forward strand.
GCGGTGCGCGGCGAGGCCAAGACCGCGATCGCCTGCGCAGCCAGCGCATCGGCGCTCGGCTCGACGTTCGGCATCTTCGTTCTGATCGCGCTGCTGCCGGTGATGCAGCAGCTGATCCTGGCCTTCGGGCCGCCTGAATTCCTGCTTCTGGCGGTCTGGGGGCTGACCGCCATCGCGATCGTCACTCGCGGCTCCTGGATCAAGGGGCTGGCCATGGCGGGGACCGGCCTAATGCTCGCCTTCATCGGCCAGGATCCGGGCACCGCAGAGCTGCGCTATACCTTCGGCAGCGACTATTTGATCGACGGCCTGAAGGTGGTGCCGGTCCTGCTCGGCCTGTTCGCGATCGCCGAGATGATCGATCTGATCGGGTCGGGACGCACCACCATCTCCGGGCGGATGCGCGCGGGCGAGCTCGGCGGCAGCATGCTCGAGGGCTGCCTTGCCCCGCTGCGGCACTTGGGGCTGCTGCTGCGCAGCTCGATCATCGGCACGTTGGTCGGCGTCATCCCCGGCATCGGCGGCACGGTCGCAAGCTTCGTCGCCTACGGGCACGCGGTCCAGACCAGCCGCCGCGCTCCCCGCTTCGGCGACGGCGACATCGCGGCGTGCTCGCGCCGGAGGCCGCTCACGACGCCAAGGACGGCGGCTCGCTCGTGCCAGTGCTCGCGTTCGGGGTCCCGGGCAGCGAGGGTACGATCCTGCTGCTCACGGTCTTCACGCTGCACGGTATCGTCCCCGGCCGCGAGCTGCTGCACGGACAGCTGCCGCTGGTGTTCGCGCTGATCTGGTCGCTTTTTCTCTCGAACTGGCTGACGTCGCTGCTCGGGCTCGCGGTGTCCGGGCCGCTCGCCCGCACGACCGTGATCAGAGGCGACCTGCTGGTGCCGCTGGTCCTGGTGCTGATCGCGGTCGCGGCCGTCACCTACCGCGGGCAACCGGCGGATCTGATCGTTGCGGCCGTATTCGGGCTCGTGGGCTACTTTCTCAAGAAATATGGCTGGCCGCGGGTGCCCTTCGTGATCGCGCTGGTGCTCAGTCCGATGTTCGAGCTCAATCTGCATCTGACGGCACAATTGCAGAGGCTGGGGCGGATCGATCTGCTGCAGCGGCCGATCGCGGCGGCGCTCGCCGGGCTCATCGTCCTCACGCTGCTGTTCCCGTTCGCTGGCCGGAACCGATCGGAGGCTTAGATGCGGGTCCCGCGCGGTGGCTCGGGGCGGATCGCGTTCACCGCGCTCCTTTGCCTGGGCGCAGGCCTGATGCTCTGGCAGACCATGGGCCTCGGCCGGGTGGCGCGCCTGGCACCGATCTGGGCCATCTTCCCGACCATCGGCCTGCTTCTGCTCCAGCTGGTCCTCGACCTCAGGCCGGCGTGGGGAAAACGCCTAGAGCGGTCGGCGCTCACCGTTCGGCCACGCGTGCGCTTATCGCCCAAGGCGGAGCAGGCGGCCGGCTCCCTGGCAGCCGGTGGCGACGACCGTCGGTCGAGGGAGGCCGTGGCGCTCGGTGGGCTGCTGGGGTTGACCGCGCTGGTGTGGGCGGTGGGCGTGGTCGTGGCGGTGCCGTTGTGCGTTTGTGCTGCTCTATCTCGGTTTTCCGAACATCCTGGGCATCGAGCTGCCGCCCGGCAAACTTTTCGATCGGCGCAGCCGGGCCTCGCTGTGAGATCCGTCAGCCGGGCCGCGCAGAGAGCGCGGCAACTGCGCGGTCCAACGCGGATGGTAGCGCTTGCTACCGCCCCGCGGCAGGCGCAAACTGGCCGTTCTACAGGCCGTTGCGTGAAGTCTTGGGTCACAATGGCGACCGCGCGCGGCAACGAGAACCAAACCGGACAATGCTGCTCACTGGTGTCGTGCGTTACCGGCGTCTGGCCCGGCAACAATGGCTGCCCGCGGCAACGATCGAACGTCTGCAGTGGCAACGGCTGCAGGCGACGCTGCGGCATGCGTTCGGCCGATCGCCGTTCTATCGCCGCCGCTTCCTCGAGCTCGGCCTGACGCCCGACGACATCCGCTCGCCCGACGACTTCGGCATGCTCCCGGTCACGACCAGAGAAGACCTGAGGGATGCCGAGAACCTGATAGCCCGGGGGTTCGACCGGGCGCGCATCAGGCAGCAGCTAACCTCGGGCTCGACCGGCCGGCGGACGACGTCCTACTTCGATCCTGAGGCCTGGCTGATGGGCAAGCATCTGCTGAAGCTCCGAGCTCGGCTTGCCTGCGGCGTTCGGCCGTGGGACCGCGTCGCGCTGATGCAGGAGGAGCAGTCAGCGCGCGCCTCGGGGCCGCTTCGACGGGTGCGCTCGTTCTCGATCCACCGCCCGATCGACGAGGTGCTGCCGGAGTTGCGCGCATTCGCGCCCTCGGTGCTCTATGGCTTTCCAGGCTATCTGCTGCGCTTGGCGCGGGCCGCGGCGAACAGCCTGCACCCACGCCACGTGTTCACCTCCGGCGAGATGCTGGACGCGGCGACACGGGCGGAGATCGAAGCCGGCTTCGGCGCCGCGGTACTCGATGTCTACGGCTGCACCGAGGTCAAGGAGATCGCGTGGGAATGCCCCCGGCGAGAGGGCTACCACGTCAACGCTGACTGGCTGCTGCTGGAGGCGGCCCCATGCCGTCCGGGGGATCATGCCCGGCGGGGCGAGCTGCTGGTGACGTGTCTCTACAACCGCGCGATGCCGCTGGTACGCTATCAGATCGGTGATACCGGCGAGATTCTCGAACGGGCCTGCAGTTGCGGGCGCGGCCTGCCGCTCGCCCGCCCGACGCTCGGGCGCAGCGTTGATTACATCGCCCTCGAGGACGGCACGATGGTGGCGCCCTACAACCTCACCTGCGCGATCGAGGACGTCGCGGGAATGGCCCAGTACCAGATCGTCCAACGCACGCTCGAGCGGCTGGAGGTGCTGGTCGTGCCGCGCCGCGACTTCGACGACGCCAGCCGCCGGCAGATCCAGGAGCGGCTCCGGCCCGTCCTGCATGGGCTGATCGCCGAGGTCCGCGTGGTCGAGGAGATTGCGCCCGAACCGAGCGGCAAGTTCCGGATCGTGAGATCCGAGGCGAGCGCGAACGGAGGCAGGGTCCCCGACCGGCACGGCTGAGCCCGCGCCATCGCCCCGCCCGCGGGACAGGCAGGCTGCCGGAACCTTCGATGGCCAGAAAGACCAAGCCTCCTGGAAGCGCGCGCGCCGGGACGGCGGCCGCCGGCATTGCCGGCCGCCTGCGCGGCTTTGCCACCTACGGCGCGAGCCGGATGCTGGCCGAAGCGCTGCTGGGGCTGCGGGGCGTCGTGCTGGCAGCGATCCTGGGGCCGGAGGTCTTCGGCGTCTGGGCCTTGTTCAGGCTCACGATGCACTATTGCGGCTCCGCCGGGCTCGGTCTGCTGCGCGGCCTCGAACTCGAGGCGAGCGCTCCGCCCGCTGCCGCCGGGATGGCGCCGGCGACGGTGCGGGCCGAGAGCGCCGCGACCGCGCTGGGCTTCCTGTTGCTGGTGTTCGGCGCCCTGTCGCTGGTTGCCGCGATCGTCGCCGGCATGCGGCCCGACCACTGGCTCAGCCCTGCGCTGGCCGGCATCGCCGGCGGTCTCCTGTTCGACCGCCTCTGGAGCTACGGCGCCACATACCTGCGGGCGACCTCGGAACTCTGGCGCCTCGCGCTGTACGAGCTGATCAACGCCGTCCTCCAGATCGTGCTGGTGGTCGCGTTGGCCTACGTGTGGGGCCTGAAAGGCGCCCTCGTCGGGTTCGTGCTCGCCAGCGCCGCCGCTCTCCTCTGCCTGCGCGGCCGGGTGCCGGTGCGCCTATCGCTGTCGCTGCCGCGCCTGCGCAGCCTGCTGCACACGGGCTTCCCGGTCGGCCTGACCTTCCTGCTGGTGACCGGCCTCGCGACCATCGACCAGCTCGCCGTCGCCACGTTCGCAGGCGCCGAGGCGCTCGGCTACTACGCGTTCGCAGTCGCCCTCTCGAGCCTCGGGGCGACGGTCGGCCTTGTTCTACGCACCCAGGTCTTCCCTGAGGTCTACCGTCAAGCCAGGTCGCGCGGCGCCCGGTTGGCGATCGTGAGCCACCTGCGCGGAACGCTGGTGCCGTATGCCTGGGTTTTCGCGCCCGTTCTCGGCGGCCTTGCCCTGGTGCTCGATCCGGCCGTGCTCTACTTCGTCCCGGAATACCAGGACGCGATCCCAGCCGCCCGGATCTTCCTGTTCACCGGCGTGGTCGCGGGCATCGCCAACCTCGCCATGCTCGGGGTCGTCGCAGCCAACCGGCAGTGGCTGCTGCCGCTGCTGACCGCGGGCGCCCTCGTGCTCAACCTGGCGCTGGCCGTCGCCGCCCTAGCCGGCGGTCTCGGCCTGGAGGGCCTCGCTGCCGCGACGCTCGCGGGCCGGGCCGTCTACGCCTCGACGATCGTGGTCGCGGCGGCGCGCGGGTCGGAGCTGCGCGAGTGGCCGGCCCTGCTCGCGCGAACGCTCTTGCCCCTCGTGTGGTGCGCCGGCGTGGTCGGCGCTCTCGGCCACCTGGTGCCTGCCGGGGGATCGGGTACGGTCATCGCGCTGGTCGCCTATGGGCTGGCCCTGTTGCCGCTGCTGCCGTTCGGGCGCGTCGCGCTGCGGGAATTTCGTCAATCTACGGCAGCCGAGGCGGACCTTCGGTAGCACCGCCTCCTACCGTGCCGCCGAGCCGGCGAGGGGGCGCTCCACGCGGGTGCCGGTCAAGACCTGGTACAGTTCATGGAAGTAGTCGGCGACCGCATGCCAGGACATCGACAACGCGAGCGTCCTCGACCTCGCTTGGTGGGCCGCGATCCGGCTGGCGATCGGCCAGATAGTGCCCGACCGCCTGCCGGATCGCGGACGGGTCCCGGGGCGCGACCACGAAACCGTTGCCCTGGATCAGATCGCCTGCGCCGCCTGGGGTCGCGATCAGCGCCAGACCGGAGGCCATCGCCTCGAGCACGGCGTTCGGCATCGCATCGGACATCGCCGGCAGGACAGAAGATCGAAGCCCGGCGATACGCGCTCCGCGAGCGCGCCGCGCTCGAGGTGACCCAGGAATGTCACCCGCTCCGCCACGCCGAGCCGCCGGCACAGCTCCTGCAGCCGGCTTTTCTCAGGACCGTCGCCGGCGATCGCGAGCGTGACGTCGGAGTGGTCGCGCGCCAGCTCGCCCAATGCCCGCACCAAGACATCGACCCCTTTGCGCTCGATCAACCGGCCGACGAACAGCAGATCGCCGACGGCGCCCCCGGCACCGGGCCGGAAGAGCCCGCTATCGACGCCGTTCGGGATCACTTCGATCCTGGCCTCGGGCGCGGTCTCGAGCGCGAGCCGGCGCAGGCTCTGGCTTACCGCCGCCATGCAGGCCGCCTGCCGCCAGACCCGGCGGGCAACGTGCCGGAACAGCAGCGGATCGAGCCAGCGGAGCCGCTCATTGTAGCCCGGGACGTCCGAGCCGCGCAGCGAGACCAGGTAGGGGAGGCGTTGGCGCAGCGCGAGGCCGATCAGACCCGCCGGCCAGCCGCCCCAGCAATGACAAAGATCGAAGTGCTGGGCGCTGGCCAGCCTGCGGCTGTAGGGCAGCGCACGCGCCGTCCATTCCGCGAGCTCCGACCCGCGCCAGAAATGCGCGGCGCGCTTGCGGATCGGCAGTCTGTGCAGCGCGCTCAGGGGCGAGGGACGCACGACCTCGAGGCATGGTCCTGGCCCACTGGTGACGAGTTCGACCTCGAGGTCGGAGAACCTTGCAAGGTGATCCAGAAGCTGAGCGCAGGCCAATCCGGTCCCGCCCCCGAACGGCGGGTACTCGTAGTTGACCATCAAAATCCGGAGTGACACGTTTCTCAACCGGTCGGCGTGCGGCTTGATCGCCTCCCGGATCCGCTCCCAGCGTCCCCGGTCACGTCGGCTCGAATCGACGGTATCTACAGCGCGGGCCAATGGCAATCACGATCTCTTTGACTGCGGATTGCCCGGACCGCAGGAACGCAGACGAGCGCGGCGGTTTGGGCATTGGGCCAGCCGCGCTCGCCGTCAATCCGGCCGATGCCTCCCCGGTAGTTCGTACGTACGGCCGGAGCTCGTCAAAAGCTAGCGCGGGCCGCCGCCCGCCAGCAGCCCCGGAGGCTTCGCGGGCTTGCATGCAGTCTTGGCAGCGAGCCCTGTGCCGGTAATCCACCGGCGACGGTGGCACCCCCGCCGACCGGGCGGGCTCACGCCGGGCCGATCTCGGAGCGCTCCAGGAGTTCCCGAGCCTGACTGGCGATTTCACGCTGCTCGGGCGGCTGGCGCAGGACGTCGAGGTGTGGGTGACCGCGGCAACCTCGCCGATCATGACGGTCGACGACCTGTTCGGAAAGACCGGGAAGATCGTCTTCGGCGTGCAGGGGGTCAGCGGCACACTGGTTTCCTGTGCGGTCGGCAGCGAACTGATGGGCTTCGATGTGGGGGGATCCTCAGCGCGTACGCGAGCTCACCGGAGATCCTGCTCGGCATGCTGCGGGGCGAGTTGGACATCACGAGCATCTCGTGGAGCTCCGTGCAAGATCCGGTCAAGGCTGGCGAGATACGGCCATTGCTTCAGATCAGGGATGCTCCGGCTGCTGCGGCCGTGCCCGTGCTCGGTGGCGCCAACGGCGTAGCGGTCAGTCGGGCGCGAGCGCTTGGGCGGGACGTGGCGGCGGCCGAGGAACCGCATCCAGGTCAGGCGGTCGCGGAGATAGAACTCGGTGCGCTCGTCGCTCAGATTGTTCTGGGTCTGCAGGATCAGGACCTTGAACATCAGGACGTGGTCGAACGCCGGCCGGCCGCCCTTCGACCGGTCGGCCCGTGGCACGGCGCGCTCGAGCTCGGGCCGGAACCGCTCGAAGTCGATTACTGCGCCCAACCGTTCGAGGTCGTCGCCCTTCCTCAACACCCCGGCAAGCCGCTCCTCCACGTCGAAAAATCCGGCCGGCCGAGCCATCCGATCCCTCCCACGACCCCCGCCGCAGTTAGATCAGATCACCTCGCTCTGACACAGGTTTGGAGATGCGGTCATCGGGCTCAGGCCCTGGCAAGCTGACAAGCTGTCCGGGCCGAGCAGATGGAAAGGATGACCGTGATGAAGCGCTTCGAAGGGTTGGACGTCTCGCCATCGACCACGTCAATCTGTGTCATCGACGGACAGGGTCATATTGTCTTCGAGGGCGTGGTGACGACCGATCCGGATGCGATCGGAGCCGTCTTGGCGCCACATAGACCTGATTTGGTCGGCCTGGAAGCCGGGGCCGATGTCGGAGTGGCTGCACGCGGGCCTGTCGCGACATGGTCTCGAGACCGTACTGCTGGAGACCCGACACGTCCATGCTGCGCTCAAGGCTTCGCTCATCAAGACCGATCGTCGGGACGCGCACGGCATCGCGCAACTCCTGCGGATGGGCTGGTTCCGACCGGTCCACGTGAAGACGGCTTCAGCCCGCGAGCGGCGCGTTCTCCTTGGCGCCCGCGACACCCTGTTCCGGCGTTTGCGCGATCTCGACAACAGTGTGCGAGGTTTGCTGCGTGGCTTCGGTCTCCGAGCGCGTTGCTGCGTGAGCGCTGGAGCGGAGCCGTTCGTCGGCTCATCGACACACATCCAGTGCTCGTGGCGGCGATCGACCGATCCTGGTCGCCCGCCGACCGACTCAGCGAGGAACTCGACCGCCTCGTCAAGCTGGTCCGGGATGAGGCGCGCGATGATGCCGTCTGCCGCCGCCTGATGACGGTGCCCGGTGTCGGCGCCGTCATCGCGCTCAGCAACGTCGCGGCGATCGACGACCCGGCGCGGTTCGCCAGATTGAAGGCCGTGGGGCCGGCGCTCGATCTGACCCCGAGCCGCTACCAATCCGGCGAGACCAACCAGCCAGGCGCGATCACCAAGGCCGGCGATGCCCGAGCGCGGGTCGCACTCTTCGAAGCCGCGCATGTGATGATGATGACCCGCGTCGCTCGCTGGTTTCCTTTGAAGGCTTGGGCCATGCGGGTGGCGGCACGCCGCGGCGCCAAGCGCGCGAAAGTCGCACTCGCACGCAGGCTCGCCGTGATCCCTGCACCGCATGTGGGTCAACGGCATCGACTTTCAGGCACAATCGACAATGACGCCGGTTACGCCTGCGCCCCCTTCCCACTGAGGGAAGAACCCGGTGGGGACGATGGCCGAGGGCAAGCCGCTGGACACTTCGGCGCCATCAGGACGCCGTTTTAGAGATGGGCTCCCTCCACCAACGCCGATCGCATCAGGTGAGCGTGGCAGCACACCACCGCTGCGGATCACGGACAGAAGCCAGCACTCGCCGGTGTTTAACAACCCCTTGGCACATGACGCCCGATGGCATGGCCCATGATGGCCGTGATCCGCTTCGGCCCAAACCCTTGTTCGATCAGCCAGGACGCGGTGAAGTGCCGGAAGGCATGCGGCCCGTACTTGGGCCGGCCGGCATCATTGACGATCCCGCACTTGGCCTGGACCGTGCCGAACACTTGCCGGACCAGCGTGCCGTGATTGATGAGACCGGAGGTTGTTCCAGCGAACCCAGTATGCCGAATGACATAGTATTTGCGTCCGGCGCGAAATTGCATTAGCTCCGGAATGGCTTACCTTTGAGCAGTTCGGCGCCGTCGTAGGCAGCGTGTCCAGGAGTGCAACCTGAGGTGGACCCCATCGTGAGGACCAGGGGAGGGCCTGGTTAAGTTGGACGAGCGTCGTCCGTCGGTTCCGTTTCAAGCGGCATCAATGGTCTGCTGAGATTGCCGCGGTGGGCATGTGGGCGACGCCGGGGCGTCGTCCAAGCTCCGAGCCGTAGGCTGGAGCGTCATGTCCACGGCGTTCGCGGGCAGGAGACCGGTCATCCCCGCCCGCCACACGGCCATTGGGGCACAGCCATCGAGTGCCTGATGGGGCCGCGTGGCGTTGTAGAACACGATCCAGGCGGCGATCCCGGCGCGCGCCTCACGGCCGTCGGCGTAGCTCTTCAGGTAGACCTCCTCGTACTTCAGCGATCGCCACAGCCGCTCGATGAAGACGTTATCTAGCCAGCGCCCACGGCCGTCCATTGAGATCCGCACGCCGGCTCGCTGCAGAACCGCGGTGAATGCGGTCGAGGTGAACTGGCTGCCCTGATCGGTGTTGAAGATCTCCGGCGCGCCGAACCGGGCGAGCGCCTCCTCCAGCGCCCGGACGCAGACGTCGGCATCGAGCGTGTTCGACAGCCGCCACGCCAGGACCGCTCGGCTCGCCCAGTCCATGATCGCGACCAGATAGAGGAAGCCGCGCCCGATCGGAACGTAGGTGATGTCGGCCGCCCAAACCTGGTTCTCGCTTGCTCGATCACAAGGCCGCGCAAGAGGTAGGGGTAGATCTTGTGTCCCGGCGCCGGCTTCGACGTCTGCGGCCTCGGGCCGAGGGCTGCGAGCCCCATCAGGCGCATCAGGCGCCGCACCCGCTTGCGATTGATCCGCTGCCCCTCGGCCCGCAGCATCGCCATCATCCGGCGCGAGCCGAAGAACGGCCAGGCCAGGGAATAGCTCATCGAGCCGGCGCATGATCACAAGCTCGTCGGTGTCGGTGGCCGACGCAGGTCGGTAAACGTTCGAGCGCGCCAGCCCGAGCAGCCGGCACTGGCGTCGGATTGACAACCCGGCGTGAGCGCGATCGAGCATGGCTGTGCGGTCCGGAGCGCTCATCTTCCGAACCTCGTCGCCAAAAAATCGCGTTCCACGGTCAGCTGTCCGATCTTGGCGTGCAGCTTCTCGACCTCGCGCTCCCGTTCCGCCTCGGCGTCCGCGCCGACGCCCGGGTCGAACGCCCGGCCAGCGTTCTCGAAGTAGCTGCTTCTTCCAGGCGTAGATCTGGTTCGGATGAACCTGATACTGCCGCGCCAAATCGGCGATGGTCGCCTTCCCGGACCGCGGCGAGCGCAATCCGCGCCTTTGTCGCCGGGTCGATCTTCCGTCGCATCTTCTTCGTCATCGTCCGCTCCGTCTATCATGACGGAACAACTCTCCTCCCAACCAGGCCCCTGGTCCTCAAATCGGGGTCCACTTCAACCGTCGCGATCGCCTTCGAGAATGGTTAAATAGGTGTTGGAAGAACAGGGCCGGCTTCTCGACATCAGCGCCGTACGCGGCGCGCAGCAGCCAGGTTCCACCGATCGCGCTTGAGGTTGGCGTCGGGATAATCCGCTACATCCCGCCAAAGCGTCTCGATGTCGCGCATCAAGTGGGGTTACGCGATGCTCTGCCGTCCAAGCTCGAGTTGGATGGTACTGAAGCTGGTGCTGGTCGAAGCTGGCGTGGCTTGGCTGACTGGGTTTCTCTGGCGCCTGGATCAGGCCTGGAAGGCGCTGCGCAGCGAGGTGCCGTGGGTCAGGCGTCGCCCGAGCGCCTACGTCCTCGACCACGTGCGCATCACCACCCAGCCGCTCGAGGAGCCCGAGAACCCGCGCAATCTGCTGCAGCTGCTCGATTGTTCCCGGCCGACCGGCTGCTGATGTTCTCGAGCGACTACCCCCATTGGGACACCGACAATCCCGAGCGGATCCTGATGCACGCGCCGGAGAATTTGCGCTGGCGGGTGTTCGTCGAGAACGCCCGTGACCTCTACCGGTTGCCGCGCACGACGAGCGCTCTCGGGGCGGGGTCGTAGCGCCCGACGGGCCCGGACCACCGATATGACTGGCCATGCGGTCGCGCGCGCGGACGAGATTCCGCCAGGGAGTTGCAAGATCGTCTCGGTTCAGGGTCGCGAGTTCGGTATCTTCAACCTAGCCGGCGACTTTCGCGCCGTGCGCAATCTCTGTCCGCATCAGGGAGGGCCGCTCTGCCGCGGCACGCTCTCCGGCACCACGATGCCATCCCGCCTGTGCGAGTATTCGTGGGGACGCGAAGGCGAGATCCTCCGCTGTCCCTGGCACGGCTGGGAGTTCGACCTGCGGAGCGGCGCCGCCCTGTTCGATTCCACGGTCCGGCTCCGGTTCTTCGAAGTCGAAGTCCGCGACGGTAGTCTGCTTTGCATCTTTGAAATGGCTGGGCCGGCACGAACCGCGCGCAGCACCAAGAGCCATCGACCGAGAGGATGATGCGGCCGAAACTGCTGATCTGGGGGACTTCGGGCCACGCCATGGTCCTGGCCGACATCGTTCGGCTGATCGGCGCGTACGAAATCGTCGGCTACCTGGACGACTTCAATCTGGATCGTCACGGCAGCGACATTTGTGGCGTCCCCGTGCTCGGCGGTGGCGAGCAGCTGCCCGATCTGCGTGCGCAGGGGGTGCGGCATCTGATGTTGGGTTTGCCTGCAGCTCGGCCAGGATCAGGCTGAGCGCACTTGCGGCCGAGCTGGATTTCGAGCTGCCCAGCGCGATCCATCCTCGGGCGACGGTCGCCGACGGCGTCTCGGTCCACCCCGGCGCGATCGTCAAGGCGGGCGCGGTTATCGGCCGCTCGCCATCGTCGGCGCGGCCGCGGTCGTCGCCCACGAGGCCGTCCTGGGGAGGGCGGCGCGGGTGACCGCCGGGGCACTCATCGGCGGCCTCTCGACGGTCGGCGACGGCACCATGCTCGGCATGGGGGCATGCGTCAAAGATCGAGTCCGGATCGGCGATTGGAGCCTGATCGGCAGTGGCGCGGTGGTGGTCAAAGACGTCCCGAGCCGTGTCGTCGCCTGCGGCGTGCCGGCCCGCGTCACGCGCGAGGTCGCCGCCGATGAGCTGTAAGGCCCGCCTGAGCGATCTCGCGATCTTCGGCGGAACGCCGGCCTTTGTCGAACCCGCCATGTCGGTCGGCCCAATCTCGCCTGTCAGAACTCGCTTCCGACGGCGCCTCGACCAGTTGCTGGAACGGCGGTGGCTGACCAACGGCGGGCCCTTGGTGCGGGAGTTCGAACAACGGGTCGCAGAGCTGCTGGCGGTGCGCCATTGCGTCGCCATGAGCAGCGGTACGACCGCCATCGAGATCGCCGCTCGCGCGACCGGCCTGCGCGGCGAGGTGATCGTGCCCTCGATGACCTTCGTCGCGTCCGTTAACGCCTTGCGCTGGAGCGGTCTGACGCCGGTCTTCTGCGACATAGATCCGGCCACCCGCAACCTCGATCCATGCCGGGTCGAGGAGCTGATCGGTCCGCGCACCGCTGCAATCCTCGGCGTGCATCTCTGGGGGCGCGGCTGTGCCGTGGACGCGCTCGCCGAAATCGCGGCGCGCCACGAACTGACGCTTATCTACGATGCCGCCCACGCCTTCGCCTGCAGCCACAGGGGCCGCCTGAAGCGGGATCACCCGGAGATCGCGGCGGCGGTCGCCCGCGGCGAGTACAAATCGATGCGCCAGGCGGCGCTCGCCGGCCGGGATCGTCAAGCCGCCGGACGCCTACAAGCAAACCGCTACGATCGTAGCGGTTTACTAGACTAATTGGTACGACCGAGCTGTGCGCCCTGGTCGAGCAGGCGATGCCCGGGGTCGATCAGCAGGACCTGGCCCTGCGGATCGCCGACTAGGCCGAGGACCTCGGGGCAGATGCCGTGATGATGAAAGCTGGGCCGAAAAAGTGCCGTTAGCGGCACTATTTCAAACCCGGCCGAGGCAGAGGCTAAGCTCGCCTCGCTCCAACGCCGGCCGCCGACGCTCCACGTCCCGAAGGGGATCTCGCTCGAGGAGCTGCCGCGGCGCTCCGCCGCCGGCTCAGCTCCGTTACATCTGAGCGACGCCCGGCCCCCGGCAAGCCGGAATTCGATCCCGAGACGGCAGGCCGGTCCGATTGGGCCGGATGTCTGTTGCGTATCCTAGCCCGGCGGGCGCCGCAGATCTAGGAAACGGGCCGCCGGACCCGGACGGCCAGGCCGGCCCTGCCCTGAAAGCCAGGGACCAGGCCGGATTGGGTCCTGCCAAATCGCTAGTTGCCGAAAAGCCGGCCCTCGGCGAGCCGCCGTCGTTCCAGAGCACCAACGGCGGTCCACAGGAGCCGTCGGATGGCGAATCGACCACCTGGCCGTTTCGGAATTTTTAAGCGTACCGAATCTCCGAGCTCGTTAGCGGGCGGCCCGCCGCCGCCCCTTCCTGGAAAAATCCCAGAACCTGACCCGGATGGGGGCACCTTAGCTTTCATCCCAGGCCGAGGTTGAGGTGACCTTGCCCCCAGGAATGCCCCCGGTTTGAACTGGAGTCCGTCGCCACAGGAGACGGACGATGCGCAAGAGCAGGTTCAGCGAGGCACAGATCATCGGCGTGCTCAAGGAGCACCAGGCGGGTCTGGCGGTGGTCGAGATCTGCCGCCGGTACGGGATCAGTGATGCGACGTTCTACACCTGGCGCTCGAAGTACGGCGGCCTCGAGGTCTCAGAGGCGAAGCGCCTGAAGGCGCTCGAGGAGGAGAACCACAAGCTCAAGAAGCTGCTCGCCGAGCAGATGCTGGACGCGGCGACGCTGCGCGAGATGCTGGCAAAAAACTTCTGACGCCCAGCTCAAGGAGGCAGGCCGTGAGGTGGGCGATCGCGCACAAGGGCTACTCGCAGCGGCGGGCGTGCGGGCTGATCGGGCTCGCAGCCAAGACCTACCGCTATCGGTCGCGTCGTCCCGACGAGGACGAGCTCCGGCGGCGGCTGCGCCAGCTCGCAGCCGAGCGGCGTCGCTTCGGCTATCGCCGCCTGCTGATCCTGCTGCGGCGGGAAGGCGTCGTGATCAACCATAAACGGCTGTTCCGGCTCTATCGCGAGGAACGGCTGACCGTCAGGAAGCGAGGCGGTCGCAAGCGCGCGCTCGGCACCCGGGCACCGCTGACGATGCCACAGGCATCCAACCAGCGCTGGAGCCTCGACTTCGCCGCAGACGTCCTGAGCTGCGGCCGGCGCCTGCGGATTCTGGTCGTGGTCGATGACTTCAGCCGGGAGTGCCTGGCGCTGGTCGCCGATCGCTCGCTGAGCGGCCATCGCGTCGCCCGTGAGCTCGACCGCATCGCCGAGCTGCGCGGCCTGCCGCTGATGATCGTCAGCGACAACGGCACCGAGCTGACCTCGCATGCGATGCTTGCCTGGCAGGAAGAGCGCGGCGTTGCCTGGCACTACATCGCACCGGGCAAGCCGATGCAAAACGGCCTGGTCGAGAGCCTGATCGGCCGGCTACGCGATGAATGCCTGAACGAGCATCTGTTCAAGAGCCTGCCAGCAGCCCGGCACACGCTCGAGCTCTGGCGGCTCGACTACAACACCCAGCGCCCGCACACGAGCCTCCGCGGGCTCTCCCCCTTCACCTTTGCCAACCGGCCCGCCACGGACCATAACCCCAACGGATTCTGGTTATGATCGCGGGCAACAACGGGGCAAGGTCAGAGGTTAAAAGGTTAAGGTTAAGAATCACACGAGAGCTAACATAAGGTTCACCTTCACCAACAACAGCGACACCGAGCAGGGCGCGCGCGCGCGGCGAGCGGCGAGCGGCGAGCGGATATTAAGCTTTACGCCGGACACCCAGCGCGGCGCGCGGGGCGCGTGCGTGCCGTAACGCGAGCGGTACGCGGTTACCGAGTACTGGCCTTGGACCGGGTTTCGCCGGTACTCGGTATCAACTAAATTATTGATGCACCAAAGTTTTACCGGGTTACCGGGTTTACCGAGTTTCTAACTTATATACGCGAGAGAAAAGAAATGGCGGTATGGTTTTATTTTTTCACGCACATGCGATTTCGCCGTGAAAACCCGGTACTCGGTAAAATCGCAGATTTCCGCCATTTTTTGGTTACCTGGTTACCGGGTTCGACTCGGTACGTCGAACTCCGCGGACCATGCCGCCCTGCCGAGGGCGGCGGCGAACGCCTCGCGCGCCTCTGCCAGACGCCTGATCTTGATGAGCCGCTCGCGCGTGGTTTTGTTGCGCACCTGCTTCTCGGGGTCGATGAACACCGCCGCGAAAGTGGTGTAGAGCCGGCGCCCGAAGGCGGTCTGCGTCTCGGGCCGGTCGTAAGTGTGCTTAAAGCACCATTCGACGTAGGACTCGTGGAGGGTTGAGCGGGCGATTTCGATCGGCGCGTCGGGCCAGCGGGCGGCGTGGGTCTGGTCGCGCGGGATCTCACCCAGGCAGAGCAGATCGTGGAGGAAGCGGTCAACGGAGTCGGCGCCGCGCATCATGGCCGCGGTCTTGGCCGCCGACTGCAGGCTGGGCGGGGTGCGCAGCATGTCGAAGTCGACATTGCGCGCGAGCAGCTTGTGGAGGAACGCCTCGCGCCCGCCGCTCTTGGTGATGTCCTGCCACAGTTGCTGGAAGTAGGCAGTGTCGCCGACCCGGTGGCCGGCCACGTCGAGCACGATGTGGCGCCGGTCGCGCACCGAGATCGGGGCGAACCACTCGTTGTTCGACGCCAGGATGCCTTTGGTGAAGTTCCGCACCATGACGATGTCGCGGAACTTCTTCTCGAGCGCGCGCAGCTTGTCGGTGAACAGGGTCTTGTAAGCGCCCTCGCGCTGTTTGTCGCCGCCCCAGATCGCCTCGTTGATGTAGGCGAACACGCACCAGCCGAGGTGGGAGTTGAAGCGGCCGGTGAGGGCCTCGGGGCGGTCGAGCACGATGCCGTGGGTCCCGTAGAGCGGCAGGAAGACCCCCTCGACGACGATGTTCTTGCCGGTGCCCTCCTTCTCGCTGACCAGCGAGAGCAGCGGCAGGCCGGGTTCGGCGGGGTTCTGGACCATGCCGGCGAGGTGGTTCATCGTGGCCTCGTAGGCGTCCTCGCGCCCGTCGCACCAGACGTCGCGGATGTGATCGAGCAGGATCTGGCAGTCGCCCTCGACCGGCCGGTAGCCGTAGCCTTGCCAGACGTTGTAGGCGCCGCCCTGCTGGATCGGGCGCGCGCCGTCACGGAAGCTGACCGAAGGCTCGAGGGTGACGCCCGAGAACGTGTTGCGGCCCGGCCAGTTCAGCCAGAACTCGAACAAGGGTAAGCCCCCGATCGACCGGTCGGGCTTGTGGAAGTACTCGCACTCGCGCGGGGGGAGGAACTCCGGCTCCCAGCTGCCGAGGTCGGTCTTGACCTCGCGGACGACGGCGAACCTCGACCCGAACAGGACGCCGCCGTACTGCTCGTTGAACGGGGCCAGCTCCTCGCGCAAGCCGTCCTGGGCCAGGACCTTCGCCGCCTCCTCGACCGCGCGCGACCAGAGCGTGATGACCTTGTGCGGCCGCAGCGCTCCGCACAGCTCGACGTAGGCCATCGTGTCGTGCGCTTTCAGCACCGCCGCCGCCTCGAGTGCGGCGGGCGCGAAGAACGCCCGGACGCAGCACGCCTTGTCGGCCTCGGCCGCCGTCCGCAGCTGGTTGAGCAGATCGTCGAGCCGCGCCCGCGCCTGGTCGAGCCGCTGCTGCAGCGCCGCCACGGCCGGGTCGCCCAGCGGGTCGTCGGCTGGCGGGACCGCGCCGGGCTGGTAGTCGTCGCTCACGGCAACCTCTGAGGTGTGGCGTTTTTCCAGGCCCACAGCAGCGCGCTGTCGATCTCTGCGAGGTCGCGGTCGAACGTGCTGAGGTTGACGGCGCCGCGGACGCGCGCCTCGATGTCGCGCGGGTCGAGGTCGCCGGCCTTCGCCAGCCCGTACAGGCGGGTCGCGATGCGGACGATGGTCGGATGCCGGTCGCCGGGCGCCGCGCCCGCGATGACCCGCAGGCAGGCGAGCATGTACCGCTCGGGCCTGGTCGCCTTGAACCGGAGCCCGCGCGCCGGGGCGACGTAAGGGCGTGCCTCGGCGGCCGTGAAGACCGGCCGCGGCCGCGCCGGCTCCGGGATCTCGCCGACCTCGACCTCGGCGTAGCCGGGCAGGACGACGAGCCGCTCGGGCACCGGATCGTCGACGTCCACGAAGAGCGGGGCGGCCGTGTAGTGAATCTGGACCGCGCCGAACACCGAGAGGTCGACGCCCTCGACGTGGTCGAGCAGGCGGTCGAGCTCCGGCTTGTCGAGCGCGGTATCCAGCCAGAACCAGAGGTGACAGCGTAGCCCTGGTTTGAAGCCGGCGCCGTTCGACAGCTGGACCACGCACCGCGCGCACCTGAACGGCTCGGGCAGCTGCTGACGCAGCCAGCCGCCGACCAGGAGAGGATCGGTCGGGTCGACCCAGGGCGGGCAGTCGGGCAGCTCGAAATCGATCATGAGCCAGCGCCGCGAGACCGCCATGAACGGGGCGCGGATGACGGGCCCGGGCGGGGGGCTGGGGGCGTCGTGGATGCGGCGCAGCACCGCCGGACAGGTCGCGAACTCGGGCTTCAAGAGCCCGCGGATCGCGCACGTGTCAGACCGGGGAGCCAGGTCCTCGAGCAGGCGCAGGATGTCGTCGAAGCCGTCGAGCCGGTGCGCTTCCGGCATGAAATACTTGGTGAGGTCGTAGTCCTCGATCTCGTCGGGCCGGATCAGCTTGCACAGGCGGCGCCCCGGCGCCGTCAGGATCGTCACGTCACCGGCGCCGGTCGCCTGCCAGGGCATGATGTGCTTGATCACGGCCGGCCCAACCTCTGCCGGCGGCACGCTGACATGGCGGCAGGCCCGCGCTGGGGCAGCTATGGGCTACGGGCTGGTCAGCCCCTCGTGAGCGACGTCGCGCTCGGCGACCCGCGCCGTGAGCCAGGCCTCGACCTCGTGCTCGAGCCAGCCGACCGCGAACGTCCCGAGCTTGATCGGTCGTGGGAACAAGCCAGCGCGGACCAACCGGTAAATCGATGGCGTGCTCAAGCCGACCCGCGCTCGGACAGCGGGCAGGCGCACGATCTGCGTGCCGATCTGCGTGGCCGCGACGGTGGTGCTCTTTTTCTTCATTGGTCCCCCACAGGATGCAGCGGAGGACGATCCCCCCGGGGGGCAGAATTACGTCTACAGCGGCGGCCTGTCTAGGTCAAGCGCGTTCAAACATGGTGTGGCATATTCCGGCAGGGTCACCGAATCTTGAGGATTTTCCCGCTCTGTGGGCCGGTCGCCAGGGCGACTACATGGTCGGCCCAGGCCTCGAGCGCGGCGGCGACCTCCTTGGTGTGCTTGTGCCTCAAGTAGATCGCGGTCACGCCGAGCACCGAGGCCGGGCTGTGGTCGAGCACGGCGCTGATGATGTGCGGTGCGTGACCGAGCCGGGCCATGCCGGAGACCGCGCTTCTCCTCAAATCGTGGTAGCGCCAGCCGGCGACGCCCGACAGCCGGTCCAGCCTCTTCTTCGCGGGCGCCAGGCCGGTGGCGGGGCCGGGGGCGTTTCGGGCGGGGAACGTCCACGTCGCGCCGTCGACCCGCGGCAACGCCTCGATGATCGCGAGCGCGGCCGCCGACAGCGGCAGCTCGTGGGCGCGGTTGGACTTGGTGCGCTCGGCGGCTTTGATCCAGACCTTGCGCTCGAGGTCGAGCTCGGACCAGCGCATGCCCGCCACCTCGCTCCGGCGCGCCGCGGTCAACATCAGAAGCTTGGTGATCTCGCCGAACGGCCAGCCGAGCTCGCTGGCCGCCCGCCAGACCGCGGCCAGCTCGCGATCGTCGAGCACACGGGAGCGCGAGCGCTCCTTCACCGGCGGCCGCATACCGGCGAGCGGATACGCATCGAGGATGCTGCGCTCCGCCGCCCACGAGAACAACCTCTTGGCCAGGCTCTGGACGCGGTTCGCCATGTACGGCGCGCGGGCGGCGACATCGTCGACCAGATCAAGGGCGTCGCGCTTCGTGATGCTCCGGATTGGGCGGTCGCCCCAGTGCGGCAGGATGCTGCCCCGCAGCATCTGCTCGACCCGGCCGGCGGTCCGCAGCTTGTTCCGTTGGACGTGGCGAACGAGGTAGTCGCGCGCGACCTCGGCCACGGTCTCGCAATCACGGCGCCGCTCGACCGGGCCGGCCGGGTCGACCCCACGGTCGGCCTGCTCGAGCGCCTGCCGGGCGCGTCGGCGCGCCTCGGCGAGGGCGACGTCCGGGAAGCGACCGAGGGTCAGCCGGCGCAGCCGGCCGCCAACTCGATAGTAGAGCGACCAGCTCTTGACCCCGCGCTCGGTGATCCGGAGCGCCAGCCCCGGTACGCCGCCCGCGCCGTCGTACAGCTCGACCCGCTTGCCCGGCACCGGCCGCGCCCGGTCGCACGCGAGCTCCGTCAACCGCTTCGTCATCGACAACAATCCTCCCCGGGGGTGACACTGGGGTGACGTATCGACCCGATCAGGGTCAATCTGCCTTGATATCGATTGAGACACCAATGCAGCATAATTGCAAGCATACCCGCGAGTCCGCGCGATGAGTTGATCCGGGCTGAAGCGCCGCAGACGGTGAAAGCTGATCAACGATTCGCTCGGTCTGGCGAGCGGTGATCGGGTTCTGCGCGCGGTCGGCGAGCGCTTGCTTGCGGCGGTCCGCCGGAGCGATACCGTGGCCAGGCTCGGCGCCGACGATTTCCTGATCCTGCTGCCGGGCGTGGGTGGTGCCGAGAACACAGCCAAAGTCGCCCAGAAGGTCCTCGACACCTTTCTGCCGCCGTTGCAGGTCGACGACCAGGACCTCCATCTCGGCGCCAGTCTCGGGATCACGCTCTATCCCCACGACGGCGACGATGCCGAGACCCTGATCCGCAACGCTGATACCGCGCTCTATCGGGCCAAGGAGCACTCTCGCGGCAGCTATCAGTTCTACACAACCGACATGAACGCAACCGCCTTCGAACGCCTGATCCTGGAGACCCAGCTGCGCCGGGCCTTGGAGCGCGGCGAGCTGGTCGTCCACTATCAGCCGCAGGTCCGGCTCGACAGCGGGGCCGTGGTCGCGGTCGAAGCACTGGTGCGCTGGTTCCACGACGATCTCGGCCTGATCTCGCCGGCCGAGTTCATCCCGTTAGCCGAGGAGACCGGGCTCATCCTCGATCTCGGCCGCTGGGTCCTGGGCACGGCCTGTGCTCAGGTGCGGGCGTGGCAGGAGCAGGGCTTTCCCGACCTACGGCTCGCGGTCAACCTCTCGGGCCGGCAGTTCGAGCAGGAGGACCTCGTGCGCAGCATCGCCCAGGTCATCGAGGCCACCGCTTTCGATCCGGCCGACCTCGAGCTTGAGCTGACCGAGAGCAGCATCATGCGCAGCCCCGATCAGGCAGTCGTCAAGCTGCAGGCGCTCGACCGCCTCGGTATCCGGCTGTCGATCGACGACTTCGGCACCGGCTACTCCTCGCTCGGGCACCTCAAGCGCTTCCCGATTCGAACCCTCAAGATCGATCAGTCGTTCATCCAGGACATCACGACCGATCCCAACGATGCTGCCATCGCGCAGGCGATCATTGCGCTCGCCGAGAGCCTCCAGCTCAAAGTGATTGCCGAGGGGGTGGAAACCCGCGAGCAGCTGGATCTGCTGCGCCGTTATCACTGCGACGAGATGCAGGGCTATCTGTTCGCGCGCGCCCTGCCGCCGGCCGAACTGCTGGACCTGCTGCGCAGCGGCTCGCGGCTGATCCATTGAGCGCGTGGCTATCCGCTGGGCTCGGTCGTGCTCACTCTATGGCCACCCGGCGCGGGCCGGCACTGACCGACCGAGTCCTCGGCGCAGACCGTCTTGCCGTCGATCCAAGTGGCTCCCGCCAGGATCGCCTTCAGGAGATCGGTCGAGGCGAGGCGCGCGCCGGTCAGGTCCGCCCGGCTGAGATCGGCGCGGAACATCCGCGCCATGGTCAGATCGACGCCGACCAGAGACGCGCCGGTGAGGTCGGCATTGGTCAGGTCGGCGCGCACTAGATTGGCGCCGTCCAGGCGGACGTTGCGCAGGACCGAGGAGATGAACTTGGCGCGGCGGGCATCGACGTCGACGAGGATCGCATCGGACAGATCGCTTCGCCCGAACGACGCGTCGCGCAGGTTGGCACCGGTCAGGTCAACCCCGCGCAGGTCCTGGCCGGACTGCAGACAGCGGCGCCATTGGACCCCCGGCGCCGCGACGTCGGCGCACTCCGCCAGCGCCGGCCCGCCGCCGGTCAATAGACAGGCCAACCCGAAGACCGAGACAGCGCCGAGCCGGATCATGACGGTACTTTTACGCCAAGGACACTGCCGGTGAAAGGCCCGAACGTTAAAATCGGTGGCGATCCGCGGCGTCGATGTTCCCGAGGTTCGATTCCCCGGGGCTGGCCTCGGCACGGCAGCTGACCTAAGATTCGGGCGCCATGAGCGAAGCCACGGTCAGCATCAGGTTGCATATCCGCGGCCGGGTCCAGGGCGTCTGGTACCGCGGCTGGGCGATGCGCGAGGCGCATGGGCTCGGCCTCTTGGGCTGGGTCCGCAATCGCCGCGACGGCTCGGTCGAAGTTCTGATCTCCGGGCCCGAGCCGGCGGTGCGGGCGATGGTCGAGCGCTGCCGCCGCGGCCCGTCGGCCGCCCGGGTCGACGATGTCGTCGAGGTGCCGGTCAGCGAGACGGTCGGGCCCGGGTTTCGCCAGCTGCCGACGCTTTGAGCGGCTGCGCGTCGAAAACGCCCGTGAAGGTGCCCCCCATGACGCGGTCGAGCTCGGCCATGCTGGTGCTGAGCCCGAGGTCGGCGAGCGAGGTCACCCCAAATTCGCGGATGCCACAGGGGACGATGCCGGCAAAGTGCTCGAGGTCGGGGTCGAGGTTGAGCGCGACGCCGTGATAGCTGACCCAGCGGCGGACCCGAACGCCGATCGCCGCGATCTTGGCCTCGCTGCCGTCCGGCTTGATCACCCAGATACCGATGCGGCCGCCGCGCCGCTCGCCGCGGACGCCGAACTGCGCCAGCGTCCGGATCAGCCACTCCTCGAGCCGCCAGATATAGGCGCGCAGGTCCGGCCCGCGCCGCTGCAGGTCGAGCATGACGTAGGCGACCCGCTGGCCAGGGCCGTGGTAGGTGTACTGGCCGCCGCGGCCGGCGCTGAACACCGGAAAGCGCACCGGCGCCAGAAGATCCTCGGCGCGCGCGCTGGTGCCGGCGGTATAGAGCGGCGGATGCTCGAGCAGCCAGATCAGCTCGCTCGCCCGTTCGGCCCGGATCGCCTCAACCCGCGCTTCCATCGTCGCGAGCGCCTCCGGATAAGCAACCGGACGGTCGCTGACCCGCCATTCGAGGGCGTCGGGCGGATCCGGCATCGATGCCCCGGCCCTTGAAGCCGGCAGCGTCATTTGCTATCTCCCCGGGCACCCGGTGTGGGCGCTCGCCCCTTGGCCGGCATGCGGTCGTGGCGGAATTGGTAGACGCGCAGCGTTGAGGTCGCTGTCCCGGAAACGGGGTGGAAGTTCGAGTCTTCTCGACCGCACCAGCCCTCCCATTGCTGGCCTTTTCGGGCCGGGATCGGTAGGTTCCCCCGCATCGTCGTCCCGACGACCGTGGTCGGTAGCGCGCCACGGTAGCGCGATGTTGATCTGGGATCTGCCGTCATGTCCGACCAGCCGCGCGATGCTGCGCTCGACTACCATTGCCGGCCGGCCCCCGGCAAGCTCGCGCTGGTGATGGTCGACGCGCAGACCCCCGCGCTGGTGCTCGGACCGTGAGCGAGCCGGCAGTGGAGATCGCGCCCGTGCTCCAGACCGAGCGCCCCGTCGCGCTGTCGGACGAGCTGATCCGTGCGGTCCGTGAGGCCCTCGACGAGGATGCTGCGGAGCGGGCGGCAGAGCTCGCCAAGCCCCTTCACGTGGCCGATCAGGCCGACCTCATCGAACAGCTCAGCAGCGAGGAGCGAGGCGCGCTGCTCGGCGCGCTGAAGTCCGAGCTCGATCCGGAGCTCCTGACCTACCTCGACGAGAGCGTGCGCGCGGAGGTCCTCGAGCTGCTCGGTCCTCAGGTCGCCGGCGAGGCGATCGCGCAGCTCGAGACCGACGATGCGATCGAGGTGCTTCAGGACCTCGACCCGGACGAGCAGATTGCGCTGCTCGCGACCTTGCCGCTGCCCGATCGTGCGGCCGTCGAGCAGGGCCTCGCCTATCCTGAGGACAGCGCCGGCCGGTTGATGCAGCGGGAGCTGGTCGCGGTGCCGGAGTTCTGGACGGTCGGCCAGACGATCGACTACCTGCGCGCCAACCCCGACCTGCCCGACGATTTCTACGACATCTACATCATCAATCCACGGTTCGAGCCGGTCGGCTCGATTCCGCTGAGCAAGGTGTTGCGCAGCAAGCGCGGCGTGCTGCTGACCGAGCTCAAGCTTAAGGAGCTGCACCGGATCCGGGTCGACATGGATCAGGAGGAAGTCGGCTTCCAGTTCCGCCAATACGGCCTGGTCTCGGCGCCGGTCGTCAACGACGCAGGGCGGTTGCTCGGAGTGATCACGGTCGACGATGTGGTCGACGTTCTGCAGGAGGAAGCCGGGGAGGACATCTTGAAGCTCGGCGGCGTCCAGGAGACCAGCATCTTCACCTCGCCCTGGCGGGCGAGCCGCCAGCGGGTGCCCTGGCTGCTGATGAGCCTGGTATCCTCGACGGTCAGCGCCTCGGTCATCCACTTCTTCGAGCATTCGATCCAGCAGCTGGTGGCGCTCGCGGTGCTGATGCCGGTGATCGCCGCGCTCGGCGGCAATGCGGGCGTTCAGACGCTCGCGGTCGTGGTCCGCGCCCTCGCGGTGCGCGAACTGACGCGCAGCAACGCGCCAACCGTCCTCTTGAAGGAGATCGGGGTCGGCGGCCTCAACAGCAGCATGCTGATGGTCGTCGGTGGCGTGGTCGCGCTGCTCTGGTTCGGCTCGATCCCACTTGCGCTCGTGTTCGGCGTCTCGGTGATCGCCACCATCTCGCTCGCAGCCGCGATCGGGGTCAGCGTTCCGCTCCTGCTCGACCGCCTGGGCTTCGATCCGGCGGTCGCATCGAGCGTGTTCGTCACCCCGACCATAGATGCGATCGGCTTCTTCACTTTTCTCGGGCTTGCCACATTGCTGCTGCTCTAAAAGGTGTCGCCATGGCCCAGTTCACCTGCCCGTCGCTCAACTTCGACCTTGGCGAGACCGCCGAGATGATCCGGAGCACGGTTGCCGCCTTCGCGCAGGGTGAGATCGCGCCGCGCGCCGAGGCGATCGACCGCAGCAACGAGTTCCCGCGCGATCTCTGGCCGCGCCTGGGCGAGCTCGGGCTGCTCGGGATCACGGTCGAGGAGGAGTACGGCGGCGCCGGGCTCGGCTACACCGAGCATGTTCTGGCGATGGAGGAAGTCTCCCGCGCAAGCGCTTCGGTGGGCTTGAGTTATGGCGCGCACTCGAACCTCTGCGTCAACCAGATCCGTCTGCACGGCACTCCGGAGCAGAAGCGCAGGTACTTGCCCGGGCTGATCAGCGGCCAGCACGTCGGCGCGCTCGCGATGAGCGAGCCCGGCGCCGGCTCCGATGTCGTCAGCATGCGCGCGCGGGCCGAGCGCAAGGGTGATCGCTACGTGCTGAACGGCTCCAAGATGTGGATCACCAACGGCCCGCAGGCCGAGACGCTGGTTGTCTACGCCAAGACCGACCCGGACGCTGGCGCCCGGGGCATCACCGCGTTCCTGATCGAGAAGTGCATGCCGGGCTTCTCGACCGCGCAGAAGCTGGACAAGCTGGGCATGCGCGGCTCCGATACCTGCGAACTGGTGTTCGAGGACTGCGAGGTACCCGCGGAGAACGTGCTGGGCACGGTGGGCGGCGGCGTGCGGGTGCTGATGGGCGGCCTCGACTATGAGCGCCTGGTGCTGGCGGGCGGCCCGCTCGGCATCATGCAGGCCTGCCTCGACACGACGCTGCCCTATCTGCACGAGCGCCAGCAGTTCGGTCAGCCGATCGGCAGCTTCCAGCTGATGCAGGGCAAGCTCGCCGACATGTACACAACCATGAACGCCTGCAAGGCCTACGTCTACTTCACCGCGAAGGCTTCGGACCGGGGTCAGGTGACCCGCCAGGACGCCGCCGGCTGTCTGCTCTATGCCGCCGAGAAGGCGACCTGGATGGCGCTCCAGGCGGTCCAGACGCTGGGCGGCAACGGCTACATCAACGACTACCCGACTGGCCGACTTTTGCGCGACGCCAAGCTCTACGAGATCGGCGCCGGCACCTCGGAGATCCGCCGCATGCTGATCGGCCGTGAACTGTTCGAGGCAACGGCCTAGCCCGGCTTCCGGGTGGGTTGATCAGGAGCAGCGCTGTCGAAAGCCGACAGTTTAGGCGGGGGGAGAGGCGGTGTCGGCACCGATCGACTTCTACTTCGAGTTCGCGAGCCCCTACGGGTATCTCGCGAGCACCCAGATCGAGGCTCTCGGGGCGCGGCACGGGCGCGCGGTCGCCTGGCACCCGCTCATGCTCGGTGCCGCCTTCAAGGAGACCGGGGCGCGGCCGTTGGCACACGTGCCGCTGAAGGGCCCCTACCTGCGTCGCGACGTGCCGCGCTTTGCGCGCTTGCTCGGCGTGCCCTTTCAGGAGCCGCCGGTCATGCCGGCCAACTCGCTGGCCGCGAGCCGGGCCTTCGTTTGGCTCGAGCCGGACGATCCAGAGCTCGCCAAGCGCCTCGCGCAGGCGATCTTCGACGCTCATTGGGGCCAAGGGCAGGACATCGACTCACCCGAACAGGTCGCCGAGGTCGCCGCGGCGCTTGGCATCGAGCGCTCGGCGTTGCTCGCCGCCGTGGCCGATCCGCTGATCAAGGACCGCCTGAAGCGGGCGACCGCGGCCGCGCTCGAGCGCGGCGTCTTCGGCTCGCCCTACGTGTTCGTCGACGGCGAGCCCTTCTGGGGCGCGGACCGCTTGGCTCAGGTCGACGCCTGGCTCGCCCGCGGCGGCTGGTAGGGCTGGAGATCGAAGCCATGACCGAGCCTCTGGTACTGACCGACCGGCGTTCGGACGCCAGCGCCTGGATCACGTTGAACCGGCCAGACATCCACAATGCCTTCGATGACCGGTTAATCGCCGAGTTGACCAGCGAGCTGACCCGGCTGGCGGAGGACCCGGCCGTACGCGCGGTCGTGCTGACCGGAGCAGGGAAGAGCTTCTCGGCTGGCGCCGACCTGAACTGGATGCGCCGGACCGCGAGCTATGGCGAGGCGGAAAACCTCGCCGACGCCAGGGCCTTGGCCAAGCTGATGGCGACCCTGAACGAGCTGCCCAAGCCCAGCATCGCGCGGGTCAATGGCGCTGCCCTCGGCGGCGGCACCGGGCTGGTCGCCTGCTGCGACATCGTGATCGCCAGCGCCGCTGCGGCGTTCGGCACGACCGAGGTCCGCCTCGGCCTGATCCCCTCGGTGATCGGGCCCTACGTGGTCGCGGCGATCGGGGCTCGCCGGGCACGCCGGCTGATGCTGACCGGCGAGCGGATCGCGGCCGCCGAGGCCGCCCGGATCGGGCTGGTCCACGAGGTCGTCGAAACGGATCGGCTGGACGCCGCGGTCGGGGCCATTCTGCAGGCTCTCGGGCAAGGCGGGCCGAATGCTGTCGCGGCCGCCAAGCGCCTGGTGCGCGATCTAGCGGCACGGCCGATCGAGCCCGGGCTGATCGACGATACCGCCAAGCGGATCGCTGCTGTTCGAGCAAGCCCTGAGGCCCGCGAGGGCGTTGCGGCATTCCTGGCCAAGCGGCCGCCAAACTGGCTCTCCTGACCCCCTGGCCCTCGGCGTCGCGCTCTGTCCCTCGCGGGCTGCCTTCAAGTCCGCGACCCGCTTGGAACCTTTTTCCGGTCGCTAGGTTGCTCGTGATGGTCAGCGTGAGGCTGCCCGAGCATGTATCAACGTCATTTGCTGCAGTGCACCCGCAGTCGCACGAAACTGCTCGCACAAACTTGCTAGTTGTAGATTTTTTAATCATTTCTACATACCAACCGCGATCGCGCTCTGGACCAACGGGTGTCTGCAGCCGGTCCCAGGGACGTCGTCAAGTCAGCCCGTCCTGTGTGGCTGGGAACCTTGGAGACGGACATGGATGTCTTTGCCTCGCCTGCTTTCGACGGACACGAGCAGGTGGCCTTCTTCTTCGATCGCCAAAGCGGCCTGAAGGCGATCGTCGCCTTGCATGACACAGCACTCGGCCCTGCGATCGGCGGTTGCCGGATGTGGCCCTACCCGAGCGAGGCCGAGGCGCTGATCGACGTGCTGCGGCTCGCCAAGGGCATGACCTACAAGGCGGCCATGGCCAATCTGCCGTTTGGCGGCGGCAAGACCGTGATCATCGGCAATCCCCCGACCGACAAGTCGCCGGCGCTGTTCCGCTCGCTCGGCCGGGCGATCGACACTCTCGGCGGCCGCTACTACACCGCCGAGGACGTCGGCATCGGTCCGGCCGACATGGACTGGGCGGGTGCCGAAACGCCGTACGTGCTTGGCCGCTCAAGCGGCAGCAGCGGTGACCCGTCGCCGGTCACCGCCCGCGGCGTCTGGCTCGGCATCCGCGCTGCAGTCGAGCACCGGTTCGGGCAGGCCGACCTGACCGGCATCCGGGTCGCGGTCCAAGGCGTCGGTCACGTCGGCTACAACGTCGCGAGACTGCTCGCGCAGGACGGCGCCAAGCTGATCGTAGCCGACCTCGATCCCGTTCGCGCCGAGCGCGCGGCCGAGGAGTTCGGCGCTCGCCTGGCCGATGGTCACGAGATCCTCGGGGTCGAGGCGGAGGTCCTCGCACCCTGCGCGCTCGGCGGCGCGATCAACGACGAGAGCCTGCCCCGGTTGGCCTGCGCGATCGTGGCCGGCGCCGCCAACAACCAGCTGCTCGAAGCCCGCCATGGCGCCGCTCTGCATGCCCGCGGCATCCTCTACGCGCCCGACTACGTGATCAACGCCGGTGGTCTGATCAACATCGCCGAGGAACTGCGCCCGAGCGGCTATCACCGCGGGCGGGCGCTGGCCCGGGTTCAGGCGATCGCCGAGACTCTGGCCGAGGTCTTCGAGCGCGCTGCGCGCCAGGGTGTGCCGACGAGCGAGGTTGCGGATCGGCTGGCCGAAGAGCGGGTTGGGCAAGCACGTCGCGCGCGCGAGGAACGAGCGGCGTACGATCCCCGTCGTGCGCGCCAACCCATGCCGGGACCCGAGCGGCAGCCGGCGCGGGCGGCGGCCGCCGGTTGAACGATCGGGTGGGCTGGCGGCCGGTCGCGCCCGTTCGAGCGCCGGCTGCCGGTCTCGGCCCGTCGAGCGCGCGACGCCCGGCGGGCCATGCTACGATCAAGCTCCGGGAAGCCTGCCAATCGATCCCAGGCTGCGGAGATGATCCCGCCATGGCTGCGCGCATCCTGGAAGATCGACCGCCGCTCGGCGATGACCCGCTGCGCGCCTCGATCCGACGGGCGCACCGCGCCGACGAGGCAGCCGCCGTCGCGGCTCTGCTGATCGAGGCGACCGTCGAGCCCGAGCAGCGGGCGCGGATTCAGGCGCGCGCCCGGCGCTTGGCGGAACGCGTGCGCGACGCGGGCGGCGACCAGCTCGGGGTCGAGGCCTTCCTGCACGAGTACAGCCTCAGCACGCGCGAGGGCATCATGCTGATGTGCCTCGCCGAGGCCCTGCTCCGCATCCCCGATCCGGAAACCTGCGACCGCCTGATCCGCGACAAGCTGAGCTTCGGCGATTGGGCGCGCCACCTCGGGCAGAGCGAATCGCTGTTGGTCAACGCCTCGACCTGGGGTCTGATGCTCACCGGGCGCCTGATCCGGGTCGACCTGGAGCGCGACGACGAGCTTGGCACCCGCTTCGCCCGCCTGGTCCAGCGGCTCGGCGAGCCGGTGGTGCGCCAGGCGATCCAGCGGGCGATGCGCGTGCTCGGGCGTCACTTCGTGCTCGGCCAGACGATCGAGGCAGCGATCCGGCGCGCCCGCGAGCTTGAGGCGAAGGGCTACCGCTACTCATACGACATGCTGGGCGAAGGCGCCAAGACCACGGCGGATGCTATAAGCTACCAGCGCGCCTATCGCGACGCGATCGCGGCGATCGTCGAGGCGGCCAGCGGCGACGAGCTGATGGCCCGGCCCAGCATCTCGATCAAGCTTTCGGCGCTGCACCCGCGCTATGAGCTGGCGCAGCACCGCCGCCTGCGCGCGGAGCTGCTGCCGCGCCTGCTCGAGCTGCTGACCGCGGCCCGCGCCGGCCGGATCACGGTTACGATCGACGCCGAGGAGGCCGACCGCCTGGAGCCCTCGCTCGATCTGTTCGAGCAGCTGGCGGCGGCGCCCGAGCTTAGCGGCTGGGACGGGCTCGGGCTCGCGGTCCAGACCTACCAGAAACGCGCGCTCCCGGTCATCGCCTGGCTCGAGGACCTGGCCCGCCGCCAGCGGCGCCGGATCCCGGTCCGCCTGGTCAAGGGCGCCTATTGGGACACCGAGATCAAGCGCGCCCAGGAGCAGGGCTTCGACAACTATCCGGTGTTCACGCGCAAGCTCGCGACCGACGTCTCTTATTTGGCCTGCGCCAGGCGCCTGCTCGCGGGCGGCGAAGTTTTCTACCCGCAGTTCGCGACCCACAATGCGCAGACGCTCGCCAGCATCGTCGAGCTCGCCGGCGAATGCCGCGCGTTCGAGTTCCAGCGGCTGCACGGCATGGGCGAGGCGCTTTACGCCGAGCTGATAGCGGACGCCGATCTGGGCGTCGCCTGTCGCGTCTACGCGCCGGTCGGCAGCCACGAGGACCTGCTGCCCTATCTCGTGCGCCGGCTGCTCGAGAACGGCGCCAACACTTCCTTCGTCAATCGGATCCTCGACCCGGCGATCCCGATCGAGAGCCTGGTCGAAGACCCGGCGCTCCGACTGGGCCGCCTCGAACCGCAGGCCAACCCCAAGATTCCGCTGCCACCCGCGCTCTATGGGGCCAGGCGCAGGAACTCGCGCGGCGTCGATCTCGCCGACCCGGCCGAGCTCCAGCACCTTGCGGCCCGGATCGAGACCGACTTCGCGCCGGGCCTCGTCGCCCGGCCGGGCGTCGGTGCCAGCGGAGGAGCGCCGCGGACCAGCTACGATCCGAGCGATCGATCGCGGGCGATCGGCGCCGTCCTCGAAGCCGACGCAGCGACCGTCGAGCAGGCGGTGGCGCTCGCGGAGCGAGGTTTTCCAGCCTGGGATCGGACGCCGGTCGAGGCGCGTGCCGCCTGTCTCGAGCGCGCCGCCGACCTTTACGAGGCTAACGCTCCGGAGCTGATTGCCTGGTGCGTGCGCGAAGCCGGCAAGACAATCGTCGATGCGGTGGCCGAGGTCCGCGAGGCGGTCGATTTCCTGCGCTACTATGCGGCCGAGGCGAGGACCGTGGTGCCCTCTCGCGAGTTGCCGGGCCCGACCGGCGAGAGCAATCAGATCGCGCTCCACGGCCGCGGCGTCTTCGTCGCGATCAGCCCCTGGAATTTCCCGCTCGCGATCTTTACCGGCCAGATCGCTGCCGCGCTCGCGGTCGGCAACGCGGTAATCGCCAAGCCAGCGCCGCAGACCCCGCTGATCGCGGCTCGGGCGGTCACGCTTCTGGAGCGGGCGGGCGTGCCCGAGGACGCCTTGGTTCTGCTTCCGGGCGGGCCGGAGGTCGGGGCGCGCCTGATCGAGAGCCCGGCGATCGCCGGTGTCGCCTTCACCGGCTCGACCCAGACCGCCTGGCGGATCAACCGCGCGCTCGCGGCCAAGGATGGGCCGATCCCGGCCCTGATCGCCGAGACCGGCGGCCAGAACGCGATGCTGGTCGATTCCTCGGCCCTGCCCGAGCAGGTGGTCGCCGACGTCCTGCTCTCGGCCTTCCGCTCGGCCGGGCAGCGCTGCTCGGCGCTCCGCGTCCTCTACGTGCAGGACGCGATCGCGGATCGGGTGCTCGAGATGCTGGCCGGCGCGATGCTCGAGCTGAGCGTCGGCGATCCGGGCCAGCTCGCGACCGACCTCGGGCCGGTGATCGACGACGCCGCGCGCGAGCGCCTGACCGTACATGTCGAGCGGATGCGGCGCGAGGCGCGGCTGATCCAGCAGGTGCCGCTCGATTCGGAACTCGCCCGCGGCTGCTTCTTCGCGCCGCACGCCTTCGAGATCGGGACCATCGAGCAGCTTCAAGGCGAGGTCTTCGGGCCGATCCTGCATGTGGTCCGCTTCGCCGGCAGCCGGCTGGATCAGGTGGTCGATGCGATCAACGGCACCGGTTTCGGCCTGACGCTTGGCGTCCACAGCCGAATCGACCAGACGATCGAGCGGGTGCTGGAGCGGGCGCGGGCGGGCAACATTTACGTCAACCGGAACATCATCGGCGCCGTGGTCGGGGTCCAGCCGTTCGGCGGCGAGCGGCTCTCGGGCACCGGCCCCAAGGCCGGTGGCCCGCACTATCTGCCGCGCTTCGCGACCGAGCGCACGGTCAGCACCAACACCGCCGCGGTCGGCGGCAATGCCGGCCTGCTCAGTCTCGACGACGCGCCGGGGCCGGCGCCGGCGGCAGGCTAGCCGGGCGGCGCGTGGCGGAAGCGGAACGGATCGGCCGGATAGGTGCCCAGCCGCTCGACGTCGTGCGAGAAGAAAGCCAGTTCCTCGAACGCGTTCCTGACCGGCGCCTGCTCCGGATGGCCGACCACCTCGGCGTAGAACTGGGCCTGGTTGAAGCCCGCATCGACGTAGCTCTCGAGCTTGATCATGTTGACGCCGTTGGTCGCAAAGCCGCCGAGCGCCTTGTACAGCGCCGCCGGCACGTTGCGCACCTGGAACAAGAAGCTCGTGATCACCGGGCCTTCGTAGGGCGGCGGCTCGATCGGCTCGCGCGCCAGGATGATGAACCGGGTGGTGTTGTGCTCGGCATCCTCGAGGTCGGAGCGCAGGATCTCGAGGCCGTAGATCTCGGCCGCGAGCCGGGAGGCGATCGCCGCCTGATCGCGGCGCCCGACCTCGGCGACCTCGGCCGCGGCACCCGCGGTATCGGCGTGGATCCGGGGCGTGAGCCTCAGCTCGCGCAACAGCTGCCGGCACTGATTGAGGGCATGGACGTGCGAATGCACCGTCCTGATCTCGTCGAGCGCCACGCCGGGCAGCGCCAGCAGGTTGTGATTCACCCGCAGGAAATGCTCGCCGATGATGTGCAGACCGCAGTGCGGCATCAGGTGATGGATGTCGGCGACCCGGCCGGCGAGCGAGTTGTCGATCGGAATCATCGCCCGCTCGGCGCCGCCCTCGCGTACCGCGGCGAACGCCTCTTCGAAGGATTCCGCAGGCAGAGCCTCGTAATGTGGGCAGACCTGGCGGCAGGCGAGATGCGAATAGGCGCCGAGCTGGCCCTGGAAGACGATGCACCGGGCCGGCTCGAGCGCCGACGCCCGCGCAAGCCTGTCCGCGTCGGCCGCCTGATCCATGACCAAAGGCTCGGCTGTCAGCAGGGTGCCGCCATTCCGGACGCGCCGAACAGGGCTCGGGCGCGCGCCAGATCGGCCGGAGTATCGACGCCAAGCGGAACCGTGTCAACGAGGGCCACCCCGATGCTCATGCCGGCCTCGAGCGCGCGTAGCTGCTCGAGCCGCTCGCGGCGCTCGAGCGGGCTCGGCCGCAGCGCGGCGAAACGCTCCAGGATCGGCCGGCGATAGGCGTAAATGCCGATATGGTGATAGACCGGGCCGGCGCCGGTCGGCGCCGTCGCCCGCGTGAAGTAGAGCGCCCGGCCGAGCCGTGGCGCGTCCCGATCGAACGTGATCACCGCCTTGACGACGCTCGGGTCCGCCATTTCCGTCGGATCCTCGGTCGCGACCGCAAGCGTGCCGATGTCGCTGCCGAGCCGATCCAGCGGTTCGAGCGCGGCCCGGATCGCCGCCGGCTCCAGCGTCGGCAGGTCGCCTTGAAGGTTGATCACCCGCTCGAACCTGAGCTCGGGGTCGAGCGCGCGCAGCGCCTGATAGATCCGATCGGTGCCCGACGGCAGCGCCGGGTCGGTCAGCAGCGCCTCGCCGCCATGGGCGGTGACGGCGTCCGCGATCGCTTGCTCGGCGCACGCGACCACGACCGGGCCGACCTCGGCAGCGCAGGCGCGGCGCCACACCTGCACGATCATCGGCACGCCGCCGATCTCGGCCAGAGGCTTGTCGGGCAGGCGGGTCGAGGCGAGCCGAGCCGGGACCATAATGATCGTACCGCGCGAGGACGACAGGGCAGCCGACTTGACGTGTCTGGGCAAATGCGCCAACCCTCTCCGGCCACCGCGCCGATCATTACGGTGAGACAGACTGCCGCGTCGGGCGCGGCGCGACCGTCCTGTCATACGGCGCGACGCATGTTAATCTGCCGGGGTCAGAACTGCGACAGGTCCGGGTCTCATCAGGACGGAACCAGCCTGCTATGGCATCTTCGCTCGAAGTTAACAAGGTGTTGGCGGCCGTGCTCACGGCCGGCATCATCGCCTCCGGCGCCGGAGTGGTCTCGCGGATCATTTTCCACCCGCAGCCGACGCCCGAGGAACACGCCTATCCGATCGAGGTCACCGAGGCCGAAGGCGGCGGCGCCGAGCCGGCCGAGCAGGAGGAGCCGTTTGCCGCGCTGCTCGCGAGCGGCAGCCTCGAGCATGGCCAGGCAGCCGTCAAGGCCTGCGGGGCCTGCCATACCTTCGGCAAAGGCGAGCCCAACAAGATCGGGCCTCAGCTCTACGGCGTGATCGGCCGCGACATTGCCTCGGTGGCAGACTTCAGCTACTCGAGCGCGCTGCAGGACAAGCAGGGCGCCTGGGACTACGAGAACCTGAACGAGTTCCTGACCAGCCCGCGCGACTGGGCCGCCGGCACCAAGATGACCTTCGCCGGCCTGAAGAAATCGCAAGATCGGGCCGATGTGATCCTCTACCTGCGCTCGCTCTCGGACAACCCCTCGCCGCTGCCCGAGGCGCCGGCCGCCGAGGCCGCGCCGGCGGGCCAGGAGCAGGCGGCCGCGGAGCCGGCCGAGCCGCAGGGCCAGCAACCGGCCGTGCAGGAGGCGCCCGCGGACCAGGAGCAGGCCGCTGCCGTGGAGGCGCCCAAGACCGAGGCCGGCGCGCCGCCCGCCGGGGGCGGCGGCGACTTCGCCCAGCTGCTCGCCAGCGCCGACCCGACCGTGGGTGAACGAGCGGCCAAGAAGTGCCAGGCATGTCACAGCTTTGATGCGGGCGGCGGACCGAGCAAGATCGGACCGGGGCTCCACGGGGTGGTCGGGCGCGACATCGCCTCGGCCGAGGGCTTCAGCTACTCGAGCGCGCTGGAGGGCAAGGAGGGCGCTTGGGACTACCAGAACCTGGACCAGTTTCTGACTAACCCGAAGGAGTTCGTCCCGGGCACCAACATGTCGTTCATCGGCCTGAAGAAGGCCGAGGAGCGGGCCGCGGTGATCGTCTATCTGCGCTCGATCACCGACGACCCGCCGCCGCTGCCGGGGAGCGGCTGAACCGGCCGGACAGCCGCCATGGTCGGTTCGCCGACGGTGATGGAGCTCCAGACCTTCGCGCAACAGTTGGCCGACGTCGCCGCCGCAGTCGTGCGGCGCTACTACCGGTCGCCGGTGGCGGTCGAGAGCAAGCCCGATGCCAGCCCGGTCACGATCGCCGATCGCGAGGCCGAGCGCGCGATGCGGGAGCTGATCCGCAGCCGCTATCCGGACCACGGCATCGAGGGCGAGGAGTTCGGCGCCGAGGGCGCGGGCGCCGAGCTGGTCTGGCACCTCGACCCGATCGACGGCACCAAGTCCTTCATCACCGGGCGGCCGCTCTTTGGCACTCTGGTCGGCCTCAGCCGGGCCGGGCGCCCGCTGCTCGGGGTGATCGACCAGTGCGTCCTGCGGGAGCGCTGG
Source organism: uncultured Alphaproteobacteria bacterium (assembly GCA_963840925.1). GTDB lineage: Bacteria > Pseudomonadota > Alphaproteobacteria > Geminicoccales > Geminicoccaceae > DATAOG01. The sequence goes on from CAWJAY010000037.1 coordinate 70,983, forward strand.
CTGGGGTCCGTCGGGCAGGGTGCGAGCTGGAACGGCGAACCGATCCATGTTCGGGCATGCCCCAACCTCGCCGACGCGGTGCTGTACGCGACCTCGCCGCTGATGTTCAGGGCCAAGCCCGAGCGCAGCGCCTTCGAGCGCATCCAGCAGGCGGTCCGCTATCCGCTGTTCGGCGGCGACTGCTACAGCTACGGCCTGCTCGCGATGGGCTTCGTCGATCTGGTGATCGAGGCCAACCTCGACGCCTACGACTTCATGGCGCTGGTGCCCGTGGTCGAGGGCGCCGGCGGCATCATGACCGACTGGCAGGGGCAGCCGCTCGACCCGGCATCCGACGGCCGGATCGTCGCCGCCGGTGATCATCGGCTGCATGCGGCGGCGCTGGAGTTGCTGGCGCGGGCGCCGGATTAAACCTCCGTCATCGATCTAGGATCGATGCCGCGCGGCCTCTATATAGCACCCACGAATTAGGGAACCGATCCCGGGGGACGACCGTATGGTCACGCGTGCTCGCCTGTCGCTCGTCTGTCTCGCCGCGGCTCTGGTCCTGACCGGCCCGGCCGGGTTGCATGCCCAGGAGGTCGTGCCGGCCCATGGCGTCGCGATGCACGGTGACCTCAAATACGGGCCGGACTTCGAGCATTTCGACTACGTCAATCCGAACGCGCCCAAGGGTGGCACGGTCACGTTCTCTGCGATCGGCACCTTCGACAGCTTCAATCCCTACATCATCAAGGGCGAGGCGGCAGCCGGAATCACGTTGCTCTACGAGAGCCTGACCACGCAATCGCTGGACGAGCCGTTTTCCGAGTACGGCCTGCTCGCCGAAACCATCGAGATGCCGGAGGATCGCTCCTGGGTGGCGTTCACGCTCAGGCCCGAGGCACGCTGGCACGATGGCAAGCCGGTCACGGTCGATGACGTGATCTGGAGCCTGGAGACTCTGAGGGAGAAAGGCGCGCCCTTTTATCGCTACTACTATAAGAACGTGAAGTCGGTGGAGCCGGCGGGAGAACGCCGCGTCAAGTTCACCTTCGATCAGACCATCAATCGCGAGCTGCCGCTGATCATCGGCCAGCTGCCGATCCTGCCCAAGCACGCCTTCGCAGGCCGCGAGTTCGAGCGCACGACCTTGGAGCCGCCGCTCGGCAGCGGGCCCTACCGGATCAAAACGTTCGAGCCGGGGCGGACCTTGGTCTTCGAGCGGGTTGGAGACTACTGGGGCGCCAATGTCCCGGTCAATCGGGGCTCCTACAACTTCGACGAGATCCGCTACGAATACTATCGCGATGCCAATGTCGCGATGGAAGCGTTCAAGGCCGGGGCCTACGACGTCCGGCAAGAGAACGCCTCCAAGTTCTGGGCGACCGCGTACACCGGTCCGATGTTCGCCGCCGGCTGGATCGTCAAGGAGGAGATCCCGCACCAGCTCGGCACGGGCATGCAGGGTTTTGCATACAATCTCCGCCGGCGGCTGTTCCAGGACCCCAAGGTGCGTCAGGCGCTGGCCTATGCGTTCGACTTCGAGTGGACCAACCGCACCATCATGTACGGCCAGTACGCCCGGACCGAGAGCTACTTCTCGAACACCGAGCTGGCCGCGGAGGGCCTGCCGAGCGCGGCCGAACTCGCGCTGCTCGAGCCGTTCCGCGATCGGTTGCCCGAGGAAGTGTTCACCCAGACCTACCAGGCGCCCAAGGCCGAGGGTGAACGCGGCATCCGGCAGAATCTGCGCTCCGCGCTCCAGCTGCTGGGCGAAGCCGGCTGGCAGGTCGAGGGCGGTCGGCTGGTCAATGCTGAAGGTCAGCCGTTCCGCTTCGAGATCCTGCTGAACGGTCCGTCGTTCGAGCGCCATACCTTGCCGTTCATCAAGAATCTGGAGCGTCTCGGCATCGAGGCGACGCTGCGCAGCGTCGATCCCGCGCAATACCAAAACCGCGTGAACGATTTCGATTTCGACATGACGGTCGAAGTTTTTGGTCAGAGCCTGTCGCCGGGCAACGAGCAACGCGACTACTGGGGCAGCGAGGCGGCCGACATTCCCGGTGGCCGCAACGTCATCGGCATCAAGGATCCGGTGGTCGATCACCTGATCGACCAGATCATTCAGGCGCCGACCCGCGAGGACCTGGTGACCGCGACCCGCGCACTGGATCGGGTCCTGCTGTGGGGCCACTACCTGATCCCGCACTGGCACAGCCGAACCTTCCGGGTCGCCCACTGGGACAAGTTCGACCGGCCGGAGGTCCACCCGCCCTATGGCATGCCGCTGTTCAGCTGGTGGGTCGATCCGGTCAAGGTGGCGGCGGTCGAGCAGCGCAAGACCGAGCAGGGGGGCGCCAAGGCCGGAACCACCGAGTAGTCGGCAGCCATGCTCGCTTACATCGTCCGCCGGCTGCTCCTGATCATCCCGACCCTGTTCGGGATCATGGTGATCAATTTCGTCATCATCCAGGCGGCGCCGGGCGGGCCGGTCGAGCAGCTGATCCAGCAACTGACCAGGGGCGGCGCTGCCGACGTCACCGGACGGGTGAGCGGCACCGCGACCGGCGATCTCGCTGCCGGGGCGGAGAACCGAGCCGGGGCTCAGGACGTAACCAGCCGCTATCGCGGCGCGCGCGGTCTCGATCCGGAGTTCATCCGCGACATCGAGCGCATGTACGGCTTCGACAAGCCGATGCACGAGCGCTTTTTCCAGATGATGGCGCAATACCTGCGGTTCGATTTCGGCACCAGCTATTTTCGCGATCAGACCGTGGTCGATCTGGTCCTGGAGAAGATGCCGGTCTCGATCTCGCTCGGTCTCTGGACGACGCTGCTGACCTATCTGATTGCCATTCCGCTCGGAATCCGCAAAGCCGTGCGCGACGGCTCGCGTTTCGATATCTGGACCAGCGCCGTGGTCATCATCGGCAACGCCATCCCGAGCTTCCTGTTCGCGATCCTGCTCATCGTGCTGTTCGCAGGCGGCAGCTTCTTCGACTGGTTTCCGCTACGCGGCTTGGTCTCCAACAATTGGCAGCAGCTGTCCTGGCCGGATCGGATTCTGGATTACTTCTGGCACCTGACGCTGCCGCTCCTGGCCTTGATGATCGGCGCCTTCGCCGGCATGACCATGCTGACCAAGAACTCCTTCCTCGAGGAGATCAACAAGCAGTATGTGATGACGGCCCGGGCCAAAGGCTTGACCGAACGCCGCGTTCTTTACGGCCACGTCTTCCGGAACGGCATGCTCATCATCATCGCCGGCTTCCCGGGCGCGTTCATCGGCATCCTGTTCACCGGCGCTTTGATGATCGAGATCATCTTCTCGCTCGACGGCCTCGGCCTGCTTGGTTTCGAGGCTGCGCTGAAGCGCGACTATCCGGTGATGTTCGCCTCCCTCTATTTCTTCGGCCTGCTTGGGCTGATCATGCAGCTGATCTCGGACATGATGTACGTCGTGATCGATCCGCGGATCGATTTCGAATCCCGGGAAGTCTGACGTGGCAACTATAGCGGCAAGTCCCTCCCCGTCCGCGCGCGAATGGTTGCTGGGCGTGCCGTTGCGGCTCAATCCGGTCAATCAGCGCCGCCTTGCCAACTTTAAGGCCAACCGGCGCGGCTACATCTCACTGCATATCTTTCTGGTCCTGTTCGGTCTCAGCCTGGTCGCCGAGGTCATCGCCAACGACAAGCCGTTTCTGATCTACTACGACGGCGGGGTCTATCTGCCGTTCCTGCATGCCTACCCGGAGACCACGTTCGGCGGCGACTTCCCGACGGAGGCCGACTACTCCGACCCGTTCGTCGGCGAGCTGATCCAGCAGAAGGGCTGGTTGGTCCGGCCGCTGATCCCTTACAGCTACGACACGGTTGTTCTCGATCTGCCCGGACCGGCGCCCTCGCCGCCCAGCCGGCAGAACCTGCTTGGCACCGATGATCAGGCCCGCGACGTGCTCGCCCGGGTGATCTACGGTTTTCGGATCTCGGTGCTGTTCGGCCTCACGCTCACGCTCCTGAGCTCGATCGTCGGCGTGGTCGCGGGTGCCCTGCAAGGCTATTACGGCGGCTGGCTGGACCTGCTGTTCCAGCGCTTCATCGAGATCTGGACGTCGATGCCGACGCTCTATCTGCTGATCATCCTGGCCAGCGTGGTCACGCCGAACTTCTGGTGGCTGCTCGGCCTGTTGCTCCTGTTCAGCTGGACCGCGCTGGTCGGCGTGGTCCGGGCGGAGTTCCTGCGCGCGCGCAACCTCGACTTCGTGCGCGCAGCGCGCGCGCTGGGCGTGGGTCATCTCACGATCATGCTGCGGCACATCCTGCCGAACGCCATGGTCGCGACGCTGACCTTCATGCCGTTCATCCTGATCGGCGGCATCACCAGCCTGACCGGGCTGGATTTCCTCGGCTTCGGCCTGCCGCCGGGATCGCCCTCGCTCGGCGAGTTGCTGGCCCAGGGCAAGAACAATCTGCAGGCGCCCTGGCTCGCGATCAGCGGCTTCGCGGTCATGGCGGTGATGCTGTCGCTCTTGGTGTTCATCGGCGAAGCCGTGCGCGACGCCTTCGATCCCCGCAAGACTTTCCGCTGAGGCGGCACCAGCGATGAGCCTGCTCGAGATCAAGGACCTTTCGGTCAGCTTCGGGGTCGAGGACGGCACGCTCGAGGCGGTCCGTAAGGTGTCGCTCGCGATCGACCAAGGCGAGACCGTGGCGCTGGTCGGCGAGAGCGGCTCGGGCAAGTCGGTGACCGCGCTCTCGATCCTGCAGCTGCTGCCTTACCCCAAGGCCTGGCACCCGGGCGGCAGCATCACGCTGGACGGCCAGGAGCTGATCGGCGCTGAGGAGGCGGTCCTGCGCCAGGTCCGGGGCGATCGCGTCGGCATCATCTTCCAGGAGCCGATGACCTCGCTCAACCCGCTGCACAAGATCGAAAAGCAGGTCAGCGAGACCCTACTGCTGCATCGGGCGCTGAGCCGGGCCGAAGCGCGCCGGCGCACGCTCGAGCTTTTGCACTTGGTGCGCCTGCAGGAGGCCGAGCAGCGGCTCGACGCCTACCCGCATCAGCTCTCGGGCGGCCAGCGCCAGCGGGTGATGATCGCGATGGCGCTCGCCAACGAGCCCGACCTGCTGATCGCCGACGAGCCGACCACGGCCCTCGACGTCACGATCCAGGCGCAGATCCTGATGCTGCTCCGGGATCTGCAGCGGCGGCTCGGCATGGCGATGCTGCTGATCACCCACGACCTCACGATCGTGCGCAAGGTCGCCGATCGGGTCTGCGTGATGACCGACGGCCAGATCGTCGAGGCCGGGCCGGTCGCCGAGGTCTTCGAGCGGCCTCAGCACGCCTATACCCGCCACCTGCTGGCGGCCGAGCCCAAGGGCCGGCCGCCCGTGCCGGCCGCGGACGCCCCGGTGGTCATGGCCGCGGATCAGCTGCGGGTCTATTTCCCGATCCAGCGCGGGCTGCTGCGCCGCACCGTCGGCCACGTCAAGGCGGTCGACGGCGTCGATCTCGTGGTGCGCCGGGGCCAGACGGTCGGCGTGGTCGGCGAGAGCGGCTCGGGCAAGACCACCCTCGGGCTGGCACTTTTGCGCCTGCTCCGGAGCACGGGCGAGATCCGCTTCCAGGGCCAGGCGATCCAGGGCTGGTCGTCGCGCCGGCTGCGGCCTTTGCGCCGGCACATGCAGATCGTGTTCCAGGACCCGTTCGGCAGCCTCTCGCCCCGGATGTCGATCGGCCAGATCATCGAGGAGGGCCTGACGCTCCATCGCCTGGGCGGCGACCGGCAGGGCCGCCGGCGCCTGGTCGCCAAGGTGCTCGAAGAGGTCGGCCTCGACCCGATCAGCCAGGACCGCTATCCGCATGAGTTTTCCGGCGGGCAGCGGCAGCGGATCAGCATCGCGCGCGCCATGGTATTGGAGCCCTCGTTCGTCGTCCTGGACGAGCCGACCTCTGCCCTCGACATGTCGGTGCAGGCGCAGATTGTCGACCTGCTGCGCGACCTGCAGGCGCGCCACGGGCTTGCCTACCTGTTCATCAGCCACGACCTACGCGTCGTGCGGGCGCTGAGCGACCAGGTGATCGTGATGCGCGCGGGGCAGGTCGTCGAGCAGGGGCCGGCGGAAGTGATTTTCGAGCGCCCACAGCACCCCTACACCCGGGCCTTGATGGCGGCGGCATTCGAGATCGAGGCGGTCGAGGGCGAGTTCGTCGCCGCCTGACCGCGCCGCCAATCCCAGCGACCCAGCCCGGCGGGGGTGCGACACCCGACCCGGCACCGACTGATCAGGCCAGCCCGACCTCACCGGCCTGCCAAGCCGCGCCCTCCTCCATCGCTGCATCCACGGGCGCGCGCTCATCCTGACTTAGGCCGGGCGCCGGTGTTCCACAGATGTTCTGGCAGCTCGCGCGGACCTCGCGACTGCAGTGCACAACGTCAATCGATGCTGATTAATAATCATGGTCATGGATAAGCAGAGATTTCCGCCCTGACCTCGATTTCGGTGCCGCAGGCCGGTAAGGTGGGGAGGGCAGGGAGCCGTTGAAGATGGAACCAGGCGCTGACCGGCCGGCGAGCGGGCGAACGATCGTGGTGCTGACCGGCGCCGGGATCTCGGTCGAGTCGGGGCTGCCGAGCTTTCGCGGCGCCGGCGGCCTCTGGCAGGGCCGGCGGCTCGAGGACGTGGCCACGCCCGAGGCGTTCGCCCGCGACCGGGCGACGGTCCAACGCTTCTACGATCAGCGCCGGCGACAGCTACCGGGCCCGAACATCCGGCCTAACGCCGCCCATCTGGCGCTGGCCGGGCTCGAGCGCCGCTGGCCGGGCGAGGTCCTGGTCGTGACCCAGAACATCGACGACCTGCACGACCGCGCCGGCACCAGGAACATAATCCATATGCACGGCGAGCTGCTGAAGGCGCGCTGCACCGCGTGCGCCGCGATCCATTCCTGGCGCTCGGATCTGAGCGCCAGCCATCGCTGCCCGGCCTGCGGCGGTGGCGACACGCTCCGGCCGCACGTCGTCTGGTTCGGCGAGCTGCCGCTCGAGCTCGACCGGATCTACGCTGCGCTCGGGGCCTGCGATCTGTTCGTGGCGATCGGCACCTCGGGGCAGGTGTATCCGGCCGCCGGGTTCGTCGAGGCGGTTCGCGCCGCCGGCAGGGCGCACACCATCGATCTCAATCTCGAGCCGGGCGCTGCTGGCTCGCTGTTCGCCGAGCAGGGCCGCGGCCCGGCAACCGAGGTCGTGCCCCGACTTGTCGAGGAGCTTGTTTCATTCCGGGAGGGGTGGGATCAAAGTATAAACAGCATCGGCTAGCCGCGGGAACCTCTCCGGTTTGCCTGCATGATAGAGCCTATAGCATTCGAGGAGCAATTCGAGGCGCTTGCGGACGCGGACGTTATTGCTATCGCTTTGGAAGGAAGTTCTTGCTTTACAATAAGCTCTGTGGCCGTCGATATTCTCCGGATGGGACGATCGCGGAAGTGATGAAGCCGCGCAACTGCCTCGTTTGTGAATCCAGAGCCTCTCTGAACTCGTCGAGAAGCGCTACAGTCTGCCGCGGTTCCATGAGCTCGCCCTCCATTCTGAGAATTGCATGCTAGTGTCGACACAAAGACCAAGAAACCTCGATCGAGATGGGCGGGAAGTCGCCGTCTAGTGAAGAGTCTTCACAAGCACGGAGATTAGCCGTGCGATGACTGACGTTCCTCAAACTGGGCCTGCTGGCCGGCGCTGGCTTCGGTCTGGTGCTTGGCCTTCCAGTCGGCGTAAGGCATGCCGTAGACGATCTCGCGGGCGTCTTCGTAGGACAGCTCGAGACCCTGCTCGGCGGCGGCCGCGCGGTACCACTTCGACAGACAGTTGCGGCAGAAGCCGGCGAGGTTCATCAGATCGATGTTCTGGACTTCCGGGTGGGCGCGCAGGTGCTCGACCAGCGCGCGGAACGCCGCGGCCTCGAGCGCAGTCCGGGTCGCCTCGTCGAGGCGGGCGATATTCTGCATGTTAGCCTCCGTCCGGGGCACGGGCCGCCGGCCGCTCAGCAGCCGGCGTGACGCCGACCAGGGTCGCGGCGATCAGCCAGTCGACCACCGCGATCGAGGCCTCGCGCTCGTCGGCGCCCGCGGCCAGGCTCTTGGCGTAGACCGCGAGCTGGCGGTCGGCGCTGGTGCCCCGGTCGAGGATGTGGCGCGCGCGCAGGACCTCGTCAAGGCAGCCGAGGCGCTCGGCTTCGGGGGCCGCCAGAGCGATCAGCTCTTCGACCAAGACACCGAACGGCTTTTGCGTCAGCGCGCCGTAGTCGGCGAGCGAGGCGCTGATGCCATGGCGCTGGGCCAGCCATTTGTTCTCCTCGACCAGGGTCCGCCGGTAGCGGCGCCAGGTCTGGTTATCGGCGCGCAGCCGGTAGAGGGTGGCCAGGATCGACTGCCAGAGCGCGATGATCGTGAGCCCATCCTCGAGCCGGGTGCAGACATCGCAGACCCGCATCTCGAGCGTCGGGAAGCGCGCGCTCGGCCGCAGGTCCCACCAGATCTTGGTCGCGTCGTCGCACAGCCCGGTCTGCGCGAGCAGGCGCAGCATCTGATGCCACTCGTCGGCGCTGGCGAAATATTCCGGCAGCCCGCTGCGCGGCAGGTCGCCGAACACGGTCGGCCGATAGGCTTTTAATCCGGTAGGACGGCCTTCCCAGAACGGCGACGAGGTCGACAGCGCCAGCATGTGGGGCAGGAAGTAGGTCGCCTGGCTCATCAGGTCGATCCGCAGCTCCTCGTCCTCGATCCCGACGTGGACGTGCATGCCGCAGATCACCAGGCGCTCGGCCAGCGCCGCCATGTCGCGCGCGAGCACGTTGTAGCGCTCCTTGTCGACCCGGCGCTGGGCCCGCCAGTTGGCGAACGGGTGGGTCGAGGCGGCGACCAGCGCCATGCCGAAGTCCTGCGCGGTGCGGGCGATCGCCGCCCGCATTTCGGTGAGCTCGCGCCGGACCTCGGCGACGTCCGGGCAGACGCGGGTGTCGACCTCGACCTGGGCCTGGAGCAGCTCGTGCGTGGCGCGGCCGGCCAGGCGCTCCTGACAGCGCACCATGAACCCCGCCGGCGGCGCCGCGACCAGATCGCGGCTCGCCGGGTCGACCAGCAGGTATTCCTCCTCCACGCCGAGGCTGAGCGAGGGTGAGCTGAGCGCCATGGCGCGAGCGGGTCCGATACGGGCTGCCGATGGGTCAATCTGGAACCGAACGAGCACCGAACGCAAGACGAGCGTGCTCATCCAGGTCACGCTCGCGCAGGAGCAAGCGCCAACCATGTGCCATATGCAGGCGCCGCCAGCTCCATGTCCGATGACCCTATCCACCGGCCACGCGGTAGAGCGATAGGCTGCCTCACCCGCTCCTCGAAGGACCGAGGAGCCGCATTTGCTGCGTTGCGATGGAGCGTCGATTGAGTAGCGATCATGGTCATTGATCGAAATAGAGAGGTATCGACGCCAAGTCGCGTCGGGTCCGACGGCCGCACGCAGGGGGCTTTCGACCGTCGGGCATGTTGGCAGCTCGTCGGGCCTCGGCCCCGTCCTCAGTCGCTGCGGTCGGAGCGGCGCGGGACATCAAGGCAAACAGGCGCTCGTCGGAATCCCGGAAAGAGCGGAGGCGTCCAGTGATCAGGCTCGGCCCAAGCCGTGTCGGAGAAGCCGAGCGACCTGCGTCACGGGGGAAAAGCTTATAGGTCCACGAAGCCTAGGTGTACCCGGGCAGGAGTCTAGAGATCACAAAGGGCACGAAAGCTGAGGTTTCGCTTGGCTCTTGGGTTCGTTTGGTAGTTGCGGCTCCGGGAGAGGAGACGAGCGGTCGTCCTTCTCGACCTAGCCTTGGGCGCGACGCGTTCGCGCTGGCTCCACACGATCGACCGCCGGGGTTCGTAACCCCGCCGGAGGTTTGTAATCCTAACAGATCATCGGGAAATGGGCAAGTCAGCCGGGCTTCGAACAATCGCGTAGCTGCGGGGTGCACTAGTTGTTGTTTCCACGAACGTTGTTCAGGTGAACGAGCATTGGGGCTCCCTCCTGTTGGAGCGTGACCGGTCCGGCGGGGCGGCGCAAGGACGCTGCGCGCCGGCTGGCGCCGGTCGCCTGCGGCGCTCCTGGCACCGCCCCGTCGCACCGGTCGGGGGTGATGACAGGTCGGGACGGAGGAACGATGTCCTCGGTCGAACCGAGGAACGCCGCTTGGCGCAGACGGCTGACCGGCGGCTGGTGGGCCAGGGCGGCGTGCGGCCGGGCGGTGTTGTCATGGTCGAGCCAAGGCATCAGCGCGGCGGCGCGCTCGCGCGAGGTCGCAAGGGGCGCGCGTAGGCCCATTCGCGCAGGCTGGTCTGGATGAAGCGCTCGGCCTTGCCGTGGGTGCGCGGCGTGTACGGCCGGGTGCGGAGGTGACGCAACGCGAGCCCGCCGCAGGCCTGGCCCCAGGGGCGGCTTCGGGAGGCCGAACCGTTGTCGGTCATGACCCGCTCGACCGTGATGCCCTGGCGCGCGAACCAGCCGAGCGCGCGCTCCAGGAACGGCACGGCGCTGGTCTTGCGCTCGTCGGCGAGGACCTCGCTGCAGGCCAGGCGCGAGGCGTCGTCGATGCAGACGTGCACGGCCTCCCAGCCGGCGCCGCGCTTGCTGTCGCGCCGGTCGCCGGTGATCCGATGGCCGATCGCCGCGATCCGCCCGAGCTTCTTGGTGTCGATGTGGATCAGCTCGCCCGGCCGTTCGCGCTGATACCGCACAACCGGCGGTTTGGGCTCGAGGGCGCTCAGCCTGCCCAGCCCGAGACGGCGCAGAATGCCGCCGACCGTTGAGACCGGCATGGCCAGCTGGCGCGCGATCGCCGGGCCGCTCAGGCGCTGCCGCCGCCGGCGCTCGATCTCGGCCACGCGCCCGTCCGACACCTGGCGCGGACGCTGCTGCGGCGCCGAGCTGCGGTCGATCAGCGCCGCCGTCCCGCCCTCCCGATAGCGCGCGAGCCAGCGGTAAGCCTGGCGTTGCGTACAGTCCTGCAGCGCCGGCGGCCGACCCCACCGTCCAGCCGTGCTCGATCACCCGCTGCACCAGCAGGAGTGGACCTTGCGGCATCAAACGCGCATTCTTATGCAGGTTCATCCGGGTGATCTCCCGATCAGCGCTGGCAGTGTCGCAACCAACAGCCTGACCGGGCTTCCCCGGATGAACAACCTTCATAGCAACCACAACTAGACTAGCGATCGAGCGCGGCCAGCGCGGTCTCCGGCGCGCGATCGATGATGCGCAACAAGGCGCGGGCCGGTCCCTGCGGCGCCCGTTTGCCTCGTTCCCAGTTGCGGACCGTGTCGAGCGGCATGCCGATCCGTTGGACAAAGGCAACCTGGGAGAGGCCGATCTTGCGGCGGACGCGGCGCGCGTAGGCGGCGACATCGCGCATCGCCTCGGCATCGTCCGCGGCGATCTGGGCGGCAATCTCGGCTTCCGTGGTGCGGTCGACCCTGGCCCAATCGGCCTCCGGCACGAACGGCCGCTCGGAGCCGTCGCGCAGGACCTCGACTACGGTGCCGTCATCTTTCAGGCGTGCCTTGGTCACCATGTCGCCCAGTCTTCTTGCAATTCAGCTTAGAGCCGGAGACGTGCTCTGGCGAGGGCTCAGGCCGCGAAGCCCTAGCGTGGCAGAAGGCGGCGAGGGCGGCCGCGACCCGGAGTGCCGAGGCGTTAACCGGATGGTAACCCCTCGCCTGTTAACGATGGCTTCGGAGGGTCCATGGGACCGTGGGAATCCGTGCCCGCGCCAGCCGTGGCCGAAGGGGGGCGGGCGGGAACAGGGGCGGGTCCGCGGGAGACGGGCAACTTCAGGGAGGAACGGACCCATGCCGCGGTCCGGGCGTGTTGAGAGTCTTAAGCGCCGTCTCGGGCATCAATGGATGATGCGCTGCAGGGCCGGGCCTACGGCGCGCGCTTGCCTGCTTCCAGCTGCGTACGCCGTCGACGGCACGTATTTTCCAATCCTTACGGCGAAGCCCCTGGCGTGGCGGAGGGCGGCGAGGGCGCGCGCGACCAAGTCCGGTTGCCCCGACGCGTAGAAGCGATTCAGCGCGGCAGGCCAACTCACGTCTTCGGGAGCTCGTCACCCGGGAGTGGCGGCGAACTCTGTCCCATGTGCTTCAGCACCCGCCAGCCGGCACCGGGTTGAGAACGTCCCTCCCGAGCCCGATAGGATGCGTCTGCCTCCAGTCGCGCGATCTTCTCCGCCACGGCAACCGTGAGCAGCTGATTGACGGAGATTGACTCTGCTTCGGCCAGCTGCTTGATGCGCGCCAGCAGGTGCGGTGGCAGGCGTAGGCTGACGTTGTTCCGACGCATCGGTCACACTCGCAAGTTCCGCAGTTCCGTCAGCGCCGCTCCAGGAGTGACAAGTCGAAACCGGTACAGATTCGCCGCGGGCGCGAGGTCACGGACATTCAGCGACACGAGGAAGTCCGCTTGGCCATTCACCGCCGTCTCGATGACGTGATGGTCTGCCGGGTCGCGCAATAAGGGTCTCACAAGGAAATGCCGGTCCACAGCCTCCGCCGCAGCCACGATGTCGTCGATCAGGGCCAGCATTTGGCCTTTCGTCGCGCCCGCTGCCTTAAGGTGCTCGGGCCGCAGCCAACGCCGCCTCATACTCGCTCACCAACGGCACCAAGACCAGCGGTAAGAGCAGCCCCTCACGGACAATCTCGAGCAACCGGCGCGATGCGCCTCGGGCGCTGCGCGTACCGGCCACCAGCACCGACATGTCGGCCCAACCCGCACAGACGGTATATGCAGTATCGCGTGCGCGATCGCAAGGCTCCGGCCACGGCCGTTCGTACTCCTTGATGGCCGTAGCCCTAGTCAACCGTCGCCGCGAAGCAGCAGGAGTCGCGCGCTGGAAGCTTCGCGGAGGGCGGCGAGGACGCGCGCGACCAGGTCCGGGCGTTCGGAGGCGTGCTCGGCCTCGAAGGCGTGTGCAGGGGCCCGTCCGGCCCGTAATGCACGACCAGCCCGTCCTCGACATCCTCGCCGCCGACTGCTCGCTGACTCAGCGGGTGAATGGCTTGAACCTCGAACCGGAGAGGGCTTCGTGCGCGGTGCAGCCTTCCTCCAGTGTGAGACGGGCACGTGCCGGCCATCGAGAGATCCTTGCCCGCGCCGCCCTCCCGAAGCGGCTCGCGACGGCGAGTTTGCTCTAGCGAGCGCTCGTGATGCGGCACGGCGAAGTCTTGGAGGGTTCGCCGGGCGAGCTGCCGCAACTCCAGCCATTCGGGGGTCGTGATCCGGACCGCGTCTGTGGTCCGATCGTCATCCCGGGCGACATAGCCGCTGATCGCGGCCTCGAAGGCCGAGTAGAGAAACCCCGCGAGATCATAGTCGTTGAGGAGGGCCGAGATGGCTTCGGTATAGAGTCGATCTCGGGCCCTTCACCGCGGACCCACACGCGCTCCTGGTGGGACGCATCGTCGAGGTCGCGGATGGCCTCGAGAATGCGCTGAGCCAGCTGTCCTTGTCCATCATCGCGCTCACTCCGGCAATCTGAAGTCCCGCAGCGGAATGTGCGCCGCCGGCGACCGCCGATCGAGGTGGCATCGTGGCCACACCGTTCTTCATCCGCTTAGCATATGGGGCGCACTGTGCGGAAGTCGGAGGCTGCGAAAAGGTTCCTGACACCTTTTCTGCCCAGTAGATTTAAGTCCAAGACAACCTGCTTGACACTTACAATTGTTGCTCGAACTACGAGACGAAGTTGCCAATCATTCTGTTGTGGCGAAATAAAACATCCGCAAGGAGTGGTTGGTCGATATTCCTATATGCGACAACAAAGCATGCCTTATGCGGGCCCAGAGAGACAGTGCGATCTACCACTTTGCCCTGGGGATTGATAACTTCGTCAGTCGATACGAACGTAAATAGTGCTTGTTTGACTACGTTTCATCTCCGGAAGTTCAGTCTGGGTTCCTTGGAGCGGCTTCAGAAACCGATCGCTGATTGCGGCTTGCAAATCGGTTGAGCTCGCCAATCGTTGAACTAGGTTGGGTTCCTTTACCAATTGTCCTTCGAGTTCTTTGGCCTTTGTTTGTACTGCTGCCACAACGGCGGTTGCGTTGGAAAGTGCCTGTCAAGAATCATCAACAGCGGACGCTTGAGACGGTTTTTTTCCGCCTGGATTTGGCTAGTATCGAGTATCCTTTCAACCTCCCTCTTGGCCACGGAATGGGCCGTGTACACCCAGAACCCCGTTTGTCCCTGGATACGACAGCATCGGATCAAGAGCGATCGAGCTACAGATCGTATTGTGAATCGCCCAGTTGGACAAGCTAAATTCGCGAGAGGGGTCTGTACGATTGTCGCCATCCGCGCGAGAAGGGATGGAGGGAAGCGGGCTGCGCGACCGCGGCGCTGGCCGTCTCACAACGGGGATCCTCAACCGCTGGCCGCGGACGTTTTGAGCGTTGCATGGCCGGGCTTTCGAATGTTTCTAGCATTGCAGACTTCCGATCACGGTTCGACCGTTCGACCCAGTGGCTTGATGCACCGCTCGGCCGCTTGTCCGAAGCCTGTAACGATTCTCCGGGAAAAGAGGCCCGGCGGGAGTGGCCGCCGGGCCTCAGGCTTGGGAGGAGGAAGGTTACTGCCCTGGGTTGGCTAGACTAGGCGTCTGCCCTTCGGGCTCACGAGCAGCCCGTGGTTGAGCCGCAGGTGTCGCATTTCAGGCAGGTGCCGCTCCGCACCAGGGTGAAATTGGCGCAGCTCGGGCAGGGATCACCTTCGTATCCCTTGAGCCGCGCCAGCCTCGCCTGAGCCAGCCCGTCCGTCCTGTGGTCCTTGGGGATGCTGTTCGGCGTCGTCACCAGACGCGGTCAAGCGCTGGCCGCGGGCGTTGTGAAGATTTCGAGCGTCGCCTTGGCGCGCTGGCGGATTTCTGCCATCCCGGGGTCTGGGTCCTGGCATCGTCGGCGTCTTCGCCGTTGATGGCGTAACGCGTGAGCGCAGCGTCGAGCCTTCCGAGCGCCGTGAGTTGGTCGTTCGAGATCCAGGCCGTGTCCGCAGCTTCGGCGAGGAAGGTCGGGAGGTCGTAGTCGTCGACGAGGCGGCAGACGGCTTCCGTGCTCGAAATCGACCTCGGCCCTTCGCCGCGCAGCCAGACCCGCTCCTGATAGTCCTCGTCGGCGACATCGCGGGTCGCGTCGCGAATGCGCCTGAGCCAGGTCTCAGGGTCCATCATGGGGGCCCTGAACCTGAAGTCCGGCAGCGGGATGTGGGCCTCGGCCGATCTGGGATCGACCGCGCGCCCGTTTGCCTCGCAGGCCGATCCGTTCTTCATGCGCTTAATATATGGCGTCTGCTGGACCGGATGTCGGACTGTTCGGGTCTCCTGGCATTGAGGCGCACCTGGTAGCGGGGCGCGGGATTGATGTCCCTCATGCCGCCGCCCTTTCCAGTCGGCTTGGCTATCCAATGATCCGGGGTACCGGTCGATGTCTGGAGCGCGAACCGGCAATGCTCCGCATCCGGACACGGCCAGTTCTTGTCCAGAGCCTGAAGCGCCATTTCCGGGGCGCGGTCAATGATCCGGAGCAGGGCGCGGGCCGGGCCGCGCGGCAAGCGCTTGCCTTGCTCCCAGTTGCGTACGGTGTCGACCGGCACCCCGATGCGCTTAGCGAAGGCAGTCTGGGAGAGCCCGACCCGGCGGCGGACCCGGCGGGCGTAAGCGGCCGCGTCCAATAGCGCATCGGCATCATCGGCGGCGATCTGAGCGGCAATATCCGCTTCGGTGGTGGCGTCGATTTTGGACCAGTCGACCTCCAGCGCCAGCGGTTGCTCGGTGCCGTCGCGCCCGATCTCAACGACGGTTCCGTCTTCCTCGAGGCGTGCTTTGATCACCATGGCGCCGTCGCTCTCGGACGTTCGCCTTGCGGGCGGAGATGATCCAGGCGGTCCGCCCGCGCAACGCATACACGACCACGAACAAGCGACCGCTGATCAAGCCATAGAGGCGGTAGCGCGTCTCGCCGTAGTCCCAACGATCGTCGATCTCGACCCGCCGATCTGGATCGGCAAAAGCCGGGGCGACGAAGGCGAACGAAAAGCCACGCTCCCGCAGGCACTGCTCACTCTTCGCTTCGTTCCAGTCGAAGTCCACTATATCGTTCATTGGCTCAGTCGTTCAATGGCCTAGATGAGGTATCGACCAAAAAAAGAGGCCCGGCGGAAGAGGCCGCCGGGCCGCAGGCTTGGGAGGAGGAAGGTTACTGCCCTGGGTTGGCTTGGCGCCTGCCCTCGAGGTTCACGAGCAGCCCGTCGTCGAGCCGCAGGTGTCGCATTTCAGGCAGGTGCCGCTCCGCACCAGGGTGAAATTGGCGCAGCTCGGGCAGGGATCACCTTCGTATCCCTTGAGCCGCGCCAGCCTCGCCTGAGCCAGCCGTTCGTCCTGAACCGCCGCCTCAGTCGATTCCGTCAGCAGGCGCGCCGCGGCGGTGACGTCGCCGGCGCGGCGCTCCGGGGCGATCACCGATGATCGCGCCTGGGAGGCAACCGCGCTGGCCGTGACGCCGCCGCTCGCAGCGATGCCGGATGGGGTCATGCCGGTCGGGGGCGCGCCGGTCGCCGGCGCGTCCTGGACCTTGGCCTCGCTGCCGCCGTGCAAGAGGCGGAGATTGCCGCGCACGTAGCCGGCGCTCGCGATCTGGGCGAGGTCGTCCCGCCTCAGATCGCTCTCCTTGGCACCGTGGCCGATGCTGTCGTGATGCAGCTCGTTCGGGTCGACGTGGGCGAGGTCGCTCCGATCGAGGTAGGAAATCGCGAGCTCGCGGAAGATGTAGTCGAGCACCGAGCTTGCCATCTTGACCGTGTCGTTGCCCTGGACCGGGCCCGACGGCTCGAAGCGGGTGTAGGCGAACGCCTCGACGAACTCCTCGAGCGGCACGCCGTACTGCAGGCCGATCGAGACCGCGATCGCAAAGCTGTTCATCAGCGAGCGGAAGGCAGCGCCTTCCTTGTGCATGTCGATGAAGATCTCGCCGATCCGGCCATCGACGTATTCGCCGGTCCGCAGATAGACCTTGTGGCCGCCGACCACGGCCTTTTGGGTATAGCCCTTGCGCCGGTTGGGCAGCCGCCTTCGCTCGGCGATCAGGCGCTCGACGACGCGCTCGGCGACCTGCATCGTGCGCGCGGCGGCATCGGCGGGCTCGTCCTGGTCGTCCGCGGGCGGCACATCGTCGAGCAGGCTCGAGGACAGGGGCTGGGAGAGCTTGGAGCCGTCCCGGTAGAGCGCCATCGCCTTGAGGCCGAGCTGCCAGGCCTCGAGATAGGCTTTGCCGCAGTCCTCGACCGTCGCGGTCTGGGGCATGTTGATGGTCTTCGAGATCGCGCCGGTGATGAACGGCTGGGCGGCCGCCATCATCTTGATGTGGCTCTCGGTCGAGAAGATAGCGCTTGCCGAGACGGCCGCAGGGGTTGGCGCAGTCGAAGACCGGCAGGTGCTCGGCCTTCAGGTGCGGCGCGCCCTCGACGGTCATCGCCCCGCAGCAGTAGAGGTTGGCGACCTCGTACTGGGCGCGCGAGAAGCCGAGCTCGGTCAAGAGGTCGAACCGGGGATCGGCCAGCTGCAGCTCGGTGATGCCGAGCGCCTCGCGGCAGAAGGCCTCGCCCAGCGTGTAGTGGTTGAAGGCGTACTTGATGTCGAAGGCGCAGGGCAGCGCCCGCTCCAGCCGCTCCAGGACCTCGGCCGTGAAGCCCTTGGCGGCGAGCGTCTCGTGGTTGATCTCGGGCGCGCCGATCAGCGTGCCGTGGCCGACCGCGAAGCGCACGACCTCGTCGATCTGCTCGGGCGGATAGCCGAGCCTGGCCAGCGCCCTGGGCACCATCCGGTTGATGATCTTGAAGTAGCCGCCGCCCGCCAGCTTCTTGAACTTGACCAGCGCGAAGTCGGGCTCGATCCCGGTCGTGTCGCAGTCCATGACCAGGCCGATCGTGCCGGTCGGCGCGATCACCGTGGTCTGGGCGTTGCGATAGCCGTGGGCCTGGCCGGCTTCGAGCGCCTGGTCCCAGGCCCTGCGCGCGGCCTCGACCAGCTCGCGGATCGGCACCCGCGCGGCATCGAGGGCGACCGGCCGGACCGAGAGGCCCTCGTAATCGCGCTTCTCGCCATGGGCGGCGCGGCGGTGGTTGCGGACCACGCGGAGCATCGGCTCGCGGTTGTGCGCAAAGCCCGCGAACGGCCCGAGCTGGCCCGCCATCTCGGCGGAGACCGCATAAGCGGTGCCGGTCATCAGCGCGGTCAAGGCGCCGGCGAGCGCGCGGCCCTTGTGGCTGTCGTAGGCGATCCCGGAGGCCATCAGCAGGCCGCCGAGGTTGGCATAGCCCAGACCCAGCGTGCGGTAGCGGTAGGACAGCTCGGCGATCTTCGCGGACGGGTACTGGGCCATCATGACCGAGATCTCGAGCACGATCGTCCATAAGCGGACGGCATGGGCGAAGCCCGCGGTATCGAAGCCGCCGTCGTCCTTTAAGAACGCGACCAGGTTGAGCGAGGCCAGATTGCACGCCGTGTCGTCGAGGAACATGTACTCCGAGCACGGGTTGGACGCGTTGATCCGGCCCGAGGCCGGGCAGGTGTGCCATTCGTTGATCGTGGTGTCGTACTGGATGCCGGGATCGGCGCTGCCCCAGGCGGCGCGCGCGATCTGATCCCAGAGCTCGCGCGCGGGCAGCGATCTCGCGACTTTGCCGTCGGTCCGCCGAAAGAGCTGCCACTCGCGGTCCTCGAGCACCCGCTCCAGGAACTCGCCGGTGACCCGGACCGAGTTGTTCGAGTTCTGGCCGGCGACCGTC
Organism: uncultured Alphaproteobacteria bacterium; assembly: GCA_963840925.1. Classification (GTDB taxonomy): domain Bacteria; phylum Pseudomonadota; class Alphaproteobacteria; order Geminicoccales; family Geminicoccaceae; genus DATAOG01. The sequence continues at coordinate 89,828 of CAWJAY010000037.1, forward strand.
AGATAGGCGTCCGAGTCCCAATCGGTGGTATAGGTCGGGAGCTCGATCCGGGTGTAGCCCTGGCGGGCGAACAGGACCGCCTGCTGGAGCGCGTTCTCCGGCAGGAAGACCGCGCGCGCGCTCCGGATCGCCTTCTTGAGCTCGGGGTTGTCCTTGGCGCTGAAGCGGGCCTCGCCATCCAGCCCGCCGGCGTGGCAGGCGGCCAGGATCGCGTTCATGTGCCGGGCGAGCAGCTTCGAGCCCGCGACCAGTGCTGCGACCTTCTGCTCCTCGGTCACCTTCCAGCGGACGAAGTCCAGGATGTCCGGATGGTCGACATCGACCACGACCATCTTGGCCGCGCGCCGGGTGGTGCCGCCGGACTTGATCGCACCGGCCGCCCGGTCGCCGATCTTGAGAAAGCTCATCAGCCCGGACGACTTGCCGCCGCCGGACAGCGGCTCGTTCTCGCCGCGCAGGCTCGAGAAGTTGGTGCCGGTGCCCGAGCCGTATTTGAACAGGCGCGCCTCGCGCACCCAGAGATCCATGATCCCGCCCGGATTGACCAGGTCGTCCTGGATGCTCTGGATGAAGCAGGCGTGCGGCTGCGGTCGCTCGTAGGCGGACGCGGAGCGCCGGACCTCGCCGGTCCGGTCGTCGGCGAAGTAGTGGCCCTGGGCCGGGCCGTCGATGCCGTAGGCCCAGTTCAGGCCGGTGTTGAACCATTGCGGCGAGTTCGGCGCCGCGTGCTGGCAGGCGAGCATGAAGCGCAGCTCGTCGTAGAAGCTCTGCGCATCGCGCCTCGCTGTCGAAATAGCCGCCCTTCCAGCCCCAGTAGGTCCAGGTGCCGGCGAGCCGGTCGAACACCTGCTTGGCCGAGGTCTCGCCGCCATGGCGCTCGGCCTCCGGCAGGCGCTCGAGGGCGGCCGCGTCGACGCGCCGCCGGCGCAGCCAGGCGGGCACGTCCGGCTCGTCGACCGCGACCAGCGCGGCGGGCACGCCTGCCTTGCGGAAATACTTCTGGGCGAGCACGTCGACCGCGACCTGCGACCAGGCGCTCGGCACCTCGATCTCGTCGAGCCGGAAGACCACCGAGCCGTCCGGGTTGCGGATCTCGCTGATGCCGGTGCGAAAGCCGATGCCGTCGTAGGGCGAGCTGCCCGCAACGGTAAAGACGCGCTCGACTCTCATGGCCGCGCGCTCCGCGAATGGATCGGGCGCGCCGGCTCCAGCGACATCAGGACGGTTGCGATCATGCTCATTCAACTCAACCTTCTACGGCACACGGGGCCAAAAGTTAATAGAAACTTGCGGCGGCGCAGCCGCCCGCGGCCGAAGCGGGTCCCACGCCTGGGCCGCAGCTCCAAGTCCTTCAAGTGCCTCCGGGATCTGCCGAACGGCCGGGGCACTTGGCCCATCGTCCGCCTGCGTCCACCCGCTCCTCCGGCTTCGTTATCCCTCCTTAACCATATATAGATGTCCAGGGCAAGCTCCAATACCAGATGGTGCGTCTGCATCCATCTGAGGAGGGCGCCAGCGGACCGATGGCGCGCTGTGCTTCTGGTTCCGGCTGCGGGCGGGCGCGATGGGCGTCTGCGCGACTGGAGCTGGACCTTTGGCCGCCTGATCGCGGTGGAGAGAGGCTGTCAATCAACCAGGATTGATGCGTGCTGGAGGCGGCTGACATGGAACGAAGCAGGAACAGGGCTGCCCGGTTATCCACAGGGCCGGGCGTGAGCGTGTGACTGGACGCGCGCGCCGTTCCTCGCCATAGTGCGCGCGGCGGTTGACGAGGGACGGGCTTGCGGGCGCTCAAGACCAACAGCTTCTTTACGATGCTGCGCACGTGGCTGCGGGGCGAACTGGTCGGGGTCGACGAGTTCGGCAACCGCTACTATCGCGAGCGCGGCCAGCGCGGGCCCTGGCGCCGCGAGCGGCGCTGGGTGGTGTTTGCGCGGGCCGCCGAGCCGACCCTGGTGCCGCCCGGCTGGGTCGGCTGGCTGCACAAGCGGATCGAGCGGCCGCCGAGCGAGCAGCCGTTGCCGGCGCCGCGCTGGGAGCAGGCGCCGCTGCCCAACCTGACCGGCACCGATGCCGCCTATCTGCCGCCGGGCGCTTTGCAGCGCGGCGGCCAACGGGCGCCGGCGACCGGCGACTACGAAGCCTGGCGGCCGGACTAAACTTCAGGGCGAGCGGCCAGGCGATCGTCTCGGACGCCAGAGCGGGTCTGCCAGTGGCTGGCCACTATTTGCGTGCGCGCGCCCGCCGACCACGATTCGACCGGTAACTCGGAAGGTCCAGAAAAGGGGGGACAACGATGATGCAGATGAGCAGGATCTCTTTGGTGGCGGTGGCGTTCGGCCTCCTCGTTGGCTGCGAGACGGCGCCCCCCGAGCCCGCGATGGTCGAGCAGGCGCGCGAGGTGTCCGCCACGGTCACCGCGGTCGACGTGCCCGGACGCCTGGTTACGCTGCGGGGTGCAGACGGCAATCTGTTCACGGTCGCGGCCGGTCCGCAGGTGCGTAACCTGCCGCAGGTCCAGGTCGGCGATCAGGTGGTCGTCAATTACTACGAAGCGATCGCCGCGCAGCTCGCCACCTCCGGCCAGCAGGCTTCTGCGAGCGCAGAGGTGACGCGCGCGCCGCTCGGCGCCAGACCCGAGGGCGGCGTGTCGCAGCAGGTGACCGATATGGTGCGGATCGACGCGCTCGATCTGTCGTCGCATACCGTTTCGTTCACCAACGCCCAGGGCCGCTCCCAGACGATCACGGTGCGCGACCCCGGGATGCAGGACTTCCTTAGAGGGCTGAAGGTCGGTGATCAGGTCGCGATCACCTATACCGAGGCGCTCGCGATCGCGGTCAAGCCAGCGGGCGGCTGAACGCCGAAGCCACAGCTGGCGGGCGCCTGCGCCGGTGGCGGATCAGCCGGCCCGCTTGGCGGCGGCGCGCGCTACTCGGCGGCTTGCATCCGGACGCTGGCGGCAAGATCCAACAGCCCGACCAGGACCTCCGGCGGCTGGGCGCCGGCGACCGCATGCTCGTGGTCGATCACGAACACGGGCACGCCACGCACGCCCAGCGCCTCGGCCCGGCGGTGGCCGGCCGCAACCTCGCTCTGACCCTGCTCGCCCGCGAGATAGCGCTCGACCGCGTCCTGCTCGAGGCCGACGCCGGCCGCGAGCCCGATCAGCTGCGCCAGGTCGCCGATGTCGCGACCGTCGATGAACAGCGCCTGGAACAGGCTGCGGATCATCGCCTCGCCCAGGCCTTGCTCGCTCGGCCAGCAGGATCAGCCGCTGCGCGAGCAGCGTGTTGGGGGTCCGGGGCATCCGTTCGAAGGCGAACTCGATGCCGTCGGCGCGGCCGGCTTCGCTGATCCGCGCGTAGATGCTCCGGGCGTTGGCCTCGCCGCCGAACTTGGCGCGCAGATAGGCCTGCCGATCCATGCCCTCGGGCGGCATCTGCGGGTTCAGGAAGAACGGCCACCAAGCGAGCCGGACCGGGAGCCCCGGGCGCATAGCGCGCGCCCGATCCAGGCGGACGAGGCCCAGATAGCACCAGGGGCAGGCGAGATCGGCGATCAGCTCGATCTCGATCGGCGCCTCGGTCGTGGTCACGGTCATCGCGCGCTCCTCGGGATGCAGGTCATGATGCTAAGTGTAGGATGCGCCGCGGCCGATCCAAGCTCGGCGCCGAGGCGGCTCAGCCTCCAGGTGGCTCGACCTCCGGCAGGCCCCAGATCCTGGGGGTGGCGAGCTCGAGGCTGTTGCCGGCGGGGTCGCGGAAATAGAACGAGCGGCCGCCGCGCGGCCAGCTCATCTCGCGCTCGATCGCGATCCCGGCCGCCTCGAGGTGCCGGCGCCAGCCATCGAGCGCGGCCTCGGCGACTGCGAAGCAGGCGTGCCCGGGCCCATGGGCGCCGTGCGCCGGCACGTTGCGCCCGGTGCTCGCGGCCTTCGGCTCGAACAGCAGCAGCATCGAGGGGCCGCAGCGGAAGAACGCAAACAGCCCCGGCTGCCGGCTGTCGAGCTCGAGCCCGAGGACCTGGCCGTAGAAGCGGGCGGCGGCGTCGAGATCGTCGACGTAGAGGATGGTCTCGAGCACCCGGTCGATCGGCGGTGCGGGCGGCGTTGGCGGCGCCATGGCTGACCTCCAGCGTTGCCGGTCACTCGATCATGGCGGCGGCGGCACCGGAGCGGCCGCACCGATCGCCCGCTGCCGGAGCAGGTGGTCGGCGAGCACGATCGCCATCATCGCCTCGCCGACCGGCACGGCGCGGATGCCGACGCAGGGGTCGTGGCGGCCCTTGGTCGAGATCTCGACCTCGTTGCCGAAGCGGTCGATCGAGCGCCTGCGGCGTCAGGATCGAGCTGGTCGGCTTGACCGCGAAGCGGACCACGACGTCCTGGCCGCGTCGAGATGCCGCCCAGGATGCCGCCGGCCTGGTTGGACAGAAACAGCGGCCGGCCATCGTTGCCGATCCGCATCTCGTCGGCGTTTTCTTCGCCGCTCAGCTCTGCGGCCAGGAACCCGGCGCCGATCTCGACGCCTTTGACCGCGTTGATGCTCATCATCGCCTTGGCGAGATCGGCGTCCAGCTTGTCGTAGACCGGCTCGCCCAGGCCGACCGGCACGCCCGAGGCGATCACCTCGATCACCGCGCCGAGCGAGGAGCCGTTTTTCCGGGTTTCGAGCAGCAGCGCCTCCCAGCGGGCGGCGCGCCGGCATCCGGGCACCAGAACGGGTTTTTTTCGACCTCGTTCCAGTCCCAGGCCGACGCGGTCGATGCGGTCGGCGCCGATCTGGATCAGCGCCCCCTGGATCGTGATGCCGCTGCCCAGGACCTTGCGCGCGACCGCGCCGGCCGCGACCCGCATCGCGGTCTCGCGCGCGCTCGCCCGGCCGCTGCCCCGGTAGTCGCGGATGCCGTATTTGGCCAGGTAGGTGTAGTCGGCGTGGCCGGGGCGGAACTGGTCCTTGATCGCGCCATAGTCCTTGGCGCGGGCGTCGACGTTGTCGATGACCAGCGAGATCGGGGCGCCGGTGGTCAGGCCCTCGAAGGTGCCCGACAGGATTCTGCACCTGGTCCGGCTCGCGGCGCTGGGTCGTGAACTTCGACTGGCCGGGCCGGCGGCGGTCGAGCCAGCGCTGGATGTCGGCTTCGGCGAGCGGCAGCCGCGGCGGCACGCCGTCGACCACGCAGCCGATCGCGACCCCATGGCTCTCGCCCCAGGTCGTGAAGCGGAACAGTCCGCCGAAGCTGTTGCCGGCCATGCCGCCTAGGTCCGGCCGGTCGGCGGGGCGGGATCGAGCGGGGTCGGCAGCTCGTGCCAGATCTCGAGGTCGTAGCCGTCGAGGTCGCGGCAGAAGACGTAGGGCTCGCCCGGGCAGAACTCGCCGCGGCTGACGATGCTGCCGCCGGCGCGCTCGACCGCGGCGGCGGCCTCCTCGATCGCGGCCGGGTCGACCAGCCGGAAGCCGAAATGGGCGATCCCGCCGGAGCCGGCGGTGCGTGCGCGCTGCTCCTCGAGCACGAGCACGTCGCGGCAGCCGGGCGTCTGGGCCTGGATCAAGCCTGGCCCGCGGTAGACCGCGACCATGCCGAAGACATCCTGGTAGAACCGGAACGCCCGCTCGACGTCGGCGACCGCCAGGGCGAGGTGGGTGAGGCCGAAGGTCGCGACCATCGCGCGCCCGGTCAGACGACCGCGATGTCAGGCGCGTCGACCGCCTTCATGCCCACCACGTGGTAGCCGCCGTCGACGTGCAGGACCTCGCCGGTGGTGCCGGCGCCGAGGTCGGACAGCAGGTAGAGCGCGGCGCCGCCGACGTCGGCGAGCGTCGTGTTGCGCTTGAGCGGCGAGTTGTATTCGTTCCACTTCAGGATATAGCGGAAATCGCCGATCCCGGAGGCGGCGAGCGTCTTGACCGGGCCGGCCGAGATCGCGTTGACCCGGATGCCGGCGCCGCCGAGGTCGACCGCCAGATAGCGGACGCTCGCCTCGAGCGCGGCCTTGGCGACCCCCATCACGTTGTAGTGCGGCATCACCCGCTCGGCGCCGGCATAGGTCAGCGTCAACAGGCTGCCGCCCGGGCCCATCAGCGGGGCGGCGCGCCGGCAGAGGTCGGTGAACGAGAAGCAGGAGATCCAGAGGCAGCGCTGGAAGTTGGCGGCGCTGGTGTCGAGATACTTGCCCTTGAGCTCGTCCTTGTCGGCCCAGGCGATCGCGTGGACGACGAAGTCGAGCGCCGGCCAGCGCCCGCCGATCGCCGCGAACAGGCGATCGAGGCTGGCTTGGTCGGTGACGTCGGCCGAGCAAACGATCGGCGCGCCGAGCTGCTCGGCGATCGGCCGCACCCGCTTCTCCATGACCTCGCCCTGGTAGGTGATCGCGAGCTCGGCGCCCTGGCCGGCGAGCGCGCCGGCGATCCCGAACGCCAGCGAGCGCTCATTCGCGATGCCCATGATCAGGCCCTTCTTGCCCGCCATCAGGCCCGTCTTGCCCGCCGTCAGGCGGTTATCGCTCGCCATCAGGCCCGTTTTGCCCGCCGTCATGCCATCATTGCTCGCCATCAGGGAAGTGGGGTCGGCCATGGGCGAGCACTCCGCGGCAGGGGCGCGACTGGACAGCGCCGGCATCCTAGCGACCGCTGCGCGAATTAGCCAGCCGCGGCCTCGTGCTCGTGCCGCTGCGCGCGCTCCTCGCGCAGCCTGGCCGCCTCGCTGCGCCGCCTGGCGCTGTTGAGTTCGGCGCCGAAGATGAAGATCAGCGCCGAGATGTAGAAGAACATCAACGTGATCACGATGCCGCCGAGGCTGCCGTAGGTCAGCGAGAACCGGCCGAGGTTCTGCAAGTAGAACGAGAACAGGCTCGCCAGCACCAGCCAGAGCACCACGGTCGCGGCGGCGCCGGGCAGGATCTCACGCCGCGGCAGGTGCCGGCTCGGCAACCAGCGGTACAGCAGCACCACCATCAGATAGAGCAGGCCGACCGCGATCAGCCAGCGCATCGCCTCGTACATCAGGCCCCACCGCCAGGGGACCTTGAGCATCGGCTGGACCAGCGACCAGAGCACCGGCCCGATCACCAGCACCAGCATCACGATGATGATGCTGATCGAGGCGACGATCGTGAACGCCAGGCTCTGCACGCGGCAGAACAGGATCGAGCGCGGCTCCTCGACGCCGTAGGCCTTGTTGAGCGCCTCGCGCAGCGCTTCCAGCCCCGACGAGGTCGCCCATAAGGAGGCCAGGATGCTGACCGTCATCAGACCGGTGCGCCGGTTCCCGAGAACCTGATCGATCGCCGGCCGGATCGCCTCGCTGACCTCGGGCGGGAAGGCGTGCAGCGAGACCGTGATGAAGTTGCGGGCGGCCTCGATCTGGCCGATCTCGGCCGCGAGCGTGGTCAGGAAAATCAGGAATGGGAACAGTGACAACAAGGTCATGAAGGCGATGTGGCCGGCGAAGGTCATGCCGCCGTCGTTGACCAGATGGACGATCGCCTGCCAGACGATCTGGGCCGCGAACAAGAGCCGCCCGGCGCTCCACCGCAGCCAGCGGAAGGCGCGGCCCGGCGGCTCGGCGGCCGCCGGAAGCTCGCTGGTCCGATCGGACACGAAGGCTCAGTCCCCGCGGTCGCCCGGCCGGACCTCGTAGCTGTGCCGCCGCGCCCAGTCCTCGAGCTCGGCATCGGGCGCGTCCGGCAGCACGACCAGCAGGCGGACGTACTGATCGCCGTAGCCGGCGCCCGGCAGCGCGACGCCCTTGCCCTTGAGCCGGAGCGTCCGGCCGCCGCTGGAGCCCGGCGGCACGGTCAGCCGGACCGGGCCGTCCAGGGTCGGCGCCGTGACCCGGGCGCCGAGCACGGCCTCGGACAGGCTGACCGCGGACGTCGACGTGGATGTCCTGACCCTGACGCCTGAAGTCGGGGTCCGGGCGGACGTCGATCTGGACCAGGGCGTCGCCGGCCGGGCCGCCGAGCGGGCTCGCCTCGCCCTGGCCCTTGAGCCGGAGCACCTTGCCGCTTTCGGTGCCGGCCGGAACCTCGACCTCGATCGTGCGGCCGTCATCGAGCTGCAGGCGCTGGCCGCCGCCGCGCGCCGCGACCTTGAACTCGACCTCGAGCCGATAGCGGCGATCGGCGCCGCGCAGCTTCTGGCCGGCCGCGCCGCCGCCGGCCCGTGCCTGGGCGCGCAGCGACTCCTCGAAGCTGGCGCCAGCCCGCCGCTGGGAGGTGTGGGCGCTCCGGTGGCGGCCGGCGCCCGCCGGGCCGCCGGCGAACCCGCGCCCGAACGCGCCGCCGAACATCTTCTCGAACAGGCCCTCCGCGGCGTGCCGGCCGTCGTCGGCGCGCGCGTCGGCGAAGCCGCCGAAGCCGAAATCGCGGCGCGCGGCCGGCCCTCGACGTCGATCTCGCCGCGATCGAAGCGGGCGCGCTTGGCCGGGTCGGACAGCAGCTGGTAGGCCTGGGTGACCTCCTTGAACCGCTGCTCGGCCGGCGGCGTTGCCCGGGTTGCGGTCCGGATGCAGGCTCTTGGCGAGCCTGCGGTAGGCCTGCTTGATCGCCGCCTGGTCGGCGCTGCGCGGCACGTTCAGGGTCCGATAGGGGTCGCTCATGGCCGTCTGATCGTCAATTCCTCGGTACGGGAGCACGGTCGGCCGACACGCGCGGCCGCATGGCTGCGGCGGCGAGCGGGGCCCAGGGGGGAGCCCCAATCATATTAGGATAGCTGGCGGCAGAGGGAAGGAACTTCGCGGCCGGGGACGGACCGGCGTACGCCGCGGCGCCGATCGGCAGCGCCAGCCGGTCACCCGCGGGCGCCGAGCAGGCGATGCTTGCGTAGCTGGTTGCGCAGCTGATCGTAGGTGAGGCCGAGGTGCGCCGCGGTCGCCCGCTGATTGTGCCGGCAGACGGCGAGCGCGCCGGACAGCAGGTGGCGCTCGAAGCCGGCGACCGCGGCCCGAAAGTCGAGCGGCGGCGACCGCATCCGGACCGGGTGCGGCGGTATCTGCTGCCGGCCGGAACGGCGAGGCGAACGGGTCGAACTGCAGCTCGGCGATCGGCCGCTGCGGGCGCGGCCGCGCGGTAGACCGCGCGCTCGACCACGTTCTTGAGCTCGCGCACGTTGCCAGGCCAAGGGTGGGCCTCGAGGGCGGCGAGCGCGCCGCGGCTGAAGCCGGGAAAGCGGTCGCCGGCCGAGCTCGAGCGCCATCGCGCGCCCGAAGCTCTCGGCGAGCAGCGGGACGTCGTCCTGGCGCGCGCGCAGCGGCGGCACGGTCAGCACGTCGAAGGCCAGGCGGTCCAGGAGGTCGAGGCGGAAGCGGCCGGCCGCGGCCGCCACGGGCAGGTCGACATTGGTCGCGCCGATCAGCCGGACGTCGACCTGGACCGGCTGCGCTGCCGCCGACCCGATCGAAGCTGCCGTACTCGACCACGCGCAGCAGCCGCTCCTGGACCGCGAGGCTGGTCGCGGCGATCTCGTCGAGGAACAGGCTGCCGCCGTGGGCGAGCTCGAAGCGGCCGGCGCGGCGCCGGATCGCGCCGGTGAAGGCGCCGGCCTCGTGGCCGAACAGCTCGCTCTCGAGCAGGGTCTCGGGGATCGCGGCGGCGTTGAGCTTGACCAGCGGCCGATCCCAGCGCGGCGACAGATAGTGCAGCCGGGCCGCGATCAGCTCCTTGCCGGTGCCGCGCTCGCCGATCACCAGGACCGGGCGGTCGAGCGGCGCCACCCGCGAGACCTGCTCCATCAGCTCGAGAAAGGGCCGGCGCCTGCCCGAGCAGCGGCGGCAGCTCGGACGGATCGAAGGTCATGGTCCGATATGGTGACGTTTCGCAGGAATTGCTAACAGTTGGCTGTTTCCGCACGGAACTGTCCGGCCGCTGGGCCTGGGCCACAAGGCCAAATACAAGTTCTTCAATGGCTTGCAGGTAGTGCGGGGGCTGGCACGGGTCCTGCATTGCAAAGACGCGGACAACCTAGGTAGGGAAACCACGATGGACGACAGCATGCGGGCCTACCGGGGCCGGGACAGCCGGACCGGCTTCGAGCGCATTGCTCGAGCAGGCGCTGAGCTATCTGCGCGGCCGCACGCGCCGATCACTGGCTGATGTTTCGGCCGGCCTGGTGATCGGCGTGATCGTCGGCTGAGCGCCGCGGGCGTTCGAGGAGGACGACATGGGGATCTTTTCCCGCCTGACGCGACATCGTCAACGCCAACCTCAACTCCGTCCTGGATCGCGCCGAGGATCCGGAGAAGATGATCCGGCAGATGGTCCACGAGATGGAGGACACGCTGGTCGAGGTGCGCAGCAACGCCGCGCGCATGATCGCCGACCGCAAGAGCATGGAGCGCCGGCGCGGGCGCCTGGGCGATGCCCAGCCGAGTGGCAGCGCAAGGCCGAGCTGGCGCTGACCAAGGACCGCGAGGACCTGGCGCGCGCGGCGCTGGTCGAGAAGGCCAAGCTCGCCGAGGACCTCAAGGGGCTCGACGAGGAGCTGGTCCATCTCGACGAGGCGCTGGCCAAGTACGAGGAGGACATCGGCAAGCTCGAGGCCAAGCTGCGCGAGGCCAAGACCAAGCAGAAGGCGATCGTCGCCCGCCAGACGACCGCGCCTCGCGGCTCAAGGTGCGCCGCCAGGTGCACGACCGGCGGATCGACGACGCGCTGGTGCGCTTCGAGCAGATGGAGCGCCGGTCGACGACGTCGAGGGCGAGGTCGAGTCCTTCGATCTCGGGCGCGCCAAGACGCTCGCCGAGGAGATCGACGAGCTGGCGACCGACGGCGCGGTCGAGGAGGAGCTCGCAGCGCTCAAGGCGCGGCTCGGCAAGAGGCCAGCGCCGGCCCCAGCAGGCGCTGAGGGCGATGGCCATGCTCGAGCTGCCGCTGATCCTGTTCCTGGTGATCGTCGCGCCGATCTGGATCATCGCCCACTACACCACCCGCTGGCGGATGGCGAAGTCGCTCTCGCCCGAGGACGAGAAGCAGTTCGCCGAGCTCTGGCAGATCGCCGAGCGGATGGAGGAGACGGATGGCGCAACCTCGAGCGGATCCTCGACGCCGAGGGGCGCCCGAGCGGGAGAAGCAGCGATGACCTGGCCGACAAGCGCAAGGCGCCGGCCGAGCCGGCGGCGGCTCTATCGCGACGGCCGGCGGGCCTGGCTCGCCGGCGTCTGCGCCGGGCATCGCCGACTATTTCGGGCTGAGCCCGGGCCTGGTGCGGTTCGCTGGTCGTTGCTGAGCGCGGTGTTCTTCACGTTCCCGACCGTGGTCGGCTATCTGATCGCGGCCTTCGTGCTGCAGCGCCGGCCGGCCGACATGTACGACAGCGCGGAGGAGGAGCGTTCTGGCGCTCGGTGCGGCTCGAGCCCGCGCGCACCGCGCGCGACGATCACGCGCGCTTCCAGGACCTCGAGCGGCGCCTGCGCGCCGCCGAGGCGCGGGTCACATCGAGCGAGTTCAAGCTGCGCCGCCAGTTCCGCGATCTCGAGGGGTGAGCTGGCGGCGGATGACCGTCGTGATCGGCGACGAGAGCCGCCGCGGCCGTGATCGCCGAGATCTGCGACGCGCTGCAGACGCGCCGCTCTGGAATCACGAGACGGCGCCAGCCCGCGGCCCGGCCGAGCTGCGCCGCTCCCGCTCGATGCCCGCCTGGAGCAGGGATCCAGACCTCGCTCGAGCGCATCGAGGCGCGGCTCGACGAGCTCGAAGCCGAGCTCGCCCAGCTGACCCGCCCGGCTGGCCGTTCGACGGGTCGTCCAGGACGGGCGGCATCCTGCTTCGCCCGACAACCGGCCGCTCAGCGCAGTATCGATAATGGCGTAAACGGCGGTGGGGCAGGGGCCGTGGCTGGTAACGATGGCAGGGAAATGCCATCTGACGGGCGACGAGCCGCCGTCGCCGAACCCTGCCGCAGAGCCGCGATGATCTACGTCTGCAATCTGCATGAGATGCCGGGCCACGTCGCCGGCGCTCGGCCCGAGCCATCTGGTGTCGCTGGTGGCGCCCGGCGAGCTGCCGCCGACGCCTGCCGGCATCGAGCTCGAGCGCCATCTGCGGGTCGGGATCCACGACATCAGCGAGCCGCTCGACGGCCACGTCCTGCCCGAGGCCGAGCACCTCTCAGAAGCTGATCGAGTTCCTGCGCGCCTGGTCGCACGCGGACGGGCCGCTGCTGGTCCATTGCGTCGCCGGCATCAGCCGCTCGATGGCGGCGCGCTGATCGCGCTGGTGGTCAAGGCCGGCGGCCGCGAGCGCGAGGCGGCCGAGCTGGTCCGCCAGAAGGCGCCGCACGCCTTGCCCGAACGCGCGGATGATCGCGCTCGCCGACCGAGATCCTGGGCTGCGAGGGCCGCCTGATCGCCGCGCGCGAGGCCATGGGGCCGGCGACGCTGGCGCTGCCGACGCCGCTGGTCCGCTTGCCGCTCCTGGACTGACAGCCGCCGATCGTGCGCAATTCAGGCTGAGGCTGCGGCTGGCCGCCGGCGCGCCGCCGGCTCGCGCAGGGGGCAGGTCATGAAGATCACCGCGATCGAGACGATCCAGCTCGGCGAGTTTCCCAATCTGGTCTGGGTGCAGGTCCACACCGACGAGGGCCTGATCGGCCTCGGCGAGGCGTTCTTCGGCCCGAGCGCCGCTCGCCGCCTACATCCACGAGAGCGCGGCGCCGCGGCTGCTCGGCCAGGATCCGCTCGCGATCGACCGCCATTCGCGCACGCTGCTGGACACCTACGTCGGCTTCTCCGGCAGCGGCGCCGAGATGCGCGGCCTCTCGGCGATCGACATCGCGCTCTGGGATCTGTTCGGCCAGGTCGACCGGCGCAGCCGATCCACCAGCTGCTGGGCGGCCTCTCGCGGCCGAGGATCCGCGTCTACAACACCTGCGCCGGCTATCGCTACGTGCGCAGCAACGTCGGCCAGCTGACCGACGAACTGGGGCCTGCCCAGGAGCGCAGACGAGGGCCCGTACGAGGACCTCGACGCGTTCCTCAACCGCGCCGACGAGCTCGCGCACAGCCTGCTCGAGCAGGGCATCACGGGCATGAAGATCTGGCCCTTCGACTTCGCCGCCGAGCGCTCGGGCGGCCACTACATCAGCCCCGACGAGCTCGACCAGGCGCTCGAGCCGTTCCGCAAGATCCGCAACGCGGTCGGCGACCGGATGGACATCATGGTCGAGCTGCACACGCTCTGGAACCTGCCGATGGCCAAGCGGATCTTCCGCGCGCTCGAGGAGCTCGAGCCGTTCTGGTTCGAGGATCCGATCAAGATGACCTCGGCCGACGATCTGGCCGAGCTCGCCGCCTCGACCCACGTGCCGATCTGCGCCAGCGAGACGCTGGCGACCCGCGCCGCCTTCCGCGAGCTGTTCGAGCGCAACGCGGTCGGCGTCGCGATGCTCGATCTGAGCTGGGTCGGCGGCCTGTCGGAGGCGCGCAAGATCGCCGCCATGGCCGAGGCCTACCACCTGCCGGTGGCGCCGCACGACTGCACCGGGCCGGTGGTCTACACCGCCTCGGTGCACCTCTCGCTGAACGCCACCAACGCGCTGATCCAGGAGATCGTGCGCGCGTTCTATACCGGCTGGTATCGGGAGCTGGTGACCGAGCTGCCGCGGATCGAGCACGGCTACGTCTATCCGATGACCGGCCCGGGCTCGGCACGCAAGCTGCTGCCGGACGATCGTGAGCGGGCGGATGCGACCGTGCGCCGCAGCACCGCCGACTGAGGTCGGCCAAGCCGGCTCGGGCGGTTGAATCCGAGGATCTGTCGCTTTCGACTGGATTGCGCGAGCATCGGCCTGCCGCTCCGCCGCCACCTGACCAGCCTCGAGGGACCATGGACCGGATGATCAGAGAGCAGGACGTCGCCTTCTATCGCGAGAACGGCTATCTGGTCGTCGCCAACGTGCTGAGCGCCGACGAGGTCGAGGAGCTGCGGCGGGTGACCGAGGAGTTCGTCGAGAACGCGCGCGCGCGCACCGCGCCACGACGAGATCTACGATCTCGAGGACAGCCATTCGGCGGCCGAGCCGCGGGTGCGCCGGATCAAGACGCCGCACCAGTGGCACGAGAGCTACGCCCGCGTGGTCGCGCACCCGAACATCCTGGCGGTGCTGAAGCAGCTCTGGGGCCCGGCGATCCGCTTCGACGTCAGCAAGCTCAACCTCAAGGCCGCGGGCTACGGCGCGCCGGTCGAGTGGCACCAGGACTGGGCGTTCTATCCCCATACCAACGACGATCTCGCGGCGGTCGGCATCATGCTCGACGACGTCGACGACGACCAACGGCCCGCTGATGGTGATCCCCGGCAGCCACCAGGGGCCGATCCTCGACCACCACGACGACCAGGGCTACTTCTGCGGCGCGATCGATCCGGCGCGCGGCGAGTGCGACTTCACGCGAGGCGGTCAAGCTCACCGGCCCGGCGGGCTCGATCACGATCCACCACGCGCGCACGATCCACGGCTCGGCGACCAACACCTCGGGCCGGCCGCGGCGGCTGCTGCTGCACCAGTACCGCGCCGCCGACGCCTGGCCGATCCTCGGCGTGCCGGACTATCGCCGCCTATCGCAGCCTGTTGCTGTGCGGCGAGGAGTGCGAGCCGCGCCTGGCGCCGGCCCCGGTCCGGCTGCCGCTGCCGCCGGCCGCGCATCAGGGCTCGATCTACGAGAACCAGCGCGCCCGCAAGAGCCGCTTCTTCCAGACCGCCGACGAGCTGGTCGGCGCTGGCGACTGACGCGCGGCTGCGCGATAAGCATCAAGACAGGTCAGGGAAGGGGGCGCCGCGCCCCCCATGAAATCAGGGAGCTGGAGACATGCCGAGAAATCATGCCGGCGGGACGCGGCCGCCGCGCTCGCCGCTCTGCTGCTCGCCGGCGCCGGCGGCGCCCCGGCGGCGGCCGAGCAGGTCTGGAAGGTGCAGACCTCGATGAGCGCCGGCGAGTCGTTCTACACCAACATCGAGCAGCACTGGCTGCCGCGGCTCGAGGCGATGACCGGCGGCGAGCTCAAGATCGAGCTGACCCCGGTCGGCTCGGTCGTGCCCTACAACGAGACCATGGACGCGATCGGCCAGGGCATCCTGCAGGGCGACATCACCGCGACGGTCTACTTCTCCGGCCGCAGCAAGTCGTTCGCGCTGCTCGGCGACCTGATCGCGGGCTACGAGCGGCCCGACCAGATCGGCATGTTCTGCTACCACGGCGGCGGCCAGGAGCTGCTGCAGGAAGCCTTCGACACCTATGCCGACGGCAACGTCAAGGTCGTCGGCTGCAGCGCGATCGCGCGCGAGTCCTTCACCTCCAAGGTCCCGATCCGCGGCATCGAGGACTTGAAGGGGGTCAAGGTGCGCTCGCCCGAGGGGCTGGCGGCCTCGGTGTTCGAGCGCGCCGGCGCCTCGCCGGTCGCGCTGCCGTCGTCCGAGGTCTACACCTCGCTCGACAAGGGCGTGATCGACGCCTCCGACTTCAGCTCCTACACGATGGACGAGAGCGTCGGCCTGCACGAGATCGCGAAGTTCCCGATCTACCCGGGCATCCACTCGATGCCGGTGATCCAGTTCACCGTCAACAAGGCGGCCTGGGAGAGCCTGACGCCCGCGCAGCAGACCATCCTCGACGTCTGGTACCGGGCGATGATCTACGATCTCTCGATGATGAACGAGATCACCGACCGCGAGCTCGTGGCGCGCGACAAGAGCGATGCCGCGGGCGGCGTCGAGGTGATCGACTGGTCGAAGGAGGACCGCGACCAGCTGCGCGCGATCGCCGCCGAGGCGTGGTCCGAGTTCGCCGAGGGCGACGAGCTCGCCAAGCGCGCCTACGAGGCCAACATCGCGTTCATGAAGAAGATCGGCCTGCTCTGAGCGGCAGCGGGCCGGGCCGGCCCCGCGGCCGGCCCGCGCTGACCCCTGATGCGCGCGATCGACGAGCTCAACCGCTTCCTCGGCGAGCGGCTCTGCTGGCTCTATCTCGCGGCGGTGGCGATCACCGCCTGGGAGGTCGTGCTGCGCTACGTCTTCAACGCGCCGACCTCCTGGGGCTTCGAGCTCACGATCCTGCTCTGCGGGATCTGCTATCTGCTCTCGGGCGGCTACGTCACGCTGCAGGGCCGCCACGTCGCGATCACCGCGCTCTACGACCTGATGCCGGCCGCGGGTACGCTGGTGGCTCGACTGATCGCGGGCATGCTGACCGGGATCCTCGCGATGGGCCTGCTGGTCTGGGCGGCCTGGGGTCGGGCCTCAAGGCGGTGCGGCTGGTCGAGCGCACCGGCAGCGCCTGGGACTCGCCGAGCCCGGCGATCATCAAGCCGTTGATCGCGCTCGGGGCGCTTCTGATCGTGCTGCAGCTCCTGGTCCAGCTGGTCCGCCATCTGCGCGGCGAGCCCGGCGGACCGGCGGCGGCCGCCTGCCGACCGACTGACTAAGAATCGGCCGCCCATGGGCATCGAGACGATCACGCTGCTGATCATCCTCGTGATGATCGGCCTCATGCTGCTCGGCATGCCGCTCGCCTGGATCACGATGACGCTCGCGGTCGGCTGCACGCTGCTCTGGCTCGGGCCGGCCGGCCTGCCGCTGGTCGCGAGCCGGGTCTATCGGCTTCGTCAGCGAGTACGTGTTCGTCGCGGTGCCGCTGTTCGTGCTGATGGCCTGCATCCTCGAGCGCTCGGGCGTCGCGCACGACCTCTACCGGGCGATGCACGTGTTCGCCGGCGCGCCTGCCGGGCGGGCTTGCGGTGCAGACCACGCTGGTCGCGATGGTGATGGCGGCGATGACCGGCATCATCGGCGGCGAGATCGTGCTGCTCGGCCTGATCGCGCTGCCGCAGATGCTCGGCTCGGCTACGACCGCAAGCTCGCGATCGGCACGATCTGCGCCGGCGGCTCGCTCGGCACGATGATCCCGCCCTCGGTCGTGCTGATCCTCTACGGCCTGACCGCGAACGTCTCGATCAGCGACCTGTTCCTGGCCGGGCTTCACGCCGGGCCTGCTGCTCGGCTGCCTCTATATCGGCTACATCATGGTGCGCTGCTCGCTCGACCCGGCGCTCGGGCCGCCGGCGCCGGCCGAGGATCTGGCGATGCCGCGGCGCGAGAAGCTGGCGCTGCTCAAGGGCCTGATCCTGCCGATCATGATCGTGGTCTGGGTGCTGGGCTCGATCTACGGCGGCATCGCCTCGGTCACCGAATTCGGCGGGCGTCGGCGCCTGTCGGCGCCATCGCCTCGGCCTGGTGGCGGCGCGAGCTGAACTGGGAGATGGTGCGCGGCTCGCTGGTCCAGACCATGACCACGGTCGGCGTCCTGCTCTGGCTCGCGTTCGGCGCCAACGCGCTGATCGGCATCTACAACATGATGGGCGGCACCGGCTATCTCAAGGGCCTGATCACGGGCCTGCCGTTCGCGCCGATCGGGATCATCCTGGTGATGATGGCGATCCTCTTGGTGCTCGGCATGTTCATGGACTGGATCGGTATTTTGTTACTCACGATGCCGATCTTCGTGCCGGTCGCGACCGGCGCTCGGCTACGATCCGGTCTGGTTCGGGATCCTGTTCTGCATGAACATGCAGTGCTCGTACCTGACCCCGCCGTTCGGCCCGGCCGCCTTTTACCTCAAGAGCGTGGCGCCGCCGGAGATCGACCTGCACACGATCTTCGCGGGCGTGCTGCCGTTCGTCGGCCTGCAGCTGATCGGGCTTTTGCTGGTCCTGACCTTCCCCCAGATCGCGCTTTGGCCGCTCGACTGACTGTGAAGGCGCTTACTGGCAGATCACGTTGAGCAGCGCCTGGCGGCGTTCGATCCTGATGCGTGCAGCGCGCGCTCGAGCGCGGCCGGGAGGTCGGCGGCGCGTCTCGACCCGCTCGCCGTAGCCGCCGCTCGCCTGGGCGATCATCTCGTAGCGCGGCGAGGGCTCGAGCGAGGACAGCGGCATCCGGTTGCTGCGCACCGCGTGGCCGTCGGGGTAGACCGAGGCGGTCGACTTGCGGACTGCGTTCCAGACGCCGTTGTTGAACACCAGCGTCAGCACCGGCAGCTTCTGGGCCTCGGCCAGCTGGTGGCAGGCGACCGGGTTCGCGAACATGTAGGAGCCATCGCCGATCGCGGCGATCACCAGGCGCTCGGGGCAGGCGAGCTGGGCGCCGAGCGCCGCCGGCAGGCCCCAGCCGAGGCCGCCGGCGAGCGAATGGCTGAAGTAGCCGTCGGGCCGGGTGAAGGTCAGGTGGGCCGGCAGCGCAGGCGAGCTCGTTGAAGAGCATCGCATCGCGCGCCCTTGGCGCGGTCGAGGCAGCGGCTGATCCAGGCCGGGCTCATCGGCTCGCCCGCGGCCGGCGTTCGCGGCTCGGCGGCGAGCGCGTCGCGGCGCTCGCGATTGCGCGCTCGATGTCCGCCGCCGCGGCCTCGACCCCGGCGATCGCCGCCTGCGGCTTCGAGCGCTTCGCCGAGCGCCGCGAGCGCATCGCCGGCCCCGGCGGTGATCGCGACCGTCGCCGGAGAAGCTGCGCATCGGCAGGTCGGAGAACAAGGGGATCGGGGCCGATCTGGATCACCGGGCAGCCGTCCGGCAGCTGGATGGCGCTGCGGCAGCCAGGGCACCATCGCGTCGAGCACCAGGACCGCATCGGCCTCGGGCAGCCAGGGCCCGACGTCGAAGCCCGCGTGCATCGGGTGGTCGGTCGCGAGCGACAGCCGGGATGGCCAGAACTCGACCACCGGGATCGCGAAGCGCTCGGCGAAGCCGGCGAGCGCGGAAAAACTGCGCTCGGTGCCGTCGCCGCGGCCGCAGATGATCAGCGGCCGCTCGGCGCGCGCCAGGATCGCCGCGGCCTCGGCGATCGCCTGCGGGCGCAGGCGCCGGGGACGCCGCCGGGCGCAGGCGCGGGCTCGGCGACGGCGAAAAGTCGGCGATCGGCGCGGCCAGCGCCTCGCGCGGCAGGCTCAGGTAGACCGGGCCGGCGCGGTGGGGTCATCGCGATCGCGAGCGCGCGGTCGACGATCTGCTCGAGCTGCTCGCCGTAGCGCAACTCATAGTCCCACTTGACGTACTCGCGCAGCATGCCGCCCTGGTCGCGCATCTCCTGGCCCCAGTGGATCGGCAGGTCGCGCGACGCCGGTGCGCCCGGCCTCGGTGATCGGCGTGCGGCCGGAGGTGAACAGGATCGGCACGTCCTCGCGGGCGGCGTTCAGGAGGCCCATCAGCGCGTTCGCCATGCCGACGTTGACGTGGACCATGACCGCCTGCGGCCGGCCGGAGGCGA
Organism: uncultured Alphaproteobacteria bacterium; assembly: GCA_963840925.1. Classification (GTDB taxonomy): domain Bacteria; phylum Pseudomonadota; class Alphaproteobacteria; order Geminicoccales; family Geminicoccaceae; genus DATAOG01. The sequence goes on from CAWJAY010000037.1 coordinate 109,075, forward strand.
GGTAGTAGCCGTGCGCCATGCCGACCGCGACGGTCTCGTGGGGCGCGGCGAGCGGCTCGGGCATCGCGAGCCCGGCGCGTGGCGCCGCGGGAAAACGCCTCGATGATCGGCGCGAAATCGGTGCCGGCATTGGCGAACAGCCAGTCGATGCCGCGCGACTTGAGCAAGCGTCAGATAAGCCTCGGCGACGGTCTCGGTTTTGCCACTGGTCGTTGCCTGCTCGGTTCGATCGGCCATGTCTCCCACAACCTCTTCAGTCGCGGCCAGCGGCGGGGGGCCTCCGACCCGCACGGCCCACAGCCGGCCGTCAACTCATTTCCCGCGGGCGCATTACCGGCCGAGGGCCTTACTTGTAGTAGCCGACCCCGCAGATCTGGTCGCCGGCCTTGGTCACGTAGGACACTTTCGGCACGCCCTCGGTCTCGCCGGGGCGCGGCCAGACATATTCGACCACGTTGAGCTCGCCCTCGGCGGCGACCCGGAAAAACTCCTCGCCGATCTTCTTGCCGGCCTTGTCGGTGACTGCGCGCATGCTCTGGCCGACCTGAGCGGGGTCGCCGCCGTGCGCGGTCGTCGAGCCGTCGTCCGCGTTGCCGCAGAACACGTACAGGTCCCCGTCCTTGAAGCCCTGCGCGCCCGTGGTGAAGGCGGTCAGCGCCGCCGCCTCGTCGGCCTTGATCGCGGCCACCGCGCGCTCGAGCATCGCCTGCGCCGCCTCGGGCGTTCCGGCCTCGCCAGCGGCGATGCCGGCGCCCGCGGCGACCAGCAGCCCGAGCAAGGCGGCGCCAGCGATCCCATGGTAAAGTCGGTTCAGCGCTTGCCGCATCGAAACGCCTCCCTCTGGTCGAGATCTCGAGACGACAGCGCCCGCCTGCCTCTCGCCGCCCATTTTAGCCTAACGCACCGCATTGCCAACTCTGGGCGTCGACGGCCGCGCCGGTGCGGACGATGATTTCCGGGGTGCTACCACTCCGCTTCGCAACTGCGTCGGGTCTGGTGGTGCGGGCGGCGGGAGTCGAACCCGCAAGATCTTCGCAGATCGAGAGATTTTAAGTCTCTTGCGTTTACCAGTTTCGCCACGCCCGCAGCTTTCCAGGTCGATGCGCCGACCGGTTCCGCCACGCGTCCCCCCGATCCCACGTGCTTAGCACAACCCGGCCCTCGCCCAAACGGCGTCGCTCCCGCTGGCCGCTGGTGCGGATCAGGTCAGGGAAGGGGGAGCGAACCGTCAGTGCGGGCGCGCATTCTCATGGTCGTCACAGGCTGAGCGCGACGACCGTGTGACGCTCTTTGACCTCTGCGCCAGCTGCGATCGGAGGCTCGGTGGCGAGCCACGCCTCAATCGCCTCACGGACGTTGGCGAGCAGCTCGTCCATCGTGTCGCCCTGGCTGACGCAGCCGGGCAATGCCGGCACCTCGGCCCAGAACCCGCCTTCCTCCGCCTCGTGAACGACCACCTTGACCTGCATACCCGGCATCCACCTTGGACTCGCATGTCCGCGCCTGTCCTCTATCAGGCCGGGCACCCCGGCACCAGCAGCCCCGGTGCGTCCTCGTCAGCCGGGCTACTCAACCGCCGCAGACACCTGGCTCGGAACGCCTCGGGCGTAGCGCCGCCCATTCGAGGAGGGCGTCGAGGGCCGGGCACATGGCTTTGCCCCAGTCGGTCAGGTCGTATTCGACCTTGGGCGGGACCTGGGGATAGACGGTGCGCGTGACCACGCCGTCGCGTTCGAGCTCACGCAGCTGCTGGATCAGCATCTTCTGTGAGACTGCCGGGATCGCCTTTTCCAGCTCCGAGAAGCGGAGCGTGCCGCGCGCGAAGAGGTGGAAGATGATGATCATCTTCCAGCGCCCCTCCAGGATCCGGAACGCGCTCTCGACCCCGCTCGCGGCCATATCGGGCGTGACGTCTGCGAGCTTACCTGAGGGTGAGTACCTGACTTTTCTGTCGGTTCTTGCCATCTGCGCAGCATAGGACACATGCTGTCGCTCCCGCAACCCAGGTGGAGACCCCTGATGAAGCCTCAGCTGCAAGGCGTCCTCGAGCGCTATTTCGAGGCGCAGAACGAGCACGACATCGAAGCGCTGGTCGCCTGCTTCGCGGCAGACGCTGCGGTGCGCGACGAGGGCCGCGACATCGTCGGCACCGATGCGATCCGCGCCTGGAAGGCTGCAACCAGCGCGAAGTACCGGGTCGCCGTGGAGCCGCTCGAAAGCCGCGTCGAGGGCGACCGGACGATCGTGGTCGCGAAAGTCGCGGGCGATTTCGCCGGCAGCCCTGCGAACCTCACCTACCGCTTCGGCTTCGCCGAGGACGGCCGGATCGGCGCCCTCGAGGTCCGCTGACCGCCCGATCCATATGAATCGTCAGTGGTCGCCCATGTGCCTGGCCGCCGTTGCTTGCTGCCGCGGAACTGGTCATGCTGCCCGGAATCGTGCGGCTGGGGACGGTCGATGGAGCATGGGGCGGTCGAAGCCGAAGTCGCGGCGGCGCTGGAGCGGCTGGGGGTCGCGCGCCCGGGCGAGGCGATGGTTTTCGAACGGCTCACGGGAGGGGTAAGCTCGGACATCTGGCGGGTCGAGCTCGAGCGCGGGCCGGTCTGCGTCAAGCGGGCGCTGGCGAAGCTCCGGGTCGAGCAGGACTGGTTCGCGCCGGTCGAGCGCAATGCCTATGAGGCGGCCTGGATGCGGCGGGCGGCGGCGGTCGTCCCCGAGGCGGTGCCGGAATTGCTGGGTCAGGACGCGGAGGCGGGCGTGCTGGTCATGGCCTATCTTGAGCCGGTGCGGCACGTCTCGTGGAAAGCGGAGCTGCGCGATGGCCGGGCCGACCCGGAGGTGGCGCGCGCGGTCGGCGAGCGCCTGGGGAAAATCCATGCTGCGGCCGCCGACGATCCGAAGGTTGCCGACGAGTTCGCGACCGATCGGATTTTTTATGACATCCGGCTCGAGCCCTATCTGGTGGCAACGTCGGAAAAACATCCTGACCGGTCGGCGGCGCTGCAGACGCTGGTCGAGGTCACTGCGGCGACCCGGCGCTGCCTGGTCCATGGCGATGTCAGCCCGAAGAACATCCTGGTCGGGCCGCGGGGGCCGGTCTTCCTCGATGCCGAGTGCGCCTGGTTCGGCGACCCGGCGTTCGATCTCGCGTTCTGCCTCAACCATCTGCTGCTCAAGTGCCTGTGGACGCCGCGCGCGGCGGCGGGGTTTCTTGCCTGCTTCGATGCGCTCGCGACCAGCTACCTCGCAGGCGTCACCTGGGAGCCGGCGGCGGCGGTCGAGGCGCGCACGGCGCGGCTGCTGCCGGGCCTGCTGCTCGGGCGGGTCGATGGCAAGTCGCCGGTCGAGTATCTGACCGCGGAGCGCGACCAGGACCGGGTGCGCAAGGTGGCCCGCGCGCTGCTGGCGCGGCCGGTGCCGCGGCTGGACCAGGTGCGCGCGGCTTGGGCGGAGGAGATCGGCGCGTGAGCGACACGGCGATCGTCGCGATCAACGGCCGGCGGGTCTGGGATTCGCGGGGCCGGCCGACGGTCGAGGCCGAGGTTGTTCTCGACGGCGGCGCCTGGGGCCGGGCGATCGCGCCGGCCGGAGCCTCGACCGGCTCGGGCGAGGCGCTCGACCGACGCGATGGCGGCGCCCGGCTCGGCGGCTTCGACGTCAGTCACGCGGTGGCTGCCGTGAATGGGGAGATTTCCAAATCTCTCAGCGGATTGGATGCGAGTTCTCAGAGCGCGGTTGATCAACGGCTGATCGAGCTCGACGGCACGCCGAACAAGGCGCGGCTGGGGGCGAATGCCACGATTGCAGTGTCGATGGCGGTCGCCCATGCCGCCGCCGCCGCCGCGGGCGTGCCGCTCTGGCGACACCTTGCCGGGCCAGAGGGCGCTGCCCTCCTTGTCGGGGGTCAAGGCCCGGCCTTGCCGGTGCCGGAAATCCAGATCTTCGGCGGCGGCGCGCACGCGGGGCGGCGGGTCGACGTCCAGGATTTCATGGTGGTCTGCCCGGGTGCCTCGAGCTTTGCTGAGGCGCTGGAGTGGACCGCCGAGGTCTATCTCGCGGCCGGGCGGCTGATGGCGGAGGCCGGCAAGCTCAAGGGCGTGGCGGATGAGGGCGGCTTCTGGCCGGACTTCGCGACCAACGAGGAAGCGCTCGAGATGCTGGTGCGGGCGATCGAGCGGGCCGGGCTCACGTCCGGCGAGCAGGTCGCGATCGCGCTCGACGTCGCCGCCTCGGAGTTCGGCCGCGGCGGCCGCTACCGGCTCGGGCTCGAAGGCCGCGAGCTCGATTCGGACGGGCTGATCCGGCTGCTGACCGGCTGGCTGGAGCGCTACCCGATCATCTCGGTCGAGGACCCGCTGGCCGAGGACGACGTCGACGGCTTTGCCGCGTTCACCGCCGCGGTCGGCGCCCGGGTCCAGGTGGTCGCCGACGATCTGACCGTGACCGATGCGGCTCGCGTGCGCGCGATGGCCGGCCGGGGCGCCGGCAACGCGCTGCTGGTCAAGCCGAACCAGCGCGGCACGCTCTCCGAGACCCGGGCGGCGTTCGAGGCCGCGCGCGCTGCCGGCTGGGGCACGATCGTCTCGGCGCGCTCGGGCGAGAGCGAGGACGTGACGATCGTCCACCTCGCGGTCGGCTGGGGCGCGCCCCAGCTCAAGGTCGGCTCGTTCGCCCGCTCCGAGCGGATGGCCAAGTGGAACGAGGCGCTCCGGATCGAGCAGGCGCTCGGCGCCGCTGCCCGTCTCCACCGGCCGTTCCGGGCCTGACGCTGCCCGTTCGCGCGCGGCCGCGACCGCCGCTGCTTTGGCTGGACCGGGGCCGCGGCTGCCGCTAGTCTGGAATCGTAATAATGCGAGAGTAGCGCGCCGGCCAGCAACGGCGGCGGCCTCTCGCCCACCGCGGGCGGCCGCCCAAAGCGGCCGCGAAGGCTGCCGGGAGCCTGGGGAGGCGAAGGCGTGGCCAAAGCCATTCACATGATGGTCCGCGTGCTCGAGGAGCGGCGCTCGGTCGACTTCTACCGCCGGGCGTTCGGGCTCGAGATCGCCGACCGGTTCGACTTCGACGACTTCACCCTCGTCTACCTCAAGAACCCCGAGGCCGACTTCGAGGTCGAGCTTACCGTCAACAAGGGCCGCAAGGAGCCCTATCAGCTGGGCGATGCCTACGGCCACGTGGCGTTCGCGGTCGACGATCTCGACCGCGAGCACGCGCGCTTCAAGCGCGAGGGCCTGAGCCCCGCGGACATCAAGGAGTTCCACCGCGACGGCGGGCTGATGGCGCGCTTTTTCTTCGTCCAGGACCCGGACGGCTACAAGATCGAGGTCCTGCAGCGCCACGGCCGCTATCGCTAGCGTGAGGTCGGATCAGAGAACCACCGCAATCAGGGAGCACGAGGCATGCGCAGATCGAACATGAACCGCCGCCGGTTCCTGGAGACCTCGGGACAGGCGGCAGCCGGCGCGGCGGTGGTCGCGGCGTCGGCAACCCCGATCGCCGTCGTCCCCCAGACCGCCGCGGCCGCGACCAGGATCATCTCGGCGAGCCAGGCGGCGACGCTGACCGCGATGGCGCGGCAGATCTTCCCCTACGATGAGCTCGGCGATCAGTACTATGCCGCGGCGATCGAGGCGCTCGATACGATGGCTGCGGAGGACCCGGCGGTCGCCGCCCAGCTGGTCCAGGGCGTCGCCGGGCTGGATGGCGCGATGGGCCTGCCGTTCCTCAAGCTCTCGCGCGGCAATCAGCTGAGGGTGGTCGAGAGCGTCGCGGACACGCCGTTCTTCGCGACCGTGCGTGGCGCCACGCTGGGCGGGCTGTACGGCAACGACGTGGTCGCGCGCCACTTCGGCTACGAGGGCTCATCGGTCGAGCAGGGCGGCTACCTCAAGCGGGGCTTCGACGACCTCGGCTGGCTGCCCGAGCTGCCCGACCAGGCATCCTGAGGGGAGGGAGACATGGCTGCGGTCTTCGATCTGAGCGACGATTCGGTCGTCGTGGTCATCGGCTCGGGTGCCGGCGGGGCAACGCTTGCCAACGAGCTCGCCCAGACGGGCGTCGACGTGGTCTGCCTGGAAGCGGGCCCGCGGCTGACGCTCGCCGACATCGTCAACGACTGGGGCACGATGTTCGGCCGGGTCAGCTGGCTCGACAAGCGGATCGGCACCGGCGAGCTCTACGAGAGCCTGCCGCTCTGGGTGTGCAAGGCGGTCGGCGGCACGACGGTGCACTGGGCGGGCGCTTCGCTCCGCTTCCAGGACCACGAGTGGAAGGCGCGCACGACCTACGGCGCGCTCGCCGGGGCGAACCTGCTATGTGGATTGCGCGGCTATCAAACGGCTTGCGAACCCGCGGGGCCGCTTGGAGCACTGGTTCCTCTAGCTCCAAACGACCGTAGCCTGTGACCACAGCGAAAGGAATGCTTCGGTCCCGGCACGCCTGCGCGACGGGCGTCACGCGGTCCCCTCGCAGATTGACATCCAACAGGGCGGCATTCGGTGTTGTCTCGGACAGGAGCTGGAGTGCGGCCTCCACCGACCCGGCAGGACCGACAACAGTGCCGCCTAGCTGTTCAACAATGCTTCGAAGCTCAAGCGCGATCGGCGAACCGTCCTCGACTATCAACAGTCGCTGTCCTGTAAAAGGCTGATGCGCGTCATGATCCATTTACCCGGCATTCCCCCTGGATACCGAATCATCAACACCGGGGTGACCAGGGGAGTTCCGGGCGGGTTCAGGCAGTCGGAAAAGTCAATTCGCACTCCAGGCCGTCGGCAAAAAGCGCACCGCCGCCGTGCCGTGTAGCTCGAATGGGCAAAGGGTCTCAATCAGTTGAAGACCGAAACCTTTCTGGTTCGGAGGTTTCGCGGTGGGTCCGCCAATTCCTTCCACAACAGCCGGACCTGATTTTTGCCATCTTCGACAGCCCACGTCACAGCCACGCGGCCCTTCTCCGTAGCTAGGGCACCGTACTTGACGGCATTGGTGCAGAGTTCAGTGAAAGGTCAGATTCAGCGCCATGGTCTGAGCGGGTTTTACCACAACAGACGACCCTTTGAGGTTGAGACGCTGACCATCGACACCGGCATTCTCCGCCACTTCCTCAAGAAGGCCGCACAAGTCGGCAACCTGCAATTCGTCGGCCAGCCATTGCCCGTGGGAACGCGCCAGCGCGGCAAGTCGGCCATGAAAGGCCTTCTGAAAATCATCCAGTGAGCGGGACTTGCGAGCGGTCTGAGCGGCTATAAAATCGACCAGCGCTAGGATGTTCTTGACGCGATGGCTCATCTCGCTGGCGAGCATGCGTTGCCGTCGATAGCTCGCATCACGCTCCGTAACGTCTTCGATGGCCAACACGACCAGGTCGAGATGATCAAGACGACGCGCGTTGAGGAGCATGTGGCGGTAACCGACGGTCTCGAACTCGTGCATCACTTCGAAATCATCAAAGCTCTGTTCCTTGGGCAAGATCTCTTCCAGCAGCTTCCGCAGTTCAGGAATATCCCACTGGCCGTTGCCGAGTTCGTAGATCAGTCGGCCCTCTGTTTCCTCCGGCTTGACTTTGAGGTGCGGTAAAATGGTGCATTCGCATGCTTCACCTGCAAATCCCAGCCCAAAACGATGAGGCATTCGCGAAGTAAATCGACAAGTTTATCCAGGTATTCCCGCTGCCCCTCTAGCTCGAATCGAGCTTCCTCCAGCTCCGTTACGTCAATATAGCAAGTAGGATCAGATCGGGCCGGGGCCCTTCGGCTATGATCCGGCGCGCATTAAGGTGCATAATGCGCGGTCCAAGGGTGGGAAAATCATGCTCTACGCGGTAATTCTCCACTGCCTCGCCTCGTGGGAAAACATTCTCCAGCAAGTGTAGCAGATCGGGGAAGTTCCATTGGCCGTTGCCGAGTTCCGGTAGCCGCCGTCCGATGGAGTCGTCTGTGCTGACCTTGAAGTGGCTGAAAAAGGCACCGTTTGCACGGATCAGGCGCAACCCGCCGTTCAGCACGAGTAGCGGGAGCTGCACCGTGTCGAACATCGCTTCGCTCAGACCCGGGTACTCGTCGAGCTTAGGCAGATTTTTGTTATCGTCAGTGGGGTGTCGAGCCATCCCCCTTCCCGATCCAGTCCGCTTCTTTCCGCCAGACCTCACTATGCGGGCCTCCACCGGGAACTCTGAAGCCTCCGGAGATTGAACCTGACTGCAAATCACCTGCCGCGCAAGCCGCGTGCAGTCTGGATGGCCACCTATGACCGTCGCTGACGTACTTGCCGCCCACTGGGGTGCCGACCGATGTCTGCCCTTGGCTACACCCGGCCGCCCGAGGCCGCCGCGGGGTACGGCCGCTTTCCTGGAGCAAGCCGACCTTCGAGCCCCAACGTCGGCTCTCGAACCTGCTGCTTCAGCTTCACGCCGGATAGCAGACCTCCGCCGGAGGTGAGTGGGACGGCAAGGTTGACCCGAAGCTGCCATTATGTCGCCGGCATCGAGGGCGGCCAAAGGGGAAGCGAGTCACGCGGCGGTACGCGACCATTGCTGCGAGCGCGACTGCTTCGTCGGTGGCGGAATCATGGGAGGCGCGTCCCAGCCCGTGGAAGCCGTGACGATGGTCCAATCCTGGCACCGCCGTCCGCCGGATAGTTCCCCGCACCGCGCCCGACTCTATCCTGCCTTCGGGCGGGCCGTCCTGGGCGGCCGCGACTGCTTCGTCTGCTCGGGCCCCGGCGTGGTGACCCGGTCGAGCGCGGATAGCCAACTCAAAGCGTCGCGCAACACGGCGGCCGCATGACCCCGATCATCAGCGGACATCGCGTTGAGATCGAGATCGAGTTTGAGGTTGGGGCGTTCCTCGTGAATGAACAGGCGCTCCTGGCCGAGGTTCTCATAGGTGTCGACGACCTGATAGGTGGCGACGGGGTAGGCGATGCCCTTGACCGAGATGTGCCCACGCTCCTCGCAGTGGATCCGGTGGCGAACGTTGGCGTAGGTCTCGTAGGACAGGAGGATCTCGCCCGGCGTGGCCGCAGCCTCGAGCCGGGAGGCGAGGTTCACGCCGCCGCCGATGATGGTGTAGTCCATCCGATCCTCGCTGCCGAAGTTCCCGACGGTGCAGTACCCGGTGTTGATGCCGATCCGGCACTGGAGGGGCTTCTCGATGCCCGATGCCCGCCACACGCCCTGCAGCTCCCTCATCCTTTTCCGCATGGCCATGGCCATCTCGACGCAGGCAAGCGCATCCTCCTTGACGCCGCGCGTCTCCGGATCACCGAAGAAGATGACGATGGCGTCGCCGACGTACTTGTCGACCGTCGCTCCATAGGAGATGGCTATCTCCGACATCTCGGTCAGATAATGGTTCAGCAACCGCGTCAGGTCCTCGGACTCCAGCCTCTCGGTCGTCTCGGTGAATCCCGCGATGTCCGAGAAGAAGACGGTCAGCTTTTTCCGGCGACTCGCAATTTTTACTTCCTGCTTTCCGGTGAAAATCGACTCGTATACCTGAGGCGACAGGTATTTCGCGAGTTGGCTCGAGAGCTGCTCCAAAGCCCTGGATTTTTCCGCCAGCTGGTGCTCGCGCTGCTTGAGCTCCGTGATGTCCGAGTGGACCGCGACCGTGCTGCCGTCGTCGGTCTTGCGCTCGCTGACCAGGATCCAGCGGCCGTCGCCGCGCTGCTGGACGTGCGGCCCGGTCGGTTCCCGGTGACGCGCCATGCGCTCTCGGACCCACTCCTCGACCCGGCCCTCGGCATCCTTGACGAACCCGCGCTCGGCGGCGCGTCGAACGATGCTTTCGAACGTCATTCCGGGGGAAATCTCGACGGCGTCGCCGGGATAGAGCAGCGTTCGATACTTGTTGTTGCACACCACCAGGCGATCCTCGCCGTCGTACAGCGATAACGCCTCCGAGATGCTCTCGAGCGCGACCGCCAAGCGCCGGCGGCCTTCGCAAATCTCTCTCTGGTTCGACTTTTGGACCTCGATCGCCGTGTCCCGGAAGACGCCGAGCGCCTCGGCCATTCGGCCGATCTCGTCTTCGCGGTCGCGGCCCGGCACGTCGATCGACGTGTCGCCCGCGGCGAGGCCGGTCATCGCTGCGGTGATCCTCTCGATGGGCCTCACCACCCGGGGCACCACGTACCGCGTCGCGATAGCCGTCGCGCCTACCACGCTCAGCGCGGTGATGAGGAGAAGCAGGAGCTTGCCATTGCCGATGGCCTGGGCAGCGTGGGTGGCGGCGGCATCACTGCTGTTTTGGGCCGTCCGAACCAGTTCCGCCACCTCCTCGCCGAGACGCAGGACCAGCGCGTTGTTGGCCCCCAAGGACGCCTGAGCGGCCGCGATCTGGCGTAGCTCCTTGCGCCGTAGATCGAAGAGGTTTTCCGCGGACGTGCCGAACGCGATCAGCTTCTCGGTAAGGTCCTTGAGCGCAGCGGCGTCGACCTCGGCGGGAAGCTGTCCGAGCAGCTTCTCCGCGCGGCTCGCGGCCGCGACGAAGCGCTCCTGCAGAGGTTGCAACGAGGTCGGGTCGGGCACGCCAGCGGCCTCGTTGAGCAGGCCCGCCGCCAGATTGCCCTGGGCGCGCAACGTAAGCAGCACTTGCAGGGTGTTTACCCCACCCTCGACCAGGCCTGTGATCGCGTCCGTGCTGTTGGCGGTCACCTCCTCGCTGGTGGTGATGAGGTCGAAACCGGCGTCGTCCACCATCGGCGTGAGCGTCTCGAGAAGGGTGCGGTGCGCCACTTCCACTGCCGTGGTCATCCCCTCCCGCTTGGCCTGGAGCGAGGGCCGCACGTCGGGAAGGGCGCGGAGCTCCTGCAACCGGGCCTCGAACAGGTTGTCCGCGCCGCCACCGAGCGCGATCAGCGCCTCGCTCTCCTCGCGCAGCCGCCCGTTCCCGGGCGACCCGGGCAGCGCCTCGAGACTCCGCTCCATAGTGGCCGCCGCGGCCGAGAACCGTTCGCGGATCGGCTGGATCAAGGCGGGATCGTCGACGTGCGCCGCCTCGGCCAGCAGCCCTGCCGCCAGATTGCCCTCGGCGCGCAGCGTCAGCAGCGCCTGCAGGGCATTCACCCCACCCTCGACCAGACCTGTGATCGCCTCCTTGCTCTTGGCCGTCACCTCCTCGCTGGTGATCACGAGATCGAAGCCGGCGTCGTCCACCAACGGCTCCAGGATGTCCTGGAACTTGGTGTGCGCGACGGCTAGGTCGGCGACCGCGGCCTCCCTTTGCGCGCCCAATCGCAGGCGTTGCTCGACGGCGCCGGCCAGCTCCTTGAGCTCGGCATCGATCTTGCCTTCGATCTCGATCAGATTGGCGAGCCTCGCCTCGGTCACGCCGGTGGCCTTCAGCCCCTCGATCACCACGGAGAGTTCATTCAGCCTCTGAATGAGCCGCTTCTGTTCCTGAACCCGCGCCTCTTCGTTGCGGCTCGCGATGAGGGCCGGCGCCGTCGCCATGATCTCGGCGCTCTTTTCGGCGAGGCGGAGCGAGGCCGCCATGCCAACGATGCTCTCCGCGGTGATCCGCGTCACCGACCTGTCGACATCGGTGAAGGCGTACCATGCGACCGCGCTGGCGATGCCGGTCAATAACGCCATGCCGCTGAACGCGAGGAACAGTTTGGCTTTGATGCCAAGGGCCGCCCTGCCGGCATGCTTGCGAGCCGCGAGGACAGACTTGGCAGTGCGTGCTTCGTCGTAGGCCGCCCCAGGAGACTCTTGATCCGCTCCATTCATGGCGGCATGGCCTTGAAGCGGACAGGCCGGCCGTGCTCGGCGAAGAGGCGATACGCTGCCCGGCTGTGGGCCGCATCAATGCTCGAGGTGGTCAACCGGCTTGAAGCTTCCATCTGCCTGGATCACGGTGAAGAAGACCTGGTCCATGCCCTGGTTGTCGTCTGGGCCATAGGACAGCGCGATGCCACCCAGATCGAACGTGCCGACCTCCTTGATGGTCGACAGCAGCCCCGCCCGCGTAACGGGATCTGTCACCTTCCCCAAGGCTTCGACGACCAATCGTCCCACCATGTATCCCTCGAGCGAGACGAAGCCGATCTGCGCATCCGGATTCGCTGCCTTGAGCGCCTTTTGGTACTCGGCCACGAGCGGGAGGCTCGTATCACCGGGGAATGGTACGACCTGCGTCACCACCACTCCTTTGCCGTCCTCGCCTAGTTCCTTGGCGAGGGCGTTGGCACCGACAAACGAGATGTTGACGAAGACGGCGTTCAGCTTGAGCCGGTGGGCCAGCTTGATGAATTCCGCGCACGGTTTGTAGGCACCGACCATGACCACGGCTTCGGGATCAGCCTTGCGAATCGCCAGCAGCGCCGTCTTCACCGCGGTCGTGTTGCGCTCGTAGGTGCCTTCGGCGACCAGCTTCATGCCGCGCTTTTCCAGCGCGTTCGAGACCCCGGAGAGCCCGGCGCGGCCGAAGGTGTCGTCCTGGTACAGAATGGCGATCCGCGACACGCCGAGGTCCGTGGTGAGGTGCTCGATCCAGGCCTCCGTCTCCTGGTCATACGATCCGCGAACGTTGATCACGTTACCCAGTGACGGGTTGCGCAGGAAGGCGGCGCCCGTGAACGGTCCAATGAACGGCACTCCCGCTTCCGTGGCGATCGGCTGCACCGCGTTGGATGTGGGCGTGCCCACCTCCCCGAGCAGCGCGAACACGCCGTCCTCGTCGATCAGGCGCTTGGTGTTGGCAATCGCCTTTTCCGGCTCGTACCCGTCGTCGTACGAGACCAGTTCGAGCTTCCGACCGTTGACTCCGCCGGTGGCATTGGCCTCGTTGAAGGAGGCGAGAATCCCTTCCCGCATGCCGAGACCCAGCGCCGCTGCGGGCCCGTCGAATGCCGCCGACATTCCGAACACGATCCGGTTGTCGAAGACCCCCGGCTCTGCGTGGGCCGCGACGTCCACGAGCGAGATCGCGCCGAACCCCAGCATCGCCGCGACTGCAATTCCTCTGAGCCAGCACGCCATGACAGCCTCCTTCCTGCGCGGGGCGCGATTCGAACCAAGGCGGCTGTCGGAAACTGGCTCCGGGCCGCCCTTCGGGCGCCCATTCCTGTCTAAATTTAACACATGTACCTGTCGAATTCTAACACATTTACGCGGTCGGGTAATAACCGAAACCGGTATGCGGCCGGGCAACAAGCGAAACCGGCAGTCCAATCAAACCGCTGTCGGGGCCCCAACGCGCCGTGCCACTCGACTTCCGGAAATGCTGTGGCCTATGCAATTCGCGATATCGTCCTGAACGGGATGGCAGGCCGGTTGAAGGCACGGCCAATCCGATGAGGGAGCGCGCGTTGTAACAGCGAGAACCGCCTGAATGTCTCTCCCTGGCTATGGGCCGCCATCCCGCCCTGGTGCCCGGCATGACCGCTGTCAGGCGGAATCCGGCCGTGAGAGCCGCTACGTCTGCTTTCCCGCGGTTTCGGCGGCTTCACCCTGAGCAGCAGACACGGCGGTCAGGTGGCCTGGAAGACAGTACCTGACCCTCGCTGTGTAAAAACGCATCTAGCAGAACGATCGCTAGAATGAATTTCTCCGAAGTACCTCCGGGCACAGGCAACTGAGCACTTTCGACTATTGATTGGGCGTATGGAGGATGAGCTTTCTAAGCGCTGTTTCACCTTTTCCGTTTTCACACAGCCAACCCAATCCGGACGTCGCGCTACTGCCAAGGTTCGCGGGCTCTTCGCCATGTTCGCGCCGGGCATGGCCCGCGCCTGCGCAGTGATAAGCGCCAGGTCAGTTGCCGGCCACGGTCTCATTCTCGACTGCAATCAAGGACGGAATGTGCTTGAGGATGCGCTGCGCTTCACCCAGCGCCTCAGGCCGCTTGGCCGCCTCGGCGATCAGCCCGCTGGCGTCCTTGAATGCGGCAACGGCATCAGGTGCCAAGTCGGATTCCTTCAGCACCTCGATGCCGTCCTCGATGTCGGCAACGACATCCGGCAGCAGCTCGGAGTTGCGCGCCCGCCTTGCATCGATAAGTCTGACAAGCGCGCTGCGCGCGTTCTCGCGCGCATTCAGCGCTCTGAGAAAAGCGGCGATGTTGGCAATCGCGGCGTCGTCGAGAACGAACGCGCCACGCTCGCCGTTGCCCGGTGACTCGGCAAAAGTGGGCGTGGCATAGAACCTGATCGAGTCCTCCAGCGTAGCCGCCGAGTTGTTGTGGAAGAATGGTGCCGTGTCAGCGGCTTCGATCGACGGTGGCGTATTCGTCGTCCCATTGCCAAAGCCGGCCACGCCATCCTGGTGATCCTGGCCGAAACCGCCGTCGGCAGGGCCAACCGCACGGAGCCCCCTGGTGCCGGTATCGAAACTGTCGTTGAAGCCCTCGTCCGGATTTTCGTCGTCCACGACATTCGCACCGGCATTGGCGTGGCATGCCGTGCAGGCGCGATTTACCCGACGCCCTCGAACAGATCTTTGCCGCGCTGGGCGGCGTCATCGAGGAACGTCAACGCCGCAAGATCGACCTCCTCCTGGCGGCCAAGCGAGCGTTGGAAGGCTTCGAGCGCGTCGAGCTCGGCATTGGTCGGCAGGCGGAAATCCACCCCCTCCACGCGATCCAAGGTCTTGGTAAAATGCTGCCTGACGGCCCCGACCGCAAACTGGCCCAGCGAGCCGTCCTCGGGCGAGCCGTCGGCCGACCAGCCTAAGGCATCCACGGGCTTGCTCCCGTCAGGGAAGACCTGATCCGAATCCGCGTCGTCATCCGGGGCCATCGAGACGGGCAACGCCAGCGTGTGCGGCACGCCGCGCAGCACGGCAGGCCGATCGAAGCCGTCCACATTCTCACTGACTAACGCGCGCTCCCGCAGGATCTTGCTGTTCTCCAGCTTGGCCAAATCTGGATTGGTCTCAGCCACGAACAGCGGGTCGTTACGGGGCAGCTTCGCGATGAACGCCGGGTCGATCGTGAAGTTGTTGGTCGCCGGGTGGCAGGTTGCGCAGGTGCGGCCATTGCCATCGAACGTCTCTTTCGTGAACAACTGGTGGCCTCGCTCGATCAGCTGTTGCTTCGTCTCGGCCCCCCGACCACGCCTGGCACAAAGGCGGCAAGCACCCCCGACACTACGATCGCACGGACATATCTCACCTTGCGGGCGAACTTCATCGTTGCCTCCCTGAATACCGAGGGGCGCAGAACAACTCCCGAAGGAGCGAACCTCCCCATCGGCTAGCGATGGCACCCGCGCGAGCGCGCGACGCCGGTTAGATCGACAGTTTGGGTGGCGGCCTAGAGCCTGGCCGTCCTGGAGCTCCTAACGCGTTGCGCGTCTCGAGCACCGTTTTCCAGGACTGGGGGGACACCAGAATCCAGCCGATAGTAACCCTGCCGTACTTCGATCGTGGGCGAGCTTCATCGTTACCTCCCGTGAACGCCAGGATGCCTTCCGGAGAAGACACCTGCCTATCAGCCACCGATGGCGCTCTGATCGAACGGCGGCACGAAGAGATCGAGGGCTCAATTCCGGCGCTGGAGCTGTTGGTCGATTCGAGGTTTCTCGAGGTCTCCCCCCGTTGAGCCCTCCTCCCTGCGAGCGCGCAGCAATCGGAATTGAGGCCGTGATGTCAAGATGAAAATTATTCCTTTGCCAAGCCCAAAAATGCCCCTTTTTGGTAAAATCGCACCCCGGCCATAATCGTGCCCTAAATTATCCTAGCGGACTCACCTATAGGGTTTCACGAATAGTGAGATTATTCTCTGTATGCGCGGGGGATTTGCGAAGAATTTGAGAAAAAAATACGTATCATGATGCATGATCTCGGCGCTCAGGCCGGGGCACGGCAGCTCGAGGAGGTGTTGAGATCGGCGGGCCTCGGTTCCGTGCACCGGGCAGCCCAAACACCATTCAATCTGATTATCGAAGCGCGTCGTTGATCTCATTCCCATTGTGGGCCGGGCAGCCATCGCGCGTCCCCTCGTCGGCCGAGGCGGGCTTCCGGTTCTGACGATCACCAACCTGCGGAGTAGGAGGGCGTAACCCATACCAACTTGTGTCGGCTACTGCCGCTCGCCTGCCCGGGTGGGACGGGCAACCCAGCTCAGCGGCTTTTCTATAAATTTTTCGTTGCATTTTACGTACTCGAGTGATCCTCTCCGATCAGAGCCGATCAACGGCCTCAAATCGGGACAAGTGGGCCGCTTGCTTCCACTTCGGGGAGGTTCCGATGGAAACGAACGTAATGGTTACGGGTGCCATGAGCCGTGACAATTCTCGCGCCCAGCGATTTGCCGGAACTTGGTGGGGGCCGTCGTTGGCGACGCTCGTCGGGATCGTGAGCACCGTCGAGCTCGCCGCGATGCCGCTCCCTGCGACGGAAGCGCTGCTACCCGGACCGACCCTGATCCAAGCAATTCTTCATCGACAACTTCGAGCTGACGCGGGACCGGCTGTCCACCGAAGGCGTGGGCGAGGGGCGCCCATTGCATCCAACGCTACGCATCCAACGCTACGCCGCAAGGACGGCGCGCCAATCGTCGCGTGGAGGTCCTGATCCTGAACTGAGCGGGCGTCGCTCCACCGGGCGTGGCCTGTATTTCTGCGAATAGCGAATGTCAGCAGTACTCTGGAGAACGGGCCATCTCGGGCGGCGTGGTCGGCCCGCACCAAAAATCAGCGTATCGACGGCGATGCGCAGGGTTCAGCATAATTTGGAGGCCGCCTAGATGATCTCCGAACCCGCCGAAGAGGCCGAACCGTTGCACCGTGCTACCGACTTTGAGCGGTGTGCCGATTTTTATGGTGTCCCCGCAGCAGCCCTCGATCAAATCTTCACCTGGCTGGGCAGCGCCTACCGCCTGAGGGGGTGCGCGGCTCGGCGCTGCAAATTCCCGTTCACGGCCGAGCGCGTCAGCGACGGCAAGCTGGTCAAGTTCCCATGTAACGTCGTGCGCGCGGCGTTTCTGGCGTCTAGCGAGAGACCTGTAGCAACCGAGTTGCTCGGCCGACACTAACCTTGATTAGTCCGAGAGCGCTGCATCGAATTGGCCTCGCAATCGGCTTTTGCTCGCCTTGCCATCCCGCCATTTCAGGCGGCTCATGCCGGAGCTTGAACACATTTGGTGCCAACAGGGGCAAGTCTTAATGCACGCGGATAGTCCGCTCGATAAAGTGTTCTTCCCTGATGGCGTCGTCTCGGTGCTGGCGGTCTATTGCCGAGGGTCGCAGAATTGAGATGGCCAACGCAGTATTAGCCACGCGCGAGCCGCTACGATCGACTGGGCAATCGCAGAGCGCAACAACGACTTACCAGGTGAGCCCGGCCGGACCGGGCGCGCCTGATGGCCATCATCGCCGTGATGGCGCCCAAGCCGAAACCGGACCAGCCGGGCCGCTCGAAGCCGGTCACAAGTACCCGTCCGTGGTTGCCGTGGCCGAGGTTCTCTCCGTCCCCCGACCACAACCTACCCTGGGAGTACGCCTGGTTACCTCAAAATGTAGCGGTGCACCCGCGCCACGAATCCTCCATCGTTGAAATTGAGCCTTTCACCGTCGCGGTGCAGGCTGACTTCGACGTGCACGGCACCGATCGAGATCGCCGATCGCGATGACAATCGCTTCAGGACTTGCTCGATTGTGACGTCTCGACCAGCCTGACTTGCGACTGGTCGGATCCGTCGCGCGGCTACGCCGTGGAGGGCATCCGATGAAGGACGACCCACTGGACATCGATGCGTTGCATGCGATCGTCGTAGATCTGCAGACGTGCGCTTCGATGATCAAGGAGGCTTGGCTCGAGGATCGCGAGGATGAGATAGGCTATCTCGCGGACAGGCTGCAGGAACACGTCGCCGAGCTGCGCCGGGTAAGCAGATACCCCGCGCCACGTCCGGAGACGCCAGCCACCTGACGGGCGCGGTTCAACCGAAACGGGGCGCTAGAAATCATAGCGGCAGTCTTACAAAAACTCGCCCAGGCGCGCCAGGTCAGCTCCTGGGCTACAAGCGAGCCTACGAGCCGATGCTTCGAACATTCCGCTCTGAGATCCGAAACCGGCCGTGCGCCGGCGGAGGGGGCCGGTCACGATTCCATCTACCTCCGCCTCATCGTCCGGCTCGGGCTCGCCGCCGTCTTCGAGGTCCTCGGCGCCGGCGTCTGATGTCATCAGCCGTGGAAGCTTGACGATGGCGAGCCCGAGAAAGCAGTCCCGATCGGAGACTCCTATCTGGACATGCACGGGCAGATGGTACGGCAGCGGATAGCGATGGCAGGCGTCCGGTTGGCTGGGCTTCTCAATCGGGCGCTCGGTGCCCTTATTGAACCGAGAGCAGCCATCGAAGCAATCGAGCCATAGTCGGGCTCCGCGGCAGGTTCTTGATCATTGTGACGGCGGTGCGCTTGCCACCCGAATTGCCACCCAACGGAGTGGCACTGGGCGATACGAGGCGGAATAGCTCCTCTGGAAGCGGGATCCGAAAGCGGCGGGAATCCTGACGGAACGAGACCGGCCGGCACGCCGAGATTAGTGGCCGCGGTTTTCGAGACCGCCCTGCAGCGCAGTGGCTACCGCGGTCAATTGATCGTCGCCGGCACCGCCATCGAGCCTGTTCGTGGCCGCGGCGCGGTCGCCTCCCAGCGCGGCCTGGTGGCCGCGCGGAGCCGCAACGCGCGCGTCCTGGGGCATCCTAGGGCGTCGTGATCAGCGCCGAAGCATTTGTGGTGATGGTCGCCGTCGTGGTCGTAGCGGCAGCGATCAGGAGCCTGTGGCCACCAAGGCCGTGGTGATTACCCGCTGCTGATGATATCGAGTCCTGACAGCAGCGCCTCGCGGTCGCATCATCCTCGGGCATCGAGCGTAGCTTCAGCTTGGTTGCCATCCACCACATGGGCAGGAAGCCGAACACCGCGACATCGGCGACCGCCTTGCGCTGCTCGAGGCGCAGCCTCGAGTCCATCTACGCCAACTTGTCGCGCGCGAGCTCCTGCATCCGCTGTGGCGGCTCGCTGCCGACGGGATCGCCCAGCGGGCAGATCTGCCGCCATGGCTTGCCGTAGACCAGCGCGTGCGCCCAGGCGTAGCGCATCGCGGCGTCATACTGCTCGCGGGTCAGGAGACCGTTGGCGAGCAGGAGCCGCTGGCGGTGGCGGCGAGCTGGGGATCGGCGCCGTTGACCAGGTATTGACGTTTGGCCTGGAACTCCTGCTTGCGCTTGGGTCCTGCCTTCCGCCGTCGCTCCAGCTCGCCCCCCAGCCGTTATGTTTGACAATAGATGGCGATGCGTCATGGAGCAAGGGCATAACGCCGATTTTTATCCTGGGAACGGACATGGCGCGGACATGGCGCCAATCAAGCCGATGCACTTTAAGATAACTGTTTGATACGGGTAGACTATGTGGCCGCGATAATGGCTTAGCGCCGCATCTGGAGGACATTGATTGACATAAACTGACATTCGAGGTACATGGCGCACGGACACGGGACGGACACGGATCACACTTAGTTTAACGGAGAATGTCGCGTGAAGCTCAGCGACAAAGTCATCGATGCCCTTCCGATCCCGACCAAGGGCCACGATCGATATCCGAGTGACAAGGTCACAGGGCTCAATGCCCAGATCACTTCGACCGGCGAGCGCGGCTTTGTGATGCGCGCTACGCTGCACGGCCGCGATTGGTTCTACACGATTGGACCCCGTCCCTCGTGGACCACCAAGGCCGCAGAATACCGCGCCATGGCGCTCCGCCGACTGATCGACCAGGGCCTCGATCCGAAAAAGCTGGAGGCGCAGGAGCGCCACGACGCGATCACCGTCAGCGAATTCTGGCGGCGCGTCTATGAGCCGTTGCGGGTGCCGGCCCTGAGCGCCTCGTGGCAGCGCAACGTTCGCTCGATGATGCACAACGACATCTTGCCGAAACTCGGGCGCCTGCCGGTCAAGGACATCGATCAGGCCGACGTGACGGCGGTACACCGCGAGGTCAGCCGGCGCGCAGCTACCCGGGCGAACCGGTTAAGACGGTGCTCTCGGGCATGTTCGCCTACGCCGAAAAGGCGCACATCCTCACGGATGGCGAGCGGATACCAGCCCTGCGCCCACGCGGATCTAACCCGGCTCGTGGGTGTCACTCTTAACCGCGAGGATCGCCGACAGCGCTTCCTGACACCACAGGAGATCGCCCGCCTGGCCGCGGTGCTGGACGCCCGCAAGGATATCCGGCGCGAACGCTCGAGCGTGGCGCTCGTAAAGCTCTGCTGCTGACCGGTGTCGGTTCGCCGAGGGCGCCCGGGCGGAGTGGTCGCAATTCGATCTGAGCGAGGCACCTGGTGCAAGCCGGCCGGCTTTACCAAGCAGCGACGAAGCAGTGACGCCATTGTCGGCGCCGGCACTCGCCCTGCTGCAGCAGCTGCGTGAGCAGAATGGAGCCGGGCGGTATCTATTTCCCGGACCGAACGGCCGACCGCTGTCCCGAATCCACCACTTCTGGGCGTCGACGACACGACAGGCGGGCCTGGAGGGCGTCCGGCTCCATGATCTGACGGCACGTTCGCATCGGTGTTGGCCGCGGGCGGCGCAAGCCTGCTGCTGATCGGTGAGCTGCTCGGACATTCGCGACCAACGACCACGGCCCGATATGCACACTTGCTGGACGACGTGCGGCGTGAGGCGGTCGAGCGCGCAGGCGCAATGATCGCCGGCCAGCCGGGCGCTGAGATTGTGCCGTTGCGCGCAGCGCTAAAATCACCGAGCGCGGCTAGGCCGCGGGCCGAACGCCGGAAGTCCGACCGGCTGCCGCGCTCACTCCTCTCGGACGCACCTACGGACGGGGTGCCATGTCAGACGGCCCGGCCGACCGAAAGACGCCGTTAATCGCAAAACCGCAACAAGACCACGACAATTGCCCGCCATCGCCCGAATTTAAAAGCGCCTTACGAGCTGGGCTAAGCTCTGGCCGGCAATTTTCCGCGCGAGCGGCGCGCGCAACCGGTGACAACATTAAAATTATCGCGCGCGCTCGACTGCACAAGAAATAACGCCGCGAAGAAGGTCGATAGTGAGCAGGAAAAGCTGGAAGAGGTCGACCATTTGTAGCGTCAGATGACCTGAGTCTGCAAGGCTGTCGACCCGCGATAGCTCTCGATTACGGTGCGGCCCTACGTCCGCGTTCGCAGAGAAGAGGCAACCGCGCCAGAATAATGCGCGATTTCATGGCGAGCTAGATCATCCGCGAAGTGATTCCAAGAGCTGAAGCCGAAACGTCGTTCCATCGGCACGGCGCAGCCCACGGGGCCCGACTGGCCGAAGCGGACGCCGGTCGAGTTTGGCGGACCATCTTAATCGCCATCCCTGGAAGAACGGCGGACTTCAACGTTTCCCTGAACTGGCAGGAGGCGCTGTGAATATTTGAGCAACGAGGCACATAATCGGCAAAAACGTGAATATTCTCGCAATAGGTGCTTTGAATAATTATAAGCAGCGGGCAATCTAAGCCTGGATATTCCACAACGATTATCAGCCAAAAAGTGAATTTCTGGAATAGACAAGCTGTCGTCGGCATGTCAGCATCGTCCTTGAAAGTACCAAGGACGTACGAACATGTCAGACGAGCTCCATCCATTGCACAACCTGGGCCTCGTGCCAAAAAGGCAATACGCGCGGCTGGTCAAGCGCCATCCGCGAACTCTGGATCGGTGGGAAGCCGCGGGAAAGCTGGTCATGCGGCGGCAAGGTTCTGAGGACCTGGTTGACGTGCCTGCGACGGCCGATCGACTGCGCGGGCTGGATCGGCCCCGCCGTGGCAAGCCGAGGGCGGCGTGACGGGCGCCTCGGCATCAAGCCCTGGCGGCACATCACGGGGATTGACGCATTCGCCCCCGACCCCCGAAATACACCCGAGACCAGCTCGAGGTCATGTAACGGATCGCGGCGGCGATCGGGTCATACCCGCGATCGGCGGCAAAGGCACAAGTCGAGCGCACGGGGGCGACCGTGTCGGCCCGGACAGTCGATCAGCTGCTGCATCGCGCCTGGCTGGTGCCGCCCGAGTACCCGTTGTTTGCCACCGATCGCCACGCGGGCGGCTGACGTGCGCGGCACGCGCTCGCCATGAACAAACCGATCACAGGGAGACCAAAAGACATGGCCCGAGCCACTCGTATATCCGAAGATGCGCCCACAGCACCCCCGCCTGAGCCGGAAATAGGTCAAAGGCAACGGTATGCGAGAGGAGGAAAGCCTAAACGATTACATTGTCGCTGATGACGGTGCCGCCCCCGGCTCGGATGATTTCGACAATCTCGAGAAGTTCGCCCTACCTCAGGACTTCAATCCGGATGTCGAAGAGGAGGATCCCCGGTCCCCTGCTGCAACCCACCTAAGGCGGACTTCTTCTGCGTCAATCCTGACCCGAAGATGACCGCGATCGTCGGTATCGTCGAGCTGCGCGACGAGCGGGACGAGCCGTATCTCGTGACGCCGAACATGTTTGCAGTGTTCGGGAGTATGGTTTCACGTCGGCGACTTTCGTCTGCAAAACCATGCAGGGCAAGACCTTCCTCTGGGCGCTCAAATTGCCGCGGACGATCGTCGCAGCAGCGGGCGTTGGACCGAGACCCGGCTCAAGGCTGCTGTCGAAGCGAAAGACCCGCTGGACCCGGATCGACTCGGACATGGACCTGAAGTGCTATCGAATATTCCACCCGCGGGACAAGTTCGACCTACCGGATTGGTCGAAGACGCCCCCGCTGCTGGACCTGATGCGCCGAGCTTTCGGCGACGGTTACCTGATCAAAGACGGCAACCACCCGCTGGTACGTCGGATTCGCGGCGTCGGCCAAGTAGCGATGCTCGACCGGCTCCCGTTCGCCCGGATCGTTTGCTGCGACACCGAATACGTCGCACGTCCCGGCGAGCGGGTGCTGCCCGTGTGCCTCGTCGCCAAGGAATTGCGCTCCGGGCAAGTAGTCCGCCGATGGATGGGCGGGTTTGGCGAGCGCCCGCCCTATCCGCTCGACAAGCGCACCCTGTTCGTTTCGTTCTCCGTGCCGGCCGAGCTGTCCGTGCACCGGGCACTCGGCTGGCGCGATCCTGCCCGAGTGCTCGACCTGTTCGCCGAGCATCGGCTCAACGTCAACGGCCGCCCCTACTACCAAGGTCTGTGGGGCCTGCACGGCGCGATGATCGAGCACGGGCTGGACCCGGGCCGGCCGCCGTCAAAGACGCGATGCGCGAGCGGATCATCGCCGGCCCGCCGTTCACGCACGATGAGCGGCGCCGAAATCCTCGCCTATTGCGAGCGAGACGTGGACGGCCTGGCCCAGCTCCTCGAGCGCATGCTGCCGCGCATCCTGCGTCGTCCGAATGGTCTGGTGCACGCCCTCAACCGCGGCTCGTACGGCGTCGCCGTGGCGGCAATGGAGGCGACCGGCGTCCCGATCGACGCACCGCTGTTGCACCGGCTGCGGGAGCACTGGGAGCCGATCAAGGACCAACTCGCGATCGACGTGGATCACGACTACGGCGTGTTCAATGGCCACGAGCTCGATCGGAAACGGTTCGCCGAGTTCATCAAGACGGCACGGCATAGCTTGGCCACGCACGCCCAAAACGGGCGCCCTGTGCACCGACAAAGACACGTTCAAGGACATGGCCCGGGGCAAGCACCACCGGCTGCTCAACCCGCTCCGCGAAGCACTGTCCACTCTCGGACAGATGCGCCTGAACGATCTTCAGGTGGGTGCCGATGGCCGCAACCGGTGCGCGCTCAAACCGTTCTGGGCGATCACCGGACGCAATCAACCGAGCAGCTCCGGCTACGTATTCGGCAACGCCACCTGGTATCGCGGACTGATCAACCGCCACCCGGGCGGGCGATCATCTATGCGGATTGGCGTTGCCAGGAGATCGGGATCGAGGCGGCCAACAGCCAGGACCCGGCGATGCTGGAGGACCTGCTCGCCGACGATTTCTACATCGCCTTCGGCAAGCGCGCCAGGGTGCTGCCGGACGACGCGACCAGGGAAACCCACGAGGCCGAACGAGAGCGGGCTCAAAACCGTAGCCCTGGGCGTCGGCTATGGCATGCAGGAACAATCGCTCGCCGTGCGCCTGGCCAAGACCTGCCCGGAAGCCCGCGAGCTGTTGCAGCTGCACCGGCGCACCTTCCCCCGGTTCTGGCGATGGAACGATGATGTCGTCCAGTACGGCAAGTTGTACGGCCGGATCTGGACCACGTACGGATGGGAGCTGAACGTCACCACCAGCCACCAAGGTACGCACGCTGCGCAATTTCCTGATGCAAGCCAACGCCAGCGAAATGCTGCGGATCGCCTGTTACCGGTTCGTCGAGCAGAGGCGGGCTCGAGCGTGGCTTTCTGCTCGCCGGCCCGGTACACGACGCGCTGCTGGTCGAATGCGCGATCGACGACGTGGACGAGGCGATCGACTTCACCCGAGGGTGATGGCCGAAGCCAGCCGGGCGGTGCTGAGCGGCTTCACGCTCGGAGTGGACGTGAAGGTCTGGCGCCACCCGCGACGGTTCATGGACGAGAAACGGGCCGGGCGACCTGGGACAAGATCATGCGGTACCTGGAGCGAGCGGAGGGCGGTGCAAAATCGCAACGGTTTGGGCTGGAAGCGTGTCAAAATCGCGACGGTACAGTTGCGGAAATGACCCCCGTATTATTCTCCTTATATATCCTCTCTCAATATATATCCTAGATAGATAATACCTTATGCCTATGATTCCTGGCATTGAAGAGATAGAGGTTACCAACGAGGCCTGGCCGAGCTGGGGCTCCCTCCGTCGACCTGCAGAAGCTTCAAAACGACAACCGCTGCTGGTTCCTAAAAGGACCGATCCCTTTCGCGTGGCTGGCCCGGGTGAATGTCGGCCGCCAATACGGCTTCACCGCTTAGACCATCAAAGCCTTGGCGATATCGAGGGACGGGAGCCGGTAACGGTCCCTGACACGGTTTGGTCGCTCTTCAAGATCTCGAGATACGCCCGTAAACGTGCACTCGACGCTTTAGAGCGGGTAGGCATCATCCGGACAGAGCGGCACCCGGCCAGACCACTCGTGTCTGGCTGATCGACAAGCCGTGAGCGCCCATGACCGCTCTACCCCTCCACGCGATCCCGGTGGTCATCAACGACCGACTCGCCTGCGTATCTATGCGGGCCGCGATCTCAAAGTGGAGATGCCCCTGCGGCATCGCCAGGCGTTGGTTCTGGCGGGGCAGCTCCTGAACTTCGCGTTGGCGGCTGACCACAGCGCGGCCGGTGCCGATCGCCGCATGCTCGAGCCGGCGGGCAAGCAGGGGGTTGCAGAAGGAAATGTCCCACATGGTTGAACCTATATATGCGCCCTGGCTCGCCACCCAAAATCCCCCCGAGCAAATGGAAGAACTCAGGGTGCGGTTGCTTGATGCCGCCGATGAATTCATCGCCGCCGAACTTGCGATCCACTTTTCGGCCAGGCGTTGCAATCGCGCGCTCGATTTGATGAAGAATCTGCGGTGCTCGATGCGGCAGCTAGCGGCGCGTCACGGCTTGCCTTTATTTGTGTAGTGCACACTACAGGTGAGGGAGTAGAGACAATGACCACTTGGACGCCGCTGGACGACACGCAACGGATGGCTGAGCTGAAACGCCACGAGCACCTCAAAATCAGCTCACCCCGAAAAGCCGACTACTGGAACCATCCGGATATCCGGTACGTCGTGCGCGACACCAGGACCGGCGAACGCGTCGGTCGGATCGACAAATGCAACCGTCGCTATGTCGGATACATCGGCCTCGATGCCACCGAGCCCGCGATCGTCTGGCGTCGGCTGTACGACGTCGCCAACGATCTGTGCGCCAGAATCGTGGCCAGCAGTGCTTGAATGAATCCGGGCCGACGGGTCTGACCACCCGCCGGCCCTACTCCGACACACCCGAAGGAAACACCAAGATGACCACCCTGCGTTACTGGATTGCTCTGAACGGGTCGAGCTGTGCCATGTCCTCCATGCCCATGCGGCGGCCCGAAGTCTCGCCTCGTCCGTGGCAACTTATCGGCTTTCCGACCTTTGAGGAAGCGCGCGAGGCGCAACGCATCTGCCTCAACGAACCGATCCCGGTAGTCCGCGAGTTAATGGAGGGCCTTCTCCCCGACGTCGAAGATGGCAAGATTGTGGTCATCACTCACGATGACTACGAGCCGGAGACCCAGGCTACACCATGTGGCTCGATGCTCCGCTGCCCGACCACGTGCATTGAAGGTGCCGCCATGGACCCGACCAAGACCACCTATGCCGAACTCCAGGCCGCATGGCGCCACTTCAACAAAGCCCTGTTCGACAACCAGCTGCCGCCCTGTCTGGTCACCCTGCAACGTCGCGCTAATGCCCGAGGCTATTTCTCGTCCGAGCGGTTCGAGCATCGGGTCGACCGCTCCACCACTGACGAGATCGCGCTCAACCCTAAGCACTTCGTCGACCGCTCGCCGGCCGACACGCTCAGCACTCTCGTGCACGAGATGGTCCACTTGAAGCAGCAGCATTCTGGCAAACCAGCTCGCGGCCGCTACCACAACAAGCAGTGGGCCGACTGGATGGCCGAACTTGGGCTGGAGCCGTCCGCCACCGGTGAGCCCGGCGGTAAACGCACTGGCGATCGCGTTTCCCACTACATCGTCGAGGGCGGCCCCTTCGATCTTGCTTGCCAGGCGTTCCTGGCCAAGCATCAAGGGTTGCTCTGGGGCGATCGCCCGATTGAGAGCAAAGGCGCCGGCGGCAAACGCTCAAAATACATCTGCCGCGACCCCGAATGCCAACTCGCCGCCTGGGCCAAACCTGGGCGTTAATTTGGTGTGGCGAGCACACCGTTGCCGAAATCATGCTGGAGCAGATTTCCACTCCAGTGTAATGCACACTCCACTGTGCACTACTTTGCAGCGCGGCAACGAACATTGACTTGCCGGTCACGTGACGAGTAGCCTGCTGGCCATGAAGAACGAACCACGAACTCCCCGCCGCAATAGCGCCGAGCGCGAGCGCAACGATGCGCAGCAGGATGCGCGCCGGTGAGACTGTTCGGCTGGACAATCGCCCGTGAGAAAGCCGAGCAGAGGGCCTTGCAGCCGGTCGACAATCGCGGCGGCTGGTTTAGCTTGATCCGTGAACCCTTCGCCGGTGCGTGGCAGCGGAACATCGACATTCGCGTCGAGAACGTCCTAACCTATACGGCCGTATTTTCCTGCATCAGCCTGATCGCCAACGACATCGCCAAACTTCGGCTGCGTCTGGTCCGTCAGGACGATGATGGCATCTGGGTGGAGACCGAGAACTCGGCTTTCCGCCCGTGTTGAGGCGCCCGAACCGTTACCAGAACCGCATCCAGTTCATCGCGCAATGGGTGACCTCCAAGCTGGTGCATGGCAATACGTACGTGCTCAAGCAGCGGGATCAGCGCGGGATCGTCACTCGCGCTGTACATTCCTGGATCCCAGCGAGTGCGGCCGCTCGTGGCGGACGATGGCTCCATCTACTACGAGCTTGCGCGCGATAACCTGACCGGGCTGCAGGACGATCGGTTGGTGGTTCCGGCCAAGGAGGTCATCCATGACGTCAACTTCGCCCCGTACCATCCACTGTGTGGCATCTCGCCGATTCAAGCCTGCGGCCTCGCGGCCACGCAGGGCCTCGAAATCGCGCTCGTCAACGCGCTTCTTTGAGCGGGGCGCCAAGCCTGCCGGCGTCCTGACCGCACCCGGCCACATCGACGAAGCAACCGCCATGCGGCTCAAGGAGTATTGGGAGGCTATTACCGGCGAGAACGCCGGCCGAACCGCCGTTCTCGGCGACGGGCTGACATACGAGCCGATGATCGTCAACCCGCACGATGCCCAGTTGATCGACCAGCTGAAATGGACCGCCGAAACCGTCTGTTCCGCGTTCCACGTGCCGGCTCACATGGTCGGCGTTGGTTCAGCTTCCGACGTACAACAACATCGAGGCCCTTAACCAGCAGTACTACAGCCAGTGCCTGCAGAGCCTGATCGAGAACGTCGAGCTGCTGCTCGACGAAGGGGCTGGAGCTGCCGAAGCCATACGGCACCGAGTTCGATCTGGACGACCTGTTGCGCATGGACACCGCGACGAAGGTCAAGGCGGCCGCCGATGCGGTCGGCTCGGCGCCATGGCACCGAACGAGGCGCGCCGGAGATACTTCGATCTCGGTCCCACGAAGGCGGCGAGAGCCCGTATCTCCAGGTCCAGAACTACAGCTGGCCGCTCTTGCGAAGCGCGACCAAAACAGCACTCCGGTAACGCCTGGTCTGGACCAGCCAGCAGCGGAGCCGGCCCCGCCATCGGTCGCCGAGGAGGCCGAGGCGCGGCGCATGCGCGCTTTGAGAGCGGCGACGCGAGAATTCCACCGGCTCGCTGACGCGGAACGGATGAATGCGAAGCTCATCCACTGAGCACTCTTTGTCCGTAATCACCGGCGGCGCGCCGGAAGGCGTGCCGACGATTGGTTCGGAGCATCCAGCGATACATCGATGCCGTGGTAGCCCCGTTACGTGAGAAGATCCTGGTTCAGGAGGCTGAGATCGAGGCGTTGAGGGCCGAGAACCGCCGGGTCGCGACGGCATCGCATGGTTAACATTTCATCGATCGCTCCGGCACGCTGGTGCTTACGCTTAGCGACGGCACGGTCCGCGAGGTCGGCGTAGTTGTTGGTCGCGCTGGTAACGATCGCGATATTGCGTCCCTGCGCGAGAAGCTACTGGTCCATCAGACTGAGATCGAGGCTCTAGAGGCCAAGGAGCCACAGCCCGGTCGCGACGGCTTGCCGGGCGCTCCAGGGCCCGCTGGTCGGGACGGGCGCGACGGCGCTCCAGGCGCTGACGGGCTCGGCTTCGATGATCTGCAAGTCGAGTTCGACGGCGAGAGGCGTGTCACCTTCAAGCTCATTGACGGCGAGCGGGTTAAGGTCCTGCCCGGTCGTTATGCCTTGCCAGATTTACCGGGACGTCTATCGCCCAGAGACCACTATGAGCGTGGCGATACTGTTTCTTTCGGTGGTATCGATCTGGTGCGCGAAGACGGATACATGCGAGAAGCCCGGGAACGGCTGTAAGGATTGGCAGCTCGCGTGCAAACATGGCCGAGATGGCCGCGACGGCAGGTCGGCCTATCGGGTCGCGGTCGAGCGGCTTCAAAGGAACCGAACAGGACTGGCTGAAGTGCGCGGTCCAAAGGTCCGCCAGGCAAGGACCGTGAGCGAGGGGTTCAGCCGCCATGCACGCTGACCTGCTGCGCGACGCCCGAGGCAGAAGTCGACCGGGCGATCTTTGAGCTAGCGGTCCAGATGGCAATCGGCTGCTGGCTGCCGGCGCGACGTCGACGATCTACCGCGGCTGATGGCGCCGTTCGTCACGGCAGTGCGGCAGTGGCGCGCCGAGGCAGTGGCCAAGCTGAGAGCCGACGCCAATCGCCGGCGGGTGATCGAGGCCCAGATCGAGCAAATGAGGCGCAGCTCGAGCGCCTCGAGAGCGCGCCACGGTGCACTGATATGCCGTGGAAGCCGCCCACCTCGAAGGCTCCACAGCGTTACGGCTGGCCCAAGGGCTCCGATCGCCGCTGGCGCAAGCTGCGCGCCCGTAAGCTCGACCGAAGAGCCGCGATGCGAGCGCTGTTTGGCCAGAGGAAGGCGTCACGCTGGCGACCGAGGTGCACCATCGCACCCCGATATCCAGGGGGCGGCAAGTACGATTGGGCCAACTTGAAAGGTGTGCGGCGAATTCCAGGACGAGGCACATGGCGCCCGACCGAAGATCCGGATCGACCCACGCACCGGTCTGCCACTGCCGGGGAGAATCACCCGTGGAGTACGAAATGACAGGCGGCGGGGGTATCTCAGATTTCGATCGCGTCGAGCGGACACCGCGTGGCCCTTGCGCTCACGCGTTGGCATTTCAGAATCCGCAGTTGCCTTTAAGGGTGCTTGAACATGGCCAATGCACGAAAGTCGGCTGCGCTTCATGTCCTGCATGGTACCGCCGGCCTGACCGGGCGACACGTCTTGCGCAGGACAGCGATCGTTTCGGCCCGCTCGGCGCGGCGCCACGGTGGCTGCTGCCGGCCGCGCGGGAGCTCTGGCGCGAGATCGACGACAGTCTCGGCAGGGCAGGTGTGCTGAGCGCGCTCGATCGCTCGCAGCTGAGCATGTACTGCCAGATGGTTGCGCGCTGGCGGGAAGCGGAGACCAGAGTGCCGTACGAGCCATTGCCGGCGAGCTATGCGGCAACCATGGCGGGAATCGCTTCGAAGCTGGGCCTGAACGTCGCCGATCGTGCCAAGCTGCGCCTGCCCGAGCCGATGAAGCGCGATCCGCTCGCGGAGCTGCTCGACGACGCCGGATAGATGCCTCAGCGTGATGAAGTTCTCGCGTATGCCGCCGCGGTGCTCGCAGGCAAGGTGCCGGCGTGCCGGCTGGTGCGGCAGGCCTGCGCGCGCCACCGTCGCGATTGGGAGCTGACACAGCAGCCTCACGGGCATCCGGCTGGGTTCACGTTCGATCTCGCCGCCGTCGAGCGCGCGGTTCGGTTCTTTGCCTGTCTGCACCACAGCAAAGGCGAATGGGCCGGATCGCCGTTCACACTCGAGCCGTGGCAGGTCTTCATCGTCGGCTCGCTGCTCGGCTGGAAACTGGCCAATGGCACCCGGCGGTTCCGTACCGGCTACCTCGAGGTGCCTCGAAAAAATGGCAAGTCGACCCTGCTTGCCGGCCTTGGCCTCTATGGGCTGGTGATGGATCGCGAGGCCGGCGCCGAGGTCTACTGCGCGGCCACGATGCGCGACCAGGCCAAGATCGTCTGGGGCGAAGCAGCGCGAATGCGCGACCGGTCGCCGTCGTTGGCCAGTCGGGTACGAAGTTTGTCTCCTCGCTGGCGGTCGAGGAAACCCACAGCAGGATGGTGCCGCTCGGCGCTGATGCTGACGTGCTCGACGGTCTGAACCCGCATGTCGTGATCATCGACGAGCTGCACGCACATCGGACCCGGGCTGTGCTCGACGTCATGGACAGCGCGACCGGTGCACGCCGTGAGCCGCTGCTGGTGATGATCACCACGGCGGGGACGGATCGCACCTCGGTCTGCTGGGAGCAACATGCCTATGCTGAGCGGGTGCTTGCGGGCACGGTCGAGGACGATTCCCTGTTCTGCTACATCGCGACGATCGACGACGGCGACGACTGGCGCGACGAGTCGAGCTGGATCAAAGCCAATCCGAACTTCGGCATCACGGTCAAGCCGGACTACCTCGAGCGCCGCGCCGCCAAGGCGACCAAGGTCCCGGCGGCACAGAACGGCTTTCGCCGGCTGCACCTGAACGAATGGACCGAGGCTGCCGAGACATGGCTGACTGCCGGCGTCTGGGAAGCGGTGCAGGCCAGTGCTCTCGATCTGACCGACTATCGAGGCCGCCCGGCATGGCTGGCGGTCGATCTCTCGAGCAAGCGCGATTTGACCGCGCTGATGGTCGTGGTCGAGAGCGTTGATGCGCGGGGCGAAGTCTTCTGCTCGCATTCCCACGGTTCTGGATGCCGGCAGAGGGTATCCTCGAACGATCCGAGCGCGACGGCGTGGACTATGCGACGTGGCGTGACCAGGAATGGATCATCGCGACGCCGGGGCCGGTCGTTGACGTGGCGCATGTCGCCGCCGCGATCGCCGAGCTCGCCGAGGAGTTGGACGTCCAAGGCATGGTCGGCGACGCTTACCGGCGGCCGGAGCTTCAAGCCGAGCTCGAGGAGCTAGGCTGCGCGGTGCCGCTGATCGACCATCCGCAAGGTTATCGCAAGGCGGCGCATCGGAGCTCTGGATGCCGGGATCGGTCGAGGCGACCGAAAACGCCATCCTCGAGCGCAAGGTTCGGATCGCCTCGTCGCCGGTCTTGACCTGGAACGTGGCGTCGGTCTGCATGGTTGCGGAGCCCAGGAAAATCGGAAACCCAACAAGCTGAAATCGACCGGGCGGATCGACGGTGCCCTGGCCTTGATCATGGGAGTTGGCACAATGTTACGTGGTGCATCGGCAGAACGGTCGCCTGAATATCAGCTGCTGTTCGTATGATCGAGGTAGGCGAAGGCCACTCCTGACCTTCACGGGCGGCAAGAGACCAGCCGGCGCTGCGATCAGATCGGCGGGCCCGCACCGAAATTGTCCGAGGGATTGCAGACTGAACTTACGTCCGGCGCCACGACCGCGTTTCCGCCGCAGTGAACGGCGCTTAGGGCAGGATAAGCTAAGGGTGCAGGTTCAAATCGGGGCTCGCACCCACCTTTACCGAACATTCGTGGGTGGGGTTCAACCCCGGTCATCATCTAAAGGTTGCAGGGACGCAAGCGGCGTCAACACCAAGGCGAGCAAGAACGTTAGGGCAAAACGCATCTTATCCTCCCAACTGTTGATCTTAGACCACATTAAGTCAATAGAGCGGAATCATCACGGGCGCACTCTGTGGATAGTTTGCCATAGAGATATAGGGATCACAGGTTAAGGTACCCTCGAGGACGGACCCGTCATTGGCAAGAGATGCCGATAACGAACACGCCTCGTTCGATACGCTGAGCGTGTTCCCTCGCAGAGTCCCCTGCGCTTGTTCGGCTCCTTTCCTCATACGAAATATACCACCCTGAAACTGAGCGCCAAAATTCATAGCATTGCCAGCTTTGGTCTTCTCAGACATTAAGATTGAGAAAGATGCAGAAGTACCAGATTTGCTCTCGAGGACTGTTCCTGAAACAACATCGCTCGTACCCAGTGCGGCTTCGACGGCTCCAGCTCTTGGGTACGGTTGCGGAACCGCTCTTCAAGCCAACTTCTATTGCCTGGGCCTGGGACATGCCTCCTTCGCCCTTGGCCCAATCAATTGCATTGATCGTTCTTGAGGGTCCTTAGATGCTATCTGCTCATTGAAGGCCTCTCTCAGAGTAGCCTGCCTTTCGCGATTTGCCTGCATAAACATAGCGAAACGCCGCTCGGGATCAATTTCTGGATCTGATAGAGCCAAGCAAAGAATATAGTAGAATTGTTCGATATCAAAAAGATCTTGCCCATCGAATATTTCGGGAAATATCTCTTTCAACTTGTATTTACCAGACAGATCCACCTCTCCCCCATTATTCTCTTCGGTAATGAAACCAGTCTCAGCCTTCAGATCGCCTTCTACAGCTACCTCGCTGCTACCTCGGACAGGTCGCAATTGCAGGTAACGCCAGATCAGGTGGCCGGCGGGACACTAGTGTTGGGCCGTGCGCAGGAAGTTGCCGAGATTGTAGGCGAGCGCGTGAAGCTGGAGACGGACGGCATTGGCGGCGAACGACCGGCACGACAGCCGCGTCCACCTGATCGCGCCCTTGCCCTCTTTTATCCATTGCTCCGCCGTGCCGCGCTGATTGTAGAAGGCGACGACCCGCTCAGCCGGGCGGCGACAGGCTGGTGACGATGAAGCCGACGCGCGGGACGAGCTCTCCAGGGTGCCACTCGACTTTGGCGATCACCCGGCGTGGCTTGGTCCAGCTTCCAGCCTGATAGCTGAAGCTCGCGTGAGACCGGCGGACATGGTTCGGCGGACGCCCGACCGGGCGCTTGAGCAGATGACCGATCCGCTCCTGCAAAACCCGGTTGGCGGGGAGCCGGATCGCATAGTTGATCCGCTTGGCTTCCAGGTACTCGTAGACCCCCGGCATGGCGAAGGCCGCGTCGGCGCGGAAATACAGGCGTGAGACTTTGCCCCGATAGCGCGCCACGACCGGGTCGAGCACGTCGTGCCAGCCGTCAGCGCTGTGGACGTTGCCGGGACGAAGCGCACTGCGTTCGAGATCGCCAAACTGGTTGAACAGGAAAAGCGGATGGTAGCACGTGCAGGCATAATGCCCGTTCCAGACGCTCATCTCCTGCTCGCCATGGGTCGGGCTGACGCTGGAGTCCATGTCGAGCACGATGCCTCTCGGCGGCCGGATGCTGCCGAGCGCGGTTCGATCCCATCGGACGGAGAGATCGTCGAGTCGGGCCGAGGGGTTCCTTCTCCGCATCAGAGCAGCTGGTCTACGAAGCGGCCCGTCTCGGCTTGGAGATACCGGCGCGCCCGAGGCCGCCTTGCCGCCGAACGAGTCACGCGCATCGAGCCGGATCATGCCGCAGGCGCGGGGCATGGTCGACATCCTCCTCCCCGCCGAGCCTTCCGAACACCGACTGCCGCAGCAACCCAGCCCGGCGCATGCGACAGACCCATCTCCTGCGGTGCCGTCTGTCGCCGAGCAGATCACCCGCCATCGCGCTGGGACCGAGGGCGTCGTCAAGAAGATTACCACGATCGGCCGGCAATTGCAGCATCGAAGATGATCCAGGAGCCATGGAAGTCGACCTTCAGCAGCAGATGGAAATCGAGCCTGGAGGGCCCTCGGATCGGTGCCGCATTCGGTGCGCCATGACTGCCCATGGAGTTCCGTTGACCTGTTGATTTTTGTACTTGCTGATTCGTCACAAACATCACATCGAATTGCCGCGTGTGACCGCTCTGCCCCGGTGTTCAGACGTCGATCTGCTCGGCGATGGCGAGCGCGTCATCGACCTCGATGCCGAGGTACCTGACCGTGCTCTCCACCTTGGTGTGCCCAAGGAGCAACTGAACCGCGCGAAGGTTCCCGGTTCGCCGGTAAATCAGAGTCGCCTTGGTTCGCCGCAGCGAGTGGGTGCCGAATAACGACGGGTCGAGACCGATGCTGGCGATCCACTCCGACAGCAGGCGGGCATATTGGCGGGTGGAGAGGCAGCGGCCTTTGCCGCGGCGGCCATGGAACAGAAAATCGCCGGGACGCTTCCGGGTCGCCGCAAGGTGCTCGTCGATCGCCTGGCGCGTCTGCTCGGTGATCTCGAACCTGACCGGAAGACCGGTCTTGTTTTGCCGAACGGTCGCGCGGTCGACGGCATAGCCATGTGGCGCGACGTCCTCGACCTTGAGGCTCACCACGTCGCAGCCACGCAGCTTGCTATCGATCGCGAGATTGAAGAGCGCCAGGTCCCGCGTGCGCCCTGCGAGCTGCAACCGCGTCCGAATGGCCCAGACGTGCTTCGGCTGCAGCGGTGGCTTCGGTCCGATCAGCTTGCCCTTGTTCCAGGGTCTGCGTCGGGGCGTGACGGCGCTGGTCTCGTTGACGGTCTCCATGGTCCTTCTCCCGTTTCCTCGGAGAAGGCCGAGCATGCTCTGGCCCTTCGAAACCGTGGCCCGAATGCATGTCGGGTATCAGAGCGAAGCGGTCACAATGCGCCGGTGCAGCGGGCCGAGGCTGACTATCGACTGGCCGATCGAGCCCGCCGAGATGACGGCCTACTACGAGCGCGCCGAGGACAAGATCGGCGTCGCCGGCACCGGCGACCGGCCACGGCTGCCGGGCAACAACAACTATAAAGTGTTCGCCTACGGTGCCCGGGTGCTCGGCTACCAGAAGGTCCACACCGGCAACATGGGCATCAACTCGATCGAGCGCGACGGCCGCCCGGCTTGCCAGCAGATCGGCTTTTGCATGGCTGGCTGCGCGATCGGCGCCAAATGGTCGACGCTCTATACCGAGGTGCCCAAAGCCGAAGCGACCGGGCATTTCGAGCTGCGCCCGGAGTGCATGGCGCTGCAGATCCAGCACGATGCCGCCGGCAAGGTCACGGGCGTGCTCTACGCCGACAAGGGCGGCAGCCAACAGCTGCAGAAGGCGCGCGCGGTCTGCGTCGCCGGCAACTCGGTCGAGACGCCGCGGCTGCTGCTGAACTCGGCCTCGGCCAAGTTCCCGGACGGGCTTGCCAACTCCTCGGGCCAGGTCGGGCGCAACTACATGCGCCACACCACCGGCGCGGTCTACGGCATCATGCCGGGGCCGGTCCACCTGGATCGCGGCACCAACATGGCCGGCATCATCCAGGACGAGTCGCGCCACGATCCGGCGCGCGGCTTCGCCGGCGGCTACGAGCTCGAGACCCTGCCGGGCTTCGGCCTGGCCGGGATCGCGACCTGGATGAACGAGGGCGGCTGGGGCCGCGAGTATGCCCAGGACATCGCCCAGTTCGAGAACATCGCCTGCATGTGGATCGTCGGCGAGGACATGCCGCAGCAGACCAACGGCGTCAGCCTGCACGGGACCGAGAAGGACCAGTACGGGCTGCCGGTCCCGGTCGTCCACTTCGCCGACCATGCCAACGATTTCGGCATGCGCAACCACGCCTTCCGGCAGGGTCGGGCGGTTTACGAGGCGGCCGGCGCGACCAAGGTCTACGAGCGCGGGCCGTTCCCCTCGACCCACAACCTCGGCACCTGCCGCCAGAGCGCCAAGCCGGCCGATGGCGTCTGCAACGCCTACGGCCAGACCCACGACGTCAAGAACCTGTTCATCTCGGACGGCAGCCAGTTCGCTTCCGGCGCGGCCGAGAACCCGACGCTGACGATCGTGGCACTGGCGATCCGCCAGGCCGAGTACGTCGCCGACATGATGCGCAAGGGCGAGGTCTGAGCGCGTCGCCTGCTTTTTTCCTGATCGAGCCCGGGCCTGGCGCCCGGGCTTTCCTTTCGAGCTTCGGAGCGACCGGCCCGCACCGTGTGCTCAATCCCGGGGTTGAGGAGGATCGCGCCGGTGCCCGCGACATCCCGTGTGTTGCGGGTCACGAGCGTGAGTTGGCGCACGAGCGCGGTTGCGGCCAGCAGGCCATCGACGACCGGCAGGTGCAGATCGGCGCTGAGCCGGCCCCAGCGGTTGGCGATCTCTCGATCTACCGCAACGATGCGATCGGCGAACAGTTCGCTCAGTCCGACCAGCCAGCGCTCGAGAGACTTGGCGGCGATCGGGTCTCGGGTTTCCTGCAAGCGGATACCTTTGGCGATTTCGCCAAGCGTCAGAACGCTGATGTAAAGGGAATCCCGGCTGCACGCCTCGAGCCAGCGGATGACTTTCGGCTCGGGCCGGCGCTTGCGTGTCTCGGAGACGACATTGGTGTCGAGGAGATAGCTCACAGATCGACCGCGCGCCCGAGATCGGGACTGCGCTCGATCTCAAAGTCCTCCACCTTCGGGCCCGACAGCAGGTAGTCCTTCAGGCTGGGCGTCAGCCGTTGCAAGCGGCGGTAGTCCTCGATCGACAGGACCACCGCTCGTTCGACCCCATGCCTGGTGATCACCTGCGGCCCATCGCGGTGCGCGCGCTCGAGCAGCTCGCTGAGCCTGCTTTTCGCTTCGTGCAGCTGCCAAACGGGCATCTCTGACCTCTTTAGTTCATCTGATCATAATGACTAGCACAACGTTCTGGCGCCAGCAAGCCACGGTCCGCGCGGGCTACTTTGTCCTTGGCAATTATAAGCTAAGCAATTATATTCGATGGTCATGGAGGAACCGCAGACCGAACGCAATTTCGGCTTTCTGGTGCACGACGTCGCGCGCCTGATGCGCGTTGCCTACGATCGGCGCACGAGGGAGCTGGGCCTCACCCGCTCGCAATGGTGGGTGCTGAACAATCTGTTCCGCAATCAGGGCATCACCCAGTCCGAGCTCGCCGAGATCCTCGAGATCGAGAAGCCGTCGCTCGGCCGGCTGCTCGACCGGCTCGAGGCCAAGGGCTGGATCGAGCGCCGGGTCGACCCCGCCGACCGGCGCGCCAAGCGGCTGCATCTGACCGGCGAGGTCCAGGCTCTGATGCGCCGGTTGCGGGCGCTCGCGGGCGAACTGCGCTCCGATGCGATGGACGGGCTGCGCGAAGCCGAGCGCCAGCGCTTTGTCGACACGCTGCTGCTGATCAAAGCCAACCTGTTGCGCATGAACGGCAACGGCAACGGCGGTTGGGCAGGACCGGCTGCGGCCGGACGTGAGGGCGCCGATGACCGACCACGCGCCGCCAGGGCCTGAGGCGCCGGTCGCAAGGCGGCGCTCGCTGCGCCCGGTGCTGCTGGGCGTCGTGCCGGCGCTCGCGGGCGCGATCGGGCTCTATTGGTACGCCACCAGCGGCCGCTACGTCTCGACCGAGAATGCGTACGTGAAGTCCGACATCGTCGCGATCAGCCCCGAGGTCGAGGGTCACGTGATCAGCGTCGAGGTCGCCGAGAACCAGCTGGTCAAGCAGGGCGACGTGTTGTTCCGGATCGACCCGGAGTCGTTCCGGATCGCCCTCGACCTGGCCGAGGCCAAGGTCATGGCGGTCCGCCACGAGGTCGAGGCCTCGCGCGCCGAGTTCCATCAGATCGAGGCCGAGATCGACGAGGCCAAGGCGCGGGTCGACTTCGCCGAGCAGCAGGCCAAGCGGCAGCGCGAGCTGCAGGGCCGGGGCATTGCGGCGCAGGCGAGCCTGGACGAGGCCGAGATGAGTCTCTGCGACCACCAAGCAGCGGGTCACCGGTCTCGGCGAGAAGCTGCGCACCGTGCTCGCCAAGCTCGGCGGCGACCCGGCGAGCGGGGTCGAGCTGCACCCGGACTTTCAGGCCGCCGAGGCTGAGCGCAACATGGCGGCGCTGCATCTGGACCGGACCGAGGTGCGCGCGCCGGTCGACGGCATCGTCAGCCGGATGCGCCTGCAGCCGGGCGAGTGGGTCGAGGCCGGCGAGCCGGCGTTCAGCATCATCGACCCGGCCAGCACCTGGGTCGAGGCCAATCTGAAGGAAACCCAGCTCGAGCACGTGGTTACCGGCCAGCAGGTCGAGGTCGCGGTCGACGCCTACTCGGGCCATAGCTGGGCGGGCGAGGTCGCCAGCATCAGCCCCGCGACCGGGGCCGAATTCGCGCTGATCCCGCCGCAGAACGCGACCGGCAACTGGGTCAAGGTGGTCCAGCGCCTGCCGGTCCGGATCGTGGTCCATCCACGCCCCGGGCAGCCGCCGCTGCGCACCGGCATGACCGTGACCGTCACGATCGACACCGAGCGCGAGCCGCAGCTGGCCAAGCTCGCCAAGGAGGCGGTCGCCGCGGTTCGAGGAGAAAAGTGAGGGCCGCAGCCGTCGCGCCGCCGGAGACCAGCGTCGGGCGGGCGCTGATCCTGCTCTCGGTGATCCTGGCGACCACGCTCTACGCGACCACGATGACGATCGCGAACGTCGCTCTGCCGCAGATGCAGGGCGACCTCTCGGCCTCGATCGACCAGATCGCCTGGGTCCTGACCTTCAACATCGTCGCGACCGCGATCGCGACCCCGCCGACCGGCTGGCTGGCCGGCCGGCTCGGGCGCAAGCGTCTGCTGCTCGGGGCGGTCGCCGGCTTCACGGCCAGCACGGTCATGTGCGGCCTGGCCGGCTCCTTGCCCGAGCTGATCCTGTGGCGCACCTGCCAGGGCCTGTTCGGCGCGCCGCTGGTGCCGCTCTCCCAGGCGATCACGCTCGACACCTTCCCCAGAGAGCAGCACGGCACCGCGACCGCGTTCTGGGGCATGGGGGTGATGCTCGGGCCGATCCTGGGCCCGACCGTCGGCGGCTACATGACCGAGCTCTACAATTGGCGCTGGGTGTTCTTCGTGGTCGCGCCATTCGGCGTGGTCGCGCTGATCGGCTGCCTCGCCTTCGTGCCCGACGGCGGGCGGCAGGAGCGCCGGCCGCTCGACTGGTTCGGCTTCGTCACGCTTTCGGTCGCGGTCGCCGCAACCCAGCTCGTGTTCGACCGCGGCCAGCGCCTCGACTGGTTCGAATTCGACCGAGATCGTGCTCTGGGCGGCGATCGCGCTGCTCGGCGGCTATCTGTTCACCGCCCACAGCCTGACCGCGGCGCGGCCATTCCTGGATTTGCGCATGTTCCAGGACCGGAACTTCGTGGTCGGCCTGCTGCTGATGTTCGTATTCGGCCTGCTGGTGTTCGTGCCCATGGTCTTGATCCCGACCATGCTCGAGCGCCTGGGCGGCTATCCGGTGCTGATGATCGGGCTGCTGCTGGCGCCGCGCGGGATCGGCAACCTGATCGCGATGCCGGTCTGCGGCCAGCTGGTGACCCGGGTCGACCCGCGCCTGATCCTGGCGATCGGCTTCATCGCCCAGGGGCTCTCGACCTGGCTGATGTCCGGCTTCAATCTCGATACCGGCACCTGGGAAGTGTTCTGGGCGGGCCTGCTCCAGGGGTTCGCGGTCGGCATGATGTTCGTGCCGCTGACCGTGATCACCTTCGCGACGCTGCCGGTCCGGTTCCGGACCGACGGCTCGGCGATCTTCCACCTGCTGCGCAACATCGGCTCCTCGATCGGGATCTCGCTCGCGGTCAGCTATCTGGTCCGCTCGACCCAGCACAACCACGCCGAGCTTGCCGAGCACGCCTCGCCATTCAACGAGATCCTGACCCACGGCGGCGGCTGGGACCTCTCGAGCCTGTCCGGGCTGCTCGCGGTCAATGGCGAGCTCAACCGCCAGGCGGCGATGATCGCCTATGTCAACGACTTTCACATC
Source organism: uncultured Alphaproteobacteria bacterium (assembly GCA_963840925.1). Classification (GTDB taxonomy): domain Bacteria; phylum Pseudomonadota; class Alphaproteobacteria; order Geminicoccales; family Geminicoccaceae; genus DATAOG01. Next base: position 149,474 of record CAWJAY010000037.1, read on the forward strand.
ATGACGCTGCTCGCCTTCGCCGCACTGCCGCTGATCCTGCTCGCGACCCGCCAGCGGTAGAGCTGAGGCCGCCCAATGCTGCACACGCCGCGCGGCCGGGGCCGCTCAGCTCGTGACAAACCGCGTGATATATCCTGCGGACAGCCGGAAAAACGCGTCCTGGGGCTCGTCGAGGGCGTCGGTCTGCTCGGGCCGGAGGCCCTGGTAGACGCCGCGCAGCGCGCGCCCCCAGGCGCCGTGGCCGACCACGATCAGGCGGGGCAGACCGGCGACGCTCTCGAGCCAGAGCCGGGCGCGCTCGGCGAGCATCGCGTGGCTCTCGCCGCCGGGTGGCGGGTGGCGCCAGCGATCGGCCTCCCGCCAGCGCCAGAGGTCGGGCTCGCGGGCTGCGATCTCGGCCCGGGTCATCCCCTCCCAGCGGCCCCAGGAGATTTCCTTCAGCCGATCGTCGGGGCGCTGCTCGCCGACCGCTGGCCCGAGCGCGTCCAGGATCAGCGCGGCGGTCGCCTGCGCCCGGCCGAGCGGGCTCGAGAGCAACAGGAAGGGCGGCCCGCCGTCGAGCATCCGGGCGAGCGTGGCGCCGGCCCGGCGCGCCTGCGCGAGACCCAGGCGGGTCAGCGGCGAATCCAGATGACCCTGGACCCGCCCCTCCCGGTTCCACTCGGTCTCGCCGTGGCGGACGAGGTAAATCGTCTGGTCAGCCACGACCGCCGATGTGCAGCTTGAGCGCCGCTGTGATGAAGTCGTGGACCGGGGTCGGCACGCCCTGCTCCCGGCCCATCCGGACGATCGCCCCGGACAGCCAGGGCAGCTCCAGGCGCCGGCCGCGCTCGAGGTCCTCGAGCATCGAGGACTTCATCGCCGCCGGCAGCTGATCGGTGCGGGCGAGGGCCTGGGCGACGAAATCCTCGGCCAGTTCGACGCCGCGCGCGCGGGCGACCGCATGGGCCTCGACGAGGCCGGCCCGATAGAGTGCCCGCAGGTCGGGGTCGGTGCGCAGCGGCCCGATCGGCAGGCGCACCAGCGCGGTGAGGCCGGCGAAGGTCGCAAGGAAGACCATCTTGGCCCAGATGTCGCGCTCGATGGCAGCGCTCACCGCGTGCTCGACGCCTGCGGCGCCGAGCGCCGCCGCCAGCGCCTGGACCCGCTCAGAGATCCGGCCGTCGAGCTCGCCGAACGCGAACCGCGCCATGGTCCCGGTGTGCCTGATGACGCCCGGCGCTGCGACCACCGAGGCGATCTGCGCGACCCCGCCGACCACGTGCTCCTCGCCCAGGAACCCCGCCAGAACGCCTGGGCTGTCGACCCCGTTCTGAAAAGTCACGACGCCGGTCGCCGGACCCACGAGCGGGCGGCACGCCTCGGCGCCGGCCTCGGTGTCGTAGAGCTTGACGGCGAAGATCACCAGATCGACCGGGCCGACCGCCGAAGGCTCGCCGCTCGTCTGCGCCGGCCGGATCAGAACGTCGCCCTGTGCGCTCTCGATCCGCAGCCCGTGGTCGCGGATCGCGGCCAGATGCGCGCCGCGGGCGATGAAGGTCACGTCCGCTCCGCTCGCCGCGAGCCGGCCGCCCAGATAGCCGCCGACCCCACCGCTGCCCATGATCGCGATCCGCATTTTTGCCGAACCCTTGCGAGGAAAGCTGACATCCGATCAGCGGGATCGGCCTCGGTGCCGTCGACCACCCCGAGCCAACCTAGGCAATCGCGGCCGGGATGTATGCCCCTTTCTGCGCCGCCCGTCCGGGGCGGCGGCCGCCGTCGATGACGGTGCGGTTCGGTGGTTAGATTTATCGGTTCATTAACTTCAATTGTCGAAGTTCGGGGTCCCGGTCGCGCGGGCGGTCGACATCCGGAGAGGTGCTCAAGCGTGTCCATGGCCGCATTCCTGATCCAGCTCGGCCTGCATGGTCTGACCGGCGCGCTCGCGTGCCTGGTCGGCCTGAAACTCGGGATGGTCGGAGCCGCAGGCCCCGGCGGAGCGGCCCTGGGGGCGCTGGCGCTGGCGGTGCTGGCCATGGCCGGGCTTGGCGCCTGGATCGAGGCCGGACGGCGTCGGGCGCACGGCCGGGAAGCGCAGGCCCGGCGTCTCGCCGAGGCGCAGGTCGATCATCTGAGCCGGCACGATGCGCTGACCGGGCTGCCCAACCGCGACGCTTTTCTTGATCGCCTGGATGCGCGGCTCGGGGGCGGCCGCCGGGGCGATCGGATGGCGGCCGTGCTGCGCGTCGATCTGGCCGATTTCAAGTCCGTCAACGACCTGTTGGGCTCGGTCGCGGGCGACGTGCTGCTGCGCCACACCAGCGCCCGGTTGCTGGCGGTGCTGCGCGAATCCGACGTGCTGGCGCGCCTGGGCGCCGACGAGTTCGCGATCCTGCAGGACGGCATCGAGGCCCCGGGCGGCGCCGCCGATCTGTGCGAGCGCCTGCTGGCGGCGATGGCCGAGCCGTTCGAGCTGTGCGGTCATCTGACTCATGTCGGCCTGCGCATCGGGATCGCCGTCTCGCCCGGCGATGGCCGCGATGCCGAGACGCTGTTGCAACACGCCGGCCAGGCGCTCGGGCGCGCCAAGGCCGAGCGGCCGGGAGCTTTCCGGTATTTCGAGGACGCGATGGATCGCGAGTTGCGCGAGCGCAAGGCGCTCGAGCAGGACCTCGTGCACGCGCTCGAGCGTTCGGAGCTCGAGATCGAGTATCAGCCGCAGTTCGATATCGCCAGCCGGCGCATGGTCGGCGTCGAGGCGCTGCTGCGCTGGCAGCACCCGACCCGTGGCCGGATCGGCCCCGATCAGTTCATCCCGCTCGCCGAGGACAGCGGCCTGATCCTGCCGATTGGTCGCTGGGTGCTCGAGCAGGCCTGCCTTCGGGCTCAGGCCTGGCAGCGCCAGGGCGCGCCCGGCCTGCGGATCGCGGTCAATCTCTCGCCGGTCCAGCTGCGCGACCCGGACCTGGCCAGCCAGGCCGGCGAGATTCTCGGTCAGAGCGGGCTCGCGCCGGCGCAGCTCGAGCTCGAGATCACCGAGCGGGTCCTGATGGCGGACACCGAGGCCAACCTGCAGACGCTCGGCCAGCTGAAGACGCTGGGCATCCGGATCTCGATCGACGACTTCGGCGTCGGCCATTCATCGTTCGCCTACCTGCGTCGCTTTCCGTTCGACGAGATCAAGCTCGACCGCTCGTTCGTCGGCGCCCTGGATCGCGATCCGAGCGCGGCGGCGATCGTGCGCGCCAGCCTCAGTCTCAGCCGCAGCCTGGGCCTGGATTCGGTGGCCGAAGGGGTCGAGAGCGCCGAGCAGCTGCGTCTGCTCGGGGTCGAGGGCTGCCGCGTGGCGCAGGGCTACTATTTCAGCCCGCCGGTCCACCCGCGCGAGATCGACGCGATGGTGGCGGCGCTCGCCGCGACCGCCGCTGCTGAAGCAGAGCGTCAAGAGCTACACGGAACCGGTTGATTGTCCCGAGTTCTGAGCCGGACGTATCATTTAAAGCGGCAAGCCAACACAAGCTCAGGTTAATTTTTATGTTGAACTGATCAACCTATAGGGATAAACCTCGTTCTCAACCTGCGATTTCGACACCGCACGCCTTCGTCCTCCACGTTAACAAAGCCCGGCGGCAACGCCGGCCTGCAGAATGGGCGTCACCATGGCTCCTTTGTCGGCGGCCGAGCGCGAATTCGCGCCGGCAGTGGACCCGGCTCGCACGACCGATCTGCCGGATCGCCGGCGTACCGTCGCCGCGCCAGCGCCCGATGCGCGGCGGCGCCCGCCACTCGACAGCCTGGCGATCGGGGCCCCGCTGACCGCCGCGTTCATCGGCGCGCTGCTGATCGAGCCCGGTCTCGCGGGCGACCCCGCCGCCGGAGCGCAAGCGGGCGTCAGCGCGGCCGCGGGCCTCCAGGCGGACGACGCAGACGCGGCCGCCGGTGCCGCTACCAGCCTCCCGGCGGCCTCGGGCCAGCTCGGATCGGCGGCCAGCGGGCTCGCCAGCCGGCAGGGTTCGGCCACCGATCCGGTCTCGGTCGAGGGCCAGGCGCCCGGCGGGCCGTTGGCGCGCGAGGCGGGCAGCAGCGGCTATGACGGCGCGATGATCGCGCAAACCGCGGCGCCGGCCGCGCCGGCGGCGGTCGCCGGCGGATTGAGCATCAACATGACGATCGCCGGTCAGAGCGCCGGCGAGGCCGCCGGCGGGCTGACCGACGACGGCTCGGGCGGGGGGACGATCGGCAAGACGATCGATGGCACCGACGGCGACGACGTGATCCATGGCACCCCCGGCAACGACGTGATCTCGGGCGGCGCCGGCGACGATGAGATCCACGGCCATGCCGGTGACGACCTGTTGGATGGCGGGACCGGCGACGACCAGCTGTTCGGCGGCACCGGCGACGATCAGTTGCTCGGCGGCACCGGCCAGGATCAGCTGCACGGCGGCAGCGGCGAGGACGACCTGCTGGGCGGGACCGGCGATGACCGGCTGTTCGGTGACGGCGGTCGCGACACGCTCGACGGCGAGACCGGCGACGATCTAGTCGACGGCGGCGCCGGGGCCGACCACATGCAAGGCGGCACCGGCGACGATGTGCTGGTGGCCGGCGATCTGCACGACGTGGCCCTCGACAACATCGCCGGGCCCGAGGGCGGCGGCAGCGATACGCTGCGCGTCGACGACGGCTTCGCCGCCAGCCTCTCGGCGGTGGGTCGACCGGAGAGCGTGACCTTCGTGTTCAGCGAGGGTCTGGGCAGCGCGTTGCCGGCCGGGACGCACAGCTACGCGCAGCAGGTCGCACCCGGCATCGAGAACATGGTCCTGACCGGCTTCGCGAGTCATGACGTGATCGGCGATGACGGTGCCAACCAGATCACCGGCAATGCCGGCGACAACGCGCTCCACGGACGAGGCGGTGACGACATCCTGATCGGCGGCGCGGGCGATGACCTGCTCGATGGCGGCGTGGACAGCGATCGCCTGGAGGGCGGCCTCGGGGACGACCTCCTGAACGGCAGCGCCGGCGCGGATGACCTGCACGGCGGCGCCGGCGACGACATTCTCAGAGGCGGGGGCGGCGTCGATCAGCTGTATGGCGGCGCCGGCAACGATTCTTTCCGGATCGGCTTGAGCGACAGCGCGATCGACACGGTCTTCGACCACGAGGGCCACAATCAACTGGTGATCGAAGGCGGCACCGGCGATCCGGTCCAGACCGCGCTGGTCGGCGACGACCTCTACGTCATGGTCAATCAGAGCGTGGTCGCGACGATCAGCGGTTACCGCGGCCACGCGGACGCCTGGGCCGGGATCGATGCCGGCCACGGCCTGAAATCGATCGCGGACCTGATGGCGAGCAGGTCGGGTGCAGGCGACCAGTCGGGCTCGGCCGGGGCGACGCTCAGCGCGACCGCGGCGAGCGAGGACGTGCTCGGCGGGTACCTTTCCAGCCCCAACCATGTCGGTGGCGCCGGCGCCGATCAGCTGATCGGGACCAGCGCCCCGGACTGGCTGAGCGGCGGCGCCGGCGGCGACCGGCTGCAGGGCGATGCTGGCGCGGACGTGCTCGACGGTGGTGCCGGGGCCGATCTTTTGGAGGGCGGCGCCGGCGGCGATCGCTATCTGTTCGAGTCCGGAGACTGGGACTTGGACACCATCCGCGACGCCGAGGGCTCGAACGTCGCCGAGCTCCACGGCTTCGCCGGGGCGAGGCTGGAGGGCAGGGTGGTCGGCAATGACCTCTACGTCGTCGCCGACCATGCCCCGCTGTTCAAGGTCGAGAACTTCGTCGGCCATGAGGACTCGTTCGCCGGCGTCGAGGTCGACGGCACCATGGTTGCGACCCAGGACCTGTTCAGCAGCTAGCCGAGCGCTGCGCGCAGCGGCGCCGAGCCCGCGGTCACCGCGGCCCGCAGCGCCGCCGCCGGCGGCAGCAGCTGGCTGACGTAGAAGCGGGCGCTGGCGAGCTTGGCCTCGGCCAGCGGGTGACCGGCGGCGCTGGCGCGCACGGCCGCGCGCGCCAGCAGAAAGCCGCCGAGCGTGGTCGCGAGCATGTGCAGGTAGGGCGTGGCGCCGGCGGCCGCGGCATCGGGATCGTTGTCATGCTCGGCCTGCAGCCAGCGGGTCGCCTCCTCGAGATCGCCGAGCGCCGCGGCCAACGGCGGCCCAAGGTCCGCGACCCCGGCCGGCGCCAGCGCCGCGAGGTCGCCTTGCAGCTCGGCGAACAGCGCGCGCGGCAACGCACCGCCCGCCTGGCGCAGCTTGCGCCCGACCAGGTCGAGCGCCTGGATGCCGTTGGTGCCCTCGTAGATCATCGCGATCCGGGCGTCGCGCAGGTGCTGCGCGATCCCGGTCTCCTCGATGTAGCCCATGCCGCCGTGCACCTGGAGCGCGCTGGACGCGATCGCGAAGCCCTGGTCGGTGCACCAGGCCTTGACCAGCGGGATCAGCAGCGCGAGCCGGCCTTCGGCTGCCGCCCGGCGGCGCGCATCGGGCTCGCGCAGCGAGCGGTCGAGCTCGGCCGCCGCCGTGTAGGCCAGCGCCCGCATCGCCTCGATCTGACTCTTCATCGTCGCCAGCATGCGCTGGACGTCGGGATGCTCGATGATCCGCGCCGGCGCCTCGGCGCCGCCGTTCCGCCGCCGGCCCTGGACCCGCTCACGGGCGTAGGCGAGCGCCGCCTGGTAGGCGCGCTCGGCGAGCGCCAGCCCCTCCAGCCCGACCGACAGGCGGGCGTTGTTCATCATCGTGAACATCGCCGGCATGCCGCCCTGCTCCTCGCCGACCAGGTAGCCGATCGCCCCCTGCTCCTCGCCGAACGACAGCACGCAGGTCGGGCTGGCGTGAATCCCGAGCTTGTGCTCGAGCGAGACGCAGCGGACGTCGTTGCGAGGCCCGAGCGAGCCGTCGTCCTCGACCCGGAACTTCGGGATCAGGAACAGCGAGATGCCGCGCGTGCCGGCGGGCGCATCGGGCGTGCGCGCGAGCACCATGTGGATCGTGTTCTCTGTGTAGTCGTGCTCGCCATAGGTGATGAAGATCTTGGTGCCGTAGATCCGGTAGTGGTCGCCCTCGGGCACCGCCCGGGTCCTGAGCGCCCCGACGTCGGAGCCGGCCTGGGGCTCGGTCAGGCACATCGTGCCGGTCCACTCGCCGCTGACCAGCTTGGGCAGGTAGCGCGCCCGCTGCGCCTCGGTGCCGTGCCGGAGCAGCAGCTCGACGCCCGCTTGCGTGAGGATCGGGCAGAGGCAGAACGCCAGATTGGCGCTGTTCCAGATCTCCCAGACCGCGGTCGCGACCGTCCACGGCAGACCCTGGCCGCCCCACTCCGCCGGCAGCTGCAGCCCGTGCCAGCCGCCATCGACGAACTTCCGGTACGCCTCCTTGAAACCATCGGGGGTGCGCACGCGGCCTTCCTCGAGGCGCGCCCGCTCCCGGTCACCGGGCGCATTCAGGGGCAACAGCTCGTTGACCGCGAACCTGCCCGCTTCGTCCAGGATCTGGTCGACCAGGTCGATCGTCGCGGCCTCGAGCCCCGGCAGGCGGCCGATCCCCTCGAGGTCGACCAGGTGCTCGAGCACGAAGCGGATGTCGGCAAGCGGCGGCGCATAGGCGGTCATGATCTCACCATCGTCTGGTTCGGGCTCAAGGCTCAGAGCACCGCGCCCGGGTTCAGGATTCCCTTGGGGTCGAGCGCTGCCTTGAGCGTTCGCATCAGCTCGAGCTCGACCGGCGATTTGCGCGCGGCGAGCTCGGCGCGCTTCAGCCGGCCGATGCCGTGCTCGGCGCTGATGCTGCCGCCGAGCCCGGCGACCACGTCGAAGACCAGCTTTTGGACCTCTCCGGTCTTGGCCCGGAAGTCCTCGGCCGGCAGGTCCGCGGGCTGGAGCAGATTATAGTGGATGTTGCCGTCGCCCAGGTGGCCGAAGGGCATGATCCTGACCCCCGGCACGGCTCGCGGCGAGCGCGCGCTCGCCCTGCTCGATCAGGTCCGGGACGCGCGCGACCGGCACCGCGATGTCGTGGCGCAGCACCAGACCCTCGCGCGCCATCGCCTCGGTCGGGTTCTCGCGCAGCGCCCAGAGCGCCCGGCGCTCGGCCTCGCTCTTGGCGATCACGCCGTCCGCGATCAGACCGCGGGCGAGCGCTGCCTCGAGCACGCGCTCGAGCTCGGCGCTAAGCCCGCCCTCGAGCGACCAGGCGACCTCGGCCAGCACGTACCAGGGCGCGGGCCGGGCGAGCGGCGCCCGGGCGCCCGGCAGATAGCGCAGCACGAGCTCGACGCAGCCGCCGGCCAGCAGCTCGAACGAGCTCACGGTCTCGCCCAGCCGGTCGCGGACCAGCTCGAGCAGGCCGACCGCCGCCGCGGGCGAGGGCGTCGCCAGCCACGCGGTCTGGCGCTCGCGCGGTCGCGGCAGCAGCCGGAGCACGGCCGCGGTGATCACGCCGAGCGTGCCCTCGGCGCCGATGAACAGCTGCTTCAGATCGTAGCCGGTATTGTCCTTGCGCAGGCTGCGCAGGCCGTCCCAGATCCGGCCGTCGGCGAGCACGACCTCGAGGCCCAGCACCAGCGCGCGCGCCATCCCGTAGCGCAGCACGTTGATGCCGCCGGCGTTGCTCGAGAGGTTGCCGCCGATCTGGCAGGAGCCCTGGGCGCCGAGTGCCAGCGGGAACAGCCGGTTGACCTCGGCCGCCGCCTGGTGGACGGTCTCGAGCACGCAGCCGGCCTCGGCCGTGAGCGTGTCGTTCAACGGATCGACCGCGCGGACCCGGTTCAGGCGACCGAGCGAAAGGACGACGAGGCGCCCGGACGCATCGGGCACGCCGGCGCCGACCAGGCCGGTGTTGCCGCCCTGAGGCACGACCGGAACGCCGGCGGCATGAGCAGAGCTCGAGCAATGCCGCGACCTCGACGGTGGTCGCCGGGCGCAGCAGCAGCGGCGATCGACCGTGCGCCGTGCCCCAGGGCTCGGCCGCATGGGGGCCGATCCGCTCCGGGTCGACGCTCCAGCCGCGCCCACCGACCCGGCGTTCGACCGCCTCCAGAAAGCCCGCCGGCAGCACCGGCGGCGCGGCGTCAGCAGGGCGGGAGCGGGTGCGTGGCCATGGCGGAATATCTAAGGAAGCTGGCGCTTCGAGACAACGTCCCTGGGCGGCGGCCCGCCCGCGCAGTTGACAGGCGGGTCGGCTCCGATAGCTTACCGCGGCCAAGATCCGCCGGGCGATCACCGAGGGGGACCGATCGATGGACCGGACAGCGCTCGAGCGCGTGATCGACGACGCCTTCGAGCAGCGCAGCCGGATCGAGGTCGATACCGGCGGCCCGGTCAAGGATGCGGTCGAGGCGGCGCTGGCCGGGCTCGACGCCGGCCGCTTCCGGGTCGCCGAGAAGGTCGACGGCCGCTGGCGCGTCCACGAGTGGCTGAAGAAAGCCGTGCTGCTGTCGTTCCGGCTCAATCCGCTGAGCGTGGTCGAGGGCGGGCCCGGCGGCGCCGGTTGGTGGGACAAGATCCCGTCCAAGTTCGCCGCCTGGGGTGCTGCCGAGTTCACCGCCGCGGGCTTTCGGGCGGTGCCCGGCTGCATCGTCCGCCACTCGGCCTACATCGCCCCGGGCGTCGTGCTGATGCCCTGTTTCGTCAATCTCGGCGCGCACGTCGACCGCGGCACGATGATCGATACCTGGGCGACGGTCGGCAGCTGCGCGCAGATCGGCCAGCGCGTGCACGTCTCGGGCGGTGCCGGCATCGGCGGCGTGCTCGAGCCGCTCCAGGCGGCGCCGGTGATCATCGAGGACGAATGCTTCATCGGCGCCCGCTCCGAGGTCGCCGAGGGCGTGATCGTCGAGCAGGGCGCGGTGCTGGCCATGGGCGTGTTCCTCGGCGCCTCGACCAAGATCGTCGACCGCACGAGCGGCGAGGTCCACCAGGGGCGGGTCCCGGCCTATTCCGTGGTCGTGCCGGGCACGCTGCCCGGGCCGGCGCTGCCCGACGGGCGGCCGGGACCCGGGCTCGCCTGCGCGGTGATCGTCAAGCGGGTCGATGCCCGCACCCGGGCCAAGACCTCGATCAACGATCTGTTGCGGGCATGAGCGAGCTGTCCGATCCGGTCCCGCTCGCCCAGGCGCTGATCCGCTGTCCGAGCGTGACGCCCGCCGACCAGGGCGCGTTGGCGGTGCTCGAGGACGCGCTCGAGCGGCTCGGCTTCCGCGCGCACCGGCTGATCTTCGAGGAGCCCGGGACGGCGCCGGTCGCCAACCTCTACGCCCGCCTCGGTGAGCGCGCGCCGAACCTCGCGTTCGCCGGCCACACCGATGTCGTGCCCGCGGGCGATCTCGCCGCCTGGCGGGTCGACCCGTTCGCCGGCATCGTCCAGGGTGGCCAGCTCCATGGCCGCGGCGCGGTCGACATGAAGGGCGCGATCGCCGCCTTCGTCGCGGCCGTCGCCCGCTTCCTGGCCGCGCATCGACCGGCCGGCTCGATCAGCCTGCTGATCACCGGCGACGAGGAAGGGCCGGCGGTCAACGGCACCAGGAAGCTGCTCGGCTGGCTCAAAGAGCAGGGCGAGCGCCTCGATGCCTGCGTGGTCGGCGAGCCGACCAACCCGACCCGGCTCGGCGAGATGATCAAGATCGGGCGGCGCGGATCGTTAACCGGCCGGCTGACCGTGGCCGGCATCCAGGGCCATGCCGCCTATCCCGAGCGCGCCGACAACCCGATCCCGCGCCTGCTGGCGATGCTGGCGGCGCTGACCGCGACGCCGCTGGACGGCGGCAGCGCCCATTTTCAAGCCTCTGAGCTCGTGATCACGTCGATCGACGTCGGCAACCAGGCGAGCAACGTCATCCCCGGCGCGGCGCAGCGCGACCTTCAACGTCCGCTTCAACGACCACCACAGCGCCGAGCTCGCTCGAGGTGCTGCTGCGCCAGCGCCTGGACGCGCTCGGCGACCGTTACCAGCTCCGGACCGAGTCCGGCGCCGAGCCGTTCCTGACCCGGCCGGGCCCGCTCAGCGAGCTGCTCCAGAGCCTGATCGAGCGCGAGCTGGGCGTGATCCCGGAGCTCTCGACCTCGGGCGGGACCTCCGATGCCCGCTTCATCAAGGACGCCTGCCCGGTGGTCGAGTTCGGCCTGGTCGGCGCGACGATCCATCAGGTTGACGAGCGGGTCGATCTCGCCGACCTCGAGGCCCTGACCCGGATCTACCGGGCGCTGCTCGCGAGCTACGTCAGGCCGGCCTGATGCCCGACCGCAAGGAGGTGCTGGAGTTGCTCTACGGCGCTTACCGGCTCGCTTTTCTCGATCAGTCGGGCATGCGGCATTTCAATCTTTCGTTCGAGGGCTTCTGGCGCTCCTTCTTCGCCGCGCTGCTGGTCGCGCCCGGCTTTGGCATGCTGGTCGCGCACCGGCTCAGCGCGCGGGCGGAAGCGTTCGACCTCGGCTGGGCGGCGCTGGTCCAGATTTTCGCCTACGGGCTCAGCTGGGCCGCATTCCCGCTGGCGGCGCTGGTGCTGACCCAGCTGCTCGGCCTCGGCCGCAACTACGTCGCGCTGATCGTGGCGCTGAATTGGGCGGCGGTGTTGCAGGTCGGCGTTCTGCTGGCCGCGGTCGTGTTCGAGCTGGTCGCGCCGGGGTTGCTCGACGGCCTGATGCTGCTGCTCGTGACCGGCGGGCTCCTGTTCTATCAGTGGTTCGTGACCCGCTCGGCTCTCCAGACCACCGGCGGGATCGCGCTGCTGCTGGTGCTGGTCGACCTCGTCCTCAACACCGCGATCAACTCTCGACCGACCGGCTGATGTGAGCGCCGCTTCATAGTCGACCCGGGTCAGGTACAGGCCGCAGGCGGGCGCCGTCGGTCCGGCCGCCGCGCGGTCGCGCGCCGCCAGCGCCGCCTCGATCTGCTCGACCGGCCAGCGGCCCTCCCCGATCAGCTTGAGCGTGCCGACCATGTTGCGCACCTGATGATGCAGGAACGAGCGCGCCCGCGCCGCGACCTCGATCTGCTCGCCCCTCCGCACCACCGCCAGCTGGTCGAGGGTCTTGAGAGGCGATTTGGCCTGGCAGAGCGCGCCCCTAAAGCTCGTGAAATCGTGCCGGCCGACCAGCCGCTGGGCGGCCTCGTGCATGATCTCGGCGTCCAGATGGCCCGGCACCTGCCAGGCCCGGCCGCGCTCCAGGGCAAGCGGCGGCCGGCGATTGACGATCCGGTAGCGGTAGTGGCGCAAGGTCGCCGAGAAGCGGGCGTGGAAGTCGGGGCCGACCGCGGCCGCCTCGAGCACCGCGATCGGCTGCGGCCGCAGATGATGGTTCAGCGCGTTGCGCAGCGTCTCGACCGGGACCGCGCGGCTCAGATCGAGATGCGCCACCTGAGCGCTCGCGTGCACGCCCGCGTCGGTCCGGCCGGCGCCGACCACCTGCGCCGGCTCGCCGCAGAACGCCAGGACCGCCGCTTCCAGGCTCGCCTGGATCGAGGCGCCCTCGGCCTGCCGCTGCCAGCCGCGATAGGGCCCGCCGTCGTACTCGAGCACGAGCTGGTAGCGCGGCATCAGGATTCGAGCCGGCTGCCGGCCGGCAGCGCGAAGCCGCGCAGGAAGGCCTCAGCCGCGAGCGGCCGGCCGCCGGCCCGCTGCAGCCGGGTGAGCCGGAGCGCGCCCTCGCCGCAGGCGATCGTCAGCCGCTCGTCGAGAACCTCGCCCGGCAGGCCGCGGCCGGGCGCGACCTCACCCGCGAGCACCAGCAGGCGCTGGCCTGCGAAGCCGGTCCAGCACCCAGGCCAGGGGTTGAGCGCGCGCAGCTGGCGCTCGAGCATCGCGGCCGGCGCGGGTCCAGTCCAGCCGGCCCTCGGCCTTGTCGATCTTGGCGGCGTAGGTCACGCCCTCCGCTCGGCTGCGGCCGCGCGGCGCAGGTCGCTCGGCCGCCAGCCGGTCGGCCGCCGGCACGACCATGCGCGCGGCGAGCCGGGCCAGCTGATCATGCAGGCTCTCGGCGGTGCTCTCGGCGGTGATCGGGACCGCCTCCAGCGCCAGGATCGGGCCGGTGTCGAGCGCCGGCTCGATCTGGAAGATCGTGATCCCGGTCTCGCGTCGCCCGCCAGCAGCGCGCGCTGGATCGGCGCCGCGCCGCGCCAGCGCGGCAGCAGCGATGCGTGCAGGTTGATCGCGCCGAGCCGGGGCGCCGCCAGGATCGGCCGCGGCAGGATCAGGCCGTAGGCGGCGACCACCGCGAGATCGGCGTCGAGCGCCCGGAACTCGGCCTGGACCTCGGAATCGCGCAGGCTGGCGGGCGAGGCGACCGGCAGATCCAGCCGGCGCGCGGCGATCTCGACCGCCGAGGCGCGGGCGCGCAGGCCGCGCCCGGCCGGCCGGGCCGGCTGGGTATAGACCCGGACCAGCGCGTGCCGGCTCTGGGCCAGCGCCTCCAGGCTCGGGACGGCGAACTCGGCCGTGGCCATGAACACCAGCCGGAGCCGCCGATCCGCGGTTGCGATCATTGCTGCCTCGGGCGCGACGCGCGCTGTCAGCCCCCTGATAGGGACGGCGGCGCGGCTTGCCAAGGGCAGGCTCAGGCGCTCTGCCGGGTGCGCTTGGCCTTGGCCAGCCGGCGCAGGATCATCGTGCGCTTGAGCGTCGAGAGGTGGTCGACGAACAGGACGCCGTTCAGGTGGTCGATCTCGTGCTGCAGGCAGCGGGCGAGCAGACCCTCGGCGCTGATCTCACGGGTCTTGCCGTGGCGGTCGAGGTGGCGCACCCGGACCCCGTCGGCGCGCGCGACCTCGCCGAACTGCTTGGGCAGGCTGAGACAGCCCTCCTCGGCGACGTTCACGCCCTCCGAGCGCCAGACCAGCTCGGGATTGATCACGAATTGCGGCGCGCGCTCGCCATCCTCGCCGAGGTCGAGCACGAACGCCCGCTTCAGCACGCCGACCTGCGGGGCCGCGAGCCCGATCCCGGGCGCGGCGTACATCGTCTCGATCATGGCATCGAGCAGGCGCAGCAGGTCGGCGTCGATCCGCTCGACCGGGGCGCAGACCATGGTCAGGCGCCGGTCGGGCACCTCCAGGATCTCAAGCGGGGTCAGCACGGTCGATGTCATGGCCAGGGCGCCGGGTCGGGGCGCCGGAGACCTAGGAACTTGGCGCGTTGCGGTCAAGCGGGATCGGTGGCCCGGTCCCGGATCGGCCGGCGCGCCTTGAGCGCGGCGCCGAGCGTGCCGTCATCGAGATAGTTGAGCTCGCCGCCGATCGGCACGCCATGGGCCAACCGGGTGACCATCGGCGCGCTCGCCGCCAAGCGCTCGGCGATGTAGTGCGCGGTCGTCTGGCCGTCGACCGTGGCGCTGGTCGCGAGGATCACCTCGGCGACCCGGTGGCGCTCGATCCGGCCCAGCAGCCGGTCGATGCCGAGGTCCTCGGGCCCGCGGCCGTCGAGCGCGGAGAGCGCGCCGCCGAGCACGTGGTAGCGGCCCTTGAACAGGCCGGAGCGCTCCAGCGCCCACAGGTCGTCGACCTCCTCGACGACGCAGATCAGGCCGCCGTCGCGCGCGGGATCGGCGCAGATCGAGCACGGCTCGACCGCATCCAGATTGCCGCAGACCGGGCACTGGCGCACGTCGCGCGCGGCCGTGGCGAGCATCGCCGCCAGGCGCGGCATCAGCGTCTCGCGCTGCTTCAGAAGATGCAGCGCCGCGCGCCGCGCCGAGCGCGGCCCGAGCCCCGGCAGTTTCGCCAGCAGCTGGATCAGCTCCTCGAGCGGGCGCGCGACCATCGGTGAGGCGGTGATCTGCCCAAGATCAGAACGGCAGCTTGAGCCCGGGCGGCAGGTTCATGCCGCCGGTGAGCTTGCCCATCTCGTCCTGGACGTGCGCCTCGACCTTGGCCTTGGCGTCGTTGAAGGCCGCGACCACCAGGTCCTCGAGGATCTCGATCTCGGCGGGCTCGACCAGGCTCGGGTCGATCTTGATCGGCGCGCATCTCGCCCTTGCCGTTCAGGGTCACGCTCACCATGCCGCCCCCGGCCGCGCCCGTCACCTCGATCGTGTCCAGCTTGGCCTGCATCTCGGCCATCCGGCTTTGCAGCTTCTGCGCTTCCTTGAGCATGTTGCCGAGGTTCTTCATGGTCGCTCCGGTCTCGGGTGGGTCTCAGTCCGCGGCCGATCGCACGTCGACGATCCGGGCGCCGGGGAAGCGGTCGAGAATCGGCCGGACCCGCGGGTCGCTGGCGAGCGCGTCGATCCGCTCGCGCTTGGCGGCCGCGGCCTGCTCGGCGAGCGTCGGCGCCGCGGCCGCGCCCTCTCCACCAGCGCTGATCGACCAGGGCCGGCCGGTCCAGCGGCCGAGCGCGGCGGCGATCCGGACGGACAGGCCGGCGGGCGTGCCGGGACCCACCCGGAGCTCGATCCGCCCGGGCTCGAAGTGGACCAGATGGGCGGCCTGGTACAGCCAGCCATGCAGCATCGGCTCGCCGAACCGGCGGAACAGGTCGACCGCCTCGGGAAACGAGGCCGGCTGGACCGGCTCCGGCGCGGGGGTCTCGAACGGTGCCGGCGCCGGCTCGTCGAGCGCGAGCGGGCCGATGCCGGGATCGACCGCGCCCGGCGGCCAGGTCGCTGCGGCTGGCCGCTCGGGGTTTGCCGTCAGCTGGCGCGCGAGCTCGGCTGGCGGCGGCAGCTCGGCCACGTAGGCGAGCCGGACCAGCACCATCTCCGCCGCCAGCAGCGGGCTCGGCGCCTGGCGCACGTCGTCCAGGCCCTTGAGCAGCATCTGCCAGTTCCGGGCGAGAACCGCCACGCTCAGGCCCGCGGCGAGCGTGCGGCCGCGCTCGGCGTCCGCCGCCGCGACCCCGAACGCCAGGGCGGCCTCGGGCGCGACCTTGATCCGGGTCAGCCAGTGGCAGATCTCGAGCAGGTCCTGCAGCACCGCCTCGGGCTCGGTGCCGAGGTCGTAGAGCTCGCCCAGGCGATCGAGCGCGCCCTTGAGATCGCCCTCGCTCAGCCGCTCGAACAGCTCGAGCACGCGGCCGCGATCGGCGAGCCCCAGCATGTCCTGGACCTGGACCGCGGTGATCGCCGTCCGCGCGTCGGCGCCGTGCAGCGCGATCGCCTGGTCGAGCAGCGACAGGCCGTCGCGGACCGAGCCTTCGGCGGCGCGCACCAGCAGCGTGAGCGCGCCGGGCTCGATCTCGACCCGCTCGCGGGCCGCGATCTCGGCAAGATGCTGGCGCAGGCGCACGCCCTCGACCCGGCGCAGATCGAAGCGCTGGCACCGCGAGAGCACCGTCACCGGCACCTTGCGCACCTCGGTCGTGGCGAAGATGAAGGTCGTCTTCGGCGGCGGCTCCTCGAGGGTCTTGAGCAGGCCGTTGAAGGCCTTCTCGGACAGCATGTGGACCTCGTCGACGATGTAGACCTTGTAGCGGGCCGAGGTCGGCGCGTAGCGGACGCTGTCGACCAGCTCGCGCACGTCGTCGATGCCGGTGCGGGTGGCGGCGTCCATCTCGAGCACGTCGATGTGCCGGCCCTCGGCGATCGCCACGCAGTGGGCGCAGACGCCGCACGGCTCGGGCGTCGGCTGGCCCTGGCCGTCGGGACCGACGCAGTTCAGCGCGCGCGCGATGATCCGCGCGGTCGTGGTCTTGCCGACCCCGCGGATGCCGGTCAAAAGGAACGCGTGCGCGATCCGGCCGGTACGCAGCGCATTGGTCAGCGTCCGGACCAGCGGCGCCTGGCCGATCAGCTCCGACAACCGCTGCGGCCGGCAGGTCCGGGCGAGCACCCGATAGGGGGCGGTGCGCTGACCGCCAGGATCGAGCACGCTGGTCGTGGTTGCGGCGGCGCTGTCGGGCATCGGACCTGACCCCGGCGACGGGTCCGGGAGGGGAAACGCGAAGGGAGCTGACGATGCGACCCGGCCCGAGCTCGTTACGGCTGCTTCCTTCCGGACCTGACCGGGTTGGCGAGTGGACCGTCCGCCGCCAGCTCCCCGAACCGCAATATCGGGCTTTCGTCGGCCGAGCGCAAGCCGCGCCTGGGCCCGCGGGACGAGCGGTTGGTGGCACTTGCGGCTTGGCGTAGAGTGGGCGACTGAACCAAGGAGCGGCCATGGCCCGCCTGTCCAACCCGCCGCCGCACCGCTACAGCGGTGCCGGGCACGATCGCGCCGCCCATCGCCGGCTGGATGCCGCCTGGCTCGGCGAGCGCCTGGCCGATGCCGGAACGCGGGTGATCCTGATGTCGGGGCTCGAGGTCCTGGTCAGCGCCGACGATGAGCCCGCCCCGCTCCTGCTGACCGTAGCCGAGCTTGGCCGGGCGCTGTCCGGGGAGGCGATCTTCCTCGGCGAGCACGAGGGCGCGCCGCTGTTCGCGGCCGAGCTCAGCGAGACCCCGCCGCCGAGCGGCCGGTTCGTCGAGGTGCGCGCGGTCGGCCCCCGGCTGCAGGCGCGGGAGGCCGGCTGGCTCGCCTATGCCCGGGCGCTCGCCCACTGGCACGCCCGCCATCGCTTCTGCGGCGTCTGCGGCGGGTCCACGGTCAGCGAGCAGGGCGGCCACGTCCGGCGCTGCGAGGGCTGCGGAGCCCAGCATTTCCCGCGCAGCGACCCGGCGGTGATCGTGCTCGTGACCCACGAGCATCCCGAATTCGGCGCGCGCTGCCTGCTCGGGCGCTCGGCCCGCTTTCCGGCCGGCATGTACTCGACGCTCGCGGGCTTCGTCGAGCCCGGCGAGTTCCCTCGAGGAGACCGTCCGCCGCGAGATCTACGAGGAGGCGGGCGTCGAGCTCGAGGACCTGCAGTACCGCTCATCGCAGCCCTGGCCGTTCCCGGCCTCGCTGATGCTGGGCTTCCGTGCCGCCGCGCGCAGCGACCAGCTGCGGATCGATCCCGAGGAGCTGGTCGATGCCGGCTGGTTCACGCGCGCGCAGCTACTCGACCCCGAGCGCCGGCCGATCCAGCTGCCCAACCCGGACTTCGATTGCGCGCCACCTGATCGAGGACTGGCTGTTCGAGGCGCCAGCGGACTGACGCCCGCTCGCTCAGAGCGGCGGGTCCAGGAGCCCCTGCAGGCGTCCGGCCGAGACCCGGGCGAAGCGGATCAGCAGCGCCTTGCGGCGGGCGGCGGCGAGCGGGCGGACCGGCGCGGCACGCAGGATCTCGGCCGCGAACCGGTCGGCCCGGATCGTGCCCGCCTCGGCCGGCAGCAGGTCGAGCGGGAAGCCGTCCCCGATCGCGAAGTAGAACCGATCGCAATAGCCCAGATAGGCCCACCACTTGCGGTCGGCGAGGAAGTCGGCCCGGCTCGCCTTGACCTCGACCAGGCTGATGCCGCCGCTCCGGTCGAGTGCGACCAGATCGGCCCGGCGACCGTTCGCGAGCGGCAGCTCGGTCACGACCGCCTGGTCCGCGGCCGCGAACGCGCGCGCGACGCCGCGCAGGATCTCGGTGGCGCTGGCTGCGGTCATCAGCGGTCCCTGCCGCTCGGATTTAAGAAAACCTTAACTCGACGCCGGTCACAATCAGGCTCGCGCCGGGCGCCGCCTGCCGGCCGCCGGCCAGCGGTCGGATCATTGAGCGATAGCCTGTCCGCGAGCGAGAGGACGACATGACAGCGCAAGCGGCCCAGCCTGCGATCCGACATCAGGACCTCCGGTGAAAGCGCCGGCCGGCGGCGCGCCCAACTGCTCCGGGGCGGCGCCAGATCGGTCGCCGCCGCTCCGGCGCGCTTCCGGCTCTGACGATCGCCGACGTCCACGAGCTGCGCGCCAATCCTTCGGCCGGCGCCCGCAGCGCGCTCGCGGCCAAGTTCGGCCGACACTACGACACGCCTGGTCGAGGGCGAAACCAGGTCGCTCGCGGAGGCCGTGCTCCAGCTGCTGGTCAGGGACCTCGAGAAGAGCGTCCGCCAGACACTGGCCGAGACGCTGGCCGCGAGCCCCAACCTGCCGCACGACGTCGCCGCGCGGATGGCCCGCGACGACATCGAGGTCGCCCGGCCGGTGCTCGAGCGCAGCCCCGTGCTCAGTGACGAGGATCTGGCCGAGATCGTCCGCACCCATGCCCTGCAGTATGCGCTGGCGGTCGCCGGACGCGAGCATCTCTCGGAATACCTTTCAGACACGGTCGCCATCGCCGGCGATGCCGAGGTGGTCGCGCGGCTCGCCGGCAACGCCGGTGCTCGGATCTCGCTCGAGACCCTGACCCGGATCGCCGCTGACTACCGCGACGACCGCGGCGTCCAGGACCGGCTGATCCGGCGGCCGGCACTGCCGTACGAGCTGGTCGACCGGATGGTGGCCGAGATCGGCGAGCGGCTGGAATGGGAGCTCGTGAGCAAGCGCCGGATGACCCCGGACGACGCCCGCCAGCTGATGGCGGCGACCCGCGATCGGGCGACGATCAACATCGTCGCCCGCGGCCATGGCGAGCGGACGCTCGAGCGCGAGCTGCGCGAGCGGCTCACGGTCGGCGAGCTCGGCCCCGAGGCGCTGCTGGTCTACCTGCGCGACGGCGAGATCAACCGGTTCGAGGCCGCGATCGCGCTGCTGGCCGATGCCGACCTGGGGCGCGCCCGCCAGCTGCTGTACGGCGTCGACCGGCGCGGCCTCGCCGCGCTCGCCGCGCGGGCGGGCTTTGCCACGCCGCACTACGTGGCGCTGCGCATGACGCTCGATCTGGCCGAGCGGAGCGTCAAGCGCGCCGCCCAGCAGGCGACCTATGGCGACGACACGATGCATTTCATCCAGGACCAGTACGAACAGATCAGGGCCGATCCGGCCCTGATCGGGCAGTGGTTCGGCCAGGGATTCGGCCGGTAACGGTGCGCCGCCGCCGGCGCGATCGGCTGTTGCGCGAGCGACACAGCCAGCGCCGGAATTGAGGGCCAGCCTCGACCTGCGCGCGGGCTGCCCTTTGCTCCCCATGATCCACATTGCTGTGGGCAAATTAGCGCGTCGCGCGAATCGGGGCGTATGATAATTTGATGACATGAGCGCTGATCTGATGTCCGAACCGGACGCCCTAGAGGCCCGGGCGCCGGCGGGCTTTCGCACCCAGCCCCACAACATCGAGGCCGAGCAGGCACTGCTCGGCGCGATCCTGATCAACAACGAGGCCTATCACCGGGTCGCGGAGTTCCTGCGCCCGGAGCATTTCTACGAGCCGGTCCACGGCCGGATCTTCGAGGCCATGGCGCGGCTGGTCGAGAGCGGCAGGCTCGCCGACCATCTGACCCTGAAAGTCGCGTTCGACGAGGACGAGGCGCTGCGCGAGCTGGACGGCGCGCGCTATCTGGCCCGGCTCGCGCGCGCCGCCGAGACCATCCTGAACGCCGGCGACTACGGCCGGCTGCTGCACGATCTCGGGCTCAAGCGCGGCCTGATCCACGTCGGCGAGGAGGTGGTCAACAAGGCCTACGACCCGAGCCTGCCCGAGAGCGGGCGCGAGCAGATCGAGGCGGCCGAGCAGCAGCTGTTCAAGCTCGCGCAGGAAGGCGAGTTCGAGGGCGGGTTCCGCGATTTCCCGGCGGTGCTGACCAGCACGATCACGATGGTCGAGGCCGCCTACCACAAGGACAGCCGGGTGACCGGCGTGCCGAGCGGCCTGATCGACCTCGACGAGAAGCTGGGCGGCCTGCAGCGCTCCGATCTCGTGATTCTGGCGGGCCGCCCGAGCATGGGCAAGACCGCGCTCGCGGTCACGATCGCCGCCAACGCCGCGGCCAGCAGCGCTGCCGGCGCCGAGGCCGAGGGCCTGCCCGGCGGCCGCTATGCGGTCGGCCTGTTCTCGCTCGAGATGTCGGCCGAGCAGCTGGCGATGCGCCTGCTCTCGGCGCAGGCCCAGCTGAGCTCGGACGACCTGCGCCGCGGCAAGCTCAAGGACACCGACTTCAAGCGGGTGGTCCAGGCCAGCCAGGATCTGGCGAGCCGCGCGCTATTCATCGACGATACGCCAGCGCTCTCGGTCAGCGCGCTGCGCACCCGGGCGCGCCGGCTCAAGCGCCGCCACGGCCTGTCGCTGCTGGTGGTCGACTACCTGCAGCTGGTCCGGCCGGTCACCAGCTCCGCCCAGACCAACCGGGTCCAGGAGATCGCCGAGATCACCCAGGGGCTGAAGGCGATCGCCAAGGAGCTGAACATCCCGGTGCTGGCACTCTCGCAGCTCTCACGCGCGGTCGAGCAGCGCGAGGACAAGCGGCCGCAGCTCTCCGATCTGCGCGAGTTCGGGCGCGATCGAGCAGGACGCCGATGTGGTCATGTTCGTCTATCGGGACGAGTATTATCTCGAGCGGGCCGAGCCGCAGCCGCGCGCCGGCCAGAGCGACGACAAATACGAGGAAGAGCATCGCAAGTGGCTGGAACGCTACCAGAAGAGCCTGGGCATCGCCGATCTGATGATCGCCAAGCAGCGCAATGGCCCGATCGGCTCGATCAAGCTCGCGTTCGACGCCGCCCGTGGCCGGTTCAGCAATTTCGAGTTCCGCGACCTGATCGTGAATGGCCACTGACAAGTCCCGCGCGGTCCTGACGGTCGATCTGGGCGCGCTCGCCGGCAACTACCGGCGCCTGGGGCGCGAGGCGGCCGGCAGCGAGGTCGCGGCCGTGGTCAAGGCGAACGGCTATGGCCTGGGCGCGCTCGAGGTCGCGGCCGCGCTCTGGGCCGCCGGTTGCCGGCGCTTCTTCGTTGCCCATCTGGAGGAGGGCAGGGCGCTTCGTGCCCGGTTGCCGGCGGCCGTGGTCCACGTGCTGAACGGCCTGCCTGCCGGGACCGCGGCGCCGATGGCCGAGGCGGGCCTGGTGCCGGTGCTCAATCACCCCGCAGACCTCGCCGGCTGGGCGGAGCAGGCGCGCCGGTCGCGGTCGCCGGCTGCCGGCAGCGCTCCAGATCGACACCGGCATGTGCCGGCTGGGCTTTGCCGGGGCCGACCTCGAGCGGCTCGACGCCGGCGCGCTCGCAGCCCTCGATCTGGTGCTGGTGATCAGCCATCTGGCCTGCGCCGAAGAGCCCGACAATCCGCTCAGCGAGCAGCAGCGCCAGCGCTTTGAGACGCTGCGCGCTTACCTGCCGCGGGCGCCGGCGAGCCTTGCCAACTCGTCGGGGATCTTCCTCGGGCCGGCTTTCCACTACGACCTCTGCCGACCAGGCGTGGCGCTCTACGGCGTCAACCCGACGCCGGGGCGCGCCAATCCGATGGCGCCGGTGGTCACGCTCGAGGCGCCGGTGCTCCAGGTCCACGCCGTCCGGGCGGCGGGCACGGTCGGCTATGGTGCCACCTATCCGACCCGCCCGGGCATGCGCATCGCGACCGTCCCGGTCGGCTATGCGGATGGCTATCCACGCGCCGCCGGCGGTCGGGCGAGCGCCCGGATCGCGGGCCAGACCGTGCCGCTCGCGGGCCGGGTGTCGATGGACCTGATCGCGCTCGACGTCTCGATGCTGCCGGAGAGTGCGGTCCGCCCGGGCACGATCGCGACCCTGATCGGCGGACCGGACGGGATCGATGAGCTGGCCGCGGCGGCCGGCACGATCGGCTACGAGGTCCTGACCCGGCTTGGCAGCCGGTTCGCGCGCAGCTATATCCCGGCCGAACCTCGCGAGCCCCGCGCATGAACCTGGTCGCGCTGATCGGCCACGTCTTCCTGAACTTCCTCGCCGGGATCGGCGACCTGACCCTGTTCGCCGGGCGGGCGATCGTGCAGGGCCTGCGCGGGCCCTACTATCCGCGCATGATCCTGCGCCAGATGGTCGACATCGGCTACTACTCGTTGCCGGTGGTCGGGCTGACCGCGATCTTCACCGGCATGGTGCTGGCGCTCCAGAGCCACACCGGTTTTTCCCGGTTCGAGGCCGAGAGCGCGGTCGCGACCATCGTCGTACTGTCGATGACCCGCGAGCTTGGGCCGGTGCTCGCGGGCCTGATGGTCGCCGGCCGGGTCGGCGCCTCGATGGCGGCCGAGATCGGCACGATGCGGGTCACCGAGCAGATCGACGCGCTGACCACGCTCTCGACCGATCCCTACAAATACCTGGTCTGGCCGCGGCTGATGGCGGGCTTCCTGATGCTGCCGCTGCTGGTGATCGTGGCCGACATCATCGGCGTGTTCGGCGGCTACATCGTCGGCATCTACAAGCTCGGGTTCGGGCCTTACGAGTACATCAACCGGACCTTCGAGTTCCTCGAGACCCAGGACGTGGTCTCCGGGCTGGTCAAGGCGGCGGTGTTCGGCTTCCTGGTCGCGCTGATGGGCTGCTATCAGGGCTACCACTCCAAGGGCGGCGCCCAGGGGGTCGGCGCCGCGACCACCAAGGCCGTGGTCTCGGCCTCGATCCTGATCCTGATCGCCAATTACGTCGTCACCGAGAGCTTCTTCAGCCGATGACCCGAACTCCCCCAACCGCTCCCGACCCGCGTCCGGCCAAGATCCGGGTCCGGGGCCTTTCCAAGAGGTTCGGCGCCAAGCAGGTGCTGGACGGCCTCGACCTCGAGATCGGCCGGGCCGAATCGGTGGTCGTGATCGGCGGCTCGGGCACCGGCAAGTCGGTGCTGCTGAAGTGCATCCTCGGCATCCTGCAGCCCGATCAGGGCTCGATCGAGATCGATGGCGTCGAGGTCACCCGCCTCCCGCGCCGGGAGCGCGAGGAGGTGATGCACAAGTTCGGCATGCTGTTCCAGGGCTCGGCCCTGTTCGACAGCCTGCCGGTCTGGGAGAACGTCGCCTTCGGCCTGCTCCAGGTCAAGAAAGTGCCGCGGAGCGAGGCCAAGGAGCGCGCGATCGAGGTCTTGGGCCGGGTCGGGCTGCCGCCCGCGGTCGCCGATCTGTCGCCGGCCGAGCTTTCGGGCGGCATGCAGAAGCGGGTCGGGCTCGCGCGTGCGATCGCGACCCAGCCCGAGATCCTGTTCTTCGACGAGCCGACCACCGGCCTCGACCCGATCATGGCCGACGTGATCAACGACCTGATCGCCGACGCGGTTCGGCAGCTCGGAGCGACCGCGCTCTCGATCACCCACGATCTCGCATCCGCGCGCAAGATCGCCGACCGGATCGCGATGCTCTATCAGGGAAAAGTCATCTGGCAGGGCCCGGTCGGCCAGATCGACGACAGCGGCAATCCCTACGTCGACCAGTTCATCCACGGCCGCGCCGACGGCCCGATCAAGCTCGACGTCCGCGCGGCCTGAGGCCCAGCCCGCCCCGGGCGCCGGGCACGCATGGCTCAGTCGGCCGCTTCGGCAACCGGCAGCGAGGGCGGCTCCGCCGGAGGCTGCCCTTCAAGCCTGCGGTCGACCTGAGCGCGCAGCTCCTTCAGCCTCGCTTTCGACCAGGGGCGCTTCATGCCGGGTTCCTCGGTATCGAGCACCGCCTTGAAGCACCGCCACATCAGTTGCGGATCGAGCTTGACGTCGTTCTGGCCGGAGACGTCGACCAGAATACGGAACAGGCGCTCGACCCCGTCGAGGCGGCCCCACAGCAGGTCGTTCTCGCGATAGCTGCGCCAGAGGAAGGCGCCGAAATTGCCGAGGCGTACGCCCCTGAGGCGCTCAGTTGTGCCCTGCGGTTTGAGTTCCTCGGTGTCCTCGGGGCTGATCCGGGTGACCTCGATCTCATCGAGCTCGGCTACTTCGGCCAGCGCCTGAATCGGGTAGAGCAGCAGATCCCAATAGGCGAACCCGAGGTAGCGGGCGAGCAGGTCGCCGATGATCGACCGGTCCCAGTTCCACTGGGAGAAGGCGGTGAGACCCTGGGCCTGGCGCTGGTTGAACACCTGCAACCGGCTCCTCAGCCCGCGCTCGAGCTCGGCGACGATCGTCCTGACGGTGTCGTTGTGGTCATCGAGGAACTCCGTCAGCTTCTGCGGGCCGCCGTCGGCGGCCTCGATGGCGCCTTGTCCGAACACCTCGAAGACGCGCAGCTTGGTCGCATCGTCGAGCCAGGCGCCGGAGGCGAGGACGTCCAGCTCGCCCATTAGCGCGTAGATCTCGGTCTTGACCGCATCAACGTCCGCGCGGGGCGGCAACGGGCGCTCGAGCGGCGATGGCGGGTAGAGCTGATTGACGTACTCGACCAGGAAATACAGCCGGCGCCGCCGCGAGGCGAGATCGAACACATGGAGGAAGTTGGCCTGCGTGTCCGTCAGATCCGGCTGGCCCGTGACGATTCCGGCGCGCTCGGCCCAGGCCTGCATGATGCGCGCCACCAGGATCGCCTGGCGCGAGCCTACCGGGTAGTTCAGCAGGCGGCGGATCGCCCGGCCCAGATGCTCGACCACCGCGTTGATCTTAAGGGCGGTGTAGCTGTGGAAGGCAGCGCCGGCCTCGCCCTCCGCGCGCTGTCGGATGTCGTCCCGCCAGGCCTCGAGCTTGGTCCATTCCGGCACGCGGATCTCGTCCACGCTGACGTTGATCACCTTGTGGATCAGCTGGTCCACCTTGGGCTTAAGGACCTGGATCAGGTGCTTGATCTGTGCGACCCGCTGGTTGTGGCCAGCGAGATCCCGGAGGGCGTCCGCGATCGGCTGCTGGCTCGGGATCGAGATCAGCGCGGCGCGGGCCGTCTGCGCCAGATGCGGGCGCGCGGTACGCGTCTGCGGCGCCTTTGGCGGCTCGGGGTGCGGCTCAATGAACAGCAGCCGGCGATCGACCTCATGCTGGGCCGGGCGCTCCAGGATTGCCTCCACCGCGTGGTTGAACGGCCGGTTGTTGAGCACGCCGCCGTCGACGAAATAGGCCGCGGCGACCTCTGCGTTCTCGAGCCCGTATTGAGCGAAGGCGGTGTCGATCAGGTGCTTGCGGTCTTCCGCCGGCCAGGACGCCGCGACCGCCCTGAGGTCGTCGAGGTTGACGGGGCCGAACGCTACCGGGAAGCTCGAGGTGCAGCGGATCGCGAGCGTCAGACCGGGATCAAAGCTTGGCCCGAAGTGATCGACCCCCTCGGCGGGGTGGTAGCTGAAGTTCAGCACGTGGCGGTGCTCGCGGTCGAAGATCGCGACCGGGTCGTGGATATCGATCGTCCGGCGATAGCCGCTGCAGTCGGTCAGCGTGACGAACAGGTCGAGCTTGTGGCCCTCCGGCATTAGGCTGGAACCGGCCGCCTTGGTGGTCGGGTTCATCGCGGCCAGCGCCTCGTGGACCCAGCGCAGCATGCGGTCGCCGTTCAGGATGGATTCGAACTTGAGCAGCTTCGAGAGCGAGAGCAGCTTCCAGATGCTGGCCTTCTCGAACCAGACCTGCTTGAGCGGTGCTTGGTCGAGGTCGTGAGCGAGCGCCTTCGCGAGGGCTACGCCGTTGATGCCGCCGGCAGACGTGCCGGCGATCACGTCGACGATCACTCGGATCCGTTGCTTCTTGGCGATCTGGCTCAGGATCTCGAAGTAGACGTGCTCGGTCGTGTTCTTGGGGAACGGGTTCGGCCCGCCACGGATTTCGGCGCTCGATGCCCGCACGAGCTTGTGCAGCTCGCTCGTGATGCCATGCATGTAGATGGCCAGCGAGACCCCGCCATAGCAGACGAGGCCGAACCGAAGTTCCTTCATCGCAATCTCCTGAACGATCTATGCAATTGAAGGTATGGTAAAGCACGATATGGCATCAGCTGTAAATGGTCTCGGGCAGCAGTGCGGCCATCGGTCGATGGCTCCGGTGGGCCACCGTGGTCGAACTTCGAGAAGGCAGCGTGATTCCAGTCCTGACTGCCATCGATGATGATCTCGCGGCCGATGATCGGTCGCCCGCCACGCGCTATGGTTGACCGAGGTTCGGGAGAGGAGCAGGGTTTTGGCGCTGCCGGTGTCGTCCGGGATCATCAACCCTTCGATGGGTGCACACCATGGGAGGCGATCACGAAACGTGCAGGGTTACTCTGAAGCTTAGGAAGGATGCGAAATTTAGCATCGGGATAGTGATTTTGGCATTCGCAGGGACAATACCTGTTCTATTGTACACCGACCCAAACACGATGCTGCGACGCGGGCTCTCGTCGGCTTCGCTCGGATCGGGCGGATCGTCGGCGTAGTCGCCGACGGAGCGGAGCTCGAGCGCCTGATTGAGCCAGCGACCAAGTGATCTGGCACTCGGCCCGTCCTCAACCAGATGCTGACCGAACCTGGATACCAACGTTCCGTGCTTGGCGCTTGGCGCCTCGACCCCAAGATAGGCCAGCGCCGCATGCGCGGCATAGAACATCCCGTAGTAGGCGCGATTCACTGCGCCGACGAGATCGCCTGCGTCATTTAGAAGCTGAGCCGACTCCCGCGACCGGTGCGCCTTCGCCAACCAATTGTTATAAGTCATATCTTCAGCCCCTCGCGGAGCACCGCCCGGCTGATCTGCGGGCTCGGATGGGCGTCGGGGCGTTCGAGCGCGCCCTTTTCCAATGCCCAGGGCTGGATGTAGTAGCCGGTGTCGAGCATCAGCTCGTAGGTGTCGTCGAGCAGCTGGCATTTGGCGCGAAAGGCCCGCGGCATTCTCTGATCGAGCACGACCGCGACGTCGACGTCGCTCTCGGGCTCGTGGTCGCCGCGGGCGCGGGAGCCGAACAGGTAGAGCGCCACGAAGCGGTCGCCGAAGCGGCGCTCCAGGCGGCGCTTGAGAGTCGGCCAGGAGCTCTGCGGTCTCCGGCTCGAGCGTGCGTTTGGCGACGGCTTCGACCATGGCGTTCCGGCGCGACTTCAGGTCATCGGCCTAAGGTCGATGATTCGCCTGGCTTTGCCAAGAGAGCGGTCGACCCGGCCCGGTTCGGTCACGGCGACCTCGGTCGTGACCCCGATCCGGGACTTGATGTGTCGGATCAGCTCGGCGCCGGCCGCGGTCCGGATTTCGGGGTCGGCGGCCTCAGGCCTCGCTTCGACGATCACTTTGAGCTGATCGAGCCGGCCCGCCCGGCTGATCTCGAGCAGGTAATGCGGCGTCAGGCGCTGGTCCTCAAGGATCAGCTCCTCGATCTGAGTGGGAAAAAGATTGACGCCGCGGATGATCAGCATGTCGTCGGATCGGCCGGTGATCTTGGCCATCCGGCGCATGCTGCGCGCGGTGCCGGGCAGCAGGCGCGTCAGATCGCGCGTCCGGTAGCGGATCACCGGCATCGCCTCCTTGGTGAGCGTGGTCAGCACCAGCTCGCCGGGCTCGCCGTCCGGCACCGACGCTCCGGTCGCCGGGTCCACGATCTCCGGGAAAAAATGGTCCTCCCAGATGTGCAGGCCGTCCTTGGTCTCGATGCATTCGTTGGCGACGCCGGGGCCGATCACCTCGGAGAGGCCGTAGATGTCGACCGCATCAATCGCGAAGCGGGCTTCGATCTCGGCGCGCATCGCCTCGGTCCAGGGCTCGGCGCCGAAGATTCCGATCTTCAACGAGCAGGCGGCAGGGTCGAGGCCCTGGCGTGTGAACTCGTCGCCGATCGCCAGCATATAGGAGGGCGTGACCATGATGATATCGGGCCGGAAGTCGCGCGATCAGCTGGACCTGGCGCTCGGTCATGCCGCCCGACATCGGCACCACGGTGCAGCCGAGCCGCTCGGCGCCGTAATGGGCGCCCAGGCCGCCCGTGAACAGGCCGTAGCCGTAGACGACGTGCACCAGATCGCCCGCGCGCCCGCCGGCGGCCCGGATCGAGCGCGCGCAGACTTCGGCCCAGACTTCGATGTCGGCCCTGGTGTAGCCGACCACGGTCGGCTTACCGGTGGTGCCGGACGAGGCGTGGATGCGCAGGACCTCCGCGCGGGGCACGGCGAACATCCCGAACGGGTAATGCCGACGCAGGTCGTCCTTGGTCGTGAACGGGAATTTCCCGAGGTCAGCAAGCCCGCGCAGGTCGTCCGGATGGACGCCCGCCCGATCGAACGCCGTCCGGTAATGGGAAACCCGCTCGTAGACCCGGCGCAGCGTCGCCTTGAGGCGGCCGAGCTGCAGCGCCTCGATCTCGTCGCGGGACGCGATCTCGATCGGGTCGAGCTCGTGGCGCTCGGGCGCGCGCGCCGGCATGGGCCTCGGCTCAGGCGCCGCCCGGGTCGATCACGACCTCGCCCCGGGTCTCGTACGAGGTGCCGCGGAACAGCGCGACCGTGGCGCCATCGGCGCCGGTCACCTCGACGTCATAGACCCCGGTCCGGCCGGCCCGGCTGCGCTCGCGTGCGGTCGCGGTCAGGACGTCGCCCAGGCGCGCGGGTGCGGTGAAGCTGATCTCGGCGCCCAGCGCGACCGTTGCCCGGTTGCAGGCGTTGCAGGCGTAGGCGAAGGCACAGTCGGCGAGCGTGAAGGTGAGGCCGCCGTGGCAGGTGGCGTGGCCATTGACCATCTCCTGGCGCACGGTCATGCGACAGCGGGCAAAGCCCGGGCCGATCGCCTCGACCGTGATGCCGAGCGCCCGGGCGGCGTGGTCGCGGGCGTACATGCCGACCCGGACCGCCTCGGCCAGACGCTGCGCGTCGTTGGTCTCAGTCAAGAAAACCGCCGTTGGCCATGACCTTGCGGCGCAGGAGCCAGGCCGCGCGGTAGCGATCCTCGCCGTAGCTCCGGGCAAGGTTATCGAGCGTTTCCAGCACCGCTTTGAGGCCGATCGCCTCGGCCCACTCGAGCGGTCCGCGCGGGTATTTGACCCCGAGCCGCATCGCGGTGTCGATCGCCTCGGCGTCCGCGACCCCGGCCTGGAGCGCCTCGGCCGCCTCGTTCGCCAGCATGCAGACCGTGCGCATGACCAGCAGACCCGGCAGGTCGTCGATCACCGAGACCTCGAGGCCGGCCGCCTGCAGCAGCCCGATCGCCGGCCGCAGGTCCTCGGCGCTGGTCTGGTCGGCGGGCGCCAGCGCCAGACGCTTGCAGGAGGCGTAATCGAGCGCGAGATCGAAAGTCGCGACCGGCCGGTCGAGCAGGTAGCTCCAGACGGTGGCGCCGCGCCCGTCGGTCCGGACCAGGCGCAGCTGGCCGATCCGGATCAGGCCCTCGCCGGAACGCCGGTCGATCCCGATGCCGGCGGACTTGAATCGCGGCAGCAGGGCCTCGGCGAGCCCGAGGTCGCCCTCGACCAGGATGCTGCCGGGTGGCGGCGCCGGCGGCGGGGTCTGCGGCGCGGGCGCGGCAGCCCCGTCCGCATGATCGTAGAACCCGCGGCCGGTCTTGCGGCCAAGGCGGCCGGCCGCGACCAGCTCCTGCTGGAGCAACGACGGCGTGTAGCGCGGATCGTGGTGATAGGCCGCGTGGATCTGGCGGCTGACCGCCAGATTAACGTCGAGCCCGATCAGGTCGATCAGCTCGAACGGGCCCATCCGGAAACCGCCGGCCTCGCGCATCACGGCATCGATCGTGGCGACCTCGGCGGCGCCCTCGGCGAGGGCCCGCAGCGCCTCGCCATAGAACGGCCGCGCCACGCGGTTGACGATGAAGCCGGGCGTCGAGCGCACCTCGACGGGGGTCTTGCCCCAGGCCTTGGCCGTCGCGATCGCGCTCGCCACGGCCTCGGGTGAACTCGAGAGGCCGCGCACCACCTCGACCAGTGCCATCCGCGGCGCGGGATTGAAGAAATGCATGCCGACCACGCGACCCGGATGCTGCAGCCCGGCGGCGAGCGCGGTAATCGAGAGCGAGGAGGTGTTGCTGGCGAGGATCGCGTCGTTGGCCACCAGACCCTCGAGCGCCTCGAACAGCTGCCGCTTGGCGCCGAGGTCCTCGACGATCGCCTCGATCACGAGGCCGGCCGGGGCCAGCGCGTCCAGATCGCGGCCGGCGGTGATCCGGGCGAAGGTCGAGGCCCGCTGGTTGGCGCTGAGGCGGCCCTGGGCTTCGACGCGCTCGAGCGCCGCCGAGATCCGCGCGAGGGCCGCCTCGAGTGCCCCGGCATCGGCATCGTAGAGCCGGACCCGGTGTCCGGCCGCGGCCGCGACCTGAGCGATCCCGGCACCCATCGTCCCGGCGCCGATCACGCCGATCGGGACCGAGGCTGCGAGCCCTTTCATCAGCGACCCTTAAATTTCGGCGGCCGCTTCTCGAAGAAGGCGCGCACGCCCTCGCGATAGTCCTCGGTGCGGCCCGCCTCGCGCTGGAGGTCGCGCTCCAGATCGAGCTGCTCGTCGAGCGTATGGGCGGCCGAGGCGGCGAGCGCGCGCTTGATCAGGCCGAGCCCCCTGGTCGGCTGGGTCGCGAGCCGGCGGGCGAGGGCTGTCGCCTCGGGCATCAGCTGCTCGTCGTCGACCACCCGCCAGATCAGGCCCCAGGCCGCCGCCTGCTCGGCCGCGAGCGGCTCGCCAAGCAGCGCCAGACCGATCGCCCGGGCCTCGCCGACCAGGCGCGGCAGAAAGTAGGTGCCGCCGGAATCCGGCACCAGGCCGAGCTTGCAGAACGCCTGGATGAACTTCGCCGAACGTGCCGCCAGCACCAGGTCGCAGGCGAGCGCCAGATTGGCGCCGGCACCGGCCGCGATGCCGTTGACCGCCGCGATGATCGGGCGCTCGAGCCGCCGCAGCCGTCGGACCAGCGGGTTGTAAAGACGATCCAGCGTGGCGCCGAGGTCGGGCGGCGCATCGCCCTCCCCGGTCACCCGATCGCTCAGGTCCTGGCCGGCCGAGAAGGCGCGCCCGGCGCCGTGAGCAGCACGGCGCGGATCTCGAGGTCGGCCCCGATCCGATCGAGCGTCCGGGCAAGCTCGCCGTGCAGCGCCTCGTTGATCGCGTTCAGCTTGTCCGGCCGGTTGAGCGTGATCGTCGCCACGCCCTCGGCGCACTCGAGCAGCACGGTCGGTTCGCTCACGGCATCGGCCCCCGCAACCGCGACTGCGAGCATCCTAGCACGCGCAGCGACCGCCGCCGAGCCGCTAACGATCGGCCCGGGACGATCCGGCAGGGGCGGCCGGATCAGATCAGGGCGCGCTCGGTCGGCGAGCGGCGCGCGATCGACTGCGGCCGGCGCTTGCGCAGCCGGTTGGCCTCGTACGAGCGATACTCGGCAGCCGCAATCAGCGCCTGCTGCGAGCCGGTATCGACGCCGTCGCCGGGCTGGCGCTGGCGGTAGCTGCCGTCCGGCTGCATCTCCCAGGCGTGCGCCGGTCGCCCAGCTGCGGCGTCGAGGATCGCGCGCAGCTCCTCGCGCAGCGCCGGCTCCTCGACCGGGGCCACGACCTCGACGCGGCTCTCGAGGTTGCGGGTCATCAGGTCGGCCGAGCCGATGAAGTACTCCTCCTCGCCGCCGTTGCGGAAGTAGTAGATGCGCGCGTGCTCGAGGAAGCGGCCGACGATGCTGACGACGCGGATGTTGTCCGACACGCCCGGCAGCCCGGGCCGCAGCCGGCAGGTGTCGCGCACGATCAGATCGACCTGCACGCCGGCCTGGGAGGCGCGATAGAGCGCCGCGACGATGTCGGCGTCCTCGAGCGCGTTCATCTTGAACTGGATGAGGCCCGGCGCCCGCGTCGTGATGGCGGGCGATCTCGCGCTCGATCTTGTCGAGCAGCGGCTGCTTCAGTGCCTTGCGGCGCGACCAGCAGCTTCGTGGTAGTTGCGCGCGGCTTGTAGCCGGTGGTCAGGTAGTTGAACAGCTCGGTCAGGTCGTGGCCGATCGCGTCGTCGCAGGTGAGGAGGCCGAGGTCGGAATAGCTCGCGCGCGGTCCCGGCATGATAGTTGCCGGTGCCGATGTGCGCGTAGCGCCGCAGGCCGGTGTAGTCGCGGCGCACCACCAGCATCGACCTTGGCGTGGGTCTTGAGGCCGACCACGCCGTAGCATGACGTGGATGCCGGCCTCCTCCAGGCGGCTCGCCCAGCGGATGTTGGCGGCCTCGTCGAAGCGCGCCTTGATCTCGACGACGACCGCGACCTGCTTGCCGTTGCGCGCCGCCTCGATCAGGTCGTCGATGATCTCGGGTCCCGCCGAGGTGCGGTAGAGCGTCATCTTGATCGCGAGCACCTTGGGATCGTCGGCTCGCCTCGTGCAGGAAGCGCTCGACCGAGGTGGCGAACGACTGGTAGGGATGCTGGAGCAGGATCGGGCCGGTCTCGCGGATGATGTGGAAGATGTTGCGCTCCTGATCCTGCGAGCTCGGCGTTGGTCGACCGGCTGGTGCGCCGGATCGTGCAGGTCGGGCAGGTCGAGCGCGCGCGAGCTCCAACAGGTCGCGCATGCCGAGCATGCGCGTCGCTCTCGAAGACGTCGCCGGCTCTCGTCGAGCCCGAGCTCGGCCGCCAGCATGCCGCGGTGGTACCGGGCGATGCCGCGCGCCGACCTCGAGCCGCACGATCGGCGCGAACCTGCGATCGCGGAGCTCCGCCTCGATCATCGCCACCAGGTCGTCGGCGTGCTCCTCGTCGCGCTCGGTGATTGGCGTTGCGCGTGACCCGGAAGAACTCGCAGGCCGTCGATCTCCATGCCCGGGAACAGGCGGTCGAGGTTGTGCGCCATGACGTCCTCGAGCCGGACGAAGCAGGTTCCCGTCGCCGACCCGCAGAAAGCGCGGGACGCCGCTGCCGACCGGCACCTTGACGCGTGCGAACGCCGGCTGCTGCTCGTCCGCGTAGTGCAGCGTGACCAGCAGGTTCAGCGACAGGTTCGAGATGAACGGGAACGGGTGCGCCGGGTCCATCGCCAGCGGCGTGACCAGCGGGAAGATGTTGTCGGCGGTAGTAGGTCTGCGCACGGCCTTGCGCTGCTCCTCGACAGCTCCGACGACACTGCGCCAGCACTCGATGCGATGCTCGGCGCAGGGCAGCTCGCGGAGCAATCGCGATAGGTGCGCGCGCAGCTCGCCGAGCAGCTCCGTGATCACTCGCGACGCATTCGGCGATCTGCTGCTCGCGGCGTGCGCCCGTCGACGGTCAGCTCGTGCAGCCCGGCGCCGACCTGCTGCTTCAGGCCGCCGATCCGCTTCATGAAGAATTCGTCGAGGTTCGAGTCGACGATCGCGAGGAACTTGACCCGCTCGAGCAGCGGGGTGCGCGGGTCGCGCGCCTCGTGCAGCACCCGCCGGTTGAACGCGAGCCAGGTGAGCTCGCGGTTCAGGTAGAGCTCCGGGCGCGCGCAGGTCGACCGTCGGTGCGGCCGCGACCGCCGCCGCCGGGCGGGCCTCAGCGCTCTGCGCCGGCGGCGCGATGACGGTCACCGAGCCGTCGTTGGCGGGCTTCGCCCGCCCGGGTCGGGCGCGGCAGGAACCTCCGCGACCGAGGGCAGGGCAGCGCCCGCCGCAGCCGCGATCAGGCCATCGGATGCGGGCTCTGAGGGTTCGGTCATGATCTTGGCTTCTCCCGCGGGCAGAGCTCGTTCGCCAACATCGGTCTTGCCGATTGTGATGACAAGCCCATGATTGAGCCGAGCCGGGCCCAACTCCAGGCGCTATGTGGAGCGCGCGATGCCGCCGATCGTCACGCTGACCCTGAACCCGGCGATCGATGCCGCCTGCCAGGCCGACGAGGTCCGGCCGATCCGCAAGATCCGGACCTCGAACGAGCGCTACGAGCCGGGCGGCGGCGGCATCAACGTCGCGCGCGTGATCAAGGAGCTGGGCGGCGAGGCGCTCGCGGTCTACTGCGCCGGCGGGCTGATCGGCCAGGCGCTGGGCGAGATGGTCGCTGCCGCCGGGCTGGACCGCCGCGCGATCCAGATCGCCGGCCTGACCCGGGTCAGCCACACCGTGTTCGAGCGCTCGACCGGCAAAGAATACCGCTTCGTGCCCGAAGGGCCGGCGCTGAGCGAGCCCAGTGGCGGGCGAGCCTCGCGGAGCTCGAGGGGCAGGCTGCCGACTACCTGGTCGCGAGCGGCAGCCTGCCGCGCGGCGTGCCCGCCGACTTCTACGCCCGGATCGCCCGCAGCCTTAGCGCGCGCGGCGCCCGCTTCGTGCTCGACACCACGGGCGAGCCGTTGCGCCGGGCGCTCGAGGCTGGCTGCTACCTGATCAAGCCCAACCTCGCCGAGCTCGAGAGCCTGGTCGGTCGCCCGCTGCCTGAGCCGGCACAGCAGGAGGCCGAGGCCATGCGCCTGGTCGAGGCTGGCTGCGCCCAGATCGTGACCGTGAGCCTCGGCGCCGAGGGCGCCCTGCTGGCGACCGCCGAGGGCTGCATTCGGCTGCGCGGGCCCGCCATCGAGCCCAGGAGCGCGGTCGGCGCGGGCGACAGCTTCGTCGCCGCGATGACCCTCAGCCTCGCCCAGGGCAGGCCGGTCGAGGACGCCTTCGCGCTCGCCGTGGCGGCGGGCACGGCGGCGGTCCTGACCATGGGCACCGAGCTTTGCCGGCGCGCCGACGTCGAGCGCATCTACCGCCAGATCCGGGTTGGGCGGGCCACGCTCGAAGGATGATCGCGGGCGCGCCGGTGCAGCGCGACTTAAGCCTCGGCCGAGGCGGCCGCCTCCGCGCGCTGCTCGGCCGGACCCTTCCTGGCGCTAAGGTTGTGGGCGCTGTTGATCAGCCCGACGTGGGAGAACGCCTGCGGGAAGTTGCCGAGCTGGCGGCGCCGCACCGGGTCGTACTCCTCGGCCAGCAGGCCCACGTCGTTGCGCAGCGCGAGCAGGTCGCTCGAACAGCTCGCCGGCCTCGTCCCAGCGCCCAGCAGCGCGAGGTTGTCGACCAGCCAGAACGAGCAGGTGAGGAACGTGCCCTCGCCCGGCGGCAGGCCGTCGACCGCCTGCTCCGTGCGGTAGCGCTGGACCAGGCCGTCGTGGGTCAGCTCGCGCGGATCGCCTCGACCGTGCCGACCATGCGCGGGTCGCGCGGCGGCAGAAAGCCGACCAGCGGGATCATCAGCAGCGCGGCGTCCAGCGCCTTGCTGCCGTAGGACTGAACGAAGCTGTTGCGCTCGGGATCGAAGCCCTTGGCGCAGACGTCGGCGTGGATCGCGCTGCGCAGCTCGCGCCAGCGCTCGACCGGGCCGGCGAGCCCGAAGCGCTCGACCGCCTTGACCGCGCGGTCGGCCGCGACCCAGGCCATGACCTTGGAGTGGGTGAAGTGCCGCGGCGGGCCGCGGACCTCCCAGATCCCCTGGTCCGGCAGCTGCCAGGCCTCCTCGAGGTAGCCGAGCAGCGCCTTCTCGACCGCCCAGGAGTCGTCCGCGCGGGCAGCCGAATTTGCGCGCGACGTGGAACGCGTCGCACAGCTCGCCGTAGACGTCGAGCTGCAGCTGCGCGCATGCGCCGCGTTGCCGATCCGCACCGGCCGGCTGTCCTCGTAGCCGGCGAGCCACGGCAGCTCCAGCTCCGGGGTCCGCCGCTCGCCGGCGACGCCATAGAGGATCTGCAGCTGCGAGGGCTTGCCGGCGGCGGCCCGCAGCAGCCATTCGCGCCAGGCCCGCGCCTCGTCCTTGAGGCCCGAGAGCAGGAAGGCGTAGAGCGTGAAGGTCGCGTCGCGGATCCAGCAGTAGCGGTAGTCCCAATTGCGGCTGCCGCCGAGGCGCTCGGGCAGCGAGGTGGTGCCGGCGGCCGCGATGCCGCCCGCCGGGCCGTAGGTCAGCGCCTTGAGCGTGAGCAGCGAGCGCGCACGGCGTCGCGCCAGTCCCCGTGACCCGACAGCGGCCGGTCCAGTCGCGCCAGAACGCCACGGTCTCCTGCAGCAGGCGCCGCGGGTCGCGGCGCTCGGGCTCGGGCTCGTAGGACTGGAAGCAGCAGAGCCGGAACGGGACGGTCTCGCCCGCGCGCACCAGTGAACCGGCCGACGGTGCGGAAGTCCTTGCCTTCGAGCTCGACCGGCGTGTGCAGCGAAGCGCGTCCGGGCCCGCGATCGCGGTCAGGCCGTCGCTCGCCTTCTGCACCCAAGGCACGGTCTTGCCGTAGTCGAAGCGGAAGACCAGCTCGGTCGTCATCGGCGACCTCGCCGGCCCGGCCCTCGACCAGGCGGACCAGGTCGACCACGTCACACTCGCCGCCGACCGGCATGAAGTCGATCACCGCGACCGCGCCGGTCGGGGTCTCGAACTCGGTCTCGAGGATCAGCGTGTCGCCCCGGTAGCGGCGGCGGGTCGCCCGGACCTCGCCCTCGGGCGCCAGCAGCCAGCGGCCGTTGTCGGCGTCGCCGAGCAGGGCGGCGAAGCAGGCGGCGGAATCGATCCGCGGCACGCACAGCCAGTCGATCGAGCCGTCGCGGCCGACCAGCGCCACCGTGTGGGTGTCGCCGATCAGCGCGTAGTCCTCGATCCTGCGCGCCATCAGCCGGGCGGCCTGCAGGAAGTCGAAGTCGCAGCCCTGGTCCGCGGGCAGCACGTGGTCGTGGTAGAGCCTGGCGTAGCCGCGCGCCGGCCGGCGCGGGCGCGGGCAGGGCGGCCCGGCGCCGGGCGAGCTCGGCCGGCTCGAGCAGCAGATCGAGCCGGCGCTTGGCGACGCTGAGGCGGATCCGATCGCCGCTCCGGACCAGCCCGAGCGGGCCGCCGCCCGCCGCCTCCGGCGTCACGTGCAGCACGATCGTGCCGAACGCGGTGCCGCTCATCCGCGCGTCCGAAATCCGGATCATGTCCTTGACGCCGGCGCGCGCGAGCTTGCCCGGGATCGGCAGGTAGCCCGCCTCCGGCATGCCCGAGCCGCTCCTCGGTCCGGCGTTCTGCAGCACCAGCACATCGTCCGGCGTGACGTCGAGGGCGGGGTCATCGATCCGCGCCGAGAGATCTTCGAGGCTCTCGAACACGACCGCGCGGCCCTCGTGCTCGAACAGGCGCGGCATCGGCCGCGGAGCGCTTCAGGATCGCGCCGCCTGGCGCCAGCGAGCCGAACAGCGCGACCAGCCCGCCGACCTCCGAGATCGGCTCGGCCGAGCGGGCGGACGACGCTGCGGTCGACGTAGGCGGGCTCGCCTGCGAGCCGCTCCTCGAGGGTCTGGCCGGCGACGTTGCGGGTCTCGAGATGCGAGCAGCGCCGCAGCTCGCGCAGCACCGCCCCGAGCCCGCCGGCATGGAAGAAGTCCTCCATGTAGTGCGGCCCGGTCGGCTTGAGGTCGACCAGGACCGGGGTCGCATCCGAGAGCGCGTTGAGGCGCTCGAGGTCGACCGCGATGCCCGCGCGGCCGGCGATCGCGGCCAGGTGGAGAATGCCGTTGGTCGAGCCGCCGAGCGCCAGCAGGACGCGCAGCGCGTTGTCGACCGCGGCTGCGGTCACGACCTCCGATGGCCGCGGGCCGCGCTCGACCATCGCGACCGCATGCATGCCGCTCGCCTCGGCGGCGCGCAGGCGATCGGCGTGGACCGCCGGGATCGCCGCGGTGCCCGGCAGCGTCATGCCGAGCGTCTCGGCGAGGCAGGCCATCGTGCTGGCGGTGCCCATCACCATGCAGGTGCCGGCGGTCGTCGCGAGCCGGCTCTCGATCGCCGAGATCTCCTCGGCGCTCGATCGTGCCGGCGCGGTACTGCGCCCAGAACCGCCGGCAGTCGGTGCAGGCGCCGAGCCGCTGGTCGCCGTGCCGGCTGGTCATCATCGGCCCGGTCACGACCAGGATCGCGGGCTTGTCGGCCGAGAGCGCGCCCATCAGCAGCGCCGGCACGGTCTTGTCGCAGCCGCCGATCAGCACGACCGCGTCCATCGGCTGAGCGCGGATCATCTCCTCGACGTCCATGCTCATCAGGTTGCGGAACATCAGGCTGGTCGGGTGCAGGAACGGCTCGCCGAGCGAGATCACCGGGAACTCGAGCGGCAGGCCGCCGGCCGCGAGCACGCCGCGTTTGGCGGCCTCGACCAGCTCGGGCACGTTGCGGTGGCAGTTGTTGAAGCCGCTCGCGGTGTTCGCGATCCCGATCACCGGGCGCGCCAGCAGCGCCTCGCCATAGCCCATCGAGCGGGCGAACGAGCGCCGCAGATAGAGCGCGAAGTCGGGATCGCCGTAGTGGGTCAGGCCCCGGGCGAGGCCGGTTTTCTCGGACGTGGTCATGTCAGCTCGTGCTCCAGGACGAGGCGGCCCGGCGCTCGCCCGTCCTGCCTAACACGCGGCCGCGCCCTTCGCCAACGCCGGGACTGCGGCCGTCATCCTGCCGGCGATGAGCAGCAGCTGGATACCCAGCTGTGCAGTAACTCACAGACGACCAGGCGAAACCGCGCCTAGCATCCTACCCGCCTCGCCGACGTACATTGTCGGCGCGCGGCTCTCGACCGTTTGGCGCACGCGGTCGTGGCTGCAAACGATTGAGGAGTAAAATGGATGATCAAGCTTCCCTCCGCCAAATCCGCGCGGCTCGCCGATCACCTCATGCAGTGCTTGATGGGCGCAGACGCGCAGCCAGGCACCGAACGATTGGCAGCGCGGGCCTCTGTGGTGCCCGGCGGCCGGGCTTGCGAACCGGCCGCATTCTTCAAGGCGCTGGGCAGGTTCATTCTGTTGACGGCAGTTCTGACGGCGATCTGGCAATGGGGCGCGACCTCCACTGCGCGAGGCGCAGCCGAAGATTGCCCCGACAATGGCCCCATGCACCCGGATTGCGGCCAGCACAACATGATGATCGTCGGCGAGCAGACGATCTTCCTCTCGCATCTGCCGATGTTCCATGGCGAGCACCGCTTTCAGGTCATCGTCGAAGCTGGGTTTGCCGCGGATGGCATCAGCCTCGACCGCGTCTACGCCGATGATCGCCAGAAGAACCCGACGGTCAAGATGTACACGCTGAGGCCGGAGGCCATCTTTGTCCTTCCTCGATTGTTCAGCGGCGACCCCGAAACCCTGCTCGGCTCGTTCCCAGGCACGATCTTTCGCGGTCATCTCGAGCGGGGCGGACGGGAGCTGGCACAGCTCAGCCACATCGAAGTCAACGTCAAGCGGGTGATCTATGCCGAAGAGATTGGCCGCCACGCAGACCGGACCGGGTCTGACGAACTCACCTACATCCTGTTCGGCGGCCCTTCGGAACTGTTCCTGGCCCATAGCATTGCACAGCCACCCGATTTCGACCAGTTGCTCGGCGTGACGGTTGCCGGCCACCAATTCACCGAGGAAGAGCTGGCGCGGGGGGTCGCGGTCACGGTCCCCGACCGCCCGAACGCGCCGACGCAGCGCCTGCGCGCGGGCGAGACGACGGACGCCCGCGGCCACGTCACCGGGGCTCTGACGTTCCTGCCGCTCGAGGTGAACGTGACGGCGGAGTACTACTTCGAAGAGGGCGAGCTCACGGGTGCTCAGACCGCTGAGGCCTTCGAGCCGACTCCGCTGGAGATCGAGGCCGGGTTCTGAACGCCGGCGATGTTGAATTGAAGCGGCTCTCGGCGAACCGCGAGCCTGCTTCTCACCGGGCGGTGACGTTCCCCTACCGCATCAGCCGCGCCAGATGCTCCTTGCGGAACTTGGCGACCTTGGGCGCGATCACGATCTGGCAGTAGCGCTGGCGCGGGTTGAGCTCGAAATAGTCCTGGTGATAGGCCTCGGCCGGGTAGAACTCGGCCAGCGGCACGACCTCGGTGACGATCGGCGCGCGCCAGAGCCGCTTCTCGCCGATCTCGGCGATCGCGCGCCGGGCCTGTGCCTCCTGCTCGGGGCTGTGATGGAGGATGATCGAGCGGTATTGCGGGCCGACGTCGGCCCCCTGGCGGTCCTTGGTGGTCGGATCGTGGATCGTGAAGAACACGTCCAGAAGGTCGCGGAACGAGACGACCTCCGGGTCGTAGGTGATCTGGACGACCTCGGCATGCCCGGTGTGTCCGCCGCAGACCTGCTCGTAGGTCGGGTTTTCCAGAGTCCCGCCGGCGTAGCCCGAGACCACGCGCTCGACCCCCTTCAGCTCCTTATAGACCGCCTCCAGGCACCAGAAGCACCCGCCGCCGAGCGTCGCCACCTCGTGATCACCTGGTCCGGTCATGGCCTTCTCCCCAGCGGTTCGCGCCGGCCGCGGGCCGATCACGCGACAGCTTCATCACTATGGGCCGGCGCCACGCCAGCGCAAGGGGCGACCGCCCGCGATCTGCGGTCCCGCGCTCTCCCGCCGATCCCCCGTTCGGCCCCATCTTCTCGCCTGAGGTGAACCGGATCTGACGCCTCGTTACGAGTGCGGATACCACTTGTGAGCGACGAGACCACCACTATATTCTCGTTTCGCGAGAGTAGTCTCTGCTCGCCGGCCCCGCCGCCGTGCGCGCTGACGACTGACCGCCTGCTGCCCGGCAACGACGAGGACCCGAGCCATGGCCAAGCCGCTGAAGCCCTACCGCCATCGGACCATCGGCAATCATGCGCTGCATCCCGAGACGCTGATGATGAGCTACGGCTACGACCCCAAGCTCTCGGAGGGCTCGGTCAAGTGCCCGGTGTTCCAGACCTCGACCTTCGTGTTCGAGCGCGCGGCCGCCGGCAAGGCGTTCTTCGAGCTGGCCTACGGCCTGCGCGACCAGCGCCCGGCCGAGGAGCCGGGGCTGATCTACTCGCGGATCAACAATCCGGACCTGGAAATCCTCGAGGACCGGCTGGGGCTCTGGGACGGGGCGGAATCGAGCCTCGTGTTCTCGAGCGGCATGGCCGCGATCTCGACCACGCTTTGGACCTTCCTGCGGCCGGGCGACGTGATCGTGCACAGCGAGCCGCTCTACGGCGGCACCGAGTTCCTGGTCCAGAACATCCTGCCCCAGTTCGGCATCCGGCCGGAGGGCTTCCAGGCCGGCCAGCGCGGCCGGACCTTCGCCGACGCGCTCAAGGCGGCCGGGCGCGTGGGCCGAATTGGCGCGATCCTGATCGAGACGCCGGCGAATCCGACCAACGCGCTGGTCGACATCGCGCAATGCGCCGAGCTGGCCAAGCGCATTCCGCGCAAGCAGGGGCGCCGGCCGCCGGTGATCGTCGACAACACCTTCCTGGGCCCGCTCTGGCAGCAGCCGCTGGCCCATGGCGCCGACCTCGTGGTCTATTCGCTGACCAAGTACGTCGGCGGCCACAGCGACGTGATCGCCGGCGCCTGCCTCGGCGCCGAGGCCCATCTGGCGCCGGTGCGCGGCATGCGCACGATCCTCGGCACGATGTCCGACCCGCACACCGGCTGGCTGCTGATGCGCAGCCTCGAGACCTTGAAGCTGCGCATGACCGGGGCAATGAAGAATGCCCGCTACGTCGCCGAGTTCCTGGCCGACCACCCCAAGGTCGCCAAGGTCCATTACCTGGGTTTCCTCGCCGAGGACGACCCCGACTACGAGCTTTGCCGGCGCCAGTGCAAGGCGCCCGGCTCGACCTTCGCCTTCGAGGTCCACGGCGGCGAGCCCGAGGCCTTCCGGCTGCTGGATGCGCTGAAGCTGATCCGGCTCGCGGTCAGCCTCGGCGGCACCGAGAGCCTGGCCGAGCACCCGGCGAGCATGACCCATTCCGACATCCCGCCGGACCGCCAGGCCGAGCTCGGCATCACGCCCGCGATGGTCCGCCTCTCGGTCGGCGTCGAGCACCCCGAAGACCTGATCGCCGACCTCGCCCAGGCCCTGGATGAGGTCTGAGGCGACGATCAATCCGATGCCGCGGCGGCTTCTGCGCTAAGCGCTAAGCTGAGCCATCCCCGGACACCGGTCCGAACCCGACCGGCCGACCCTCGATGGGCAAGCTCGTTAGCCCCGGACCTCGGCAGCGGCGACCGCGCGCTCAGGAGGCGGCCGGCATGCGCTCCCGCTCCGCGTCGGTCGGCTCCGCGTCCTCGGGCCGGCCGGCATCCCCGGGTGGCTCGGCATCCTCGGGTAGCACGCCATCCTCCCGTGCCTGGGCATCCTCCCGTGGCTCGGCGGCTTCGGGCGCCGGCTGGGCTTCGTCGGCCGGCTCCGGGGCGCGGTCCTCGATGACCTGGCCGTGGCTGAGCGTCAGGACCCGGTCGAACAGCGGCGCGAGCGTCGCGTCATCGAGGGCGCAGACCACCGTGCGCTCGCGGTAGGTTTCCAGCACGCGGCTGAGCACCGTGGTCGCGGCGCCGCGGTGGAGGTCGCGGGTCGGGGCGTGGGCGACCAGGATCCGGACCTGGCGGAGCACCGCCGCGGCGAGCGTGAGCTTCTGGCGCTGCTGCGGGGTCAGCTGGCTGCCGCCGATCCCGACCGTGTAGTCGAAGCCCGCCTCGAGCACCAGGCGCCGGAAGTCGAGCTCGTCGGCGAGCGCGCCGATCTCCTGCTCGATCCGCTCGGCGGCGCGCGCGTTGTGGCTGAGGATCCGGCCGAACACCAGGTTGTCGCGGACGCTGAGCTGGACCAGGTAGCGCTCGGGGTCGAAGAACTCGATCGCACCCGACATCGCCGGCGGCAGCCGCTCGATGAACCGCGAGCGGGCCTCCAGGAGCTTCGCGATCAGCTCCTCGGGCAGATCGACCAGGCGGTCGCGGGCCGGCGTCAGGTTGAGCGCGAGGTTGAGCAGCAGGCGACGCTGCGCGGTCTTGAGTCTGCCGCCCGGCGCCCGGTCGAGGCCGGCCAGCCGCTGGCGGTAGAGGCTCAGCTCCTCGGGCCGGATCGGGCTGAAGTCGAGCACCAGCTGGTGATGCACCGGGACATCGCCGAAGATTTCGCTGAGGCTGTGCCAAGCGGTCCGGCCGAGCTCGATCAGCGGCGCCTCGAGCGCGGTCTCGCGCAGGATTTGGCGGACGTAGCGGTGGCTCGCGAGCGCCCGGCGATCGAGCTCGGCGGTCGCGGGCACGCCGAACAGCAGGTTCTCGCCGATCGTGGCGTTGGCGAGGTAGCGCTCGCGCTCGAACGGCTCGGCGAGCCCGGCGTTGGCATCCGCGGTCAGCCGCTCGCGCAGGCGTGCGCGGCTCGCAAGGATCGTCTCGACCAGGGCCGGGTGCCGGGCGGGATCGATCACCGCGCGCAGGCCGAAGCGGAACAGATCGTCGGCCAGCTCGACCTGTTCGATCGCCGCCATCACCGCCTCGGTGCTCACCGCCTCGAGATCGGGCCCGAGCAGCAGGCGCAGATTGTCGGCGACCGTGCCGTGGACCAGTCGGGCCGGGGCGCCGACGAAGGCGAGCGCGCGGGCCCAGAGCGCCCGCGGCAGCTGGGCCAGATCCTGACCGTCGATCAGCAGCCGGCCGCGGCTCGGCATCTCCAGCCGGGCCAGCGCCCGCGCGAGCAGATGGCCGCCGCCGCCGTCGGCGTCGAGCAGCGCC
The DNA here is from genome assembly GCA_963840925.1 of uncultured Alphaproteobacteria bacterium. Taxonomy (GTDB): domain Bacteria; phylum Pseudomonadota; class Alphaproteobacteria; order Geminicoccales; family Geminicoccaceae; genus DATAOG01. The sequence goes on from CAWJAY010000037.1 coordinate 193,407, forward strand.
ACGTGCTGGCCAGCCGGGATCTCGAGCGACAGCTGCTCGACCGCGATCAGGCCATCCTCCTCGAGCGCCAGGTCCTCGGCCACGATCGCGCCGGCGATCTGTGCGCCCTCGCCGAACCGCTCGGCGGCTTGGGTCTCCGCGGTGAACGGCGGGCGCAGCCCGGCCAGGTCGAACTGGGTGACCAGCTGGTCGTACTTGATGCGGGAGTCCTGCTGGCTCTGGTAGAAGTCGAGCAGCTCCTTCCACGGCGGCGCCAGGTCTTTGTATGCGGCGAGCACGCCGACCAGCGAGCCGAGCGTCAGGTGCCCGCGCAGCACCAAGTAACCGCCGATCGACAGAAAGAAAAACGGAGTCAGCTGGGCGATGAAATTGTTCAGGAATTTGATGAAGAACTTCTTCTTGTAGATGTCGTAGCGGATGTCCAGGATTCGCTTCAGGTGGCTGGCGAAAGTGTCGAGCTGGCTCTGGTCGGTGTAGTTGACGTGGATGGCCTCGATCACGCTGGTGACCTCGCCGATCCGTTGCGACAGATGGCGGACCTCGCGCACTCGGGCGTAGCCGAGCCGGTTGACCTGGCGCTGCAGCTTCGGGATCAGCCAGCCCTGCAACGGATAGAGGGCGACCGCGGCCAGGCCCATGGTCAGGTCCTGGACGAAGATGAAGCCGAGGGCCGTGATCAGCAGGCCGCCCTGGAACGCGGGCGTGACCAGCGCGTCGCCGAAATAGCCGCCGAGCGCCTCGACCTCGCCGGTCACCATCGCGATCAGCTCGCCCTGAGAGACCCGGCGGAACTGAGGCAGCGGGAAGCGCAGCACCCGGCTCAGCAGCTCCGAGCGCAACAGGCGCAGCAGGCCCTCGCCGAGCCGCCCCTTGAACACGTTGATGACGTATTTGAAGCCGCCGTTGATCAGCACCGTGAGCAGGAACAGGCCCGACAGGATGCCCAAGTAGTGGAGCTGCGGGTAGCTGCCGAAGTCGATGTCGCCGAAGCTGAGCGCTTTGGGAAAATCGTCGGGCTGGCCGCCCAGCGCCTTGTCGACGATCTGCTTGGGCAGGTCGAGCGAGGCGTAGTAGACCGGCAGGGACGCGACGGTCAGCACCAAGAGGATGGTCTGCTGCGGCAGGCCGAAGCGGGTGATGAACCGGAACGCGGTCCGCGGCAGGTCCTGCCCCGGCTGCCTGGCGACCCGCGGCAGCCAGCGTCGCCGCGACCCCGCGGCCGGCGCCTTGCCATCGGCCGGCAGCGGCGGCGGCGCCCGCCAGCGCGCCTCGTCGGCGGTGACGGCATCCTCCGGCGGTCCCGCCACCGGCAGGTGCTCACCGTCCGGTCGCGGCGACCGTTCTGCGGATGGCACGGCGGGCCGCTCCTCGATAGTCACGCCTGGCCGCCCGCCCGAGCGCGGGTGGCGACCGGCAAGTTTATCTGGGTTATCGGACGGCTCGATGCCAGGGGGCGAGCGATTCTGCCACCCGTTCCTGCCGTTTCCGCGCCCGCTTCTCGAGCTCACTCCGCCCCGTCCGCATACCAGAAGGTATCGGGCCGGTGAATGCCGAGCTGGGCGCCGGGTTCCCAGTTGTAGACGGCTTCCTCGGGGATGTTGCGCAGGCGCTGGTTGGCGACCACCGGCTGCGGGACGGCGCCGATCAGGCCGATCGAGTAGACCTGCTGGCTGTAGATCTCGAGGATCTGCTGCCAGATCGCGCGCTGCTGCTCCCGCCGGCCGGAGACCCGCCAGGCGTTGTAGAGGTCGAGCAGGCGCTTGGCCTCGGGCAAATCGGGCGGCTCCCCGGTCTGGGCGCGGGTCTCGTAGTACTGGCCCCATTTCGGCCACTGGTACTGCTGCTGGGTGGTCGGCGCGAACTCCCAAGGGCTCATGTCGGCCGACGGGATGCCGTTCTCGAGGCCGAACCAGATTGCCATCAAAGTCTCGCCGGCGAAGATCCGGTTGCGCAGCACCTGGCGCTGCAAGGGCTTGACGTAGGCCCGGATGCCGAGCCGCGCCCAGTTCTCGCGCACCAGCTCGAGGACGTCGGACTCCTCGCTGCCTTCGCCCGCGCTCTCGACGATCAGCTCCATCGGCCGTCCGTCCGGCAGCAGGCGATCGCCGCGCTCGTCCCGGCGGGTCAGGCCGACCTCGTCGAGCAGCCGGTTGGCCGCGGTCGGGTCAAACCCGGACCAGGCGAAGCGGTAGTCCGGCTTGAACAGCGGGCTCGTCGGCAGGACGCTGTTGTTGCCGCCGATCCCGAGGCCGAAATAGAATGTCTGGTTGATGTCGTCGCGCTTGATCCCGAGCGACAGCGCGCGCCGGAAGCGGACGTCGCGGAACAGCTTGCGCCAGACCGGGTCGGCCACGTTCAGGTTCGGGTACAGCGCCAGATCGGCGCCGCGCGCGGTCTGCCACAGCATCGTCTTCAGATGGCTGTGCGACTCGCTCTGCTTGAGGAAGGTATAGTCCTTGAAGACCAGGCCGCGGCATTGCAGGTCGGTCTCGCCGGAGCCGGTCTTGACCGGGATCAGCTTGTCGTCGACGACCTCGAGGATCACCCGGTCGATGTAGGGCAGCTGGCGGCCGGCGGGGTCGACCCGGTGGTAGTAGCGGTTGCGCTCGGCGACGAAACGCTCGGCCGGCGCCCGAGTTCGGATCGCCCAGGGCTGAAGCGTCGGCAGCTCCGGGTTGTCGAACCGGTACATGTCGTCCTTGCGCCCGTGCAGCTGCGCCCAGTCGCGCGCCCGATCGGCCTTGACCAGCCGGGCGAGCTTGGCCGGCTCGGCGTAGCTGCCGTGGAACTGCTTGAGGTAGTGGGCCGGCGCGAAGATGAACAGCGGCCGCGCGCCGGCCAGCGCCGGCAGGAAGAACGGGTTGGGCTTGGACCAGGAATAGCGGATCGTCAGCGGGTCCAGGATCTCGACCTTGGGCAGCTCGTCCTCGACGATCAGCTCCCGCGGCGGCCCGACCGGGCTGAGCTGCGGGTTGGTCGCCATGTCCTCCCACCAGTAGCGAAAATCGTCGGCCGTGAACGGCGCGCCGTCGGACCAGCGGTGGCCCCGGCGAAGATGGAAGGTGAAGACGCGCCCGTCCTCGACGTCGACCGCTCTCGCGAGGTCGGGCACCAGCTCGAGCTCCCGATCGTAACCGATCAGGCGGGCGTAGCCGTAGACCACGATCAGCCGGGTGTCGCGGCTGCTGCCGACCAGCATGCGCAGATCACCGCCCTGCCTGCCCTCGCTCTCGACGCCGGCGATGCTGGGCTCGAGCGGCGGCCCGGGCGGTGCGGGCGAGCTCGTTGCCTGTGCCGCCGCCGGCGCCAGGGCCAGCAGAGCCAATAGCGCCCGCAGCGCTCGCCACCGCCATCGCCCGCCCACCGTCATCCGCCTTCTCCCTTCCGGCGCCAGCCCGCCGGTCTAGCACAAAGCTCGCGGCCCAAGATCGCCAGGTCCGGCCATTGTGGCCGGCCCAGGGCCGCGACATACTCGCGCCGCGAGCCCTCGAAGGACGCCGGACGCTGCGCGCCACCCTCGACATCGTCGTGCCGATCTTCGGCCTCATGGCGTTCGGCTATGCCGCGACCTTCACCCGCGTGTTCGATGCCGCGGCGGCGCGGGCGCTGGCCGGCTTCGTGTTCTACTTCGCGATTCCGATCATGCTGTTTCGCAACATGGCGACCGCGCGGCTGCCCGACCAGATCCCGTGGGGCTATCTGCTCTCGTACTATCTCGGCGCCGGGCTGGTGTTCGCGGCCGGCATGGTCGCGGGGCGCGCGCTGTTCGGCGGGCCGTCCGAGCGGCTGGCGATCACCGGCTTCAGCTGCGCGTTCGGCAACACGGTGCTGCTCGGCATCCCACTCGTGCTCGCGACCTTCGGCGAGCCGGCGAGCCTGCCGCTGTTCCTGCTGGTTGCCTTGCACCCGACGCTGCTGTTCACCGCGGTGACCGTCGTGATCGAGGTCGGGCGCGGCTCGCGCGCCGGCCTGCGCGCACTGCCGCGCGCGATCCTGGGCGGCCTTGCAACCAACCCGGTGCTCTGGGGGCTGGTCCTGGGCGTCGGGTTCAGCCTTGCCGGCCTGGCGCTGCCCGGCCCGCTCGAGCGCTGGGCGGCGCTGATCGGCGGCGCCGCTGCGCCCTGCGCGCTGTTCTCGGTCGGCGCCAGCCTGCGCGACTACCGCCTCAAGGGCGCGCTGGCGCCGGCCGCGCTGATCGCCGCGCTCAAGCTCGTCGTCCACCCGCTGCTCGTCTTCGGCCTGATCAGCCTGGTGTTCGCCGTGCCGCCGCTCTGGGCCAAGGTCGCGATCGTGGTCGCGGCGCTGCCGGTCGGGGTCAATCCCTATCTGTTCGCCGTGCGCTACGACGCCGGCCAGGCCGAAAGCGCGGCCGCGATCCTGCTCACGAGCGTGGTTTCGGTCGGGACCGTGTCGCTGGTGCTGGTCTGGCTCGGCCCCGGCTGAAGATCGTGCGCGGCCGCGCCGGAGATGTCAGAATGGACGGCGCAAGCACGAGGGGGCAGCGGCGATGGCGGATCCAGGCGTCGAGCGAACGAAGGTCGCGCGGATCGCGGACCACATCTTGCAAGGCCACGAGCGGCGGGCACGGTTCGAGCGGCTGCGGGGTGAGCTGGCGCCGGCTTCGCTCGCCGAGGCCTACGACGTCCAGGACGAGGTCCACCGCCGGTTCGCGGCCGCCGGCTGGGGCGAGCTCGGCGGCCACAAGATCGCGCTGACCTCGAAGGCGATCCAGGAGCTGTGCGGGGTCGACCAGCCGGCCGGCGGCGCGATCTTCGCGCGCACGATCCATACCTCGCCCGCGAGCCTCGGGCTTGCCGACTTCATGCATCTCGGCCTTGAGTTCGAGCTCGGCCTCCGCCTCGGGCGCGACCTGCCGGCCGCGGGCGCGCCCTACGACCGGGCCAAGGTCACGCCAGCGGTCGCGACCTGCATGCCGGCGTTCGAGCTGATCGAGGACCGCAACGCCGACTACACGGATCTCGATGCCGCCTCGATCCTGACCGACAAATGCTGGTGCGGCGGCGTCGTGATCGGGCCCGAGGTTACGGACTGGCCGAGCCTCGATCTGGAGACGACGCCGGTCGAGCTGGTCTGGAACGGCGAGGTGGTCGACCGGGGCGTGACCGGCGCCGCGATGAGCCATCCGTTCGAATCGCTGGCCTGGCTCGCGAACCTGCTGGCGTCCCGCGGCCGCGGCATGAAGGCGGGCGAGCTCGTGATCACCGGCAGCGCGCTCAAGACCCGTTTTCCCGGATCGCCGGCCTCGGCGAGGCCACGGTCCGGGTCGGCGCCTGAGGGAATTGCCTTGCCGGGTCTTGCGCCGACGATCTTCGCCTGCCAAATGATAGCTTGGTCGCGCCAATTGGTGGAGAACCTCAATGGCTAATGGCTTAATTTCCGGGCGTGAGCGCGCTGGCGCGCACCGCGCCCCGGTGCCTGCGGCCGCGATCCAGCGGCAGCTTAGTCACGACGCGATTGTGGCAGGCGTGGCGGCTGGCGTGGTCAAACGGGCGATTACGGACAAGCTGCTGCGCCTGGACGAGGTCCACCGTCTGATCCCGGCATCAACGTTCGCGCGCAAGGTGCGCGAAGGCCGAAAGTTGTCCCGCGAGGAAGCTGACCAGATCGCGCGCCTGCTCCGGATCAAGAGCTACGCGGCCGAGGTGTTCGACGATGCCGAAGTCGCGCAAGCGTGGCTCGCGGAGGTCAACCCCGCGCTCGGCGAGCGCGTCCCGGCCGACCTGCTGCTGACCGACGAGGGCACCCGCGCGGTCGAGACCGTGCTACGCCGGATCGACTATGGCGACTACAGCTAAGCTGATGCGGTCTCCGCTGCACATGTCGGAGTGAGCCCCAGATTGCTGCAAGCCGGTCTACAGCGCCATCGCCTTGAGCACCGATGTCGCGCAGACATTAGCCTCGGACTGCGACCCAGAGGCAGTTGAATATGCTGGCTGACCCTGGGTGATGCCTGCGATAACCGAGTGGAGGTCCACTTTTCGGGCGGATGGCATTATCGTTTGGCGGCTCGCGCCGCGCCGGCACGCGCGAAGCCTTGACGGCGCCGGCAACCGCGACCGGGGCGCACGCTGGAACTCGGGCCGCGGACGCGGTGTCGTCTACGCCAGCCTGAACGTCGCGACCTGCGTGCTCGAGACCTTCGTCCATTTCGGCGCCACGCTCAGGTCCAGACTCCCGGACAATCTGATGCTGGTCGAGATCCGAGTTCCCGACGATGGCGGCGTGCTTCGGGTCGAGCCCGACGAGATACCAGTTCATGCCGATGTGCCGGGCGCGGACGGACGGACATGGTTTCAGCGGACCGGCGATGCCTGGCTGGAGCGGGGCGAGGCTCTGGTCCTGATGGCCTCGTCGCTGGTTGTCCCCAAGGAGTTGAACGCGATGCTCAACCCCGCGCACCCGCGCATGGCCGACGTCACGATCCTCGCCTTGGAGCCCTTCCGGTTCGATCCGAGGCTGGCGACGGGTTCTCTGGAGTCGGGCCGTTCTCGACCACGCCGGTCGCCATGAAGCCGCCGTCGACCGTGAGCACGTGGCCGGTCGTGAAGGTGCACTCGTCCGAGGCCAGGAACAGCGCCGCGGCCGCGACTTCCTCCGGGGCGCCGAAGCGCTTGAGGGCCAGGCGCGGCAGCAGGGCCGGGCCCAGCACCATGCCGGCGGTCGCCCGCGTCCGGACCGGCCCGGGCGCGATCGCGTTGACCACGATGCCGCAGGCTGCGAGCTCGATCGCCATGGTCTGGGTCAGATTGACAACCGCGGCCTTGCTGGCGCCGTAGGCGGCCCTGTCCTGACCACCACGCAACCCCGAGATCGAGGCGATGTTGACGATCCGGCCGCCGCCCTGCCGGACCATCTGCCTGGCCGCGGCCTGGCCGCAGACGAAAGTCCCGGTCAGGTTGACCGCGAGCACCCGGTGCCAGAGCTCGAGCGAGGTTTCCAGGAACGGGCGCTTGTCGGTGATCCCGGCGTTGTTGATGAGCACGTCGAGCCGGCCGAAGCGCGTCACCGCCTCGGCCATCGCCGCCTCGGCCGCCGCCGGCTCGCGTACGTCGAGGCCGAGCCCTGCCGCTTGGCCGCGGTTTTCGACGATCGCCCCGGCCACGCGCGTCGCCTTGTCTAGGTCGACGTCGGTGACCAGGACCTTGGCACCATCGGCGGCGAACCGCTCGGCGATCGCGCGCCCGATCCCATCGCCCGCGCCCGTGACCAGCGCCACTTTGCCCCGCAGGCGCATGCATGCCTCCCGATCGGGTTGCTGCGCTTGGCTTGTTCTCCGCGACCAGACCTACCATGATCTGATCGCGGTACGGCAGGAGGTTGACGATGGGCCGGATCCGGCACGAGCGGATCGTCTCCGATCCCGAGATCATGATGGGCAAGCCGACCGTCAAGGGCACCCGGATCACCGTGGAGCTGATCCTGGAAAAGCTGGGCGACGGGATGACGGTGGCCGAGCTGCTTGAGGGTTACCCCCATCTGAGAGCTCAGGACGTCCTTGCAGCCCTCAGCTTTGCCGCGGATTATCTCCGCAACGAGGACATAGAGTTCGGCCAGCCCGAGGCGGCATGAGGCTGCTCGCCGACGAATGTCTGGACGGCCGTCTGATCGAAGGGCTTCAGCGCGCCGGCCATGACGTGGCGGCGGTCCGAGCGCGGTGCCAGGGCGCGGCTGTCGCTCGATCCTCGACCTTGCCAACGATGAGCGTCGGACGTTGGTGACCGAGGACGAAGACTTCGGCGACTTGGTCGTACGGCGCGGCTTGCGGGTTCCGGGCGTCGTGCTCGTAAGATATTCGCAGCGCGACATTGGTGCGGTATTGCAGCGGCTGATCGCGACCATCCACCAGCAGGGCGATCGCTTGCGCCGCCTCTATGTCGTGATCACGCCCGAGCGCGCGCGGCTGCGCCGACTGGGTGCGCCGCGGGCACCGCGTGACTGGACCGCCGCGTGATGAATGGCCGGTCGGCCCGCCAAGCTAGCCGAGCACTCTCGATCGTCCGGCAGGGGTCGACGGCGGGTCTTCGATGGCGCATCTTGGGTCCGGCTCGCGGTTGGCACTGCCTGGCCCGGGCCGCGAGTGCAAAGGGCTCCCACAAAGCGTGCGATGACCAGTCAACCCGACCTGGTTGCGTCTGATGGCTTGCCAGCGCCGGCCGCGGCGCCGGCGGCGCGCTATCTCGAGACGCTGAACCCGGAGCAGCGGGCCGCGGTCGACGCCCCCGACGGGCCGCTGCTGGTGCTGGCCGGCGCCGGCACCGGCAAGACCCGGGTGCTGACCAGCCGGCTTGCCCATCTGCTGCTGACCGGCCGGGCGCGGCCCTACCAGGTGCTCGCGGTCACCTTCACCAACAAGGCGGCGCGCGAGATGATCGAGCGCGTCGCGCTGATCCTCGGCCAGAGCGTCGAAGGCCTCTGGCTCGGCACCTTCCATGCGTTGAGCGCCCGGCTGCTCCGCCGCCACGCCGAGCTGGTTGGGCTGAAGCCCAACTTCACGATCCTCGACGTCGACGACCAGCTCCGGCTGATCAAGCAGGTGATCGAGGCAGCTGAGCTCGATCCGCGCCGCTGGACGCCCAGGCTTCTGTTGGCGCTGATCGAGCGCTTCAAGGACCGCGGCCTGACGCCTGCGAACGTGCCCGAGAGCGAGATCGGCGATTTCGGCCTCGGGCGCACGCGCGAGCTCTACGCCGCCTACCAGCAGCGCCTGCTGACGCTGAACGCCTGCGATTTCGGCGATCTGCTGCTGCACGGCCTGACCCTGTTCGGCGACCAGCCGGAGATCCTGGCCGGCTACCAGCGGCGCTTCCGCGCGCTGCTGGTCGACGAGTACCAGGACACCAACGTCGCCCAGTACCTCTGGCTGCGGCTGCTCGCCCAGGGGCACAAGAACCTCACCTGCGTCGGTGATGACGACCAGTCGATCTATAGCTGGCGCGGTGCGGAGGTCGGCAACATCCTGCGCTTCGAGCAGGATTTCCCTGGCGCCCGGGTAATCCGGCTCGAGCGCAACTACCGCTCGACCGGGCACATTCTGGGCGCGGCCTCGGGGCTGATCGCGCATAACCGCGCGCGACTCGGCAAGACGCTCTGGACCGAGGGCGAAGCGGGCGACCGGGTGCGGATCGCGAGCTTGTGGGACGACCAGGAGGAGGCGCGCTTTGTCGGCGAGGAGATCGAGGCCCACCAGCGCGCCAAGGGCCGGCTCGAGGACATCGCGGTGCTGGTCCGGGCGGGCTTCCAGACCCGGGCCTTCGAGGAGCGGTTCATCAACCTCGGCCTGCCCTATCGGGTGATCGGTGGCCCGCGCTTCTACGAGCGGGCCGAGATCCGGGACGCGATCGCTTATCTCAGGGTCGTCCATCAGCCAGACGACGATCTGGCGTTCGAGCGGATCGCGAACGTGCCCAAGCGCGGCATCGGCGATGCGACGCTGCAGCTGTTGCGCCGCAGCGCCCGCGATGCCGGCTCCAGCGTGCTCGCGGCCGCGCGGCTGTTGTGCACGACCGACGAGCTGCGACCGAAGCTCCGGACCACGCTGGCCGAGCTGTTGCGCGATTTCGAGCGCTGGCGCGAGCTTTCCGAGCGCGTGCCGCCGCGCGAGCTTGCCGAGACCGTGCTCGAGGAGGCGGGCTACGTCCGGATGTGGCAGGACGACCGCTCGCCCGAGGCGCCGGGCCGGATCGAGAATTTGAAGGAGCTGGTCCAGGCGCTGGCCGAGTTCGAGACGCTCGCGGGCTTTCTCGAGCACGTCGGCCTGGTCATGGACAACGCCTCCGATCCCGCAGGCGATATGGTCACGGTGATGACCCTGCACAGCGCCAAAGGGCTCGAGTTCGACACCGTGTTCCTGCCTGGCTGGGAGGAGGGCGTGTTCCCGAACCAGCGCGCGCTCGACGAGGGCGGGCTGAAGGCGCTCGAGGAGGAGCGCCGGCTGGGCTACGTCGGCATGACCCGGGCCAAGCGCGTGCTCACCGTCTGCTTTGCCGCCAACCGCCGGGTCTACAATCAATGGGCGGCGAGCCTGCCGGCGCGCTTCATCGAGGAATTGCCGGCCGCGCACACCGAGTTCCTGCAGCGCCAGTCGGTGCCCGAGCCACAGATGAGCGGCTGGTTCGACGATCTGCGCGCGGGCGGGCGCGGCCCGGGCTTCCAGCGCATGCGCGCGGCCGGTAAGGCGCCGCTGATCGAGGGCCAGGCGCGCGTGCTGCGCAGCGAGATGCCCAAGCGCAGCCAGCTGCTCGAGGTCGGCCAGCGGATCTTCCACGAGAAATTCGGCTACGGCCAGGTGCTCGCGGTCGAAGGCAACAAGCTCGAGATCGCCTTCGACAAGGCGGGCACCAAGAAAGTGATCGACAGTTTTGTCGCGCCGGCCTGAGCCGCGCTCGCCGCGCCCGGCGCCCCAGCCGCCGCTCTGGCAGAGCCGGTTCGTGGTGCCGGCGGCGGCGGTGCCGCGGTTTCTGGACGCGCTCGAGGAGCACGCGCTCAGCGTCGCGGCGTTCGAGGACGGCGCCGAGGGCGCGCTCTGGCGGATCGAGCTGCTGCACGCGGCCGAGCCGGAGCGCGAGGCGCTGGCCGCGCGCCTGGCGCCGCTCGCCGAGCGCTCGGGCCTGCGGCGGATCGACGTCTCGCTCGCCCCGGTCGCCGCGACCGACTGGCTCGCTCGCACTGCCGAGAGCTTTCCGGCGCAGCCGATCGGCCGCTTTTGGGTGCACGGCAGCTACGTCGCCGAGCCGCCGCCGGCGGGCACGCTGGCGATCCGGCTGGATGCCGGGCTCGCCTTCGGCTCGGGCGAGCACGCCTCGACCCAGGGCTGCCTGATCGCGCTCGAGCGCCTGGCCAGGAAGCACCGCTTCCAGCGCATCCTGGATCTCGGCTGCGGCTCCGGGATCCTCGCGATCGCCGCGGCCAAACTCTGGCCGGCGCGGGTGATCGCCGCCGACAACGATCCGGTCGCGGTCAGCGTCGCCCGCGCCAACGCCAAGGCCAACGGCGTCGGTCACCGCATCCGCGCGCTCGCGAGCGAAGGCTACCGCAACCCGCGGCTGCGCGCGCGCGCGCCCTACCAGCTGATCTTCGCCAACATCCTGGCCGACCCCTTGTGCGAGCTGGCGCGTGCGACCGCCCGCCACCTGGCGCCGGGCGGCATCGCGGTGCTCTCTGGACTGCTCGACCGGCAGGCGGCGCGGGTGCTCGAAGCCCACCGACGCCACCAGCTGGTCCTTCAGGCGCGGATCGACCTCACCATCTGGACCACGCTGGTGCTGCGTCGCCGGCTGGCACGCCGCGCGCTCAGGGCCTGAAGTTGGGGCCGAAGGTCCGGCTGTAGCCGCCGAGTTCGGCGGTCGTGCAGCGCACCTCGCGGACCCCGACCGTCGAGGTCTGGCGGTTGATGCAGCTCTGCACCTCGCCGGTATCGCGGTCGACCACCCAGAGCCGGCGGCCGGCCACGATCTCGGTGCCCTCACCGATCGCGGCGACCGACGCTGGTGCGGCCCTGGGCCCGATTGCCGAGCCGCGCAGGATGGTCGGCGCCGCCGGCGCGGCCTCGGGCCGCTGGCCGAGCGTGAGGACCTGCGGCGAGGCCCGCTCGGTCTGCCCCCATGCCGTGGCGGCGGTGATCAGAATGCCGAGGGCGGTCACGATCGCGATCGATCGACGCATCAGTGCTCTCCGAATCACAATGCCTGGCGATAGTGCTTTGGCAACATGATCGAATATTGAGCGTATTCTTCTAAAATGCAAATTAGCCCGGCAACTGTGATTGCAGCTTTCCCACCGGGCAAGGCAACCGCAAGCATACGCGACGACGTCGGCGCCGCTGGCCTACTTAAGGAAAACCTTGACGCTCGACGCGCTGCTGGACGGCTCTCGTCGGGCGCCGGCCAACTCGCCAACGTAAGTACCCGGGTAAGGGTAGAGCGGACCCCAGGCGCGGCATGGTGGCGAGAGCGGGCCGCTCGGCGATTCCATCACGGTCGCGAGCGGAGGGGGGGTGCGCGCGGCTCCAGTGCCGAGCGCGCGCGTCGGCCGTGCTTAGCGTGCGGTCGCGCCCGGCGGCCGGCGAACCAGTGTCAGCGCCAGCATCAGGGCCAGGCTCTGGGCTAGCATCTCGCCGCCCTCCTCGGCCACCTCGAGCACGAGCTGGGACGCGTAGAACGACTTGATGAACGCGAGGTGGACCAGGTCCATCACGGTCGCGAAGAAGGTCAGCAGCCCGAGCAGGGCGAGAAAGCCCAGGCCGGCCGCCCGGTGCTCCGGCGCACCTCTGGCATAGGCGAGCGCCACCATGGCGAGCAGCGGCACCGCGACCAGAGCGTAGGCCAGCATCTCGGCCATGCTCTCGGCCTTGACGCGCGGCAGATCGACGAGACCGAGCGCGGGCACGATGAGCTCGCCCAGGGCCTGGTTGACGGCAAAGGCGTCATCGACCAGTACGATCAGGAAGATCGCGCCCAGGGCCAGGTAGAGTAGTTCCCAGGTCCGGTGCGCGAGCTGGAGCAGGAGCAGGGTCACGAGCACGGTCTGGAAGGAGCTGAAGAGCTGCGCCGGGCCGACGTTGGAATCGAGCGAGAAGCGCGGATTCCCCGGCCAGGCGTCGAGGCCATGGCGCCGACAATACCAATAGCCGGTATGGAGCACGACCAGCAGCAGATTGCAGGCGAGCAGGCCGCACAGCCAGCGCAACAGCGCTCGGTCGCTCGCAAACTGCTTGATGATTAGCCCATAACCTCTTGTCATCGACGGTTTTCTTACTCCGCTGGACCAGACGGGAAACGGGATCGAGGCGCAAGCTCCGCCCCGATCCCGCCTTCGGGATAGGCCCATGCTCTCAAAGCCGCAGTTGGCAGTTGGTCCAGCGGCCGTCGGCGCGGCTCAATTCGAGCGCCGCCTCGACGTAGCGGACCCCGCGGGCGCCATCTTGCACGGTCGGAAACTCGAGCGCCAGGGGGTCGGGCGCCTGCCCGGTACGCCGGGCGACGATCGTTTCGGCGGCATCAGCGTAAAGATTGGCGAACGCCTCGAAGTAGCCCTCCGGGTGGCCGAGCGCCACCCGGGTCGCGCGCGCCGCCGCCGCGCTCAACCCCGGCCGGCCGCGGGTCAGGACCTGGGCAAAGCCGTCGAGCGGCCGGTGCAGCAGATGGTTCGGGTCCTCCTGCTGCCATTCCAGGCCGCCGCGCTCGCCGAACACCCGGATGTGCAGGCCATGCTCGGCGCCGGCGGCCGAGTTGGTGACCCACATCGCGCCGCGCGCACCGCCCTCGAAGCGGAGCAGCAGATGGGCGAAATCGACCACCCGCCGGCCCGGGATCGCGCTGCCGATCTCGGCGGCAAGCTCGGTAAGCTCGAGGCCGGTGACGAAGGCAGCCAGATGCTGGGCATGGGAGCCGATGTCGCCCAGCACCAGCGCTGCGCTGCCCTGCGCCGGATCGAAGCGCCAGTTCGCCGAAGCGTCGCGATCGGCCTCGGTCGGCTTGGCAAGATGCCCTTGGATGTACTCGACGTGGATCTGGCGGATCGCGCCCAGCGCGCCGTCCCGGACCATCGCGCGGGCATGCCGGACCAGCGGATAGCCGGTATAGTTGTAGGTCACGCAGAAGACGCGGCCGCTCGTCTGCACCTTTCGGACCAGGTCGAGCGCGTCGTCGAGGGTCGTGGTCAGCGGCTTGTCGCAGATCACGTCCAACCCGGCGTCGAGCGCGGCGCGCGCCGCCGGATAGTGCTGGGCGTTCGGCGTCATGATCGCGAGCACGTCGATGCCATCGGCGCGCGCCATCTCCCCGGCGATCAGCTCGGCGTGGTCACCGTAGGCGCGCTCAGGCGCGATGCCAAGATCCTGCGCCGCCGCCCGCGAGCGGTCCGGGTTGCGGCTCAGGGCCGCGGCCACCACCTCATAGTGGTCGTCGAGGCGGGCGGCCGCGCGGTGCACCGGGCCGATGAACGAGTCCGGCCCGCCGCCGACCACGCCCAGACGCAGCCGGCGCCCGAGGTGCTTGATCGTCCGGTTCATCGCGCATTCCCCCCGCTGCCCTTGGGCTCGCGTTCGGTGGTTGCGAGCTTTGGGATCGTCCATTATAAGGCGCAAGCTCCGAGCTGGCGTCTGTTATCGGCCAGATCCGGAGAGTGGAGTCGTCCCGATGTCGAAGCTCAAGACCAAGCGCGCGGCGGCCAAACGGTTCCGGTTCACCGGCACCGGCAAACCCGTGCGCAACCACGCCCATCATCGTCACTATCTGAGCAACAAGCCCCAGCAGGCCAAGGTCGAGACGCGCGGCTCGACGCTGGTCGCGGCGGCCGACGTCCGGATGGTCAAGCGCATGCTGCCCTACGGCTCTTAAGGATCGGGCGGGAGAAAGACTAGCACATGGCACGGATCAAGCGCGGCGTCACGGCCAAGGCGCGCCACAAGAAGGTGCTCGCGCTGGCCAAGGGCTACCGCGGTCGCAACAAAAACTGCTACCGGCTGGCGCTGGAGCGGGTCGAGAAGGCGCTGCAGTACGCCTACCGCGACCGGCGCAACCGCAAGCGCGATTTCCGCGCGCTCTGGATCCAACGGATCAACGCCGCGGCGCGCGAGCAGGGGCTGACCTACGGCCGGCTGATGCACGGCCTCAAGAGCGCCGGGATCGAGATCGACCGCAAGGTGCTGGCCGATGTCGCGGTCCGGGACCAGGCGGCGTTCGCCGGTCTGGCCCAACAGGCCCAGGTCGCGCTCGGCGGGTGATGGGGCTTTAAGCCCGCGGGGCGCGAAAGGGGCCGGGAGGCCCCTTTTTTGCTGGACGGGCCTGGAGCAGGCAGATGGAAGCAACAGTTCATGGCGTGGATGCCGATCGGCTCGAGCAGGCGCTGCTCGCCGAGGTCGCCGCGGCGCCCGACCTGGCCGCACTCGAGCAGGTCCGGGTCGAGGCGCTTGGCCGCAAGGGCCGGATCACCGGGCTGACCAGGAGCCTGGCCGACCTCGACCCTGAGGCGCGGCGCGCCGCCGGCCAGCGCTACAACCAGCTGAAGCAGTCGGTTGCCGATGCGATCGCGGCGCGCAAGGCGGCGCTCGAGAGCGTGGCGCTCGACGCCCAGCTGATCGCCGAGCGGGTCGACGTCACGTTGCCGGTACGACCCTCGCCCGAGGGCCGGGTCCATCCGGTGAGCCAGGTGACCGAGGAGATCGTCGCGATCTTCGCCGAGATGGGCTTTGCGGTCGCCGAGGGGCCCGACGTCGAGAACGACTTCAACAATTTCGGCGCGCTCAACATCCCCGAGGAGCATCCGGCGCGCCAGATGATGGATACGTTCTACCTGGAGGCCGAGCAGGCCGGGCGGCCGCTGGTGCTGCGCACTCACACGAGCCCGGTCCAGATCCGGACCATGCTCGCCGGCCCGCCGCCGTACCGGGTCATCGCGCCCGGACGCACCTACCGCTGCGACAGCGACATGACCCACACGCCGATGTTCCATCAGGTCGAGGGGCTGATGATCGACCGGCGCACCCACATGGGCCATCTCAAGGGCTGCCTGACCGACTTCGTGCGCGCGTTCTTCGAGCGCGCCGACGTGCCGGTCCGCTTCCGGCCGAGCTACTTCCCGTTCACCGAGCCCTCGGCCGAGATGGACATCGGCTGCCGCCGGAGCGCCGGCGAACTGATCGTCGGCGAGGGCGACGACTGGCTCGAGATCCTGGGCTGCGGCATGGTCCACCCGAACGTGCTGCGGGCGGTCGAGGTCGACCCCGAGATCTGGCAGGGCTTCGCGTTCGGCATGGGCATCGACCGGGTGGCGATGCTCAAATACGGCATCCCGGACCTGCGCACCTTCTTCGAGCCCGACCTGCGGTGGCTGCGCCACTACGGCTTCCCGGCGCTCGACGTGCCGACCACCTACGGCGGGCTGTCGCGATGAAGTTCACGCTGCCGTGGCTGCTCGAGCACCTCGAGACCGACGCGGGTCTCGAGCCGATCGTCGAGCGGCTGACCATGCTCGGGCTCGAGGTCGAGGGGGTCGAGACCCGGGGCGCCGATCTGTCGCCGTTCAAGGTCGCGCTCGTGACCGAGGTGCGCCCGCATCCGAACGCCGAGCGCCTCAGCCTCTGCCGGGTCGATACCGGCAGTGAGATGACCGAGGTGGTGTGCGGCGCGCCCAATGTCCACGCCGGCATGAAGGCGGTGTTCGCGCCGCCCGGCGTCGTCATCCCGGCGAGCGGCGAGGCGCTCAAGCGCGCGCGCATCCGCGGCGTCGACAGCAACGGCATGCTGTGCTCGGCCAAGGAACTGCTGCTCGGCGAGGACCAGGACGGCATCATCGAGCTGGCGCCGGATGCGCCGCTCGGGCGCCCGGCGAGCGAGGTGATCCGGATCGAGGGGCCGGTGATCGAGGTTGCGGTGACCCCGAACCGCGGCGACTGCTTCGGCGTGCTCGGGATCGCCCGCGAGCTGGCCGCGGCCGGGCTCGGCACGCTCAGGCAGCGCGATCTCGGCCCGGTTCCCGGAAACTTCGATGCTGGGCTTGAGATCACGCTCGACTTTCCCCCGGGTGAGGCGGCCGCCTGCCCGCTGTTCGTCGGCCGGCTGTTCCGGGGCCTCAGCAACGGACCGAGCCCGGCCTGGCTGCAGGAGCGGCTGACCGCGATCGGGCTGCGGCCGATCTCGACGCTGGTCGACATCACCAACCTTGTGACCTTCGATCTCGGCCGGCCGCTGCACGTGTTCGACGCCGCCAAGATCCGCGGCGACCTCAGCCTGCGCTTTGCCCGGGCGGGCGAAGCGTTCGCGGCACTCGACGGCAGGACCTACCGGCTCGAGCCGGACATGACTGTGATCGCCGACGCCTCGGGGGCGATCAGCCTCGGCGGCATCATGGGCGGCGAGAGCACCGGCTGCACGGCGCTCACCACCGAGGTCGTGCTCGAGGCCGCGCTGTTCGACCCGCTGCGGACCGCGATGACCGGGCGCCGGCTCGGGATCGAGAGCGATGCCCGGGCCAGGTTCGAGCGCGGGGTCGACCCGGCGCTGGTGGTCCCGGGCATCGAGCATGCGACCCGGCTGATCCTTGACCTTTGCGGCGGCAGCGCGAGCCGCCCGATCGTCGCCGGGCGGGTACCGCAAGCGCGCCCGCCGTTCCGTTTCCGCGTTCAGCAGCTCGAGCGTCTGGCCGGAATCGCGCTGCCCGCTGCGGCGATCGAGCGCCACATGCGCGCGCTCGGCTTCGGCGCCGAATGGCTCGAGGACGGGGTCCTCCAGCTGCAGCCGCCGTCCTGGCGCCATGACGTCACGATGGAGGCGGACGTAGTCGAAGAGCTGGTGCGGCTGCACGGCTACGACCGGGTGCCGCCGATGCCGGTGCGCCGGACCGAGGCGGTCGGCCACCCGGCGCTCAGCGCCGAGCAGCGCCTGCGCGCGGGCGCGCGCCGGGCGCTGGCCGCGCGCGGCTTGGCCGAGGCGGTCACCTGGTCGTTCGTCGAGCCGGCGCTGGCGCGCCGGTTCGGCAACGGGGACATCCGGCTGCGCAATCCGATCAACGCCGAGCTGTCGGTGCTGCGGCCGAGCGTGCTCCCCCATCTGCTGAGCGCCGCCGCCCGTAACCAGAGCCGCGGTTTCGCCAACCTCGGCCTGTTCGAGGTCGGCGCCCGGTTCTTCGGCAGCCAGCCGGGCGAGCAGGAGGTGGTCGCCGCCGGCGTCCGGGTCGGCCAGACCCACGAGCGCCACTGGGCCGAGCCGCCCCGGCTGGTCGACGCGTTCGATGCCCGCGCCGATGCGCTGGCGCTGCTCGCCAGCTGCAAGCTCGGCGCCGATGCGGTCCGGGTGATCGCCGACGGCCCCTCGCACTATCATCCGGGCCGGCGCGGCCGGCTGACCCTGGGGCCGCAGACCGTGCTCGCCGAGTTCGGCGAGCTTCACCCCGCGATCGTGCGCGAGCTCGATATCGCGGGCCGGGCGGTCGGCTTCGAGGTCTTTCTCGACCGGCTGCCCAAGCCCAGGCAGAAGGCCGCGCGCGCCCGCGCGCCGCTGAAGTCGTCGCCGTTCCCGCCGGTCGATCGCGATTTCGCCTTCGTGGTCGCCAAGGACGTCCCGGCCGAGACTTTGATCACGGCGGTCCGGGCAGCCGAGAAGGCCCTGATCCGCGAGGTCGCGCTGTTCGACCTCTACGAGGGGCCAGGACTCGGCGATGGCATGAAGTCACTCGCGGTCGCGGTCCGGCTCCAGGCTGCGGACCACACGCTGACCGAGCCCGAGATCGAGGCCGCGGCCAAGAAGATCGTCGCCGCCGCCATCAAGGCGACCGGCGCCGTGCTGCGTGGCTGAGCGCTCTTGGTGAGGAGACCGGTCATGGCCGACGATGACCCGAGCAAGTGCCTGCTGGAGGCGGCCGCGATCTCGGCCGCGGTCGAGGTCGGCATCCGGCATCCGCTGAACCCGAACTCGGAAGTCTATCTGCGCCAGCTGAGCGAGGCGGTCGGCCTACAGCGCGTGCGCCTGACGCTGGCCCGCATCCCGCCCGGCAAGGAGTCCTTCGCCTATCATGCGCATCTGGCCGACGAGGAGTTCGTCTACATCCTCTCGGGTCGCGGCCGGGCAGAGATCGGCGATCGGACGATCGAGGTCGGCGCCGGCGACTTCATGGGGTTCGCCACGCCCTCGATCGGCCATCACCTGACCAACCCCTATGACGAGGACCTCGTCTACCTGATGGGCGGCGAGCGCGGCCGGATCGAGGTCGGCTGCTTCCCGCGCGCCGGCAAGCGGATCATCTTCTCGGCCGGCGGCGTCTGGCAGGTCGACGAGCAGCATCTCGAGCCGATGGGCATGGAGCAGTGGCTGATCGCCGAGCCGAAGCCGGAGGAGCCGTCCTGAGAGCGTCGCCCGCTGCCGACGGGGTGCTGCGTCCCTATATAGCGCCCCGGGCCGTCCGCGCTGTCATTTGGCTGTTCGAGCCCGGACCGGACGCTGGCAGACCAGGAAGGTAGACCGGACCGTCGATGACCGACCTTGAGCGCATCCGCAACTTTGCGATCATCGCCCATATCGATCATGGCAAGTCGACGCTCGCCGATCGGATCATCGAGCGCTGCGGCGGGCTCGAGGCGCGCGAGATGCAGAGCCAGGTGCTCGACAGCATGGATCTCGAGCGCGAGCGTGGGATCACGATCAAGGCCCAGACCGTCCGGCTCACCTACCAGGCGAAAGATGGGAAAGACTACCAGCTGAACCTGGTCGACACGCCGGGCCACGTCGACTTCGCGTACGAGGTCAGCCGGTCCTTGCGCGCCTGCGAGGGCTCGCTGCTGCTGGTCGATGCGACCCAGGGCGTCGAGGCGCAGACGCTGGCCAATGCCTACCAGGCGATCGATGCCGACCACGAGATCGTGCCGGTGCTGAACAAGATCGACCTGCCGGCAGCCGAGCCCGCGCGGGTCAAGGAGCAGATCGAGGACATCATCGGGCTTGGCGCCGATGACGCGCTGCTGATCTCGGCCAAGACCGGCGCCGGCGTCGACCAGGTGCTGGAGGCGATCGTCGCGCGCCTGCCGGCGCCTAAGGGCGAGCCGGAGGCGCCGCTCAAGGCGCTGCTGGTCGACAGCTGGTACGATCCTTATCTGGGCGTCGTGATCCTCGCCCGGGTGCGCGACGGCTCGCTGGCCAAGGGCCAGAAGATCCGGATGATGGGCACCGGCACGGTCCACCAGGTCGACCGGGTCGGCGTGTTCACGCCGAAGGCGGTCCAGATCGACGAGCCGCTCGGGCCCGGCGAGATCGGCTTCATCACCGCCAGCATCAAGGACATCGGCGATACCCGGGTCGGCGACACGATCACCGACGACCGCCGGCCGGCGGCGGCGCCGTTGCCGGGCTTCCGGCCGTCCCAGCCGGTCGTGTTCTGCGGCATGTTCCCGACCGATTCGGCCGATTTCGAGGACCTCCGCGATTCGCTCGGCAAGCTGCGCCTGAACGATGCGAGCTTCGAGTTCGTGCCCGAGCACTCGAGCGCGCTCGGCTTCGGCTTCCGCTGCGGTTTCCTCGGGCTGCTGCACCTCGAGATCATCCAGGAGCGGCTCAATCGCGAGTTCGACCTCGACCTCGTGCTGACCGCCCTTCGGTCGTCTACCGGGTGCACAAGACCGATGGCTGCAAGCTGGAACTGCACAACCCCGCCGACATGCCCGATCCGACCCAGATCGACCACATCGAGGAGCCGTGGATCAAGGCCACGATCATGCTCCCGGACGAGCACCTTGGCCCGGTCCTCGCGCTATGCACCGAAAAACGCGGCGAGCAGGTCGAGCTCACCTACGTCGGCCAACGCGCGATGCTGGTCTACCGGCTGCCGCTGAACGAGGTCGTTTACGATTTTCACGACCGGCTGAAGTCCTATTCGCGCGGCTACGCCAGCTTCGACTACCAGCTTGACGGCCATGCGCCGAGCGAGCTGGTCAAGCTGTCGGTGCTGATCAACGGCGATCCGGTCGAACTTGCTGGCGCTGATCGTGCACCGGAGCATGGCCGAGGCGCGCGGCCGGGCCCTTTGCGTGCGGCTCAAGGAGCTGATCCCGCGCCAGATGTACCAGGTCGCGATCCAGGCCGCGATCGGCGGCAAGATCGTCGCCCGCGAGACGGTCAAGCCGTTCCGAAAAGATGTTACGGCCAAATGCTACGGTGGCGACGTGACCCGAAAACGCAAGCTGTTGGAAAAGCAGAAAGAGGGCAAGAAACGCATGCGCCAGGTCGGCAAAGTCGAAATCCCCCAGGAAGCCTTCCTCGCGGCTCTGAAGATGGAGAGCTGATTGGAGCCCGATCCGGCAGCGCTTCCGCTGACGATGCCGGCGACAGGAGGTTGAACGCGGATGGCCAGCGCTCGCTACCGGAGATCGCTGAAGGCCTGCGAGCTCCCCGCAGAATGGCGGGAGGCAGGGCACTTCGCTCCCGACGAGCAGGTCACAGTAACGATCACGGCTGATCGCCAAGATGCAGGTGGCTCCTCGAAACGCTTCATCGGCGCCGGCAAAGGCCTGTTCGCCTCAGCTCGCGAGATCGACGCCTACCTGCGTCGCAACCGCAACGCATGGCGACCTTAGAACGTTTGCCAGGCGGGAAGGTCTACCTCGACGCCAATGTCTTCATCTATGCGGTCGAGGCGGTGGCGGAATACGCGGTCGAAATCGAGGCGCTGTTCTCGCGCATCGATGATGGCTCGATCGTGGCCGCCACCAGCGAGTTGACGCTCGCCGAGGTCCTGGCCAAACCTTTCGAGGCGGGGCGCCACGACATCGCTAGGATCAACGAAGACATGCTCGCGCCTTCGGCGTGGCTTGCGGTGCTGCCGGTTGATCGCACGACCCTGATCGAGGCGGCGCGACTGCAATCTGGCCTAGCGCTGCGGCTTCCCGATGCCATCCATGTGGCGACAGCGCTCGCAGCCGGGTGTACCGCAGTCGTCTCGAATGACCGCCGGCTCCGCCTCCCAGCGGACGTCAAACTGTTTCTGCTCCGGTAGCGACTTTCGACCGGCACCGCAGCCGTGTGTCGTCGGCCGCGATTGCGGGCGAAGAGGCTACCTGCTGTAGAGCAGCCACGCGCCCCAGGCGAGGCCGAGCACGATCCGGTACCAGGCGAACGGCGTCAGCCCGTGTTGGCCGACGAAGCCGATCAGGCCGCGCACCACCGGGATCGCAACCACGAAGGCGGTCACGAACCCGATCGCGATCAGCTCGATGCCGCCCTCGGTCAGCGCCGAGCGGGTCTTCCAGAGATCGAACACGGTCGCGCCCAGCATGGTCGGGATCGCGAGATAGAACGAGAATTCAGTCGCGACCCGGCGATCGACGCCGAGCAGCTCGGCGCCCAGGATCGTCGCGCCGGCCCGCGAGACGCCCGGAATCATCGCCACCGTCTGGCACAGGCCGATCCCGAGCGCGGTCGTCATCGGCAAGGACTCGATCGCCTCGTAGCGGGGCCGGGGCGCCAGCCGCTCGATCAGAAGGATCGCGATGCCGCCCAGGACCAGCGTCGTCACGACCACGATCGGCGAGAACAGGACGGTCTTGATGAAGTTGTGAAACACGGCACCCAGCATCGCCGCCGGCAGAAACGCCAGGATCACCGCCCAGGCGAAGCGCCTGGCCCCCGGATCGCTCGGCAGCCCGACCAGAACTCTCCACAACCGCGGGAAAAAGAACACCACGACCGCGAGGATCGCGCCGAGCTGGATCACGATCTCGAACAGCTTGCCGAGCTCGGTCTGAAACCCGAGCAGATCGCCGGCCAGGATCAGGTGGCCGGTCGAGGAGACCGGCAGAAACTCGGTGAAACCCTCGATCGCGCCGAGGATCAGGGCGGCAAGCACGTCGTGGTTCATGGGCGGACGCTCTCCAGGGCCGAGCCCTGGCTACCATCCGGGGCTTGATGAGTGGTGAAGCCGGGGCCGTCGGATCGGACCGGTCAGCGGCCGTAGCGCCGCTTGCGCTGCTGGAAGGCGCGCAGCGCGCGCAGGAAGTCGATCTTGCGGAAAGCCGGCCAATTGACGTCCGAGAAGTAGAACTCGCTGTACGCGCTCTGCCAGAGCAGGAACCCCGAGAGGCGGATCTCGCCGCTGGTGCGGATGATCAGCTCCGGGTCGGGCAGGCTCGCGAGGTAGAGATGGCGGCTGATCGCGGCCGGCGTGACGCGCGCGATCACGTCGGCGAGCGCTGCCCCCTGCTCGGCCTCGGCGGCGAGCAGGCCACGGACGGCATCCGCGATCTCCTCGCGGCCACCGTAGGCGACCGCGATCGTCAGCGTGATCGCGGCGTGCCGTTCGGTCGCCGCCTCGGCGGCCCGGATCGCGGCCACGGTGGTCTCCGGCAAAAGCTCCAGCCTGCCCATGGCCTGAACCCGGACCTGCTGCCGCTGGATCTGCGGATCGTCGGCCAGAGCCAAAAGCTTGGCCTCGACCGCGGCCAGGATCCCGGAGATCTGGTCGGAGGCGCGGCCGAGGTTGTCGGTCGAGCAGACCCAGAGCGTCACCGCCGGGATGCGCAGCTCGGCGCACCAGTCGAGCACGTCGTCGAGCTTTTGCGCGCCCAGCCGGTAGACGGTCCGCAGGTCCTTCAGCCCGAGCCGGCGGGCATAGCGGCGGTTGCCGTCGAGGATCACGCCGACGTGCCGGGGTGCCGGCCCCGTTTGCACCTGGCGGAGCAGATGCCGCTCGTAGACATAGTAGAGCGCGCGCGCTGCGAGCGGCGACGGCTCGCGCGGTCCGCGGCCGCCGGTCGTGGCCGCCTGGTCTGGCTCCGCGCGGCAAGCGGGTTGCGGCCCCGGCTGCGCCTCGTCCCACCAGGCCGCCGCAGCCGCGCAGGCAAGGCCGAGACCGGCGCCCGCCACGCCGCTGAGCGGCAAGGTCGGAGCCGCCTCGAACAGCAGCGGATCGACGCTCACCAGGACCATCAGCAGCGCGCCACAGCTCCAGACCGCGACCTTCATCAGGCGACCGGTCAACGAGCGCTGGATCAGGTGCGCAGCCGTGATCAGGAACGCGACTGCAGTCACCGCGATCGGATCGGCAAACGCGACCCCGTCACCACCGATCTTGAGATGGCCGAGGACCGCGACCGCCGCGCTGCCAAGCGCGAATGAACCGAGCAGCACCGCGACCGGCAGCCACCAATGCCGCGGCCGGCGGATCGGCAGCAAAAGCGGCATGAACAGCGCCGCCGGCAGCAGGATCGCTCCAGCCCCGAACCCGGCGATATGGTCGAGGACGTCCGGCAGCTCGAGCCAGGCGCGCCCGGAGCTCAAGCGGCCCAGGCCCTGCTCGATCGGGAAGTGCGCCTGCCCGGCGGCAACAGCGAGCGCGCCGAGAAACATCAGACATCCGGCCGCGCAGGCGGCCATCCATTGGCGGACCGCCGCCGCAGGGCTGTCTGCCAGCGGCGCGTCGGTGGCCTCCGATCGCGGTGAGATCAGCATCTGCAAATCCCGCGCGCCGGGCCGGACGCCGATCGGCGGAGCATCCGATCGGACGAGCGAAGGGCGAGCGTCAGCGCGGACAGAATTCTCACGCGGCCTTCCTCTGACCGGCGAGAATCGCCTCGCGGAGACCGTCGATCGCATCCGCGAGCGTCTGAATGTCGAACGGGTAGTCCTGCCAGGCCCGGTCCTGCAGGTGGGCGCGGAGCCCGGCGTCGCTGATCAGCCGCTCGAGCGCCCCGGCCAGCGCTGCGGGCGTCGCCGGCTCGACCAGCAGGCCGCGCCCATCGAGCACCTCCGGCAAGCCGCCATTCGGGTAGGCGAGCACGGCGCAGCCGTGCGCCAGGCCCTCGGCCGCGGTCCGGGTCAGCGGCTCGGGCCAGACCGAGGGCAGGGCGACGATCGCGGCCCGCCGGTAGTGGGCCATGACCTCGTCGTTGGCCAGGTGGCCCAGGCAGCGCACGCGGCCGCCCAGGCGGGCGCAGCGTTGCCGGATCGCGGCCTCGTAGGCGCTGGGCCCGGCACGCCGCTGCGTCCGGCTGCTGCCGATGATCTCGGCCCGCCAGCCGGGGTGGCGCGGCAGCACCGTCTCGAGCGCGCTGACCAGATCGTGGACGCCCTTCTCCTCGATGATCCGGCCGACGAACAGGATCAGCGGCTCCTTCGCGGGCGGCGCGGCGAGCGTGCGCGGGATCGCGTTGCGCAGGACCTGCAGCTTGCCGCGAGCAGCGTCGGAGCCGAGGCCGTCCAGGAAGCGGTCGCGGACGAAGTTGCTGACGCAAAGAATCGCCCGCGCCCGGGCGAGCAGCCGGGCGCGCTCCGCCGGCGTGCGCGCGCCGCGCATGGTCTGCGGGTCGTTGCTGAGGCGGAGCGTGAGCAGCAGATCGGTGCGTGCGGCGAGATGGGCGAACATGTTTGGCCGGTTGTAGATCTCGACCAGCACGCCCTGACGGCCGCGCAACTCCCGGCGCAGTTGCTCGGCCAGGCCGATGTTGCGGCCGCGCAGGCCGTGCCAGGCCGGGCGCAGCGGGAGGAAGTCGAAGCCCTCGAACGGCCGCTCGGCCGGTGCGCCGAAGATCCGGATCCGATCGCGAAAGCGGCTCGCCCGGGTCACGTCGCGGACGTGGAGCGCGATCGCGCCGGCGCGCTCCGGGCCGAAATGCTCGGCCGCCGGCAGCAGGATCGCAATCTCGGGCTCTGGGGTGCCGGCCATGGCTCAGGCGCGCGCCTCGCCCCGGCAGGCGAACACCGGCAGCAGCCCGGGCAGGCCCCGGATGAGCCAGCTCGGCAGCCTCAAGAGCTCTCGGATCGGCGGCCGGAGCAAGGCCAGCGGTTGCTTCTCGATCAGGGCCTGAGATCCGACCCGGCTGTTGGTCGGCGCGCCCCGGACGAGGGTCGTCAGATCGGCCAACGCCGCGGTCACGCCGGCGATCAGCAAGGCGACCCCGAACCCGTAGCCCAAGGTGTGCATGCCGACGTTCATACGAGCCCCGGGTCGCCCAAGGCAACAGGCACTCGCGGCCGGCCGGCGATTGCCTCATTCGTGCCCCCTCACTATCTTGAGCGCCGGCTCGGAGGGATGGCCGAGCGGTTTAAGGCGCACGCCTGGAAAGCGTGTTGGGGCGCAAGTCCCTCGTGGGTTCAAATCCCACTCCCTCCGCCAGCTTCGCCCTCCGCTCCGACACCGTCACGGTCCCGATTCGAACCGGAGTTCTCCGTTGATAGCGAACCTCTCGATGCCTCCAGCCCTGCGCCGGCGCCCGGCGCGCGCCGCGGTGGCGCTGCTGCTGCTCCTGCTGCCGGTGCTCGCCGCCTGCGGCATCAACACGATCCCGACGCTCGACGAGCAGGTCAACGCCGACTGGGCGCAGGTCCAGAACCAGTACCAGCGGCGCGCCGACCTGATCCCGAACCTGGTCGAGACCGTCAAGGGCTTCGCCAAGCAGGAGCAGGAGGTCCTGACCGCGGTCACCGAGGCGCGCGCCAAGGTCGGGCAGATGCAGCTGCCGCCGGACATTCTGACCAATGAGGAGGCGTTCAAGCAGTTCGAGGACAACCAGGCCCAGCTGACCGGCGCGCTGAGCCGGCTGATGGTCGTGGTCGAGCGCTACCCCGAGCTCAGGTCGAACCAGAACTTCCTCGCCCTGCAGTCCCAGCTCGAGGGCACCGAGAACCGCATCGCGGTCGCGCGCCGCGACTACATCCAGGCGGTGCAGCGCTACAACACCGAGATCCGGACCTTCCCGGGGCGGCTCTGGGCGGTGGTCTACGGCGCCGAGCCTAAGGCGAGCTTCACCGCGGCCACCGGTGCCGAGCAGGTGCCCAAGGTCGCTTCTGAGCGCTTCGCCGATGCGGCGCGCGCCGGCCTTCCTGTGCCTGCTGCTCGGGCTGATCGCTATCGGCAGCGGCGATCCGGGCGGCCGCCACCCGAGTTCCCGACGCTCCGGGCCGGGTGGTCGACGACGCCGGCCTGCTGAGCGAGCGCGATCAGCGGGAGCTGGACCGGGCGCTCGCCCAGTTCGAGCAGCAGAGCGGCAATCAGATCGTGGTCGCGACGCTCAGATCGCTCCAGGGCCTGCCGATCGAGGACTACGGCTACCAGCTCGGCCGCCACTGGGGCATCGGCCAGGCGGGCAAGGACAACGGCGCGCTGCTGATCGTGGCGCCTGAGGAGCGCGCGGTCCGGATCGAGGTCGGCTACGGGCTCGAGGGCGAGCTGACCGACGCCCGAAGCCGGACGATCATCGAGACCGACGTCCTGCCGCGCTTTCGGGCGGGCGATTTCTCGGCCGGGATCAAGGCCGGCGTCGCGGCCATGATCGAGACGCTGGGCGGCCGCTACGACCCGCCCTGCCGCGGGTCGCGGCCCCGTCGGAGCGGGCGCCCTCGCCCTGGCCCATGATGATCATGCTGCCGATCATGCTGATCATCATCCTCAACCGCGTGTCCAGCCAGCGCCGAGGCCGCCGCGGCCGGCGCTACGGCGGCCCGGTGATCCTGCCCGGCGGCTTTGGCGGCGGAGCGGCGGCGGCTTCGGCGGCGGCGGCGGGTTCAGCGGCGGCGGCGGCAGCTTTGGCGGCGGCGGCGCCAGCGGGGCGCTGGTGACATGGCCTTTCTGACCGATCCGGACCGGCAGCGGATCGCCGAGGCGATCGCGGCGGCCGAGCGCCGGACCAGCGGCGAGCTGGTCACGGTGATCGCCGCGGCCGCCGACGATTACCGCTACGTCCCGCTGCTCTGGCCGGCGCTCGCTCGCGCTGCTGCTGCCGGCGGTCGTGCTGACGCTCTGGCCGGAGACTCGATGCCTGGCCGCTCTATCTCGCCCAGGCGGCGACCTTCGTCGTCCTGGCGCTGATCGCGCATCTGCCGCCGGTGCGGCTGGCGCTGGTCCCGGCCGCGGTCAAGCGCCGGCGCGCGCGCCGGCTCGCCCGGGAGCAGTTCTTCGATCTGGGCCTGCACCGGACCCGGGCGCGCACCGGCGTGCTGATCTTCGTCGCGGTCGCCGAGCACTACGTCGAGATCATCGCCGATGCCGGCATCGATGCCCTGGTCCCGCCCGGAACCTGGGAAAAGGCGGTCGCCGAGTTCGTGCTGCGGGTCCGGAGCGGGCGGATCGCCGAAGGCTTCCTCGCCGCGATCGGCGAGGTCGGCGATCAGCTCGCCGAGCATTTTCCGCGGTCGGCCGACGATCTCGACGAGTGCCGAGCCGGGTGGTCGAGATCTGACCGCCTAGATTGCTCCCGCCGGCCGCAGGCCTAGCCTCGCGGCAGAGATTAAGGACGGAGGCATCGCGATGACCGGCATCGACGCTGACGCGACCGATCGGCCGGGAGTTCGCGCCCGTCCGCTCGGCCGCACGGCCCGGCGCTGCAGCGGGTCCTGAACCGGATGGGGGCTGCCGCTGGCCGGCAAGATCCTGATCTTCGACCAGGCCGACGGCCGCTACGCCTGGCGCAGCTGACCGGCCGGCCGGGCGAGCGTGATCCGCCACGCCGAGCCGGTCTTCGAGTGATCGAGGCGGCCGAGTGGTACGTGTTCTGCGAGCGCTGGCGGCTCTTAGGGCATCGGCTGCCGTGCGACCCGGCGCCGCCCGCGTGACCCGCATCTCGGCTATTGCGACCCGCTCTCGCTCGCACCCGGCGAGAACCGCTTCATCGTCAGTGCGAGGGGCACGAAGAACTCTGGCCATCTGGTCCGCCTGGTCTGCGCCGACGGCGCGCCCGACGGTCCGGGCTACCACAAGGAGGAGGTCGAGAGCCCGCTCGGCGGGCGCTACCGTGCGGTCCGCAGGCGCTCTATCCGGGCTCCTGCGCGCTGATCCCGGGGCCGGAAAGGGGTGGAGGGCGGCCCGAGCTTGACGGTTCAGGCGTTCATCTGGCCGACCACGGCGGAGCGGCTGGACCAGCGGATCTTCAGCCTCTGGTCGCCGGCCGGCGCGACCGGCTTTGCCCTGCTGATCGGCGCCGCTGCCGATGCACGCTGATGCTCGGCCGCGGCCGCGGGGCGCCGGTCCGGGTCGCGAGCGGGGCGTCGCTGTTGCCGGGCGCTGGTATTCGTCGCCGCGAGCTACGACGCGGAGCGGCGAAGCCTGGTCGGCAGCAGCCGCTGCGGCCGCTGCCGACGGTCCGCGACGGCGGCGAGGCGCGCGCCGCGCTCGGGCGCGCGCGCGCCCGGCAACCCTCGGTGATCGCGATCGGCCGGCCTTGGCCGGAGCGGAGCCGGAGCGCACCGAGGGCCATTTCAACGGCAAGATCGACCGCCCCCGCATTGTGCGGCGGGCGCTCGCGCGGGCCGAGATCGAGGCGCTCGAGGCGGCCGTGCCGCCCGTGCTGCTGGCCCCGGACCTGCTCGCCGCCTGGGACTTCGCGCGCGAGATCTCGAGCACCCGCGTGGTCGATCTGTCCGCCAACGGCCTGCACGGGCGGCTGCGCAATTTCCCGACCCGCGCGGTCACGGGCCACAACTGGACCGGCGCAGCCCAGCGCTGGCGCGAT
>CAWJAY010000038.1:0-21265 GCA_963840925.1 uncultured Alphaproteobacteria bacterium
GTACGACTTGATCCGTGACGATCGCAAATCTCGCCCAGGGCCCACTTCGGCCGCCGTTTCGC
Source organism: uncultured Alphaproteobacteria bacterium (assembly GCA_963840925.1). Lineage (GTDB taxonomy): Bacteria > Pseudomonadota > Alphaproteobacteria > Geminicoccales > Geminicoccaceae > DATAOG01. Next base: position 63 of record CAWJAY010000038.1, read on the forward strand.
CGTTTCTGCGAAACGGATTTCAGGCAACGCCAGCGTCGAGTGTGATCGTGCGCCTGAGCTCTTGCAACTTGAGCAGCGTGCCGAGGGTGCGCTCGAGCTTCCGATCGAGATGCGCCTCGTAGCGGGCAAGCCTGTCAATCGACATTCACCGGATGACCGACCCTCTGGGCCGAGATTGCGCCCCAAGGAGGGCCTCGGCAAGGGCGGGCCGTGGCCATGAGCGCCTGCGGACGCCAGAGGCCGGTAACACGGGCATGGCGCGTGCCGGAAAATTAGAAATGGCCTTCATCAAGGCGCACCTTCCCCATGGTTCATGCTCGACCTCATCCAGCGGCGCCGCTCATGCCGGCGCGGGATCGGGCGGCGGCCGCAGATCGGCGATCAGCCGCAGGATCTCGGCGAACAGCATCCTCGGCACGGCGACCTCGGCCATCTGGAAGGCGACATAGCGGCCGTGGCTGACCACCTTCGCGCCGATCTTGATCAGCTTCTCCTTCAGGCTGGTCAGCGACCAGTCCTTGATCGGCTCGGGCGTCGCCAGCGTGCGCAGGAAATTGCCGAGATTGTAGGCGAGCGCGTGAAGCTGGAGACGCACGGCGTTGGCGGCGAACGACCGGCACGACAGCCGCGTCCACCGGATCGCGCCCTTGCCCTCTTTTATCCATTGTTCCGCCGTGCCGCGCTGGTTGTAGAAGGCGACGACCCGCTCGGCCGGGCGGCTCATGTTGGTCACGATGAAGCCGACGCGCGGGACAAGCTCTCCAGGGTGCCACTCGACCTTGGCGATCACCCGGCGTGGCTTGGTCCAGCTTCCAGCCTGATAGCGGAAGCTCGCGTGAGAGCGGCGGACATGGTTCGGCGGACGCCCGACCGGGCGCTTGAGCAGATGACCGATCCGCTCCTGCAAGACCCGGTTGGCGGGGAGCCGGATCGCGTACTTGATCCGCTTGTCTTCCAGGTACTCGTAGACCCCCGGCATGGCGAAGGCCGCGTCGGCGCGGAAGTAGATGCGCGAGACCTTGCCCCGATAGCGGGCCACGACCGGGTCGAGCACGTCCTGCCAGCCGTCGGCGCTGTGAACGTTGCCGGGACGCAGCGCACAGCGTTCGAGATCGCCAAACTGGTTGAACACGAAGAGCGGATGGTAGCACAGTGCATTCGAAGTGGCCGTTCCAGACGCTCAGCTCCTGCTCGCCATGGGTCGGGCTGACGCTGGAATCCATGTCGAGCACGATGCCTCTCGGCGGCCGGCGGCCATGGACACGGTCGATCCATCGGCCGGACAGATCGGTGAGGGCCGAGAGGTTCTTCTCCGCCGTCAGCCAGCGTGTCTCGAAGCGCCCCATCTGGCTTGGCGATGCCGCCGCGCCCGAAGCCGCCTTGCCGCCGACGATCCAGCGCATCGCCGGATCATGCCGCAGGCGCAGGGCGTCGTTGACATCCTCGTATCCGGCAAGCCGCCCGAACACCGACTGCCGCAGCAACCCGACCAGCGCATGGCGGCCATTCCTGCCGGTGCGTGCATCGGCCAGCACGTCCCCGGCCATCGCGCTGAGACCGAGGGCGTCGTCGAGTTCACGATAGGCCAGCAATCCGGCATCGGAGGTGATCCGGGAGCCATGGAACTCGAGCTTCAGCCGGCGGTCGAAATCGAGCCTGAGAGAGCCATCGATCGAATTCACCCGTCGGGTGCGCCATGACGGCCCCACGCGGTTCAGATTAACATGTTGATTGTTATACCTGAATTCGCCGCAAAACCACATCAAATTGCCGCGTCATCCGGCGAATGCGGGCTCAATCCAGCGGACGCTAGCCTCCCAGGTCTCCAGCGCTCTGATGCTGAGCCCGCTCAGGAAGGATCAGACCCGATGAAGTTCATCCCGCACGAAGAACGCGAGCGGCGCATCGCCGAGATAGCCCGCCGGCTGCTCGACGGTCACAACGTCGAGCGGCGCGGGTGGAACTGCGCCGTCTGCGGGCAGGATCTCAGCACGCGCGCATGGCGCGGCATCGGCCCCGAATGCTGGCGCGCCATCCGGCGTAAGAAGCGCGAGCTGCGTGAAAAGACAGGGTGCGCCGTTACGAGCTGAAACGCGAGACCGCCGGCCCCAGCAGGACAGGGCCGGCGATCCGACTAGACCGATGGGCGGGAGGGTGGCGGCAGCGGAGCGCCCAATGCCGCCGCCCGTCTCCGCCCCCAGATCCTAGCGCGCGACGGCCCGGCGGCCAACACAAAGACCCCGCTCCCGGGGTTTGCCAGCCTGCGAACGCCCAGGCCGCCAGGCGCCGCCCGCCGACGACACGGGATCACGACCAGGCGGCCCGGGTCGCGCCTGGGCAGAAACTTGCAGGTTCGGCGCGGTGGTCCTATCGTCGTTTTCACACCCCTGAGCGGGCCGGTCCATGCGTCTTAAGCCCTTCGCGTCGCGCGTCAAAGTTCGCTTGAACGATATCCGGGCGATCCGTGGCGAGCTCTGGCATCGTCTACCGCTCCGCCGTTCGCGGCGACCTGGAGTGGCCCGACGCGCGCGCGGCTTGCGCGATCCTGGTCGCGATCGCCAGCCTTGATCGAGATCATCTCTTCGATCAGCGGATCGAGGCGCTCGAGCGGGCGCTCGATGCGCGCGACGGCGAGCGGCGGCCGCGTATCAACGGCCACGCCGGCCGCGAGGCGCGCGTTTGACCGCGGACACCTGCGCCTGCAGAGACCGGGAGCGCGCGACGCGAGCGTGCAGAGGCGCGGCGGCTCGCGCGCCGAGGCGCCGGCTGGCAGCTAAGGCGGCCCGGCCGGCCCAGCTGCAGAAGGCAGCAGACCAAACAGCTTGGTGAAGAGATCGCCATCAAAACGAAGTACTCACCGATGCGTCAGGGATCACCGACTTAGAGGCGGCGCCAAGGTCATATCAATTATCGGACCCTGAGGCCCGCAAAGGGTCAATCCCAGTGTCGCTTGATACAGGGCCAGCGAGCTCGGCGCTCATCGCTTCGGACAGCCGCCTTCCTTGCGTTTGGGGACCCGCAGCCAGTTTCTCGCCGCCGAGTGCCTCCCGCAGCCGGCCCAACCGCCCTCGAAGTTCCGAACATAGGCTCACCAGCTCTCCGGCCATGTATCTTTCAGCTTCCTCGTGCGCTGTTGTCGGCTCGGTCTTGCTGAATGCCAGCGCCGCCAATTGGGACAGACCAGAGAGCTGCTGGACAGATGCGCTCAGGTCACCGAGCAAAGACGTGATCAAACCCTCGTCCCTGGCGAGACGATTCAATTCACTGATCGCCATTTCCGCTTTCTCCCTAATCTGCGTCTCATGGGCGTTGGTGCGCCGGTACGGCCCACCGCGCCACCAGGATAGCACAGAGCTGATCCACGCCCGTATCAATAGCATTCAACCGGTGGCACGCCCGAACGCCGTCGATCAGAGCTGTTCGGGCTCGTCAATGGTGATCATCCGGCGGATCTCGTCGGTCTTGAGACCGAGCGCCATCGGCCGACGCACGCCGGGCAGCAGGGCCACGTCGTAGAGCTCGTCGACCATGCCTTCGATCCGCAGCCAATGGACGACGTCGCCCGAGCGCAGATCGACCACCATCAGGCCGCAGCGCGGCTCGGCGTCGCGCCTCACCAGCCACTCGTCCAACAGCAGGCCGGTGAAGGTCCTCTCGCGCGGCTTGGACAGCCCGATCACCGCGAACGACCCGTGAAAGGCGAGTCCCCGAGCATAGCCCGGACAAAAGGTGAGCCACTTAAACCGGCCGCGCCCGAGGTCGGCATGACCGAACCAGCCGGTGCCGGAATCGAGCAGCCAGAGCCGCCCGCCCTCGCCGGCGTCGTGCCAGCGCGGCGAATGCGGCATCGAGAGGCCCTCCAGCACCACCTCGCTCGCCGCGACGTCGACCACGACCCCGCCCCCGATCCGCCGGTCGCGCCAGCCATCGGCGACATCCGCTCGGCTGACCGCGGTCACATAAGCGGCGCGGCCGTCCTTCAGCGCCAGGCCATTCAGGTGGCAGCGGTCCTCGGCCGCCAGCTTGCTGATGAACGGCGGCCGCCAGAACGGCGTGAAGCTGTGGGTCTCGCTGACCGTGGCCAGACAGCTGAACAGCGTGTTGACGAACACGATCCGACCCTTGGCGTCGAAGGCGATGTCGTGGACGTCGAGGTCGCCCGTGGTGCACGCGACCTGCGGCACGTAGAGCCGATCGTAGCCCTGGTACACCTGGCCGGGCTCGAGCGCGTTGTCGAACCGCCAGAGCTGAAACAGCGTCGACAGAAACAGCGTCTGCGGGCTCGCGCACAGGCCCATGGCCCGATTGAAGCTGCGCTCGAAGATCGACAGCCGGCCGTTCGGCTGCAGCCCGACCAGGAACAGCTTGCCGCTCTGGTAGGTCGTGAACGCGAGCGAGAGGTTCTGCTCGGCGAGCCAGCTCGGGAACTGGCGCGACGGCAGCAGCTCAAGCTTGGGCACCGCAGCATCCGGCGTCGCCTCGGTCATTCGCCTCTCCGCCGCGCGCCGCTCGGCGCTACGCCACTTCGATCCCGCTGGTGTCGACGCCGGTCTGGACCAGGAGCTGCGCCTGGTCGACCGTGAAGGTGTCGAAGTCGACCCCGTCGACCGTCGTCGTGCCCTGAACGGCGCCGGGCAGGCTGCCGCCGACCGCGTTCGTGGCGTCGCCGAACACGGTGAGACTATTGGAGTTGTCGTCGATGTTCAGGATCTCCCGCGTGTCCAGGGCCAGCTCGTTGCTGTTGCCGTTGAGATCGACGCGCTCGACGTCCTGGACGAACAGGTCCGAGATCGCGGTCAGGTCAAGGCTATCGCCTGCTCCGTCGAGGCGGACGGTGTCGATGCCGCTGCCGCCCGCAAGCTGCCTGAAGCCGAGATCGCCGATCGCCAGCAGATCGTCGCCGGCGGCGCCGTTCAGAAGGTCGCTCCCGCCGTTGCCGATCAGGGTGTCGTCACCCTGGGCGCCGACGAAGATCTCGCCGGCGCCCGTACCGATGAAGATGTCGTCGCCCTCGTCGCCGAGCCCGTCGACCGCGCCAGTGAAGTTGTCGCCGAAGACGACGTAGCTCTCGCCGGCGCCATCAGCCCCGACGATCAGGTCGGCGAAGCCATCGCCGTTGACGTCGCCCGCCCCGCTCACCGAGCGGCCCGATCTATCGCCCGGATCGATACCATCGAGGCGGAAGCCGTTGGTGCCGTCGAGGGCGGCGAGGTCGAGCGCGCCGCCGAAGCCGCCCGGGTCACCGAACACGACGTAGCTCTCGCCGGCGTTGTATCGCCCCCCGGATCGGCGAAGATTGCGCCGACGATCAGGTCGGCGAAGCCATCGCCGTTGACGTCGCCCGCGCCGCTCACTGAGAAGCCCGAATCATCGTTGGGGTCGACGCCCTCAAGGCGGAAGCCATTGGTGCCGTCGAGGGCCGCTAGATCGAGCTCGCCACCGAAGCCGCCCGGGTCGCCGAACACCACATAACTCTCACCGGCACGGTCTCGCCCTCCCGGATCGGCACCTGCAGCCCCGACGATCAGGTCGGCGAAGCCATCGCCGTTGACGTCGCCCGCCCCGCTCACCGAGCTCAATCCGATCGCGCTCGTCGATGCCAGCGAGGCGGAAGCCGTTGGTGCCGTCGAGGGCGGCGAGGTCGAGCGCGCCGCCGAAGCCGCCCGGGTCACCGAACACGACGTAGCTCTCGCCGGCGTTGTATCGCCCCCCCGGATCGGCGCAATATGCGCCGACGATCAGGTCGGCGAGGCCGTCGCCGTTGACGTCGCCGGCGTCGCTCACCGAGTTGCCCGACGAAATCGTACCGGTCGACGCCCTCAAGGCGGAAGCCATTGGTGCCGTCGAGATCGGCCAGGTCGAACGCGCCACCGAAGCCGCCCGGGGCGCCGAACACCACGTAACTGTCACCGGCACCGTATCGCCCGGTCGGATCGTAGGGAGCCCCGACGATCACGTCAGCGAAGCCATCGCCGTTGACGTCGCCCGCCCCGCTCACCGACGTGCCCGCATAAGCGTACGGGGAGATGCCAGGGAGGCGGAAGCCGTTCGTGCCGTCGAGGGCGGCGAGGTCGAGTGCGCCGCCGAAGCCGCCCGGGTCGCCGAACACGACGTAGCTCTCACCGCCACTAAATAGTCCGGGAGCCCCGACGATCACGTCAGCGAAGCCATCGCCGTTGACGTCCCCCGCGCCGCTCACAGAGGAGCCCGAGAAATCGTCCGGGTCGATGCCATCGAGGCGGAAGCCGTTCGTGCCGTCGAGAGTGGCGAGGTCGAGCGCGCCACCGAAGCCGCCCGGGTCGCCGAACACCACGTAGCTCACACCTGCACGGTTCGGCCCGGCACCGGGAGCCCCGACGATCAGGTCGGCGAAGCCGTCGCCGTTGACGTCGCCCGCGCCGCCCACCCGGGTGCCACCATCGAGGCGGAAGCCGTCCGTGCCGTCGAGAGCGGCCAGGGACAGCGAGACGAGCGGGGTTGCAACCGGTCGGGCTAGCGCCACCAGCTCCCCGGTCGAAGTCACTTCGACCACGGGCTCGACGCCGCGCAGCAGCGCCACGTCCTGGAACCCGTTGCTGTCGCCGACATCGACCAACAGCGTCGTCCCGGACGGGCCCGCCTCGAGCCGCACCGCATCGCCGAGCAACAGCCCGGCGCTCAGCGCCTCTTCCGCCAGCGGGGAGAACTCCACGACACCGCCCTCGGCGAGGTTCAGGTCGAGGATCTCGTCGACGTCGAAATCGGCCAGGAGGAAGCGATCGGCATCGGCGTCGCCGCTCAGGCGGTTGTTGCCCGGGCCGCCGTCGAGCACGTCGTCCCCGGCGTCGCCGAACAGGTTGTCATCCCCGTCCCCGCCTTCGAGGAGGTCGTCCCCGCTGCCGCCCAGCAGGTCATCGTCGCTACAGTCGCCAGCCAGCAGATCGTCGCCGTCGTCGCCCAACAGCACGTCGCGGCCGTTGCCGCCGAACAGCTGATCGTCGCCGGGCCCGCCGCGCAGCAGGTCGTCGTCGTCCTCGCCGAACAGGAGGTCGTCGCCGACATTGCCCCGCAGCTGATCGTTGCCAGGCCCGCCGAACAGGCGGTCGTTGCCGCTCCGGCCGTCGATCCGGTCGGCGCCGGCGAGGCCGAAGATGTCGTCCGCGCCCGTCGGGCTGTTGGTGACGCTCGTGCCGACGAGGTTGTCGTTGCGAGGCGTTCCGATGATCTGTGCCATGACACGTCCTTTTTGGTCGGGGTCGTGTCAGGCGATGCTTCCTCCTGCAACTCACTTAAAATTGTTGCAAAACTTTTTCAACCGTTTTGCACAAGGGGCTAGCAATAGCAGGATGCGGAAATAGGGCGAGATCGGCGCCCACTACCGCCTCGTTGCAATGATTTTGCGATAGGTGTCGAGCCGGCTGTGGGCGCGACCGTCAGGTTGGGAGGCGGTGTCACTGCACGGACTGCGGGCATGATCAGGCCGCCTCGAGCAGCTTGGGCAAGCGGACCAAGTTGCAGGCCGCGACGGTGAGGGTGAACAGCCAGCCGACCCGGGCGGTGCCCCGGTGCCGGGTCTTGCGGAAGCCGCCCGTGGTCTTGATCCAGCCGAACGCTTCCTCGATCCGCTTGCAAGTCCGTTGGCTGAGCGCGTAGCCGGGATGGCGCGTGGTCCGGCCGTCGATCGCCGAGCGGCGCGAGGTGTTCTGCGCAAGATGCGGCGTGACGTTGAGGGCACGGACGGCGGCGACGAAGTCCGCGGCATCATAGCCCTTGTCGGCGCCGAGGGTGGCCCGGTGGCGGCCCGTCTGGCCGGCCAGCATGGCCTCGGCGGCCGCGCGCTCGGCGCTACCGGTGGCCGTCGTCAGCTTGGCGTCGACGATCAGTCCGCTGTGGTTCTCCATGAGCAGGTGGCCCATGTGGCAGAGCTTCGCTTCCTTGCCGCGTGGGCCCCCGGCGGATCAGGCGCGCATCGGGATCGGTGGTCGAAGCGTGGCTCGCGTTGGTCCGCTTCTCGCCGTGGAAGTCGCGCTCGGGGTTCCGCCCGGCGACGCCAGCCGGCGGCTCGTCATCCGCCGCGTCTTTGGGTTTGAAGCTCTTCATGCTGGCCCACGCCTCGATCAGCGTGCCATCGACCGTGAAGTGCTCCTCTGACAGCAGCGCCTTGACCGCCGGCTGGCCGAGGATGGCTTGGAAGAACTTAACGGCGATGTCGCCCCTGAGCAGCCGGTCGCGATTCTTCGTGAACACGGTCACGTCCCAGACCGGATCATCGATGCCGAGGCCGGTGAACCAGCGGAACAGCAGGTTGTAATCCAACTGCTCGATGAGCTGGCGCTCGGACCGGACCGAATAGAACGCTTGCAGCAACAGCGCTCGGAGCAACTTCTCGGGCGGGATCGACGGCCGGCCGATCGGCGCATACAGCTTGGCGAACTCGGCCGAGAGATCGCTCAGAGCGGCATCGACTAGAGGCAGGATGCGCCGCAGCGGATGATCGCTCGGCACCCGGCCCCCGCAGCTCAGATACGAGAACATGCCCTCCGTCCGAATATCACCACCGCGCATCACTACACCCCGCATCTGGTGGTCGATCCCTCTTTAGCTTACCAGATGCACAACCCATCGCCATTATTTCCGCACCCTGATAGATCTCCGGGATCGCGGCAACCTAGCGGGAGTGAAGTCGTTAAGCCGAGGTTTGGCGGCCGGACCCGGGGGTGCGGTACTGCTCACCCCATGTCTGCGGGCGGCGCGTCGTGCGGTTCGGGTGGCGGGCTCTGAGGCACTGTCCCGACGGATTGTGCTGATGGAGTGGAGGCACTTCACCTGCGATCCCCCCGGCCCCCTTCCCCCGGGCCCCTATTGGCGGTCGCTGGAGGTCTAACGGTCTCCGCCCGGCCGCCCCCGCAAGGCGCCCCCCTCCCCCCCCCCCCCCCCCCCCCCCCGGCCCCCCCCCCCCCCCCCCCCCCCCCCCCCCCCCTTCCCCCCCCCCCCCCCCCCTCTCCCCTTCCCCCCCCTCCCCCCCCCCCCCCCCCCCCCCCCCCCTATGCGGACCACCGCCGCTTGTAGGAGCCACGCGGCCCCGCTTTTGGGGCGGCAGCCTCGACTAGAGCCGTGATGTCTTCCATGCTCCAGAGCCTATCGGCAACGCCAGCAGCCATGGCCCGTGCTCGCCCGGCAGCGAGCGCCGTTGCCTGGGGCCGGGTGATCCTGCCTGCCGGCGCTAGCGCCCGTTCTGGAGCCTCTGGCCGCCTTGGCTCTGGCGGCCCAGCTCCCGATCTCGCGGATGTCGGGTCTGAGAACAGATGGGCCGCCCGAGGAGCGTGACCCGACCCCGGGCGGCCTCTGGACACCATACCCGAACGTGCCGCCCCGTGGCAACATGGGGTTTGCCATGGCACGGATCAGGCTGACACAGGCGGCACGGCTAGCGGGTATCTCGCGCAGCTCGCCGGCTCAGGCGCTCGGCCGCAGCGACACGACCTTCGCCTCGCCGCGGCCGATGATCCGCTCGACTTCCCGGCCCCAGGCCTGGCCGCGTATATGTATGTCCCGCCATGACGAAGCGGACACAGAAATCCGAACTCGCACGCTTGATCGCAGCGGTCCGAGAGGCTGAGCGTGATCTGGAGGCAGCAAGGGGGCGATCTGCCTTGACCGCTGCAAGCGATTGATGCGTGTCAGATTGGAGCTGAAGCGGCTTCAGGAAGAGGCTACAGCGTCCGGTGCGGCCGCGTCGGCGGCCGCTGTCGCAACGTCTTCTCCGACTTGGAGATCTCGAAGCCGCCTTCCTCGAGGTGCTTGACCACCCGCTCGGCGAGCTGCTGTCGGGCATCGTCGGACGCGTGCTCCTTCAGGATCCGGCGAAGCAGGTCGCGGCTACGAGTGATCGCGAAACCGATCGAGAACGCGAGCTGGGCGCGGAACGAGCCGTGATCCACGGGGGCAGCCGTTCTTGTTCTGTTCTTCTCCAGTGATCACCCGCGCAGTGGAAGCTGTCAAGGCAGTCACGCAGAGCCGGCAAGCGTGCCTCCGGGCATCGTCGCCGCAGAGGCAATAGCCAAGGCCCGAGGCGGACGCCGCGGCCTAGGCCAAGTAGCGCCGCAAGGACCCGCTGCTAGCTGCGCTCGACGCGGTGATCGAACTCGACACCGCTGGCGCCCGGCTCGCCGCGCGAAGCGAGGGAGCGGCGAGGCCACTGGGTGGCTGTGTGCCGGCCGTAAATGACGAAATCCCACAGCGCCCGGAGCAAATAGGACAGTAGCCAAAGCTCGATGCTGAACAACCGTAACGCCCAACCCATGTCGCCGCGCGATCGATCGTCGTCGCGAGGGCCGTCGGCCAGAGAGTAGCCGAGCAACTCATCGGCACAGTGTCCGCCACGCAGGCGACCGTGAGGCTGAGTGCCCGTAAGATGATCCGGTCCGATGATTTGTGCCATAACACGTCCTCCTTGTAGGTCGTGTCAGGCGATGCTTCCTCCTGCAACTCGCTTAAAATTGTTGCGAAACTTTTTCAACCGTTTTGCACGAGGGCGTAGTAATAGACCTCCCAATCGTGGGTACCTGGCGGAGTGGGGTCGTGAAGCCAAGGTCTGACGGCTGGCTCCCGGGGGGCGACGGCCTCTCGGCGCCCCCCGGGCGGACCATCGATCTGGCCCTGAGCGCGAGCGGGCGGGAGAGGGCAGCGTGAGCCCGCGAATGAGGCCGAGCGAGATGGCCGCCCGCATCGCCGCGCTGGAGCGGCGGATCGGTCCCGGAGTCGACCGGCGCCGGGTGGCCGAGGCGAGCGCGCGGTTGATCGCGCAAGCAAACGCGGCGGCCGAGGCCAGCCGGGCTGGACTGGTCGACGCCGAGGACCTGCGTGCGATCGCGGTCGCGGTCCGGGCCGCGATCCGCAACGGCCGCGCATAGGCGCCCCAGCGCGTAGGCTTGCGCCCAGTTACTTCAACAGGTTGCGCGCTGCGTTTTTTCTGGGAAAAGGATGATCGCCGACCTGCAAGCGCTCCGCACCGCGATCGACGCCGCGCTCGCCGGCCTCGATCACCTGGCGCCGGTGGTCGACGCTGGCGGCGTGCCGGCTGGATGGCGCCCCGGAGCCCCAGGACGAGGCCGGATCATCCCCGGCCACCATACCAGCGCCCAACGGGTCAACGTCGCCTGGTGAGCCCCCGATCACCCTGGGGAGCCTTCCAGCGGCGCCGGGGAGCCCCAGGACGCGATCGGGTCATCCCAGTTTAGATCAGATCGCCATCGTCTCGCCGAGGTTTGGAGATGCGGTCATCGGGCTCAGGCCCTGGCAAGCTGACAAGCTGTGCGGGCCGAGCAGATGGAAAGGATGACCGTGATGAAGCGCTTCGCAGGGTTGGACGTCTCGCTGTCGACGACGGCGATCTGTGTGGCCGACGAGCAGGGCCACGTCGTCTTTGAGGGCTCGGTGACGACGGATCCGGATCTGCTTGCAGCCACCCTGGCGGCGCACGCGCCAGATCTGGTCGGGCTGGAAGCCGGGCCGATGTCGGAGTGGTTGCACACGGGCCTGTCGCGCCATGGTCTCGAGACGGTGCTGATGGAGACGCGCCATGTGCGTGCTGCGCTCAAGTCTTCGCTCATCAAGACCGATCGTCGGGACGCGCACGGCATCGCGCAGCTCCTGCGGATGGGCTGGTTCCGACCGGTGCACGTGAAGACGGCGTCCGCCCGCGAGCGGCGCGTTCTCCTCGGCGCCCGCGACACCCTGGTCCGGCGTTTACGCGATCTCGACAACAGCGTGCGAGGTTTGCTGCGCGGCTTTGGTCTGCGACCGCAGCGCCTGCTGCGGGAGCGCTGGAGCGGAGCCGTTCGCCGGCTGATCGCCGTCCATCCCGTGCTCGTGGCGGCGATCGACCCGATCCTGGTCGCCCGCGACCGACTGAGCGAGGAACTCGCCCGCCTTGACAAGCTGGTCCAGGATCAGGCGCGCGACGATGCCGTCTGCCGCCGCCTGATGACAGTGCCCGGTGTCGGCGCCGTGGTCGCGCTCAGCTACGTTGCGGCGATCGACGACCCGGCGCGGTTCGCCAGATCGAAGGCCGTGGGGCCGGCGCTCGGTCTGACCCCGAGCCGCTACCAGTCCGGTGAGACCGATCGACCAGGCGCGATCACCAAGGCCGGCGATGCCCGAGCGCGGGTCGCGCTCTTCGAAGCCGCGCATGTGATGATGACCCGCGTCGCCCGCTGGTTTCCTTTGAAGGCTTGGGCCATGCGGGTGGCGGCACGCCGCGGCGCCAAGCGCGCGAAAGTCGCACTCGCACGCAGGCTCGCCGTGATCCTGCACCGCATGTGGGTCGACGGCACCGACTTTCAGGCACAATCGACATGACGCCGGTTACGCCTGCGCCCCCTTCCCGCTGAGGGAAGAACCCGGTGGGGACGATGGCCGAGGGCAAGCCGCTGGACACTTCGGCGCCATCAGGACGCCGTTTTAGAGATCGGCTCCCTCCGCCAACGCCGATCGCATCAGGTGAGCGCGGCAGCACACCACCGCCGCGGATCACGGACAGAAGCCAGCACCTCGCCGGTGTTTAACAACCCCTTGGCACTCGACGCCCGATGACAGAAGGTCTCCAAGCTGTGGGCCGGCGGGTCGACGTACAGCCCGACGATCTCGCGCAACTTCCGGCGAACGCCGGATCGTTCGAGCGCTTGAAGTTCCTGAGACGGTGCGGCTGGAGGTCGTGCTCGGCCCAGATCCGCTGCACCGAGCTGAGGGAGATGCCGGCTCAGATGATGGAGATGGTGCGATTTTCACCCAGCGCGCAACAGTGATGCTGACCCAGCTGTTTTTTGGCTGCCCGACGCTTTTACAAACTGCTTGCAGAGGGTTTTTCGAGGCGCCCATGTGAACTGCTTCACACTCTTTGCCCAACCTATGGGCCATACTAACGCTTGAGGAGTCCTCCAATGGACCGAAATGGCAGGGTGAGCTCAGCGGTGGCGACAGGTCGTCTGGGCGTCGTTGGCACCTGGCTTATGGTTCTTTATGTCGTGACGATCGCCACAGCGATCATGGCCTTCTCCGCCTTTCAATTTCAGACCGCTCTCGGCTCAATGCAAGGGCCGAAAGGTTCACTTACGATCGGAGAGCTCGAAAGTGAGCGGCAATCGTTTGTCACCAAGCAGGAGCTCATCCGTTCTGCCCGTGAAACCGTTAGCACGTTAGAAGCGGACCTAGTTCGTGTAATTAAAGAAACAAACGACACTCAGAAGCAACTCAATACCAATCAAGTCGACCTTCAACTTATCGCAAGCGAGGTATCCGCTCTAGAAATCAAGTACGTAGTGGCAGCGAATGCTAACACTGACCCGCCGCCGTTGGGACACCTGCAAACACGCATCTCGCACGTCATTACTGCGGCGGAACATGGGCCATCGGGCAAAACGGAAGAACGAATCCAAGATCTGGAACGCTTAAAAATATTATTGGAACAAAGCAAACCAATATTAAGAGCATGGTATGACCTCAATCACAAGGTTTTCTTTCTCGGTAAGCAATCTGAAGAGATAGAAACGGCGTTGCAGACCGCTCAAGAAAAGCTTGCATCATCGGCCTCTCCGCCTTCACGCTCGGAATTGATTGGTCTTTTTCAGCAGATCGCATTCTTTGAGGGCGTCCCCTTCGGACGAAGCTTCGCGACGATGCCGCCCGCCCTCTTGATACCTATCGTCACTCTGGCGATGGGTGCGCTTGGGAGCGTTATATACTTGAGCGTGAGTGTCGTCTTTGGCGAACCGCCCCGACCGCTCGCTTGGTACCTGTTCCGACCGATGCTCGGTATGGTAACCGCTTTTGCTGTTTTCATTCTCGTCCAGGCAGGTGCCCTGGTGGTAACCCAACCTCCGGCGGGGGGTGGAGACCCTGGGCAACTCAACCCGTACTTCATTGCATTCGTGGCGATTATATCCGGCCTTCTCTCCGAGCAAGCCGTAGAAAAGATTCGCGGTGTCGGCGGTAGTTTTTTCGGGCCGGCCTCGAGCAGCGGATCGGCCACGGGCTCGAGCGGGGCGGGCTTGACCGGGTCGGGCTCGACCACGGGCTCGGAATTTGATCGGGCCGCCCGGCGCCGAGCCCGCGCTCGAGGCTGACGCGCCGCATCACGAGCCCCGGACCGTGCCGTCCTTCAGATGCGCTGACGATCCACGCGCCATCGGGCGAGAACCGGTTCGCGCAGATCCAGAGAATACGATAATCCTAAATCGATTCCGCCGAATTCGGGAACGGCTCTAGTTCTGATGGGCCTTTCGCGACATTTGTTCCCCTCCACTTACCCGAGTAAACCGTCATCTGCGCAGGTCAGCAAGGCGCGGGCGCGCCGTCCTGCGTCGCCTTCAGCCGTTCCTCGACCCAGGTCCGGCGTTCCCGCCACGCGCCGTTGTCGGGCTCGAGGTTGCCGAGCGCCACAACGACGGCCTTGGCCTGACAGTAGCTGCGCTGCGCTTCAGCCTGGTTGCCGGTGCGTTCCTGAAGCAGCGCCACGTCCGCGTAGAGCGCCAGGAGGTCCCACTGCGCGTCGACGGTGGCCGGCTCCGCCCGGGCCAGGTGCTCGGCGATTCCCAGCGCTGCCTGGTAGGTCTTCAGTGCCGCGGCGGACTGGCCTTGGGCATCGAGAACGCCGGCGACGTCGCGCTGCGCCAGCACGAGCTCTCGCTGCCATTGGCGGTTGTCCGGCTCTTCGGCGGCGAGACGCTGCGCGATCGAGAGCGACGCCTCCAGCTCGGCCAGCGCCTCCGTCCAGCGCCCCGTCCAGCTCAGCATGTCGCCAATGTTGGTGTGGCTGAGCGCGATGTCCCGCCGCCAGCGAACGTTGTCCGGATCGCGCTCTGCCAGCGTCTCGAGGATCGCCAGCGCCTCGCGGTAGGCGGCAAGCGCGCCGTCCACCTGCCACTCGGTCTTCTGTGAGTCGCCGACGAGGCTGATCACGACCTGCAACCTTCCTAAGCTGGTTTCCAGGTCGGCGGCGGTATTCGCGGCGATCCCTTGCTGCTGCCAGCCGTACGCGCCGGCGATGGCTGCGATGAGCAGGAGCCGCTCGCCGCGATGAGGCCGAGCCTGGTTCGCCTGGTCGTGAGCTCCTGAGCCTGGCGCAACTGGCGCTCGCGCTCCAGCTCCTTGCTTTGCGCTTCCTCGCGCTCGTGCCGTTCTGCTTCGAGCAACCGCTCGTCGTGCTCGATAGAACGTTCGACGTAGGGCCGGACGTTGTCGATCAGAACGTCGCCGTGGCTGGTGAGAAGCTGGCGGCCCTCCTCCAGCGCGCGGCCACGCTGGAGGAGAAGATCGTCGGGCTTCTTCTTCTGCTCCCAGTGCCTCATCTGCCCGCGGATGCGCTCGCGCGTGCGAAGAATTTCGCGGTTGGCGGCGATCCATTCGCGCAGCGTGCCCCAGTTGCGAATCAGGGCCTCGTGACTGACCTCGGCCAGACGCTCGCCGCGGCTCTGATCCCAACCCGTGACCAGAAGGCGGGCCGCGGGGTCGCTGAACTCGCGCACGACCTCGGCCATCGCCGGCTCGTCGGGGATGGTCGCACGGGCGCGCGTGTCCTCCTGGCCTTCGCCCGGAGTCACCAGGCTCACGAACAGGCGGCGCGCCGCCTGCCGCTGGGCCTCGTCCAGCCTCTCGTAGATCTGCTCGGCGCGGGTGCCGATGGCGCCGCCCACTCCCTTCACGCCATTGTACGCGGCGAAGGTCAGCAGCCCGGGCGTACCACCGTTGTGCCAGGCCTTGCGCGAAGCTTCCCAGGTCTCGCGCAGTGCGTACTCCAGGAGCGGCAGCTTGCCCTCGTCCTCGCCCACCTCGTCCCGGATGCTCTCGACCAGATTGCCCTCGAAGCGGAGGCCGACCGCCGTCGCGGGGCCCTCGATGCATTGCTGGAGCTGGCCGCGCGTCATCGGGCCGAGGTTGAGCTGTTGGCCCTGGATCGCCGCCGGGAGCGTCGGATGCCGCAGCAGGTGATCGTAGAAGTCGGCGCGGACGGTCAGGACCACCGTTAGCGGGCTGTCGCGCTCAGCGGTCGCCGCCAGCAGCAGATCGATGAACCGCGTGACGTCGGCGCCATGGTTGTGTGCTGCTTGCCGCGCGCCCTCGGCCCCGGTTCGGTCGTCAGGTTCTGCCCTGCTGTCGCCCGCGGCCCGGGCAGCGAGCGTGTACAGCTCTTCCCACTGGTCGACGTAGAGGAGCAGGCGGTCGGTGCCGGGCTGGCGGTCCAGATGGTACCGGACCAGCTGGTCGAGGCGGACCGTGCCGCGCCGCAGGCGATCGGCGTCGGCATTGATCTTCTCGATGCGTTCGGCCGGCGTGGCGCCCTCGGGCGGCGGCGAGAGCGCCTCGGCGAGCACGTGCAGCGGCTCGTGGCCCGGGCGGAGCGCGAGCATGTCCCATGTGGTGCCGCCGGGGCTCCTGCGAAGCGCCGGGAACAGGCCGGCGTACACCAGGGACGACTTGCCGCTGCCCGAGCGGCCGACTACCGCGACCAGCGGGTGCGCCTGGACCTTGGCCGTGAGATCCTTGATCCAGTCATCGCGCCCGAAGAAAAAGGCGGCGTCCTCCTCGCGAAACGGCAACAGGCCACGATAGGGGCAGATGGCCGCCTTAATCGCGACGGCGCCCTCGGGCGCCTCGCGGTGGATCGCGCGCGATCAGGTTCTGCAGCTGGCTTGGGTCGTCGGTGCCGGCGCGCAGATCGATCCAGGTCTGGAGCGCGAGGAAACCTTTGGGCTCGTCGTCGAGGCCGGGAAGCAGGATCGGGATGACCGGAAAGTCGTGCTCGCGAGCCTGGCGGTCGAGGGCGACCTGGACCTCGCGGTGCTGCCAGGAGCCCATGCGCGGGCCAAGGAACACGGTGACCGCGCCGGAGCGGCCGAGCTCCTTCTCGAGAAACGGCTGCCAGGGCTGGCCGGCAGGCAGGCCGGTCCGATCGAGGAAGCTGGTGACGCCCGCTTCACTCAGGCGCGCGCGGACTGCCTTGACCGCGTCCGCATCGGCGCGGCTGTAGCTGAGGAAACGTCGCTGGCAGCGGCCTCAATCATATGACGCTACTCAACTCACATTCACCCGCATATGGTACTTCACCCTCGGCTTCGACTCGCACAGCTTCGTCTCGGCGCCACCGTACGGAAGTCGCTCAATAGCGGCGTTACCCTACGCAATCTCGGAGTAGGCAGCCTGTGCAACTTGCCGCTCCGTAGGTGACGCGATCGGCCTCCAGGTCGCGCACGTGATTGGCGAAACCGAGTACGACACCGTCGCCGTGTGATCTTCCAGCAGGTGACGAGCGCCGTCACCTCGCCCGCGAGGGATGGGCGACCTCGGCGCCAAATAGTCCTTAGCCGGGATTTTCCAAAGGATCCTAGGAGAAGATCCGCGCCGGCCGTCACATGCGGATCGTGATCTCGATCGCCTCCGGCGGCACCTTGAAGCTCGCCGCGAGCCCTCGCTTGGCATCCTCGATCGTCATGCCATCCTCGACGCCGTCCTCGACATCGCTCGGCCCGCTGACCGCGACCCGCTCCGGCATCGGCTTCCAGTCGAGGGTGGTCGGGTCGATCCCGAAGTCCTCAAGGTTCCTGTAGCGCACCGGAGATCGCTTCTCCCACACCTTGGGAACGTCGAGCAGAGCGTACTCGTCGAACAGGACGTCCCACCGGTTGCGATCGCTGCCAGGCTTGCGCCAATTGGCAGGCACAACGTCGGTGATCCGCCCGATCATGAACGCCGAGCGGTGCGGCTCAGAGTTCCGTGGCGAGTCCTTGCTCCGGGCGTTGCGACACAGAACGGCGTACTTACACCGCCTGGCGTTCGCCGGGCTCAGCACATAGGACCCGATCCCGCCAGCAGCGAGAATGCGGTTAGCGGACTTGCTGGTGAAAAACCCGATCGCGTCGGTCTCAGGGGGTACATGGGCCACGAGAGTCAGCTCCTATCAGGGTTGGTCGTTTGCCTCCTGATAGATATGCATCTTGCAATTTTCTTGCAATCCTCTTGTAAGCCTCTTGCAAGATAAATCTAGACGCCTGCGCTTAAGCCGCCGCCTGCTCCTGCCGCCGCAGAAACCGCCCACCCTTGCGCCCGTACCAGACGATCTCGCGCGCGTAGTCCTCGAAGCTCCCCCAGCCGTCCGGCGTCACCACCGCGTCCCGCTGCGCCGGCCCGACCCGCAGCCCGCAATCATCCAGCTCGGCGTAGAACCGCGGCAGCTCCCTGAAACGCTGAACGCGATCGGTACGATGATCGGAGCAGACGGGGAGAGCGAGTTTTGGCTCGGCTGAGCGCCCCGTGAAAAGCCCAGGCGCCCTGCGGCCCCCAGGACGGTCACGGACCTGTCCGGGTAGGGTGGCCAGGGGGCGCGCCTCCGTGCGCGTCCTTGGGCTCACCCGCCCGGCCGGGCGGGCCTCTATCTTTTCGCAGATAGAAACGCGCAAGCCGTTCAATCGGTTGGACGTTTTGAGCTACCGGTAGCTCAGGACGGCGCCGGAGGCTGATCGGGCTCGGACGGCCGGCTGATAATTTCCGCCGATCGGAGACTCCAGGGATCCTGCGGCTTGCAGACTGCGCCTTCTGTCCTCATACTGCGGGCGAATTAGGGGGCAGCGAGATGACCGACGTGGAAGCCGCCGAGCTGAAGCGGCTGCGCGAGGAGCGTGACCACCTCCAGACGCTGCGGCTCCGGGCTGAGGCCGAGCGCGACCAGGCGGTCGAGGACCGTAGGAGACTGGATGAGCAGCTGGAGAACGCGCGGGACCGAATAGATGCCATGATCTCGATCGCGGTGTTCTGGCGCGAGCACGTCGAGGCCGCCAGGGCCGAGCTGGCCGAGGAGCGCAAGGAGCGCGACGCCCTGGTCAAGCTCGAGGTCGAGCAGCTGACTGGGCGGAAACCCAAGCGGCGCGGCCGGCCGCCATCGACGTGGAGCCCTGAGAGCGAGGCCGACGTCGAGCGAATGTATCGAGACGGCGCCAGCACCCGCCAGATCGCCGCCGACCTGGGCATGAGCAAGTCTGAGGTCCATCGCAGGATCACCCGCGTGCGCCAATGCCAGGCGGCAGCCGCAGAGCTAGCACGGCTGGCCGCGATCGCGGCCGGTCGGAGCCCGACGCAGCTCGCGGCCCGTGGTGCGAAGCGGGCCGCCGAGCGCCACCCGATCGAGGACTACGACCCCGTCCGCGCCGAGCGGGGCGCGGAGTATCTCCGCAGTCGCCGCGCCGAGGCCGAGACGAACGAGTGACCGGCTCGACCACATCCAGGCGGATAGGCCGGGGCGATTCGGGTGGCAGATCAGCGCGACTGACCGAAACCCTCAGACCTTCCGCACTCAGTGCGGAAAGTCTTGACTTTCACCGAAAGCCGCGTTATTCTTGGGGTGTAGCCACTGCGTAAAGTTGCCAGGCGGGGCGGATGCGCCGCCCGCGCCTGGCACGGACGCCACCGCATGGAGAGGATGCGACGATGCCCGCCCCGAAGCATATCAAGATCCTGCCCGAGCTGGCCGACTACCTCGACCCGCTCGACCCCGAGACCTTCGAGCAGCTGAAGGCGCAGATCGCCCGCGACGGCCTGACCGACCCGATCTGCTACGCGATGCTCGAGACGCCCGAGGGCGGACACCGTCGAGGCGATCATCGACGGCCACCACCGTTACCGGGCCTGCAAGGAGGTCGGCGCCGCGGTCAAGTGGCGCCTGATCGAGAGCGTGCGCACGCATCGACGAGGCCAAGGCCTGGATGTTCCAGCGCCAGGACGGCCGGCGGAACTGGGCGCCCAACCGCCGGGCCATGTACATCGCCGAGGCCTACGAGGCGGCCAAGATCGAGAGCGGCCGGCGCACCGACCTCCACGGCGGCGGCAAGGTCGACACCGCGCTCGCGATCGGCAAGCAGTTCGGGGTCTCCGACAAGACGGTGACCGACGCCGCGAAGCTGCACCAGGCGATCGAGCGGCTTGACCGATACGCTCGGGATCGACGCCCGCAGGTCAGCTGCTGAGCCACAACCCGCCGGCCGGCCGGGACACGCTGATCGAGCTCGCCGAAGCACCCGAGGACCTGCACCGCGACGCCTGGCAGCGGCTGCTGAAGCGGGACGCGGACGGCGCGCGAGGCGATCCTGGGCAAGGCCAAGCGGGTCGACAGCCCCCGCGGCCGGGCCTGACGCAGCAAGGCCGAGCGGCAGGCCGAGGCGATGGATCTTTATCCGCTGCCCGACTGGTACGCCTGATCAGCACCAAGTGGCCGGTCGACGGCTCGAGGGCTGGCAGCCGGGCTACGCGATAGCGAGGTCCTGGAGCTTCACACCGAGGCGGCGCTGCGCGCGCTGATCTGGATCGCCGAGCATTACGACTGGGGCCAAGCGGCGCTCGATGACTACAGCGCCGAGCACGCCCAGGATGCCCAGGACGCGGCCGACCCCGAGCCGGCCGACGCGGCCGAGGCCACTCCCGAAGCTCCGCGGGCCGATCTGGACGCCGTCCGGCAGCGGATGCGGGAGGCGATCGACAAGGGTGAGGACGCGGTCGCCGGCATTAACCGCGCCGAGGCCGAGGCCGCCCAGGCCGCCCAGGAGCCGCGCCAGGACGCGGAGCACGCCGCCGCTCCTGGCGCCGCCGGCGACGATCTGGAGGCCATCCGGCGGAGCTTGCACGACCGGCTGGCCGATCGGATGGGCTCGACTGGTATCGTCGCGATCGCGGAGCAGATCGGGATCAGCTACCCGACCTTGAAGCGCTTCCGCGACGGCAAGGGGATCAAAGCCCAGACCGCCCGGCAGATCGAGGCCTGGCTCGGGTCGGCACCGCCCGCGGCGGGCCGTGAAGCCTAAGCCTGCTGCGGCCTCCAGGACGGCCGCGGACCCGCCCCGGTAGGGTGGCCAGGGGGCGCCCTCCCGCGCGTCCTGGGCGCCCCCCGGGACGGCCTGGCGAGGCGTCGGACTGGCTGGCTCGACCACCTCGCCGCCATCGTCGGCTGGTGGGGCGCCAACGTCACACCGGGGGCAGAGCCCAGGGCGGCGAGAGAAATCGCGCGCAGATCAGCGCTCGATTTTCAGTCGCCGGCGCCGAGGCGCTGCTTCCAGGGTTCGCCGGGGAGGTCCAGGCCGAGGCAGGCTCGCGGCCCATTCCGTCGCCCAGGGCGCTGCCCGGGGCGCCAGGCGGAGGGGCTGAAACCGAGGCTCGCCGCGGCGCCCGGGCGATCGGTTCCCAGG
>CAWJAY010000039.1:0-10737 GCA_963840925.1 uncultured Alphaproteobacteria bacterium
TCGATTTCGCTTGCCCGCTCTCGATCCGCCGCCGCCACCGGTGGGCCCTAACCAGGGCCCGAACCAGCGTCTCGTCGCGCCGCGGCTTCGGCGACGGCGCTGCCGACCCCTCCGGTGTCATTATGAGCTTGCGGCCGCCCCGACGCTGCAGCCGCATCGGGATGCGGATGGTCAGAGTGTCGACCTCGAGACCCATGCGCTCGGTCATTACTCCGCAGCCTCCAATACGGGTTCGGACGCGGCCAGAGCGGGTGTCTCCTGGTCTGCCAGCTCCGCGACGAGGCTGCGAATTCCCGCAGCATGCAGCGTGACGGAGATGCCGTCGGGCGCGATGTCGATGCGCTCGATCAGCAGCCGGAGAATCCGCGCCTGCTCGGCCGGGTAGAGCTCGTCCCACACCGGCTCGAGCGCGCCGAGGGCCTCGATGACCTCGCCCTCCTCGAGCAGTGGGTCCTCGGTCGCACCGTTCTCCCGCTGCACCGCGGTGATGGTCCGTGCCACCAACTCGGGCAACGCAAGCAGGCGACGCACCTGCCCGAGTACGAGTCCTTCGACCTCGCCGGCCGCGATCGAGCGCACCGGGCAGGTGTCGTGGCCCCTGCGGCTCGCCCCGAGGCAGACGTAGTAGCGATACAGCCGGCCGCGCCGGCGCGTATGCGTCGGCGTCATCGCCGAGTTGCAGTGAGTGCAGCGCATCAGGCCCCGGAGCGGCGCCGGTGTTCGGGCACGCGCCTCGTTGCCCCGTCGCCTCGCGTTCGAGGCCAAGACCTCATTCACCTGATCCCAGGTCGCGCGGTCGATGATCGGCTCGTGCTCGCCCGGATAGCTCTTGCCCTTGTGCACGGCCTCGCCGAGGTAGGTCCGGTTGCGCAGGATCTTGTACAGCGTGCCTTTATCGAACGGGCGCCCCTCGCGGAAGGTGCCGGCCTGTGTGGTCCAGGACTTGGTGCGGTGGCCCTGAGCGTTCAGCTCCCTGATCAGCAGGAGAGCCGAGCCGAGGTCGAGGAAGCGCCGGAAGATCAGGCGGACCAGCTCGGCCTCGGCCGGGTTCACCACCAGCTTCCGGTCGCGGACGTCGTAGCCGAGCGGCGGCTGGCCGCCCATGAAGATGCCCTTCCGGCGGCTGGCCGCGAACTTGTCCCTGATGCTCTCGCCGGCCAGCTCGCGCTCGAACTGGGCGAAGCTGAGCAGGATGTTCAGCGTCAACCTGCCCATCGAAGTGGTAGTGCAGAATGATTGCGTCACTGAGACGAACGTGACGCTGTTCCGCTCGAACACGTCGACCAGTTTGGCGAAGTCGGTGAGCGAGCGGGACAACCGATCGATCTTGTAGCAGACGACGGTGTCGACCCTGCCGGCCTCGATATCTCGGATCAGCCGCTGCAACGCCGGGCGCTCCAACGTGCCGCCGCTGTACCCGCCATCATCATACCTGTCGTCGAGCGCGAGCCAGCCTTCATGGCGCTGGCTGTCGATGTAGGCCGCGCAGGCCTCGCGCTGGGCGTCCAGGCTGTTGAAGGCCAGCTCCAGACCCTCTTCGCTGGATTTCCGCGTGTAGACCGTGCAGCGAACCTGGGGCTTGGCGCCGTGCCGGCTCATGCGCCGCTCCCGGTCTTGCGGAGGCCAAAGAACAGTGGCCCTGACCACTGCGTGCCGGTAATCGCGCGGGCGACCGCCGAGAGGCTCCGGTAGCGCTTGCCCTGATGCTCGTAGCCGCCCTCGATGACCGTGACCTCGTGCGTGATGCCCCGCCACTCGCGCAGCAGCTTGGTGCCCTCGAGCAAATGGACATCCGGCGCGGCCGCCGCCCGGGCGGCCTGCGCCGTTCGGCTTCTCCGTGCCCTCGATCATCACGTCGAGCCGCGCCTGGTACGCCGGCTTCAGCCCGCCGTAGGTCAGCTCCTGGAGGCGATGCGCGAGGCCGCGGACCAGGAAGCCGCGGCGGTAGGCCGGTGGCTCGGTGCCGAAGTACTCTCGCCAGAGCGCCTTCAGCTCGTCCTGGCTGAGCTTCGGCAGGCCGGCGATCTGCTTGAGGACCGGGGACGTGGTGGTCATCGGCGCTTTCTCTGGGCGTGGGTGTCGGTGTCACTCACGCTTCGTTCGGCGGCGAAGTCCAGTCCGAACTCCCTCAAGTGGTTCTGATCATTGGCTTTTTCCGCCTGGCGCCGAGCGCGCAGCCGCAGGAAGCCGAGCGCCAGCAGGCGCGCCACCTCGTCGAGGCGCTCGGCGGGGGAGATAGGAGCGGGGTGGAACCCAAGGGCATCGACGACATTGGTGGTTGACAGGGTGATTGCCATCGAACATATTGCCTGTTGACGGGACGCGCAACAAGATAACGATCCCGGAGGAGGACAGGAGCTCAGGGCATGGCCTTTGGCAGCTACATTAGGAGGAAGCGCGAGGAGGCCGGCATCCCCCTGCGCGACTTCGCCCAGCGCATCGACATCTCGCCCGCCTACTGGTCACGGATCGAGCGCGAGATGGAGAAAGCCCCCAAGGACGAGCTGATGGAGAGAGCAGCTCAGGTCCTTGGGCTCGATCTCGACGAGGTGTTCATCGAAGCCAGCCGCCTGCCGCCCGACATGCAGCGGGACGTCCGCGGTGTGGTGCAAGCGTATCGCAAATTCAAGCAGTCGGAGGACTGAGGTTTGGGCTCCCATCTCGTCATCTCGTACCGCCACGACCGGGCCACCGGCGAGCCGCTGTTCGCCGGCAACGAGGTCGCCGCGTGTGTCGCTCGTGATGCGCGCCAGCAGCTCACGCGCGGCGATGACAGCGTGCTGGCGATCGATCTCGAGCGCCTGGCCCGCGTTCGCACCATGCGGGTCAACGACATCGCCTATGAGCTCGAGTGGTCGACCGAGGCGCCGGTCACGGATGATGAGCGGAAGGCCCGTGCTCGGTCTCTGCGAGTTCGATCCGGCCGGGCTTCCCGATACGGCGCTGATCTGCGTCAATCCCGACCCGGTCGAAGGCCGACTCGAGCTGCTCCTGAGCACCGGCGCGCACGAGATGGGACACGGGATCTTCGAGGCGCCGGCGTGGATCTACGCCGAACAGAAAGCGGCGATGCCGGGGCTGTTCGATCTGCACGAGACCGGCGGCCGCGGCGCGTGCGGCGCACCACCACGCCGAACGAGAGCCACTTTTGGCCACCTACCCGCCCGGCTCGAAGGAGTTCTTCCAGGAGGCCCGGGCGAACGAGTTCATGGGCTCATTGCTGGCCCCCCGCCGACTGCTGTCGCGGCAGTTCGCGGCGCGTTGCGAGGCGCTTGACCTGCGGCCCACGGACATCATCGGCAATGCGAGGCGCTCGCTGCTGTTGCGCCGCGGCCGTCCCGAGCGGCTGACGTGGCGAAGGGCAACCTCAGCTTTCTCAAGCTCGAGTGAGTCTCGGGCTGGGGCAGGTGATCGCGTCGTTGGCGATGGACTTCGGCGTCACCCGGCGGTTCATCGAGGTCCGGCTCAAGAAGTACGGCTTGCTGCCGCAGGACCTGCCAGTCCTCTAGCTGCCAGGGAGCGGCAAGCGGGTTTGATGGCCCTTGCCGCTTTTTCTTCGACCAGCTCGTTAACTATTTGCGCGAAGGCGCAACACGAACGGAAGAAATGAGCCACGTGATACCAGCGCATCAGGCGGCCCCTCGCGTACGCCTTCTACCGCTGGCTGGAACGCGCCCGCGCCGGCGAGCAGCTCGAATACCACCGCGGCCTGCTGTCCGGGACCGCTCGCCGGCGTCCGAACTTGCCGAGGGCGATCGGCGCGCGCTGGCCGAGGTGGCGGACGCGGTCTTCCGGGCGGCCGGGGACGGCAGCGTTCACCTGGTCCAGCGCCGGCACGGGCCGTTCGACTTCAGCTACCTCGCCATCAAGCCGGGCCGCGCCGCCGCGGGCGCGGCAGCGCTGCCGCCAGGCGAGCAGGCTGCTCGCGGCCGAGACCTCACCCCATCCACGAAAGGGCACGGCATTGGCCATCTCGCTCGCTTCCCTGAACCGCACGACGCGCGCTGAAGCCGCCGCGGATCCTGATCCATGGCGTGCACGGCGTCGGCAAGACCACCTTCGCCGCCGGCGCGCCGGACCCGGTGTTCGTCCTGACCGAGGACGGCCTCGGCACGCTGGAGGTGCCCCACTTCCCGCTCGCCCGGACCTTCGACGAGGTCATGCAGGCGCTGGCCGCCCTCTACACCGAGGAGCATGCGTTCAGGACCCTGGTGGTCGACAGCGTCGACTGGCTGGAGCCGCTGATCCACGCCAAGGTCTGCAAGGACCAGGGCTGGAGCTCGATCGAGGACGCCGGCTACGGCAAGGGCTACGTCCACGCCCTCGACCTCTGGCGCCAGTACATCGAGGGGCTGAACGCGCTGCGCGACGACAAGGGCATGGCGATCGTCCAGATCGCCCACACCGACATCAAGCGGTTCGACAGCCCCGAGTCCGAGCCCTACGACCGCTACGTCATCAAGCTCCACACCAAGGCGTCGGCCCTGCTGCAGGAGCACTCGGACGTCGTGCTGTTCGCCAACTACCGCATCAGCACGGTCAAGTCGCGACGTCGGCTTCAACAAAAAGGTGACCCGGGCGCTGGGCTCCGGCGAGCGCCTGCTGCACACCGCCGAGCGCCCGGCCTTCCTCGCCAAGAACCGTTACGCGCTGCCCGAGACGCTGCCGATGTCCTGGGCCGCGCTCGCGGGGGCGATGCCTCGCGGGATCCTCGAACCCGAACCAGCAAGGAGAACTGATCATGGCCAAGCTTGGTGGAACCTTCGACGCTCACGGGCGTCGAGCCGAACGCGCCGCTCGAGGCGCTGCCGCCCGGCGACTACGTCGCGCAGATCCTGCAGTCCGAGATGCGGGTCACCAAGGCCGGCACCGGGCAGATGCTCTGGCTCGACATGGAGGTGCTGGAGGGGCCGCTCAAGGGCCGGCACGTCTATGACCAGCTGAACCTGATCAACCCGAACCCGACCGCCGAGGAGATCGCGCAGCGCACGCTTCAGCGCCATCTGCCATGCGGTCGGCAAGCTCCAGGTCGCGGACAGCGAGGAGCTGCACTTCCTGCCCCTGCTGGTCCGGGTCGCGGTCAAGCCCAACGGCTACAACGAGGTCAAGGGCTACAAGCCGGTGAAGCAGGTCGCGGCGGCCGGCACGCCGACCCCGGCGGCGAATGGGCCGGTGACGCCCGACCACCGCCCTCGGCGGCCGACCGCAGGCGCGCCCGGTGCCGGCGAACTCGACCGCGCCCTGGAAGAGGAGCGCTTGATCCGGACGAAGGCAGCGCCGTCGCCGATCGAGTTTGGCGACACGGCGGCGACGGCGCTTTCCCCACAGGCATTCGGAGAACGTCCATGGAGGACGGGACGCTAGTCCCGCGCGCGCCCGCCGGCAAGGTCGACCTGCCGGCGAGCCGGCCCGCCTGCCGTGCCGCGATCGACCAGCTGCGCGGCGAGATCGACGCGATCAAGGCGCAGATCGCGGCCGCCGACCTCGAGCGCCAGGCGAAGCGCGGCAAGATGGATCCGCGCTGGTACCACCGGGCGCGCACCGCGATCCGCCACAAGCGCCAGCAGATCGCGGCGCTCACCGCGCACCTGCAGACGCTGCCGCCGGACCGCGAAGGTCGGGTTCAAGGACTGCCTGATCGAGGTCCTGCGCGACGAGTTCGACGACGAGGCGTGGAGCGCCTTCCTCGATCGGGCGCACGCGCTGCACGACCAGCGGGAGGGCGCCTGATGGCGCCGCTGCCGCCGCGCGCCAGCCCCACGGTCGAGGCGATCCTCGCGGCCTATCGAGGCCGACGCCGGCGACGGCTTCCGCGAGCACCTCGGCGCCTCGGTGATCGGCCGGGAGTGCGACCGGGCGCTCTGGTACGAGTTCCGCTGGGTCACGCGCGCCGCCCAGGGCGGCCGCATGCTGCGCCTGTTCGAGACCGGCCGGCTCGAGGAGGAGCGGCTGATCCGCAACCTGCGCCGGATCGGCGTCACCGTGCTCGACGTCGATCCCGAGACCGGCCGGCAGTGGCACGTGCAGGCGCACGGCGGGCACTTCGGCGGCAGTCTCGATGGCGTCGGGCTCGGCATCCCCGAGGCGCCGAAGACCTGGCACGTGCTCGAGTTCAAGACCCACAACGCGCGGTCGTTCGCCGAGCTCAAGCAAGCACGGCGTCCGCAAGGCGAAGCCCGAGCACTGGGCGCAGATGCAGGTCTACATGCATCTGACCGGGCTCACCCGGGCGCTCTACCTCGCCGTCTGCAAGGACACCGACGCGCTCTACGCCGAGCGGGTGCGGGTCGACCACGACGAGGCGGAGCGGCTGATCGCGCGCGCCGGGCGGATCATCTTCGCCGCCCGGCCGCCGGCCAGGATCAGCGACGACCCCGACTGGTTCCAGTGCCGGCTCTGCCCGCACCACGACACCTGCCACGGCGACCGGCTGCCCGGAGCGCACCTGCCGCAGCTGCCTGCATGTGACGCCGACCGAGGACGGCGGCTGGCATTGCGCCCGGTTCGACCGGCGGCTCTCGGCCGAAGAGCAGCGGGCCGGCTGTCGCTCGCACCTCTTCATCCCCGACCTGATCCAGGGCGAGCAGTTCGATGCCGATCCCGACGGCGCCTGGGTCGCCTACCGCAAGCCGGACGGCAGCGTCTGGCGGGACGGTGCGGCATGACCCTGCAGCTGCGCCCCTATCAGCGCGCCGCGATCGACGCGATCTACGACTACTTCGCGGCGGCGACCGGCCATCCCCTGGTCGTCATCCCGACCGCCGGCGGCAAGTCGCTGGTCATGGCCGCCTTCATCCAGGAGGTGCTGGCGCAGTGGCCGGACGAGCGGATCATCATCCTGACCCATGTCCGGGAGCTGATCAGCCAGAACTTCGCCGAGCTGATCCGCCTCTGGCCCGAGGCGCCGGCCGGGATCTACAGCGCCGGGCTGAACCGGCGCGACGTCCAGGCGCAGATCCTGTTCGCCGGCATCCAGTCGGTGCACCGGAAGGCCTACGCCATCCAGCGCGCCGACCTGGTCCTGGTCGACGAGGCGCATCTGATTCCGCGCAAGGCCAACACCACCTACCGCCGCTTCCTCGGTGACCTGACCCGCATCAACCCGCAGCTCAAGATCATCGGGCTGACCGCGACGCCCTACCGCCTCGACAGCGGCATGCTGCACACCGGGCCCGATGCGCTGTTCGACGACATCGCGTTCGAGGTCTCGGTCCGCGAGCTGATCGATGAGGGCTACCTCGCGCCTCTGATCAGCAAGCAGACCTCGACCCAGCTCGACGTCTCGGGCGTCGGCACCCGCGGCGGCGAGTTCATCGCCGGGCAGCTCGAGGCCGCGGTCGACCAGGACCCGATCACCCAGGCGGCGATCGACGAGGTCGTCGCCTACGGCCGCGACCGCCGGTCGTGGCTGCTGTTCTGCGCCGGGGTCGATCACGCCTGCCACGTTTCCGAAGCCGTTCGTGCTCGGGGCGTCTCCTGCGCCACGATCTTCGGCCACACGCCCAAGGCCGAGCGCGATCGGATCATCGCCGCCTTCAAGCGCGGCGAGGTCCGGGCGCTGGCCTCGATGGGCGTGCTGACCACCGGCTTCAACGCGCCCGCGGTCGACCTCATCGCCATGCTGCGCCCGACCAAGTCGACCGGCCTCTACGTCCAGATGGCCGGCCGCGGCACCCGGCTCGCCCCGGGCAAGGACAACTGCCTGGTCCTCGACTTCGCCGGCAACGTCGCTCGCCACGGTCCGATCGATCTCGTGAAGCCCAGGGACAAGGCCAACGGCGAGGGCGACGGCGAGGCGCCGACCAAGGTCTGCCCCGCGTGCCAGACCATCAACGCTCTGGCGGCGCGGGTCTGCATCGACTGCGGCTACGTGTTCCCCGCGCCGGAGGTGCAGCTCGAGGCCACCGCGACCACCCGACCGATCCTGAGCGTCGGCCGCCCGGAGTGGGTCGACGTCGGCGCGGTGACCTACCACCGCCACGAGAAGCCCGGCAGGCCGCCGTCGCTGCGGGTCGACTACCACTGCGGCCTGGTCCGGCACCGCGAGTGGGTCTGCCTGGAGCACGGCGGCTACGCCGGGCCGGAAGGCGGCCGAGTGGTGGCGCCGCCGGGCCGAGGGCGAGCTCCCGCCCGCCACCGTCGACGAGGCGCTCGCGCGCGCCGACGAGCTTCGCCGGCCGGTTCAGATCGCGGTCCGCCCCAACGGCCGCTACACGGAGGTCGTCCATGCGAGGTTCGCATGAGCGGCTCCAGGGGCCTCTGCGCGGTGTGCCGGCGCGGCGCCCGCGGCTTCGGCTGGTTCGACGCGCGCTTCGCCCTCGGCGACCCGCGCCGCGTCGACGAGCCTCCGCTGGTTCTGCTCGCTCACGTGTCAGGACATCTGCCATCGGAGGCGGGGCATGATTGACCCGACCCGGCACGAGCGGGCCGCGATGGACCATGCCGTCGCCATGGCCGGCGAGTACATCGAGAGCCTCGGCCGGACCGACCTCATGACCTGGTCGCCCGAGGAGTTCGCCGCGCTGATCGAGGTGATCGTCACCGCGTTCACCGATCGCCTCCGCGAGCTCGGCGACGATCCGGCGGAGGTGCCGTATCCATGAGCGAGAGCTACATGGCGCGGCTCGGCGCGCGGCTGGTCGACAACGGCTACCCGGTCCTGCCGATCATGCCGGGCACCAAGAAGCCCGGGCAGTTCAAGCGTGGCGCCTGGCGCGACTATCCCGGCTGGACGAAGCACGGCACGCGTCCGACCTCCGAGCACGAGCTCATCGTCTGGAGCGGCTGGCCGGACGCCGGCATCGGCATCCCGACCGGCACCGTGATCGGCGTCGACATCGACATCCGGGACGCGACGCTCGCGAGCCGGCTCGAGCAGCTGGCGCGCGAGATGCTCGGCGACACGCCCGCGGTCCGGTTCGGCATGCCGCCCAAGCGCCTCCTGGTCTACCGCGCGGCCGAGCCGCTCTCCGGGATGAAGGCGCACCCGATCGAGGTGCTCGGGCTCGGCCAACAGTTCGTCGCCTTCGCCGACCACCCGGAGACCAGGCGCCCGTACGAGTGGCCGCAGGAGTTGCCGGCCGATCTGCCGGCGGACAGCCTGCCGCTGGTCGACGAGGCCATGATCCGGGCCTTCCTCGATCAGGCGCAGGCG
This sequence comes from uncultured Alphaproteobacteria bacterium, assembly GCA_963840925.1. Classification (GTDB taxonomy): domain Bacteria; phylum Pseudomonadota; class Alphaproteobacteria; order Geminicoccales; family Geminicoccaceae; genus DATAOG01. The sequence continues at coordinate 9,155 of CAWJAY010000039.1, forward strand.
CTGGTGCCGCCGGAGCTCAGGCCGGGCCGGCTGCCGGGCGAGTCGACAGCGCGAGCAGAAGTCATTGCCGCCGGTGAGCTGCGCGGCACCCCCGAGGCGATCACCGACGCGCTGCGCTTCATCCCCAACGCCGACCTCGACTACGACAGCTGGGTCCGGATCGGCATGGCGCTCAAAGGCGCGCTCGGCGAGGACGGCTGGAACCTGTTCGCCGCCTGGTCCGCGACCTCCAGCAAGGACGTGCCCGAGACGACCGCCAAGACCTGGGCGAGCCTCAAGCCCGAGCGGATCGGCGCCGGCACCATCTACCATCATGCGCTCGCCGGCGGTTGGAACCCGGACCCGGCGCTGGTGCTGAACGGTGGCATCCTGGTCAACGGCCGGCACCCGGCGCGCGCCTTGCTGGAGCGGCTGACCGCGCCGGTCATAGGCCCGCCGGCCCAGCGCCGCCACCGCCCCAGCGCACGCCCGTCGACCCGCGCATGTTCCAGCTCGACGGCGCGCTCGAGCTCCTCGTCGACTACATCCTGGCGAGCGCCGTCCGGCCGCAGCCGATCCTCGCCATCGGCGCCAGCCTCTGCGCGCTCGGCGCGCTGATGGGCCGCAAGTACCGGACCCAGACCAACCTTCGCACCAATCTCTACGTGGTCGGCATGGCCGGCAGCGGCGGCGGCAAGGACCACGCCCGCGGCGCCATCAAGGAGGCCTTCATCGCCGCCGGGCTGCAGCGCTACCTCGGCGGCAACCGCATCGCCTCCGGCTCCGGCCTGCTCACCGCGCTCTACCGCCAGCCCTCGAGCCTGTTCCAGCTCGACGAGTTCGGGCAGTTCCTGGGCAACGTCGTCAACAAGCGTCATGCGCCGAAATACCTCGCCGAGATCTGGGATCTCCTGACCGAGCTCAGCACCAGCGCCGGCGGCACGTTCTTCGGCGCCGAGTACGCCGACCAGCAGCAGCGGCCGCGCCAGGATATCGCCCAGCCCTGCTGCTGCGTGCATGCGACCTCCGTGCCGGAGCCGTTCTGGGCAGCGCTGCAGGAGGGCTCGATGGTGGACGGCAGCCTCGCCCGATTCCTCGTGTTCCAGACCGACCACGACGTGCCCGACCGCAACAGGCGACCGGAGCCGGTCGGCGACGTGCCGGTCGAGCTGATCAAGGCGCTGCAGGAAATCGTGACCGGGGTGCCGGGGCACGCGCGCGGCAACATCGCCGCGCTGGTCGAGGGCCCGATGATCGTTCCCGATCCCTATCCCGTGCCGATGGCAGCGGAGGCCGAGCAGCTGTTCGATGCAGCTGGACGAGGAGCTGACCGCGCACCAGCGTGAGGCGATCGGCACCAACCGCAGCGCGGTGCTCGCCCGGGTCTGGGAGAACACGGCGAAGGTGGCGCTGATCAAGGCTGTGCAGCGCCAACCCGCAGGCGCCGGTGATCCGGCTCGAGGACGCCGAGTGGGCGCGGCTCGTGGTCGACCGCTGCGTCGCCACGATGATCACCGAGGCCGAGCGCCACATCGCCGAGAACCGGACCCAGGCCTATCACCAGAAGGTCCTCCGGCTGCTCCAAAGCGCCGGTCCGGCCGGCC
>CAWJAY010000040.1:0-15672 GCA_963840925.1 uncultured Alphaproteobacteria bacterium
CAATCTCAGCAGACCATTGATGCCGCTTGAAACGGAACCGACGGACGACGCTCGTCCAACTTAACCAGGCCCTCCCCTGGTCCTCACGATGGGGTCCACCTCACTCGCTTGGCGATAATTCAACGGCCTCTCCGGCGTGGCGTCATCGGGAGCCGTTGTGACGTCATCTCGAGTTGATCTGAGACTGCGGCTTCGAGTTCTCGAACTCGTCCCCTCGTGCAAATTCCGACGCAAGCCGGCCACCTATTCCGATCTGATGTCGGCCATCGTTCCGAAGTGATGCCGGCCAGGGTTGCGAGATGAAGCCGGCCACTCTGTAGCCGATTTCGGCGACGTCGTTCGCCGCGGGTCAGCAACCGCGGCATTGCCGTCCTCGACAGCCACGAGGAGGACGGAATGCCGGCCAGGAGGGAGCTGACCATGCGCCCACGGGTTAGCCTCGCGACCTTTTGCCCCCGAGGTGAGAGGACCGCGATGCCCGCCGAGAGATTGTCCATGCGGAAGATCCGGGAGGTGGTGCGCCTCCATTTTGCCCGTGGCCTGTCCAAGCGGCGGATCGCCCGTGCGGTGGGCATCGGACCGACCTCGGCCGGCGAGTACATCGTCCGGGCACGACGCGCCGCACTCGCCTGGCCACTGCCCGATGAGCTCGACGATGCGGCCTTGGAGCGCCTGCTGTTCCCGCCGCCGCCGCCCCAGAGCGCCACGGCCCGGCCCGAGCCCGACTGGGCAATGCTCCACCTGGAGCTGCGCCGGCCAGGCGTCACCCTCGCCCTGCTGTGGGAGGAGTATCGCGCTCGACAGCCCGCGGGCTGCGGCTACAGCTGGTTTTGCGAGCGCTACCGCGCCTGGGCGGGCCGGTTGTCGCCGACCATGCGCCAGACCCATGTTGCCGGCGAGAAGATGTTCGCCGACTTCGCCGGGCAGACCGTCGAGGTCACCGAACTGGCCAGCGGCGAGGTCTGCCAGGCGCAGATCTTCGTCGCCGTCCTCGGCGCCTCCAATTACACCTATGCTGAGGCGAGGTGGACCCAAGAGCCTGCCCGACTGGGTCGGTGCCCACGGCCATGCCTTCGGCTTCTTCGGCGGGGTGCCGCGGCAGACGGTGTGCGACAACCTGAAGGCCGGCGTCAGCCGGAGCTGTCGCTACGAGCCCGAGATCAACCCGACCTACCAGGAGATGGCCCGCCACTTCGGCACCGCCATCCTGCCGACCCGCGTGCGCAAGCCCCGCGACAAAGCCAAGGTCGAGGTCGCGGTGCAGGTGGTCGAGCGTTTGATTCTGGCCCGGCTCCGCCACCGCCGCTTCTTCTCCCTGGTCGAGCTGACCAGCGCGATCCGAGCGCTCCTGACCGAGCTGAACGGGCGCCCCATGCGCCATCTCGGCGTCAGCCGGCGCCACTTGTTCGAGCAGGTCGAGCGGCCCGCGCTCCTGCCCCTGCCGCCCGAGCCCTACGAGTATGCCGAGTGGCGGCGCTGCCGCGCCGGCCTCGACTACCATGTGGAGGTCGACCGGCACTTCTACAGCGTCCCCCATCACCTCACTCGAAGGCCGCTCGAGGCCCGCTTCACCGCCACCACCGTCGAGATCTTCCACCTCGGCAAACGGGTCGCCAGCCATGTGCGCAGCCCGCTTCGCAGCCGCCACAGCACGGTGCCCGAGCACATGCCCTCCAGCCATCGCCGCTATCTCGGCTGGACCCATGAGCGCATCCAGCGCGACGCCGAGGCCACTGGCCCGGCCACGGTGGCTCTGATCGCGGTCGTCCTGCGCACCCGCCGCATCCCGAGCAGGGCTTTCGTTCCTGCGTCGGCATCTTGCGTCTGGCCAAATGGATCGGGCCGTCTGGAGGCCGCCTGCGAGCGCGCGCTCGCCATCAGCGCCCACTCCTACACCTCGCTCGCCTCGATCCTGAAGAACGGTCTCGACCGCCAGGCGCCCCAGGAACCGCGCGACACCTCCCCCTTGCCGGCTCACCCCAACCTGCGGGGCGCCCGCTACTACCACTGAGGAGACCGATGATGCTACCCACCCCACCCTCGACCGACTGCAGGCGCTCGGCCTGCACGGCATGGCCAGGTCCTTCGCGGAACTGCGCGACAACGTCGACGCTGCTGATCTCGCCTTCGAGGACCGCCTTGGCCTGATGCTCGACCGCGAGGCCAACCTGCGTGCCACCAAGCGCTACCAAACCCGGCTGCGCCAGGCCAAGCTCCGCCTCCAGGCCACGATCGAGGACGTCGACTTCCGCGCCCCACGTGGCCTCGACAAGACCCTGCTCCTCAGCCTCGCCGACTGCCGCTGGGTCACTGCCGGGAGCTCATCGTCGGTCCGACCGGCAGCGGCAAGACATGGCTGGCCTGCGCCCTCGGCCACAGAGCCTGCCGCGAGAACCTCGCAGTCCTCTATGTCCGCCTGCCGCGCCTCGCCGAAGATCTGGCGCTGGCCCGCGCCGACGGTCGCTATCCCAAGCTCATGGCAGCCCTCGGCCGGGTCAAGCTGCTCATTCTCGACGATGGGGGCTTGGCACCAATGAACTCCGACGCGCGACGCGATCTGCTGGAGATCGTCGACGACCGCCACGGTCGCACCGCCACCTTGATCACCAGCCAGTTCCCGGTCGACCGCTGGCACGATCTCATCGGCGAGCCGACCCTCGCCGACTGCCATCCTCGACCGCCTCGTCCACAACGCCCATCGCATCGAGCTCAAAGGCAAATCCATGCGCAAGCGACGCCCCGAGAGCGCCATCGCTTGACCGAGCAACCTGCCTCATGCAACCAACAGGTCATCCTGCGGCGATGAAAACTCACCCGCTGGCCGACCCACCAAAGGGCGGTCGCGGCGGCCTGGATCAACTGGTCGCCTTCAGCTGGAACAGGTGGTCGCGTTCACCTGGAACGGCCGGCCGCCATCGCTGGAATGTGCAATCAACCGCAGCTATGGCATGATGGCGGCCCATTACGGCGTCGGCGTGCTGCCGGCGAGGCCGCGGAAGCCGCGCGACAAAGCCAAGGTCGAGGCAGGGGTCCGCTTCGCCCAGACCTACATCCTCGGCCGGCTTCGACGGCAGACGTTCTTCTCGCTCGCCGAGGGCAACGCCGCGATCGCCAGCGCGGTGGAGCGCATCAATGCCCACCTGATGCGCCGTCTCGGGGTCAGCCGGCGCGAGCTCTTCGAGAGCATCGAGCGTCCAGCCCTGCGACCGTTGCCGGGCGACGACTACGAGTATGCCAAGTGGCGGCTCGCCCAGGTCAATCTCGACTATCACGTCGAGGCCGCCGGCTTCCTCTACTCCGTGCCGCACGCCCTGATCCGCCAGCAGGTCGACGTGCGCCTGACCAGCCGCACCGTCGAGATCTTCCACCGCGGCCAGCGGGTCGCCGCTCACGAGCGCCGCCATGGCGGGCGCCGGCATGGCACCGATCCCGAGCACATGCCCAGTTCCCATCGGCGCTATGCCGAGTGGACGCCCGAGCGCTTTCAGCGCTGGGCCCGCTCGATCGGGCCGAACACCGAGGGGCTCGTCATCGCGGTGCTCAGCGGTCGACCCCATCCCGAGCAGGGCTTCCGCACCTGCCTCGGGATCCTGCGGCTGTTCCGCGGGCTCGATCCCGCCCGGGCGGAAGCGGTCTCGGCTCGGGCCATCGCAATCGGCGCGCTCACCTACAAGAGCCTCGCCTCGATTCTTGCCCACAATCTCGATCGCGCCCAGCGCCAGCCCGAGACAGCGGCGGTGATCGAACATCCCAACCTGCGCGGCCCTCGCTACTTCCACTGACGGAGAACTCTCATGCTCGCCCATCCGACGCTCGACCTCCTCCACACCCTCGGCTTGCACGGCATGGCCAAGGGCTACCAAGAGATCGATGCCAACCCCGAAGCACGCTCCCTCGAACACGCCGAGTGGCTGGGCCTGCTGCTCGAGCACGAGGTGACGCTACGCCGCCACAAGCGCTTCGAGACCCGCGCCCGCGCGGCGCGGCTGCGCCATCCCGCCAGCGTCGAGGACGTCGGCTACCGCGCACAGCGCGGGCTCGACCGCGCCTCGTTCCTCAAGCTCGCTGCCTGCGATTGGATTCGCACCAAGCGCAACCTCTTGATCACCGGCCCATGCGGGGTCGGCAAAAGCTGGCTCTCGTGCGCGCTCGGCCACAAGGCCTGCCGGCAGGATCTGTCCGTCCTGTACTATACGTGCATCGCGCCTGTTCGCGGCCCTGGCGCTCGCTCGCGGCGACGGGCGCTATGGCAAGCTCCTGCGCCAACTCGCCCGGGTCAACCTGCTCGTGCTCGACGATTGGGGACCGGAGCCGCTCCTTCCTGAGCAGGCGCGCGACCTCCTGGAGATCGTCGAAGACCGCTATGACGCGGGCTCCCTGCTGATCGCTAGCCAACTGCCGGTCGACCGCTGGTACGACATCATCGCCATCCCGACGCTTGCCGACGCCGTGCTCGACCGGGTCGTCCACAACGCCTACCGGATCGAACTCTCCGGCGAGAGCCTGCGCAAACGCCAAGTGCCGGAACCGGCACCTTGACCCGATCCCCCTTGATCACGATCATCCACCACGACCCGCGAGACGCCGAGACGCCGTCGTCCTGGCCGGTTTCAGATCGGAATGGCGGCCGGCTTCATCTCGGAACCGTGGCCGGCTTCAGATCGGAATCTCCGGCCGGCTTCGTCGGAATGCGCAGCGCCTCGACCGGGCGAGACGGAGTCGGTCGGCGACAACTGGCCCGGCGCTTCCGCCACCGTAGAACTTAGGAAACCGGGAGACAGCGGCATCTATGTACTGGCCCGCAAGCCCTAAGCGGCCGAGTGTATCGGCCCCAGCAACACGTCGAGATAGGCCGTCGCCGTCGCTTCGAGGTTGAACGCAGCGGCACGCGCCTGCAGCGACTGCGGGCTCGGGGGATGGGCGAGGATCTGCCGCAAGGCGCTGGCCATAGCGTTAGCATCGCCGACCGGCACCAATGGGCCATAGCGGCCCCCGTCGAGAATCTCTGCGGGGCCACCGGGGCAATTGGTGCTGACGACCGGCGTGCCGCAGGCCAGCGCCTCGATGACGACGACACCGAAAGCCTCCCAGGCCGACGACAGCACAAAGGCTGCCGACTTGCGCAGATAGGGGTAGGGATTCTTGGCAAACCCCGGCAGCGACACGCTGTCGCCGACCCCGAGGCCCACCGCCAGGGCGGACAGATCCGCGCGCAACGAACCGTCCCCGAGGATCATCAGCCGGGCCCCGACGGTCCGACGAAAGATGGCAAAGGCCCGGATCAGTGTTGCAAAGTCCTTCTGCTCTTCCAGCCGGCCAATGCCGAGGATGACGGGCGGCGCGCCGGGGCCGAACATCGGATCGTCGAGCCGCTCCTCCGACCGTTGCAGGATGTCCGGTAGCACTGGGTTGTAGATTCGGACGATCCGCTCGCGTGGAACGCTGGTCGAGGTGGCAAGATCGTCGGCCACCCGATCCGACACGGCAATGACCGCGGTAGCATTCCGGTAGGCCCAAGGTCCGATCCACTTGAGGCTGCGTTCCTGCCAGGTCGGAGCCTTGGCCAAGCGGATCGACCACATGTCGGGAATGCTGGCGACAACTCGCTCTGGCCTGCCTGCCAGATGCGCGGCCAGCACAGCCACCGCATTGCTCATGTCCATCGCGCTGAGCAGCACCTCTGGCCGCGCTCGCCTGAGGAATCCGGCGAGCCTGAACAGCGCATAGCGGATCCGGTGCGCCTTGAGGTCGACTACCCGCACCGTCGCAGGAACATGCTCGAGGTTCGGGCCGGTGGCGTTGTCGAGAACCAGGCTGACGCGATAGCCGCGCCGCGCGAAGCTGTCGCTCAGCATGGCGAAAACCACTTCGACGCCGCCGCCCCCCATGCCCGGCAGATACATTACGATGTGTTTCGATCGAGCGTCGGCGCGTCGGTCGTCCTGCACCGAAATTTCCCTCGCTTGCCGCGCCGCACTCGGTCGTTCCTCCCGATCACCATGCCGGGAAGACGCTGCACTGTCGAGAGCCGAAAGGAAGATCTGGACAGCAGCGAGGCGAGCGAGCCAAGGTCAAATTTTGGCAGCACTACGGTTGGTAGGCGTCCCGCGATCCGCGCGGCGGTCGTGTCGCGAAGGTGGTGGAAATTCGGCGGCGCGGGTCCGAAGGCATGGTGGTCGGCATCAGGCGGCGAAGTCAAGATCGGTGGGCGAGCGCTCGAGGGTCTGCCAGCCGTCGACCCGGCGCATGGTGATCTGACCGGACGCCAACAGCGCCCAGAACAGCATGGCGGCGGTCTCGGCACAGGGCAGCAGGCACTGCGTCTTGATTCTCCGCTTGAACTCCTCGTGCAGGCGCTCGATCGCGTTCGTGGTCCTCACCGAGCGCCACTGCTCGGGCGGGTAGCGCACGAACGTGAACAGGCGCTCGCCGGCTTCTTCCAAGCTCGTCGCGACCGACCGGCAGCGAAGCTTCCACTTGGCCAGGAACGCCTTACGCCGGACTACGACCTCGGCGGCGGCCTTGGCGTTCATCATGTGGTTGAAGTCGGCCTTGATCTCGTCGTGCAGGTGCTTCGGCGCGTGGGCGAGCAGATTGCGCTCCTTGTGCACGGTGCAGCGCTGAACCGGCACATCGTCCCACAGGCTGGCGAGCGCCGCTTCCAGGCCTTTGCCGCCGTCGACGATCACCAATTCGGGTCGGCCGAGCCCACGGCTGGTCAGGTCGTCCAGCATGGCCCGCCACGCGGCCTCGCTTTCGCCACCCATGTTCTTGATGGCGAGCACCACCTTCTGGCCGTCGCGGCGGACACCCAGGGCAATCAGCAGCGAGATGGCCGTGGCCTTGCGATCGAGCCGGACCTTGACCACGGTGCCGTCGAGGATCAGCCGCACAATGTCGTCGCCGGCAAGATCACGCTCCTGCCAGGCCTGCCAGGCCGAGCGGGTCTTCTGCCAGGCCCGGCTGACCACGTCCTTGCCCACATGGCCCTCGAACAACCTGGCCAACGCTCGCCGCGCCCGGCGGGTGTTCATGCCGGCGAGGTAGACCTCGGCGATCAAGGCCTCGGCGCGATGGGAGAGCCGCTTGTAAGCGGGCAGCAAGTCGCTCTTCCATTCCTGCTCGCCAGCCTCGTCGCGCAGACGAGCGCGCGGCACCGAGAGCGTCAGCAGGCCGAAGGTGGTGACCAGCTGGCGCGGCCGGTGCCCGTGGCGCCGACCAGTGCAGACCGCTCCTCGCTCGTAACGCCCACGGCCGAGCGAGCCTTCCAGCTCCTCCTCCAGCAGCTCCTCGATGAACGAGCGGACCTGACCACGGACCGCCTCCTCCAACGGATCGAACCAGTCGCTGCTGACGAACGGCGATGGCCCTGCCAGCACGGTTGGCGTAACTTCCTTCATGGCGTGGGTTCCTTCTCGATCTTGCCAATCGGAACCTACGCCGCCTCATCCAATTTCCACCAACCTCGCGACACGACCTCCGCGACCAGGATGAAGAATTCTCCTCCTCACCACCTTGATGGAGGCGGGCGGTGCCCAAAAGGCACTGTTGCAGCTGGCCCGGGGCCTCGGACGGCGCGGCCACGAGGTCACCGTTATGACGATGTACGACAAGACCGGGATCATCCCGCACTTCGAACGCCAGTTCAGCCTGCCGATCCTGAGCCTTCGCATGAAGCGGACGCGCGACGGCCGATACGTCGCCACGCCCGGGGCAGTCGCCACCGGCTTGTGGCGGATGTATCGTGTGATGCGGCAGGGCCGCATCGACGTTCTCCAGACCTTCTGCCATTTCAGCAACATCATCGGCCAGCCGCTCGGGGCACTGGCTGGCATCCCGATCAGGGTGGCCAGCGAACGAAACCGTCTCGACGCCCTGGCTCGGATCGTCCGGCTAGCCGATAGGGTGATCGCCAACTCGCCGCTCCCGCACCGGATGGTCGCGGTGTCCGAGTCCAACCGCCGCTACTGCATGGAGGTGCAGCGCATCCGGCCAGACAAGCTGTTGGTCATCGACAACGGCATCGACCTCGTCGACTTGGCGCCGCCTACGCTCGCAGTCATTGAGCAGTTGCGCGGCGAGTTCGGCCTGGCCGCGGATGACTTTGTCGTCACGATGGTCGCACGGCTGCATCCGCAGAAGGATCATGAGTGCCTGCTGCGGGCCGTAGCCGCCATGGCCGGTGACCTGCCCGCCATGCGGGTCCTCCTCGTGGGAGCCGGAGCTCTCGAGGAGCATCTTGCCGGGCGTATCGCCGCGCTCGGACTCGGCGCTCAGCTGCGGCTGGTCGGCGAGCGGCGCGACATTGCCGCCATCCTCGCCCTTTCTGACCTATTCGTCCTGCCGTCGCGCTGGGAGGGAATGCCCAACGCTATTCTCGAAGCGATGGCAGCGGGACTGCCGGTTCTTGCCACGCGCGTCGACGGAATCGTCGATGTGGTCCGAGAGGGGGAGACGGGCGTTCTGGTCCCACCGGGCGACGATCGCGCGCTCGCCGCCGCACTGCTCACGCTCGGCAGCGACCCGGCGCGCCGCCGGGCGCTCGGCGCAGCTGGACGACGCTGCATCGAGACGAACTATTCCATCGAGCGCTTCGTCAATGGCTTCGAGGAGCTCTATTTCAGCCTGCGCCAACCAGGATTCCGTAGGTAAGTTGTATCTTGCGTGACACTTTCGCCCAGGTTCTACTTTCCGGGCAGGGTGAAGGGGCTCCAAGGTGGAGTTCCACAACTCGCCGGGGGCACGAAAGCATCCGCTGCGCGATCCGCGTCTGACCAGCTGCCCGGCTGTGCCGGAACGCCGACCCGTGGCATCCGCGCCAAGGCAGCAGGCGCTGGCGCCAGCCGACGGGCCGGCAAGCCCTGCTCGACAGGATCTGGTGGTGCTCGGCGACCGTCGCTTCACGGTAAGCGTCCGGACTGGTGGCCCGCCTGTTCGCGGCGGGCGGCAGCGGGTAGAGGCTCAGGTCTTGGCGTGAGCGTGTCAACCAAGGGGATTGGTGGACACCAAGGTCGGGCTGGTGAGCGATGGGGCGTTCGGGTCGGCGCCGGTGGACGAGCGAGGAGAAGCGGCGATCGTCGCGGAGACGCGGGCGCCCGGCGCCTCGGTGTCGGTGGTGGCCAGGCGGCACGACCTCAACGCCAATCTCCTGTTCAAGTGGAACCGCCAGGACGAGGCGGACGAGCTCGGCGGCCCGTTGGTGGCGACCGAGGCGCTCGAGTTGGTGCCGATCGGTGTGGTCGGCCGGACGGGCGATGACGGAACCGGCACTGCTCGCCAGGGTGCCGGGGCCCCGGCAGGAGCGATGCTCCAGCCAGTCCGGATGAGCTCCGTCGACAGTCAGGCCTCGCGACCCGGCCGGGCGTGATCGAGATCGATCTGGCCGACGGCAGCCTGGTCCGGGTCGATGCCTTCGTCGACGCCCGGGCTCTTGCGCGGGTGCTGAGCGCGCTGAAGCGCCACCCATGATCCAGGTGGCGGCAGGCAGCAAGGTTCATCTCGCGTGCCGGCCGGTCAGCATGCGCTACGGCTTCGATGGGCTCAGTGCCAAAGTCGCCTCGGTGCTCGCCTTGGACCCGTTCTCGGGCCATCTGTTTTTGTTTCGGAGCAAACGCGGTGACTACTTGAAGTTCGTGTGCTGGGACGGCTCCGGTGTTTGTCTGTTTGCGAAGCGGCTGGAGCGGGGCAGGTTTGTCTGGCCGCCGATCGTGGACGGTGCGCTGGTGCTGACGCCGGCGCAGCTTGCCCTGCTGATCGAAGCGATCGACTGGCGGCGGACTGTGGCACCAGCGCTGCCCGCTGTACTGCTCCCCGTTTAGCAAGCTGCCGCTAAGGGAGTGGCGTGGCCGAGATGCTCGGCTTCGACGACGTTCGGCGCTCGGTAGCCGAGCGCCGAATGGAGATAGCTGGCATTGTAGTCGGCGAGCCAGCGGTCCAATGCCGCGAAGAAGGCAGCCGGGCTGGTCCACTCGCGCAGCCAGACCAGCTCCTCCTTGAGCGTCCGCAGGAACCGCTCGGTGTCGGCGTTGCCCTTGGGGTTGCTGTAGCTGGTGAAGGCCTGGCGGATGCCCAGGGCGGCGCAGGCGCGCAGAAAGGCGAGCGAGGTGGGCTGACAGCCGTTGTCGGCCATCAGGTTCAGCTTCTGGCCCTCGATGCCGTGTGGGAACTGGTGGTTCACGGCGCGGTTCAAAGCCACCAGCCAGTGCCAGGCGCGCGCCTGCAGCCCGGCGTAGTGGCCGACCACCTTCTTGGAGTGCCAGTCGAGGACGACCACCAAATAGACCCAGCCGAAGCCCTCGATCATGACCTTGGTCATGTCGATGCCCCACCACTCGTTGGGCCGCATCGGCCGCGGCTTCCTGGTCTCGGCCTTGCGCTTCGCCCGGAGCTTGGGGTTCGGGCAACCAGCAGGTCAGCCGTCTTCATCACGCTGTAGACGCGCTTCTGGTTGACGAGAGTGAGTAGCGAGATGTGAAATTGGCGGTAGCCCCAGAACGGATGCTCGGCCTTGAGCTCCCGGACGCGCTCGAGCAGCGCGGCGTTGCGGGCGGCCACCTTGGCGTAGGGCCCCGCATCAGCCGAGCACCTCCTCGCTTTTTTTGAGTTCCAGGGCGAGCTCGCCGACCAGGGCCTTGAGCCGCGTGTTCTCGCGTTCGAGCCGGCCTTGGCGTGGTGGGGCGCCGGCCGGCTCGAACGCTTTCGCGGCGTTGGCCAGGAACAGATCACGCCACTGGTAGTATTGCGCCTGGCTGATCTCATGCTCGGCGCACAGCTCGCCGATCGGCCGGCCCTTCAGCCCCTCGAGCACGATCAGCGCCTTCTGCTCCGGCTTCCATTTGCGTCGTCTCATGGCTGTCCTCCACTGCCAGACAGCCACGCCATTGTCGCTTAGCTCAAGCCCCTCTGAAACGGGGAGCAGGATACTTCCATGACCTCTATGCCGCGTGGGACGACCTTCGATCCCGCCGAACAGCTGCTGCGGGCGCTCCTGCTGCAGGCGTTCTACTCGATCCGCTCGGAGCGCCAGCTGATGGAGCGGCTGGACTTCGACCTCCTGTTCCGCTGGTTCGTCGGGCTCGGCATTGACGACCCGGTCTGGAACCACTCGACCTTCTCGAAGAACCGGACACCTTCTCGCCGGCGGCGTCGCCGCCGACTTTCTGGCCCAGGTTCTGGATCAGTCGCAGGTCCACCGCCTGCTCTCGAGCGAGCACTTCAGCGTCGACGCAGCCTGGTCGAGGCGTGGGCGTCGATGAAGAGCTCCGGCCCCAGCACGATCCGGACGCGCCCCGAGCAGCGGCCGCAACCAAGAGGCGGGGGGCGCGCCAGCGCGGCAGGGGCGAGCGGCGCGCCAACGATAGCCACGCCTCGACCACCGATCCCGACGCCCGGCTGTACCGCAAAGGCTGCGGGCAGGAGGCGAAGCTCTGCTTTGTCGGCCACGTGCTGATGGAGAACCGGCACGGCCTGGTGGTCGATGCCGAGCTCACCCGCGCCTCCACCAAAGCCGGCGGCGCGCGCCCTGGCGATGCTCGACCGGCTGCCGTCCTTCAGCCCGATCACGCTCGCGGCCGACCGCGGCTTCGACGCCGGGACTTCGTCATGGAACTGCGCGAGCGCCGGGTGACCCGCCACATCGCCCAGAACACCAGCGGCCGGCGCTCCGAGGATGCGCGTGTCCGCTTCGGCATGGGTCGATAGATAGCCGGACCGCGCTGGGCGGACTGGGGCTCGCGGCATTCTGTCTCAGTCTGCGCCAAACTGTAGGCAGGGCGGCTCCCTTCGGTGCTTATTTCTCTGCACCACCGTGGGGGCTGAATAATGAGAGCGGTAGGCTGGAACCGCAGGAGGGGCCACAGCCATGAAACCGCTCCTTCCAAATTCCGTAGCATCAAAGGTGTTGTGCGCTGGCTATGTTTTTCGACGGGCAAGCACAAGGTGGAGCGTTATGCAAAACTTGGTAGCGGTCGCGTCGGCGGGGTTCTTGACGCTGGGCTGTACGACATTTGCTGCAGACCGCTATTCCGTATCGACGGACACCCATATGGAACTAAAAGCGGCCGCCGAGGCGCGCGAAGAATTGATTGCGGTTGATGAATTCACGGCTAGCAAACCCGGGATAACTGGAATTACATGCCGTGTCTGGTCCTTAATAAAAACGCCGGATGGCGGGACGTTTGAAAGTTTTATCAGACAGGCGTTGATTGATGAATTGAGTGGCCAAATTTATTCGCCGGAAGCTGCTGTACGGCTTAAGGGTAATCTCGATCGAATAGATCCGGCAGCATGAGCGGGATTTGGCGTTTGGCCCTCACTGTTAGTGACACCGCAGGTCGGAGTTTTTCGGTTCGAGAAGACTATGATTATGCAGTCGGTATTGATCCTACCAATGCTTGTAGCCAGACAGCACGAGCTTTTATGCCTGCTGCGCAGAACCTCATCCAAAAGGTCATCAGTCATCCGCAATTCAAGTAATGATCACGGACTAACTTATATCCACGCCTACCTGATCACCTTAGAGACCTTGCGTGATGGCCCAGCGGCGCTCGCAGCTCCAGCTTCCGCGCCTTTGCCCCGAGGCGCCCCGCAACGGACGTTATGGGAGGTAAATGCTGTTCATGTCACGCAGGGGATCAAAGGTCGCTCGAAGTCCCAGCCGGCGTCCCGAAAAACATCCGCATGACCTTGCGGCGACCAACTGCACGGACGAACTCCCGTAAGCGCAATAGACGAACAGCAGGACCCCAAGCCAGAGCTGGATGGCCCAGAAGTGCGGCCACACCACCTCGCTTAGCAGCCGGTAATCGCAGCTGCGAAGGCTCCCTCGCGCCACCAGAGGGAACGAGGTGCTCCAGGTAGTGCACCGTTAGAGCAGCCAACACGTAGATCACCGTCCAGATGAGGTGTAGGGGCGGTCGTCGTGTTCTGCGCGCTGCTGCTGGCGCTCGATCTGATCCTAGGTCAGAGCCGGCCTAGGCGCGGGGCGTCCCGCTAGTGCCGGCGGGCGCATACGCTGGAAAAGAGTGCGCCGCGAACCCGGGAGGGTGGGGGGAAAAGGAGCATGTGAGCCAAGAATCTAGCACCTCCCCCACGCCGAGACAAGATACGCAGAGCGAGCCCGAAGCTCGCCCAGCGGGGCCGTGCTATTTCGGCACCGGTTACAGGCCGCTGGCCGAAACCGAGCTGGCGTCGATGCACGCCAACATCGAGATCGCGCTCCAGCAGCAGCGGCTGATCGAGGCGGGTGCTGCGGCCGCGCTCTGGGAGCGCGACGAGCTCGAGGCTGAAGCCGCGGCCAAGCGCCGCCCGTCGCCCCTCCAGCGCCGGCGCGGGCTCACCGAGCAACAGGTCGCAGATCAGCTCGGCATCTCGCTGTGGACCGTTAAGCGCGAGCGCAAGCGCGGCCGGCTCGGCCACGTCCGGATCGGTCAGCGCCGGGTCCTGATCCTGCCCGAACAGCTCGCGGCGTACCTCGCCGCGACCATCACGGAAGGCCTCCCATGCCCAAACCGCCCACAGAGCGCCCCGACGCCATCGCCGGCCATTGGCTCAGCACCCGCGGCAACTCGCCGGTCTGGTGCGCAACCTGGTTCGACCCCGCCACCCGCCAGACCCGACGTGCATCGCTTGGCGAGACAGACTTTCGGGCGGCGCGGCTAGCGCTCGCGCAGTTCGCGCTGGCGCGGGCCGAGCCGCGCCGGGCGCGGCCCGAGGACACGCCGCTCGACGAGATCCTGCTCCGCTACTGGGAGCAGCACGCTCGTCACCAGCCGAGCGCCGAGCCGGCGCGGCGCGGGCTGCGCTTCTGGTCGGAGCTGCTGCCCGAGATCACGGTCGCCGAGCTGACGCCCCAGCGGCAGGAGCAGTTCGTCGCCGAGCTGCGCGCGCGCGGCCACAGCCCGGCCTACGCCAACCGGATCCTGGCGACCGGCCGGGCGGCGCTGAACCGGGCGTACAAACGCGGCGAGCTCGCCGCGGCGCCGTTCGTGGCCGGCGTCAAGCAGCCGCCGCCGCCCGAGCGGCTGATCCTGACCCCGGCCGAGGCCCGGGCGCTGATCGACGCCGCGCGCGGGCATGTGCGGACCTTCGTCATGCTGGCGGTCGGCACGCTGGCCCGGCCGCGGGCGATCCTCGATCTGACCTGGTTCGAGACCGACCTCGAGCGCCGCCTGATCAACCTCAACCAGGCCGGCCGCGTGCAGAGCCGCAAGCGCCGGCCGGTCGTGCCGATCTGCGACCACCTGCACGCCTACCTGGCCGGGCTCGACCGCACCGGCGGCCATGTCGTCGCCCGCCATGGCCGGCGGGTGAGCGTGATCAAGACCGGGTTCCAGGCCGCCCGGCGGCGCGCCGGGCTGCCGGACGGCGTCTCACCGTACAGCCTCCGGCACACGCTGGCGGTCTGGCTGCGCCAGCAGGCCGTGCCCGAATGGGAGTGCGCCGGCATCCTCGGCCACCGGCTGCCCGGCTACGGCACGACCGAGGCCTACGCGAAGTACCGGCCGGACTACCTGGCCGCGGCCGCGGTTGCGATCGACGCCTTCTTCGCCGCCGGCGAGCCCGGGCGGTTGCGTGCTAGCGAGCCCCAGCAAACGGCGGATTTGCAGGACGGCGACGACCCGTTGCGTGCGAGCAGCGTGTTAGTGCTGCCGCAAAACCCTAGGCAGACGGCCCGGTCGGAGCCAACAGGCCAAACCTGCACAAGGTCGTGATCCTGCTGACCGACGGCAACAACGAGTGGTACGACTATCCGGGGATCACCTGGACCGTCAGCGGCCAGCAGCGTCGCTCGGGCGTCCCGGGCGCCAACGCGTATCCGACCAACCTCGGCGGGTTCAACTACCAGAACCACTTCAGGAACACGCTCTACCCAAGCGCCGACTACACGGCCTACGGCCGCCTGAGCGAAGGCCGGCTCGGCACGACCAGCCAGAGTGCTGCCAATACGATCCTCGACAATCGCATGCTCGCGATGTGCACGGCGATGAAAGCGCAGAACATCCAGATCTACACGATGACCTTCGGCGGCGCGCCGGATTCCGGCACCCAGACGCTGTTCACCAACTGCGCGACCGAGCCGGATATGTACTACAACGCGCCGACCGCCGGCCAGCTGCAGGAGGCATTCGAGCAGATCGCCGGCGAGCTGAGCAATCTGCGGATCGCCGAGGAATTTCGGGCTGGGGTCCGAGCACCGGAGATCAGACCCGGAGATCAGACGATGTGCGGGCTATGTTTCGATCCGCCTGCTGCCGCCCGGCGCCGGGCCTGCCCGGCGCTGGCGGACGGCTGGCGAGCGCGGCACCGCGATGCTGGAGTTCGCGTTCCTCGCCCCGGTCATGCTCGGCATGATCGGCGCGATCCTCGAGTTCTCCGGGATCATGTTCGTCCAGACCCTGCTCGAAGGCAGCGCCCGGAAATCGTCGCGCTACGGCATCACCGGCTTCACCGAGCCGGGCGTGTCGCGCGAAGGCAGATCCTGGAGATCGTCCGCAAGAACACCTACGGGATCATCAATCTGGACGAGCTGGCGATGGAGACCCTGGTCTACGCGAACTTCGCCGACGTCGGCCAGCCCGAGCCGTTCACCGACACCAACGGCAACGGCGCCCACGACGAGGGCGAGGTGTTCAATGACGTCAACGGCAACGGCGCCTGGGACCCGGACATGGG
>CAWJAY010000041.1:0-24527 GCA_963840925.1 uncultured Alphaproteobacteria bacterium
ATCGCGACGGGTCGTGTCGCGAAGGTGGTGGAAATTCGGCGGCGCGGGTCCGAAGGCATGGTGGTCGGCATCAGGCGGCGAAGTCAAGATCGGTGGGCGAGCGCTCGAGGGTCTGCCAGCCGTCGACCCGGCGCATGGTGATCTGACCGGACGCCAACAGCGCCCAGAACAGCATGGCGGCGGTCTCGGCACAGGGCAGCAGGCACTGCGTCTTGATTCTCCGCTTGAACTCCTCGTGCAGGCGCTCGATCGCGTTCGTGGTCCTCACCGAGCGCCACTGCTCGGGCGGGTAGCGCACGAACGTGAACAGGCGCTCGCCGGCTTCTTCCAAGCTCGTCGCGACCGACCGGCAGCGAAGCTTCCACTTGGCCAGGAACGCCTTACGCCGGACTACGACCTCGGCGGCGGCCTTGGCGTTCATCATGTGGTTGAAGTCGGCCTTGATCTCGTCGTGCAGGTGCTTCGGCGCGTGGGCGAGCAGATTGCGCTCCTTGTGCACGGTGCAGCGCTGAACCGGCACATCGTCCCACAGGCTGGCGAGCGCCGCTTCCAGGCCTTTGCCGCCGTCGACGATCACCAATTCGGGTCGGCCGAGCCCACGGCTGGTCAGGTCGTCCAGCATGGCCCGCCACGCGGCCTCGCTTTCGCCACCCATGTTCTTGATGGCGAGCACCACCTTCTGGCCGTCGCGGCGGACACCCAGGGCAATCAGCAGCGAGATGGCCGTGGCCTTGCGATCGAGCCGGACCTTGACCACGGTGCCGTCGAGGATCAGCCGCACAATGTCGTCGCCGGCAAGATCACGCTCCTGCCAGGCCTGCCAGGCCGAGCGGGTCTTCTGCCAGGCCCGGCTGACCACGTCCTTGCCCACATGGCCCTCGAACAACCTGGCCAACGCTCGCCGCGCCCGGCGGGTGTTCATGCCGGCGAGGTAGACCTCGGCGATCAAGGCCTCGGCGCGATGGGAGAGCCGCTTGTAAGCGGGCAGCAAGTCGCTCTTCCATTCCTGCTCGCCAGCCTCGTCGCGCAGACGAGCGCGCGGCACCGAGAGCGTCAGCAGGCCGAAGGTGGTGACCAGCTGGCGCGGCCGGTGCCCGTGGCGCCGACCAGTGCAGACCGCTCCTCGCTCGTAACGCCCACGGCCGAGCGAGCCTTCCAGCTCCTCCTCCAGCAGCTCCTCGATGAACGAGCGGACCTGACCACGGACCGCCTCCTCCAACGGATCGAACCAGTCGCTGCTGACGAACGGCGATGGCCCTGCCAGCACGGTTGGCGTAACTTCCTTCATGGCGTGGGTTCCTTCTCGATCTTGCCAATCGGAACCTACGCCGCCTCATCCAATTTCCACCAACCTCGCGACACGACCTCCGCGACCAGGATGAAGAATTCTCCTCCTCACCACCTTGATGGAGGCGGGCGGTGCCCAAAAGGCACTGTTGCAGCTGGCCCGGGGCCTCGGACGGCGCGGCCACGAGGTCACCGTTATGACGATGTACGACAAGACCGGGATCATCCCGCACTTCGAACGCCAGTTCGGCCTGCCGATCCTGAGCCTTCGCATGAAGCGGACGCGCGACGGCCGATACGTCGCCACGCCCGGGGCCATCGCCACCGGCTTGTGGCGGATGTATCGTGTGATGCGGCAGGGCCGCATCGACGTTCTCCAGACCTTCTGCCATTTCAGCAACATCATCGGCCAGCCGCTCGGGGCACTGGCTGGCATCCCGATCAGGGTGGCCAGCGAACGAAACCGTCTCGACGCCCTGGCTCGGATCGTCGCTAGCCGATAGGGTGATCGCCAACTCGCCGCTCCCGCACCGGATGGTCGCGGTGTCCGAGTCCAACCGCCGCTACTGCATGGAGGTGCAGCGCATCCGGCCAGACAAGCTGTTGGTCATCGACAACGGCATCGACCTCGTCGACTTGGCGCCGCCTACGCTCGCAGTCATTGAGCAGTTGCGCAGCAGGCTCGGCCTGGCCGCGGATGACTTTGTCGTCACGATGGTCGCACGGCTGCATCCGCAGAAGGATCATGAGTGCCTGCTGCGGGCCGTAGCCGCCATGGCCGGTGACCTGCCCGCCATGCGGGTCCTCCTCGTGGGAGCCGGAGCTCTCGAGGAGCATCTTGCCGGGCGTATCGCCGCGCTCGGACTCGGCGCTCAGCTGCGGCTGGTCGGCGAGCGGCGCGACATTGCCGCCATCCTCGCCCTTTCTGACCTATTCGTCCTGCCGTCGCGCTGGGAGGGAATGCCCAACGCTATTCTCGAAGCGATGGCAGCGGGACTGCCGGTCTTTGCCACGCGCGTCGACGGAATCGTCGATGTGGTCCGAGGGGGAGACGGGCGTTCTGGTCCCACCGGGTGACGATCGCGCGCTCGCCGCCGCACTGCTCACGCTCGGCAGCGACCCGGCGCGCCGCCGGGCGCTCGGCGCAGCTGGACGACGCTGCATCGAGACGAACTATTCCATCGAGCGCTTCGTCAATGGCTTCGAGGAGCTCTATTTCAGCCTGCGCCAACCAGGATTCCGTAGGTAAGTTGTATCTTGCGTGACACTTTCGCCCAGGTTCTACTTTCCGGGCAGGGTGAAGGGGCTCCAAGGTGGAGTTCCACGACTCGCCGGGGGCACGAAAGCATCCGCTGCGCGATCCGCGTCTGACCAGCTGCCCGGCTGTGCCGGAACGCCGACCCGTGGCATCCGCGCCAAGGCAGCAGGCGCTGGCGCCAGCCGACGGGCCGGCAAACCCTGCTCGACAGGATCTGGTGGTGCTCGGCGACCGTCGCTTCACGGTAAGCGTCCGGACTGGTGGCCCGCCTGTTCGCGGCGGGCGGCAGCGGGTAGAGGCTCAGGTCTTGGCGTGAGCGTGTCAACCAAGGGGATTGGTGGACACCAAGGTCGGGCTGGTGAGCGATGGGGCGTTCGGGTCGGCGCCGGTGGACGAGCGAACATAAGCGGCGATCGTCGCGGAGACGCGAGCGCCCGGCGCCTCGGTGTCGGTGGTGGCCACGCGGCACGACCTCAACGCCAATCTCCTGTTCAAGTGGAACCGCCAGGACGAGGCGGACGAGCTCGGCGGCCCGTTGGTGGCGACCGAGGCGCTAGAGTTGGTGCCGATCGGTGTGGTCGGCCGGACGGGCGATGACGGAACCGGCACTGCTCGCCAGGGTCCGGGGCCCCGGCAGGAGCGATGCTCCAGCCAGTCCGGATGAGCTCCGTCGACAGTCAGGCCTCGCGACCCGGCCGGGCGTGATCGAGATCGATCTGGCCGACGGCAGCCTGGTCCGGGTCGATGCCTTCGTCGACGCCCGGGCTCTTGCGCGGGTGCTGAGCGCGCTGAAGCGCCACCCATGATCCAGGTGGCGGCAGGCAGCAAGGTTCATCTCGCGTGCCGGCCGGTCAGCATGCGCTACGGCTTCGATGGGCTCAGTGCCAAAGTCGCCTCGGTGCTCGCCTTGGACCCGTTCTCGGGCCATCTGTTTTTGTTTCGGAGCAAACGCGGTGACTACTTGAAGTTCGTGTGCTGGGACGGCTCCGGTGTTTGTCTGTTTGCGAAGCGGCTGGAGCGGGGCAGGTTTGTCTGGCCGCCGATCGTGGACGGTGCGCTGGTGCTGACGCCGGCGCAGCTTGCCCTGCTGATCGAAGCGATCGACTGGCGGCGGACTGTGGCACCAGCGCTGCCCGCTGTACTGCTCCCCGTTTAGCAAGCTGCCGCTAAGGGAGTGGCGTGGCCGAGGTGTTCGGCTTCGAACGCATTCGGCGCTCGGTAGCCGAGCGCCGAATGGAGATAGGTGGCGTTGTACTCGGCGAGCCAGCGGTCCAACGCGGCGAAGAAGGCGGCCGGGCTGGTCCACTCGCGCAGCCAGACCAGCTCCTCCTTGAGGGTCCTCAGGAACCGCTCGGTGTCGGCGTTGCCCTTGGGGTTGCTGTAACTGGTGAAGGCCTGTCGGATGCCCAGCCCGGCGCAGGCGCGCAGAAAGGCGAGCGAGGTGGGCTGACAGCCGTTGTCGGCCATCAGGTTCAGCTTCTGGCCCTCGATGCCGTGTGGGAACTGGCGGTTCACGGCGCGGTTGAGCGCCACCAGCCAGTGCCAGGCGCGCGCCTGCAGACCGGCGTAGTGGCCGACCACCTTCTTGGAGTGCCAGTCGAGGACGACCACCAAATAGACCCAGCCGAAGCCCTCGATCATGACCTTGGTCATGTCGATGCCCCACCACTCGTTGGGCCGCGTCGGCCGCGGCTTCCTGGTGTCGGCCTTGCGCTTCGCCCGCAGCTTCGGGTTCGGGCGCACCAGCAGGTCAGCCGTCTTCATCACGCTGTAGACGCGCTTCTGGTTGACAAGGCCGTCGACGTAGCGCAGATACGCCCAGATCCGACGGTAGCCCCAAAACGGATGCTCAGCCTTAAGCGCTCTGATGCGTTCGAGCAACGCGGCGTTGCGGGCGGCCACCTTGGGGTAGGGCCCCCGCATCAGCCGAGCACCTCCTGGCTTTTTTTGAGGTCCAGGGCGAGCTCGCCGACCAGGGCCTTGAGCCGCGCGTTCTCGCGTTCGAGCCGGCCCTGGCGTTGTGGGGCGCCGGCCGGCTCGAACGCTTGTGCGGCGTTGGCCAGGAACAGATCACGCCACTGGTAGTATTGCGCCTGGCTGATCTCATGCTCGGCGCACAGCTCGCCGATCGGCCGGCCCTTCAGCCCCTCGAGCACAATCAGCGCCTTCTGCTCCGGCTTCCATTTGCGTCGTCTCATGGCTGTCCTCCACTGCCAGACAGCCACGCCATTGTCGCTTAGCTCAAGCCCCTCTGAAACGGGGAGCAGGATACTTCCATGACCTCTATGCCCGCGTGGGACGACCTTCGATCCCGCCCGAACAGCTGCTGCGGGCGCTCCTGCTGCAGGCGTTCTACTCGATCCGCTCGGAGCGCCAGCTGATGGAGCGGCTGGACTTCGACCTCCTGTTCCGCTGGTTCGTCGGGCTCGGCATTGACGACCCGGTCTGGAACCACTCGACCTTCTCGAAGAACCGGGACCGCCTGCTCGCCGGCGACGTCGCCGCCGACTTTCTGGCCCAGGTTCTGGATCAGTCGCAGGTCCACCGCCTGCTCTCGAGCGAGCACTTCAGCGTCGACGCAGCCTGGTCGAGGCGTGGGCGTCGATGAAGAGCTTCCGGCCCCAGCACGATCCGGACGGGCCCCCGAGCAGCGGCCGCAACCAAGAGGCGGGGGGCGCGCCGAGCGCGGCAGGGGCGAGCGGCGCGCCAACGATAGCCACGCCTCGACCACCGATCCCGACGCCCGGCTGTACCGCAAAGGCGTGGCGCTCCGGGGCGACCACCGGAGGTCGCCCCTGGGAGCCAGCCACGGGCCAGGAGGCGAAGCTCTGCTTTGTCGGCCACGTGCTGATGGAGAACCGGCACGGCCTGGTGGTCGATGCCGAGCTCACCCGCGCCTCCGGCCACGCCGAGCGGCTCGCGGCACTGGCGATGCTCGACCGGCTGCCGTCCTTCAGCCCGATCACGCTCGCGGCCGACCGCGGCTTCGACGCCCGGGACTTCGTCATGGAACTGCGCGAGCGCCGGGTGACCCCGCACATCGCCCAGAACACCAGCGGCCGGCGCTCCGAGGATGCGCGTGTCCGCTTCGGCATGGGTCGATAGATAGCCCGGACCGCGCTGGGCGGACTGGGGCTCGCGGCATTCTGTCTCAGTCTGCGCCCAAACTGTAGGCAGGGCGGCTCCCTTCGGTGCTTATTTCTCTGCACCACCGTGGTGGGGCTGAATAATGAGAGCGGTAGGCTGGAACCGCAGGAGGGGCCACAGCCATGAAACCGCTCCTTCCAAATTCCGTAGCATCAAAGGTGTTGTGCGCTGGCTATGTTTTTCGACGGGCAAGCACAAGGTGGAGCGTTATGCAAAACTTGGTAGCGGTCGCGTCGGCGGGGTTCTTGACGCTGGGCTGTACGACATTTGCTGCAGACCGCTATTCCGTATCGACGGACACCCATATGGAACTAAAAGCGGCCGCCGAGGCGCGAGAAGAATTGATTGCGGTTGATGAATTCACGGCTAGCAAACCCGGGATAACTGGAATTACATGCCGTGTCTGGTCCTTAATAAAAACGCCGGATGGCGGGACGTTTGAAAGTTTTATCAGACAGGCGTTGATTGATGAATTGAGGTTCGCCGAGATTTATTCGCTGGAAGCTGCTGTACGGCTTAAGGGTAATCTCGATCGAATTGAATCCGGCAGCATGAGCGGGATTTGGCGTTTGGCCCTCACTGTTAGTGACACCGCAGGTCGGAGTTTTTCGGTTCGAGAAGACTATGATTATGCAGTCGGTATTGATCCTACAAATGCTTGTAGCCAGACAGCACGAGCTTTTATGCCTGCTGCGCAGAACCTCATCCAAAAGGTCATCAGTCATCCGCAATTTCAAGTAATGATCACGGACTAACTTATATCCACGCCCTACCTGATCACCTTAGAGACCTTTGCGTGATGGCCCAGCGGCGCTAGTCACAACTCAAATATCTACACTACCCGCCCTCATCCGGACCGAGGACGTGCTGTGCCGCCCGAATTTTTTTCTAGCAGCTCCAGCTTTCCGCGCCTTTTGCCCCGAGGCGCGCCCGCAACGGACGTTATGGGAGGGTAAATGCTGTTCATGTCACGCAGGGGATCAAAGGTCGCTCGGAGTCCCAGCCGGCGTCCCGAAAAACATCCGCATGACCTTGCGGCGACCAACTGCACGGACGAACTCCCGTAATGCGCAATAGACGAACAGCAGGACCCCAAGCCAGAGCTGGATGGCCCAGAAGTGCGGCCACACCACCTCGCTTAGCAGCCGGTGATTCGCAGCTGCGAAGGCTCCCTCGCGCCACCAGAGGGGAACGAGGTGCTCCAGGTAGTGCACCGTTAGAGCAGCCAACACGTAGATCACCGTCTTCCAGATGACGTTGTAGATGAGGGGCTTCTCCGGAAAGCGATTGATGAAGCTCAGATGGTCCGTAATGAGGACGACCTTGGCCACGAGGAGCGCGGCGATCGTGGCGCCGGCCGATGCTGAGAAGCTGATGCCATGCACACGAAGCATTAACGCCCGGGAAATTGCAATGATGTGAAATGCGATGAAAAAAAAGATTGTAGGCGGCACTAGCTCGAGCATCTCGTGCTCGAACTTTTGCCTCAGACTGCTCACATGTTGTTCCCGACTAATCGTTACGTCCTCGCTGAGAACTGGAAGTCCGGCCGCCGCTTGGCGCTCGGTACTCTTGTATTATCACGGCCCGGTTTTTCGCGTGCCACCCACTGCACGCATCGGATGATGTGGCGGGTGCGTAGCGCGCCGTGAGCACAATCGTCTGGGCGGTCGTCGTGTTCTGCGCGCTGCTGCTGGCGCTCGATCTGATCCTAGGTCAGAGCCGGCCTAGGAGCGGGGCGTCCCGCTAGTGCCGGCGGGCCGCATACGCTAGAAAAGAGTTGCGCCGCGAACCCCGGGCAGGGTTGCGGCGCGGAAACTAGGAACGTCATGTGGCCAAGAATCTAGCACCTCCCCCACGCCGAGACAAGATACGCAGAGCGAGCCCGAAGCTCGCCCAGCGGGGCCGGCTATTTCGGCACCGGTTACAGGCCGCTGGCCGAAACCGAGCTGGCGTCGATGCACGCCAACATCGAGATCGCGCTCCAGCAGCAGCAGCTGATCGAGGCGGGCGCCGCGGCCGAGGCCTGGGAGCGCGACGAGCTCGAGGCTAAAGCCGCGCCCAAGCGCCGGCCGCCGCCCCTCCAGCGCCGGCGCGGGCTCACCGAGCAACAGGTCGCAGATCAGCTCGGCGTCTCGCTGTGGACCGTCAAGCGCGAGCGCAAGCGCGGCCGGCTCGGCCACGTCCGGATCGGTCAGCGCCGGGTCCTGATCCTGCCCGAACAGCTCGCGGCGTACCTCGCCGCGACCATCACGGAAGGCCTCCCATGCCCAAACCGCCCACAGAGCGCCCCGACGCCATCGCCGGCCATTGGCTCAGCACCCGCGGCGAACTCGCCGGTCTGGTGCGCAACCTGGTTCGACCCCGCCACCCGCCAGACCCGACGTGCATCGCTTGGCGAGACAGACTTTCGGGCGGCGCGGCTAGCGCTCGCGCAGTTCGCGCTGGCGCGGGCCGAGCCGCGCCGGGCGCGGCCCGAGGACACGCCGCTCGACGAGATCCTGCTCCGCTACTGGGAGCAAGCACGCCCGCCACCAGCCGAGCGCCGAGCCGGCGCGGCGCGGGCTGCGCTTCGTGGTCGGAGCTGCTGCCCGAGATCACGGTCGCCGAACTGACGCCCGCAGCGGCAGGAGCAGTTCGTCGCCGAAGCTGCGCGCGCGCGGCCACAGCCCGGCCTACGTCAACCGGATCCTGGCGACCGGCCGGGCGGCGCTGAACCGGGCGTACAAACGCGGCGAGCTCGCCGCGGCGCCGTTCGTGGCCGGCGTCAAGCAGCCGCCGCCGCCCGAGCGGCTGATCCTGACCCCGGCCGAGGCCCGGGCGCTGATCGACGCCGCGCGCGGGCATGTGCGGACCTTCGTCATGCTGGCGGTCGGCACGCTGGCCCGGCCGCGGGCGATCCTCGATCTGACCTGGTTCGAGACCGACCTCGAGCGCCGCCTGATCAACTTCAACCAGGCCGGCCGCGTGCAGAGCCGCAAGCGCCGGCCGGTCGTGCCGATCTGCGACCACCTGCACGCCTACCTGGCCGGGCTCGACCGCACCGGCGGCCATGTCGTCGCCCGCCACGGCCGGCGGGTGAGCGTGATCAAGACCGGGTTCCAGGCCGCCCGGCGGCGCGCCGGGCTGCCGGACGGCGTCTCACCGTACAGCCTCCGGCACACGCTGGCGGTCTGGCTGCGCCAGCAGGCCGTGCCCGAATGGGAGTGCGCCGGCATCCTCGGCCACCGGCTGCCCGGCTACGGCACGACCGAGGCCTACGCGAAGTACCGGCCGGACTACCTGGCCGCGGCCGCGGTTGCGATCGACGCCTTCTTCGCCGCCGGCGAGCCCGGGCGGTTGCGTGCTAGCGAGCCCCAGCAAACGGCGGATTTGCAGGACGGCGACGACCCGTTGCGTGCGAGCAGCGTGTTAGTGCTGCCGCAAAACCCTAGGCAGACGGCCCGGTCGGAGCCAACAGGCCAAACCTGCACAAGGTCGTGATCCTGCTGACCGACGGCAACAACGAGTGGTACGACTATCCGGGGATCACCTGGACCGTCAGCGGCCAGCAGCGTCGCTCGGGCGTCCCGGGCGCCAACGCGTATCCGACCAACCTCGGCGGGTTCAACTACCAGAACCACTTCAGGAACACGCTCTACCCAAGCGCCGACTACACGGCCTACGGCCGCCTGAGCGAAGGCCGGCTCGGCACGACCAGCCAGAGTGCTGCCAATACGATCCTCGACAATCGCATGCTCGCGATGTGCACGGCGATGAAAGCGCAGAACATCCAGATCTACACGATGACCTTCGGCGGCGCGCCGGATTCCGGCACCCAGACGCTGTTCACCAACTGCGCGACCGAGCCGGATATGTACTACAACGCGCCGACCGCCGGCCAGCTGCAGGAGGCATTCGAGCAGATCGCCGACGAGCTGAGCAATCTGCGGATCGCCGAGTAGGGCTGGGGTCCGACCCGGAGATCAGACCCGGAGATCAGACGATGTGCGGCTATGTTTCGATCCGCCTGCTGCCGCCCGCGCCGGGCCTGCCCCGGCGCTGGCGGACGCTCGGCGAGCGCGGCACCGCGATGCTGGAGTTCGCGTTCCTCGCCCCGGTCATGCTCGGCATGATCGGCGCGATCCTCGAGTTCTCCGGGATCATGTTCGTCCAGACCCTGCTCGAAGGCAGCGCCCGGGAATTGTCGCGCTACGGCATCACCGGCTTCACCGAGCCGGGCGTGTCGCGCGAAGACCAGATCCTGGAGATCGTCCGCAAGAACACCTACGGGATCATCAATCTGGACGAGCTGGCGATGGAGACCCTGGTCTACGCGAACTTCGCCGACGTCGGCCAGCCCGAGCCGTTCACCGACACCAACGGCAACGGCGCCCACGACGAGGGCGAGGTGTTCAATGACGTCAACGGCAACGGCGCCTGGGACCCGGACATGGGCGCGGTCGAATCCGTAGGCTCGGATATCGCAGAGTGCCTGGGGTTTGGCGGCAGCACTAACACGCTGCTCGCACGCAACGGGTCGTCGCCGGGCTGCAAGACCGCCGTTTGCGGGGTTCGCTAGCACGCAACCGCCCCGGCTCGCCGGCGGCGAAGAAGGCGTCGATCGCGACCGCGGCGGCGGCCAGGTAGTCGGGCCGGTACTTCGCGTAGGCCTCGGTCGTGCCGTAGCCGGGCAGCCGGTGGCCGAGGATGCCGGCGCACTCCCATTCGGGCACGGCCTGCTGGCGCAGCCAGACCGCCAGCGTGTGCCGGAGGCTGTACGGTGAGACGCCGCCAGGCAGCCCGGCGCGCCGACGGGCGGCCTGGAAACCTCTCTTGATCACGCTCACCCGCCGGCCATGGCGGGCGACGACATGGCCGCCGGTCCGCTCGAGCCCGGTCAGGTAGGCGTGCAGGTGGTCGCAGATCGGCACACCGGCCGGCGCTTGCGGCTCTGCACGCGGCCGGCCTGGTTGAAGTTGATCAGGCGGCGCTCGAGGTCGACCTCGAACCAGGTCAGGTCGAGGATCGCCTGGGGCCGGGCCAGCGTGCCGACCGCCAGCATCACGAACGTCCGCACATACGCGGTCGCGGCGTCGATCAGCGCCCGGGCCTCGGCCGGGGTCAGGATCAGCCGCTCGGGCGGCGGCGGTTGCTTGACGCCGAGCACGAACGGCGCCGCGGCGAGCTCGCCGCGTTTGTACGCCCGGTTCAGCGCCGCCCGGCCGGTCGCCAGGATACGGTTGACATAGGCCGGGCTGTGGCCGCGCGCACGCAGCTCGGCGACGAACTGCTCCTGCCGCTGGGGGCGTCAGCTCGGCGACCGTGACCTCGGGCAGCAGCTCCGACCAGAAGCGCAGCCCGCGCCGCGCCGGATCGGCGCTCGGCTGGTGGCGGGCGTGCTGCTCCCAGTAACGCAGCAGGATCTCGTCGAGCGGCGTGTCCTCGGGCCGCGCCCGGCGCGGCTCGGCCCGCGCCAGCGCGAACTGCGCGAGCGCTAGCCGCGCCGCCCGAAAGTCTGTCTCGCCAAGCGATGCACGTCGGGTCTGGCGGGTGGCGGGGTCGAACCAGGTTGCGCACCAGACCGGCGAGTTGCCGCGGGTGCTGAGCCAATGGCCGGCGATGGCGTCGGGGCGCTCTTTGGGCGGCTTGGGCATGGGAGGCCTTCCGTGGTGGTCGCGGCGAGGTACGCCGCCAGCTGTTCGGGCAGGATCAGGACCCGGCGCAGGCCGATCCGGACGTGGCCGAGCCGGCCGTGCTTGCGCTCGCGCTGGATGGTCGACAGTGAGACGCCGAGCTGATCGGCGACCTGTTGCTCGGTGAGCCCCCGCCGGCGCTGGAGGGCGACGGGCGGCGCTTGGGCGCGGCTTTAGCCTCGAGCTCGTCGCGCTCCCAGAGCCTCGGCCGCGGCACCCGCCTCGATCAGCGGCTGCTGCTGGAGCGCGACCTCAAGGTTGGCGCGCATCGACGCCAGCTCGGTTTCGGCCAGCGGCCGGTAGCTGTCGCCGAAATAGCTCGGCCCCGTGGCGAGCTTCGGGCTGGCTCTGCGAGCTTGTCTCGGCGCGGGGGAGGTGATAAGATCGCTTTGCTCCACATGACATTCCTGCTTTCCGCGCCGCGGCCGTGCCAATGGTCCGCGGCGCTATCTCTTTTCTAGCGTAGCGGCCGCGCCGGCACTAGCGGGACGCCCCGCTCCTCAGGCCGGCTCAAACCTAGGATCAGATCGAGCGCCAGCAGCAGCGCGCAGAACAGGACGACGCCCAGACGATGGCGCTCACGGCGCGCTACGCACCCGCCACATCATCCGATGCGTGCAGTGGGTGGCGCGCGAAAAACCGGGCCGTGATAATACAAGAGTACCGAGCGCCAAGCGGCGGCCGGACTTCCAGTTCTCAGCGGAGGACGTAACGATGAGTCGGGAACAACATGTGAGCAGTCTGAGGCAAAGAGTTCGAGCACGAGATGCTCGAGCTAGTGCCGCCTACAATCTTTTTTTTCATCGCATTTCACATCATTGCAATTTCCCGGGCGTTAATGCTTCGTGTGCATGGCATCAGCTTCTCAGCATCGGCCGGCGCCACGATCGCCGCGCTCCTCGTGGCCAAGGTCGTCCTCATTACGGACCATCTGAGCTTCATCAATCGCTTTCCGGAGAAGCCCCTCATCTACAACGTCATCTGGAAGACGGTGATCTACGTGTTGGCTGCTCTAACGGTGCACTACCTGGAGCACCTCGTTCCCCTCTGGTGGCGCGAGGGAGCCTTCGCAGCTGCGAATCACCGGCTGCTAAGCGAGGTGGTGTGGCCGCACTTCTGGGCCATCCAGCTCTGGCTTGGGGTCCTGCTGTTCGTCTATTGCGCATTACGGGAGTTCGTCCGTGCAGTTGGTCGCCGCAAGGTCATGCGGATGTTTTTCGGGACGCCGGCTGGGACTCCGAGCGACCTTTGATCCCCTGCGTGACATGAACAGCATTTACCCTCCCATAGCGTCCGTTGCGGGAGCGCCTCGGGGCAAAAGGCGCGGAAAGCTGGAGCTGCGAGCGCCGCTGGGCCATCACGCAAAGGTCTCTAAGGTGATCAGGTAGGGCGTGGATATAAGTTAGTCCGTGATCATTACTTGAAATTGCGGATGACTGATGACCTTTTGGATGAGGTTCTGCGCAGCAGGCATAAAAGCTCGTGCTGTCTGGCTACAAGCATTTGTAGGATCAATACCGACTGCATAATCATAGTCTTCTCGAACCAAAAACTCCGACCTGCGGTGTCACTAACAGTGAGGGCCAAACGCCAAATCCCGCTCATGCTGCCGGATTCAATTCGATCGAGATTACCCTTAAGCCGTACAGCACCTTCCAGCGAATAAATCTCGGCGAACGTCAATTCATCAATCAACGCCTGTCTGATGAAACTTTCAAACGTCCCGCCATCCGGCGTTTTTATTAAGGACCAGACACGGCATGTAATTCCAGTTATCCCGGGTTTGCTAGCCGTGAATTCATCAACCGCAATCAATTCTTCTCGCGCCTCGGCGGCCGCTTTTAGTTCCATATGGGTGTCCGTCGATACGGAATAGCGGTCTGCAGCAAATGTCGTACAGCCCAGCGTCAAGAACGCCGCCGACGCGACCGCTACCAAGTTTTGCATAACGCTCCACCTTGTGCTTGCCCGTCGAAAAACATAGCCAGCGCACAACACCTTTGATGCTACGGAATTTGGAAGGAGCGGTTTCATGGCTGTGGCCCCTCCTGCGGTTCCAGCCTACCGCTCTCATTATTCAGCCCCACCACGGTGGTGCAGAGAAATAAGCACCGAAGGGAGCCGCCCTGCCTACAGTTTGGGCGCAGACTGAGACAGAATGCCGCGAGCCCCAGTCCGCCCAGCGCGGTCCGGGCTATCTATCGACCCATGCCGAAGCGGACACGCGCATCCTCGGAGCACCGGCCGCTGGTGTTCTGGGCGATGTCCGGGGTCACCCGGCGATCGCGCAGTTCCATGACGAAGTCCCGGGCGTCGAAGCCGCGGTCGGCCGCGAGCGTGATCGGGCTGACGGACGGCAGCCGGTAGAGCATCGCCAGTGCCGCGAGCCGCTCGGCGTGGCCGGAGGCGCGGGTGAGCTCGGCATCGACCACCAGGCCGTGCCGGTTCTCCATCAGCACGTGGCCGACAAAGCAGAGCTTCGCCTCCTGGCCCGGCTCGCCCCCCGGGCGCCACCTCCCCTGTCTCCCCCGGGCGCCCCGCCTTTGCGGTACAGCCGGGCGTCGGGATCGGTGGTCGAGGCGTGGCATCGTTGGCGCGCCGCTCGCCCCTGCCGCGCTGGCGCGCCCCCCGCCTCTTGGTTGCGGCCGCTGCTCGGGGGCCCGTCCGGATCGTGCTGGGGCCGGAAGCTCTTCATCGACGCCCACGCCTCGACCAGGCTGCCGTCGACGCTGAAGTGCTCGCTCGAGAGCAGGCGGTGGACCTGCGACTGATCCAGAACCTGGGCCAGAAAGTCGGCGGCGACGTCGCCGGCGAGCAGGCGGTCCCGGTTCTTCGGAAGGTCGAGTGGTTCCAGACCGGGTCGTCAATGCCGAGCCCGACGAACCAGCGGAACAGGAGGTCGAAGTCCAGCCGCTCCATCAGCTGGCGCTCCGAGCGGATCGAGTAGAACGCCTGCAGCAGGAGCGCCCGCAGCAGCTGTTCGGGCGGATCGAAGGTCGTCCCACGCGGGCATAGAGGTCATGGAAGTATCCTGCTCCCCGTTTCAGAGGGGCTTGAGCTAAGCGAGAATGGCGTGGCTTCTGGCAGTGGAGGACAGCCATGAGACGACGCAAATGGAAGCCGGAGCAGAAGGCGCTGATTGTGCTCGAGGGGCTGAAGGGCCGGCCGATCGGCGAGCTGTGCGCCGAGCATGAGATCAGCCAGGCGCA
Source organism: uncultured Alphaproteobacteria bacterium (assembly GCA_963840925.1). Lineage (GTDB taxonomy): Bacteria > Pseudomonadota > Alphaproteobacteria > Geminicoccales > Geminicoccaceae > DATAOG01. The sequence goes on from CAWJAY010000041.1 coordinate 14,577, forward strand.
ATACTACCAGTGGCGTGATCTGTTCCTGGCCAACGCCGCGAAAGCGTTCGAGCCGGCCGGCGCCCCGCAACGCCAGGGCCGGCTCGAACGCGAGAACACGCGGCTCAAGGCCCTGGTCGGCGAGCTCGCCCTGGACCTCAAAAAAAGCCAGGAGGTGCTCGGCTGATGCGGGGGCCCTACGCCAAGGTGGCCGCCCGCAACGCCGCGTTGCTCGAACGCATCAGAGCGCTCAACGACCGACAGAACGAGGCTGTGCGCCGGCGGATCGAGATAGAGGCCGACCACGTCGCGCAGCTTGGCCGCGAACGCCGGATCGGTGGACAGCTTGAAGCGCCGCACCCGGTGCGGCTGGAGGCCGTGCGCCGCCCAGATCCGCTGCACCGAGCGCAACGATACGCCGCTGGCTGCCGCCATCGCGCGGCCGGACCAATGGGTCGTCGTGGCGGGCGGATCGCCCAGCGTCAGCGCGACCACACGCTCAACCCGCTGCGGTGGCAAGGGCGGCACCCCGGGCTTGCGGGTCTTGTCGCGCACCAGCCCGGCCACGCCTTCGCGCATGAACCGCTCCTGCCAGCGCCAGACGCAGGGCTTGGACACCTCGGCGCGGCGCATGATCTCCGCCGTGCCGCAGCCCGCCGCCGTCGCCAGGATGATCCGCGCCCGCCAGACATGCTTTTGCGGGCTGTTCCGATCCGCCACGACCCGCTCCAGCCGGCCACGGTCCGCAGCGCTCACCTCGATGCTGATCCCTTCGCGCATGCCGCAACATGCCACACATCACACGCTAAGGGAATCCTATGATTGCGTCGGACCACTAGCGGCTTCCCGATTGGCCGACGAAGAGCGATTTCCTTTTCCTCTCCGATCGCATACGGGATGAATTGTGGAGACAGGAAGGAGGGATATGACATGGATGTCGGCGAAGAAGGCCTGACCGCAGTACTCCCTGCCGATGGGACGGTCCGGGCCAACGACTGGCATTATCTACGCAAGCTGCCCGAACTTCTGGGTAATGCCAACGCGCCGGTCCGACTTCTCGACCTCGGGGCAGGAGACGCCGGATCGCTGCCGGTCGCCGCGCAGGCGCTCGGCGCCGAGCGCCTGAAATGGACCGGTGTCGATATCGAGGAATTCGTTGGAGCATCTGAACCGGCCGGCGGACGCGCCTCCGATCGACGTCTACGATGGCGTGGAGCTGCCCTACGCGAATGCGGCCTTCGACGCGGTCTGGTGCAAGCAGGTTCTGGAGCATATACGCTACCCCGACACGGTCATCGCCGAGGTCGTTCGGGTGCTGGACGAGGGCGGCCTGTTCCTCGGCTCGGTCTCGCAGCTCGAGCCGTATCATTCGCGCAGCATCTTCAACTGGACCCACTACGGCATACGTACGGTCTTCGCCGACCATGGACTCGAAGTCCTCGAACTCACCCCCGGTGTCGACCGAACTCTGCTGATCATGCGCGCGCTGTTCGGATACGACACCGGACTGAACAAATTTTTTCGCGAAGGAGACGCCGCTCAGCCAGGTCATCGACGCCGTCTTCAGCAAGGATGGCCTGCCGGACGGACGCAACGCGATCACGATCGTACGGAACAGATGAAGGTGGCAGGCCACATCCATTTCGTGGCCCGAAAGGCCGGCGGCGCCTGAGGCGTCAGAGTAACTTCTTACGAAAGCCTTCCTGGCATGACCGATCCCGTCCAAGAATATAGCAAAGTCGCCCGAGCCTTGGCCATGCCGCCGCTAGAATGCGGCAGCGTGGCCTACCGTCCGCTGAGGGAGCCGAAAGCGACGACGCGCGAGCGGCCCCTCGTCTCGGTCGTCACTGTGGCCTTCAATGCCGAGAAGACCATCGCGGCCGCGATCCGTTCGGTCGCCGACCAAACCTATGAGGGCCCGATCGAGTACATTATCATCGATGGCGGATCTACGGACGCTACGCTCGGCATCGCCGGGGCGCTCGGAGAGCATGTGGACTGCCTGCTGTCGGAACCCGACGACGGCGTCTATGACGCGCTCAACAAAGGGTTCCTTCGAGCGCGGGGCGCCTATGTGGCTCTGCTGAACTCGGATGACCGGCTCTTTCCGGAGTTCGTCGTGGATAGCGTGGACACCCTGGAACGCACCGGGGCCGACATCAGCTTCTGCGATTACGAGAGTGAAGAAGGATTGGTGGTCGTCGACACGCCCAACGACGGGTTTTTTCTGTCGCAATTGGCGATCAAGCACAATACATTCTTGCTCCGTCGTCACTGCTTCGCGCGTGTTGGCGGCTTCGATCCTTATTTCCGCATCGTTGCTGACGCGAAATGGAACCGCGCCGCATATGCTTCAGATCTCACCTTTGTTAAGACTAAGGGCGCGCATGTGTTTTACTCCTCGCGCGGCCTGTCCGCCGCTGCAACACCTGAACTGCGTGAAAAGATTATTTCGGAGTCGGTCGCACTCCTGCGGAAATCTTTTCCCGAACTGGATAAAAATCAGGCTAGGGCGCTTTATCTGGCAAACTTCAACACGGACGGGGCATCGGACATCGCGGCGCTTTACGATCGCTATCGGGATATGTCTCCGCTGCTCGGGAGGGCGATAAAGCAGGCCTTGCGCTGGAATCTGGCTTACCGATCGGGATACCGGCTCTTGGCGGCAAATGCCGGCCGGATAAAGCAGTTGAAGACCCTTACCGACAGCTTCGACGTGGCATTCGAGGACTTGCGCGTCGCTGATCAAGAAAGCCCCCGGGCGCAGCAGATCGGGCGCTTTCTGAAAGAGCTCGGCAGGATCGCCGCGGCTGCCGAGGAGCGTGGGGCGTCCGTGCATCTGCATTTCGCACGAAAGTTCTCTAGTCCGTCGGAGACGTTCATTCACAATTTCCTGACCGATCTTTGCGCCCAGGCCGAAGGCGTCTTGCACGTGATGCTCTGTGACGAGCGGCAGGAAGAAGATAGCCGTTCGTATCCATACGTCCTTACGTTGCCTTGGGACGAACTGGACCAGACGATCCGCGAGGTGCTGTATGGCGTCGTATGGGACCGGCTTGCGCCAGCGCGGATTGTAGCCCATTTCGCCCTGAATGGCTGGTGGCTGCACAATCGTCTTTCACGGGAGCAACGGGATCGGCCTTGGGTTAATATGTGCCATGGCATCGATGTGTTCAGCATCGAGGAGCAGGCCGACTACAAGGCCTTTATCCGCGACTATTGCGCTCTGACGCCGAAGGTCGTCTTCACCGCAGTCAGCGATTTTCTATGCGCCCGCTTGGCCAAGGCCGGCGTGCCGGAAAGGAAAATCTTCAAGGTCCCCAACGCCGTCTCGCACCAGTTCCGCGAAATGCGGAAGACGAGCGGCTTCTGGTCCGGAGGGCGGCCGCTGCGCGTGCTAAGCGTGGGTCGCCTAATCGGCTGGAAAGGCCACGACATTCTGCTGCGGGCAGTCGCGATGGTTCGTGCGCGGCATCCAGAAACTGCGCTGCACGTGGAAATCGTGTACGGCCAATTCGACGAGAACCTTTCACGGATGGAGGGGCTTGCGGCAGAGCTAGGACTTGCGGAGATGATCCGGTTCGTGCCGTCAGTGAATTTCCGGACCGAGACAGGATATTTTCCGGGATTCGATCTTTTCGTTCTTCCTTCCACCGAAAGCGACGATCCAGAACCGCGGACGGAAACGTTCGGTATTGCGATACTGGAGGCGATAGTGGCGGGTTTACCGGTGATCGGAACAAATGCGGGCGGCATTCCCGAAATCGTCGGCCCTCAGAATCCGCAAGCAGTCATCGTTCCGCATGGTCAGGCGGAACCGCTTGCCGACGCGATCTCCGAGATGATCTCGCGAGCAAACGTCGTTTTCAGGAAAATTGGTCCGCATGCGGACGACCGCGCCGCCACTTTCTCGGCCCAGCGGCGCCTTCGTGAATTCGCCAAGCTGGATGAGTGGTTCCTGAGAAAGCGACCGCGCGTCCTAAATTTCTGCGCTTTGGCAAAGGGCGGCGCAGCGTGCGCGTCGATCAACGTTCACAAGGCTCTTCTCAAGCGCGGCTACAACTCGGTCTTCGTGACACGTGACATCGAGACAGACCGACTGCCACGATATTTGCCCAATACAATCCTTCTTTCTGCCAATTCCGCAATCGACTATAATCATTTAGAAGCGCCTAAGCGGCCAGGGTTCACGACTTTCACCCTCGACAACACGGTTATCTCAAACTTGAAGCTGGCACTTTTGGTCGAGGGAGCGGATCTGGTCAATCTGACGTGGGCCGCGAAGTTTCTGTCCGTCCGCAACATCTCGATGCTGACGCACATGGGGATCCCTATAGCAATAACGCTGCGTGATATGCAATCCATCACTGGAGGCTGCCATTTCTTCCACGGCTGTAAGGCGTGGCAGGACGACTGCGCGAATTGCCCACAGCTGCCGCTCTCCCAAAATACGATGTACAGCAAGCTCACTTTGGATGCGAAGAAGGCATCCTGGAATCTTAGCGCGGTCACCTTCATCGCGCTTAGTGATCAGTCCATGGAAATTCTCTCTCGCTCTTCACTGGGGCAAGAGGTCAACCGGATCAAGCAGGAGAACTATGTCGATACCACTGTGTTCTTCCCAGACCCGACGCCTCTCGAACTGCAGCTTCCACCCAGCAGTTCAGATACGGTCCGGATCGGCTATCTGCCATCTTTCGACAGCCGCATAAAGGGGCACGACGAATTCTGCGCCGCGCTGCGGACCTTGCACTCGATGGCGCCAGAGGCGAAGATACAGGTGTTGATGTGCGGGGGTATACCCATCGAAAGAGAAGAAATACGGTTTGAAATTGCTTCTCTCGACGTCATCGAAGACTGCGGCACCTTGAGAAGGTTCTACAACACTTGCGATATCGTTGCGGTACCATCCCTCGAAGAGACTTTTTCGAACACCACCCTCGAAGCGCTCGCGTGTGGGACCCCCGTCGTCGGGTTCAAGACGGGCATCTTGGCCGAGTTGCTGCGGGAGGGAGACGGCGGAAGAGTGGTCGAGGTCGGGGATACGGATGCCCTCGCCAAGGCAATTCTGGACTTGTCTTCCGCGCTTCCTTCGAGAGAGGCGCTCGCCTTGCGTATCGCCAGTCGTTTTGGAGAAGACGCCAGGATGGATGCCTATGACGCGACGTTTCGGGACCTGATCTCCCGGAAACCGCAGGTCAGGGAGCCGACGGGTGGCGCCGAGCTCGCGTCGCTCGAGGTGGAGCAGGAGCGCATCAGAACCACATTTGCCATCAGACGATTACGCCGAGAGCGTCACGAGCGGCTCAAGTTTGAGCGGGCGTACGAAGAACTGGTGCGCAAGAATTCCCGGAAATCGACGGCCCCATATCGCCATTTACGCAGGACGGCGAAAAAAACGTACCGTTTCGCGAGGCAGGCGGCGATCAAGATTTTCACAGCCGGACGATCGAAACGAAGCCTCTAATACCAACCCTGCGATCTTTTGACGTACTTGGCTTGTGAAAATAGCGGCGCTGTGATTCCCTCTGCTGCAATGCTCAAGGAGGACCTCGAGGCCAGGGCGCGCGAGCGCGCCACCGTGGCCGAGCACGAGCGGGTGATCGAGGCCGACGCCGACGCCGGCCGCGCGGCGCCCGCCGAGGCGGTCCCGGTGGTCGCGGAGGTCGAGCGCCTGGTCGAGCAACTGGCGGGCTGCGCCCGGGCGCTCGCGGCACAACATCGTGTGGTCAGTCGCGGCCGCGAGCACTTGGTCTGGGGCTCGCAGCACGGACTCGGGATCGCGGTCGACCTGCCGGCGAAGTTGCCGGTCAACAGCTCGGTCGTCACGCAGCTGCTCGCGATCGCGCGCGAGCTGGCGCGGATCGGCGACGCCAACTTCGAGATGGCCCGGGGTTCGGGCCAGCCAACAGAGGGTATAAGTCATGATGCAGCTCGACCAGCACGAGATTCCGGCCGATCCGAAGTCGGTCGGCCGACGGGCCGCCGCGGCGGTCGGCGACTATGCGCGCAAGGCCGAGATCGAGCGCGAGCGGGCGGCCGCTGCAGCCAAGCCGCGGCGCTCCACCTTGAGCACGGCGCAGAAGGTGACCCTGATCGGCCGGCTCGGCTTCGACCGTTATCTGAAATTGCCGCTGTGACCACCGCCACCGAACGACGGCTGGCCGAGATCGAGGCGCTGCTCGAGCGGACCGCGCCGCCGCCGCCGTTGAGCGCCGAGCTGCTGGCGTTCAAGAACGCGATCCGCCTTGATGTAGTTAACCGTGCTCGACACGCTCTACCGCACCGCGTTCGATGAGCATCGCGAGCTGGACGCGCTCGAGCAGTTGCGCTTGGACTCGATCGTGGCCGCGGTGGCCCGCCGGGGTCGCCGGCGCGGCCCTTGCGCCACGGCCCGAATAGCCGTGCTCGCAGATGCCCACAGATACGCGAGCTGTTGGCGGCGGCCGCTGCGCTGCCGTGGGAGGCCGCCGAGCCGTGACTTCGCACCGGGGCAGGCTACCCTAGCGTCCCCTTCGTTCGGCGCGAATCCAGGCCGCGAAAACTGGGTTCGGGGCGCTGAGGATCGCTTGGCGACCCCTCACGCGGCGCGCCGATCGCCAGATCCCAGAAAAAAGGCCGCCAGCTCGGCACAGATGATCAGATCAATCACGCCGGCACCTCGGCCGCCAGGATCGCCTGCTTCAGCTCCTCAAGTTTAAACGTGAGCCGGCGCACCTTTGCCCGCCGCCGTTCAGCCCCCTGCCGATCGCAGAGCACGCGGCTCGCCTCAAGCTCCTCGATCCGCCGCGCGAGACGTCTGACCTCGGGCGGCCAGGTGCCCAGCCAGCGGGGGGAGCGGTTTCGCGAGGTGTGTCGGCGGTGGTTACCGGTCCGGCCGGCGATCCGGTCGGCGCCGGCGAGGCCAAAGTTGTCGTCCGCTCCGGTCGGGCTGTTGTTGACGCTCGTGCCGACCAGGTCGTCGTTGCGAGGCGTTCTGATGATCTGCGCCATGACACGTCCTCTTTGTCGGGTCGTGTCAGACGATGCTTCCTCCTGCAACTCACTTAAAATTGTGGCAAGACTTTTTCAACCATTTTGCACAGGCATCTCAATCTGCTGCTCGGCTGCTACCCGCGCGGCGGCGCTCTGGCCGCGATCTCGGCCGCGACATCGGCCACGATCCGCCCGTAATCGCCGGACGGCTTCAGGTTCGCGAGCTGCCCCTGGACCGAGTAGTCGCTGATGCCGGGCACATCTTTGAGTAGGCGGACGATGGACGGCTGCCCCATACCGCGCTCTGACGCCACTCTCAAAAAATTTTAGAGTCCCTCCCGGTCGTTGACCTGCTCCCCCTGTGGATCCCTCGCCTTAATGGAGTCCGTCATCAGGAGACGGACGATGAGGAGGAGCCGGTTCAGCGAGGGGCAGATGATCGGGGTGCTGCGTGAGCAGGAGAGCGGCGCGACGACGGCGGAGGTCTGCCGCCGGCACGGGATCAGCGAGCAGACCTTCTATCGGTGGAAGGCGAAGTACGGCGGGATGGGCCTCTCGGATGCGCAGCGTCTGGGGCCCTCGAGGACGAGAACCGGCGGCTGAAGAAGCTGCTGGCGGAGTCGATGCTGGACGTCGCGGCGCTGAAGGATCTTCTGGCAAAAAACTCATCCTCATACGATCGGTCAAAACCTAGAACCTCCGCCGGGTGGCCTCAAGCTCGAGGTGGTGGGGGAGCGGGGCGCGCCTGTGCCAGGCGGCCGATGACTGACTTTTACCGATGAGTGACTCTACCTAAGAAAGAACGCGCGCGCGTACATGTGCTGTCCCGTGTCCCAGCGTGGGACAGTGGGACAGCATGGGACAAGGGGGGTTGTCCCTCATATGTCACGCAATATGAAACACTTAGATGCTACCGGGACAAAGGACAGCTCTTACATACGAATTACATTTTTCTTAACCTATTGGATTCCCAGGATCCTATTGTCGATGTTAGCGGTGTAGAGTGGGACAGCAACCGGGTTCCGATGCTGTCCCACGGCTTCTCCGCTGTCCCAGACCAACCTCAGTGCTGCTGCTGTCGGTTGCCAGGGCTGGTGCGATATGGTTCAAAAGTTCCGTCGGCGGCGTGTTCGGCATCGTCAGGTGGTCGGCGAGGTTCTCATATCGATGATCGCCACTCGGAATCGGTGGCCGCCGTAACGGATCCGGTTGTCAACGCGGGCCGGTGCCAGCCCGCAGTCGCGGGTACGGCTGGTCAGCTCGGCAAGGTGTAGGTCGCCGATCGCGGGCACCGGCCGCGGGATCTGGGTCGCCAGAACCGGTAGCAGGGCGACCAGGAACGCACCATCCTCACACCGCTTACCCCAGAGCTGGACAGTGCCGAGCTGGTTCCAGTCCTTGCTGCCGTGACACGCACGCCACAGGTGGTCGATCAGCGACCCGTGGCGCATGGACCCGTCCTGCGGGTCGAGCATCAGGCTCGCGAGCACACGCGCAATCGCAGCCTTGAAGCCTTCGATCCAGTCGAGGCGCATCGCAGCGCCTTCCGGGCTGTCCTCGGCGGGCAGCTCACAGAGCAGCTTGCCGTACGCGACCTTGGCCCATTTACCGAACTCGGTCGGCAGGGCCAGCTTCTTGACCTCGCCGAACTTGTCCCGCGGCGCGTCGCTCGCGTCCTCGAGCCGCCGCATGATCACGTGATCGGGCATCACATCGGGCCAGCCGAGCGGCGCGTCCAGCGTCGCGGACCAGCGGGCCGGCGCCGACCCGTGCGCCGGCTGGTAGCGCTCGCGATACCAGGTGTGGCACAGCGCCAGCATCGAGGTCAGCTCGGCCGTGGTCTGGGGGCACGCGATCAGCGGGCCCGTGCTGGCCATGATGTCGATCAGCTCGTCGGCGACCGTCTTGCTCGGCTCGCCGCGCCTGGTCACCCAGTCGGTCAGGTCCTTGTCGTCGGGCGTACCGGCGAGGTCTAGCTGCTCGCGGATGATCTTGACTGTGAGTTGCGTGCCCCAGAGCAGCCGGGCCCAGTTCTCGGCCTGCTCTTTGCCGGCGCGATCGGCATCGGCGATGATGCAGACCTGGGGCTTGTTCCCGAGCAGCATCAGGTGGTGCCGCGACAGCGTCTTCGGCCGCGGATGGGACAGGCAGGTTGCGAAGTGGTCGTTGCGGTCGAGCTCGGCCATCAGCGCGTTGAAGGTGTCGCAATCGGACTCCCCTTCGCAGATGAGCACCCATTCCGGCCGGCGGAGCTTGAACGGCCCAAACCGACAGCGTCCTTAGCCTCCGGGTCGATCAGCCGGTCGATGCCATACCAGTGCAGCGCCCCGTACAGCTGCTCGTATTCGGGGTAGTGCTGCTCGAGGAACGGCTCGGCCTGGATCGGCTGGTATTGGCCGGGCTTGCCGTCCGGCCCGAGCGCGGCGGCCCGCCAGCGCCAGGAGTTGGTGTTGCCCTTCTCCTTGCGGCCGTCCTCGAAATCGGTACTTCTCGCGCTCGATCATGTGCCTGAAGTCGCGATCGAGATAGCGGTGGACCCGGACGGTCGTGGTCTCGTATCTGGCCGCCTGGGGAATGGGCGTCCGGTCGACCAGCTCTTTGAGCCGCCCCATGTACTCGCGGCGGCCCTCGTTGAATCGTCCCTGGTCAGCTGGTTCTTGTCGCCGATGCACTTGTTGCAGTGGGCGTAGACTTCGCCCTGGCGATGCCAGAGATAGACTTGCGGCTCGCCCTTGGCCTGGTGCGGATCGTCCTCCGGCCCTGGGAACGGGCAATGGACGTAGTAGAAATCGCCGCGCTGGGTGACTGCGCCCGGGCAGGGTCCGGCAGCAGCAATCTTCTCGGCGAACTGCTCGAGCGCAGCTTGTCCGGCACTGGGACGGGCACTATTGGTAGCCATGTGAAGGATTTCCTCTGCTGGTGGCCGGGATCTCCTGGCCGGTGGGTGGGGGGAGCTCCTTTCGTGCAAGAGGGGGTGGCTTCGCCGGCCGCGCTCCC
>CAWJAY010000042.1:0-126155 GCA_963840925.1 uncultured Alphaproteobacteria bacterium
ATCTCGACTTCATCAAGGACATCTGTGACCACCTCACGGTGCTCGATCAAGGCCGGGTGCTCGACGACGGGACCGTGTCGCAGATTGAGGGCTCACTATCAAAGTGCAGCAGGTCTACACCACCCGTGTCTGAAGGCCCGACGATCCTGGACGTCCGGAACATCGGCGCCGGCTACGGCCGTAGCCAAGTGCTGTTCGATGTGACACTCGGCGCGCGCCGCTCGGGTGGCGTGGCCATCCTCGGTCGCAACGGGGCCGGCAAAAGCACGCTGCTGAAGACGCTGATCGGCGAGATCAGGCCGATGAGTGGCATGATCTGGTTCAACAGCACCAATTCGACGGGCGAGCGCACGGAGCGGCGGGTGCGCCGAGGCATGGGTTACGTGCCGCAGGAGCACGCCGTGTTCGGGAAGCTGAGCGTACGCGAGAATCTCGCCCTCGGCGCCCTGGCGCAGAAGGACAAGTCGGGCATGGACATGGCGCTCGAGTTCTTCCCCAAGCTGGGCCAGCGCCTGTCGCAACAGGCCGGCACCCTCTTCGGCGGCGAGCGCAAGATGCTGGCGATCGGCCGTGCCCTTCTCAGCCGACCGCGGCTTCTGCTGCTCGACGAGCCGACGGAAGGCGTCTGGATCGGCGTGATCGAGGAGATTCCCGAGCGTCTGGCTCTGCTCACACGGGAGATCAGCGTCGTGATCGTCGAGCAGCATATCGAGCTGGCCCTGCGGATCACCGACTATGTCTACGTCATGGATCGCGGCAACTTCGCTCTCGGAGGGGCCGGCCAAGGAGATCAAAGACGATCCGCGGCTCCTGCGCTATCTGGCGCCCTGATGTGATATTTGGTCATCGACATGTCAGACCCAAGGCTTCGTCATGGCAGTTTAGCCTAACTCCGGCGCCGCTCACGGATGCCGCGGGGGAGATCGATCGACCGCTTCGTCCGCCCTCAGCGGCTGCAAGCCGGCACTCCGGTCGACCGACGCGTTTGTACCTTTATCAAACAGTTTGATCTCTGCTCACTCCGCCAGAGCGGGCGAAGTTCGAAACGCGCACTGGTTTGGCCTTGTTAAGGCGCTGAATTCACTCGGTTCCGATAACTTAACCAAAATGGCCGTGGTTCGGTTGCGTCAGAGAAAGTGGGTCGACAGAGGAGGAAAGCGCCCGAAACGGGCCTGTCGGCCGCCGAGCGTGGGTCGGATAAATGGCCGCGAAGACCCGCATTCTGCGCCATTCCGGACGGCGTTGTAAGCGGCGGCGCAAAAATCCCTCACGTGTAGCGGCCTGATGGTCCGGCCGCGGCGGCGCAAAAGTGCGTCACCAAGCTAAGCCTTTCGGCCCGGGTCAGGGCGGAAGGCGGAGGGATGAAGGGCGTGGATCTGTATGCGCGAGTTCGGCGAGCGGTTTATGTGGAGGGGATGAGCCAACGTGGTGCGGCCCGGCATTTCGGGATCGACCGCACACCGTGGCCAAGATGATGCGGTATTCAGTGCCACCCGGATATCGCCGGTGCCGGCCGCCGGCGCGGCCGAAGCTGGACCCGTTCACCGGGATCATCGACCAGATTCTGGACGACGATGGGTCGATGCCCACCAAGCAGCGGCACACGGCGAAGCGGATCTTCGAGCGGCTGCGTGACGAGCACGGCTACCGGGGCGGCTACACGACGGTCAAGGATTACGTGCGGGTGCGTCGGCGGCAAAAGCGCGAGGTGTTCGTGCCGTTGTCGCACCCGGCGGGCCATGGCCAGGCCGACTTTGGCGAAGCAGTGGCCCTGATCGGCGGGGTGGCGCAGAAGGTTCATGTGTTCGTGATGGACCTGCCGCACAGCGACGCTGGGTTCGTGAAGGCCTATCCGGCAGAGACGACCGAGGCCTTTCTGGACGGACATGTGTCGGCGTTCGGGTTCTTCGGCGGTGTGCCGCGCTCGATCTTGTACGACACACCAAGCTGGCGGTGGTACGGATTCTCGGCGACGGCAAGCGGCAGCGGACCCGCGCCTTCGGCGAGCTGACGTCCCACTACCTGTTCGAGGATCGCTTTGGTCGGCCTGGCAAGGGCAACGACAAGGGCAAGGTCGAAGATCTGGTCGGCTATGCGCGGCGCAACTATCTGGTGCCACTGCCACGGGCGGCGACCTTCGAGGAGCTGAACGCGCAGCTCGAAGCCCTCTGCCGCCGCCGCTTCGCTGATCGGCTGCGTGGGCACGACACAACGATCGGCGGCGCGTCTCGCCAACGAGATCAGGCGGCGTTGCTCGAGCTGCCCGCAGTGCCTTACGAGCCGTGCGACAAGCGACCTGGTCGGGTCAGCTCGCTCTCGCTGGTGCGTTATCGCAGCAACGATTACTCGGTGCCGACCGCCTATGGCCACCGCGAGGTGATGATTCGCGGCTATGTCGACCGGGTGGAGATCGTCTGCGGCAGCGAGCAGATCGCCTGCCACCGGCGCTCCTACGCCCGCGAGGACTTCATCTTCGATCCGCTGCATTACCTGGCGCTGCTGGAGCAGAAGCCGGGAGCGCTCGACCGGCAGCACCACTGGCAGGCTGGCAGCTGCCCGACGGGTTCGGTGTGCTGCGCCGGTTGCTCGAAGCCCGCCTGGGCAAGTCTGGCAAGCGGGAGTTCGTGCAGGTCTGCGCCTGTTGGAGGTGTTCCCGCTCGAAGTTGTCACCGCCGCCGTTGGCGCCGCCCTGGCGCGCGGCGCGATCGGCTTCGATGCCGTCAAGCACCTGGTGCTGTGCCGGATCGAACGGCGGCCACCGCGGCTCGATCTGACCTCGTATCCTTACCTGCCCAGGGCCGAGGTCCGGACGACGTCACCCGGCGCCTATCTGAGCCTGCTGGCGGGACGGGCAGCATGAGCGCAACGCCGCAACTCCTGCTCGGCCATCATCTGAAGGCGCTCAGGCTGCCGACCTTTGTGCGCGAGTACGACAAGGTGGCTCGGCAATGCGCCGCCGAGGGCGGATGAGCGACGTCCAGACCCGGCTCGAGGGCACCACGCTGGTCGTGCGGATCCCGATGCGGTTCCAGCGCCGCGGCGGGCGCAAGCGCATCGTCGCGCCGGACGGGAGCGAGCTTGTCCCGACCTCGAAGCCGCAGGCCGACGGCACGCTGGTCAAGGCGCTCGCGCGGGCGTGGCGGTGGCAGCGGATGCTCGACGAGGGCGTCTACGCCTCCGTCAGCGAGATCGGCGACGCCGAGAACATCTCGAAGAGCTACGTCAGCCGGATCCTGCGGCTGGCGCTGCTGGCGCCGGATACCATTGAGGCGATCCTCGGGGGAAGGACGGACCAGTCGCTGATGCTGGAGAGGCTGGAGCGCCCGCTGCCGGCGAGCTGGGTAGAGCAGCGCGACCAGCTCTGCTGATGCTGTCTTGCGCTTAGCGCTGGGCTAACGGCAAATCTCCAGCCTGGGCGCTTTGAAAGCGCCAGTTCCGCCGCGGAGGCGATGCCTCCCTCGGCTTGCCAGGAGTCGTCGATGCCGCACTCGACCTCGCTCATCGCCACCATCGTGGTGGGCCTGGTCCTCGCCTTCGGCTTTGGATTTGCAGCCCGCCGGCTGCACCTGCCGCCCTTGGTCGGCTACCTGCTGGCCGGCATCGCCATCGGTCCTTTCACGCCTGGCTTCGTCGCCGACATCAGTCTCGCCGGGCAGCTCGCTGAGATCGGCGTCATCCTGCTCATGTTTGGGATCGGTCTGCACTTTTCGATCAAGGATCTCCTCGAGGTCTACCCGATAGCCGTGCCCGGCGCGCTCGCGCAGATCGCGGCTTCGATGGCGGCATGCGCCGCAATGGCGGTCCTCTGGGGCTGGGGCTTGGTTGCCGGCTTGCTGCTCGGTCTCGGTCTCTCCGTGGCAAGCACTGTTGTGCTGCTGCGGGTTCTGGAGGAGCGCAACGCGCTCGACAAGGTTGACGGCCGCATCGCGATCGGCTGGCTCATCGTCCAGGACCTCGCGATGGTGTTGGTGCTCGTGCTGCTGCCTGCGCTGGCCGGATCGTCTGAAGATCATCCGTCCCAGTCAGCCCCACCCGTCCTCCGGGACGGCGTAGGCGTCACGCTGGCGCTCACGCTCGCCAAGGTCGCCGCCTTCGTCGCCTTGGTTCTCGTGGTCGGGACGAGGCTAGTGCCGTGGCTACTCGAACAAGTGGCTCGGACCGACTCACGCGAGTTGTTTACTCTGTCGGTGTTGGCGACGGCACTCGGCATTGCCTACGGCTCGGCGGAACTGTTCGGGGTCTCCTTCGCGCTCGGCGCCTTCTTCGCCGGCGTGGTGCTGAGCGAATCCGACCTCAGCCACCAAGCGGCCGCAGACTCGCTGCCGCTCAGGGACGCCTTCGCCGTCCTGTTCTTCGTTTCGGTCGGCATGCTGTTCAACCCCATGATCCTGGTGCAGGAACCGCTCCAAATCCTGACCGTCCTGCTCATCATTATCGTCGTCAAATCGCTGCCTGCGATCGCGATCGTCTTAGCCTTCCGGCACCCGATCGGGACCGCGTTCAGGGTATCGGCAGGTTTGGCGCAGATCGGCGAGTTCTCTTTCATCCTCGCCGGGTTCGGCGTCGCGTTTGGGCTGCTGCCGGTGGAAGGCCGCGACCTCATCCTCGCTGGCGCTCTGCTCTCCATTGTCCTCAACCCACTCGTGTTGATGGCCGCGGAGCGGTCCGCGGCGTGGCTGCAGAGGCGGCCGGTGGTCCTGGCGCGGCTGGAGCGGCAGGGCGACCCGCTCGCGGGCGCGCGCTTCGGTGCGGACCCCGCGAAATGGCGGCGCCACGCGGTCGTCGTCGGGTACGGTCGGGTTGGCGGGCCGATCGGCAGGGCGCTCTCCGAGCAGGGCTTGCCGTTCATCATCGTCGAGAGTAACCGCTGGCGCGCCGAGGAGCTCCGAGCGCAGGGGCTGCCGGTAGTCTGGGGTGATGCAGCAGCACCCGGCGTGCTGGAAGCGGCGCACGTCGAGCACGCCCGTCTGCTGGTCATCGCTACGCCCGATCCCTTCCAGGGGCGGCGCATTCTCGAGTTCGCCCGGCGGGTGAACCCCCCGATCGACACGGTAGTGCGGACGCACCGGGAAGGTGAGTTGTCCTATCTCGAGCGTCAGGGCGTCGGCATGGCGGTCATGGGCGAGCGCGAGCTTGCGCTCAGCATGATGAATTACGCGCTGCGTAGCCTGGGGCTGTCCGAAACCAAGGCTCGGGTCGTCGTCCAGGGCTTCCGGACATCATTCCAGGTGCCCGATCACAAAACCGACGCGCGATAGTTGGCCAATGCGGCCCCAGTTCTCGGAAGTCCCTCTTCTATGTCTTAGCCTTCGTTTTCGCCCCGCCCGGCTTCGGTTTGGCGAGCGCGCTCGGCGCAGTGCCGGCCGTCGCGACGGCCTTCTTTTTGTCGGCTTTGGGCTTTTTAGGCTCGCGGCTGCTTCTCTTCTGACCTTTCGCCATGGCCGGTCTCCCGTCGCGCTCTATCGCGCAGCCGCAGACAGTAAGCTGACCGGCCGCGCACCGGCAATCGAAACCGCTCGCGGGTCCGGCGCCGCGACGCTCAAGAGCGCCCGCCGCGCCCGACAGCAGCGATGACGCGGTCTCGCGGACGCATGACAAGCTGGGCGTCCTGGCTTCTGGATACTCAGTTCGGCGAGACCGGCGGCGCGGCCTGGGCATGTCGGTGCTCGAAAAAGAACCGGAGGAACTCCCGCGTGGCATCGGGCCCTTGCGGATCGGTGTAGGACCCGGCGGGGCTACCGCCCGACCAGGCATGGCCGGCGCCGTGGATGACCCACTGCTCGAGGATCACTTGTCCGCGCGCGTCAGCGTGGAGCGTGCGGCTGTAGGCATGCCCGCCGGGGACCCGACCGTGCTGCACCGTAGTCCGCAAGTCCGTCATCGGGATTGCCCTGGACTGCTCGATCACTTGGTCGCCGTTGCGCGGATGAACCGTGCTGTCCTGATCGCCATGGAACACGATGGTCGGGACCATTCGCCGGTACTTCCCGGATCCGCGCACCGCTACGGCCTCGCCCTGGCGCATGGCGGCGAACGCGGAGGGGAGGTCGCCGGCGGCCCCGCAGGCGAGGCCGGAATGCACGCCGATCGCGGCGTAGAGATCGGGGTAGGTCATCCCCATGATGGCGGCGGCCGCCGCACCCGCGGAGAGCCCGGCAACATAGACGCGTTCGGGGTCGACCGAGTAGTCGCGTATGATCTGCCGCGTGATGCCTGCGATCAGCGAGGGCTCGCCCTGACCGCGCTGCTGGTCGCTCGGTCTGAACCAGTTCCAGCACTTCGAGGCATTGGCGGAGGCGGCCTGGGCAGGATAGGCGACGAGGCAGGTGTGCTCCTCGGCGAGCACGTTCATCCGCGTGCCGGCGGCGAAGTCGTCAGGCGACTGGGTGCAGCCGTGCAGCATGACAACCAGGGGGACTGCCTGCCCATGATAGCCGCTGGGGACATAGAGCTTGTAGTCGCGGCTGCCGGCTTGGTTGCCGTAGGAAGCTACCAAAAACTGTCCGCCGTCCGGCACGACGTCGGGCGCGTGCGTCTGGAGCCCGCTTGGCCAGCCCGCCCATGCCTGGCTCGGCGTGGATCCGTTTGACCCGATCGAGGAAGCCGCGCAGCGCCTCGGGCAGGTGCGGATGGGCCGTTGTGCCCGGCGATGAGGCCGGCCGGCCGGCTGCTGGCGCCGGTGCCGGACGCCTGCCCGGCGGGCGGCGATGGCTGGGGATCGTCTAGCTCGATTGTCTCCGGCGTCAGGTCGATGATGCGCGAGCCGCCTCCGGCAAGGCGCGTGCGCGGCGTCGCCGGTCGGGCCGGACGCAGTGTCCGGCACCGTCCCGCCGCGCAGCACGCGTTGCAGGAGCGCGGTCGCTTCAGTGAGCCTCCCGGCGCGGGTGAGGCGGGTCGCCTCGAGCATGTCGGAGTGCAGTGCGTCGTTCATGTCCGGAGCTTTCTGGGTTTGTTCAGCAAGAGGTCAGGCGGCCGCGCGAGGAAGCTGATCCGTCTCGCGGTTGAGAAGGTCGTTGGCGGAATCTGATGGCGTGGGCGGCGGTGCCCGCGTCGCGTCAGCCAGGCGAAAGCCGGCGGCGCGAGCCACCCCCGTCACCGGATCCGGTCGGCCAGAGCGGCCTTGACCGCCGGGCTGGCGCGCAGGGCCCCCAGCACGACGACCGACTCGATCGTGGCGCAGGCAAGCTCGGGCGTGACGTCATGGGCAATGCTGGCAAGACCCAGCACATGGATGTGGAGCGTCTGGCCGGCTGCCCGCACCGCTTCGAGATCCTCGCGGCTGTAGTGCCGCAGGCCGAGGTCTAGACTCTTGTGCG
This sequence comes from uncultured Alphaproteobacteria bacterium, assembly GCA_963840925.1. Taxonomy (GTDB): domain Bacteria; phylum Pseudomonadota; class Alphaproteobacteria; order Geminicoccales; family Geminicoccaceae; genus DATAOG01. The sequence goes on from CAWJAY010000042.1 coordinate 7,317, forward strand.
CCACCGACCGCTTGACCGCGTCGGCATGTCGCTCGAGCTGGTTGCGGATGGCGGTGCGGATGAAGTCGGTGCGGTTCGAGTAGAACCCCTCCTGCACCATCAGGTCGATGTGGCCGAGGTCGACATAGCCGAGGTTGATCGTGATCTTCTCGGTGTCGCCGGTCCTAGGTCGCAGCTCATGGACGTTGCCTGCCATGCGTCTTACCATCCTTTAGCCATCCTGTTGGATGGTATATGGAGGGCGATCTATGGCCTGACAAGATCCTGCCGTCGTCGATGAGAACGCGGGCGCTCCGCGGTGCCCTGGAGCAGAGGGGATATCGAAGCTACGTGAGCGGCATCCTGCGGCTGGCCCTGTTGGCGCCGGACGTCATCGAGGCGATCCTTGCGGGGCGGGCGGACCAGGCGCTGATGCTGGAGAGCCTGGAGCGGCCGCTGCCGGCGAGCCTGGGAGGAACAGCGGCGCCGCTTACAGCTGTGGCCGCAACGAGATTCCGAGTAATGCAAGTGCCGTTGGAGCAACAGGTCTCTGTGGCACGCCAAGGGCGTCTCGGCTAGAGTTGGAACCGGCAAAAGGGAGGACAGGCCAATGGATTTCAAGGATCGGCGCATCTGGTACGCGGTCGTGGCCGTGATAATCGTGCTCATCGTCATCGGCTACGCGGCTGGCTGGTTCGGCGGCGCGCCCGCGCCGGCGCCCCAATAGTAACCTCCTGGGGCGGGCCAACATCGCCCGAAGCAGGCGGTTGCTCGACCCACCCGAGCCGGACACGGCGCCCGATCAGACGACCAGCGCTGCCGCCGATGCGCGCGATGCTCAGGCCGCTCTCGGCGAAGAATGCGACCAGAGCCTCGCGCTCGCTCGGCACCTTGGCCTCGTGGACGATCTGTCCAGCCGCATCGACCACGCACACGCTGCTCCATTCCAACGAGACGTCGGCCGCGGCATAGTGCTCCATGGCTGTCCCTCAGTTCGATGTTTGGGGCCGACCTTCGGACCCCGTTTCACCATCACCGTGAGGACAGCCGCCTCTCAGAGAAGGCCGAGGCGGCGATCAGGCCCGATGACATGGCGTGATCGCGACGCTCAGAGGCTCGGCTATGGTCGCCGAGAGGATGAGCCCGGCAAAGGGGGGAACGCCATGGAACAGTACGTCGGTTTGGACGTATCGCTCGAGTTCACGTCAATCTGCGTCGTCGATGAGGCAGGCGCCGTCGTGTGGCGCGGCACGGTGGCATCCACGCCCGAGGCCATCGGCGCCGCCATTCGCGCGAGGGCGCCGCACGTGGTGCGCATCGGGCTCGAGACCGGGCAGCTGTGCACGTGGCACTGGCACCGCCTCCGCGAACTCGGTTTGCCCGTGGTGTGCATCGATGCGCGGCACGCCCAAGCGGCACTGTCGATGCAGGTCAACAAGACCGATCCCAACGACGCGCACGGCCTGGCGCAGGTGGTCCGCGTGGGCTGGTACAAGGAGGTTGCGGTCAAAAGCCTCGGTAGCCACAGACTGCGGACCCGCCTTGGCTAGGATCTCCAGACAGCGCTTCGACAGCGGCACCCTGTGTTGCCGCGCGGTCTTCGTGCGTTCGGGCGGGATCGTCCAGGTCTTGCCGTCGAGGTCCAACTCGTCCCACCTCGCCGCCAGCGCTTCGCTGGTGCGGGCCGCAGTGAGCACCAAAAACTCGAAGGCCAACCGCGGGGACAAGCCGATGTCGACCTCGGGCAGCGCCGCGAGGAAACCGGGCACCTCCGCGTAGGGAAGGGCCGCGTGATGGGCCTTGCGATCTGGCTGCCTGGGCAGTCCCTTAGCGACGCCCGCGACGGGGTTCTCACCTTCGCGGAAGCCCGCGGCCTTCGCCCAATCCAGGACCGCGCCGATCCGCTGCCGCACCCGCCGCGCGGTCTCCGGCCTGGTGAGCCAGATGGGCGCGAGCACCCTGAAGACGTCCGGGGTTTCGATCTGATCGACCCGCCGGCCGCCCATCGTCGGGTGCACGTATTGGACCAGCGTGTTGACCCATTGCGCCGAGTGCTTCGCGTTCCTCCATGCCGCCGAGTGCTCAGCGTGCACCGATCGCGCAGCCTCCTCGAAGGTCGGCATCAGCCGCTGGCGCCTCCGGCGCTCCGCCAGCGGGTCACCACCGTTCCGCGCCAACTTCCGGTAGGCGTGTGCCTGATCCCGGGCTTCGGCCAGCGAAACCACACGCAGCCCGCCGAGGCCGATGTCCGGCGTTTCCCACGGACAACGGTGCGCAAGACCCAGCGCTTCGCACCCGACGGATCGACGACTAGGTAGAGGCCATTGCCGTCGGCGTAACGGCCGGGCTCGGAGATCGCGCGGACGCGGACCGCCGAGAGCGCCTTGTCCGGGTGCCGACCTCTAGGCTTCATCGCTCATCCCACATTCCAGCCAACAACCTATGTGGGATGTGGTCGGATTGCAAGCGACGAGATCGGACGATAGCCCGCACCAATCAGGGGGCCTACCTGGCGTTGTCGGCCAGTGGTGGATGCCGGCGGATATCAAGACGGCGGACACTCCCTCCGCCACGCACCCAGCGTAGCCCAGAGGGCCGTTTCTCTGGGCGCGAAAACTCCGGGTTTCCGAGGGTTAAGCCACTGCAAACGGTGGCAGGGACCGTGAGTAGCAGGGCGATGGCGGCCGATTCGGCGTTCGTCTCCGTCCACGGCCTGGCACGGTCCGATTTCCCTGTTCCGGGCAATTCTGCAGGCAATCCCGATTGCAAAGGCCCTGGGGTCCGCCGTGACGATGGCGTCAAAAGCCCGGATTCCCGAGGGCTTGCACGGGTCATTCCCTGGACGGCGAGCAGGAATGTCTTTGAGCTTGCAGGGAAACTTCAGGGACGAGCAGGGAGGCCGAGAGTCGGAAGAGGGAAGGGTGTGAGCGAGCTGTCAAAGCCGAGCCAGCGGGCTAGGCGCCGAGCCGATATTCTACTGGTCGTTGTGGCGTTCGTGGCACCAGGAGGGCGCTCGCATGGCGATCATCCGCAACCTGTCCGTCAGAGTGCCCTGGCATGACCCGGGCATGGGACGGTCGTGTCTGCGATGCGCCTCTCGCGAACAGCTCCTGCCTCACCCTCAAACTTATAGCAGAGAAACGGCGCGACGATGTCGAGGACACCATAGCAGGTGAAGCTTTCGAAGTCACTGACGCTGTCCTGCCTGCGGGCGAGTGCGAGTTTCCTGAGCCGGAATTTGGCGAGCGCCGACCGTGCCGGTCGCCTGCCCCGACCACAAGCGGGCTCGGTAGTGACCCGGGCGAGGATCAGCGCGATCACCTGCCTAGAGTGGCGGGCAGAGAGCGGCGGGGTGACGCGCCCGTCCCGCCCTCATAGATTGAACGATAGAACTTCAACGCTCGGAGCCTCGCCACGATCGCCGGCCTCGGCGTCGGTCCGATCGGACTAGGATGGAGAGCGCAGGAGACCGAGCGGAACCTTGGCGGAGATGGCCGATGGACGACAGGGCGCGCCGGCCCGCCGCTGAGCCGGAGATCATTCCACCGGATCGCCCGGGAAAGCCGCGCGAAGGTGAGCGGGCGCGCGCCTGGATCTCGATCAGCACACGCCACGGACGCTATGACTATGCGGCAACGCCTGGCCCGCTCGCAACGCTCTTGGCGGTGCTGGCGGTCGGTTGCCTCGCCGGGATCGTGCTGCTGATCCTGCTCGGGACTTTGCTCGTCTTGATCCCGGTGCTGGTGTTGTCCATCGGACTGCTGGTCCTTGCCGCCGTGCTCGGCCGCAACCTCCGCCGCATCCGCGGCCCGTGAGGGTCCGCGCTTCGGCGGCGTGCCCGGGGAGGTGCTGCTCGACAATGCGCGCGCGCTGGTAACTCGACCCGATGCGCTGGCCGGCGTCTAGGCAAATCCAGGAAAGCAGGCGCGCTCCAGAAACTCGGCGTCAAGCCGGCCTACGGCTTCGGAATAGACCCGGCGCCGGCCCGTGAGGTGATCGTCGATGCGCTCTCGCAATGCCGCCTCGTACTCCGGGCCCAGGCGAGCGAGGGCCGGTCCGGCGACGCTCGCCTCGAAGGCGCGAAAGGCCGTTTCCAAGGCATAGACCACGCCCTGCCCGCAGATCGGATCGAAGGCCGCCGCGGCCTCGCCCACGGCAATCCAGCCCGGCCCATGCATCGGCACCGTCACTTGCGGGCAGCAGGCGAAGGTCTGCCGCCCCAGGGCGACCGCCGCGGCCCTTGCGATCCGGTTGGCGACCACGGGCGCAGACTGGCTGACCGCCGCGGCTCCGTCCGCCGATTTACCGTGGCTGCGGCGCAGCAAGTCGGCGCTGGTATAGAACGTGGCCGCGTAGCCTTGGTCCGGGGTCGCGGTAAGGCTCCACCAGCCGGCGCCGCCGGCCGCGACGACCAGTGGCTGCGCCGCCGCGCGCCGGCCTTCGGCGGCGTACCAGGTCGTGAGCGCGACGAGGTCGCCCGCGCGGCGCCGTGCAGCGCCCTGCCGCCGCGCAAAGGCCGCGCGCCGACCGGACGCGTCGATGACGAGGCCCGCGGCGATCGCGCGCGGCCCCGCGGCGGTCGCAAGGCGGATCTGCCACGATTGGCCAGCCACGGGCGTGGCCTCGGCGAGGCGGGCGGCGGGCATGCAGATCGCCCCCGCCGCCGCCGCGGTGTCGCCCAGCAGGCGATCGAAGCCCCGGCGATCGGCGTTGAAGGCCGTGCCGGCCGGATGGCCGGCATAGGATTTGGTGACCGGCAGCTGTGTCCCCCAGGCGACGACGATGCCGGGGCTCTGTTCCAGGATCGCGGCCGCCGCCGCGCGGGGCACGCCGAGCTGGGCGAGCGCCGGCCGGATCGCACCGGCGAGATGCTCGCCCGGGCGCGGGCGGTCGTATCGGGTGCGCTCGGCAACGATGACCCGCGCGCCGGCGCGCGCCGCCAGCGTGGCGAAGGCGAGCCCCGCCGGCCCCCCGCCCAGCACGCAGAAATCCACCCGCTCCATCGCCGCGCGGGCTCAGACCTCCAAGAACTCGTCGGCGGCATTGCGCCGGATGAAGCCGAGCCGTTTCCAGTAGTTGACGAAGTAGTCGACCCGCGGTTCGCCGCTCGCCCGAGCGATCATCCAGGCCTTGGCCGGGCCTGCCGCGGTCGTCTTGGACCAACCAGGGCGTGCGGTCGGCCAGAAGTCCTCGGTGCAGGCCCGGTAGTCCCGCGTCCAAGGGATGGCGAGATCCTTGGTCAGGATGCCGGGGAAATGCTGCCGATTGGCGGCCGTGCTGGTCGATTTCTCGAAGCGCAGGTCCGGGAAGTATTCGGTGCCGCTGTGGTAGAGCGTCCAGTTCTGCAGGCCCCCGCCCTCCAGCCCGACCTCGATTCCGGGCAGGAACGAGCCGCCGATCGCGCTGCCGAGGCTCGCCATGTCGATCAGGGCGGGCACGAATTTCGCCCTTCGGTCGAGCATAGTGGTGAAATGCACCTCGATGTCCTGCGTCGTCTTGAAGGCGGCATCCATCTGCGGCGAGACAATCACGCCGAAGATGTCCTTCTCGCGCGGATCCGGGGTGGCGCTCTTCCAGATCTCGAAATGGCTGAACTGGAGATGCGTGTAGGCGAGTTCGCGCAGCAGCGGCATGTTGGCCGCGTTGATCGGCCAATACATGTCGTCGAGATGGTTGAGCTTGGCGTCGTCGTAGCCCGATGGATGCGTATGGCCGGGCCTGAGCTGCGGCGCACCGCCCGGGCCGCCGCACATCCGGTCCGGCCTTTTGATGATATTGTGATAGACCCTGACGTTGCCGGGAATGTCGTCAAGCGCGCCGGCCGCGGGCTTGGTGCCGGCTTATATAAAATCGAAGTCTATTCCGTGTTCGTGCCCCCCCCCCATCCTCCTCTTTTTTTTATACCCCCAGGGTGCTTTCTTCGAGCCCCTCGCCGAGGCGATCGAGGACCCGAACGACCTTGCGGCCCTGCTGCGCCGGGTCGGCTTCAATTTCGATGGGCCGGAGCTTGCGGCCGCCGCCGACGCGCTCGGTCCGACGGCCGCGGGCATACTCCAGCTAGCCACCTCGGCCGCCGCGGCCATCGAGGGCGGCCTGGACGAGGCCGAGCTGATCGCGCTCGCGGCCGCGGCCAAGCCGATCTTCGACAATCTCGCGACGATCGGGCAGGCGTTCTCGGGGATCGCCCCGGGTGGCGGCGGGCCGCCTCCGTCCGCCCAAACCCTGGCCGAGCTGCCGCTCGATCTGTTCGATCTTCTGCTCGCCGACTATCTCGCGCGCCGCCTGCCGTTGGCGCTGCATCTTCTCGTCGTTCTCGACGTGCATGCGATCGAGCGCATCCCCGCCACCGGGGCTTCTCGCTCGCGCGGGCGCGCTTACCACCGCAACGTCTTCAGGTGGAACCGCATCGGAGACCTCTTCGCCGATCCGGAGAGTTGGGCGCGCGACGCTTATGGCTGGGGCGTCGCTTTCGACAGCGACACCGTGATCATGCGCGCGAGCCGCCTGTTCGAGATGGTCGGGGGCACGGTCGAAGTGCGCGACATGACCGATGCCCAGGTCGCGGTGCTCTTGCCCCATCTCGCGGGCACCGCGGCCTTGCCGCGCTATGCGCTGGCGCCGCTCGTCCGGCACCGCGCCCTGACCGCCGAGGGGGCGGTGGATATCGCTGCCTCGGGTGAATTCGGCCTGGCGCTCCTGCCCTCCGCCGGCGAGGGGGCCCAAGCCGTCGCCGACGCCGGGCTGGCTCTCGCGCCCTATGCGGATGGTTCGGTCAGCACGAACGTCGACCTCGCGCCAGGGGTGAAGCTCGCGCTCAGCGGCGCGATCGGCGCGGTCGGAGGGGTGATCTTCAAGCTCCGTCCTTCGGGGCTCGACCTGGAGACGGGCATCGATACCGTCCCCTTCAACGGCTCCTTCGGCATCGAGCTGACCGTGCAGCCGACCGATTCGGGCGGCAAGCTCGTCTTCTTCGGCCGGGCCGGCGGCACCCGGATCGAGGCCGACGCGATCATCGCCAAGGTCGGCGGCGAGGCCTCGACGACGGGCCCGGACTTCTATCTGGCGGCCGGCATAAAAGGGTTGGGCGCCACGATCGACCCCGATGACGACGGGCTGCTTGGCGCCGTCCTCAGTGGGCCGGTGGTCATCGGTGTGGGCGATCTGGTGCTGGGTTGGCGGCAGGGCCGCGGCATCTATTTCGAGGGCGGCACGAACTTGAGCGTCAACGTGCCGCTCGATCTGCGACTGGGGCCGATCACGGTCCACGAGGTGGGGCTTGGCTTGAATTTCGCCGAGCCCGTCACGTTGAGCCTGCGGACCACGGTCGACCTGACGATCGGCCCGCTGTTTGCGCTTGCCGAGGGCATGGGCATCGCCGCTTCGCTGGTGCCCGCGACGGATGGGGTGTTCGGCGACCGCGACATCGCTTTCGGCTTCGCAGCACCGAGCGGGTACGCCGTGGCGTTGAACGCCGCGCCGATCGCGGGCGGCGGGCTGCTTTCGGTCGGCGACAACGAGTATCGCGGCGCGCTGGCGCTCAAGTTCACGACGTTCGGCATTTCGGCCTTCGCCATCCTCAACACCCGGCTGCCAGACGGGCGCAGCGGGTTCAGCTTCGCCGGCACGATCTTCGGCGAGATCAACGTGCCGCTCGGCTTCGGCTTCGTCCTGACCGGGCTCGGCGGCGTGATCGGGATCAACCGCACGGTCAATACCGACGCGCTGCGCAGCGTGCTCTACGAGGGGCGGCTCGACAGTCTGCTGTTCCCGCTCGACCCGATCCAGAACGCACGCACCATCCTCGCCGACATGGCCGCGATCCTGCCGGTGCGCGCGGGCCAGCATCTGTTCGGCCCGGTGGTGCGGCTCGCCTGGGGAACGCCGACGCTGATCGAGGTCAAGCTCGGGCTGGTGCTCGAGGTCGGCGACCATGTCCGCATCCTGGTGCTGGGCGGGCTGGGCATGAACCTGCCGACCCGCGAGACCGCGCTCGTGGCCCTCAACATCACCTTCTTCGGTCAGATCGACTTCGGGGCCGGCACCATCGGCTTCGACGCGACGCTGACCGTGTCGCGGGTGCTGACCTGGCCGGTGTCGGGCGATGCCGCCGTGCGGACGGGCTGGGCCCCGCGGCTCGAGCACATCATGTCGGTCGGCGGGCTGCACCCGTTGTTTCCACGGCCCGCGAACCTGCCCGACCTCAGGCGCATCTCGATCAATTTCGGCACCAACAATCCCAAGATCACGATCGCGGGCTATGCCGCGCTGACCACGAACTCGGCGCAGTTCGGCGCCCGCGCCGATCTCTATGCCAAGGGGCCCAAGATCTGGCTGGTCGGCCAGCTCGCAGCCGAAGGCTGGATCTATCTCGACGCGTTGGTCTACTTCGACCCCTTCGCTTTCGACGTGCAGGTCGGGGGCGGGATCAACCTGCTGCGCAACGGCTCGGTGGTCGCGGGCCTCGGCTTCGCCCTCAGGCTGCGCGGGCCGAACACCTTCCAGATCAATGGCAAGGTCTGGATCACCGTCTGCGGCATCGACGTCGACTTCCGCATCGACCACAGCTGGGGCGCCAAGCGGTCGCTGCCCACGCCGACCGTCAACCCGGTCGCCGTGCTGCGCCAGGCGCTGGAGAAGGTCGCGGGCTTCGAGCCGATCGCGCCCCGCGGCCGGACGAGCGGCGTCGGCTTCGCCCGCGGCGACGGGGTCGAGGCGTCGGTCGATCCGCTGGGTGGCGTGCGCCTCGTCCAGCGCGCCCTGCCGCTCGGCGTCAGGATCGAGAAGATCGGCGAGGCGCAGCTCGGCGTCTCGGCCAACCTGCTCGATCTGCGCGCCTTCGCGAGCGGGCAGCCGGTCTCGGTCGCGCGCGCCGACCTCGACTTCGCGCGCGGCCATTTCTTTAGGCTGTCGGACGCCGAGAAGCTGCGCGCGACCGCCTTCGAGCGCCACAAGGCGGGGTTCGAGATCGCCGCCGAAGCGCTGATCGGCCCGGTCGGGCAGGCGATCGTCGAAACCTACAGCTACGAGATCATCGAGATTCCCGTCGAGCAGGAAGACGCCATCGCGCTGCATGGCCCGGGCCTGCAGACCTCCGACTTCCTCACCCGCTTCGCCCGGGCGAACCTGGAGCGGGTGGCGCGGCCGGCCACCGGCATTCGCTACGAGTTCCCCCGGCCCGACCGGGTCGCCCTGCGCAACCCGGTGTACGTCAACGAGACGGCCGCGAACCTTGCGCGCGCCGCCCTGCGCACGGGCGCTCCGATCCCGATCGGCGGCATGGTGCAACCGTCCTTGACCGAGGCGCTGCACCAGACCCGTGCAGCCGCCGCGGTGTTCGAGGCCAATCCGGTGGTGCAGCACTACGTCCTCGGCGCCGCGCTGGTGTGAGAGGTCCGAATGGCCAACAGCTTCGCCTTCATCTCCCATGCCGCCACCGGCCTCGCAGCCAACGCGGTCACCCCGGCTGCCGGCCAGACCCGGCTGCGGCTGCCCTTCGACGTCGAGATCACGGCCAATGGCGTCGCGCAGGCGCCGCGCCTCGCGGTCTCGAGCGAGCTGCGCGGCCCTGGCGACATCGTCTCGATCGATCGCGCGATGATCGCACGCGTCGAGCCAGAGACGGGCCTGCGCGGCTTCGAGCCGAACTATTTCCCGCTGGTGGAATTCGTCGATGCGGATTTCCCCTGGCGCTTTTCGCTCGACCCGCCTGGCGGGCCACGGCGCAAGCCCTGGATCGTCGTGATTGCGCTGCTGCCCGAGGAGTTTGGCTTCATCGACCGCGGCGAGGCGCCGCTGGCGCGCATCCAGGTGAAGGACGCGGCGCGGTCGCTGCCGGACCTCGGCCAGTCCTGGGCCTGCGCGCATGTCCAGCTCGACCTCGCCACCGCCTCGGCGACGCCCGCCGGAGTCCTGGCGAACGACCCGGCCAACAGCTTTGCCCGCCTGATGTGTCCGCGCCGGCTCGAGCCGCGAAAGGCGTATACGTTGTTCCTCGTGCCGGCCTATGAGGCCGGGCGGCTCGCTGGGCTCGGCAGGCGGGCGGTTGCGAGCCCCTTTGCTGCCCCGGCGTGGACGCAGGCCAGTGGTCCGGTCGAGCTGCCGTTCTATCACCAGTGGCGGTTCACAACTGACGCGCTCGAGGACATCGAGCTTTTGATGCGGCGGCTGCGGGGCGTGCGGGCCGACGAAGCCGACGAGGCGGGCGCCCCGGAGCGGGCTTCCGCCGCGCGGCCCGGCTATTACCTGGACTATGCGAAGCCCGGCGCGAGCTTCGAGATCCAGGCGGCGATGCGCCAGCCGGAAGGGTCGGTCGAGGGCTTCAACACCGATCCGGCGCTGGTCGACCGGATGGTCGCGACACTCGACACCGTGATTGCCGGCGAGAACGAGCTCGACGAGGACGACGAGGACCCGCTGGTAGCCTTCCCGCCGCACGGCTTCCGCTACAAACCCGAGACGGAGGTCTCCCGGGCGCGGGCCGAGCAGAACGAATGGTTCGACCGGCTGAACCTCGATCTCAAGTTCCGCCATGCCGCCGGCCTCGGCGCTCGCGTGGTGCGGGAGAATCAGGAGCTGTTCGCCCAGATCTGCTGGGAGCAGTACGAGGAGATCGCGGCCGCGAACGAGCGGCTCGCCCGGCTGCAGGTCGCCGCCGCGCTGACCGGGGCGATCGCCGACCGTCATTTCGCGCGGCTCGCGACCGATGTCGCACTGGCGCTGGCCGAGCCGATGCAACCCTTTGCCGAGCTGGCCGTCGAGACCTCGGCCGCGGCGGCCCTGCGCAGCCATGGTGCGCCGGGCAGCTTTGCCGGCCGCGACCTGCGCCATCTCGCGGCCAAACGCGCGGTGGCCGGCGCGCCAGGCGGCCGGATCGTCCCCGCACCCCGGATCCCCGGCGATCTGACGTCCTCGGCCCCGGAAACGCGGTGGTCAGTCGAGAGAGCGCGCCGTGAATCCGGCCTGCTGGTCGACCGGGGCCTTGGCGGTCGTGTTCTCGAGGCCCTCAGCGGGGTCCTCGGCCGCGAAGCTTTTGCCGCGGCGCCGCGTCCCGAGGTCGCCGTGGTTGCGGTCGAGCAGTTCGCCTCCAGGTCGATGGTCGAGCCGGTCGCGGCCGCGCTGCGCGCCATGCCGACCGCCAAGGCGCGCTACACGCTGACCGGCCTGACCGAGCGGGAGGTCAGTGCCATCCGACCGGTCTGGCGCGCGCCCGTGGTCCCCTTGCCGACATCGGGCTTCCTGCAGCAGGTCGACCGCGCGGCGCTGCTGTCCGGCGTGCATCGCCTGCCCGAGAACACCGTCTCGGTCTTCGAGGAGAACCGTAGTTTCCTCGAGGCCTTCCTGGTCGGCATGAACCACGAGATGAACAACGAGCTGCGCTGGCGCGAGTTTCCGACCGACATGCGCGGCACCATCTTCCGGCGCTTCTGGGACCGCCACCGGCCGCCCGACGATCCGGTGGCGGATGACATCGCCGAGATCCACACCTGGAGCGGCAGCCTCGGCAAGCAGTTCCCACCCGCCGATGCCGACCGCCGCGAGAACCTGATCGTGGTGATCCGCGGCGAGGTGGTGCGCAAGCTCGGGCACCCGATCCTGGTCATCAACTTCGCGATCGGTCCGAAGTTCGAGTTGGGCAAGGGCAGCGACCATGCGCCGGTCTTTTCCGGCAAGCTCGGCCCGGACATCGCCTATTTCGGCTTCGACGTGGCGCGCGCGGCCCTGCTCGATCCCGCCGTGCGCGACAAGGTCTACCTGGTGATCTACGAGCCCGTGGGGCGGCTGCGGTTCGGACTCGACGTCGGGACCGCCGCGGTGCGCCAGGCGCGGCGGGACGCGCTGGCGCTGAGCCATGCCTTCCCGATCGTCGCGCTCCAGCGGCCGTTCACACCGCTGCCGCCCCGGATCGTCCCGCCGCTGGTGCCGATCCCGGGGCAGCCGGCGCGCTGGGATGACCTCTCCTGGTCGCACATGCAGCTCGACGGTGCGGGCTACATCGACTTCAGCAAGACGATCGTGATCCAGGGTCAGCCGGACTATTGGGGCGCGGGCAAGACCGCGGCCTCGCTCGCCCGCTCCTTCTGGCAGAAACCGATCGCGGCCGTCCTGCCGCTCGCGAGGGTCGTCTGATGGCGGAGAGACCGAGACGGCCGCGCAAGCGGCGACCGGGCAAGAGGGCGCCCGAGGTCGCTGGCGCTAGTAAGGACGGCGCGCTCGCGCCGCTGGATCCGGCATCGTCGGCGCGCGGCAGCCTGGCCGATCTGATCGGCCGGCCGCGGCGCGAAGGCACGCTCGCGCGGGCGAAGCGGTTGGAGGCATTTGCCAAGCGCGAGCGCGAGGCCGGCACGCGCCGACCGCGGCGGCGGCTCCAGCCACCGATCAGGCCCGAGGATGTGGGTGACGGCCGCGCGCGGCCGGATGTCGTGCTCGACCGGGGGGCCATCGGCCCGCGCCCGACCGCGATCGCCGAGGCGCAACCCCTGTTGCTCCTCCCGCTGCGGCTCGAGTATCGCTTCGTCACCCGTGCCGCGCTGCCAAAGGTCCGCGACAGCCGCGCCATCCTGAAGCGGCTGACCGAGCTGGAACGGGAGCAGGCCCGCGCCAGCAAAAAACGCCGGCTGGAGATCGCGCAGGAAATCATCAAGCTCCGCAACGAGGCCCTGCGCACGCCCTTCGAGCGCATCAAGCCGAGCCTCACCTCCGCGGAGGAGCTCTGGCTGCGCTGGTATCCCGACGAGAGCTTCGCCGAAGACGGGATCGCCCCCCCGAGCGAGGAGGAGGCGGCGGGGTTGGCTGAGTTCAACGCTCGCCTCGGCGGCCGGCAATGGTGGCAAGTCGCGGACGAAGTGGTAGCCCCGGCCTGGCAGGACTTCGCGCGCGCCGTCGGACCAGCCCGGGCCGTGCACCTCAAACGCACCGAAGCGGTGAAGGCCGACCCCGATTTCCAGAACCGGATCGGGCGCATTGCGGCCCTGCCCGCCTCGGTCTCGGTCTTCGCGCTGGTCGGCAACGCGCTCACCCGCATTGCCACCGGCGGGCCGATCCCACCGAACGCCGCGACGCGCAGTAAGGTCTCCTACACCCCCGAGGCGATCGAAGCCGGCGGCTGGCTGACCGACTTCGAGGTGGCGCTCGCCACTGGCATGGGCACCAAGATCGCCGATTCTGCCCTATTGCGCCTGGCCAAGGCGGCCGACTGGATCATCGCCGTCGGGCTCGCGCCCGGCGAAGGCTCGGCCGAGATCGCAGCCCTGCTGAGAAGCCGCATCGCCAACGGCAGCTTCGCCGTGCTGCCGCAGGACAGTCCGACCAACAACAGCGCAGGCTCGACTTCCTACCATACCGATCCCCTCTCCGACCTCTTGGGTTTTACGCGGCGCGCGACCGCCACAGAACGGGGCGACTACATTCCCGGGCTGCGCGCCGCGGCCGACCTGCTCGCCGAGGCCTTCGGGATCGACGCGGCGCTTGTGCGCGGCGCGCTCGATGGCGCGGACTTTGGCTACGAGGATGCCCGGGCGATGCTCAGGGTCATTGGCCCCGCCCTGCTCGACGACAGCCTGAACGGCGTCACCCATGTGCATGGCGTCGACGAGAACACCTTCATCGACATCATGGCCGCCGCGATCGTCGCCCGCGGCGTGCTGCCGGGGCTGCGCTTCGGCAACAATGCCTTCGGCGTGCTGCCGATGACCCGGGTCGGGGACCTCGATCTGACGGGGGAGGAGACCGGCACCGAGGCGGAACGCGGCGTGCAGTCCTTCCTGCGGTCGTATGCCGCTGTCGCCCGGGCGCTCCTGCCCGCCCATGCCGATCGGGTGGTGCCCGTGATCCTGCCCGGCGACCCGGCAGCCTCGGACAAGGTGGCCGAGATCCTCAAGACCAACCGGGTGTCCACGCGCGTCGATGTGGCCGACGTGGGCGCCGGCCGGATCCGGGCAATCACCTGCCCCTATGTCGCGGGCGAAGGACTTGCGCGGCAGCCGCGCGAATATCTCGAGGCGCTGCGCTCCGACCCGATCCGCGAGCTGCCCGACCCGACGGCCGAAGATCGCTCCTGGCCCCTCCTCTACCGGCTGGCACGGGTCACGCTGATCAGGAATTCTTCGCTGCCGATCGTCGACAGCCTGATCAGGCTACCGACGCGCAGTGTCGGCTGGCTGGAACGGCTGACCGTGGACGAACGCCAGCGCACGGCGCCGATGGTCTCCAAGGTTCAGGAATTTTCGGTCAATGCTCTGGCGCTGGAGCGGCCGCCGATCGCCGGGCTGCCGGCCGAGGTTCTCGATCGGATCCGCTTCCTCAACACCGATTTCGACCGGGCGCTCGGACATCTGGAATTGGTGGCGACCCGGCCGCAGGGCAAGGCCGAGCTCGAGGTGCTGATGATGGAGGTGCTCGATCTCTTCCAGCATCGCGTGGACGCGTTCGCCAGCGGCCTCGCCTACGCCCGGCTGCGGCGCAACCGCGAGCGCGGCCAGCAGGGCCTTGCGGCGGGCTACTACGGCATGCTCGCGCGCCTGCGCCCGACCTCTGCGACCGGGCGGAGCGACGGCTACATCCAGGCGCCGTCGATGCCGCAGGCGGTCACCGCGGCGGTGCTGCGGTCGGCCTTCCTGCGGCACCGGGGCGAGGGCGCCTTCGCCATCGATCACGGCTCGCGCCGGGTGCGGCAGGCGCTGCGGCTGATGGACCTGCTCAGCAAGGGCCACTCGCTCGGCGAGGGGCTGGGGCTGCGCGGCGAGCGGCTCTTGCACGAGCGCAAGCTCGACCGCTTCATCCTCACGCTGCGCACCCGCTTCCCGATCCTCGACCAGCGCAACGAGACCGGCGCCGGGCGGCGCCTGTTCGACGGGCGCACCTTCCTCGACGCCGCCATCCCCGCCTCGGAACCCGAGCTGCGCGAGCTTCAGACCGCGTTGCGCGACGAGTTCGACGCGCTCGCCGACATCGTGCTGGCCGAGGCGGTCCACCAGCGCGCCCTCGGCCTCGGCGAAGCGGCCAACGCCTGGCTCCAGGTGCTCTCCGGCCATCCGCCGCCGGGCGATCCGGTCTTTCTGCGCACCCAGCGCCACGGCCAGGCCTCGACGCACCGGGTGACCGCGCTGCTCGCCCAGGCGGAGCCGGCGGCGGAGGGCGCGCCGCGGGCGATCGCCGAGCCTGCGCTCGCGCTCCTGGCCGTTGAGGCCTTGCCGGGCTTCACCGATTGCCTCGTGCGGCTGTCGCCCGTCCAGGCCGCTCCCGGCGGCCCCCCCGGGAGCGTCGATGTCCGCCTTGCGACCGATCTCGGCATGAGCCCGATCGACGTCCTCGTGGGCGGGGCCAGCGAAATCCAGGTCCGCGCGCGCCGCCACCTGCTCGAGCGCATCCTGCGCGATCCGGCGCTCTTGCCCGGCCTCAATGCGGCCGCCGACCTCGCGGCCTTCGCGGCGGGCGAGGCGACCTTGGCCGTCGATCTCGAAGCCGGATCGCCCAGTGCCAACGCGCTTATCGCCACCGCCGAGGCGATCCGCAGCGCGGTTCAGCGCGGCCGCGCGCTGGAGCCCGGCGATCTCAACGCCGCGGCGGACGCGGCGGCGGGGCTGCTCGCCGAAGCCGACCAGCTCGCGATGACCGAACATGCCCTGGCCGCGCTGCGCACGCGCGTCCAGCACCTGCAGGGGCGGATCGGCCTCGGCCTGGCGCAGCTCGGGCCACGGATCGGCGCTTTCGAGACCGACCTCAACGAGCTCATCCGCTCGGTTGCCGCCCGGGAGCCGGACGCCGCGGTGGCGCAGCGCCTCGCGGCGGCCGAGGCCGCGCGGCGCGCGTTGTCGGACGCGCTCGAACCCGTGGCGATCTATGGCGAGCCCGCCGCGCTTCGGGTCTTTGCCCTCGACGAGGCGATCCAGCACCCGACCGCCACGCTCGATCGGGTCCGCGCCATCGAGGCGCGTTTGGCGGCACGGCGCGATGGCCTCGCGGTGATCCTCGGCACGCCGCCATCCGGCTTCGGCTCGCTCGCCGCGGCCAAGGCGGCGCTCGACGCCGCCGCGCAGGCGATCCAGGCCGCGCTCGATGGTCCGGCCATGCCGATCCTGCCGTCTTTCCCGCGCAGCCATGGCGCGGCCCGGCCGGCGCTCGGCGCCGTTGCCGCGCCGGCGCAGCTCCTCCAGGGCTGGGTCACGGTCCGCCAGGGTGCCGAGCGCGGCGCGGCACTGGCCGCCGCGATGGCTGGAGCCGTCGCGCGGCCAACCACACCGGCCGCGACCGCCGACGACACCGCGCCCGAGGATGCTGAGCCCAGACCCGAGACCGAGGCGCCGCGCGCCCTGCACTTTGGCATCTTCTTCGGCAAGGCCGCGACCCTCGCCGGGACGGACCCCGTCGCGGGCATCGTCTGCGACGAATGGGCCGAGACACGACCGAGCGCGACGCAGCTCGCCGCGCTCGCGATCAGCTACGACACGCCGCAGAGCGAGCCGCCGCATTGCCTGCTGCTCGCGGTGCCGCCGAACGCCAAGCTTGCGGCGTGGGGGGAGCCCGAGGCCGCCGCGATGGTTGCCGAGGTGATCGCCTGGATGAAGCTCCGCGCGCTGTCGAGCGACGATCGGATCACGCCTGCGGCCCTGCTGCCACGGGCGAACCAGGTCGCCTACCGCGACCCAGGCGGCGACGCCGACCGCCGCATCCCCGATCGCGTGCCGTTCGCGCAGTTCGTGTCCTGGGCGGCCGGCGATGGCAACTTCACCCTGATCGCCGCCGCCAGCCGCACGCAGCCCGCCGGGCTCGCCGCCGCCGGCTTCGTCGAGCGCCAGGGGTTCCGGCTGGTCAAGGAGTAGCCCGGATGCCCGAGGGACGCGCGCGCCAGCAGCAGCTCTACGCGAGCAACCGCAGTGTCAACATCGCCGAGGCGCTCGCCGCGCGCGTCAAGGATCCGCTCTGGTTCCTCGCCCGGCAATGGCAGACGGGCGAGTTCGAGGCCGAGAACGGCGGCAAGCCCGCCGGGATCGAGCTCCGCAGCCGCCATTTCCGGTTCCGAGAGGCCAGCCTGGGCGCCAAGAGCGTGGCGCTCGACCCGCACGCACCGCTCGAAGCTTTGGTCGAGGCGGAGGCCGCCGCCGGCGATGCGCCGGCCTGGCGCTCGGAAGCGCTGGAGTACGGCTTCGAGGTGCTGACCGACGCGCAGCGGCTGCGCGCTTCGGACTATGGCGGGCGCATGCTCGACTGGCACCATTTCGACCTCGCAAAAGCCACGACCGAGGCCGGGATCGACGACGGGGCGCGCCAGTTCGTGCCGACCCAGCTCCATTTCCGCGGCGCGCCGCATCCCCGATGGTGGCGGATGGAGGAGGGTGAGGCCTATTTCGACGCGGCCGCCGATCCCGAGCCGAACGTGCTCTCGATGCTGCTGCCTGAATTCTTCTTCACCGACATCAACAACTGGTATGTCGTGCCGGCGCCGATGCCATCCGGCGCGGTGCGCGAGATCACCGCTTTGACGGTCACCGACAGTTTCGGCGTCACCACCTCGCTCGATGCCGCGGGTGGAGGCGGCTGGCGGCTGTTCGCGGTCGATGGCCCGACGACCGCAGCCCCCGGCCTCGAAGGCCGGTTCCTGCTCGCGCCGAACGTTGCGATCGACATCCTGCACAACGATCCGGTCGAGGACGTCCGCTTCATCCGCGACGAGGATGCGAACCTGGTGTGGGCTTGGGAGCATCTCTACCACGACCCCGAGGGGCGGCGCGTCGTCAACGGCGATGGCGCTACTGGGGCCTCACCGACGCCGGGCGCCCCGGAGGACGAGCTGCCAGCCTTCCGCCTGGTCTCGCAGACGCCGCCCTATTGGATCCCTTACGTGCCGCGGCGCCTCGACCCGGGCGGCGTGCCGATGGGCGAGATCTACCTGCGGCGGGCGCGTACGATCGAGAGCGCGACGCCCGAGAACCCGCAGCACCGCTCGCAGATCGTGGCGGAGTCCAGGCGCCTGAACGAAGAGGAGGTGCCCCAGACCGGCCTCAGGGTCCGCCGCATCGCCCGCTTCGCCCGCGGATCAGACGGCAGCATGCATTTCTGGGTCGGCCGCGTCCGCGACGCGGGACGAAGCACCGCGGGATCCAACCTGCGCTTCGACTATCTCGAGCGCGGCCGCAGCTAGGCAAGAGGCCCCCGACCGCCCGTAGCATCCAATCAGCCGCGGATCAGTGAGGCGCGACCCTTCAGGCGCGCCGCCTCGTTTCGGGCGGTCCGACGGCTCGTCGAGGCTACGGGGGATACATGACCGTGGCCGAGCGCGATCTCGTCCTCCCGAAGGATCACCGTGGCGCGCCTTCCCATTTTTGAGCAGCAGGCATCGAGGTCAAGGATTGATTTATGAAGCGCGCCGCGATCTACGCCCGGGTCAGCACCCGCAACGGGCATCAGGACCCGAAACCCAGCTCCTTGGTGTCGATGCCCTGGAAGTGCAGATAGAGGTCGACGCATTATGCGCGGAGGTCACCAAAAACGGCCACGAGGTCCTGCAGCGCGCGGCCGAGCCGGTCGACGGACCAGGCCATCACCACATCGAACTGGCGCCGGGTGGCGTCCTTGAGCAGCCGGTCGAACTCCGGCCGCTGATCGCGGCCCTTGGCGCTGCTGATGCCGTGGTCGACGTACTCGCCGGCAATCGGCCAGCCGGCGCGCTCCGCGACCTGCGCATGGCCAGGTGCTGCCATCGGTCGAGCGCTCGATCCTGGCGGCGCGGGCGGCTGGCAACGGGCAGCTGGCGATTGCCCGCGAATCTCCGGGTCGGCGTCGGCACGTTACGCAGGGTGCTGGGACTTTAGTTCAACCACCCGACGGTCCTCTTGCCCCAGCCAGGCAAAATGCTGACTATGCTCGCGCCAGGCACTAGGGGCAGGCGCGTGGCGAATGGGAGGAGCAGCCAGTGCGGGCGTCGGGGCAAACGGCGAGCGAGGCACCGTCGCTCGAAGCGCGCGGCATCTCCAAGCATTTCGGCGCGGTCACCGCGCTTGACCGCGTCAATCTCCGGCTGAAAGCGGGTGAGGTCCTGGGCGTGGTCGGCGACAACGGCGCTGGCAAATCGACGCTCATGAAGGTGCTCTCGGGCCTGTTCCGACCTTCCGACGGCGAGATTCTGGTTGAAGGACGCCCGGTGCAGTTCCATTCGCCGCGCGATTCCCACCGCGCCGGCATCGAAATGGTCTATCAGGACCTGGCGCTGGCCGGAAACATGCCGATCTTCGAGAACATCTATCTCGGCCGGGAACCGGGCAAGACCTTCGGCGGCTTGACCCTCGTCGACCATGCCCGTTCGCGCAAGCTCGCCGCGGAGCACCTGGAGCGGCTGCAGATCCGCGTCAATTCGGTCGACCAGAACGTCGAGGACCTGTCCGGCGGCCAGCGCCAGGCGGTGGCGATCGCGCGCGCCACCGCCTTCGATGCCAAAGTGGTGATCATGGACGAGCCGACGGCCGCGCTCGCCATCAAGGAGGTCGGCAAGGTGCTCGACCTGATCAAGCGCCTGAAGGACCATGGCGTCGGGGTCATCCTGATCAGCCACCGCATGGATGACATCTTTTACGTCTGCGACCGGGTGATGGCGCTGTTTCACGGGCGCAACTTCGCCGAAGCTCAGCTGAACGCAACCAACCGGAACCAGGTGATCGGCTGGATCATGGGCACCATGGACCATGCCGAAGCTCTCGAGCATGACCGAGTGCACTGACGTGGCAGATACGACCGAACACCCGGATCTCGTCGTTCCTCAGGAACGAGGACAGAGTTGGCGCTCCCGCCTGCTCGGCGACTACGGGATCATGCTTGTCGTCCTGGTCATGGCCGGCCTGTTGACCATCCTGCAACCTGAATATTTCCTGTCGGCGCAAAACCTGACCAACATCATTCGCCAGATCGGCATGAACGCGCTGCTGGCGCTCGGGCTCTATCTCGTCATCCTGACCGCCGGCATCGATCTGTCGGTCGGCTCGGTGATGGCGTTGTCGATCATGCTGCTGGCGCTTGCGGATGTCTCGGGAGTGCCTTGGCCGCTGGTCCTGCTGATCGGTCCGGCGGTCGGAACCTTTTTCGGCATCGTCAACGGTCTCGGCTTGACGCTGCTCCACCTGCCGCATCCCTTCATCATGACGCTTGGCACGCTGAACGCGGTGCGCGGGCTGTGCAATCTCGTCACCAATGGCCGGCCGGTTTCAGGCGTGTCGGACGAGGTGCGGTTTCTCGGCATCGCCGACATCCCGCTGCCCTTCGGCGGCAAATTCGCCGTCATCCCGGTCAGCGCCATCGTGCTGCTGGTCTGCTATGCCGGCGTCGGCCTGGTTTCTGAAGAAAGTTTCGCTCGGCCGGCACATCTTCGCGGTCGGCGGCAATCCGCAGGCGGCGCGGGTGAGCGGCATCAACGTCGACGGTGTGCTGGTCTTCGTCTATGCCGCGTCGGGGTTCTTCGCGGGGCTCGCCGCACTGCTGATGGCCGGACGCACCGGTGCCGGCTATCCCAACCTCGGCATCGGCGCCGAACTCGACGCGATCGCGGCCGTCATCATCGGCGGTGCCAGCTTCTTTGGCGGGCGCGGGTCGGTGCTCGGCGTGTTCGCCGGCGTGCTGGTCATGGGTCTGCTGCGCAACGGCCTCAACCTTTTGAACATCAGCGCGTTCTGGCAGCAGACGCTGATCGGCGTGATCATCATTCTGGCGGTCTGGCTCGACGTGCTTCGCCGTCGAACCGGCAACAAGGGATGACCGATCCCAAAAGTGCGCGCTCCGGCACGGGATCGGCCACTGATGCACCGGAGTCCAAGAGGAGGCACACAGTGAAACTCAAGCAGGTGCTGGTCGCGTCCGGCTTGCTTCTGGCAGCGAACACCAGCGCGTTCGCCGCGGAGAAATTTGCCGTGATCATGGGCAACCTTCCCTCGGCGAACCAGTTCTGGGCGCTGGTCGAACAGGGCGCTCTCGAGAAGGGCCAGGAACTGGGCGTCGAGGTGACCGCGCTCGGCTCGCCGGGCGGCGAATCCGACATTGCCGGCCAGATCGCGCTGGTCGAGGACCAGCTGACCAAGGGCATCACCGGCCTCGCCATCGCTCCGGCCGATCCGGCAGCCCTCAACCCGACCATCGAGAAGGCGCTCGACCAGGGCGTCAAGGTGGTCTACATCGACCGGCCCGGCGGCGTGCCCGGCATCACCTATGTCGGCACCGACAATGAGCCTGCGGCAGCGCTCGGTGGCCAGCACATCTGCGACAACATCGAGAAGGGCAGCGACGTCGCCATCCTGCAGGGCGTGATGGCCATCATCAACGGCCAGGCGCGCGCCAAGGGCAGTCACGACACGCTGGAGGCGTGCGGAATGAACATCGTCGCCGAGCAGACAGCGGAATGGGACATCGCCAAGGGCCAGGCGGTCACCGAGAACATCATCACGGCCAATCCAAATCTGAAAGCCCTGTTCGCATCCAACGACAATATGGCCATGGGTGCCATCCAGGCGTTGAAGAGCGCCAAGATGCTCGATCAGGTCATGGTCGTCGGCTTCGACGGCAATCCGGAGGCGGCTCAGGCGATCCTCGACGGCGATATGGCGATCTCGGTGGCGCAGCGTCCGCACAACATGGGCGCGATCGGCGTCGAATCGCTGCTCAAGCTGATCAAGGGCGAGACCTTGCCGCCCGTGGTCGATACCGGTGCCGTGGTGGTCACCAAGGACAACGCGAAAGATTACCTCTAGGCTGGCGACACCGGCACGACCGTTTCTCGGAGAGGGGCTCCTGTCCCTCTCCGACTGTTCTCGATCGCTGGCCTGCGCCTCGTCGTCGAGCCAGCACTTCCTCCACTTGCCCGGCCTGATGTGGGTCTTTGCCGCGTGAGCGAAGTCGACGCCGCGAGCGCCGTCTAGAATGGTCGGAGTTCGGGAGGGAGAGGAACTGTCGTCAAGGGCTTGTCAGAGCAAAATTGGCTTGAGCCTGGGAGGGGCGGTCCGTAGCCTCGCCGCATGCGCAATCCCTTCCGCTACCTCAACAGCTCACCCGAGGTCATCCGCCTCACGGGGATGATGGACGTCCGCTATCCGCTGTCGCTGCGGCAGGTTGAAGAATCCGCTGTTCGAACGCAGGATCGATATCTGCCTTGCAGAAGGTCGCCGCCGTTCACGCCTCGACCCACGACCACTTTGATCAGGACCGTCACCTCGCACGTCGCGACATCTTCAGAAACGCTCGGTCGCTCTGACTGAGTGGCGTCAGCTGGCGGCTTGAGACCTTTAGCTTCCGGGCATTTCGGCGACCAGTTCGCATTAGACCGACGGCACCCCTCCCTTGGGATAGCGCGCGCGGCCCATGTCTCGAGGCGCCAGGTCCTTGTCCGCCGCGGCGTACCGGCGCACTGTTTCGATGCGATCGAGCAGACAGGCGGCTGCCGGGTCGGGGAGGATGGCGGGCATGACGAGCGAGGGCGATGCCGGCTTCGCAGCCCGGGCGGTCGATGCGGCGATCAAGATCGGGCTGGTCGCGCTGCTGGCGGCATGGTGCCTCGAGATCGTCCGGCCGTTCATGCTGCCGCTGATCTGGGGCGCCATCATCGCGATCGCGAGCTACGCAGGGTTCGTGCGCCTCGAGCGAGGTCTGGTCGGCTACAGCCGGTTGGCGGCAATTCTCTGGACGATCATGGGCCTGATCCTCGTCCTGGGGCCGGTCGGTATGCTGGCCGGCGTGCTCGTCGACAATGTGCAGACCCTGGCCGCCCACCTCAGAGCCGACGGGCTGCACGTGCCCGCCCCGCCCGACGCCATCGCCACCTGGCCGTTCGTCGGCGAGCCGGCGCATCGTTTCTGGTCGCTGGCATCGACCAATCTGAACGCCGCGCTGGCCGAGATCAGGACGCAGATCAGGGGCTTGAGCGTCCACCTGCTGGCCGCGATCGCCAATGTCGGCCTCGGCATGCTGCAGCTCGTGATTGCCTTGATCATTGCCGGCGTGCTCCTGCCCCAGGCCGAGGGCGCGGCGCGAGCGGCCGATGCCGTGGCCACGCGCCTCGCCGGTGAGCGCGGCCCCAGTCTCGTCACGCTGGCGGAGGCCACCATCCGCAGCGTCGCCCGTGGCGTACTGGGGACCGCCGTGATCCAGGCGCTGCTCGCCGGCACCGGTCTCGTCGTCGCCGGCGTCCCGGCGGCGGGCCTGCTCGCGTTCGTGTGCCTGATCCTGTGCACCGTGCAGATCGGGCCTGCCCTCGTGCTCGTGCCGGCGATGATCTACCTGTTCTGGAACGCCGAGACCACGACCGCGATCCTGTTCACGGCTTGGAGCATACCTGTCATCCTGATCGACAATGTGCTGAAGCCCCTGCTGATGCGCAGTAGCGTCGACGTCCCGACAGTGATCATCCTGATCGGCGTCATCGGCGGGCTTTTGGCCTATGGCCTGCTCGGCGTCTTTCTGGGCCCGGTCATCATCGCGCTCGGCTACGAGCTGTTCCGTGCCTGGGTGCGCGGCGAATAGACGGTTCTGAGGCAGGCCACGGCATGATGGCCAAGCCCTCGTTCAGCGAGCCAGCGCGCGACCTCGGGCGTACGACCCTCAGAAAGCCACCAAGCCAGGACAACATTCGCTGCGACCGCAGATTTGACAAATGCAGCAGCGGGAACTTCCCTCCTCCCCAATGGGCCGCCCGAGCGGAACCGTCGCCGAACCCTCGCTACGTCCGCGGCGGCTCCGAAGGAGGTGTTCGAAATCCCTTTCGCACGCGGGCAGTTCCGGGCTCAACCGCCGCGGCCGCCAACGGTCGGCCTGGGCCATGGCTGATCTGAGCCGGCGGTTCGACGTCCTGGTCGCAGGCGGCGGCAACGCGGGCTTGTGCGCCGCGCTCGCGGCGCGCGCCGCCGGTGCCAGCGTGCTCGTGCTCGAAGCCGCGCCCAGAGCGTTCCGGGGCGGCAACAGCCGGCATACCCGCAACCTGCGCTGCGCGCACGACGGGCCGACCGACGTCCTGCCCGACGCCTACCCGGAGGCGGAGTACCTCGACGATCTGCTCAAGGTCACCGGCGGCGCCACCGATCCGACGCTCGCCCGGATCACGATCCGCCAGTCCGCGGCCTGCCACGCCTGGATGCGGGCGCACGGCGTCCGTTTCCAGCCGGCGCTCGGCGGCACCTTGCAGCTCGGCCGGACCAACGCCTTTTTCCTCGGCGGCGGCAAGGCCCTGCTCAACGCTTATTATCGCGCGGCCGAGGCCATCGGCGTCGACATCGCCTACGACGCCGAGGTCGTCGACGTCGAGATCGCCAACGGCGTCTTCGCCGCGGCCACGGTCATGCAGCAAGGCGCCGCGCACGAGGTCCGCGCCAAGACGCTGGTCGCGGCGGCCGGCGGCTTCGAGGCCAACCTCGCCTGGCTCAGGGAATCCTGGGGCGAGGTCGCCGACAACTTCCTGATCCGCGGCACCCCCTACAACCAGGGCCGGCTGCTGCGCGCGCTGCTCGAGCGCGGCGCGAGCCAGGTCGGCGACCCGAGACAATGCCATGCGGTCGCAATCGACGGCCGGGCGCCCAAGTTCGACGGCGGCATCGTCACCCGGGTCGACTGCGTCTCGCTCGGCATCGTGGTCAACCGGGACGGCCGCCGGTTCTACGACGAGGGCGAGGATTTCTGGCCCAAGCGCTACGCGATCTGGGGCCGGCTGATCGCGGCGCAGCCGGGCCAGATCGGGCACGTGATCATCGACCGCAAGGCGATCGGCCG
Source organism: uncultured Alphaproteobacteria bacterium (assembly GCA_963840925.1). Classification (GTDB taxonomy): domain Bacteria; phylum Pseudomonadota; class Alphaproteobacteria; order Geminicoccales; family Geminicoccaceae; genus DATAOG01. The sequence goes on from CAWJAY010000042.1 coordinate 32,022, forward strand.
CTTCATGCCGCCGGTCTTCCCGCCGCTCCAGGCGGGCTCGATCCGCGAGCTCGCGGCCAGGCTCGAGCTCGACCCGGCCGCGCTGGAGCGCACGGTCGCGGAGTTCAACGCCGCTGTCCGGCCCGGGCGCTTCGACCACACCCGGCTCGACGACTGCCGGACCGAGGGCCTCGAGCCGCCCAAGAGCCACTGGGCGCTGGCCCTCGACGCGCCGCCGTTCTATGCCTACTCGCTCCGGCCCGGCATCACCTTCACCTATCTCGGGGTCGGCGTCGACGAGCGGGCGCGCATGCTGATGGCCGACGGCGGGCCCGCGGCCAATATCTTCGCCGCCGGCGAGATCATGGCCGGCAACGTGCTGGGGCAGGGCTATCTGGCCGGCATCGGCATGACCATCGGCACCGTGTTCGGGCGGATCGCCGGCAGCGAGGCGGCCGCCCATGCCCAGGCCTGAGACGCTCGCCGAAGCCGAGCGCGTGATGACGATCTGCAACGCCTGCCGCTACTGCGAGGGCCACTGCGCGGTGTTTCCGGCGATGGAGCTCCGGCTCGCGTTCGCGGCCGCCGACCTCAACTATCTCGCCAACCTCTGCCACGACTGCGGCGCCTGCTTTCACGCACTGCCAGTACGCGCCGCCGCACGAGTTCGCGGTCAACGTGCCGCGCGTGTTCGCCGAGCTGCGCGCCGAGACCTGGCAGGACTACGCCTGGCCGGCGTTTCTGGCCGGCGCGTTCGCGCGCAACGGCATCGCGACCGGCCTGATCTTGGCCGCAAGCCTGGCGCTGATCATGCTCTCGACCCTGCTGCTGGTCGAGCCCGCGGTCCTGCTCGCGCGCCACGCCGGCGAGGGCGCGTTCTACGCCGTGATCCCGCATCAGGTCATGGTCGCGGGCTTCGGCGGCGTCGGCCTGTTCGTGCTGCTCGCGCTGATCATGGGCTTTCGGCGGTTCTGGGCCGACATCGGCGCGCGCCCGGCCGAGCTCGCGCGCCCCGGCGCGCTCGGGCGCGCGGTCAGCGGACGTGCTGACGCCTCCGCTACCTCGACGGCGGCGCCGGCGACGGCTGCACCTGGCCGACCGAAGCGCCTTCGCCGGCCCGGCGCCGCTACCACCAGCTCACCTTCTACGGCTTCATGCTGTGCCTGGCCTCGACCTCGATCGCGACCGCCTACCACTATCTGCTCGGCTGGCAGGCGCCCTATCCCTGGACCAGCCTGCCGGTCGTGCTCGGCACGCTCGGCGGGCTCGGCCTGCTGGTCGGCCCCGCGGGCCTGCTCTGGCTGAAGCGGCAGGCCGACCCGGCGGTCGCCGACCCGAGTGCCAGCATGGGCACCGCGTTCAGCCTGCTCTTGATGCTAACCAGCCTGACCGGGCTCCTGTTGCTAGCGCTGCGCGCGACGCCCGCGATGGGCATCCTGCTCGCGATCCATCTGGGGGTCGTGCTCGGCCTGTTCCTGACGCTCCCCTACGGCCGGCTGGTGCACGCGGTCTACCGGTTCGCAGCGCTGATCCGCTACCGGCTCGAGCGCGGCCCGGACCAGCCGGCGGGGGTGCCTGAGCCATGAAGCACCAGGTGTTCTACGGCGACACGCTCGACCTGGTGCGCGCCTTCCTCGACGGCCGGCCGCAGAACCTGCTGACCGGCACGACCGCTTGAGCGACTCGACCCGCGGCCGGCTCGGGCGGCTGGCGCGCGAGCTCTGGCGCTCCGGCACGGTTCAGGGCTTAGCCCTCGGCACAGCCGGCGGTACGATCTTCGCCGCGCTCGGCCTGCCCGCGGCCTGGCTCTCGGGCGCCATGATCGCGGTTGCGGCCGCGGCGCTCGCCGGGCTCCCGGTCGGGCTGCCCGGCTGGCTGCGCCACCTCGCCTTCATCGTGCTCGGCTTTTCGATGGGCGCCAACCTCACGCCGGCGACGCTCGCCAGCATCGCGCTCTGGCCGGCGAGCCTGCTGTTCCTGGTCGGCAGCATCGCCGCGACCTCGATCGCGCTCAGCGCCTATCTGCGCCTGGTCCATCGCTGGGACCCGGCGACCGCGGCGTTCAGCGCGGTGCCCGGCGCGTTCACCTATCTGCTGGCGATGGCGATCCGCAGCCGGGCCGACGTGCCGCGGGTCGCGGTCGTGCAGCTGATCCGGCTCCTGGTCCTGACCGCGCTGCTGCCGCCGCTGCTGGCAGCGCTCGAGCAGGGCGCTGCCGCCCCGCCCGCCGCCCTGCCCAGCCGTGCCGGACCGGTCGAGCTGCTGGTGGCACTCGCCGCCTGCGGCTTGGTGGGCGCCGCCTGCGAGCGCCTCAAGGCGCCGGCCGGGACCTTGCTCGGCGCGATGTTCGCGAGCGCTTTCTGCCACGGCACCGGCCTGACCGACGCGTCGCTGCCGCCCGGTCTCCTGTTCCCGGGCTACGTCGTGACCGGCATCTTCGTCGGGCTGCGCTTCAAGGGCGTGAGGCTGCGGCTGATCCTGGACACCTCGGTCGCGGGCCTGGCGACGGTCATGCTCGGCCTGATCGTCGCCGGCGCGTTCGCGCTCGCCGCAGCACTCGTGCTCGACCTGCCGTTCGACCAGCTGCTGCTCGCCTACGCGCCGGGCGGGGTCGACGTGATGGCGATCATGGCGCTGGCACTCGGTCTCGATCCGGCCTTCGTCGGCGTCCACCACGTGCTGCGCTTCATGGGCCTGAGCGTGGCACTGCCGATCTGGCTGCGCCGCCACCTGCGCTGACCGGCGCCCGCCGGCTGGACGCTTGACGCCCGCCGGGGCGGGGGCCATCCTCGATCCTCGCGCCGTCCGGCCGCGCCGCAATCGATATCGCGCGCATGACAGGGCGCCGCCGGTGGCATCCTTCCGCTGCAGCTTTGGAACGACGCGATGTTTGTCATGGGTAGTGTCCTGGTGGTCGTCGGCGCCCTGCTCGTGGGCCTGCTGACGGCGCTCTTCCGTCATCCGCGGGCGCCCCGCTGGACCCAGCCGGAGCTGGTCGCGATGCTGTCCGTGATCCCGGTCACCGGCGTGCTCGGGCTCGGCCTCGGCTACATCCTGGGCGGCTTCTACGCGCTCATGCACGGGGTCGGCGAGGTCTATGAGCTGGGCGCCCCGGTGGTCGCGGCGATCGTGATCGCCGGCCTGTGGTGGCTGTCCGGGTTCGGCCGGAATTCCGAGGCCTATGGCGCGACCGGCACCGTCGCGGCTGGGGCCGTGACGCCGGTGCCGGACGGATCGCCGGGCGCGCCAACGCGGCCGCCGCGCAAGGCCGCCTGAAGGATCTCCGGCCCGCCTGCGGGCGGGCTCGCAGGGCCCGATTCCAGCCCATGCCACGGGCCGTGGGATCGGCCCGCGGGGGCGGCGTCGGAGCCCTGCGGCGCCGTCGGCCCTCGCGATTGACGGCGGCATGGGCACGCGCTAGGGTCGGGGCCACGTGGTGATTTGGGCCGGCTGGCTTGCAGGCCACGTAAAACAAGCTGCTAAAAAGCCGGGTCGCAGGGCGCCCTGGCTGACGGCCGGGGCGTTTTCATTCGGGGGAAACCTGCGATGAGCCAGGCTTGGCGGCCCCGGACCCAGGCGGTCCACGGCGGCAGCGGGCGCTCGGAGTTCGGCGAGACCTCCGAGGCGCTGTTCCTGACCTCGGGATTTCGCTACCGGCGCGCCGAGGACGCGGCCGAGCGCTTCGCCGGCAACCAGCAGGGATACACCTACTCGCGCCTCGCCAACCCGACCGTGCGCATGTTCGAGGAGCGCCTGGCGCTGCTCGAGGGGGCCGAAGAGGCGGCGGCGACCGCGACCGGCATGGCCGCGGTCCATGCCGCGCTCATGAGCCAGCTCAAGGCCGGCGACCGGGTGGTCGCAGCCCGCCTCTTGTTCGGCTCCTGCCATTACATCCTGACCGAGCTGCTGCCGCGCTTCGGGGTCGAGATGGTGCTGGTCGACGGCCCCGACCTCGACGCCTGGGCCGACGCGCTCGATCGCCCGACCCGGCTCGTGTTCTTCGAGACCCCGGGCAATCCCACGCTCGAGCTGATCGACATCGAGGCGGTCGCCGGGCTCGCCCACCGGGCGGGTGCGGCCGTGATCGTCGACAACGTGTTCGCGACCGGCATCCTGCAGCGCCCGCTCGAACTGGGCGCCGACCTCGTGGTTTACTCCGCGACCAAGCACATCGACGGCCAGGGCCGCTGCCTCGGCGGCGCGATCCTGAGCGACCGCGAGACCCGCGCCGACCTGCTCCAGCCCTATCTCAAGCACACCGGGCCGGCGCTGAGCCCGTTCAACGCCTGGGTTCTCTTGAAGGGGCTCGAGACGTTGCCGCTCCGGGTTGCGGAGCACAATCGCAACGGCCTCGCGGTCGCGCGCTTTCTCGAGCAGCACCCCGGTGTCGAGCAGGTGCTCCATCCCGGGCTCGAGAGCCACCCGCAGCATGAGCTGGCGCGCCGCCAGATGGCCGGCGGCGGCAACCTGCTGGCGCTGCGCACCGGCGGCGGCCGGGCGCGCGCGTTCGCCGTGCTCAACCGGCTGCGCCTGGTCCTGATCTCGAACAACCTGGGCGATGCCAAATCGCTGATCACCCACCCCGCCACCACCACCCACGAGCGCTTCAGCGCCGAGCAGCGCGCCCGGCTCGGCATCACCGACGACCTGCTCCGCCTCTCGGTCGGCCTCGAGGACCCGGCCGACCTGATCGCCGACCTCGACCAGGCGCTCAGCATCCCCTGACCGGCCTCTGCGCCGCCCAAGCGGCTGCGCAGCTTGTGGAGGTCAGCCGCGCCTCGATCCGGACAGCTCCTGCGCGCTCGGCTCGGGCCGAAGCTCGATCAACCGCGCGTTCAGGGCAGCGCCGCCATGATGTCCGTGCGCGTGAACTCCGCGCCCTTATAGAGCAACGGCAATCCGAGCCGCTTGGCCAGCGCATAGGCGAACAGGTCGCCGAAGTTCAGCACCGCCGGCGGGCGCCGCCGCCCCTTGCCGAAGTCGAGCATGGCCCGGCGCAACAGCGGCCAATCCGCTGGATCGACCGCCGCCACCTCGAAGGCGTAGTCCGTGAGTTGCTTGTCGATCTCAGTCAACCCGGCAGTTCCGAGCCGTCCACGCGTGACTGCGCATAGCTCGGTCAGCGTGACGATCGAAATCACGGGCTCGCCGTCGAGGAGGATACGGATGAAGGCATCGCGTTCGGGTTCATGGAAGAGGATTGCGAGCAAAGCCGAGGTGTCGACCACGATGCGACGAGGGGATGGCGGGTCACTTCGGGTTGCCGAGCTCATCGTACAGGTCGTCATCGCCGTAGGGGCGCCGGGGCATCGCGTCGAGGCGCGCGAGAACTCTCGCGAATGCGCCGCTCGCGTTCCGCGCGATCGCGCTTGAGCTCCGATAGCTGGTGCTCGAGCGCCTGCCGCACCGCCTCGGTCACGGTGATGTGTTGCGCCTCGGCCAAGCGCCTGGCCATGTCGCGCACACGGTCATCGCGGATGTAGAGGCCCATGCTCTGCTCCTGACGTCACCTATCTCTACCTAGGGGCCCCACTCTCGTCATACATATCGTTCTCGTCGAAGTCGTAGTGCGGCATCGCATCGAGCTCGGCCCAAATGGCCCGAATCACCCGATCGCGCTCAGCACGATCGCCCGCGAGCGCTTGCTACAGCGCTCGTCGAACAGCTTCGTCCGCGGTCGTGCGCTGCAACCAAGCGAGCCGCTCCGCCAGCTCGCGCACTCCGTCATCGCTGATCAAGAGGGCCATGGCACCGATCCGGATATACTCAGGTCCGCATTAGATATACAGCCGCAGCTCCAAAGACAAGCGCCGCGATGGCCGCGCACCCGCGGCTGCCTGCTCCGCAAACCGGCTGGGGCGGGTTCACGGAACTTCAAGTTGCCATGTAGTTGCGTTACTTATCACATCGCGCTACTATTGGTTTCTAACATATCCAGCGGCGCAGCATCGGCGTCATCATGAAACCTCACAGATTGGCCATGTGCCTGGGCGTCACCCTGGTGGCCGCCTGCGTCCCGACTTACGGCCTCACGGTCAACACCAATCCGCAGGGAGCGTTGCTGGTGGAGGAAGGGACCGGTGCGCAGTTCACCTCCCCAGCCGTTCTGACATACGGACTAGTCTAGCCGCGCAGCAACGGAGGTCGGACGGGTGCTTCTATGTCCGGCCCGTTGTGGCTCGATGGACGAGCGGGGCGACCGCCGGGCCATCAGAACCGATTTCGCTTTGCGGCAACTATGCTTCGTGGACGCTGACCATCGACCGTCCCGCGGATGCACCGGGCCTTGAGCAGGACCTTGCCGCTGCCGCAACGCATGAAAGGGAACTCGAGTTGGCCCGAATCAACCAAGAAGTTGCGCGCCTCGAAGCGCAAGCTCGGGCCGCGTCGAGCATGCAAGAGGCCGGCTACGCAATGGGTTGCGCGATTGCCGGAGGATGCCCGAGGAGCCCACAGGGAAGGGTGGGCACAGATTGGTCCGGCTACAGCGCACCTTCGCCAGCACCCTACCAGAGCCCTTCCATGGCGCCCGATCGCTCGTTCGTCATGGGGCAGCCCACTCTTGCCCCGATGGTACCTATGTCGGCGCCGGCGGCTGCTCTTTGACTCCCGACGGCTCATATGTTGGTGGGCGCCCGCAACTCGCGCCGAATGGCACCTACGTCGGGGGGCGGCCAACGATCTGTCCGGATGGGACCTACGTTGGCGGCAGCCGTTGCACGATGGCGCCGGACGGGAGCTACGTGGGAGCCCCGTGAGGCGCCTGTCCATCACGCCTCGGCTCTCGGATAGCGACCCCTTGCAGGTTCGCGACGTTTGCATCGTTCTTCAGGTACGACCACCGCCGGGTCTTCGCTACCTCCTTCAGAAGGCGAAAGCCAATGAACGAAGCATATGACGTTCGTAGCGCTGAGGCGCAAGCAACGACGGAGATGCAGCGGCAGATTGGTCGCCATCTCTCCTATTTGGACAGGTGTTATCGGTTGCTCGATTTGGCGATCGGCCACTATGACGAATCCGAGACGCGCGTCGGATCTGTAGACTATGTCGCTTTGTTGCTGTTTGGCCGGATAGCGAATGATGTGCGGGCCATCTGGACCTTGGCTCGGCTTGGCTACGGTGCCCAGGCCTGCACGCTGGCGGCCAGCGTATTTGAACACGCTTTCACCTTTGTTGATACTATCATCGATGAAGAGAAGGCGGCGAAATGGACGGACCATGCGGACCCACGCCATTCGTTCCTGCCTGCTAAGCAGGCCATAAACAAGTTCATTGATAGAATGCCGTGGTCTTCCGATCAGAAGATTAAAGCGAAAGACAGCCAGTGCCTTATCTACCAGGAACTCTGTGAATTCAAGCACGGAAATCCTCGCAGCATATTCCCGCGCGTCCCGAGCGATGCTGGGTATTGGGATAATCGCCTTGGTCCGGATACGACGAACTTCGGGGTATGTTCCGCCAGCGTCGCCGTCTTGCACGCTGTATGGTGCGCGGGCTTAACACTCCAACAATGGGTTGATGCCCGACCGCTGCCTAGCAAAGTGCGTAACAACTTTGATGAGGAACTGGCGGATCTGGTCAACCAATACGATCTTGCTGCCGAGGAGACTCGCTCCTTGCTCGAGTCAGTCGAACCGCTGCGCCAGTCGTGCAACTGAGTCAGCGCAGCTTGATCCGGGGGTCGATGAACGGCGCCGCGAGGTCGGCGAGCAGATTGCCGAGCACGATCGCGACCGCCGCGACCAGCGTCACGCCGATGATGATCGGGATGTCGACCCGCTGGATCGCCTGCCAGGCGAGCTGGCCGATCCCGGGCCAGCCGTAGACCGATTCGACCACCACGGCCCCGCTCATGAAGATGCCGATGTCGAGCCCGATCATCGCGATCACCGGCAGCGCAGCGTTGCGCAGCGCGTGCACCAGCACGACCCTGGCCTCCCCCGCCCCCTTGGCGCGCGCGGTCCGCACGTAGTCCTGGCGGAGCACCTCGATCATCGCCGACCGGGTCATCCGCGCGTACCAGCCGCCGCCCAGGATGCCGAGCGTCACCGCCGGCAGCACCAGGTGCCGGAAGCTGCCGTAGCCGCCGATCGGGAACCAGCCGAGCTGGACCGCAAAGACGTAGAGCAACAAAATCCCGACCACGAACTGGGGTGCCGAGACCGCGGTGAACGAGGCGATCATGACCAGCCGGTCGAGCGGCCGGCCGCGCCTGGTCGCGGCGACGATCCCGGCCGCGAGCCCGATCAAGAGCTCGATCGCGATCGCCGCCGCCATCAGCTGCAAGGTCGCCGGCAGGCGCGCGCGGATCAGCGCGCTGACCTCGGTCTTTTGGATGTACGAGCGGCCGAGATCGCCCTGCGCGAGATGGCCCAGGTAGCGCAGATACTGCTGCCAGAGCGGCAGATCGAGCCCGAGCTGGCGGCGGATGCTTTCGACCGTGGCCGGCGTGGCGCTGCGCCCGGCGATCTGCCGGACCGGGTCCGCCGGCACCAGGTAAAGCAGCACGTAGGTGACCGCGGTGATCCCGATCAGGATGAAGACCGCCTGGCCCAGCCGCTTGGCAACGTAGGAAAACATCAGCCGCGACCGCGCTGGGTCGGGTCGAGCGCGTCGTGGAGCGCCTCGCCGACCAGGTTGAACGCCAGCGCCAGCAGCAGGATCGCAGCACCCGGGAAGAACACGAGCCAGGGCGCGGTCGCGAAATAGGTCTGGTTCTCGAAGATGATGTTGCCCCAGGACGGCGTCGGCGGGCGGACGCCGACGCCCAGGAACGAGAGCGTCGCCTCGAGCAGCACCGTGGTCGCGATCCCGAGCGTGCCCCAGACCAGCATCGTCGGCACCAGATGCGGCAGGATGTGGCGGCCAACGATGCGCAGCGGGTTCGCGCCGAGCGCCCGGCAGGCCTCGATGAACGGCTGCTCGATCAGGCCCCGGGTCTGGGTGTAGACGACGCGCGCGACCTGGACCCAGTTGACCATCGCGATCACCAGCGCCACGATCCACAGCGACGGGCTGAAGATCGCGGCCAGCGCGATCGCGAGCAGCAGCGCCGGGAACGCCATCATCAGGTCGGTGAAGCGCATGATCGCGGCCCCGATCCATTTCCCGAAGTAGCCGGCGACGACGCCGAGCAGCGTGCCGGTCAGCACCGCGACGCCATTGGCCGCGATGCCGATGATCAGCGAGGTGCGGGCGCCGAAGATCAGGCGCGAGAGCAGGTCGCGGCCGAGCAGATCGGTGCCGAGCCAAAAGCGCCGGTTCGGCGGCAACGGCGCGCCCTCCAGCGTCAGGCCGTCGAAGAACTGCTCGTCGGGCGGATAGGGCGCGAGCGCGCCCGCGAGCAGCGCCGCGAGCGTGATCGCGGCGATCACGATCAGGCCGAACCGCGCGGTGCGCTCGGCCAGGATCTGCTTCAGGACGTGCGGCATCTGCGGGTCATCGGCCTCGGCGCTCAAGGGCCCTTCATGACATCGCGCTGGTTCACAGCCAAGCGCGCGCTGGCTAAGCTCTGCCGGCAGCCAGGCGTCGAGGCACCGGGAAAGAGAGGCCGACGATGACGACAATGACCGGCGGCGAGGCGCTGGTGCGCTCACTCGCGGCGCAGGGCGTGGACACGCTGTTCGTGCTGCCGGGGGTCCAGAACGACCCGTTGTTCAGCGCGCTCTACGACCTCTCCGAGCGCCTGCGCGTGATCGTGACCCGGCACGAGCAGGGCGCCGCCTACATGGCGCACGGCTACGCCGCCGCGACCGGCCGGCCCGGCGTCTACTGCGTCGTGCCCGGCCCCGGCTTCCTGAACACGACCGCGGCGCTCGCGACCTCCTACGGCGCCAGCGCCCCGGTGCTCTGCCTCTGCGGCCAGATCCCGTCCCGCTGGATCGGCCGCGGCGCCGGCCTCCTGCATGAGATCCCGGACCAGCTCGGCATCATGCAGCGCCTGACCAAATGGGCCGCCCGCATCGAGGCGCCCGAGGAGGCTTTCCCAGTTGTCGCCGAAGCGTTCGAGAAGATGCTCTCCGGCCGGCCCCGGCCGGTCGCCCTCGAGATGCCGATGGACGTGATGGCGCGCGCGGCCTGGCTCCCCGGGGATCCGCCCGTGGCGCGCGCCGTCGTCCACCCCACGCCCGACCCCGACGCGCTCGAGCGGGCAGCCGACCTCTTGAACCGCGCCGAGCGGCCGATGATCTTCGCCGGCGGCGGCGCCCATGAGGCATCTGGGAAAGTCCGGGAGCTGGCCGAGCGCCTGGGCGCGCCGGTGGTCGCCGGCTGGATGGGGCTTGGCGTCATGGACGGCCGCTCGGAGCGCTGGCTCAACATCACGGCCGCCCACAAGCTCTGGCCCGAGGTCGACGTCGCGCTGGCGGTCGGCTCGCGCTTCCAGCGCGTCCAGATGGACTGGGGCCTCGATGCCGATCTGAAGGTGATCCGGATCGACCTCGACCCGACCGAGATTTTCCGCCATGCCTCGCCCGAAGTGGCGCTGCTGGCGGATGCCGGCGAGGCGTTGCGCGCGCTCTTGCCGGCGATCCGCAGCAGCGAGCGCATGGCCTGGCGCGAGCGGGTCGCGAGCATCAAGGCCGAGGTTTCCGGCCATCTACGGCGCGAGCTCGCTCCCCAGCACGAGCTGATCGACGCCCTCCGCGCCGCAATCCCGGAAAACGGCATCCTGGTCGAGGACTTGACCCAGATCGGCTACGTCGCCCGGCTTGCTTTTCCCGTACATGGCCCCCGGCAATACCTGAGCTCCAGCTACCAGGGCACGCTCGGCTTCAGCTACGCCGCCGCCCTCGGCGTCAAGGTCGCGTGCCCCGATCGCGCCGTGGTCGCGATCGCGGGCGACGGCGGCTTCATGTACAACGTCCAGGAGCTCGCGACCGCCGCCCAGTACGGCATCCCGGTCGTGGCCGTGGTCTTCAACGACCGCGCCTACGGCAACGTCAAACGGATCCAACGCGAGCTCTACGGCAACCGGGTGATCGCAAGCGACCTCACCAATCCCGACTTCGTCCGCGCTGGGCGAAAGCTTCTCGGTGTTCTCCCAACGCGCAACGACCCCGGCCGAGCTCCAGACCGCGCTCGACCGCGCCCTCGCCCGCAACGAGCCCGCCCTGATCGAAGTCCCCCTCGGCGACCTCCCCGGCCCCTGGCCCTACCTGATCATGCCCCGCCTGCGCGGCTGACGGGCTGGCCCCGCTGCACGATCCGCGCCCAAGCCGATCGCGGGGCTTTCTTAGCTGTTCCCCCGCGGCAATGACCGCTCATCGGAGGTCGATATTGAAGGCGCGGATGGATCGGATCGCGACCGGCATCCTTGCGCGCGGCAGTCTGGAGCTGGTCCCGCCGAGGTCGCGCGTCGCCTTTCATCCCGGGCCGCTGCGGAGCGCCTGGACAGAAGGGCGACCAGCGCCTCTCGGCGGCAAAGGCGCCGGCACTCAATGCAGGATCGGCGGCGAGCCCAGACCGGACATCACGAGCTCGAACTTCTCGTTGTCCGTAATCACGCTGCGCCGGGTCGTGAACAGCTTCCCGTGCGCGGTCTGATAGAGGCCGAAGAAAAAGCCGCTGGTGGTCTGGATCGTGTACTTGCACTGGCCCTGATCGACGATCCGGAACTTTTCCCAGCCGCGGACCTGCGTGGCATCGGTGTGGAAGATGTCGCTGAAGCCGGAGATGCACGCCCCGGGAAAGCCGGGGTCGCACTTGTGATAGACCTGGACCTGTCCGCCGCCGCCCAACGCGGTGACGAAGTTGACGCCGTTCGAGGTCCGGAGCGCGTAGGCGCCGTCGGGCTGGCGGAGCAGCTTGAATTTCGACTGCGCCAACCCGCCATAGTCGGTAGTGAGCGCGCCGGAGAGCCGGCCACCGCCGTCCGGCGCCGAAAGTGTCGAGCTGTCGGCGGGGACGTTGGGGATGATGTAGTAGTCGAAGCCCGAGCCCAGGTCGCCGCACTTCACCGGCCTGAACTCCTCCCAGGTATCGACGTTGACGCCGTCGGTATGGATCGCGTCCTCGTAATGCCCGCCGGCGCCGACCGCCGTGACGCTCCGGCCGCCGATGGTGTTGAGGCCGTACCAGGTCGGGGCGAAGTTGCCCGAGCTGAGATCGTTCATCCGGAATTGCTCCCAGCCGAGGATCCGGGTCGCGTCGGTATGGAGCGCATCCGAGGTCATGCCGCCGCCGTTGACCGCGGTGACGTAGTTGCCGGTCGCGGTCTGAAAGCTTTTGTCGTAGAGCGGCGCCGGATTGCCCACGACGATCCTGAATTTCTCCCACGGCCCGGCCACTGTCGAGGCGGTGATGATCGTGGGCGCGGCAGCGCGCCCGCCGCCGCCGACCGCGGTGAGGTAATAGCCCTTCTTGGTCCGGAACGCGAATTCGCCCGGCAGCGTGTCGGCCTGGGCGACCGCAAGCACGGGAACGCCGGCGAGCACGACCGCCAGCGCCACGGTCGTGAGGGTGGCGGCCGACGACTTCGCGCGCGGACGGCCGACGCTCATGGCGCCACGGATCGACCCATCATGCCGGGCGTGCGGTTCAGAACGCCGAGGGCCGCAAGCCGGGGTCCCGGGCACGGGTACGAGGTCGGAATGGCGGGTTGGCATAGCCATCTCCAATCAGGTCAGCTCAGGCCGGTAACATACCTCCGCTCCGGCAGCCCCATTTGTGAACTGAGCCACAATCGAGACCAGACCGCCCGCCAAGCAGCCTGACGCGCGCGTCGGTCATCCCCCGCCACCAGGTCGAAAAGAGCCTTTCCCCTACGAGAACCTGCGCGCGGCCCTCGACCGCGCCCTTGCCCGCCACGAGCCCGCCCTGATCGAGGTCCCGCTGGGCGACCTCCCCGGCCCCTAGCCCTACCTGATCATGTCCCGCGTCCGCGGCTGACCGGCACCGCGCCGCTACGCCAACAGAAGGTCGCTTCGACGACCCCACCGCTTGCCGGCTCACCACGCCGCGCACATCGCCTCGCGGAACGGCTCGAGCCGCGGCGCGCAGCCGGCTGCCGCCCTCGCTGCGGAGCGACCTTTTTTGTGCTAGACCATCGACCGTCGTGGCTCAGGCATGAGGGTCGAGCAGGTCGGTGAGGCGCGCGGCCAAGGCACTGGAGGCGATGCGCGCCCATCCGCTAGACTGGCGCATCGAGGATCTGGAGGCCGTGGCGCGAGCCTTCGGCATCAACATTCGCAGACCCGGCGGAAGTCACGTGTACTTTACGCATCCTCGGGTCCGGGAAGGCGTGAGCGTCCCGGCCCGCCGCCCGATCAAGCCCGCCTATGTCCGGGCGTTCGTGCGTTTCGTTGACCGTGTGAGGCAAGCATGATCCCAGACGTGCCATACCGCTTCACGATCCGGCCGCTGCCCGAGGACGAGGGCGGCGGCTATCTGATCGAGTTTCCCGATCTCCCGGGCTGCATGTCGGATGGCGATACGATCGAGGAAGCGATCACGAATGGCGTCGATGCGATGCACGGCTGGATCGCGGCGATGCGCGCCGAGGGGCACCCGATCCCGGCACCCCTGCGCTCAGCAGCGGCATGAGCCGCTGGCCGACCGGTTTTCAACAGCCCCGGCGCCCCACGGGGCCAGGGCCGGACCGAACAGCGCTAGCGCGACCACGAGCGCCCCTCACCGTCTTTTCTCTGCAACGCCGCCGGATCTGCCGGCTTCCGCAAGCTGAGTGGCCGTTTCGTTGCGGTTTGTTGGGTTCGACTGCAATGGTCTCTGGACCCTTTTCGACGGGATGATCGAGAAATCCGGGATTGAGCCCATGAGGTACCTGGTCGAGGTGTTCTGGAGCGACGACGACGAAGGCTACATCGCGGTCGTACCCGACCTGCCGGGCTGCTCGGCCTTCGGCACGACGCCGGAAGCGGCGGTCCATGAGATCGGCGACGCCATCGAAGCCTGGATCGCCGCCTACCTCGCCAGCGGCGACCCGGTCCCGGAGACCACGACCAAGGCTCGCCGCTGGCCCTGAGGACTAGAGAATCTCGCATTGGAGCGCGAAATGCTTGAATGCAAGAAGGCATCACCCGCGGAGCTCTGACAGTCGGAGCCCCGCCAACACAGGTCTTGACCTGCAAGCCCCCGCTGGGCTATTCCGACTCCTATGATCACCCGCCTAACAATCGAGCACTTCAAGAGCCTCGAACGGATCGACGTATCCCTGTCGCCCTTGTCGGTTTTTGTCGGCCCAAACGCTTCCGGGAAAAGCAATCTTATAGATGCTGTGCGGTTCGTACGCGACGCCGTTCACTACGATCTCGATCGAGCGGTATCTGATAGGCATGGCATCGACAGCATTCGCCAATGGTCGCGATTCAAGCCATACAACACCACAATTTCTCTCAACGTGGCAGGCAATCGGAACGGCCGCGGGCATTTCACTTTGACACTCGGCTCCTCCAAAGGCAATTATCGTATTTTAAGAGAGGAAGGAAGCTGGACAGAACCCTTAAGAAACTCTGCCGAGATGGATTCGCACCAGGGTCGGCTTGTGGAGTTTGCGAAGCCAACCCACACTCACAGTATTTTGTATAATCGCTCGCGCGGGCACGAGACTGTTCGATTGGCTTATTCCAGAGACTGCGGCAGCACCAAGACAGTGAATGTGCCGTTTAAAGAAACCGACAATCTTTTTATCGCATTTGCTCGCGTCCCGCTCAGATCTTTGTCGGCGGATGCTGGCGTCAGTTTCCGTCGGCTTGGTGATTTCGCATCCTTGCGGCGCGAACTCTATGATTTCGAAGCGTATTCTATCTTTCCAAATACCCTCCGTACTCCTCAGAAACCGTCGAACGAGCGGCGTCTTAACTCTATTGGAGATAATCTTACTTCGGTATTTAAAGTTCTGCAACGATCACGTTTAGGATTAGAATGCAAGACAGAAATTCTATCTGCCCTCAAACTCGTAATGCCTAATCTTGAGAATATAGTAGTTCAGAGTTTGGGCGGCTTGATGGTGCCGCTGTTTCGTGTTCGTGAACGCGACGGTAAACTGCATGATTTCAACGTGTCCCAAATTTCGGACGGCACGTTGCGAATATTTGGTTTGCTCACAGCTCTCTATCAGCCCTTCCGACCATCTATCATAGCCTTGGAAGAGCCTGAGCAGACTGTCAATCCGGGTGTCCTGGCTGTTCTGGCAGAGGCGGCAAAAGAAATCGCCACAACGTCACAAATACTACTCACCACCTATAGCCCGAATTTTCTTGATTATTTTGACGCAGAAAACATCTTCTCAGTGGGGAATGACGGGGGTGTAACGCGAATCGGACCTATTAGCTCATTCCAAAAGGACGTCGTAAAGCAGCGGTTGCTTACACTTGGGGAATTGATGACGGCTGAAGGAATAATATCAGAGTGATGTGTCCCATATTACGGCCTGTTTTGATTGTCGAGGGCGACGGGGATAGGATAGCAATCCCTGAACTTTGCAGACGGGCGGGCGCAGCACTAGAAACCGAAAATGTATTTCCCTGCGACCGACCGATAAAGGCAGGAGATGTGGTCAAGCTAAGGAGATCGGGTGAGGTCGAGAAATGGGTAACATATGGCTGTTTGAGACCAGATGGAAATTCTATTATCTTGACCTTGGATTGCGACGATTTGTGTCTTCTGGAGATAGCGACGGAATTTGGAAAGAGGCTTCAACCAATCTCTGAGAGATTTCGTAAACCAATTGGCGTCACCTTGTTTCTGCGAGAGTTCGAAAGTCTGTTTCTCTGCTCGATTAGTTCGATTGTGGCACACTATCCAGAATTCGAATGGAACGTTGAGATGTCGGAACCTGAAGAGGTCGAGGAAATTCGAGGTTGCAAAGAAACGCTGCGGCGGATGATGGGAAAGAGGGGGTACAAAGAGACGAGAGACCAAGTTAGATTGTCACGGCGCTTGACTGGGAGGTGCTACGGGAAAAGTCGACTTCGTTTCAGCACTTCGAGCGAATGCTCCGGTGGTTATCCCAGTGTAAAATTGATTTAGGATCGGTGTACCCAGATGGATAGCCTGCGCGGCGATTCCACACGAGAGTTCCGACCGTTCATCGTTCCGGCCCGAGTAGGGGCCGCGGTGTGTCAAGGGCTTCAGAAGGCGACCGGGTCTCCGGCATTGAGGAGGAGCATTTGTGGGGGCTTCGGCGGGGGTGGCGACCTCCAGGGGAGAGGGCTTCGAGGATCGTGCGGGGTGCGAGTCACCGGTTCGGCGTTGCTCTTGGCGAGCTGGTGGCGGCCGACGCAGATCGAGTTCTCGAGTCCGACCCGCGATCACGCCGGCTGCAGGATGCGAACCTCGAGGCGCTTGCCAAGGGTGGCAAGGGCCCGGTCGAGCTGGTCGATGTGCGAGCGGTGGTCGAGGTCGAGCAGGCGGCGGACGGCGTTCTCCTGCAGGCCGAGGCGGCGGGCAAGCTCGGTCCGGGTGATGTCTTGCGCGCGCATCGCCTCGGACAGCGCGAGCTTGGCCGCGACCAGCGACGGCAGGACCGCGACCGGTCGGCCGCGCGCCGGGCTCGGGCGCGGCACCTTCCGGCCGAGCTTCATGTAGCCGCCGAGCGCCGCGATCAGGCAGTCGAGCGCCTGCTCGCCTGCGGCCGCTTCGGTCGCGCCGAAGGTGTGCGCCTCCGGCACGTCGACGAACTGCACCAGCACGCCGCCGGCCTCGTCGGGCTCGAACACGTACGGGAAGGCCTGGGTCATCGCTCGCCTCAGGGCAGATCGCGTCTCGTGAGACCCAGATCGCGCAGGATCTGGGTCAACAGGCCGGGTCCGATCTCGTGGGTCAGAGTGGGACGGTCATCAAGCGGATTGCGGACCTGGGATGGCGAGTATTCCACAGGTTAGCTCACTACAGCTCGACCGGATCGAGGTCGAGGTCGGCGATCGGCGGAAACTCCTCATCCAGTGGTGCCAGCGCCGCCAGCACCTCGAGTAGGGACGCCGGCCTTGCGGGCTCGATGACCAGCCGTTCGCCCTCTTTGCGCATTACGGCATCGGTGCCGGCAAGCTCGAACTCGCGCGGAATTCGGACCGCCTGGTCACGGCCGTGCCTGAACAGCTTGACGCGTCGCTTGGGAAAAGCCGTCGCCCACTCAGCCGATGGTGAAGCCAAGGCCGGTCAGATACGCCGCTCGGTCGACCCGGGCAAGGCGCACCCGCCCGCCGCCCGGTATGCCCATTGCACGGAGATGCGCACGGAACCGTGCTGTCCGGTTCACATCAATTGCCTGCCCCTTGGATCTCCACATCCATTTTCCGACGGTCCGGCGCCGCACGCCGATCGGCCGAAATCCTAGAGTCCGACCTGCCACCGATCAACCGAACGCGCTCTCTTGACATTGAGATCACGATCAATCCTGGAGGCATCCTCTTGACTTCGGAAGGGCCAATGATTCAGGACACGGAAGTGTGCGCTTATGCGCACACATACGACACACTTCCTGCACTGATCAAAACATGGTCAAATAGTGATAGGTGTCACGAATGATTGTTCTGATAAGATCGACATCCAGATCGATTGATCATCGTAGGTCGGTAATTGATCAAGACGCAGTATTGAACGAGCGGTACTGTCGCCTGTTCTGCTCGATTTCAAGACGAGCAACTCTGCCTGGATGCCTCAGATTCTGGAGATTTCCTTGACTTTTCGATCAATCTCCACCTCTGGTGGAGACGGTGGAGCGATCGGGCCTCGCTGGGCGCCGAGATTCGGGCAGCCCCAGGCCCCTGCGCCTATCCGTACCTCAGTCGAGCGCGGGCTCGTGGGGAACGTCGCCGGCGGGAGCCGCAAGCCCTTCGTCTCGAGGCTGTCGAGGTCGAGCACCTGCGACGCGTGGTCGATGTCCAGGCCCACCGGCCGGCCCTCGGCGTCGAGGTCGAGCCGGACGTCGGCGGCGATCTCGCGGGTGTCGACGCTCAGCCGCTGCTGGAACTCGACGTAGAGCGAGTCGGTCTCCGGATAGTAATGCAGCTTCACGCCCCTTCCTCCTCGAAGTCGCGGTCGGGAAATGCGTTGTGCACAGTGGTCCCGTCCGGGAGCGTGATCACCCGCAAAGGTCGCCCGCCCAGCTCGTCAACCTAGCCCCAATGCCGCATTCTGCCATCCTAATGCCGCATTCTGCCATCCTGTTGCAGCTCGCGGCGGACCGGCCGGGCGATGATCCGCGCGCACCATTCGAGCCGCAGGTACGCTTGCGCCGCACCTGCTCCTCGAAGTCGCGCGTTGTCTTCGTTACCGAGCGATTGGGTAGCGCCGGAGAGGGCGCGGCCACCCGCCCTGACCCCACTCGCCAGCGGCTAGACTAGAACGCGACCTGGTCGCCGCCTTTGAGGGCCAGCATGCTGCGCGCTTCGGCGGGGGTCGCGACTTCGAGGGAGAGGGCCTCGAGGATCGTGCGGATGCTTGGCGACCTGCTCGGCGTTGCTCTTGGCGAGCTGGCCGCGGCCGACGTAGATCGAGTCCTCGAGGCCGACCCGGACGTTGGCGCCCATCGTGGCACCCATCGTGCAAAGCGGCATCTGGTGGCGGCCGGCGGCGAGGATCGACCAGTGGTAGCCGATCGCCGAACAGCTTGTCGGCGATCCGGCGCATGTGGAGCAGGTTCTCCGGATCGGCGCCGATGCCGCCCAGGATGCCGAAGATCGTCTGCACGAACAGCGGCGGCTTGACCAGGCCGCGGTCGAGGAAGTGGGCCAGGTTGTAGAGGTGGCCGACGTCGTAGCACTCGAACTCGAAGCGCGTGCCGCAGCCCTCCGCCAGCTCCTGGATGATGCGCTCGATGTCCTTGTAGGTGTTGCGGAAAATGAAGTCGCGCGAGGCCTCGAGGTGCTGGCGCTCCCACTCGTACTTGAACTCCTTGTAGCGGTTGAGCATCGGGAACAGGCCGAAGTTCATCGAGCCCATGTTGAGCGAGGTCATCTCGGGCTGGGCGCGCAGCGGCGCGGCGAGGCGCTCCTCGAGGCTCATGCCGTGGCCGCCGCCGGTCGTGATGTTGACGACCGCATCGGAGGCCTGCTTGATCCGCGGCAGGAACTGCATGAACACGGCCGGGTCCGGCGTCGGCCGGCCGGTCTCCGGGTCGCGCGCGTGCAGGTGGATGATCGCGGCCCCGGCCTCGGCCGCGCCGATCGCGGCCTCCGCGATCTCGGACGGCGTGATCGGCAGATGCGGCGTCATCGTCGGCGTATGGATCGAGCCGGTGACGGCACAGGTGATGATCACTTTCTGGCCCGCCGCCATTTTTCTCCCCTTGGCTCGGTCCTGGCCGAGCGTCCGCCGCCCGGGCCTCCTCCCGGAATTAAGCGGCAGGAGCCTGCGGGGTGTCAATCCGCGCGCGGCAGCCGACCCCGGCCGGCTGCGGTCCGCGCCGCCGGCCGCTGCAGCGCGAAGTAGGGCAGCATCAGGAAGAAACAGGCGAGCACGAACAGCTTGTTGATGAACCAGTTGGTGGTCCAGATGGTCCACTCGGGCGCGCTTAGGAAAACGAAGAACTTGGTCGAGATGATCGCGATCTCGACCGCCGCGACGCCGAGCGCCAGCGGCCGCGCATAGGCCGGACGGCGCAGCAGCGCCCAGGCGAGCCAGAGGTGGATCACCCACCAGAAGTCCCAGTAGACGTGCGACCCGAGCGGGCTGCCTTCGGCCAGCGCAAACGCCACCGGAAAAACGAACTTGATCGTGACCGTCCAGGCCGCGAGCAGGATCAGGAAATGGGCGAGGAAGGTCGCAAAGCCGGCCGGCTCCTGCGCGCGCCGCAGGTCAGCCGAGCCGGGCTCGCGGCATCGCGCGTGAGCTCCGGGATCGGCAGGCCGAACGGGCAGGCGCCAAGGCAGGCCTGGTGCGCGCAGCCAAGGCAGGCGCTGCGCGCCGTCGCCGAGCTTGGCGTAGTCCTCGAGCGCGAGCGCCAGGTCGCGGTAGTCGACCGCGTACATCCGCGTGCGCAGCACTTCCGCGATCGTCGACGCCCTCCGGGCAGGCGCCCGCGCAGGCGTTGCAGCCGTGCCGGCACCAGCGGCCGCTCTGCAGCCCGGCATAGCGCTCGAGCAGCTCGAGATCGCCGCTGCCTGAGCTCGAGATCGCCCGACGCGCGCGACGTATTCGTCGATCCCCTCGGCGCTGGTCATCGAGATCAGCGCGGCATCGACCCTCGGGCTCGCGAGCACCCAGCGCAGCGCCGCCTGGGCGAAGGTCGCGCCGCCCTGCTCGTAGGGGCGCATGTCGTTGAGCCGGCCGCCCATCAGCGTCTTCATCGCGATCACGCCGACGTCCTTGGCCTTGGCCTTCTCGAGCGCCCGCGGCAACTCCGGCTGCAGCGCGACGAAATGGAAGGTGTGGCGCAGCCGGTCGTAGCAGGTCCGGGTCCTGGCCGAAGCTGTAGGCGACCAGCACGACGTCGACCAGGTCCGTGCTCGATGGCGTAGGTCGAGGCATTCGGCGAGCCGGCTGCCGTGGCCGGACATGCCGCGGAAGCGGATCTTGCCCTGCTCCTTGGCGCGCGCGGTGAACTCCGCCCATTCCGGGTTCTGCATCCGCGCCGGACGTCGTTGACCGCGTGGTTGAAGTAGATGTCGAGGTAGTCGGTGCGCAGCCGGCTGCAGGCTGCCCTCCAGCGCCGCCATCATCTCGGCGCGCGTGTCGCTGGCGCCGGCCTTGGTCTTCGAGCTCAGCACGACCCGCTCGCGCACACCCTGCAGCGCCTCGCCGAGCGCCTCCTCGGCCCAGCCGAAGCGATAGCTCTCGGCGGTGTCGAACAAGGTCACGCCGCGCTCGAGCGCGTGGCGCACCAGGTCCGGATCGGCGAACTGGCCGAGCCGAAGCCGATCTCGGAGACCTCGAGCCCGGTGCGGCCGAGCCGTGACGTGGCGCCGGATCTGCGGCGGCGCTGCCGCGGCCGCAGGCAGCGCCAGCGGTGCGACCGCAAGCGCGGTGCCGAGGCCGAGCAGTCTGGCGTCGGTCGATCATGGCTCAAAAGATGGTCCGCGATGCCGCCATTGACAGGGCGGCGCAGCTGATCAGGGCGCGAACACGATCGAGGTCCCGGTCTCGCCGCGCAGCGCGCGGCCGATATTGGGCGGGTCGGTGATCACGCCCTGGCGGCCGTCGCGGTCGAGATAGCCGATGATCGCCCGGATCTTCGGGGCCATGCTGCCCTCGGCGAACTCGCCGGCCGCGAGATAGCGCTCGGCCTCGGCGCGGCTGATCCGCGCCAGCCAGCGCTGGCCCGGCTGGCCAAAGGCGATCGCGACCTGCGGGACCCCGGTCGAGATCAGCAGCAGCTCGGCATCGAGCTCGCGCGCGAGCATGCTGGAGGCGAGGTCCTTGTCGATCACGGCCTCGACGCCCTCGAGGTCGCCCTCCTGGTCCCGATAAACCGGGATGCCGCCGCCGCCGCAGGCGATCACGACGTAGCCCGCCTTGACCAGGTGATCGATCTCCTGGGCTTCGATGATGCCCTTGGGCAGCGGCGAGGGCACGACCCGCCGCCAGCCGCGGCCCGCGTCCTCCTTGACGATCCAACCCAGCTCCTGCGCCCGCCGCTCCGCGGTCGCCTGGTCCATGTAGGAGCCGATCGGCTTGACCGGGTTCGCGAACGCCGGGTCGGCCGGGTCGACCAGCACCTGGGTCACCACCGTCGCCGCCCGGCGCTCGATGCCGCGCCGGCGGAACTCGTTGCCGAGCGCGCGCTGGAACATGTAGCCGATCGCGCCCTGGAGATCGGCCGCGGCGTAGTCCATCGGCACCGGTGGGACCTCGGCGATCGCGAGCTCGGAGCGCCGCAGGATGAAGCCCACCTGCGGCCCGCTGCCGTGGGTCACGACCACGTTCCAGCCGCTCGTGGCCATCTCGGCGATGTGCTGGGCGGTGGTTGCGGCCGCGCGGTACTGGTCCGGGATCGACTGATGCGCGGCATCGATGATCAGCGAGTTGCCGCCGACCGCGACCACGGCCGTGGGCTTAGGCTCGGGCATCGCCGCCCTCCTTGAGCTGGTCGGCGAGCGCTGTCACCGCCTGGGCGAAGCAGGCGAGCGGTGCCTGGGTGATGCCGGCGCCGACCTGACCGACGCCCGCGGCCCGGTGCGCGATGCCGGTGTTGATGATCGGCGCGATCCCGGTGTCGACCACCTTGCGCGCGTCGATCCCGGCGGGCGTGCCGGCGAAGTCCAGCGCCGGCAGCGTGAACGCGCCGTTTCGGCCCAGCGTGATCGGGCTCATCGCGAGCGTGTTGGCGAGCGCATCGGCAGGCGCGCCGCCGACGAACTGGACGATCGCCGGCGCTGCCGCCATCGCGAAGCCGCCTAGCCCCGCGGTCTCGGTGATCGCGCTGTCGCCGAGGTCGGGGGCGGCATCGGCGGCCGTGTAGCCCGGGAACAGCAGGCCATCGACCAGCGGGGCGGGCGCCGTGAACCACGCATCGCCGGTGCCGCTGAGCCGGATGCCGAACTCGACGCCGTTCCGCGCCATCGCGGTCACCATGCTGCTGCGCGGGCACTGCCGCTGCGGCATCGAGCATGGCCTTGCAGGCGGCCATCGAGAGGTTGAGGAAGAAGTGATCGTTGCCGGCGATGAAGTCGACGACCGCGGCGATCCGCTCCGGCGCGACCTTGGTCCGGAGCAGCGCCGGCACCAGGCGCCTGAGCAGCAGCGATGACGCCGCGACGTTCCGGTTGTGGACCTCGTCGCCCATGTGCAGGGCCTGCGCCATCAACGGCTTGAGCTCGAGCCCGCCCAGGACCTCGAGCGCGGCCGCGAGCGCCGGCGCCAGCACCTCGGCCATCCAGCGCAGGCGCTCGATGACCTCGGGGCCATTGGCGCCGAAGCGCAGCACCTTGCCGAGCCCCTCGTTCAGGTTGCAACAGGCCCGGTTGCCATGCTCGGGGTTGGCGACGATCCAGACCGGCATCGAGGGGCTGATGATCCCGGCCATCGGCCCGACCGCGCCATGGTGGTGGCAGGGCGAGAGCGCGATTTCCTCCGATGCCGCGAGCGCCTGGGCCGCTTCGCCATCGGCAGCCCAGCCCTCGTAGAGGATGGCGCCGACGATCGCGCCCTGCATCGGGCCGCACATGCGGGCCCAGGCGATCGGCGGCCCCGAGTGCAGGATCATCCGCTCCGCCAGCCCCGGCACGTGGTCGCGGGCGGGGCCGATCCCTCGGAGCACCGGCTGGGCCGCGAGATAGGCCTCGAAGGCTTCGCGGTTGGCGGCCTCGATGGCCGGCTCGTTGACCAGCCCGGCAAGCTTTTCCGCCACCGCCGGATCGCCCGCCCCGGGCGGTCGCCATTCGACCTGGGCAGCACTGCCGCCGGCGGCGCGGATCGCGTCGGCGAACGCCGGCAGCCCGACGTTGACGACCTGCAGGTCCTCCTCGAACAGCGCTGGCATCATCCCGCCCTCAGCCCGGGCCGCGCAGCGCGATCCGGGCCGCGAGCCGGACCGCCTCGGCGTTGCTCTCGGCCAGCAGCATGCCGGCCGCGCGCAGCGCCGCCTCCTGGCGGCCGAGGTCCTGGGGATCGGCCGCGGTGCCGCAGACCGAGCCGACCACGGCGAGCTGGCGTCCGGCGCGCCTTGCCGCGGCGCGCGCGCTCTGGATCGCCGGCCCTAGCTCGGCCGCCGGGTCCGGGTGGGCGCCATAGCCGAGCACGACATCCAACAGAATGACCGCCACCTCCGGGTCGGCCGCCTCCTTCTGCAGGCGCTCGATGCGCAAGGTCTGATCGATCATCGGATGCGGCCGGCCGCGGGTGAACACGTCGTCGCCGAGGTCGATCGCGGTGTGACCCTCGCTCTGCCAGAGGTCGGCCAGCCGGTCATCCGGCCGCAGCGGCGTGTTCGAGGCGATTCTGTCGACCGCATCGCTGAGCAGGAGCAGGGCCTCGTAGCAGAAGGTGCCGCCGCTGTAGAGCCCGCGGATGTAGCGCTGGTCCGGGGTCAGCTGCGGCATCGCCCCCGCGGCGGCGCTGGCCGCGGCTTCGGGCCGGCGGCCGCCGGCCAGGACCACTGCCAGGCTCGCCGCGTCCGCGAGCGTGCGCACCGGATGGACGCTCGGGCGCCGCAGCGTGCCGGGGTCGGCGCCGAGGAAATTGACCACGATCGGCTTGCCGGCCGACTCGGCGGCGGCCAGCACGCGGGCCGCGACCTCGGGGTCGGGCGGCTTGGAGATCAGGACCACGACCTTGGTCCCGGGGTCGGCCGCCAGAGCGTTCAGGCCCTGGAGCATCGTGATGCCGCCCACCTCGGCGGACAGATCGTGGCCGCCGGTGCCGATCGCCTGCGAGATGCCCTGGCCCCAGCGATCGACCAGGCAGGTCACCTGCTGCAGCCCGGTGCCGGACGCCGCGACGGCGCCGACCTCGCCGCGGCGCACCTTGTTGGCGAAGCCGAGCGGGATGCCGTTCAGGATCGCCGTGCCGCAGTCCGGCCCCATCACGATCAGGTCGTGAGCCTGGGCGTAGCGCTTGAGCCGGACCTCGTCGGCGCTCGCGACGTTGTCGCTGAACAGCATCACGTTGAGGCCGAGACGAAGCGCTTTCATGGCCTCGGCGGCGGCATAGTCGCCGGGCGTCGAGATCAGGGCGAGGTTGGCGGCCGGCAGCTCGGCAAGCGCCATCTCGAGGCTCCTGGGCGGCAGCCGCCGCGGCCCGCCGTCGGCTGGCGCGGCCGTCGCCCGGGTCAGCTCCGCCTCGGCGGCCGCGAGTGCCTCGGCGAGCGCTGCCTCGTCCTCGCCCTCGAGCGCGATCAGCAGATCGTTCGGGCTCGGCTCGACCGCGGCCGCGACCAGCCCGGCGTCCTGGAGCAGAGCGAGGTTGCCTGCGGTCGCCATCACGGCCGAGGCCTGGCGCACGCCGGCGAGCGCGCCGAGCTTGGCCGACAGCTGCATCAGCGAGACCGAATCGCGATAGAAGTTGCGAAAGACCCGCTCCGCCCTAGCCATGGCCGGGCTCGCGGCGGCTCCAGGCGCCGATGCCGAGCAGCAATCCCTGGACGCCATCGCCGCCCGAGGTGTGGCCGACCCGAAGCGCCCGTTCGGCCGCTCGCTCGAGCTCGGCGATGGGCGCACCCAGGGCGATCGCGCGGGCGAGCCCGGCGAGCGGCTCGGCGACGTTGCCCCGCGTGGCGTAGCGCAGACAGGTCCGACTGATCTCGCCGGTCGCAGCCGCGGCCACGGTGACCGCAGCGCCGAGCTGGCCAAGAAAACGCCGCCTCGCCGGATCGTCGTGCCGGGTGCACCAGAGCCCGGCGAGGAAGCCCACGATCAGGTCGTCGCCGGCCGGGGTCAGGCCGGGCCCACAGCCGATCAGCGCGCGCAGCGCGGCGCCTGCCCGGTCGAGATCGAGCCCGCGGCCCGCCTCGGCGAGCGCTTGGCCACGCTCGTGGACCGCGAGCAGCCGCGGGTTGCGGTCGCTCTGCCGGTGGCGCTGCAGCGACCGCCAGGCCGCCTGCCAGGCGAGGTCGACCGTGGGGCGGGCGAGATCGACGCGCCAGCCCTCGAGCCGGCTTTGCCAGAGTTCCGCGCTGTTCAGGTCGACCGCGAGCTCGCTGCCGGCGACCCGCAGCACCGCCGCCCGGCAGCCGACCCGCTGGCCGGCCACGAGGTGGTCGACGAAGGCGAGCCCCGAGGGCGCCCGGACCCGGATCGCGTGCGGCGCGTTGCCAAGCTCGGGCGCCAGCAGTGCCAGCAGCTCGCCGCCGTCGGTGCGAAGGTTGCAGGCGCGCCGGAAGACGCTGTGCACGACGCCTGTGAAGCGGTCGCTCGGAACTCCGGTTCCTGCCGAGATCGCCTGAAGCCGCATCGGCTCAATCGCCAGAGGCCAGTGACGCCGCTGCCCCGGATACCACCCTGGCGCCGGCCGGGGCAATCTGGTTCAGCACCTTGACCGCCTCTTCGGAGTTAGCGACCCAGCCGAAAATGCCGCCCTGGGCCTTGATCATCTCGAGCGCCACCCGCTGAAACTCCGGGAAATAGGAGCCGACGCAGTCGGCCAGCACCAGGCACTCGAAGCCGCGATCGTTGGCCTCGCGCACGGTTGTGTGGACGCAGACCTCGGTCGTGACGCCGCACACGATCAGGGTCCTGATGCCGCGGTTCTTCAGGATCAGTGCCAGATCGGTGTCGTAAAACGAGCCCTTGCCGGGCTTGTCGATCACGGGCTCGCCCGCGATCGGATAGAGCTCCGGGATGATGTCGTGGCCGTACTCGCCACGGACCAGGATCCGGCCCATCGGCCCCGGATCGCCGATCCCGACCTCGAGCCCGCCGCGCTTGAGCTTGGCGGGCGGCGCGTCGGACAGATCGGCGCGGTGACCTTCGCGGGTGTGGATCACCGGGACGCCGGCGCGTCTGGCCGCTTCGAGCACGCGCTTGGTCGGCTGGATCGTCGAGCGCAGCAGCGAGACGTCGTTGCCGAGCAGCTCGCCGAAGCCGCCGGGCTCGACGAAGTCGCGCTGCATGTCGATGATCAGGAGCGCGGTCGACGCCGGCTCGAACGCCAGCGGATAGGGTTCGGCCTCGAACTGCATGGCCGCCTCGAACTGCATGGTCGCCATGTCTCCCCCGTCTGCGGCTATCCTGCGCTCTGTCGGCTCGCGGCATAGGCGCGCCAGTCGCCGAACTCGGAGATGTCGCGGTGCCGGGCCTCGGCCAGCGCCCGCGGATAGAGGATGCCCTGGACCGTGCGGCCGTCGGCGAGGCGGACCGGCCCGCAATAGAGGTCGGGCGGCTCACCCGCCTCGACTTTTCGCCAGACCTCGTCCGGCACCAGATAGAGCTCGCCCTTGACCGCAATGCCGCCGGCTTCGACCTCGAACATGCCGGGATGGAGGTCGCCGATCGAATACAGCCGGTAGCTCGGCACCGTGCGCGCCTCGCCCAGGAATTCGGCGCCCTCAAGGTTGGCGTGCAGTGCCAGGCCGCGCATCAGCGTGCCGTTGACGAACAGCTCGAACGCCATGGTCCCGGTCCCCCCTATTCGGCAGGCATTTTCTCCTCGCCGGTGATTGGCGGCGCAAAGCTGAAGCGCTCGGACTCCGGCTCCTCGCGCCAAGCGACCGCGAGGCAGATCGCCGCCAGCAGCACGTAGCCCAACGCGACCAGTGGTGACGCCGCGAACTCGAGCTGGACGCCGTGGATGAAGCCGAAAAAGGCTAAGATCGCGCCGGCCAGCGCGTAGATGCCGGCCCAGCGGAACTGGCGATCGATGATGAACGCGGCGATCGCGCCCAGGATCAGCCCGGCCAGCACCGCGCCGCCGCCGACCAGCTCCATGCCGTGGTAGACGACCCCGGTGCCCATCAGCTTGTCGTAGCCGAGCGTTGCGGCTGCGGTGCCGGCCGCGGCGAGCGCGCCGTCGACCTGGGTCTGGCCCCAGGCCGCGATGTTGGGCACGATCGCGAGCACGACCGCCGGCGCATGCCGGGCGGGCGTCGCCTGGAACGCCTGGGCGCCGATCACGAGGCCGATGAAGAGCAGGATCGGCAGGATCGCGACCAACGGGATGACCGCGAGCAGCAGCGCGGTCAGGCCCAAGAACGAGACCGCCGCGATCACGATCCCGGTCGCGAACGAGTAGCCGATCCGGCCGCCGACCGCCTTCCACCCCGGGTGGCCGATGTAGACCGCGGGCGGGAACGGGCTGCCGAGCGCCGAGCCCGCGATCGCGCCGATGCCGTCGGCCGCCAGGATGTGGCGGAGGTTGTAGTTGTCGCCGGCGGCGGCCGCGCTCTCGACGTTGTTCATCGCCTCGGTGAAGTTGTAGACCCCGAGCGGGATCGCGGTCGCGAGTAACGGCCAGATGTCGCCCAGACCCTCGACCACGTCGCCCGAGAAGATCGGCAGACGCAGCCCGAACTGGCTCAGCGACTGGCCGACGGCGGACGGCTCCATGTAGCCCGACCAGCCGAGCAGGACCGCGATCCAGGCCAGCACCGTGCCGGCGATCACGGCTGCGAGCCCGCCCGGCAGGCCGCCGGGCAGGCGGACGTTGGCGGTCCAGCTGATCAGGATGATGCCGAGTGCGACGAAGGCGATCCAGGGCGCCTCCCACATCTGGAACACCGGCCGCATCGAGATGAACGCGATCGAGATGCCGGCCAGCGTGCCGAGCATGGCCGCGCGCGGCGTGTACTTGCGGATGGTCGGGCCGACGAACACGCCGAGCAGCACGATCACGCCGATGATGAACGCCCAGGCGAGCCCGGCCTGCCAGGCCAGGATCGGATCGTTGGTCTTGAGGTAGATCGGCAGCATGATCAGGAACACGACGATGAACATGTGCGGCACGCTCGGGCCGTACGGCATCGCGGTGACGTCGCTGCGCCCCTCGGCCTTGGCCAGCCGCCAGGCGAGGTAGGCGTAGTAGAGGTTGCCGATCGGCAGCGCGATCCCGAGCGCCGGCAGGATGCGCCCGAACACGATGTCCTCGGGCAGCTTGACCACGCCGAGCGACAGCCCGGTCAGCACGATCACGTTGAGCAGGACGTTGGTGAACAGCCCGAAGAACGCGTTCCAGTCGCCCGGCACCCAGAGCCGGGCCGCGCCCGCACCAGTGTGGTTCATGTTCCTGTCCCCGACCCGGCCGACCGTCTTCGCGATCGGACCCGCTCCTCAATCGTAGCGAGAATCGTGCCTGCAATTCGAGCGCTATGCAATCGTCAATGATGGGGGGCGGGGATGGGGCGGGCGGCCGGCGTTGCCGGCCCGGCCGCCCGCATGAAACGCGTTTGATCGCAGAGAGGTGCTGGTGCTGGCAATCCTCAACCGGGTCTTTATATGTGGCAGGCGGGCGCGCAGACTTGACCCGGTCGAGCCGGGTGTGCTTGCTAGTTCGCGGATGCGTCGGAGTCCGGGTGCGTCGTCGAATCCCAGGCGGCACGCGCTGTCGAAGTGAGTGGAGTGCCGATGATTGAATCCAGCGATGGCGGCGCCAAATCGACGCTTTATTGCTCGTTCTGCGGCAAGAGCCAGCATGAGGTCAGGAAGCTGATCGCTGGCCCGAACGTGTTCATTTGCAACGAATGCGTTGAGCTGTGCGCCGACATCATCAAGGAGGAGGATCGCAAGACCCGCAAAGCTTCCGGCCCGTCGGTGATGTCGCCGATGGAGATCAAGGGGGTTCTGGACGACTACGTGATCGGCCAGGAGCAGGCCAAGCGGGTGCTGTCGGTCGCGGTCCACAACCACTACAAGCGCCTGGCGCACGGCTCCAAGGGCGGCGAGGTCGAGCTCGCCAAGTCGAACATCCTGCTGATCGGCCCGACCGGCTGCGGCAAGACGCTGCTCGCGCAGACGCTGGCGCGCACGCTCGACGTGCCGTTCACGATGGCCGATGCGACCACGCTGACCGAGGCCGGCTACGTCGGCGAGGACGTCGAGAACATCATCCTCAAGCTGCTGCAGGCGGCCGACTACAACGTCGAGCGGGCGCAGCGCGGGATCGTCTACATCGACGAGGTCGACAAGATCTCGCGCAAATCGGAGAACCCGTCGATCACCCGCGACGTCTCGGGCGAGGGCGTCCAGCAGGCGCTGCTCAAGATCGTCGAGGGCACGATCGCGAGCGTGCCGCCGCAGGGCGGGCGCAAGCACCCGCAGCAGGAGTTTTTGCAGGTCGACACGACCAACATCCTGTTCATCTGCGGTGGTGCTTTCAACGGCCTGGAGCGGATCATCGCGGCGCGCGGCCGGCAGCGCTCGATGGGCTTTGGCGCCGAGGTCGCGGGCCCGGACGAGCGCAAGACCGGCGAGCTGTTGGGCGAGGTCGAGCCGGACGATCTGCTCAAGTTCGGCCTGATCCCGGAGTTCGTCGGCCGGCTGCCGGTGGTCGCGACCCTGACCGATCTGGACGAGAAGGCGCTGGTCAAGATCCTGATCGAGCCCAAGAACGCGCTGGTCAAGCAGTATCAGAAGCTGTTCGAGATGGAGGACGTGCGCCTGAGCCTGACCGAGGACGCGCTGAAGGCGATCGCCAAGAAGGCGATCCTGCGCAAGACCGGGGCGCGCGGCCTGCGCTCGATCATGGAGACGATCCTGCTCGAGACCATGTTCGAGCTGCCGTCCTTGCACGGGGTCGAGGAGGTGGTGATCAACAAGGAGGTCGCCAACACCAACGCCAAGCCGGTTTACGTCTACGCCAAGGCCGCCCGCGACGACCGGGCGAGCTGAACCCCACCCCGCCCTCAGAGCCCGCTTCAGAGAATAACGTCGATCCGGCCGTCGCCGGCCCGGTCGAGCACGTTGACCGAGACCTCGCGGCCGTAGCGACGGAGCATGACGTCGAAGCGGCTGGCGCCGATCCGCAGGTTGCGGATCACCACGTGATCGAGAAATTCGGGCAGGCGCGGCTGGCGGAAGCGGACGCGCTCTCCGGCCGGGTCGAAGCCGAGGCCCAGGCAGGCCTGGAGGAAGGCGAGCGGCGCTGCGCTCGCCCACGCCTGCGGCGAGCAGGCGACCGGATAGAAGGTCGGCCGCCTGCCGGGCAGCCGCCGGAACCCGCAGAACAGCTCCGGCAGGCGGCGCAGGTCCATGTAGGCGGCGGCCTCGAACATGCCTGAGAAGATCTGGAGCGCGTGGCTGCTCAGCCCATAGCGGGCGAAGCCAAGCGCGATCAGCGCGTTGTCGTGCGGCCAGACCGAGCCGTTGTGGTAGGAGACCGGGTTGTACCGGGTCTCGCTCCGGGCGACCGTTCGGATGCCCCAGCCAGAGAAGAAATCCCGCTGGATCAGCAAATCGGCCGTGCGCGCAGCATGCTCGGGGCTCGCGATGCCGGACAGCAGGACCTGGCCGGCGTTGGAGGTGCGCACCTGGCACGGCTGCTTGGCGCCGTCCAGCGCCAGCGCGTAGGTCCCGATCTCTTCGCACCAGAACGCTGTCTCGAACCGCTGTTTGAGGATCGCGGCCTCACTCTCCAGGCGCAGGGCCAACGGCCGCGCGCCGAGCGCCGCGGCCAGGCGGGCGGCGTGGCGCTTGGCGGCGTAGACGTAGCCCTGGACCTCGCAGAGCGCGATCGGACCCTCGGCCAGACGGCCGTCGGCGTGAAAGACCAAATCCTCGGAATCCTTCCAGCCCTGGTTGCTGAGCCCGCGCTCGGTATGAGTGCGATACTCGACGAAGCCGTCACGGTCGCGGTCGCCCCACTCGTCGATCCAGCGCAAGGCCGCCTGCACGCTCGGCCATAGCGCCTCCAGCCGGGCGAGATCGCCGGTGCGCTCGAAATACATGCCAGCCAGCATCACGAACAGCGGCGTGCTGTCGACCGCGCCATAGTATTGGCCAAACGGCACCTCGCCGAGCGCTGCCATCTCGCCGTGCCGGGTCTCGTGCAGGATCTTGCCGGGCTCGGCGTCGGCCTCCGGGCGATGCGCGGTTGCCTGGTGCGCCGCGAGGAAGCCGAGCACGCCGTCCGCGATGGTCGGATCGAGCCAGAGCAGCTGCGCCGCGGTGATGATCCCATCGCGCCCGAACGCGGTGCTGAACCAGGGAATCCCGGCGTACGGGTAGGGCCCGTACGGCGTGTCGGTGATCAGCATCGTAAGGTCGGCCATCGAGCGGCAGGCGACCTCGTTGAAGACCTGGTTCGAGGTCTCCACCGTCGCCACCCGCCGTCCGGCTGCGCGCTGCGCCCGACGAGCGGCGCGCATGCCGGTGAAGAAGCGCCTGGCGCCGACAGCTTGTTCCACCTCGCCATCGCAACGAACGGTAAGGAACAGCGAGGTCCGTTCCCCGGGGCCGAGCGTAAGCGCGAAACTCGCTCGGTCGATCTGCAGGTCCTGGGGGGCGGGGCCGAACTCGAGCGTGGTCTGCCAGACGTCGCCGGCGAGTCCGTGATAGGTGAACACGACCGCCTGCGCTCCTGCCAGCCGCGCCTCGATCCGCCCGCGCGCCGCCCGGCGCTGGCCGCGGACCTCGAACAGATCGGCGAAATCGGCGCCGAACGTGAAGGTCAGCGCGACCGCATGCGGCCGCTCACCGAAGTTGCGCACGCCGAGCCGCTCGAAGGTCTGCGCCTGCCACATGAACTTCGATCGGAGCATGTGGATCGTGTCGCGCGGCAGATGCAGCCGATGGCGTCGATCGAAGAAGTCGGGGTTGGTGAGGTCGGCGGTCAGGACCGTGTTGTTGTCCTGCACCGTCGAGCTCAGCAGCAGCGGCCGCCGGTCGTTGATCAGCAGCTGCAGGCTGGACAGATAGCGGGTGTCCTTGTGGTAGATCCCCTCCGGGCTGCCTTCACCGGCGACCAGATCGCCGTAGTGATCGAACAGACCGAAGGTGTCGCCGTGCTTGAGCGTGCGCGGCCGGCGCTCGGCGAGCGATGAGGTGGCCGGGATGTAGAAGGTGATCGCGGGCGTCGGCGGCGGCGGCTCGGCTGCCGGCGCGATGCTTCTGGGATCGGCGACGTTGGTCGCGACCTCGTCGGTCATGATCTCAGTTGAAGCAGCCGAGGCTCGGCCGTTTCAGGGCTGGCCGCGGCCAACAGTGCACTTGGCAAGGGCTTCAGAACCTCCTCATAGACCCGCAGATAGTTGCGCGCCATCACCTCCGCCGTGAAGCGCCGCTCAAACGTGCGCCGGACCGCGCGGCGGTCGAGGGCGCCGATCTGGCCGACGGCCGCGACGGCGCCGTCGAAGTCGTCGACGATCAGGCCGCTCACGCCATGCTCGACCACCTCCGGCACCGAGCCGTGGCGGTAAGCGACGACCGGCGTGCCGCAGGCCATCGCCTCGATCAGCACCAATCCGAACGGCTCCGGCCAGTCGATCGGAAACAGCAGGGCCCTGGCGTTGCCAAGGAAATCACCCTTCCCGTCATCACCGATCTCACCGATGTACTCGATCAGCGGGTGAGCGAGCAATGGTTGAATCTCCCGTTGGAAATAATCGCGATCGGCCGGGTCGACCTTGGCCGCGATCTTGAGCCTGATGCCGGCGCGCTTGGCGATCTCGATCGCGCGGTCGGGCCGCTTCTCGGGCGCGATACGGCCGAGGAAGGCAAGATAGCCGCCGCAGGGCGAAGCCGTGAACGGCAGCGGGTCGGCGGGCACGCCGTGATGGACCGTGCCGATCCAGTTCAGGTGCGGCAATGGCCGGCGCTGGTCGTGCGAGATCGAGACCAGGCGATGCTCGGGAAAACGGGCGTAGAATGGCCCGAGGTCCTTGATGTCGAGCCGGCCGTGCAGCGTCGTGAGGGTCCGGTCCGCGAGCTCGCGGAACATGGCCATGTGCAGCAGGTCGATATGAAAATGGATGATGTCGAACTCGTCGGCCCGCTCCCGCAGCCGATCGAGCATCGTCAGATGCGCGGCCAGATCGGACTTCAAAGCCGGATCCAGACGCAGTGGCCGGTCGCGGCACGCGATCTGGCGCGCCCGCGTGCCGCCCTCGGCACTCGCGAACAGCGTGACGTCGTGGCCGAGATCGATCAGCGCGTCGGTCAGATAAGCGACTATGCGCTCGGTGCCGCCGTAGAGCTTCGGCGGCACCGCTTCGTGGAGGGGGGCGATCTGCGCGATCCTCATGCATCCGACTCCCGAAAGGTGAAGCCCTCGGATGTAGAAACCGCTTGTCCGGGATTTCGTCACACCAGCGACCGGTGTGCTTACGAAAAAATCGGCACGAAGCGGGCGGCCGCGCCCGGAACAGCGCCCGCGTTCGCCCGCCGGTCCGCTGACCACTAGCGCTGGACCGCTGCGGCGCTCGCCGCCATGATGGTCCGGCCTGCCGGCTTGCGAACCGGCACGATCATGGAGGGGGTGTCTGATGCGGTGGCAACGACTTCTCGGACCGGCGGCCGGGCTCGGGCTCGGCGCGCTGATCGAGCGGCGGGGCGGCCGCCGAGACCGTCACGGTCGGCTATCAGCTGATCTACAATCCGTGGCTGGTGCCGATCGCGGACGACGCGTTCTCGAGGGCGACCGGCTGGGAGGTCGAGTACCGGCAGTTCGATTCGGGCGCCAAGGTGATCACCGCGATGGCGTCCGGCGACGTCCAGATCGCGCTCGCGGGCTCGAGCCCGATCGCCGCGGGCGTCAGCCAGGGCGTCGACATGCAGCTGGTCTGGATCGTCGAGGACATCGCCGACGCCGAGGCGCTGGTCGCGCGCGAGGGCTCGGGCATCGCCAAGGTCGAGGACCTCAGGGGCAAGAAGGTCGGCGTGCCGTTCGTCTCGACCACCCACTTCCATCTGCTGTTCGCGCTCGAGCACTACGGCGTCGACCCGGACGAGGTCGAGGTCCTCAACCTGCAGCCGCCGCAGATCGCGGCCGCCTGGGAGCGCGGCGACATCGACGCCGCGTTCGTCTGGGACCCGGCGCTCGGCCAGATCAAGCAGAACGGCAAGGTCGTGGTCACCTCGGGCGAGCTCAGCGCGCTCGGCCGGCCGACCTTCGATGGCCTGGTCGTCAACAAGACCTGGGCCGAGGCAGAACGCCGAGGGGCTGGCGAAGTTCATCAGGGTGATCGCCGAGGCCGATGCCGACTATCGCGACAACAAGGACGCCTGGACCGCGGATTCCGAGCCGGTCAAGAAGATCGTGGGCGTGGTCGGCGGCAATGCCGAGGACGTGCCGGGCGTGCTCGCGCTCTACGAGTTCCCGACCATGGAGGAGCAGGCGTCCTGCGACTGGCTGGGCTGCGGCGCCGAGGGTGGTGCGGTCAAGGCGCTGGTCTTCACCTCCGAGTTCCTCAAGGAGCAGCAGAAGATCCCGGACGTGCTGGCCGACTACGCGCCGTTCGTGACGCCCGAGTACGTCGAGATGGCGCTGAGGGCAGAGTAGGCGCGTGCCGGCGCCGCGCGCGGCGGCCCGGCTCCGGCTGCCAGCGCCATGCTCGAGGTGCAGGGACCTCTCGGTCGTCTACCCGGCGCGCGAGCGGCGCGCCGGTCGAGGCGCTCTCGGGACGTCTCGCTGACGATCGAGCAGGGCGACTTCGTCGTGGCGCTCGGCGAGTCCGGCTGCGGCAAGACCACGCTGCTCAACGTGCTGGCGGGCTTCCTGCAGCCGACCGCGGGCGAGGTGCTGCTGGGCGGGCGGCAGGATCGAGGGTCCGGGCGCGGACCGCGGCGTGGTGTTCCAGAAGCACGCGCTGATGCCCTGGCTGAACGTGGTCGAGAACGTCGAGTTCGGCCTGATGCTGCAGGGCAGGGGCCGCGCCGAGCGGCGCGAGGTGGCGCTGCGCAACCTCCATCTGGTCGGCCTCGACGGCTTCGTCCGGGCGACCGGTCTACGAGCTCTCGGGCGGCATGCAGCAGCGGGTCGGGCTCGCCCGGGCGCTGACCAGCGATCCCGCGATGCTCGCTGATGGACGAGCCGCTCGGCGCGCTCGACAGCCTGACCCGGGAGACCATGCAGGAGCTG
This sequence comes from uncultured Alphaproteobacteria bacterium, assembly GCA_963840925.1. GTDB lineage: Bacteria > Pseudomonadota > Alphaproteobacteria > Geminicoccales > Geminicoccaceae > DATAOG01. The sequence goes on from CAWJAY010000042.1 coordinate 67,338, forward strand.
ATCCTCGACGTCTGGCGGGCGACCGGCAAGATGGTGTTCTTCATCACCCACGGCGTCGAGGAGGCGCTGTTCATGGCGACCCGGCTGATCGTGATGTCGCCGCGCCCGGGCCGCATCACGCACCGCTTCGAGCTCGACTTCGGCCGGCGCTTCTTCGAGCGGCGCGATGCGCGCGCGATCAAGTCCGACCCCGACTTCATCGCCGAGGCGCGAGGAGGTGCTGGACATCATCCACGGACCGGCGGCCTGAAGGCGCCAGATGGCGGCGCTCGTTGCGCGAGCGAGCTGAGCGGCGCCGGCCGGCCGGCCGGGCTGGCTCGGCGGCGGCTCGGCGCGGCGCCGGCCGGGCCCGGCGAGGCCTACGGCGCGCCCGGCCAGGGCAGCGAGCGTGCTGATCAGCCTGGTCACGGTGCTGGCGCTGCTGGCGCTGTGGTGGCTGGTCACGCTGCGCGGGCTAGATCAAGCCGCTGTTCCTGCCCTCGCCCGCGGCGGTCGTCGCGCAGTTCGTCGACGGTCGCGAGGACGGCTTCGGCGGCTCGACGCTGCTCGAGCACACGCTCTGGAGCCTCTATCGCGTGTTCGCGGCCTTCCTGCTCGCCTGCCTGACCGCGATCCCGGTCGGCATCGCGATGGGCGTCAGCCGGGTGTTCCGCGGCGTCTTCGACCCGCCGATCGAGTTCTACCGGCCGATCCCGCCGCTCGCCTATCTGCCGCTGATCATCATCTGGTTCGGGATCGGCGACCTCGGCAAGGTCGATCCTGATCTACCTCGCGGTGTTCGCGCCCTTGGCGCTGAACGCGCGCGCCGGCGTGCGCTCGGTCTCGCTCGAGCAGATCCACGCCGCCTACTCGCTCGGCGCCTCGCGCCTGCAGGTGATCCGCCACGTGATCCTGCCGGCGGCGCTGCCCGAGATCCTGACCGGCATGCGGATCGGGATCGGCTTCGGCTGGACCACGCTGGTCGCGGCCGAGATGGTCGCGGCGACCGCCGGGCTCGGGCTACATGGTGCTGAACGCGGCCGAGTTCCTGCGCAGCGACGTCGTGATCATGGGCATCGTGGTGATCGGCGCGCTCGCCTACCTGTTCGACCTGCTGATGCGCCGCATCGAGCGCGCGCTGGTGCCGTGGAAGGGGCGGATGTAGAGGTCATGATCCGGACACGCCTGACCGAGACGCTCGGGATCGAGCACCCTATCCTGCTCGCACCCATGGGCCTGGTCGCCGGCGGCGAGCTCGCCGCGGCGGTGTCGGCGGCCGGCGGTCTCGGCCTGATCGGCGGCGGTTACGGCGATGCGGCTGGCTCAAGGAGCAGTTCGCGGCGGCCGGCAACCAGCCGGTCGGCGCCGGCTTCATCACCTGGTCGCTGGCCAGGCAGCCGGAGCTGCTCGAGCTCTGCCTCGAACGCAGCCCGCGGGCCATGATCTTCGCGTTCGGCGACGCCACGCCGTTCATTGCCAGGTGCAAGGCCGCCGGCGTGCCGACGATCTGGCAGGTGCAGCGGCTCGACCAGGCACGCCAGGCGCTCGCGGCCGGCGCCGACATCCTGGTCGCCCAGGGTCAGGAGCGGCGGTCACGGCCTCGAGCGCGGCCTGACGGTGCTGCTGCCCGCGATCCGCGATCTTGCGGGCGAGGATCGGATCGTGCTCGCCGCGGGCGGCATCGGCGACGGCCGCGGGCTCGCCGCGAGCTCGATGCTCGGCGCCGATGGCGTCATGATGGGCACGCGCTTCTTCGCGGCCGCCGAGGCGCTCGGTCCGCCCGGGGCCGGCACGCGGCTGGTCGCGGCCTCGGGCGACGATAGCGTGCGCACGCGGGTGTTCGACCTCGCGCGCGGTCACGACTGGCCGGGAGAGTTCACCGGACGGGTGCTGCACAACGAGTTCTCGCGCCGCTGGCATGGCGATGTCGCCGGCCTGAGGGCGCAGCTCGAAGGCGAGCGCGCCCGCTACGAGGCCACCGCCGCGGACGACCTCGCGACCCGGGTCGTCCACGCCGGCGAGGTTGTCGACCTGATCGCCGCGTCCTGCCGGCGGCCGAGATCGTCGCGCGACCGTGGCCGAAGCGAGGCGGCTCCTCGAAAGCGCGCCGGCCCGTTACTCTCGGCCTGACCCAGGCTCAGTGCGGCGCCGCCGCGGCCAGGCGGTCGTGGGCCTCCTGGCTGCTGGTCGAGAGCCGTTGCAGCAGCGCGCGGGCGCCCTCCGGCAGGTCGGTGCGGGCGAGCGCCTGCTCGGCTGGCCTGGAGGTGGGCTTCGGCCGCTTGCGCTCCTGCAGCACGGTGTGGCGCTGGTCGCGCGCGAGCGCCGCCTTGACCCGGGTCGCGAGCTCGCGCACGGTCTCGAGGTCGGCGTCCGGGTCGGCGGCAGGTCGTCGAGCTCGCGGATGGCATCGCCAAGCCGCGCGGCCGCCGCGCGCCGCTCGTCCGCCAGCTCGCGCAGCGTCCCGCGAGCGGGCTGTCGGCCAGGATGTCGGCGGCCGCCGTCATGGCCATCGGCGACCTCGAGGCGGGCCACACGACATCCTGCAGGGCGGTCTGCAGCTCGTTCGCAGCAGCATGGCCATCTTCGCCTCCCGACGGTTGGTAGGACGCCGGGACGAACACCTCGAGCGCGCGCGGCACGACCCTGAACTCGCGCCGGGGTGTGGTCGTGAGCTCGCCGTCGGTGTTGACCGGCATCGGCCGCCGGGTGCTGACCTCGACCACCGCCCGCGCATGACGCAGAGCCGTCTCGCTCCGGCGCAGCCGGCCCAAGCGAAGCGCGGGGAACAGCGGCAGCAGGCGCCAGAAGCTGCCCGGCCGCAGGCAGTAGACGTCGAGCCAGCCGTCGTCGATCGCGGCGTCCTCGCTGACCGTCATGCCGCCGCCGTAGTGGCGGCCGTTGCCGACCGTGACCTGGATCGCGCGCAGCTGGCAGGCGGTCGTCGCAGCGCAGCCGGGCGCGGAACGGCTTGGTCGAGCGCTAGGCGTCGCGCAGGCTCAGCACGTAGGCGAAGAGCCAATAGCGGCGCTTGCGCTCGGCCGTGTGGTGGCGCGTGACCTCGGCCGACAGCCCGATGCTCGCGGCGTTGAAGAAGTACTTGCCGTTGACCTGGCCGAGGTCGATCCGCGTGCCGCCGGCCGTCGGCGATCACCGCCGCGGCCGCCGCGAGATCGGTCGGGATCGCCGAGCGTGCGCGCGAGATCGTTGGCGGTCCCGGTCGGCAGGATGCCGAACGCCAGCTGGCATTCGACCAGCACGTCGGCGGCGGCGTTCATCGTGCCGTCGCCGCCGGCAAGGATGACGAAGTCGATGTCGTCGCAGTCGCGCCGGATGATCTCGCCGACCTCGTGGGAGCGCTCGCAATGCCGCTCGACGACGCTGATGCCGGCAGACCTGAGCGCGCCCAGCGCCGCCGACAGGTCGCCCTTGCCGGTGCGGCTGTGCCGATTGACGATCAGCAGCGCCGTTCGCCAGTCGCAACCTCTCCTTCGTTGCCAGGAACACCGACGCTAGCGGCGTTGTTCGATGCTCGGGCCGCGGGCCGTGGGCGACCCCTAGCGGCCGAGGCGGTACTCGACCGTGCTGACCACGCGGACCTTCTTGTCCTGCTGGTTGGGCTCGAACAGGTTGGGCGCGGGATCGCGCGCCAGGATCTCGAACAGGCCCTGCGAGGCGCGCCGGATCTCGGCGATCGCGCTGCCGGAATCGGCGGCGAACTGCTCGGCGGCGGCGCGCGCGTTGCGGGTCGCCTCGGCGAGCAGCTCGGGCTTGATGTCGTTGAGCTTGGTGAACAGATAGATGGGCCCGCCGGAATCGACCAGCACGACGCCGCGCCTGACCAGCTCGCCGGTCGTTGGTTGAGCTCGGGCGACGAGGTCGACCTGCTCGGTGCGCACGATCACGGTCTGGGCGAGGATGAAGCGGTTGTCGCCCACGCCCTCGGGCCGGTAGGGCTGGGCCAACAGGTCAGTGACCTCGACCCGCTGCGGCTGGATCGCCGCGTCCTCGATCCCCTGCTCGGTCAGGAAGCCTCGTGATCGTCGCCGAGGTCGGCATCGATCTGCTCCTGGACCTCGCCGAGGTCGTCGCCGGTCGCGGTGATCCGCAGCGGCCAGACCGCGAGGTCGGCGCTGACGAAGGTCTCGGCCAGGCCCTTGACGGTGACGTAGCGATCGGCGCTGCGGCCCGCGCTCGAAGCCGCGGCCGACCAGGAAGCCCGCGCCGACCAGCCCGAGGCCGAGGATCACCGCCGCGAGGAGCAGCGCCCAGGCGGCGGCGCGGCGCCGCGGCCGGCGAGCGGGGTCGCCACGTCAGGCGACTTCGTAGGCCTTGTACTTGGGGAGAAAGCGCTTGGGCTTCTTGAGCGCGTCGCGGCGGAAGGGTTCGCCCAGCTCCTGGGTCAGCTTGATCTCGAGCACGGTGCAGAGGTCGGCCGCCGTCGCTTCGCGCAGCGCGTCGCCGATCTGGTCCGGCGCGTCCACGGTGATGCCGTTCGCGCCCATCGCGCGCGCGATCCCGGCGAAGCTCGGGTTCACGAGGTTGGTGCCGACGTAGCGGTCGGCGTAGTAGTCGATCTGGTTCTTCTTCTCGGCCCCCCACTGGCCGTTGTTGAACACGACCGCGGTGGCCGGGATGCGCTCGCGGACGCAGGTCAGGACCTCGTTCAGGCTCATCCCCCAGGCGCCGTCGCCGACGTAGGCGACCGCCGGGCGCTCCGGTGCCGCGACCTTGGCCCCCATCGCGGTCGGGAAGGCGTAGCCGCAGTTGCCGAAGCTCATCGCGGCGAAGAAGCTGTTCGGGCGCCTCGAAGCGCAGGTAGCTGTTGGCGACCGAGCAGACGTTGCCGATGTCGGTCGTGACCATGGCGTTCGCGGGCATCGCCCGCTCGAGCTCGCGCAGCGCCCGGCGGGGCGCGATCGGCGAGCCCTCGGCGCTGGACGATGCCGGCGAGCTCCTCCTCCCAGGCGGCCTTCTGGCGGCGGACCTCGGCCAGGCGCTCGGCGCGGTTGGCGTGGCCGGCGAGCGACTGGTTCTGCAGGCGGGCCAGCAGCTCGGCCGCCGCGGCCCGGGCGTCGCCCACCACGCCCACGTCGATCTTCTTGGTCAGGCCGATCATGCGGTGGTCGGGGTCGACCTGGACGATGCGGGCGCCCTTGGGCCAGTACTCGATGCCGTACTGCGGGAGCGTGCCGAACGGGCCGAGGCGGGTCCCGAGCGCCAGCACCACGTCCGCCTGCTGCAGGACCCGCATCGCCGCCTTCGAGCCCTGGTAGCCGAGCGGGCCGCAGTAGAGCTCGTGGCGGTTGGGGAAGCTGTCGTTGTGCAGGTAGCTCGCGACCACCGGCGCGCCGAGCAGCTCGGCGAGCGCCACCGCCTCGCCCTGGCCATGGGCGAAGATCACCCCGCCGCCGGCGACGATCACCGGGAACTTTCCGGACTTCAGCGCATCCGCCGCGGCCGCGAGGCTGTCCGGCCCGCCGGCCGAGCGCTCGATCGGCACCGGCTGCGGGATCTCGACGTCGATCTCGCCGTAGAAGTAGTCGCGCGGGATGTTGATCTGCACCGGCCCGCGCTCGGCGAGCGCCAGGTCGAGCGCGCGCGAGGTCAGCTCGGCGATCCGGTCCGGCCGGTTGATATGCGCCTGGAACCTGCGTGATCTTCGAGAAGATCGGCAGCTGCTCGGTCTCCTGGAAGCCGCCCATGCCGATCGTGGCGCTGCCGGTCTCGGGCGTGATGCAGACGACCGGCGAATGCGCCCAGTAGGCCGCCGCGATGCCGGTCACGAAGTTGGTGATGCCGGGGCCGTTCTGGGCGATGCAGACGCCGTGGCGGTCGAGCACGCGCGAGTAGCCGTCGGCCATGTGCGCGGCGTTCTGCTCATGCGCGACCGAGATGAAGCGGATGCCGGCCGGCTCGAAGATGTCGAGCGCGTCCATGTAGGCCGAGCCCACGATGCCGAACACGGTCTCGATGCCGTGCGCGGCCAGGGTCTCGACGAAAGCCTCGCTCGGCGTCATCCGGGTCATCGTGGCGGCCTCCCGGACGGGTTCGTTGGCACCCTCGGTTGCGGGAGCGCGATGATGCGGGCGCCGCCTTGGGCTGTCCAGCCCGGACTGCCGGCTCAGATCAGAGTGGAAAAATCAGGGTAGCGGCCGTGCTGCGGGCGCGCCGCCCGCAGCCGCCGGCCCGGCCAGCAGATCGAGTTCCCGAACCAGATCGGCCAGCAGCACCCGGCTCTGGTCGCGGAGCAGGGCCACGGTCGCCGGGGCCGCGGGCGCGGCCAGCCGCTCGATCCGCCCGGTGAGCCCGTAAAGGCTGAGCGACAGCGTCTCGGCATCGCCGGCGCGCCGCTCGTCGCCCGCCGCGCGATAGGCGCCGGACAGCCGCTCCAGGTTGCGCAGGCGGCAGACGCGATGGTCACCAGGATCTGCCGGCGAAAGGCCGGGCTGCCGTCGCCGAGATCGGTGTCGAGCTCGACCGGCTGGGCAGCATCCTCGCCGGCGACGGCGTCGATCTGCTCGAGCTGGGCCTGGAGGGCGCCGAGATCGCGCCGGAGGTGGTCGAGCGCGATGATCGGGCTCGCGTCAGTGACCGAGACCGCGAAGAACAGCACGAGCGCGAGCACCACCAGTCGCCGCGCAAGGACCGAGAGCCAGAACCGCTCGCCACCGCACATCGTCTGCCCCGTGCGCCGTCGAAAGGCACCAGCCTCGACCAGGGTGTCCTAACAAACCGTGAGCCGGCGGCGCATTCGCCTGAGCCGGCCTTGATGTCCGCTGCCCCGGACGGTAGGACGGGCGCTCAACCAAGGGAGGCCCCATGCGCCCCTCCGGACGCGCGCCCGACCAGCTGCGCGAGGTGACGATCGAGCCCGGCTGCTCGCCCCATGCCGAGGGCTCCTGCCTGATCCGCTGCGGAGGCACGCAGGTGCTGTGCACGGCGACCGTGCAGGAGCGGGTGCCGCCGTTCCTGCGCAACAGCGGCCGCGGCTGGGTGACCGCCGAGTACGGGATGCTGCCGCGCGCGACCAACCGCCGCACCGATCGCGAGGCGGCGCGCGGCCGCCAGTCGGGGCGGACCCAGGAGATCCAGCGCCTGATCGGGCGCTCGCTGCGCGCGGTCACCGACATGACGTTGATGGGCGAGCGCCAGGTCCTGCTCGATTGCGACGTGCTCCAGGCCGACGGCGGCACGCGCACGGCGGCGATCACCGGCGCCTACGTCGCGCTGCATCAGGCGTTTGCAGGCCTGGTCGCGGCCGAGCAGCTGCCGGGCGTGCCGCTGCGCGAGCCGGTCGCCGCGGTCGCCGCGGCGCTGGTCGAGGCCCAGGCCGTGCTCGACCCGGACTATGCCGAGGACAGCATCGCCGAGGCAGATGCCAACTTCGTCCTGACCGGCTCGGGCGCGATCGTCGAGATTCAGGTCACCGCCGAGACCGAGCCGCTCACCCAGGACCAGTTCGCGGCCATGCATCGCCTGGCCGAGCAGGGGGTGCGCCAGCTGCTCGGCTGCCAGCGCCGGGCGCTCGGTCTGGACGCCTGAGCGTGACACGGCGGTTCGTCGAGCCCAAGCTGGTGCTCGCGAGCCACAACCCGGGTAAGCTCGCCGAGCTGCAGGACCTGCTCGCGGGCAAGCCGGTCGAGGTGATCTCGAGCATGACGCTGGGCCTGATCGAGCCGCTCGAGACCGGCCGCAGCTTCGCTGCCAACGCCCGGATCAAGGCGCATGCGGCGGCCACGGCGACCGGTCTGCCGGCGCTGGCTGACGATTCCGGGCTGGCGGTCGCCGGCCTTGGCGGCCGACCGGGGTGTATTCGGCGCGCTGGGCGGCGCCCGGATCGCGACTTCGGGCGGGCCATGGCGCGGGTCCGGGCCGAGCTCGCGGCCCGCTACGGCAGCTTCGCCGCCGCCGACCGGCGGGCGGCGTTCGTCGCCGCGCTCTGCCTCGCCTGGCCGGATGGGCACGAGGAGCTGGTCCACGGTCGGATCGCAGGCGCGCTGGTCGACCCGCCGCGCGGCCAGGGCGGCTTCGGCTACGATCCGATGTTCCAGCCGGCGGCCTCGAGCCGGACCTTCGCCGAGCTACCGGCCGCGGCCAAGCAGGCGCAGAGCCATCGCGGCCGGGCATTGCGCCGCCTGATCGGACGCTGCTTCGGTCCGCCGCCCGAGCCGCGGCTCAGCGGCGCGCCAACTCGTCGATGAAGCCCTCCGGCGGCGGCTCGATCATGCGCGCGCCGCCGCCCGCGACCTCGAGGATCGCCAAGCCGTGCTCGGCCAAGCCGTCCTGGCGGAGCCGGAACAGCCCGGTGGCGCCGGCGAAGCCCTCGGGGTTGGTGAGCGTCGGCGGCTGGAACTTCGGGTCGCGCAGATCCCGGGCGACGATCACCGCGAGCGCCGTGGCATCGTAGGCAAGCGCCGATAGTTGCTGCGGGGGGCGGCCATAAACCGCCTGGAACCGGCTCTGGAACCGGGCAAGACTCGTCCGGCGCCGAGGCCGCGAACCAGCTGCGCTGCAGCGCCGGCTCCTCCAGCACCCGCGGGTCGTCCTGCCAGCGCATCGTGCCCAGGAAGCGGGTCGACGCCGGGTCGACTCAAAAAGGTCAGCAGCGAGGCGACCGAACGCAGCCGGTCGCCGCCGTCCGCGATCAGGATCGCATCGAACGGCGGCCCGCCGAGGGTGTCCACGGTCGACAGTCGCTCCAGCGCCTGTTTGGACGCCTCGTCGTTTATCTCCTGCAGGCGCGCCCGCTCCCGCTCGAGCGCCGCCTCGCGCTCGTCGTAGGCCGCGATCTGGCGGATCACGCTCGAAGGATCCGCCTGATCGGGCGGATAGAACAGCGTCTGCCCGAGCTCGCCGCCGGCCGCGACGACCGTGCGCCGCAGCGCGTCCATCGCGGTCGCGCCGTAGGCGTCGTCGGGGGCGAGACCGGCAATCCGGATCGGGCCGCCGGCGACCTCGCCCGTCAGCGCCGGGTTCGCCGGATCGGTCGCGTCCTGGTCAGCCGGTTCCGGCTCCGACGCCGGCGGCGGACCGTCCATCCGGCGCTGCATGTTCTCGAGCGCATAGCGAACGACGCGCTCGACCTGCTCCTCCGGCCGGAAGCCAAGCAGGAAAGTACCGTCAGCGGCGGCCGAGGTGACATTCGAGAACGCCAGCACGCGGACCCCGGCCTGGACGGCGACCGGGCTGATCGCGGTCACGTCCTGGTTGAACAGCGGCCCGAGGATCACGACCGCACCCTCGTCGAGCGCCTGCTCGGCGACCTGGCGGGCGCCCTGCGGGCTGCCGGCAGTATCGCGCGGTAACAGGATCAGATCGTTCGGGCCGACATCGAACAGGGCCAGCTGCGCCGCGTCGAGCATGTCCTGGCCAAGCTCGGCCGCCGGTCCGGTCAGCGGCAGCAGCAGACCCGCCCGAAGCTCTGGCGGCGGCTGCGACTCGACCCGGGCTGCGGCCCCTGTACGGTCGCCGGCTCCGACCCCTGGTCGCTGGCGCAGGCTGCGAGCAGGAGCAGCAGACCGAGACCTGATGCCGCCACGCCCCACTTCACCCGCATCCACCTCATCGTCTTTGCCCAAGCCGCAACCATGAGCGTGCCCCGTTCGGCTTCGGCGATCGCGGAAGAAGGTCAACCTAGCGGCGGTTCCGGGCGAAGTAAACTCGCGCCAGGCCTGCATCTGATCGCCACCCCGATCGGCAACCTCGGCGATCTGTCGCCGCGCGCTCTGGCGAGCCTGGCCGCCGCCGACCTCGTGGTCTGCGAGGACACTCGGGTGACCGGCCGGCTGCTGCACCGGCACCGGATCGAGCGGCCGCTGCTCGCCTATCACGAGCACAATGCCGCCCGGATGCGCCCGCAGATCCTGGCCCGGCTCGAGGCCGGTGCCGCGGTGGCGCTGACCACCGATGCCGGCACGCCCTTGATCTCCGATCCCGGCTACAAGCTGGTGCGGGCGGCGATCGGGGCCGGGATTGCGGTCTTGACCGTGCCGGGGCCCTCGGCGGCGATCGCTGCGCTGACCGTCTCGGGCCTGCCGACCGACCGCTTCCTGGTCGCGGGCTTCCTGCCGGCGCGCGGCGCCGCCCGGGCGCGGACGCTCGCCGAGCTGGCGGCGGTCCGGGCGACGCTGGTGCTGTTCGAGGCGCCAGGACGGCTGCCCGCGACGCTGTTCGAGCTGGCGCGGGTCCTCGGACCGCGCGAGGCGGCGGTCGCGCGCGAGCTCACCAAACGCTTCGAGGAGGTTCGCCGCGGCCCGCTCGACCGGCTGGCCGCCGACTATGCCAGCACCGGTCCGCCCAAGGGCGAGGTCGTGGTCGTGATCGGGCCGCCGGCGGCGGACCAGGCGCCTTCGACCGCGGCCGATCTGGACGCCGCCCTCGAGGGCGCGCTGGCGACAATGGCGCCGGCGGCCGCCGCCGCGGCGGTCGCGGCTGCGACCGGGCGGTCGCGGCGCGAGGTCTACCGCCGGGTACTGGCGCTTCGGCGCGGCGACCAGCGGGCTGACGAGGCATGAGCCGGGTCGGCCGGGCACGCCGCCACGCCTGGGGCGGGTGGGCGGAGACCCTGGCCGCCTGGAGCCTCCGGCTGCGCGGCTATCGGGTGCTCGCCCGCCGCTACCGGACGCCGGTCGGCGAGATCGACCTCGTGGTCCGCCGCGGCGCGCTGTTAGCCTTCGTCGAGGTCAAGGCGCGACCCGACCTGGTGCAGGCGCTGGATGCGCTCGGGCCGCGCCAGCGGCAGCGCACCCGGCGCGCCGCAGAGCTTTTTCTGCTGCGCCATCCGAACCACGCCGACTGTGTGCTGCGGTTCGATTTGATCGCGGTCCGGCCCTGGCGCCTGCCGCGCCATCTGGTCGACGCCTGGCGGCTGAGCTAGCCGCGACCCCGCCCGGTCGAGCAGCGGCCCGACCGGATCTGCCGGGCTTGACGACGGACCCCGCCGATGGCGTCTTTGGCTGATGAGTTCGCCGCAACGGATCATCCAGAGCGAGGCGCTGCTGCGCGAGCTGCTCGAGGCGGCGCTCGAGGCGGCCAGGCCCGCGCAGGCGATGCTGCCGCACCTGCCGCCGCCGCCCGCCGGGCGGACGATCGTGCTCGGCGCCGGCAAAGCGGCCGCGGCCATGGCCCAGGCGGTCGAGCGCCACATGGCCGGCCGGCTCGAGGGCCTGGTGGTGACGCGCTACGGTCATGGCACCCCTTGTGCCCGGATCGAGGTCGTCGAGGCGGCGCATCCGGTGCCGGATGCCGCCGGCCAGACGGCCGCCCGCCGGATCCTCGAGCTCGCCGCCGGCGCCGGCCCCGACGATCTCGTGCTCTGCCTGATCTCGGGCGGCGCCTCGGCGCTGCTCGCGCTGCCGGCGCCAGGGCTCACGCTCGCGGACAAGCAGGCGGTCAATCGCGCTCTGCTCGCCTCGGGCGCCGACATCGGCCAGATGAACGTCGTGCGCAAGCACCTGTCGGCGATCAAGGGCGGCCGGCTCGCAGCCGCGGCCCACCCGGCGCGGGTCGTGAGTCTGCTGATCTCGGACGTGCCGGGCGACGACCCGGCGGTGATCGGCTCCGGGCCGACCGTGCCCGATCCGTCGACCTTCAAGGACGCGCAGGGGATTCTGGAGCGCTACCGGATCGAGCCGCCCGCCCAGGTCCTGGCGCACCTGCAGGCGGCCGCCGACGAGACGCCCAAGCCCGGCGATCCGCGCCTGGCGGCCGCCACGACGGTCGTGGTCGCGCGGCCCCAGGCCTCGCTTGAGGCAGCAGGCCTGGTCGCGCGCGAGCGCGGCGTCGAGCCGCTGATCCTGGGCGATGCACTCGAGGGCGAGGCGCGCGAGGTCGCCAAGGTGCTGGCCGCGATCGCGCTGCAGGTCGCGCCGCCATGGCCAGCCGATCACACCGCCCTGCGTGCTGCTGTCCGGCGGCGAGACCACCGTGACCGTACGCGGAGGCGGCCGCGGCGGGCGCAACGCCGAGTTCCTGCTCGCGCTCGCGCTGCAATTGAACGGCGCGCCCGGCATCAGCGCGCTCGCCGCCGACACCGACGGCATCGACGGCAGCGAGGACAACGCCGGCGCGATGATCACCCCGGACACGCTCGCCCGCGCCGAGGTGCAGGGCCTGGACGCCAAGGCGCTGCTCGCCGACAACGACGGCTACGGTTTCTTCCACGCACTCGAGGATCTGGTCGTGACCGGGCCCACGCTGACCAACGTCAACGACTTTCGGGCGATCCTGGTCGACCGGGCCTGAGCCAACCCGAGGGAGGCAATGATGCGCAGCTACCAGATCGTCGAGTGGGGCCAGCCGATCGAGCTGCGCGAGCAGCCGACGCCGGCCCCGCGGGGCACCGAGGTCCTGCTCCGGATCACCGCGGCCGGGATCTGCCACAGCGATCTGCACATCAACGATGGCTATTTCGATCTGGGCGATGGCAAACGGGCCGAGCTCGCCAAGCTCGGCGCCACGCTGCCGCTGACGCTCGGCCACGAGATCGTGGGCGTGGTCGAGGCGCTCGGATCGGACGCCAAAGGGGTCCGGGTCGGCGACGCGCGGGTCGCGTTTCCGTGGATCGGCTGCCGGCACTGCGCCGTCTGCGAGCACGAGCGCGAGCAGTGGTGCCTGACCCCGAAATTCCTCGGCGCTCGGGTGCCGGGCGGCTACAGCGATCACGTGATCGTGCCAGAGCCGAAATACCTGGTGCCCTACGAGGGCATCCCAACCGAGCTCGCCTGCACCTACGCCTGCGCCGGGCTCACCGCCTACAGCGCGATCCAGAAAGTCGCGCCGCTGCGCGAGGATGACTGTCTGGTCATGATCGGCGCCGGCGGGGTCGGCCTCAGCGGCGTCGAGATCGCGCCTTCGATCGTGCCCGCCAGGCTGATCGTCGCCGACATCGACCCCGAGAAGCGCGCGGTCGCGCGCCAGGCCGGCGCCTTCGAGACGATCGACAACGGCGCGCCGGATGCGGCCAAGAAGGTGCTGGAGCTGACCAAGGGCGGCGTCAAGGCCGCGATTGACTTCGTCGGCGCCCCGCAGACCGCGCGCTTCGGCATGGACGTGCTGCGCAGGGGCGGCACGCTGATCGTCGTCGGCCTGTACGGTGGCGCGCTGTCGGTGCCGCTGCCGCTGTTGCCCCAGCGTTCGCTCGCGCTGCGGGGCTCCTACGTCGGCACGCTCGAGGAGATGCAGGCGGTGATCGCGCTCGGCCAAGCCGGCAAGGTGCCGCCGATCCCGCTCGACGTGCGGCCCCTGGATGGCGCCCCGCAGGCGCTCGACGATCTCCGCGCCGGGCGCGTGCGCGGCCGGGTGATCCTGAAGCCCGCGGCCTAGACCGGCCGCTTCGAAAGGCGCGACAGCGGGCTTTGCTCGTGCTAAGATCGCTCGCGCAACAAGGGATGGGGCCTCGCCGTGACCGGGACCGTGGCGTACGGGTCGACATGGGAGATGCCGCCCGCGTCCCAGGCGGAGCCGGGCGAAACCCTGGACGAGCTGCGCTTCACGCTCGAGGCCGCCAACGTCGGCACCTGGCAATGGGACGTCCAGACCGGGCGGGTGCGCTGGTCCGACAACCTCGAAGCGATTCACGGCCTGCCGCGCGGTGCGTTCCGGGGCGATTTCGCGAGCTTCCTCGAGGACGTCGACCCGCGCGATCGCGAAACCGTGATGGCCCGGATCCAGGACGCCATGGCGCGCGGCGGCGACTACCGGGTCGAATACCGGCTGGCCGGTGCCGCCGCCGGCGAGCGCTGGGTCGAGGGTAAGGGCCGCGTCGTCCTCGACGGGCAGGGCCGGCCACTGCGCATGACCGGCATCTGCATGGAGATCACCGAGCGCAAGCAGGCCGAGCAGCGGCTGGAGCTCGTACTCCAGGAGCTCCGCCACCGGGTCAAGAACATGCTGGCCGTGGTCCAGTCGCTCGCCCGCCAGACGGTCCGGCACACGGGCTCCCTCGAGGCGTTCGCCGCGGCCTTCCAGGGCCGCCTCGAGGGTCTGGCCGGCGCCCACGATCTGCTGGTCGACACCAACTGGGCAGGGTCGGGGTTGCGGGCCCTGATTCTGGCCCAGCTCGCACCGTTCGTCGAGCGGCGCGACCGGCTCCGGCTGTCGGGCGAGGACGTGATCCTGCCCGCCAGCGCCGTCCTGACGCTCGGCATGACGTTGCACGAGCTTACGACCAATGCCGCCAAGTATGGCGCGCTCTCGGTTGAGCGCGGCACGATCGACGTGACCTGGCGGCAGGAAGCGGCGGCCGGCGGACCTCAGCTCGTGCTGGTCTGGCAGGAGCGGGGTGGGCCGCCGGTGTCGCCGCCGAAGCAGCCGAGCTTCGGGACCCAGCTGATCGATGCCGGCATCGCCCACGAGCTCGACGGCCGGGTCGCGCTCACGTTCGACCCTGACGGCGTGCGCTGCGAGCTGTGCTTTCCGATGCCCGCCGGCTGACCTGACGAGCAACGTCCTCGACCTCCGGCCGGACGGCGAGGCCCCTCGGGGTAGCGGGGCCGCCAGCTGCGCCCACGCACCCTAGCGTAGCAGCCCGGCCTCCCGGTAGTAGCGCTCGGCGCCGGGATGCAATGGCACGCCGATGCCGTCCAGCGCGGTCACCAGCGTGATCGCCGCGCCCTTGGCGTGGCCGTTGTCGAGCAGCTGGCGCGCCGTCGGGGTCCAGAGCGCCTTGGTGATGCCGTAGACCAGCTCCTCGTCGATCTCGGCGCCGACCATCCACTGGGCGCCGACGCTGATCGTCGGCGTCGCGCCGATCCCTTCGTAGGTGCCCGCCGGGATCAGGTCTCTGGCGAAGAACTGATGCCGTTCCAGCAGCGCATCGACCTCTGGCCCATCGATCGGCACCAGATCAGCGCCGGCGCCGGCAGCGAGCTCCGCCACCGAGGCGGTCGGATAGCCGGCGACGATGAAGAAGGCATCGAGCCGATCCTCGCCGATCATGCTCAGCGCCGGGACTCGACTTGATGTACTCGGCCTGGAGATCGGCCTCCGACAGGCCGAACGCCTCGAGGATGATGCGGGCGTCGACCAGCGTGCCCGAGCCCGGCTCGTCGAGCGAGACGCGCTTGCCCTTGAGGTCGCGCACGGTCCGGATGCCGGCGCCCTTGCGGGCAACGATGTGAACGCTCTCGGAATAGAGGCTGGTGATCGCGCGCAGATTTTTAACGTTGCCCTGGCCCTCGAAGATGCCGGTCCCGGTGTAGGCCCAATACGCGATGTCCGACTGGACGAAGCCGCTCTCCAACTCGCCCGACCTGATCGCGTCGACGTTGGCGACCGAACCGTTCGAGCTCTGCGCGATCGCGACCAGGCCAGGCACGCCGCAGCTGCCGCCCTTGTCGCAGGGCCGGGCGCCGGGCGGGCTGCTGATGATGTCGGCGATCAGACCGCCGATCGGGTAGTAGGTGCCGGCCACGCCGCCGGTGCCGATCCGGAAGAAGTGCATCTCCTGCGCCGGAACGGGCGACGTCGCGCCCAGCACCGTGAGGGCGAAGAGCGCGATCAGCATGCGCCGGGCCATGCGTGCCTCTTTTGCCGGTTCGGAACGCCGCGCGCCGGCGCCGCGGCCCAATTGTCAGAAAAGCCGGTCCGAGGCAACGGCGATTTGCCCGCTCTTCAGCCGCGGCTCTTCCGGTCCGGTGCGGGAATTCTGGTCAAGCCTGCGCCCGCGCCGATACACTTCGCCCCACCTTGAGCTGGGGGGCGATCGTGGAGCAGAAGCTCGCCGCAATCGTGGCGGTCGATGTCGGCGAGTCCGGGCGGCTGCGCACCGGCAGCCTCGCCGGCGAGCTCGCGACAATCCAATACGAGCTGATCGACCCGACCATCAGCCGCTACGGCGGGCGGATCTTCGCGCTGATGCCGAGCATCACGCTCGCCGAGTTCGCCGGGCCGACGGCGGCGGTGGGCTGCGGCCTCGAGATCCAGCGCGGCATGGCGGAGCGCGCCGCGGAGCTTGCGCCGCCCGAGGCGCTGATCAGCCTCAAGATCGGCATCGACCTCGCCGAGGTGGTCACGGTGAGCGGCGATCTGCAGGGCTCTGCGGTCGCGATCGCCCAGGACCTCGCCCGCAGCGCGCCAGCCGGCGCGGTCATGATCTCGGGCCGGGTCGCCCGCACGCTCAATCGCAAGAAGCTCCGGGCCCGGTCCGCCTACCGGGGCGTGCATGATGTCGCAGGCGTCGCGAAGGTCGAGATCGTCGAGCTGCACCCGCTCGCCGATGCCAAGGCGCAGTCGCCCTGGACGCTCCGGCGTCGCTGGACCTGGATCGCGGCGCTGGCAGCGGTCATGCTGCTGACCGGCGCCTCGCTCGTGCTCTGGCGCCCGGTCCGCGAATGGTTGCTGCCCGTCCCGACCGAGGCGCCGGCGCTCGCCGCGCCCGACCAGCAGCGGTGATCGGCGCGCGGGCGGTCAGCGCCCCGGGGCGCCGGCGCGGATCTGGGTGATCGACTGGCGCGGCGTGATCGCCTCCGGATCGACCCTGAGATCGAGCAGCGCGAACGTCGGGGCCTGCTCGGCGCGCCGGAAGGCGTCGGGGAAGTCGGCGGTGCGCAGCACCACCTCGCCATGGCCGCCGTAGGCCCGGGCGAGGGCTGCGAAATCCGGGTTGCTGAGCTCGGTGCCGATGATCCGCTCAGGATAGTCCCGCTCCTGGTGCATCCGGATCGTGCCGTACATGCCGTTGTTGACCACGCACCAGATGACCTTCAGGTCGTACTGGGCGGCGGTCGCGAGCTCCTGGCCGGTCATCAGGAAACAGCCATCGCCCGCAAACGCGACCACGGTCCGGTCCGGATGGACCAGCTTGGCGGCGATCGCGGCCGGCGTGCCGTAGCCCATCGAGCCGCTGGTCGGGCCCAGCTGCGACCGGTAGGCCCGGTACTGGTAGTAGCCGTTGACCCAGATGCAGTAATTGCCGGCGCCGTTGGTCACGATGGCGTCCGCCGGCAGGTGCTCGCGCAGCCAGACCAGGACCTCGCCCAGCTGCAGCTCGCCCGGCGTCCGCGGCGGGGTCTGGGTGGCAAGGTACTGCGCGTGCGCGGCCTCGGTCTCCGCGCGCCAGGCGCTCGTGTCGAGCGGCTCAAGCGCGCGCGCCGCGGCGGCGAAGGCGCGCACGCCGGCGTGGATCGGCAGATCGGGGGTATAGACCAGACCCAGCTCCTCGGCGCCGGGATGGACGTGGACCAGCGTCTGCTTCGGCTCGGGCACCTCGATCAGGCTGTAGCTGCGGCTCGAGGCCTCGCCGAGCCGGGTCCCGACCAGGAGCAGCAGATCGGCGTCCCGGATCCGGTCGCTGAGTGGCGGCGCGACCGCGATGCCGACGTGGCCCGCGTAGCAGCGATGGCTGTTGTCGAAGTAGTCCTGGCGCCGGAACGACACCCCGACCGGCAGGTCGAACGCCTCGGCGAACCCGCGGATGTCCTCCCACGCCGTGGCATTCCAGCCGCCGCCGCCCAGGATCATGAACGGCCGCCTGGCGGAGCCCAGCAGCGTGCGCAGCCGCGCCATGTCGAACGGCGCCGGGTGCGCCTGGACCGGCTGGTAGCGGACGCCATCGGCGCAGGCCGCGGGCTCAGTGAGCATGTCCTCGGGCAGCGCCAGCACGACCGGCCCCGGCCGGCCCGAGGTCGCGGTGTGGAAGGCGCGCGCGACCAGCTCCGGGACCCGGGCCGGGTCGTCGATCTCGGCAACCCACTTGGCGATGCCGCCGAACATCTGCCGGTAATCGATCTCCTGGAACGCCTCGCGGCCGCGCATCGCCCGCCCGACCTGGCCGATCAGCAGGATCAAGGGCGTCGAGTCCTGGCGGGCGATGTGGACGCCCGGGGCGCCGTTGGTCGCCCCCGGGCCGCGGGTCACCATCGCGATCCCGGGCCGGCCGGTGAGCTTGCCGTAGGCCTCGGCCATGATCGTGGCGCCGCTCTCGTGACGGCAGGTGATGTAGCGGATCTGGCTGTCGTAGAGCGCATCCAGCAGTCCGAGATAGCTCTCGCCGGGCACCCCGAACGCCAGATCGACGCCGTGGATCTCGAGCTGGTCGGCCAGGATCTGGCCGCCGGTGCGCAAATTCGAGGGGGTCATGGGTCCTCTGCCGGCTCGGATCTGGGCGCGCCATCATGCCGAGCCGGATGCCCGATGGCAATCCGACCGGGCCCCCAAGCCGTGCTAACGGGATTGCCGCTCGAAGAGGCCAGCGTGGCGCGGGTCGCCGTACAGGGTCGGGCCGCCCAGCCGCGTCCACTGCATCTCGGCGGCAGTGGCCCGACGCGCCGGCGCGGTCGCGTTGTAGCCCTCGGCCATGCCGCGCTTCAGCTGGTCCTCGGTAAGGAAGCCGCTCCGCTCCGGATGCTCAGGATCGTAGAAGCCATAGCCATAGAACAGGCCCGAGCCCTCGCCGTCCTTGCCGAGATAGAACGCGTTCTCGCCCGCCCAGGGGCCAGACGGCGCCCGTGTCTCGTAGTCGGGCAGGTTGCTGAGATAGGCGTAGTCGCCGGGGATCAGATCGGCGGTCGCGATCGCTCCGGCCATCGGGTCGTCGGCCCGGTCCAGCGAGCGCTCGCCGCGCGCGCCGGCGGCGGCGTGGTAGCGCACCATCACCAGATGCTGGCCGAGCGAGGTCTTGTCCCGGTTGTCGAGGACGGTGTAGCCCTCGCCGCGGACCTCGAGCGTCAGCAGCGGAATCCCGAGGCCGATCAGCGCGTAGCTCCTGCGCGCCGCATCCTGGACCTTGGCATCGTCAGGGTAGCGGGCCGCGAGCTCCGCGAACCGCGGCCAGGCCCGGGGCTGGTGGAAGGCGTCGAAGTTGCGCTCGGTCAGCACGCCGTCGGCGGCATCGAGGATCGTGAGCTCCATGCCGGCCAGGCAGTCGAGCGATGACGACTCGGTCCGGAACCCCTGGACCGCGGCGTGGCCGCCGACCCCGGCTTTGGCCCGCATCGCGAACTTGACCTGGCCGAGCGAGGGGTAGTCGCGCAGCGCGCCGCTCAACGAGCCGCGCGGGTCGGGGTAGGTTTCCCAGCTGCCGGGCAGCGCGATGCCGCCGTTGGCCATGAACTGACAGCGGCCGCCGCCGGTGCTCAGCGCGCGCATCAGGGCCATGATCCTGACCCGCAGCTCGACCGTCCAGGCCAGCTCGTTGGCGTCGGCGAACTCGAACACCCGGTGCGGGCTGCAGATCATCGCCTGGAGGATCTCCTGGCGGATCGCGCTCAGCGAGGCGAGGCTCACCTGCCGCGGATCGGTGACCTTGCGGCCGGCGACCCAAAGGCCGTGGGCGCGAACCGGGGCGGCCGTGGCCGCCAGCAGCAGGCCCGGCCGGACGAGCGCTGCCTGGCGCGCCGGGCAGCCGGTCGGGTCGGCCGGCGGCGGGGGCGGCGCCGGCCGCTCGAAGTTGGGACCGCAGGGCGTCTGTGGCCCGGTTCCGTCATAGGGTGGCTGCGGCGCGTGACCCGGCCAGTTCTGGCAATAAACGCTGTCGTCGTGGATGGCGCCCTTGCCGGTGCGCTTGCTGGTGTTGCCGGCCCGCGCACTGAGCGCGAGACCAGCACCGAGAACGGCCACGAGCAGGACGAGGAGAAAACGTCGCCACGTCATCGCGCCAGGCGCCCGAATTGCCGCAATGGTCTGTGTAAATGCCACGAATTCACCGACGCCGGCAAGCCGGCGGACGGCTCGGGACCCCAGCGCCTGTCGGAGCGGTCGCGATCGGGCTATGCTGCAAGCTCGCGGATGAGGGAGAGGCAGGATGGATCGGATTGCGTTGGTCGGCGCCGGCTTGATCGGCCAGGCCTGGGCGATCGTGTTCGGGCGCGCCGGGCACGAGGTGCTGCTGTTCGATGCCGATCCAGCGATGCTCGAGCAGGCGCGGCGCAACATCGGAGCGCGGCTCGAGGATCTTGCCCGCCTGGGCCTGGTCGATGACGCCGAAGCCGCGCTTGGCCGGGTCGGCTACGCGGCGACGCTCGGCGCGGCTCTGGCGAGCGCCGACTACGTGCAGGAGAGCACGCCCGAGCGGGTCGAGGCCAAGCGCGCGGTCTTCGCCGACCTCGACCGCCTGGCCGCGCCGGATGCGATCCTCGCGAGCTCGACCTCGGGCATTCCCGCCTCGAGCTTCACCGAGCACCTGGCCGGGCGCCAGCGCTGCCTGGTCGCGCATCCGATCAACCCGCCGTTCGTCACGCCGCTGGTCGAGATCTGCCCGGCGCCCTGGACCGAGCCCGCAGTGGTCGATCGGACCCACGCGCTGATGCTCGCGGCCGGTCAGGCGCCGATCCGGCTCAAGCGCGAGGTCCAGGGCTTCGTCGCCAACCGGATGCAGGCGGCGCTGATCGGCGCGGCGCTGCGCATGGTCAAGGACGACGTCGCCTCGGCCGAGGACATCGACATCGCGATCCGCGACGGGATCGGGCTGCGCTGGTCGTTCATGGGCCCGTTCGAGACGATCGACCTCAACGCCCCGGGCGGCATTGCCGATTATCTGCGCCGCTATGGGCCGCTCTATCAGGCGATCGAAAGCGAGCACGCCGCCCTCGACTGGAGCGAGGAGGGCCTGATCGGCAAGGTCGAGACCGGGCGGCGCGAGCGGCTCCCGGCCCGGCGGCTGGGCGAGCGTGCGGTCTGGCGCGATCGCCGGCTGATGGCGCTGGCGGCGCACAAGCGCCGGACCGCCCAGGACGTCGGGGAATGATTTCCACCCCTGTCCCGTTGGGGATGAAGGCCGCTTGTGCGCCTCAGGAGCGGTGCGGTTCGAGCCGCCCAGCTCGAGACCAACGATAGGACGCGCCCGATGACCGACGCCCTGCGAGAAGATGGCCAGACCGACGGCAAACCGCCGGCTCCGATCGAGACCGGACATTCCGAGGACGGCCGGGTGGTCCGGTTCCGGCAGCGGCCGCGTGGCGGCCAGGCTGAGGGGGCGGCAGCGCCTGCCGGCCTGACGGCCGCCCAGCTCGACGTCCTCGGCGACTACAACCTGTACAACGGCTGAGCCATTCGGTCGCCACCGACCGGATGCTCACGTCAGCCCGAGCCGGCCCGAGCGCGGCCGACCCCCAGCGCAACCGTTTCGGTGTGCCGGTCACCGGATTCGCGCGTTCGGATTGACTTTTTTAACCCGCAGGCGGCAGGTTCGGCCCGCGAGCGAGTTCAACCCTGATCGAAGGGCCGGCATGCGGGTCCTGATGGTGCACTGCCGCTACCAGATTCGGGGCGGCGAGGAAGAGTGCTTCGAGGCCGAGCAGCGCTTGCTGCGCGCCGCGGGCGTCGAGGTCGACACCTATGAGGACGACAATCGGCGGGTCGAGCAAATGGGCGCCCTGCGCACCGGCCTCAGCACGGTCTGGTCGCAGAGCGCCTACCGGGCGCTCAGGGCAAAGCTGCGCGAGCGGCACTACGATATCGTCCACGTCCACAACTTCTTTCCGCTGATCTCGCCCGCGGTCTACTACGCGGCCCAGGCGGAAGGCTGCAGCGTGGTCCAGACCCTGCACAACTATCGCCTGTCGTGCCCGGCCGCGATCTTCTATCGGGACGGCCACGTCTGCGAGGACTGCCTGGGCAAGGCCGTGGCCTGGCCGGGCGTGCTGCACGGCTGCTACCGCGGCAGCCGGGCGGGCACCGCGACGGTCGCGGCGATGCAGGCCGGACATCGCCTGTTGGGCACCTGGCGGCGCAAGGTCGACCTGTACCTCGCGCTCAACGAGTTCATGCGCAAGAAGGCGGTCGCGGGCGGCCTGCCGGCCGAGCGGATCGTCGTCAAGCCTAACTTCGTCGGCAACGACCCGGGCGTTGGCGATGGTCGCGGCGGCTTCGCGCTGTTCACGGCCAGGCTCAATCCCGAGAAGGGCGTGGCCGAGCTGTTGGCGGCCTGGCGCCGTCTGGGCTCGCGCATCCCGCTCAAGATCATGGGCGACGGGCCGCTGACCGACGTCGTCAAGGCGGCCGCGGCGACCACGCCGGGCATCGAATACGTCGGCCGCCGGCCGCTCGCCGAGTTCTACGAGATGCTCGGCCAGGCGAGCTTTTTCGTCTTCACCTCGACCTGGTACGAAGGCTTCCCGCGGGTGATCAACGAGTGCTATGCCCGCGGCACGCCGATCGTCGCCTCGGCGATCGGGCCGATCGCCGAAGTGGTCGCCGATCGCCTGACCGGCCTGCATTTCCGGCCGGGCGACGTTGACGATCTGGTCGCCAAGGTGACTTGGCTGCTCGACCATCCGGCCGAGCACGCGCAGCTGCGGACCGGCGCGCGCCAGGAATTCGAGGCCAAGTACACGGCCGAGAGCGGGCTCAAGCAGCTGCTCGCAGCCTACCAGCGGGCGATCGCCGTCCGCCACCGCATCCCGGCCAGGGCCGAGGCCACTCGCGTGCCGTCCTGAGCCGGAGCGCGCTCAGCTCCAGGGGCCGCGGCGGCGTATGGTCTCGGGCATGCGCGAGCGGCCGGGCCGGCCGGCGCCGAGCCGGGTCTTGAACTGCTGGTCGCGGAGCACGCAGATCAGGCGGAGCCCGGCGACGAAGCCGCCGACATGCGCCCAGAACGCGACCCCGCCCTCGGTCGGACTGCTGCCGAAACCGCTCAGCAGCTGGAAAACGAACCAGAAGGCGAGCAGCCAGCCGGCCTGGATGGTGGTGAAGAACACGATCCCGAGCGGGACCAGCGATGCGCACCCGGGCGTGCGGGAACAGCAGCAGATAGGCGCCGAGCACGCCGGAGATCGCGCCGGAGGCGCCGATCATCGGGATCTCGGAGCTAGGATCGGGCAGCGCCTGGGCGAACGCCGCCGCGAGGCCACAGAGCAGGTAGAACAGGATGAAGCGCAAATGGCCGCAGACGTCCTCGATGTTGTTCCCGAACACCCAGAGGTAGAGCATGTTGCCGGCCAGATGCATGAAGCCGCCGTGCAGGAACATCGAGGTGAACAGCGTCAGCTCGGCCGGGACCCGGGCCAGCTCGGGCGGCAGCTGGACGCCGGCGAGCAGCACCGCCGGGATGAAGCCGAAGCTGTAGACCGCCTCGAGCGCCTCCTGCTGCGGCGAGCGAGCATCTGCCAGAAGTAGATCAGCATGCAGGCTGGCGATCAGCGCGATCGTGACCATCGGCTTGCGGCTCGTCGGGTTGTCGTCGTGCAGCGGAATCGATGCGCAGGGCCCGCGCTGTTCCGGCGCGCGGCCCGCGCGCCGGCGCGCGCGTCGCTCATCAACCTCGATGTGGTGGCGCGCGCCGGCGGCCGCCAGCTTCCCGCCGGCTCGGCGGCGCGCGCCGGTCAGCTGAGGAAGGCGCGCACCGTCTCGCAGACCCGATCGACCTCGCTCGGGTCGAGGTTGCTGATGCAGCGGCAGGCTGATCACCCGGCGGGTCTCGCGCGCGGTCACCGGCACGTCGCCGCGGCAGCCCTGGAACGCCGGCTGCTCGAGCAGGTTCGGGATAGTGCACGGTGGAGTCGATGTTCTGCGCGCGGCGAGCTGCGCGCGCAGGCCGTCGCGCTTGGCCGGCCGGCACCCGGATCGGCAGGATGTACCAGGAGATCGCGGCGTTGCTCCGGCGCGGCATCAGCTCGATCTGCTCCAGGCCCTCGAGCTGGTGGTAGTAGCGCTCGACCAGCGCGGCGCGCTGGCGCGACGATCTCCTCGAGCCGCTCGATGCTCGGCGAACGCGACCGCGGCGGCGAGATCGTCGATCTTGTACTTGTGGCCGATCCGCGCGACCTGCTGGGTCGGGCTCACGCCCTGCGCCACGGTGCGGTTGTAGGTGTCGGCGGCGAGGCCCGAGGAAGGCCAGCTGGTTGATCTCGGTGCGCCGCTCGCCGTCGCGGTAGAGCAGCATGCCGCCGTTGCTGCTGGCGATCTGCTTGGTCGGCGCGAAGCTGAAGGCGGTGAACTCGGCGCCGGCGCCGACCCGCTGGCCGTCGCGGATCGAGCCGAAGGCGTGCGCGGCGTCCTCGATCACGGTGATGTTGCGGCCGGCGACCAGCTCGCGGATCGGCTCGAAGTCGGCCGGCGGGCCGGCGTAGTGCATCGGGATGATCGCGCGGGTGCGCTGCGAGAGCAGCGGCGCCACGGTCTCGGCGGAGAGCGTCAGCGTCGCCGGATCGATGTCGGCGAACACCGGCTGCGGCGCCGCAGTAGACCGCGACGATCGCGGTCGAGACGTAGGTGAACGCCGGCACGATCACCTCGTCGCCCGGGCCGACGCCCGCGGCGCGCAGCGCGAGATGCATCGCCGCGGTGCAGCTCGAGGTCGCGAGCGCGTTCTGGCGGCCGCTCGTAGAGACCCTCGATGGTCGCCTGCAGGTGCTGGGCGACCGGCCCATAGCCCCACCAGCCCGAGCGCAGCACGTCCTCGACGTAGGCCAGCGCCCGGTCGTGCAGCCAGGCTTGGACACCAGCGTCGATTTCAGCGCCGGCCGCTGCCAGGGCGGCGGCGCCGGCTGCTGGCGGGTTCTCAGGTTCTCGACGATCAGCTGACTGGCCATGGCGTGGCCACTCGGATTCCTCGGTTGCCTTGCGCGGGCGCGCATCGCGTCCGTTGTCGCGCAAGGCCCTTTAGCCGCCGGTAACGGCGGCCGTTTTTCCCGCGACCGCGTGCGCTGACCGTCGGCCCGTCTTGCCCGACGGCGGCTCTATCCGGCGGACTCGAGGTAGTCGGTCAGATGCGATGGGGTAGGTCGCGCTGAGATCGACGCCGCCTTGGATCGGCAGCAAGGGCTGCGCTCGGAGACTGGGCACCTTGGGGCACCTCGATGATTGACGCGCCGGGCTCGGGAGGCGAACAGGCGGCGCGTCGTTGATGCGGGCCGAGTGAAGATGTGGGAAGCACGCCCGCTCTCTTGGCGGGCCGGCGACTTGGCCAGCCCGAAGATTTCGCCCTCGTGCAGGAAAGCCACAATTGGCGCCCCTTGAGCGCGCGCCGTACGAGCGTGCCGCCCAAGGCCGGCGGGTGGCGCGCGCCGCTACTAGCCGGGGCTGGCAGAGCGCTCCGGTTGGGCTATGTTGTCGGCCGAGTCTCGGAACAGCGGCGTGGGGGAGTAGCATCATGGCGAAGTTCGGCGTCGGTCAGCCGGTGCGGCGGGTCGAGGATCAGCGGTTCATCACCGGGTCGGGGCGCTACACCGACGACATCGATCTCGCCGGCCAGGTCTACGGCTGCGTCGTGCGCTCGCCCGAGGCGCACGCCCGCATCGCCGCGATCGACATCAGCGCCGCGCAAGGCGGCGCCGGGCGTGCTGGCGGTGATCACCGGCGCCGACATCGAGGCCAGGGGCGGCAACGCGCTGCCCTGCGCGATCCCGATGGAGAACCGCGACGGCTCCAAGGGCATCAACCCGCTCGCGGCCGGTGCTGTGCACCGAGCGCGTGCGCCACGTCGGCGACAACGTCGCCTTCGTGGTCGCCGAGACGCTGGCCCAGGCCAAGGATGCGGCCGAGCTGGTCGAGGTCGACTACGAGTCGCTGCCGGCGGTCGCCGATACCGAGAGCGCGGCCGCCGCCGGTCAGCCGCTGGTGCACGACGACGTGCCGGGCAACCTGAGCTTCGACTGGGAGTTCGGCGAACGCGAGGCGGTCGAGGCGGCGCTCGCCAAGGCGGCGCACGTCACCCGGCTGCGGGTGATCAACAACCGTCTGGTCGCCAACGCGATCGAGCCGCGCGCGGCGATCGCCGAGTGGGATGCGACGCAGCGGCATCACGCTGCACGCCTGCACCCAGGGCGGCTGGCTGTGGACCGACATCGCTCGCCGGCGTGCTCAAGGTCGCGCGCCGACCAGGTCCGCGATCCTGACGCCCGACGTCGGCGGCGGCTTCGGCATGAAGGCGTTCTTCTACCCGGAGTACGCGATGGCGGCGTTCGCCGCGCGCGAGCTCGGCCGGCCGGTCAAGTGGACCGGCGAGCGCAGCGAGACCTTCCTCGCCGACGTCATGGGCCGCGACCACGTGACCGAGGCCGCGCTCGCCCTCGATGCCGACCACAGGATCATCGGCCTGCAGGTCGAGACCACGGCCAACATGGGCGCCTACAACTCGCTGTTCGCGCCGTTCATCCCGACCATGGCGGCGCTCAAGGTCCTGCCCGGCGTCTACGACGTCAAGAGCCTGGTCTACCGGGTCAAGGGCGTGCTGACCAACACGACGCCGGTCGACGCCTATCGCGGCGCCGGGCGGCCGGAATCGATCTATCTGATGGAGCGCCTGGTGGACGCCGCGGCGCGCGAGGTCGGCCTCGATCCGGCCGAGTTCCGGCGCCGGAACTTCATCGGCGCGGCCGCGATGCCGTTCAAGACCGCGGCCGGCGAGACCTACAACTCCGGCGAGTTCGCCAGGGTCATGGACGCCGCGCTCGAAGGAGGCCGACTGGGCGGGCTTCGGCCAGCGCCGCGCCGAGGCCGCGAGCCGCGGCCGGCGGCGCGGCATCGGCATGGCGTACTACATCGAATCGACGATGGGCGACCCGCAGGAGGCGGCGCGGATCGAGTTCGCCGACGACGGCATGGTCAACGTCGTGGTCGGCACCCAGTCCAACGGGCAGGGCCACGAGACCGCCTACGCCCAGGTGCTGAACGACCGCCTCGGCATCCCGTTCGAGAAGATCCGCGTCGTCCAGGGCGACACCGCCAAGCTCAAATGGGGCGGCGGCACCGGCGGCTCGCGCTCGCTGACCGCCGAAGGCATGGCGATCCGCGACGCCTCCGACATCGTGATCGAGCGCGGCAAGCACTATGCCTCGCAGGAGCTCGAGACCGCGATCGCCGACATCGAGTTCGCGCGCGAGGCGGGCGAGTTCCGGGTGATCGGCACCGACCGCAGCGATCGCGTCTGCTCGAGCTCGCCGCCAAGGCGCGCACGATGACCCCGCCCGAGGGCGCCGAGCCCGGCCTCGATGCCGAGGCGATGGCCAAGATCGACGCCTGGACCTTCCCCAACGGCTGCCACATCGCCGAGGTCGAGATCGACCCCGACACCGGCACGACGCAGATCGTCAACTACGTCGCGGTCGACGACTTCGGCGTGGTGCTCAACCCGATGCTGGTCGCGGGCCAGGTCCACGGCGGCGTGGTCCAGGGCATCGGCCAGGCGCTCGATGGAGCACGCGGTCTACGACGACAGCGGCCAGCTGCTTGACCGGCTCGTTCATGGACTACGCGATGCCGCACGCCGCCGACATGCCGTCGATGCACGGTCTCGACCATCGAGGTGCCCTGCAAGAACAACCCGATGGGCGTCAAGGGCTGCGGCGAGGCGGGCTCGGTCGCCTCGCCCGCGGCGGTGATCAACGCGCTGATCGATGCGCTGGCCGACCTCGGCGTCCGCGCGATCGACATGCCGGCGACGCCGCACAAGCTCTGGCAGCTGATCCAGGAGCACCAGCAGCCGGTCGCAGCGGAATGAGGCCCGCCGGGCGGCGAGCGGATCGCCGATGACCCGGCTCATCCTCGAGCGGGTCGAGGCGCGGCCGGTCCTGGTGCCGCTCAGCCGCCCGGTGGTCTCGCGGGTCGGCGTCTTCGAGCAGTGGCCGCTGATCCTGATCGACCTGTCACCGCCGAAGGCGTGGTCGGGCGCAGCTATCTGGCGCCTTATCTGAAGCAGGCGGTCCGCTACATCGTGCCGGCGATCCAGGACCTGGCCGAGGCGAGGGCGGCAAACCGCTGGCGCCGCTCGACGACTTCGCCGCCGGGCGCAAGGGGCTCGGGCTGGTCGGCCTCGAAGGCGTCAGCCTGATCGCGGTCTCGGGGCTCGACATGGCGGCCTGGGATGCGCTGGCCAAGGCCGCGGGCCTGCCGCTCGCGGTCCATCTCGGCGGCTCGCTCGCTCCGGTGCCGGCCTACAACAGCGGCGGGCTTTGGCTGACCCCGCTCGCGACGCTCGCTAAGGAGGCCCGGGCGCTGGTCGCCGAGGGCGGTTTTTCCGGCCTCAAGCTCCGGCTCGGGCGGGACCGGATCGGCGACGACCTCGAGGCGATCCGAGCGGTCCGCGAGGTGCGTGGGCGCCGACGTCAAGATCATGACCGACTTCAATCAGGGCCTCGCGCTTGGCGATGCGCTGCACCGCTGCCATGGCCTCGACGACCAGGGCCTCTACTGGTTCGAGGAGCCGATCGCCTACGACGATTTTTCCGGTTACGCGCGGCTCACCCGCGAGCTCCGGACGCCGGTCCAGCTCGGCGAGAACTTCTACGGCCCGCGCTCGCTGTACGCCGCGCTCCAGCCGGGCGCCGGCGACTACGTGATGCCGGATCTGATGCGGATCGGCGGCGTCACCGGCTGGCTGCGCGCCGCGGCGCTCGCGGGTGCGGCGGGCATCCAGATGTCGTCGCACCTCTACCCCGAGGTCTCGGCGCATCTGCTGCGGGTCGCCGAGACCGGCCATTGGCTCGAGTGGCAGGACTGGGCGCACCCGATCCTGGCCGAGCCGTTCCGACTCGAGGGCGGCCATCTGGTGATCCCGGACGTGCCCGGCAACGGCCTGGCCTGGGACGAGGCCGCGGTCCGCCGATACCCGCTCTAAGTCGTTCCCGCGCCATTTAAGGAATTGAAAATCAACCACTGATTGTTAAGCTGCGTCGTCCACCCCGGTGCGGAACCCGATCCGATGACTTCAGCCAAGCGACCTGGCCAGCCCGCCGAGCGGGGTCGCGCAACCACTTGGCTCGATCCGGAGCTCACCACGGTTCTCGATCACGTCCGCTGGCTCGCCGCGCTGCTGGTCCTGCTGCACCACGCCCGCCTGCACACGATCGGCTCCTATGGCGGCGACGTCGCGAGCGCGGACAGCGTCCTGGTGCGCGCCTTCTTCTTGGTCACCGGCCTGGGGCACGAGGCGGTGATCGGCTTCTTCGTGCTGAGCGGCGTGCTGGTCGCCGGCCGGCTGGTCGCGCGGCCGCCGGCCACGGCCGCCGACTACGGCGCCTATCTGCTCGACCGGCTGACCCGGATCTGGGTCGTAGCATTGCCGGCGCTGCTGCTCTCGGCGGTGGTCGCCCTGCTCGCGCAGCGCCTGCTCGGCGGCTTCCACACCGGCTTAGGCGACCGCTGCGCCCCCGGTCCCGCCGACCTGCTCGCCAACCTTCTGTTCCTGCACAAGGTCTTCGTGCCGACCCTGTGCAGCAACGGCCCCTACTGGAGCATCCAGAACGAGGTCTGGTACTATCTCGCGCTGCCGGCGATCTGGTTGAGCGTGACCGCGGGCGCGGCCTGGCTGCGGTGCGTGGCGCTCGCCGCGCTGCTCGCGGCCGCGAGCATCCTGCTGCTGCGCGAGCCCTTCGGGCCGCAGAGCACGCTCGCCTACCTCCCGATCTGGCTCGCGGGCGCCCTGGTCGCGACCGGCTGGCGCTGCCGCCTGCCGCCCGCGCTCTGCGGCGCGCTCCTGCTGATGGCGCTCCTGGTCGCGCGCGCCGCGACCGGGTGGCCCTTCCTGCTCAAGGACTACCTGGTCGGGCTCGCGCTCCTGGCGCTCCTGCTTGCGCTGCGCGACGGTCGGCTGCCGGCGTGGTGGCGGGCACGGGGCCTCGCCGGCCTCGGCCGCCGGCTCGCCGGCTTCTCCTACTCGCTCTACCTGACCCACGCCCCGGTGATCTACCTGACCCGGACCGTGCTCGAGGAGGCCTACGGGATGGCGCTGCCGATCCGCGCGGTGAGCGTCCCGGCGCTCGCGATCATGCTGGTCGAATGCCTCGCGGCGCTCGCGGTCGCCTGGCTCTTCTATCTCGCGTTCGAGCGTCACACCGGGGCGCTACGCGCGGCGCTCCGGGCCCGGCTCGGCCGGCGCCGCGCGGCGCTCGTCCGCGAGGCGCCGGAAGCCTAGCGCTCAGAGCCGGCCCGCCGCCAGGCCGAACATCAGCGCCATCAGCAGGCCGCCGATGACGTAGCCGCCGATCCAGGCCCAGGGCCCATGGCTCACGCCTCGCCGCGCGCGACGCGCGCTTCCCAGGCGTCGAAGTCGAGATCGGGCTCGTGGGTCACGCGCTGCTGGTGCAGCTCGCGGCCCTTGAGCAGCGCCACCAGCGCCTCGTTGTAGGGCGTCGCGACGCCCTGCGCCGCCGCCTCGCGCAGCAGCGCGCCGTTGAGCGCGTCGATCTCGGTGCGGCGCCCGGCCTCGACGTGCTGGAGCATCGAGGGCTGGTTGAACTTCTTCCTGCACTGCGCCTTGATCTTGGCCGGCAGATCGGGGGTCGGCAGGCGGATGCCCTTGGCCGCCGTCACCGCCATGACCTCGGCGATGATCTTGTCCTGGAAGGCGTCGAGCTCGGGCAGGCGGGCGATCTCGCCGGCGCGCAGGCCGGTGGTCGCGGCGATCGCGTTGATGCAGCAGTTGAGCGCGAACTTCTCCCAGATCACCGCCATGACGTCCGGCACGACCTCGGTCTCGAAGCCGGCACCGTTCAGCGCCGCGGCGAGGCGCTCGGTGCGCGGCCGCAATGCGCCGTCGGTCTCGCCGAGCGAGGTCCTGCCGAGATGGGTAAGACAGACGTGGCCGGGCCCGCGGGTCGCGGCGCTGCACATGCTCGAGCCGCCGAGCACGCGCTCCCGGCCGAGCGCGGCCTGCAGCGTCTCGACATTGCCGATGCCGTTCTGGAAGGTGATCGCGCAGCCGTCGGGGGCCAGCGACCTTCGCCACGGTCGCCGCGGCGGCGTCGCGTGTTGTTGGCGTCGACGAACAGGATCGCGACCTCGGCCGCATCGCCCGAGCCGGGCCCGGTCGCGGCCGGGAGGCGCACCCGCTGCGCGCCGCGCACGCCCATCGATCAGCAGGCCGTCCCGGTTGATCGCGTCGACATGCGCCTGCCAGGCATCGATCAGCTGCACCTCGTGCCCGGCCAGCGCCAGCAGCCCGCCGTAGCTGCCGCCCATCGCGCCCGCCCCGACCACCGTGATCCTCATGTCCGCACTTCCTCCGCGTTCTCGCCCGACCTTAGCCGATCGCTTCGGGCCCGGCCAAGCCGGCGCTGTGGTCTAGGCCCGGCTGCCGTCGGCCAGCTCGACCAGGGTCGCGGCCAGCACGCGGGCGCCGGCGGCGAGGTCCTCGGGCCTGGCGCTCTCGGCCGGGCTGTGGCTGATGCCCTTCTCGCAGGGCACGAAGATCATCCCGGTCGGGCGCCAGGTCGGCGATGAAGTTGGCGTCGTGGAACGCGCCCGAGGTCAGGCGCATGTGGCCGAGGCCGAGCGCGCGCGCGGCCCTCTCGATCGCGCCACGATCCGCTCGGGGAACGCGCAGGGCGGGCGTTCGAAGGTCTGGCTGACCTGCACCGCGCAGGGGCCGGCGCGGCCCCGGCAGACCCGCTCGATCTGGCCGCCGCGCGCCTCGAGCACCGCCGCCTCGGGGTGGCGGAAGTCGATCGTGAAGGTGACCTTGGCCGGCACGGTGTTGGGCGAGTTGGGCAGGACCTCGATGCGCCCGACCGTGAAGCGCAGCTGGTCGGCCGGGTCGTGCATCAGCTCCTGCAGGGCTGCGATCATCGCGACCGCGGCGCGCACCGCATCCTTGCGCCCGGCGAGCGGCGCGGTGCCGGCATGCCCGGGCTCGCCCACGACCTCGACCTGGTACCAGCGCGCGCCCTGGATGCCGCTGACCACGCCGATCGGCTTGCCGCTCGCCTCGAGCTGCGGTCCCTGCTCGATGTGCGGCTCGAGGTAGGCCTCGATCGGAAAGCCGAACGGGCGCCGCGGCAGATCGGGGGTCGCGGCGAGGGTCTCGGCCAGCGCGGCGCCGAGCCGGATCCCCTGCGCGTCGGTGAGATCGAGGCAGTCCTCGAGGCTGAGCTGGCCCGCGAAGATCGCCGAGCCCATCGCAGCCCGGGGCGAAGCGGCCGCCCTCCTCGTTGGTCCAGGCGACGAGATCGATCGGGCGCGCGGTCGCGATCCCGGCGTCGTCCAGGGCCTCGAGCGCCTCGAGGGCGGCGAGCACGCCGAAGATGCCATCGAAGCGGCCGCCCGCCGGCTGGCTGTCCATGTGCGAGCCGGCGAGCACCGGCGCGGCCGTCCCGTCGCGCCCGGGGCGGCGGACGAACAGGTTCGCGATGTCGTCGACCGCGGGCCGGTAGCCGCGCGCCGCTGCCCACCTCAGCAGCAGCGCGCGCGCCCGGACGTCCTCCGCCGACAGGGCCTGGCGGTTGACCCCGTTGCCCGCGATCGCGCCGATCTCGGCCATTGCCATGTGGCGCTGCCAGAGCCGCTCCTGATCGACCGCCGCCGCGGCGCGCTCTGCTGCCTGTCCTGTGGCCACGACCGTTCCGTTCCCGTTGGCGCGCTCGCTTGCGACCGGAGAGCATAGACAGAGCGGCAACCTTCTGCCAGCCATGGAGCGCCCTGATCGCCAGCCAGCAGGCCAGCGATGCACGCGCACGACTTCGACCCGATGCCGTCTGCCCGCTCGACGACGTGCGGGTGCTGGACCTGTCGCGCCTGGTCGCCGGCAACATCCTGACCCACGTGCTGGCCGACCTCGGCGCCGAGGTGATCAAGGTCGAGAAGCCGGGCAGGGGCGACGACCTCAGGAACTGGCAGACCGAGGGCGTGGCGCTCTGGTGGCAGGTCTACGCGCGCAACAAGAAGAGCCTGTGCCTGGACCTGCGCCAGGAGGCCGGGCGCGCGCTCCTGCTGCGGCTGGTCGAGGGCGCGCAGATCCTGGTCGAGAACTACCGCCCGGGCACGCTCGAGCGGATGGGCCTGGCGCCCGAGGTGCTGCTCGGGCGCAACCCGAGGCTCGTGGTCGTGCGGGTCTCGGGCTGGGGCCAGACCGGGCCGTGGCGCCAGAAGCCCGGCTTCGGCACCCTGGTCGAGGCGTTCTCGGGCTTCGCCGCGATGAACGGCTTTGCCGACCGCGAGCCGGTGCTGCCGGCGTTCGCGATGGCCGACGCGTTCGCCGGCCTCTATGGCGCGGTCGCCGCGCTGACCGCGCTGCGCGCGGCCGAGAGCGGGGGCCGGGGGCAGACGATCGATCTGTCGCTGATCGAGCCGATCCTCGCGATGCTCGGGCCCAAGGCCGCGGAGCACCGGCTGACCGGGCAGACCACGCCGCGCATGGGCAGCCGCTGCAACATCCAGGCGCCGCGCGACGTCTATCGCGACTCGCGACGGCAAGTACGTCGCCCTCTCGACCGGGACCCAGGCCATGGCGGAGCGCCTGTTCCGCGCGCTCGGCCGGCGCCGAGCTCGGCGCCGATCCGCGCTTTCGCAGCAACGCCGCGCGCCTGCGCAACCGCGCGGCGGTCGAGGCGCTGGTCGGCGAGTTCATCGCCGCGCGCACCCAGGCCGAGGCGCTCGCTTTCTTCGAGCACGCCGAGGTCACGGTCGGGCCGGTCTGCGACGAGGCCGATCTGGCCGTGCATCCCTATGTCGCCGAGCGCGAGGTCCTGGTCGAGGTGCCGGATGCCGCGGCCGGCAGCCTTCCGATGCACAACATCGTGCCGCGGCTGTCGGCGACTCCGGGCGCGCTCCGCCGCCCCGCGCCGGCGCTCGGCGAGCACAACCGCGGAGATCCTGCGCGACCTCGGCTGTACCGAGGGCGAGATCGCGCGGCTGATCGAGGCGCAGGTGCTCGGCTCGCAGCGAGTCCGGATCAGGCGCCGTTGCCACCTCGACCCTGAGCCGCGACGCCCGGGACCCGGGCGAGCCGCCGGTCGCGGGTCAGCAAGGGGGCATCCAGGGCTTCGGCAAGAGCCAGGTACAGCGCATCGTAGATGGTGGCGTTGTCGCGCAGGTCGAAGGCGCGCGGCAGCAGGGCCGCGTGCGGAAAGCGCTCGATCGGCAGGGCGCACGAAGGTCGTCGAGCGCGACCGGGCGCCGCGACGACGGAACTACGCCGCGCAGACACGTGCGCCGGAGGAGATGCCCGA
Source organism: uncultured Alphaproteobacteria bacterium (assembly GCA_963840925.1). Taxonomy (GTDB): domain Bacteria; phylum Pseudomonadota; class Alphaproteobacteria; order Geminicoccales; family Geminicoccaceae; genus DATAOG01. The sequence goes on from CAWJAY010000042.1 coordinate 101,135, forward strand.
CCTCGGCATCGAGCAGATGCGGAGCGGCGAGCAGGGCTCCGCGGACGTATGCGCGCAGGCGCTCGCCGATGCGCGGGCACGCGGTGGCGGTCAGACAGCCAGATGACCAATCACCGAAGCATCGACCACGAGGATCAAGGCAGCGGGCCGCGGAGCTTGCGGATGGTCACGGCCGGGTCCTCGTCGAGCTCGACCGGCTCTGCGTGCCGGATGCGTTCGAGGACATCCTCGAGCGTCGGCGTGTCCGCGACCCTGGTGACCTCGCGCAGCAGGTACTCCGAGAGGCTCATGCCGGCCTTGGTCGCGCGGATCTTGAGCGCCTGATGCACGTCGTCCGGCACGTTGCGGATCTGGATCATCTTGGACATGCGCGTGAACATGCGATTCATGCGCTGCACATGTCAAGCGGATCGGAGCTTGGCCGGGACCGGCGCGCTCGGCCATAATTCTCGCGCGCCATCACCGCGCCGCCAGGCGCTCGCAACTGCAGGGAGGCGTCATGTCGTCACCGGCCACCTACGAGCTGTTCGCCGTCAAGTACGCCCATCACGAGCGGCCGGCGTTCGACAACTTCGTGTTCCGCGACGACGTCCACGACGGCCCGGGGCCGCTCGACTTCTTCGTCTGGGTGGCGCGCTCGGCGGAGCGCACCTTCGTCATCGACACCGGTTTCTCCGAGGCGACCGGGCGGCGGCGCGAGCGGACGATCATCCGCGACCCGAAGGACGGGCTCGCCGCGCTCGGGCATCGACGCCGGCGAGGTCCGAGACGTGGTCGATCACCCATCTGCACTACGACCACGTCGGCAACTTCGAGGTCTTTCCGCGCGCGACCTTTCACCTGCAGGATCGCGAGATGGCCTACGCCACCGGCCGCTACATGTGCCACCAGCGGCTGCGCACGCCGTTCGACGTCGAGAACGTGACCGGCATGGTGCGCGAGCTCTACCGCGGCCGGGTCGCGTTCCACGACGGCGACGAGGAGCTCGCGTCGGGCCTCAGCCTGCACCTGGTCGGCGGCCACAGCCACGGCCTGCAGTTCGTGCGCGTGCACACCGCGCGCGGCTGGGTCGTGGTCGCCTCCGATGCCGCCCATTTCTACGCCACATGGACGAGCGGCAACCCGTTCCCGATCGTGCTCCACGTCGGCGAGATGCTGGAAGGGCCACCGCAAGTGCCGGCGGCTGGCCGCGAGCGCGCAGCACATCGTGCCGGGCCACGATCCGCTTGGTGATGGCAGCGCTACCCCGCGCCGTCGCCGGAGCTCGAGGGGATCGCGGTGCGGCTCGACGTCGCGCCGGCGGGCGGCTGAGCTGCGCCCGGCAGCAGCGTCGACCGGCCGGCGCAGCTCCGGCCAGACCAGCGCCGCCAGTGCCGAGCGCCAGCAGGCCCTCGAGCGCGATCAGCGCGACCGCATGGGCGGCACCCAGCCAGTCGGCGAGCAGGCCGACGTGGAGCATGCCGATCGGGCCGGCGCCGATCGCGACGGTGAGCAGGCCCATCAGCCGCGAGCGCAGAGCGGCGGGCGCGGCGAGGAACAAGATCGTGCTCTGCATCACCGAGAAGCCCGCGATGCCGACGCCGCGAGAGCAAGATCAGCGCAAACGACAGCGGCGGCCAGGCCGAGAGCGCGAAGGCCAGGACCGCGAGCAGGAACAGCAGCGAGGAGCCGGTATAGATCTGGGCGTAGCGCCGCGGCCGGTCGGTGCGCCCGACCAGGAACGCGCCGACCAGCGCGCCGAAGCCCTCGGTCGACATCAGGACACCGATCAGCGCCGGCGACAGATCGAGCACGCGCTCGCCGATCACCGGCACCATGGTGATGTAGGCAAAGCCCCAGAGGTTGACGATCACGGTGACCGCGAGCGCGCCCAGGATCAGCCGTTGCGCGCGCGCGAACCGCCAGCCCTCGACCAGCATCGCGAGCAGCGAGCCGCCGGTCGCCGCCGCCGGGCGGGCCTCGCGATAGACGAGCGCGCGACCAGGAGCGTGCCACGGCATAGAGGATCGCGCCGAGCCAGATAGACGCCGTACAGCCCGACGGTCCAGCAGGACGCCGCCGAGCGCCGGCCCGACCATGCGGGTCGCGTTGCTGGTCGCCGACTCCAGCGCCATCGCGCGGCTCAGCAGCGGCGGGCCGGCAATCTCGCCGAGCATGGTCCGGCGGACCGGGAGCTCGGTCGTCCAGAACATGCCGTTCAGGACGGTGCCGAGCGCCACCTGCCAGATCGCGATCCGGTCGGTCAGCGCGAGCAGAGCGCAGGATCGCCGAGGTCAGCGCCAGCACGGCCAGGCTGATCACGAGCAGCCGGCGGCGGTCGTAACGGTCGGCGAGCGCGCCGGCCGGGATGCCGAACAGGAACATCGGCGCCATGCGCAGCAGGGTCAGGACCGCGACCAGCAGCGGCGAGCCGGTCTCCTCGAGCACGAAGATGCTGATCGCCAGCAGCTCCAGCCAGCGGAGCACGCCGCACAGGATGCCGCTCGTCCACAGACGGACGAAGCCCGGATGATGGAAAAGCTCGATCACCGCTCGGGCGGGCTTCCTGGCGCTCGGCCCTCGATCTCGATCTCGAGGCCGAGCAGCAGAAAACTCCAGGACTTGCCGTGGGCATCGAGGTTCAAGGATTCGTTGACGCCACCTTCGAGGGCCTGGTCCATGACGAAGTTGAGCGCCGCCAGGTGATCGAGCGCAAAGCGCTGCACCGGCCCCTTGAGCAGCCGCGGAAACTCCGCCTTGAGACGCTCGGGCGTCAGCTGCGCCTTGATCGCCGGGTAGTGGCGCGCGTCATACGCGTAGACCGCGACGTTCGACCGGTTGCCCTTGTCGCCGGCGCGGGCGTGGGCAAGCTCGCGCAGCATCACCCGCAGGATCATGCCTCGATGATCTCGACCCTCGGACGCACCTTATTGCGCTCGAGATACGCGCTGTGGGTGATCACCGACGGGGTGACTTGGCCGCGGTAGCCGCCGCCGCCGGCCGGCCCGCAGCAGAGCAGAGATTCAACCTCCCAGAGCAGCAGCTCCGCCTGCTCGCGCGAGCTGGCCCGAAGCGCTGCCCGCAGCCGCACGTCCTGCGCATCGCTCCGGTAGCCGACCGCGGTGCCGTGCAGCGCGTTGACCCCGACCAGATCGAGCCGGAGCGGCGCGTTGCAGCCGTGCAGGCCGACCATCCGCTCCGCGACGATCTGGCCGGCGAGCTCGGCGCGCTCGCGGGCGCCGGGCCCGGCGTACGAGATCCCGGCCTCGGCCAGCAGCCCCCCGTCGAACGCGACCGTGACCTTGAGCCGGTCCGGGCGGGCCCTGCCGCCGGCGCCGCTGACCGCGACCCGATCTTGAGCCTGCTCGCGGACCTGCACCCCGCTGAAGTCGGCGACCACGTCCGGGGTCAGGTAGGCCGACGGATCGTGGACCTCGTACAGCAGCTGCTCCTTGACCGTGCGCTCGCTGACCACGCCGCCGGCATCGTCGAGCTTGGTGATGACCGCGCCGCCATCGGCCGCGACCTCGGCGAGCGGGAATCCGACCCGCGCTAGGCCGGGCACGTCCTTGTAGCCGGGATCGGCGAAATAACCGCCGGTGATCTGGGCGGCGCATTCCAGCAGATGGCCGATCAGCGTGCCGGCGCCGAGGCGCGCCCAGTCGTCCGGGGCCCAGCCGAAGGCATGCCGGAGCGCTGCGAGGAACAGGCTCGGATCGGCGACCCGGCCGGTGATCACGACGCCCGCCTCGGCCTCGAGCGCCGGCAGGATCGCATCCGCCCCGAGATAGGCATTGGCCCCGACCAGGCGGCGCCCGATTTCGCGGACCCTGAGCCCCGAATCGAGGGCTGTGTCCGGGCCGATCAGTGCGCTGACGTCGTCACCCTCGAGCGCCGCGATTTTGAGCCCGCGCAGGCCGAGCGCGCGCGCGACGTCGGCCGCCTTCTCGGCCGCACCTCTGGGGTTGGCGACCCCCATGTTGGTGATCAGCCGGGTGCCGTGCGCGGCGCACAGCGGCAGCACGGCGCAAAGCCGCCGCTCGAGCAATGGATTGTACCCGGCCGCCGGATCGGCGATCCGGTCGCGGTGGCCGAAGGCCAGCGTGCGCTCGCCGATGCACTCGAACACGATCGCATCGAGTTGGCCCTTGGCGATGAGCTCCACCGCCGGCTCCAGCCGGTCGGCCGAGAAGCCGGCGCCGGTGCCGAGACGGAAGACTTCAGCCGGCGGCATGGGCCAAGCTTAGCACAGCGTGCGGCCAAGCCCAGCCATTCGCCTCAGGGTTCGATCAGGCCGACCGCGTACGAGCGCAGCTGTCGGTCCCCGGAGATGATGGTCATGCGCTCGGCAATCGCCTGAGCGACCAGCATCCGGTCGAACGGGTCAGCGTGATGCCGCGGCAGGTCACCGGCCGCAAGCGCATGCTCGGCGGTGATCGACATGACGCCGATGCTGCCGCGATCCAAGCTGTCCAGAAGCATCTGCGTTTCGAAGCGGAGCTTGCCAACCGCGCGCTTGATCGCAGCCTCCCAGATCGTGGCTGCGCTGACGACGATCTCGTTGGCGGGGTCAGCGATCAGCGCCCGCGCTCGCGTGCTGAGCCTGGGATGATCCTCGATCCACCATAGCAGGACATGCGTGTCGAGCAGGCATCTCACGGCCGCTCGCCCCGGAAGGCGGCCATGATTTCCTCTGGCAGCGGCTCGTCGAAATCGTCGGCGATCCAGATCTTGCCCTTCAGCAGGCCGGGCTGGCGTGGCTCACGCTTGGGCGCGTACGGCAGCAGCCGTGCGACCGGCTTGCCGGCCTTGGCGATCACGATCTCCTCGCCGGCCGCGACCTCCTCGAGCAGGCGTGATAGATGGGTTTTGGCGGTGTGGATGTTGACCATGCGCATCGCGATGCTCCTTGACCAGACTTAGTTTAGTCGAGGGCGCGGAGCCGCGCAAGCCTTGCCAGGGCTCGGGCAGCCGCCAGCGAGTGGGAAAAAGATGCGCAAGAGCCTGGCGGATGCCGTTTCGCGCCCGGGCAGGCGGGCCCAGGCCGGCGGCTCGGCCGCGCTTGGCATCGGCATGACGCTGCTCGCGATCTTGCTGTTCGCGCTGATGGACACGATCGGCAAGAGCCTGATGCAGCGTTACCCGGCCGTCCAGGTGGTCTGGGCCCGCTACTTCTTCCAGTGCACGCTGATGCTCCTGATGCTGCCGCACCTCGGCCTCACCGGGTTCCTTCGCACCCGCCGCCACGGCCTGCAGATCGGCCGCGGCCTGCTGCTGCTCGTGGCCACCGGCTGCATGTACGGCGCGATCAGCGTCGTGCCGCTGGCGGACGCCTACGCGATCACCTTCACCGCGCCCTTGATCGTGACCGCGCTCTCGGTGCCGCTGCTCAAGGAGCGGGTCGGCTGGCGCCGCTGGAGCGCGGTCATGGTCGGCTTTCTCGGCGTCCTGATCGTGATCCGCCCGGGCTTCGGCCAAGTGCCCTGGCAATTGCTGCTGCCGCTGATCACGGCCGCCTGCTTTGCCGTCTACCAGATCTTCACCCGGATGATCAGCGTCGACCCGTGCGAGACGCCGTTCGTGATGCTGTTTTACCTCGCCTGGGTCGGCGCGCTCGCGACCACAGCGATCGTTCCCTTGTACTGGCAGCCGGTCGCCGCGCTCGACTGGCTCTGGATGGCCGCCGTCGGGGCGCTGGGCGCGCTCGGCCACCTGATCCTGATCCGGGCGCTGGTGATCGCGCCCGCCTCGCTGATCGCCCCCTTCACCTACAGCCAGATCGTCTGGGCACTGCTCCTTGGTTTCTTCGTATTTGGCGACGTTCCCGACGTCTGGATGCTCGGCGGATGCACCGTGATCATCGCCAGCGGCCTGTTCGTTTTTTACCGTGAAGCGGTCCTCGGCAAACGGTGAATATTTTCGGGGCCGACTTCCTAGGTCTTCACAAAGCACACCCGACTGTCTAAGCAAGAGCGGAGACGTCAGGTCGCATTACGCCCAAAAGCATGGAGGCAGCTTATGCACATCTCGCACCGGCTCGGCGCCGAATTGATTGGCACCTTCTGGCTGGTCCTCAGCGTCGGCGGCAGCGCGGTGCTGGCGGCGCAATTTCCGGGGCTGGGCATCGGCTTCGTCGGCGTCGCGCTGGCGGCTGGCTTGGCCGTGCTGACCATGGCCTATGCGGTCGGCCACATCTCCGGTGGCCACTTCAACCCGGCGGTGACGATCGGCCTCTGGGCCGGCCGCCGTTTCCCGAGCACCGAGATCGTGCCCTATGTGTTCGCCCAGTTGCTCGGGGCCGTGCTCGCGGCGCTCGTGGTCTATGTGATCGCGACGGATTCCCCGAGCTTCGATCCGACCGGCGACTTCGCTGCCAACGGCTACGGCGAGCATTCGCCGGGCAAATACGGCTTGGTTTCCGCGCTGCTGATCGAGATCGTCCTCACCTGCTTCTTCCTGCTGGTCATCCTGGGTGCGACCGACAAGCGCGCGCCGGCCGGCTTCGGCCCGCTCGCGATCGGGCTCGCGCTGACGCTGATCCACCTGATCGGCATTCCGGTGACCAAAGCCTCGGTCAACCCGGCGCGCAGCAGCGGCATCGCGCTGTTCGCCGGCGGCTGGGCACTGGCCCAGCTCTGGGTGTTCTGGGTCGCCCCGATCGCCGGCGGGCTGCTCGGCGGCTTCATCCATCGCTGGCTCAGCGCCGAGCCGCTGCCGACCAGCGAAGCGCACGGCCGTCGCCCGATGCCCCAGCAGGGCTGAGCCGGCGCCGGAGCTTCGGTTTCAGATTCCCGCCGGATGAGCTGACCTGCCGACGCTGACGCGCCGGCAGGTCATCGGCGCGCTCGAGCGCGCCGGCTTCGCCTCGAGCAAGCGGATTTGTTGAGTACCGGTGCCGGCCGAACTCGTCTGCCCCCGGTTGAAATACTGCTCGAGAGGACCTGATGCCTACCTCCAAACATGACATTTGCCTGCAACAGCTACGCACGCTAATCCGATAGCGGGAATAATCTAGAAGCGGTTCGATATTGCACCTACCACGAAAGTATGGTTGTACATCCTAAATTATAGATGACGATGCTTTGTGGACGAGCGCCAAGTCGCGGCAGCTGTCGCTCTGGATCGCCGTCATTTGTCGATGCGCCAAGCCGACTTGACCGGCGGCCGGCGCGGGCGCACTATCAGTTGCCAAGATTGCCACCGTGAGGAGAGCGACGCCTTGCCGGGAAAGCTCGTTGTTAGCGGGTTCTGCACGGCCTGGGCCGTGGTGATCGCGGCCGGAGCGGTCCTGCAGCTGCTCACGGGCGCGCCGCCGGCGCGCGCGCAAGCCCCTGATTGCCCGCCCGGCTGGGTCTGCCCGGGGGCGCCGGAGTCAGCGCCGGAGCCGGACTGCCCGTCCGGCTGGGACTGCTCGCCGGAGCAGGAGCAGCAGGAGCCGTCATCGGGAATGAGCGAAGCGGAACTGCAGCTGCGGCTCGAGCTGATGCAGCGCAGCATGGGGTTCGGCGGCATCTTCGGTCCGGCGCTGCAAGACTGGCTCAACGCGCCCTCGGCGCCAGACCACGGCTGCGGCGGCTACACCGACTACGCAGCGCGCCAGGCCTGCGGGGCCGGTGACCGCTGGGCAGCCGACCGGCTGCAGCAGGACCGCTCGACTTCCGAGGAGCGCGACTGGTACAACCGCTGAGCAGTGCCCCGGCGACCGACGCGTTCAGGCCGCCGGTGCTTCGAGGCCGCCCATCCGTGTGATGAACTCGGCGACCTCGGGGACGCCCTGGCCGGCGCGGATGTTGGTGAAGACGAAGGGACGCGCGCCGCGCATCCGGGCGGCGTCGCGGTCCATCACGGCAAGATCGGCACCGACCAGCGGCGCGAGGTCGGTCTTGTTGATCACCAGCAGGTCGGAGCGGGTGATGCCGGGGCCGCCTTTTCTCGGGATTTTGTCGCCGGCGGCGACGTCGATCACATAGATCGTGAGGTCGGCAAGCTCCGGGCTGAAGGTCGCGGCGAGGTTGTCGCCGCCCGATTCGATGAAGACCAGGTCGAGCTTCGGGAACGCTGCGACCAGCTGGTCGACCGCGGCGAGATTGATCGAGGCGTCCTCGCGGATCGCGGTGTGCGGGCAGCCGCCGGTCTCGACGCCGAGGATGCGCTCGGCAGGCAGCGCGCCGCTCCGGGTCAGGAACTCCGCGTCCTCGCGGGTATAGATGTCGTTGGTGATCGCCGCGACCTCGAAGCGGTCGCGCAGATGCTTGCACAGCGCGTCGACCAGCGCGGTCTTGCCCGAGCCGACCGGCCCGCCGATCCCGACCCGAAGCGGGCTTTTTCCGGGTTCGGTCATGAGCGGAACAGGCGCGTATACTGGGTCTCGTGTGCCATCGACAACAGATCGATCGCGAGCGCGGCGCTGCCAAGATCATCGATCCCGCCCGCCAGCACCGCTGTGGCGACCTCTCGGACCGTGCCTTCGAGCGCCGCGGTCAGGCGCTGGCCATCGGTCTGACCGAGCGGCACCAGCCGGATGCCGGCCGAGACCAGGTTGGCGGCGAACGCCTGGAGGAAGGCCTGGAGCGTCGCTTCGAGCGGCAGGCCATGGGCGCGCGCGGCGACGCCGAGCACGACCGGGTAGGGCGGCTCGAGCCCGGAGGTGCGGCAGAGATCGGCGAGGCCGTCAAGCGCGCTCGCGGGCCAGGCCTGGCGGAGCACGGCCAACAACGCCCGGCCCTGCGCCGCGCTCTCCAGCGCGAGTTCGCTGGTGCCGCGCTGGGCGGCCGCGGTCGCCAGGACCTCGCCAAGCGTCCAGCCCTCGAACGCGCTCTCGGGGCCGACCTCGTAGGCCGCACGGAGGAACCAGGCATCGGTCCAGCCGCTGCCATGCCGAAGCGCGGTCTCGACGTAGGCGCGCAGGCTCGCGACGCTGGCCAACCGGCCCGCCTCGAGGGCAGCTTCCAAGCCGTGGGAATAGCTGTAGGCGCCAACCGGCATCGCCGGCGACAGCCACGCGACGAGCTTGTACGAGCCGCACTCAGCCATGCCGATGGCCGCCGCCGTAGGCGCCGCCTTCGGGCTGGAACGTCGCCCGCTCGCGGGTCACGCGCGCCCCCAGGTGCTCGAGCATGTCCTCGATCACGTGATCGTAGCGGATGCGCAGCCGGCCTTCGTCCAGGACCTCGGTCGGCAGATGCCGATTGCCCAGATGCCAGGCGAGGCGCGCGAGATGGCGGCGGTCGAGCGCCTCGACCTCGAGCACGTCCTCGGCTGCGGCCCTGACCTCAAGCCAGCCCTGATCCTCCTGGAAGGCGAGGCCGTCGCCATCAGCGAGCGGCTCGGGCTTGGTCAGGTTTAAGAGCATCGGCTCGCCCTGGTCGGTCGACATGCGGATCCGCCGCCGGTGCCGGTCGTCGAACGAGAGTGTGACGCTGCCGACGCTCTGATCCTTGGGCCAGGCCCCGGCTCTCGCGACTTTGACCAGCTGGCGCATCGGCGCTCTCAGTACAGGAAATAGCGCTGGGCCAGCGGCAGGACCGTGGCCGGCTCACAGGTCAAAAGCTCGCCGTCGGCCCGGACCTCGTAGGTCTCCGGGTCGACCTCGATCCTGGGCAGATGGGCGTTCAGGACCATCGAGCGCTTGTCGAGCGTCCGCGTGCCCGCGACCGCGATCAGCGGCCGCGCAAGGTGCAGGTCGCCGGCCAGATCGTGCTCGAGCGCCGCCTGCGAGACAAAGGTCAAGGCGCTCTCGACGCAGGCGCGGCCGTAGGCCCCGAACATCGGCCGGTAGTGGACCGGCTGCGGGGTCGGGATCGAGGCGTTGGGATCGCCCATCAGCGCCGCCGCGATCGTCCCGCCCTTGAGCACGAGATCGGGCTTGACGCCGAAGAACGCCGGCCGCCAGAGCACGAGATCCGCGAGTTTTCCCACTTCGACCGAGCCGATCTCGGCCGCCATGCCGTGCGTGATCGCGGGGTTGATCGTGTATTTGGCAACATAGCGCTTCGCCCGGAAATTGTCGTTGTCGCCGGTCTCCTCGGGCAGCCGGCCGCGCTGGCGCTTCATCTTGTCCGCGGTCTGCCAGGTCCGGATGATGACCTCGCCGACCCGGCCCATGGCCTGGCTGTCGGACGCGATGATCGAGAATGCGCCGAGATCGTGCAGGATGTCCTCGGCCGCAATCGTCTCCTTGCGGATCCGGCTCTCGGCGAACGCCACGTCCTCGGGGATCTTCGGATCCAGGTGATGGCACACCATCAGCATGTCGAGATGCTCGTCGATGGTGTTGACCGTGTACGGCCGGGTCGGGTTGGTCGAGCTCGGCAGAACGTTCGCCTCGCCGCAGACCTTGATGATGTCGGGCGCATGCCCGCCGCCCGCGCCCTCGGTGTGGAAGGCATGGATCGTCCGGCCCTTGAACGCCCGGATCGTATTTTCCACGAAGCCCGACTCGTTGAGCGTGTCGGTGTGCAGCAGGATCTGGACGTCCATCTCGTCGGCGATGCCGAGCGCACAGTCGATCACGGCCGGCGTCGTGCCCCAGTCCTCGTGCAGCTTGAGCGCGCAGGCGCCGCCCCGGATCTGCTCGATCAGGCCGTCGGGCGTGGACGCGTTGCCCTTGCCGGCGAAGCCGAAGTTCATGGGCCAGGCCTCGGCCGCCTGGAGCATCCGCCCGATATGCCAGGAGCCCGGCGTGCAGGTCGTGGCATTGGTGCCGGTCGCCGGCCCGGTGCCGCCGCCCAGCATCGTCGTGAGCCCGGAATAGAGCGCCTCCTCGATCTGCTGCGGGCAGATGAAGTGGACGTGGCAGTCGAAACCGCCCGCGGTGACGATCTTGCCCTCGCCGGCGATCGCCTCGGTCGCGGGCCCGATCACGATCTCGACGCCGGGCTGGACGTCTGGGCTGCCCGCCTTGCCGATGCCGGCGATACGGCCGTCGCGGATGCCGATGTCGGCCTTGAAGATACCCGAATAATCGAGGATCAGCGCGTTGGTGATCACCGTGTCGACCGCGCCCTGCGCGCGGGTCCTCTGCGACTGGCCCATGCCGTCCCGGATCACCTTGCCGCCGCCGAACTTGACCTCCTCGCCATAGATCGTACGGTCGGCCTCGACCTCGATGAAGAGCTCGGTGTCGGCAAGCCGCAGCTTATCGCCCGTGGTCGGCCCGTACATGTCTGCATAGGCGGCGCGCGTGATCTGACGTGGCATCGCTCAGATCCACTCGGGCTCGACGGTGCGCTCGCCGCCGGCATCGCCGGTGTTCGGCGTGCCCGCGGGCTCGATCAGCAGCACCTCGCACTCCTCCTCGGCGATCGGCAGGTGCTCGACGCCCCTGGGCACGACCAGCAGCTCGCCCGGGCCGACGCTCAGCTCCCGGTCGCGAAAGCGCATCCGCAGCCTACCCTTGGTGACCAGGAACAATTCGTCGGTCTCGTCGTGCCGGTGCCAGACGAACTCGCCCAGAAGCTTGACCGCCTTGATGTGATAGTCGTTGAGCCGGGCCAGGATCTTGGGCGACCAGGGTTCGCTGAACCGGCCGAATTTGTCCTCGAGATTGACGACCTCCATGGCCCGCCTCCAGCGCTCACCCGCCGCTCGGCGCCCGATCGAGCGCGCCCATGACCAAGCCGTTGAAGCCGAAGATCGCTCGCGCGCCGGCGATCGGCACCAGCTGGATCTCGCGGCTCTGCCCGGGCTCGAAGCGGACCGCCGTGCCGGCCGGGATGTCGAGCCGGCGGCCACGGGCAGCAGCGCGATCGAAGCGGAGCGCTTCGTTGGTCTCGAAGAAATGGTAGTGCGAGCCGACCTGAATCGGCCGGTCGCCGGTATTCGCGACCTCGATCGTGATCGCGGCCCGATCGGCATTGAGCGTGATCTCGCCGTCCTTGGTTATGACTTCGCCCGGGATCACCAGCGCCTCCGTCAGCGGATCGGGTGGTGGACGGTGACGAGCTTGGTGCCGTCCGGAAACGTCGCCTCGACCTGGACCTCGTGGAGCATTTCGGCGACCCCTTCCATGACCTGCTCGCGGCTGACCACGAGCGCGCCGTCGCGCATCAGATCGGCGACGCCGCGGCCGTCGCGGGCGCCCTCGAGCATGAAGTCGGTGATCAGGGCCACGGCTTCCGGATAGTTCAGCCTGACCCCGCGTTCCAGCCGCCGGCGCGCGACCATCGCCGCGACCGCGACCAGGAGCTTGTCCTTCTCGCGCGCGGTCAGGTCCACGAGCCGCCCCGCACCGCACAACCCGCCAGGTCGCGCCTGACCATTGGCTTCATCCCGGCGACACCTCTCGCCCGGTCCAGCACTTTCCAGATCGTCGGCGATCCGAGGCCCGAAGTCGAGATCTTGCTCAACCAGCAGGATCGCGATGCGTTGCAGCTGCCTTTTGCAGCTTTCGTGCCACGGGGAATGCCCCGCCGCCGCACGATCGGGCTCAGGACCATACGGTCGGCAGACGCTCCGGCAGCCCGGCGACCAACGCCCTGAGGCGGGCTGCGAACGCGCCATACGCTCGGCTGAGCGCGGCGGCATCTGGGCCGAGCCAGCGCCCGATCAGCACGCCGGGCAGGCAGGTGACGCCGGCGGTCACGCCCGGGGCGCCAATCAGCGCGCGGGCGGGCTCGAGCCAGCTTCGGGCATCCGGGGCGACGTAGATCAGGGTCGCGAGCGCTCGCGCGCCGGCCAGGCCGAATGGGGCTTCGAGGCATGGCCCGGGCCCGCCCTCGAGGCGGAGCGCATCGGCCCAGAGCAGGCGCCCGTCCCGGCACACCCGCCAGCGGTCGCGGATCGACCCGAACGTCAGCCGCTCGCCATGCGCTGCCCGCCCGAGGACCGTGATCTCACCCGCCAGCGCGCGCGCCGATGGCGCCAGATCGAGCACGATCTGCCGCCGAAAGCTGCAGCGGTCGAACAGGATCGTCGCCTGCGGCAGCCATTCGAGCCAGGCGTCCCGACCGGCGATAAGGCTCACCTCGAGCGCGCTTGCACGACCGGCGCTGCGGTAGATCTTCTCGGCCGCCTGGCTGGTCGCGCGCAGGCGCGTACCCGGCCCCGCGACCACTTCGATCGCGAGGCGGTCGCCGCCGACCACCCCACCGCCGGTGTTGATCAGCACGATCTCCGGCACCTCACCCCGCGGCACCCGCGGCAAGAGCACGCGCAGCGGCGTCCGCTGCTCGAGCAGCGCGAGCCGGGTCGCGCCGTCCGCGCTGCGCATGTGAACGCGCGCGAGACCCCACCCGGAGCCAGCGTCGGGCCGGGCGTGGTCGGTCACCGCGCAGCTACCCCCAACCGCGACCCGGGATGCCAGGGCCTTGCGACCGGTATCAAACCCAGCCGCCGAGCTCGCGCGCGACCAGCCCGGCGAGCAGCTGGATGTGCTCGTCGGTGTCATTCAGGCAGGGGATGTAGGCGAAGTTCTGGCCGCCGTGCTCGAGGAAATTCTCGCGCGCGCCGATCGCTAGCTCCTCCAGGGTCTCGAGGCAGTCGGCGGCAAAGCCGGGCGCCACGATCGCAAGGTTCCTCACCCCCTGCTGCGCCAGGGTGCGCACCGTCTCGTCGGTATAGGGCTGCAGCCACTCCTCACGGCCGAAGCGGGACTGGAAGGTCATGCGCAGCGCCTCGTTCGGCCAGCCAAGCCGCGCCCGCAGCAGGCGCACGGTCTTGGCGCACTGGCAATGGTAGGGATCGCCCAGCTCCATATAGCGCTTGGGCAGGCCGTGGAAGGAGGCGAGCACGACCTCGGGGCGCCAGGCGAGGCCGGCCAGATGTGTCTCGATCGCACGCGCGAGCGCAGAGATGTAGTCCGGATCGTCGTGATAGGGCGGTGCCGTCCGGATCGCCGGCTGCCAGCGCTCGGCCATCAGCGCGCGAAACGTCTCGTCGTAGGCGGTGGCCGTGCTCGCCGCGGCGTATTGCGGGTAGAGCGCGACCAGCAGCAGCCGCGTGCAGCCGGCCTCGATCAGCTTGCGGATCGCCGCGCCGATCGCGGGGCTGCCGTAGCGCATCGCCCAGTCGACGATCAGATCATGGCCGGGGAGCGCCGCGGCGAGGGCGGAGGCGAGCTTCTCGGACTGGCTGCGCGTGATCGTCCGGAGCGGGGATTCGTTCCGCTCGCGGTTCCAGATCGCGGCATAGGCGCGTCCGCTCCGCTGCGGCCGCGTGCTGAGGATCACCAGGTTGAGCAGCGGCTGCCAGACCAGCGGGTTGGTGTCGATCACCCGCCGGTCGCTCAGGAACTGCCTGAGATAACGCCGCACCGACCAGTAGTCCGTGGCATCCGGCGTGCCGAGATTGAGCAGCAGCACGCCGATCCGCGGCCTGCCCACCGGCGGATGGCCGGCCGGCAGCACTCCCGACATCGGCGCCAAATTGTTCACGATGGAAACCTCCCGCGCCCCGCGCCGCTATCCCGAACCGTACTTAGGCCGGCTGCGTGCTTTGCACAGTCACGGACGGCCTCGTGCCTCGGCTCGGATGCGAGCGCTTGCATTTAATCGTAGCGCTTTGCGGGCGCCGCCGACATCGGGCCATAACGCAGGCGGCAGAGCGTCCTCGGACCCATGACGAGGAGATTTGCCATGAGCACCGCCCTTCGAACGCACCGCTTCATACCCGCCATCGGCGGGCACGCGATCGTCATCGGCGCCGGCATGGCCGGCCTCGCAGCCGCGGCCGCGCTTGCGGACAGCTTCGAGCGCGTGACCGTCCTCGAGCGCGACGTTCTGCCCTCCAATTCCTCGCCCCGGCCGGGCGTGCCGCAGGGCCAACAGCTGCACGGGCTGCTCGCGGGTGGCCTGCGGGCTTTCGGCACTCTTTTCCCGGGCTTCGATCAGGACCTGGTCCGGGCCGGCGCCGCGCGGCTCCGCTTCGGATGGGACGACCTCATCGAGTTCCCGGGCTGCGGCCCGTTCCCCCGCCACGAGCTCGACTGCGACGGCTACGCGCTCACGCACCCCGACCGCAGGCAGGAGACCAGGATCGGCCTCTTGTTCCCGATCGAAGGACACCGCTGGATGGCGACCGTGGGCGAGCGCTACGGCGCCGTCCCATCGGCCGACGAAGCCAGTTTCCGGGAGCGCGTGCGGCAGCTCAGAACACCCACGATCCACGACGCGATCAAGTCTGCGCGAAGGTTGGGCGGCATCCACCGCTTCGCGTTGCCCGAAAGCTGCCGGCGACACTACGAGCGGCTCCCGGGCTTCCCGGACGGACTGCTGCCGATCGGCGACGCGATCTGCCGCTTCAACCCGATCTATGGCCAGGGCATGAGCGTGGCCGCGCTCGAGGCCTGCATCCTCAAGGATCTGCTGCGCGCCCGACGCGGCGAGCGGCAGCCGCTGACAGGCTTGGGACCGGCCTTCATCGCGGCGGTCCAGCCCGTGGTCGAGGCGGCGTGGTCGATGTCGGCGGTGCCCGATCTCGCGCATCCTTTGGCCCGCGGCGAGCGGCCCGTGGACCTGGAGCAGCAGCTGCAATCGACCGCGGCGCTGTTCCGGCTCGCCACCCGCAGCCCGGAGGTTCACAGGCTCTTGACCGAGGTCCGGCACATGCTGAAGCCGGCCTCGGCGCTGCGCGCGCCGGAAGTGCAGCGCCGTCTCGAGCTCGAGCTGGCGGCCTAACGTTTCCTTGGCAGATAGAGGTCGGTGAGCGTGCCCGCGAACGCCTCGGCGGAGAAGGCGATCGTCTCCGAGAGCGTCGGGTGCGGGTGGACCGTGAGGCCGATGTCCTCGGCATCGGCGCCCATCTCGATCGCGAGCGCCACCTCCGCGATCAGATCGCCCGCGCTCTCTACTCGGCACCAAGGCACGGTTCCGATCAACCTGCAGACCCGCTACCTCGCCATCGTCGAGCGCGACCCCGGCGCCCGCCTCGCCGCCGGGGTCGACCGCGCCACGTAAAGGATGGCAGTGGAAGGATTCCTGACCCTTTTCCACCTGACACCTTTTGCCACCTCAGGCACGACAACCAACCCCGTCAATCATCCCC
Organism: uncultured Alphaproteobacteria bacterium; assembly: GCA_963840925.1. Classification (GTDB taxonomy): domain Bacteria; phylum Pseudomonadota; class Alphaproteobacteria; order Geminicoccales; family Geminicoccaceae; genus DATAOG01. The sequence continues at coordinate 117,095 of CAWJAY010000042.1, forward strand.
AGATGCCGGCGCGCTATCGGAAGTGAGAGGTGTCGGGCAGCGACAGCCAGCCCGCTTGATGTCGGGCGAAAAATGGTAGTGAGAACGCCCAAGGCCGAGGGTTTGCGCGCCTTTTGGGTTCGTCTGGTAAATTCGGCGTTGCGTTGCCGGGCGAGGGGACCAGCGGACAGCGAGCTCGCGCGCCCGGTCCGCGATTGGGTGTCATCATCTACCCGATGATAGGAAAATATGCAAGTCTGCCGACCTGAGCAGCGGCGAGATCAGCTCGATCCGGCATGCCGGACACGGGCAAGCTCGATCGTCAAAGGGGCGAGAGCCACAGATGGGCGCATGAGCACGATGCTGGTCGGGATCTACGACGCCCTCAAAAAGGCCGACGCTTCCAAAGAGGCCGCGCTCCTGGTCAGAGCGCTCCTCGGCTGACGATGCGGGAGGCGAAAAGGTCCTGACACCTTTTCCCTCGCTGACACCTTTCCCTCGCAAATCGCTTCGAGGATCTCAACGACCCGTTCGAATTCTATGGCATGCATCTGGGGAATCGAGAAATCCTGCCAAATTTAGAAGGCCGGGCCGCCGCTAGCTCACGCGGCGCGGTGGGTCGGGATGCGGGCGAGGTCAGCGGCGAGCCTGCGCTCCAGGCGCCAGAGGTCGCGCAGCATCTGCAGGCGCAGCCAGAACTCGGGGCCGTTGCCGCAGAGCTTGCCCAGCCGGAGCGCCATTTCAAGCGTGACCGCCTGCTCGCCCCGCAGGAGGCGATGGAGCGTCATCCGGCTGACGCCCAGCTGGCGCGCAGCCTCGGCCACCGACAGCTTAAGCCCGTCGGTGAGGATTTCCCGAAGCAGTTCGCCTGGATGGGTCGGGCAGCGCTTAGGCGCCTCGGTCACCGCGTAGTCCTGCGGCTCAGTGGTACTGCTCGAGGTCGACCCGGTGGGCATCGCCATCCTCGCTCCATTCGAAGGTGAGTCGCCAGGGGCCGTTGACGTCGATCGCCCAGCGCCCGGCCTGATCGCCCCTGAGCGGATGCAGCCGAAAGCCGGGGAGGTCCAGCTGGCGCAGCTCGGTCGCGGCATTCAGCGCATCCAGGCGGACGAGGCAGCGCCGCCTGAGGTCGGCGCGCAGGCCACCGCCGCGACCGGTAAGGAACAGATCCCGCAGCCCCTTGTGGCGGAAGCTCCTGATCACTGGCCGGAATGTAACGCAACTCGTTACAGACTGTCAAACGAGCGCTCGAAATGTCCGGCTCGGCGATCCCGGGCGATTTTTTAGCGCCGCTTGGGCAGATAGAGGTCGGTGAGCGTGCCCGCGAACGCTTCGGCCGAGAACGCGATCGTCTCCGAGAGCGTCGGGTGCGGGTGGACGGTGAGGCCGATGTCCTCGGCATCGGCGCCCATCTCGATCGCGAGCGCTGCTTCCGCGATCAGGTCGCCGGCGTTCGGGCCGACGATGCCGGCGCCGAGCAGCTGGCCGCTGGCCTCGTCGAACAAAAGCTTGGTCAGGCCCTCGGGGCGCGCGATGCCGAGCGCCCGGCCGGAGGCGGCCCACGGAAAGCTGCCCTTGCCGTACTTGATGCCTTGGGCCTTGGCCTCGGTCTCGGTCAGGCCGGCCCAGGCGATCTCGGGATCGGTGTAGGCGACCGAGGGGATGCATTTGACATCGAAGAAACTGTTCTTGCCGGCGGCGGCCTCGGCCGCGACCTTGCCCTCATGGGTCGCTTTATGGGCGAGCATCGGCTGGCCGACCACGTCGCCGATCGCGAAGATGTGGTGGACGTTGGTCCGCTGCTGGCGGTCGACCGCGATGAAGCCGCGCTCGTCGACCGCGACGCCCGCGGCATCTGCCCCGATCGCGTTGCCGTTCGGCCGCCGCCCGACCGCGACCAGGACCCGATCGAAGACCTCGGGCTCCGGCGCCTTCGCCCCCTCGAAGCTGACCTCGAGGCCCTTCTTGCCCGCCTTGATGCCGGTCACCTTGGTGCCGAGCAAGATGTTCTCGTAGAGCCCTTCGATCCGCTTGTGCAGCGGCCGGATGATGTCCGGGTCGGCGTCCGGGATCAGCTGGTCCATCAGCTCGACGACCGTGATCTTCGACCCGAGCTCATGGTAGACGGTCGCCATCTCCAGGCCGATGATGCCGCCGCCCAGAACCAGGAGTCGCCTGGGAATGTCCTCGAGCTCGAGCGCCCCGGTCGAGTCCATGACGCGCGGGTCATCGCGCGGGATGAACGGCAGGAAAACCGGCGCCGAGCCGGCCGCGATGATCGCCTGGCCAAAGCCGATGGTCTTTTTCCCACCATCGGTTTCGACCTCGAGCTGGTTCTGCGAGGCGAACCTGCCTACCCCCTGCACGACCTGGACCTTGCGCTGTTTCGCCAGGCCGGCGAGCCCACCGGTCAGCCGGCCGACCACGCCGTCCTTCCAGTCGGCGAGCTGGTCGAGGTCGATTTCCGGTTTTCCGAACGCGAGGCCATGGGCGGCCATCTCGCGCGCGTCCGCGATCACCTTGGCGGCGTGCAGCAGCGCCTTGGACGGGATGCAGCCGACGTTCAGGCACACCCCGCCAAGGGTCGGATAGCGCTCGACGAGCACGACCTTAAGCCCGAGATCAGCGGCCCGGAACGCGGCCGTATAGCCGCCGGGCCCCGAGCCCAGCACCACGAGCTCGGCCTCGATCTCGCCCTCCCCAGGCTTGGCCGCGGCCGGCGCCGCCGCCTGCTTCGGCGTCTCGTCTTTGGACACTTTCGGCGTCGCGGTTTCCGCCTCGGTCTCGAGCAGCAGGATCAGATCGCCCTCGGACACCCGGTCGCCGGTCTTGACGTTGACTTCCTTGACCTCGCCGGCCGCCGGTGACGGCACCTCCATGCTCGCCTTGTCCGATTCGAGCGTGATCATCGGATCCTCGGCGGCGAGACGAGCGCCCGCCTCGACGTGGACCTCGATCACCTCGACGTCCGTGAAGTCGCCGATGTCGGGGACCTTGACCTCGGTCGTCGCCATGCTCGTCTCCCTCAGAGCACCAGCCGGCGCACGTCCTCGAGCACGTGGCAGAGGTGGCGGGTGAAGCGGGCGGCGAGCGCGCCGTCGACCACCCGGTGGTCGTAGGACAAGCAGACCGGCAGCAGCAGCCGCGGCACGAACGCGCCGCCGTCCCAGACCGGCGCCATCCTGGCCCGGACCACGCCCAAAATCGCGACCTCGGGCGCGTTGACTAGTGGGGTAAACCCGGTGCCGCCGATGCCGCCCAGGCTCGAGATCGTGAACGATGCCCCCTGCAGCTCGGCAGAGCTGAGCTTGCCGTCGCGCGCTCGTTGCGACACTTCGCCGAGCTCGCGCGAGAGCGCATCGACGCCTTTCCGGTCGACCTCGCGCACGACCGGCACGACGAGGCCGCCCGGCGTGTCGACCGCGATCCCGATATGGACATACTTCTTGAGGATCAGGTTTTCTTTGTCCGGCGCGAGCGAGGCGTTGACCTCCGGGTGCTTCCGCAGCGCCGAGACCGCGGCCTTGATCAGGAAGGCAAGCAGCGTGACCCGGTAGCCCTCCTCCTTGGCGGCGCCGTCCAGCTCCTTGCGGTAGGCCTCGAGCTCGGTGATGTCGGCTTCGTCGTTGTGGGTGACGAGCGGCACGTTCAGCCAGGCGCGGTGCAGGTGCGGCCCCGAGATCTTCTTGACCCGCGACAGCGGCACGGTCTGGATCTCGCCGAACTTCGAGAAATCGACCGCAGGGATCTCGGGGATACCGGCGCCCGTAGCGGTCGCGGCTGGCGCCGCAGCGCCCTTGAGCTGCGTTTTGACGTCGTCCTTGGTGATCCGGCCCTTCTCGCCGCTGCCTTGGATCTGGCTGAGATCGATCCCAAGCTCGCGGGCGAGCCGGCGGACGCTCGGGCTGGCGTGGATGCCGGAGAAGTCCTTGGCCTCGCCTTCGCCGTCCGGCTTCGGCGCCGCAGCAGCCGGCGCCGACGGCTCCCCCCGCGGCGCGTCGATCGGATGCGCATCGGATTCCTGCACGCCTTCGGGCGAGGGCGGCTCGACCTTCGACTTGCCCTCGCCGGCTTCCATGACCACGATCAGATCGCCCTCGGACACCCGGTCGCCGCTCTTGACCTTGACCTCCTTGACCTTGCCGGCGAGCGGCGAGGGCACCTCCATGCTGGCCTTGTCGGACTCGAGCGTGACCAGCGGGTCCTCCTCGTGGACCTCGTCGCCCGGCGCGACGTTGACCTCGATGATCTCGACGTCCTTGAAGTCGCCGATGTCGGGAACCTTGACCTCCTGCACCGGCGCCATCGCGTTTCCCCCGGTTGTCGGACCCGCTCAGCGATAGAGCGGATAGGGCGTCTCAGGGTCGACCTCGTACTTCTTGATCGCGTCCGCGACGACATCGGCTTTGATCGTGCCCTGGTCGGCCAGCGCCTTCAGCGCCGCGAGCGCCACGTAATGGCGGTCGACCTCGAAATGTCGTCGCAGCTTCTCGCGGGTGTCGCTCCGACCGTAGCCATCGGTGCCGAGCACGACGTAGCGCTGCGGCACGAAGGCCCGGATCTGATCGGCGAAGATCCGGATGTAGTCGGTCGCTGCGACGACCGGACCGGCCTGCTCCTCCAGGCACTGGGTCACGTAGGCCTTGCGCGGCGGCGCGGTCGGGTGCAGCAGGTTCCAGCGTGCCACCTCGTGGCCGTCGCGGGCGAGCTGGTTGAAGCTCGTGGCGCTCCAGACGTCGGCGCTGATGCCGAAGTCCTGCGCCAGCAGCGCCGCCGCCTCGATCACTTCGTGCAGGATCGTGCCCGAGCCGAGCAGCTGCACCCGCTTCTTCTGCTCGCGCGCCTTAGCGGTCGACGCCAGCCGGTACATGCCCTTGACGATGCCATCCGCCGCGCCCTCGGGCATCGCCGGGTGCCGGTAGTTCTCGTTCATGACCGTGAGGTAGAAGTAGACGTCGTCGCGCTTGACGAACATGCGCTCGAGCCCGTGGTGGATGATCACCGCAAGCTCGTAGGCGAAAGCTGGATCGTAGCTGACGCAGTTGGGCACGGTCGCGGCCAGTACGTGGCTGTGGCCATCCTGGTGCTGCAGGCCCTCGCCGTTCAACGTCGTGCGCCCGGCGGTGCCGCCGATCAGGAAGCCGCGCGCGCGGCTGTCGCCCGCCGCCCAGCAGAGATCGCCGATCCGCTGGAAGCCGAACATCGAATAGAAGATGAAGAACGGGATCATCGGCACGCCGTGCGAGCTGTAGGCGGTCGCGGCCGCGATCCAGGATGACATCGAGCCCGCTTCGGTGATCCCCTCCTGGAGCACCTGGCCGCTCTTGTCCTCCTTATAGTACATCAGCTGGTCGGCATCCTCGGGCTTGTACAGCTGGCCCTTGGCCGAATAGATGCCGAGCTGGCGGAACATCCCCTCCATGCCGAAGGTGCGCGATTCGTCGGGCACGATCGGGACCACGAATTTGCCGATCGCCTTGTCGCGGCAGAGCACGTTCAGGATGCGCACGAACGCCATCGTGGTCGAGATCTCGCGCTCGCCGGTGTCCTTGAGCAGCGCATCGAACGCCCTGAGCTCGGGGATCTCGAGCGCCGGCGCATCGTGGCGGCGCTGGGGCAGCGGGCCGCCCAGCGCGGTGCGCCGCTCCTTAAGATAGCGCATCTCCGGGCTGTCCTCGGGCGGCTTGTAGTAAGGGGCCTCGGCGAGCTCTCTGTCCTCGATCGGGATCTGGAAGCGGTCGCGGAACGAGCGCACCGCCTCGTCGCCCATCTTCTTTTGCTGGTGGGTGATGTTCTGGCCCTCGCCGGCCTCGCCCATGCCGTAGCCCTTGACCGTCTTGGCGAGGATCACGGTCGGCTGGCCCTTGTGGTTCACAGCCGCGTGGTAGGCGGCGTAGATCTTGTGCGGGTCGTGGCCGCCGCGGTTGAGCCGCCAGACCTCCTCGTCGCTCATGTTCGCGACCAGCGACTTCAGCTCCTCGTACTTGCCAAAGAAATGCTCGCGCGTGTAGGCGCCGCCCTTGGCCTTGAACGCCTGGTACTCGCCGTCGACCGCCTCCTCCATCCGCCGGCGCAACAGCCCGCTCTGGTCGCGCTCGAACAGGGGGTCCCAGAGCGAGCCCCAGATCACCTTGATCACGTTCCAGCCAGCGCCCCGGAAATCCGATTCGAGCTCCTGGATGATCTTGCCGTTGCCGCGCACCGGCCCGTCGAGGCGCTGCAGGTTGCAATTGATCACGAAGATCAGGTTGTCGAGCTGCTCGCGCGACGCGAGCGAGATCGCGCCCAGGCTCTCCGGCTCGTCCATCTCGCCGTCGCCGCAGAACACCCAGACCTTGCGGCCCTCGGTCTTGGCGATGCCGCGGTTGTGCAGGTACTTCATGAACCGGGCCTGGTAGATGCCCATCAGCGGCCCAAGCCCCATCGATACGGTCGCGAACTGCCAGAAGTCGGGCATCAGCCAAGAGTGCGGATAGGACGACAGGCCATCGCCATTCACCTCCTGCCGGAACCGGTCGAGCTGCAACTCGGCGATCCGGCCCTCGAGATAGGCGCGGGCGTAGATCCCGGGCGCGGAGTGCCCCTGGATGTAGACCAGGTCGCCGCCGTGCTCCGTCGACGGGGCGCGCCAGAAGTGGTTGAAACCAACGTCGTAGAGCGTGGCTGAAGATGCGAAGCTCGCGATATGGCCGCCGACGTTGGTATGCTTGTTGGCGCGTACGACCATCGCGAGCGCGTTCCAGCGGGTAAAGCAGCGGTTGCGCCATTCGAGGTGGTAGTCGCCGGGCGCTTTGACCTGCTGCGCCAACGGGATCGTGTTGACGTAGGCGGTATTGGCGGTGAACGGCAGGTCGGTCCCGGCCTCGTGCGCCCGCTCGACCACCTGCTCCAGCAGAAAGCGCAGGCGCTCGGTGCCCTCGTACTCGAGCACCGAATCGATCGAACTCCAGCCATTCCCGGGTCTCGACCGGATCGATGTCGCCGTTGAGCCTGGCGTCTGCTGCCATGACGGCGGTCCTCCCTGGGTGTGCGCTCTCCGTCAGTCCGCGGCTTCGGGCACCCTGGCCGCGCGTGCCGCCGCCAGGGCTTCCAGGCCCTTCGGCACCGGCCCGCCGGTCGCCCAGTCCAGCAGTGCGGCGGTATGCACGATCGGCAGCCGGGTGCCCGAGGCGATCTGGGTGATGCAGCCGATGTTGCCGGTTGCGATCAGGTCCGGCTCGAGCCGCTCGAGATTTTGGACTTTGCGGTCCCTGAGGCGAGCCGCGATCGCCGGCTGGAGCAGGTTGTAGGTGCCGGCCGAGCCGCAGCAGAGATGGCCCTCGGGGACGTCCTTGACGACGAAGCCCGCAGCGCTCAGCAGCTGCTTCGGCTCCAGGCGGATCGCCTGCCCATGCTGCATCGAGCAGGCCGAATGGTAGGCGACGACCAGGTGCGGGAGGCCGACCAGCGGCTTCAGCCCAAGCCGGGTCATCAGCTCCGTGATGTCCTTGGCCAGCGCGCTGATCCGGGCGGCCTTCTCGGCATAGGCGCCATCCTCCCGGAGCATGAACCCGTAGTCCTTGACCGTGGTTCCGCAGCCCGAGGCGTTGATCACGACGGCATCCAGGCCCTGGCCCTCGAGCTCGCGCCACCAGGCATCGATGTTGGCCTTGGCATCGCGCAGCGCGGGGCGCTCCTTGCCCATATGATGGGTGAGCGCGCCGCAGCAGCCGGCGCCGCGCGCGATCACGACCTCGACGCCGTGCCGGGTCAGCAGCCGGACCGTCGCCTCGTTGATCTCGGGCGCCAGGACCTGCTGGGCGCAGCCGCTCAGCAGCGCCACCCGCGCCCGCTTCGGCCCCTCGGCCGGGAACACCCGGGGCCGGTCGACCGGCGAGGCGCCCGGGATCGAGTCGGGCGCCAGCTCAACGAGGGTCCGCAGGCGGCCCGGGAGAAAGCGCGCGAGCGGCCGCGCGAGCCGGGCGCCAGATAGAGCAAAACGAAACAGCCGCGGCCGGGGCAGGACCGTCGCCAGCAGGCTGCGCAAGAGCCGCTCGGGCAGCGGCCGGGCATAGGTCTGCTCGATGTGCCGGCGGGCATGGTCGACCAGATGCATGTAGTGGACGTCGGAGGGGCAGGTGGTCATGCAGGCAAGGCAGGACAGGCAGCGGTCGATGTGCTTGACCACCGCAGCACTCGCGGGCTTGCTGTTCTCCAGCATGTCCTTGATCAGGTAGATCCGGCCGCGCGGGCTGTCGAGCTCGTCGCCGAGCAGCACGTAAGTCGGGCAGGTCGCGGTGCAAAAGCCGCAGTGCACGCAGCGCCGGATGACCGCCGCCGACGCAGCGACGTCCGGATCTTTCAGCTGCTCGGCCGAAAAGACGGTCTGCATGCAACCTGCCTCAATGCACGCGCCCCCGCGCATGCCTGCTCTCCCGGCGACTAAGATCGAGACCCGAGGTGGTCTTGGCAAGCCGTCGCACCTATGATGCGCCCAAGGCGGGTTCGGACGGGGCATCAGAGCGGTGGCAGCGAGCGGGCATCAGAGGGCATCGACAAAGGAACGGCTGATCCGGCTCGTCACCAGCCATTCGCTGCTGCGCGGGAGCCGGATCAAGCTAGTCTCGGGCGCCGAATCATCGTTCTACTTCAATATGAAGCCAACCGCGTTCGATCCGGAGGGCGCGCATCTGATCGCCGAGCTGGTGCTGGACGAGGCACTGCGGGAGCGCGCCGAGCTGGTCGGCGGGCTCGAGCTCGGCGCGGTCCCGATCGTCGCCTGCGTCAGCCAGCTGAGCTTCATCCGTGGCCGGCCGATTGCCGGATTTTTCGTCCGCAAGGCAGCCAAGGAGCACGGTACGCGCAAGGTCATCGAGGGCCTGCCCGAAGGCGTTCAGATCGCCGGCAGACGGGCGCTGCTGGTCGACGACGTCACCACCACCGGCGGCTCGGTGCTGCGCGCGGTGGAGGCTGCGCGCGAAGCCGGCGCCGAGGTCCAAACCGTGGTCACGATCGTCGACCGGCTGGAAGGCGCAGAAGCCAATCTCGCCCGCCACGGCCTCCGCCTGGTCGCCCTGACCACGACGCGCGACTACAACATCAA
>CAWJAY010000043.1:0-28047 GCA_963840925.1 uncultured Alphaproteobacteria bacterium
ATCGAGCTGCCCTGGTTCGGCAGCACGCCCTTGCTGCTCTCGAACCTGTTCGTGACGATGCTGGTGCTGGCCGTGCTGGTCAGCTTCACGCTCAAATGGACCGCCTGGGGCCGCTATCTGTTCGCGATCGGCGGCAACGAGAACGCGGCGCGGTTGACCGGCATCCCGGTCGATCGGGTCAAGCTGCAGGTCTACATGTTCTCCGGCCTGACCGCGGCGATCGCGGCGATCATGCTCGCCGGCTGGCAGGGCTCGGCCTCCAACGGCATGGGCAAGGGCTACGAGCTGTACGTGATCGCGGCCACCGTGATCGGCGGCGCCAATCTGATGGGCGGCCATGGCAGCGTCTATGGTGCCGTGATCGGCGCGGCGCTGATCTTCCTGATCCGCAACAGCCTGATCATGTTCGGGGTCGACGCCAACTGGTACGACCTGTTCGTCGGCCTGTTCATCATCTTCGCGGTTCTGCTCGAGCGGATCCGCGCAAGGACCTCGGGCTGAGCAGTTTGGCCCAGGTGATCTGAGCCCAAGAAGGGAGGGCAATCCCCATGAGACGATTGATGCTATCGGCGGCAGCAGCAGCGCTGCTGGCCGCGCCGGGCACGGCGAGCGCCGCCGACTACACCTTCGCGCTGGTGCCCAAGAACGTGAATAACCCGTTCTTCGACCAGGCCCGCGACGGCTGCAAGAAGGCCGAGGCCGAACTCAGTGGCCAGATCGAGTGCCGCTACATCGGCCCCGGCGAGCATGGCGGCGGCGAAGAGCAGCTGCAGATGGTCAACGACCTGATCAATTCGGGGATCGACGGGCTCGCCGTCTCGCCCTCGAATGCCGCCGCGATGGCGAGCGCGCTCGCCTCGGCCAAGGCGGCCGGCATCCCGGTCTTGACCTGGGACAGCGATCTGCTGCCCGAGAACCAGGACCTGCGGATCGCCTACGTCGGCACCAAAAACTACGACATCGGCGTCAACCTGGCCAAGATCGTCCAGGAGATCAAGCCGGACGGCGGCACGATCTGCATCCAGTCGGGCGGCGCCGCGGCCGCCAACCACAACGAGCGCATGCAGGGCATCCGCGACACGCTCAGCGGCAAGACCGGCACCACCTCACCGGGCGATCGCTTGGCCGGCGAGAACGGCTGGACCGAGGTCGACGGCTGCCCGCTGTACACCGACGACGACTTCCCGCGCTCGGTCCAGCAGATGGAAGACACGCTCGCCAAGTACCCGGACCTGGATGCGTTCGTGCCGACCGGGGGCTTCCCGCAGTTCGTGCCCGACGCCTATCGCAACGTCGCGACCAAGGTGAAGGACCGGATCGACAGCAAGGATCTGGCCCTGGTCGTCGCCGACACGCTGCCGGTGCAGATGGACCTGATGAAGGAAGGTCTCTCGCTCGGTCAGGTCGGCCAGCGGCCGTTCGAGATGGGCTACAAGACGATGCAGTTCCTCTTGGAGATCAAGAAGAACGGCACCAACCCCGAGGATCCGACCTACACCGGCCTCGACGTCTGCACGCCCGAGACCGCCGACAGCTGCATCGGCGGCTGAGCCGGCTTTCGATCAGCGACGGCTGCTCCTGGAGGTCGGAGCAGCCGTCGTCTGGCCTGGGACACCAGCCAAGAGCTTTCGCTCGACAAGCGAAGGTGCCAGCGGCTAGCTGACCGGAGCGGGCGAGCGAGGTCAGGCGGGTGGCGGATCGGACGGACATCCTGCGGCTTGGCGAGGGTGCTTTCGAGCTCGAGGTCTGCCCCGGGCTCGGCGGCTGCCTCACCGCGTTTCGGCATCAGGGCCGCGACCTGATGCGGCCCGCCGGCCCGGCGCTGTTCGTGCACGCCGACCCGGGCGCTGCCAGCAGCTTTCCGCTGGTGCCGTTCTCGAACCGGATCGCTGATCGCCGCTTCGCCTTCCAGGGGCGGGTCTACGAGCTGCCGGCGAATTTCCCAGCCGAACCGCACGCGATTCACGGCCAGGGCTGGCAACACCCCTGGGCGGTCGCCGAGACGAGCGCGCATCGGGTGGTCCTCGACTTCGCGCACGCGATCGCCGGCACTCCCTTCGACTATCGGGCGCGCCAGATCCTGGCGCTCGATGGCCGCGGCCTGAACCTCACGCTCGAGGTCACCAATGCCGGTGCCGGCCCGATGCCGGCCGGCCTGGGCGTGCATCCCTATTTCGTCCGCACGCCCGGCGTCACGCTCCGCGCCCGGCTCGATCACGTCTGGCTCATGGACGGGCGCCAGATCCCGACCGAGCCAACGCCGCTGCCGGCCGAATGGGACTTCGCCCGGGCGCCACGTCTCGAAGGCCTGGCGCTCGACCATTGCTTCGGGGGCTGGGACGGCCGCGCCGAGATCCACTGGCCGGAGACCGGGATCACGCTCGTGATCGAGGCCGAGCCGCTGTTCGGCCATCTGGTCATCTACGTCCCGCCCGGCCGGGACTTCTTCTGCGTCGAGCCGGTCTCGCACGTCAACGACGGCTTCAATCTCGCCGAGCGCGGCGTTGCCTCGACCGGCGTGCGGGTGCTAGCACCGGGCGAGACGCTGCGGGGCAGCGTCGCTTTCCACGTCCATTGACGGGCGCGGGCGAGCCGTGACTTCGGCCACCGAACGACCGGTGCTGGTGGTCGGCGCTGGGCCAACGGGGCTCGCGGCCGCCCTCGAACTCGCGCGCCGCGGCCGGCCGGTGCGGATCATCGACAGGCATCCGCGCCGCTCGCAGCACTCCAAGGCGATCGGCATCAACGCCCGCACGCTGGAGTTGCTCGAGCCGTCCGGGGTCACCGAGCGGCTGCTGGCACGGGGGCTGCGCATCCAGCACCTCAATTTCCGCAGCGGCGAGCGGCTGCTGGCGACGATCGAGATCTCGCAGGTGGCGCACCGCTACAATTTCATGCTGGCGCTGCTCCAGGCCGAGACCGAGCGGCTGCTCGAGCGCCGGCTGGCCGAGCATGGCGTTAAGGTCGAGTGGGCGACCGAGCTCAAAGGCCTGGAAGCGGCGCGCGATCTGGTGCGGGCAGAAGTGATCGCGGGCGGCGCGGCGCAGACCGTCGAGGCCGATCATCTGATCGGGGCCGACGGCGCCCACAGCACCGTCCGCGACGCGCTCGGTCTGCCGTTCGCGGGCGAGACCGACCCGTCCGAATGGTGGCTCGCGGACGTGCGCATGAGGTGGCCGTTCGGCGAGGCGGAGGTCGACGTGTTCGCCCGGCCGGCCGCGGTCCTGGCCGTGATCCCGATCGAGCCCGGGCTGTTCCGCCTGGTGTCCAGCGGCCCCGATCCCCTCACCTTGCTGCCGGCGGGGACGAGCGTGCAGGAGGAGATCTGGCGGTCCGCCTTCAGGATCAGCTACCGGCAGGTGCCGGCTTACCAGCAGGGACGGGTGTTCCTGGCCGGCGATGCGGCGCACGTCCATTCGCCGGTCGGTGCCCGCGGCATGAACCTCGGCATCGAGGACGGCACGGTCCTCGGCCGCAAGCTGATCGATGGCGGGCTCGATACCTACTCGGCCGAGCGGCACCCGGTCGGCGCCAGCGTGATCCGTCAGACCCACATGCTCACACGCCTGGTCACGGCCAGGCATCCTTTGACGCGCTGGCTGCGCGACCAGCTGTTCGCGCGCGTCATTGGGCCGCTGGCGCCGGTGCAGCGGACAATCGCCGCTCGGATCATGGGCCTCGCTTGACGGCCCCTCACCAAAGGTCGGATCATTGCTTCGCGCCACGGTGAAGGGATGGTGAGATGCGGAACGCTGGCCTCGCGACGGTCCTGCTGCTGGTCGCGCTCGCGGCCGGGCCAGCCCGCGCCCAGGCGCCGGACGCGATCGGCTCGGTCAGCGCAGTGACCGGGCAGGCCCAGGTCACGAGCGCGGGCGAGAGTCAGGCGCGGCCGCTGCTGCCCGGCGCCGAGGTGTTCGAAGGCGACCGCATCCGCACCGGGGCCGACGGCAGATTGCGCCTGGACCTGGAGGACGGTTCGGTGCTCACGCTCGGCGCCGCCACCGAGGTCAGCCTGAACCGGTTCGACTACGCGCCCGAGCAGGCGGCGCGCAACGTGCTGCTCGAGGTACCGCGAGGCATCCTGCGCGTGCTGGTCGAGCTGCTGGTCGCCCATTCGACCTTCGAGGTCCAGAGCAACACCGCGGTGGCATCGGTCCGCGGCACCGAGTGGATCGCCGAGGCGGCGCCCGATGCCACCGCGATCGTCGGGCTCGAGGGCCGGGTAGCGGTGCGCAACGTCGGGCCGGAGATCGCCGGCGAGGTCGTGCTCTTGCCGGGTGACGGCACGACGGTGCGGCCAGGCCAGCCACCGCCGGCGCCGACCCAGTGGGGCGCTGCGCGCAAGAACGCGTTCATCGAGCGGACCGCTCTGCCCTGACCGCTCACGTCCGCCGCTGGCTGGGCGCGCTGACGCCGTTTCACGTGGCCCTGCTGGCGACGCTCGTGATCATGATCGGCTACCTGCCGGCGAGCCGGCTCGGGATCGTGGGCGAACTCGAAGGCAAGGCGCTCGACCTGCGCCTGCGCCTGCGTCCGCCGCTGCCGCCGTCCGAGAGCATCGTCCTGGTCCTGATCGACGACGCCAGCGTGCGCGCGGTCGGGCGCTGGCCGTGGAGCCGGAGCGTGATGGCCGCGATGGTCCGCCGCCTGGTCGCGGCCGGCGCCCGCACCATCGCCTTCGATCTGCTGTTCGCCGAGCCCGAGGCCAGCGTCCTCTCCCCGGCCGCGCTGACCGCGCTCGCCCGGGCGCTCGCCGCACCCGGACCGGCGGTCCCGGCCGACCTGGAGAAGGCCATCGCCGGCCTGCTCGACAAGCTCGCCGGCGACCAGAAGCTCGCCCGCGAGATCGCCAGCGCCGGCAACTGCGTGCTGCCATTCTCCTTCGTCTTCGATGACCAGAACCCGTCGCAGCCCACCTTGCCGCCCGGCTATGTCGCGCGGGCGGCTTTCCGGGTCGTCCAGGGGGCGCCCGGTGATCGGAGCAGCCTGCCACTGGTCGCGACCGGTCTGCTGGCGCCCCTGTCCGCGCTCGGTACCGCCGCGAGCGCGCTCGGCCACGTCAACCTGACGCTCGACCCCGACGGTGCCGCCCGCTTCGAGTACCCGGTGGTCGCCTACGGCGCCGACGCCTACCCGTCGTTCTCGCTCGAGATCGCGCGCCAATATCTGGGCGTCGTCCGCGACGAGGTCCGGCTCGAGCTCGGCCGCGGCATCGCGCTGGGCGACCGGTTCCTGCCGACCGATGAGGCCATGCGCCTGGCGGTCAACCATCGACGACCCGGCCGTTTTGCGCGGATCTCGGCGGCGCGTCTGTTGGCCGGCGACCTCCAGGGGATCGCGCTCGAGGGCAAGATCGTGCTGATCGGCGGGGCCGCCGCTGGCATCGGCGAGACCTTCCTCACACCCTTCTCGACGGTCCTGCCAAGCGTCGCGCGCCATGCCATGGTCGTCGACAGCATCATCCGGGGCGACTTCCTGGTCCGCCGGGACGCCAGCGGCCTGCTCGATCTCGGCCTGCTCGCGGCCGGCGGCCTGGTGATCGGCTGGCTCGCCGGCGGGCGCGGCCTGCCGGCCATGACGCTCGGCTTCGCCGGGCTGGGCGCCGGCTTCGTCGCGCTCAATCTTTGGGCATTTCTCGCCCTTGGGGTCTGGCTGAACCTGGTTCTGCCGTTGCTGGCGCTGGCGGCGATCTGGGCGCTGGTGCTGGCCTACAACTATTTCATCGGCCAGCGTCAGGAGCGGATCCTGCGCGCCGCCTTCAAGCACTACCTGAGCCCGGCCCTGGTCGAGCAGGTCGCGCGCGATCCCTCGCTGCTCCGCCTCGGCGGCGAGCAGAAGGAGCTGACGGTCCTGTTCGCCGATCTGCGCGACTCGACCCGGCTCGCCGGCGCGCTTGAGCCGACGCGCTTTGCGCAACTGCTGAACGAGGTGATGACGGTCCTAACGGCGGCCTTGTTCGAGCACGGCGGCATGCTCGACAAGTTCACCGGCGATGGGCTCGTGGCCGTGTTCGGGGCGCCGCTGCCGCAGCCTGATCACGCGCTCCGCGCCTGTCGCGCAGCCCTCGCCATGCAGGCCCAGCTGCAGCCCCTGCAGGCACGCTGGGCGCGCCCGGATCTGCCCCCGCTCGAGGTCGGGATCGGCATCAACAGCGGCCCGATGATCATCGGCAACATGGGCTCGAGGGAGCGCTTCAGCTACACCGTGATTGGCGACGAGGCGCATCTGGGCGCCCGGCTCGAGGCTGCGAACAAGGATTTCCGGACCCGGATCCTGATCAGCGAGGCGACCTGGCGCGCGGTGCCGGACGGGCTCGCCGCCCGCGAACTGGACGTGGTCACCTTCCGCGGCCTCGCGCGGCCGATCGGCGTCTTCGAGCTCTTGGGTGAGCGGCCGCTGCCCGCGCCGCTGGCCGAGCGGGCCGAGCTGTTCGCGGCCGGCCTCGCCGCCTACCGCGGCGGCGACTGGGCGACAGCCATGGCGCGATTCGAAGAAGTCCTGGCGCTCGCGCCGGACGACCGGCCGAGCCAGCTTTATGTCGAGCGTTGCCGCGCCCGTCTGGCGCAAGCCGCCCCCGGCGGCCTCGACGTCTGACGGCCCTCAGGCCGAGCCCGGGCGGGCAGAGCAACCGGGCTCACACCCAGCCGCCGTCGGCGACGTAAGTCTGGTTGGTCATCGCGCTGGAATCGTCGGCCGCGAGGAACAGCACGATCCGCGCCATGTCGTCGGGGTAGAGCTTGCGCTTCAGGCACTGGCGCCGCATCAGCTCCTCTTCGCCCGCGGGCGTGAGCCAGAGGCTGACCTGGCGCTCGGTCATGATCCAGCCGGGCGCGATCGAGTTGACCCGGATGTTGTCGGGGCCGAAGTCGCGCGCGAGCCCGCGGGTCAGGCCCACGACCGCTGCCTTGGCGGCGGTGTAGCCGGGCATGCCGCCCTGGCCGACCATCCAGCTGACCGAGCCGAAGTTGACGATCGAGCCGCCGCCCGCGGCCTTCATCATCGGGTGGACCGCCTGAGCGGCGAAGAACTGGTGCTTCAGGTTGACCGCGATCCGGTCGTCCCAGTACTCGGGCGTCACGGTGTCGAACTGGTGGCGCTCGTCATGGGCGGCATTGTTGACCAGCACCGTGATCGGCCCGTGCGCCGCCGCGACCTCGGCGACCGCGCGCCGAAGCGCCTCGATGTCGCGCAGGTCGCAGGCGATGAACAGAGGCCTGGGGTCGCCCTTGGCCGCGATCTCGTCGACCAAGTTCCGGCTCGGGTCGAGCGCGATGTCGACGAAGCCGACCTTCGAGCCCTGGGCCGCAAAGTGGCGGACGAGCGAGGCGCCGATGCCGGAACCGCCGCCGGTGATGAACACGGAACGGTCCTTCAAGCTTGGATAGCTCGCATACTGGCTCACGCCCGGCTCCTCATGCTGGTCCGCCCGCCTCGGGCTCTTCCAGGCCGGCGTCGCCCTGGACGATCAGACCGAGAATCTCGTCCTCGGTGGTCTCCTGAATGTAGCGCTCGCCGACGTGGCGGCCGCGCTTCAGGACCATGACCCGATCGCCGACCGCGAAGATGTCCTGGAGCCGGTGGCTGATGATGATCTGGGCGACATTGTGGCGCTTGAGGTCGCGCATCAAATCCAGCAGGCGGCGCGCGACCGGCACCGAGAGATTGGCCGTCGGCTCGTCGAGGATCACGACCTTGGGATCGAACGAGATCGCGCGCGCGATCGCGACCAGCTGCTGGCGCCCGCCCGAGAGGCTCTCGACCCGGAGGTTGACCGAGGCGATGTCGACGTTGAGGCGGCTCAGGATCTCGGACGCCTCGGTCTCCATGCGCCGCTTGTCGACGAACCAGCCCCGGGTCGGCCAGTTGCCGAGGAACATGTTGGCCGCGACATCCAGGTTGCCGCAGAGCGCGAAGTCCTGGTAGATCATCTCGATGCCGCGCGCCCGGCTGGCGTGCGGGCTCGCGAAGTTGACCTCCTCGCCCTGGAGCAGGATTTTCCCGGTGTCCAACGTGTAGGCGCCGGAGAGGATCTTCATCAGCGTCGACTTGCCGGCGGCGTTGTCGCCGACCAGGCCCAGGATTTCGCCCGGCATCAGCCGGAGGTTGACGTTCGATAGCGCCTGAATCGCGCCGAACGCCTTGCTGATGCCGCGCATGTCGATCAGGGGCTCGGATGCCGGGGTCGGATTCAAAGCTCGGCCTCGCGCAATGGACGCAGCGTGGCGCGGACGTGGCGCACGACGCGCTGCAAGGCCGCCTGCTGGCGCAGCCAGATGTCGCTCAGCACGGCGCCGATCAGGATCACGCCGATGCCGACGTTGACCCAGTGCTGGGGCATCACGAAGGAGCGGCCGTCGGCGGTGATGATCTGGAGCGCCATCAGGCCGCGTAGCAGCGTGATCACGGCGGCGCCGGCGAGCGCGCCGACCACCGAGCCGTAGCCGCCGAAGATGCTGCCGCCGCCGATGATCACCGAGGCGATCACATCCAGCTCGCGCAGCTGGCCGGCGAGCGGCAGGAAGGAGCGGTAGTAGGCGATGTAGATCACGCCGGCGAGCGAGGCGCAGCCGGCGGAGAGCACGAGGCTGCGGAAGCGCACCCGGTCGGTGTCGATGCCGGCGAAGCCGGCCGCGCGCCGGTTGCCGCCGGTCGCGCGCACCATGTAGCCGAACGGCGTCCGCCAGAGGATCAGCCCGAAGACCAGCGCGACCACGGCCAGGATCAGGGTCTGGGTGCTGACCGCGGCGGCGAGCGGATACCAGAAGCTGCCGCGCGCAGGCGCCACCCCGAAATAGGCCAGCACCTCGATCAGCTTCCGCCCGATCAGGTTGAAGCTCTCGGGAAAACCCTGGAGCTGGCGGCCGGCCGCGAGCCAGGCGCCAAGCCCGCGGGCGATGTAGAACATGCCGAGCGTCACGACGAACGACGGCAGGCGGCCCTTGGTCGCGAGAAAGCCGTTGATCACCCCGGCCAGCACGCCGGCAAGGAAGCCGAGGCAGGCCGCCGGCAGCGGCGGCATGCCCTGCTTGACCATCAGGTAGGCCGCGGTGCCGCCGGCCAGCGCCAGCACCGAGCCGACCGAAAGGTCGATGTCGCCGCAGGCGATCACATAGACCATGCCGACCGCCATCAGGCCGACCTCGGTGAACGCCAGCAGCAGATTGAAGCTGTTGGGCAGGCTGGCCCAGAAATCCGGCCGGAAGTAGAAGCCGACCAGCCAGAGCAGCACCGCGAACAGGATGGCCGCGACCTCGCGCTGCGCGAGCAGCCGGCCAAGCGGGCCGGCGGTCGCGGTCCGCGCCTCGTGCACGGTGCTCGCGGTCCTGGCGGTCTCGATCGCGGCGGTCTCGACCACCTCGGGGGGCGGCGGGACGCCGCGCAGGCGGGCGACGATCCGGCCGATCAGGCGGCGCCGGAGCACCCACGGGTCGATCAGCACCGCCAGCAGCAGCATCAGGCCCAGGAACGCCGGCACGGCGCCCGGCGGCAGCTGGGCCATCGCCTGGACGGCCATCTCCCTGCCGCCGATCACGATCGTGCGGGTGGTCGGGATGCCCTCGCGCAGAAGCTTGTCGATCAGCACGATCAGGATCGCGCCGAGCGCGGAGCCGATGATCCGGCCGCGGCCGCCGAGGATGCTGGTGCCGCCGACGATCACCGCGGCGATCACGATCAGCTCGGCGCCGAAGCCCGCCTGGCTGTCGGTGCCTTTGGCCTGCGCGACCGCGAGCAGGCCGGCGATCACGGCGGTCAGCGAGGAGATCACGAAGGCGCGGATGCGCACCAAGTCGGTGTTGATGCCGCGCAGGTTGGCCGCGGCGAGGTTGCCGCCGGTCGCGTAGGTTTCATAGCCCCAGCGGGTCCAGGCCAGGATGACCCCGCCGATCAGCGCCACGATCAGGAACACGACGATCTGGTTGCTGAAACCGAAGTGGTTCATCTCGCCGATCACGAACAGGCTGCTCTCGGGCGCCTTGACCGCGAAGCCGATGTTCTTGCCGCCGGTCATGCCGAGCACGAGGCCGCGGCCGATGAACAGCGTCGAGAGCGTGGCGATGAAGGTCGGCACCTGCAGCCAGGTGACCAGGAGCCCGTTGATCAGCCCGACCGCCAGGCCCATGCCGAGGCAGACCGCGAGCGCGAACCAGGCGGAGGTGTCGTGCAGGCCGGGCGCGTACAGGATCGAGAACACCGCCGTCGCCAGGCCCATGGTCGAGCCGACCGAGAGGTCGAGGTCCTTGTTGATCAGCACGAAGCTCATGCCGACCGCGATCACGCCGAACTGGGCGGCATCGCGCAGCACCGCGTGCAGGGCCGAGCTGTCGCCCCAGAACTTTGGGTTGATCCAGATGCCGGCAAGATAAAGCAGCGCCATCACCGCGATGACGCCGAACTCCCAGCTGCCGAGGAACGTGCGCAGGCGAAGCGTCACGGCGGGCGGTTCCGGGCCGGCTCGAAAGTGCGCCGGAGGGGGCGCAGGCACCCCCTCCGCTGCCCCAATCAGTTCTCGAAGCGCTTGCCGACCGCCTCGACGTTGTCCTTGGTCACGAGCTGCGCCTTGGTGTCGAGATCGGCGGCCGCGATGCCGCGGTCGATCTCCAGGTAGAGCTGCAGGATCGGGTAAAAGCCCTGCAGGAACGGCTGCTGGCCGAGCGAGCCGTCGAGCGCGCCGGACTTGATCTGGTCGATCATCTTGGGCCCGAGGTCGAAGCCGTAGCTGCAGATCTTGTCCTCGAGGCCGAGTTGGGCCACCGCATCGCCGATCGCGGGCGTGGTCGCGGCGTTGGTGCCCATCAGGCCGACCACGTCGCCGCGGCTCTCGATCAGGCTCACGGTCGAGCCGACCAGGTTCTTCTGGTCGACGTCGATGCCGATGTTCTCAGGGCCGGCGTCGACCACGAAGTCGTCGAGCCGGTCGGCGGCGGAGAGCGCCGCGACCGCCGCTTCGAAGGCCGCGATGGTCCGGTTGTTGACCTCGACGTTGCCCATCGTCGTGGTGTTCGGGAACAGGATCGAGCCACCCTCGGCGCCGCTGTCCAGGATGCACTTGACCATGGCCTCGCCGCCGATCGCCGCGGCCGAGGCGTCCTGGCCGGTGTGGCTGATGTTGTTGCGGTCCTTCAGCCCGGGGTCGAAGCTGTTGAAGGTCGCGACCGGGATGCCGAGCTCCTCGGCCTTGGCGATCACGTCGTTGTAGGCCCCGGCCTGGCCGGTCGTGATCGCGATGCCATCGATGGTCGGATCCTGGAGCACCTGATTGATGATCTCGAACTGGCGCGGGTAATCGTCGATCGGGGCCTCGGGCCCGAGCTTGATCAGGTTGATGCCGAAGGCGTCGGCCGCGACCTGGGCGCCGACGTAGGCCGGGTCGAAGAAGCCGTTGCCGGCGGTGTGGCTGATGATCGCGAAGGTCAGCTTGCCGTCATTGCTGTGGAAATTGGCGGTGTCGGGGCCGGGCTTGGCGGCATCCGAGAACGGCGTGCCGCCGACCGTCTGGTCGACCCCGCCGCCAACCTGGGCCTGGACCGGGCCGCCGATCGCCAGCGCCAGACCGATCGCGCTGGCGCCGAACGCCAATGGCATACGAGACATGCGCTGCTCTCCTTATCGTTGTCCCCGTCGAGCGTGGTCGACGGGTGCCTCCTTGGCCGGCGGAGAGAGTAACCACGTCCTCGATCGGCTGCCAAGCTCCCTACTCGGCTACCCCGGGGCGGCCCTCGGCCTGCTGCCGCTCGCGCCAGGCGCCGAGGCTCCAGCCGACGATCACCCAGGCCCAGATCGCGAGCGTGACGACGCCGAGCACGGCCGCGATCGGGCGGTCGAAGAAGCCCGAAAGCTGGCCGTCGGACTTGATCATCGAGGTCATGAAGTTCTCCTCGACCAGCGGCCCGAGCACGATGCCGAGGACTGCGGGCGCGATCGGGAAGCCGTTCTCCTCCATCACGTAGGCCAGGAGCCCGAGGATGACGATGATGCCGACGCCGAACACGGTGTTGTTGATCGCGAAGGCGCCGACCATGCAGAAGATCAGGATGACCGGCATCAGGACGTCGCGCGGCACGTGCAGGATCTGGCGCGACAGCCGGATCGCGGCGTAGCCGAGCGGGATCATCATCAGGTTGGCCAGAAAAAAGACGATGAACACACCATAGAGCAGCTCCGGCGCGTGCAGCATGATCGTCGGGCCGGGGTTCATGTTCTTCATGTACAAGACGCCGATCACGATCGCGGTGATCGAATCGCCGGGGATGCCGAACACCATCGCCGGGACCCAGGCGCCGCCGAGCGCGGAGTTGTTGGCGGCGCCGGCGTCGACCAGGCCTTCGACATGGCCGCTGCCGAATTTCTGCGGTTCTTTCGAGAACCGCTTGGCGACCGCATAGGAGATCCAGGCGGCGATGTCGGCGCCGGCGCCCGGCAGCACCCCGACGATCACGCCGATCAGGTTGCCGCGCACCATGTTGGTCCGATAGCGCCAGAGGACCCGGCCGAGACCCCGGAACACGTGCACGATCGGCTGCCGGCCGATCTCGACCGGCGGACTGGTCACGGTCACGTTGCGCAAAATCTCGCCGATCGCGAACATGCCGATCATCGCCGGAATGAACGAAACCCCGCCCATCAGCTCGACGCTGCCGAAGCTGAAGCGCGGATGGCCGGCGGTGACGTCGATGCCGATCGTGGCGATGAACAGGCCGATCAGCAGCGAGACCACGCCTTTGACCGGGGCGTCGGTCGAGATGAAGACGGCGCAGGACAGGCCGAAGCAGGCGAGCCAGAAGTACTCGGTCGAGCTGAACTTGAGGGCGAACTCGGCGAGTGCGGGGGCCGAGAAGGCGAGCACCAGGGCCCCGAACAGGCCGCCGATCGCCGAGGTCACCAGGCAGACGCCGAGCGCGAGCTCGGCCTGGCCCTTGCCGGTCATGCGGTAGGCGTCCTCGACGTAGGCGGCCGAGGCCGGGGTCCCCGGAATCCGCAACAGGGTGCCCGAGATGTCGCCGGCGAAGATCGCCATCGCGCTCGCCGCGATGATCGCGCCGATCGCCGGCACCGGCTCCATGAAAAAGGTGATCGGCACCAGCAGCGCGGTCGCCATGGTCGCGGTCAGGCCCGGCAGCGCGCCCACGATCAGGCCGAACACCGACGCGAGCAGCAGGACCAGGATCACGTACGGATCGGCGACCAGCCAGAACGCCTGTTCCAGAGCAGGCATGCGATTCAGTAGATCAGCCGCTGCAGCAGACCCAGCGGCAGCGGCACCAGCAGGAGCTGGCTGAAGGCGTAATTGACCGCCAGCGTGACGGCGAGCGCGATGGCCAGCGAGGAGATCGGCCTGCCGGCGCGAAACAGCACGAGCCAGCCGAACAGCAGCGCCACCGAGGTCAGGATGAAGCCCAGCCAGTCGGAGATCAGGATATAGACGATCAACCCGCCGATCACGGCCAGGAACTTGACCACGTGGGGGCCCGAGCGCAGCCAGGCGCCGCCGGCGAACCACGGCTCGGTCCGCCGCCTGGCCAGCCCGCCCGCGATCAGGATCAGGCCGGTGAGCACGAAGCCCGCGCCGATCACCCGCGGGAACAGCGCCGGGCCGTAGTCCTGGCCCGGCATCGCCGGGAAGCTCTGGGTATGCCAGATCATCGCCAGCGCAAACACGACCAGCGCGACGCCGATCACGGCGTCGTTGATCTTCAACGCAGCCGTCCCCGCCCCGGCCCTACGCCGGCGCTATTGGGCGATGCCAACGGCCTTCATGACCTCGCCGAGCGACTTGTCGCTCTCGGCCATCCACTGCTCGAAGCCGGCGGGACCCTGCCAGACCAGGCCGAAGCCGCGCTGGGCCATGAAGTCCTTGAACTCCTGGCCGTTCCAGATCTTCTCGAGCAGCGGCACGAGCTTCTGGGTGACCTCCTCCGGCAGGCCCTTGGGGCCGGCGATGCCGCGCCAGGCCGCAACCGTCCAGTCGATGCCGGTCGCCTCCTTCAGCGTCGGCACGTCGGGGAACGTCGGGTTCCGCTCCTGGCTCATCACGGCGAGGCTCTTCACCCGGCCCGCCTCGAGCAGCGCCTGCGCCTCGGGCACCGAGCAGGTGACGAGGTCGACGCCGCCCGCGACCAGGTCCTGCAGACCGGGCGCCGCGCCCTGGCTCGGCACCCACGGCGCGGCGTCGGGCGCGATGCCGGCCGCCTGCAGCATGCCGGCCAGCGCGAGATGCCAGATGCCCCCCTGGCCGGTGCCGGATGCCTTGTAGGCGCCGGGCTCGGCTTTGACCGCGGCGAGCACGTCCTCTGCCGTCTGCCAATCTGAGTCCGCGCGGACCTGGAGGCCGGCGGCGTCGGCGTTATACAGAGCTAGTGGCGTATAATCCTGGTAGGTCAGCTCGGTCAGGCCCTGCCAGTGCATCATGCCGATCTCGACCGTGACCACGCCCAGCGTATAGCCGTCCGGCGCGGCAGTCGCGATCGCCGAATGCCCGATCACACCCGAGCCGCCGGTCCGGTTGACGACGCTGACCGGCACGCCGAGCTCCTTTTCCATCAGGCTGGCGAGGATCCGGCCGGTCGCGTCGGTGCCGCCGCCGGCGCCCCAGGGAACGATCACCGTGATCGGGCGTTCGGGGTAGGCGGCCGCGGCGGACCCCACGCTCCAGGCGCTGCCGAGCAGCGTGAGCGCGATGACGGCGAGCCCGCCGACTTTGGACAGCGATCGCATGCGTCTGTTCCCTCCCTACTGGACCCGGCGGCCCTTCAGCCGCGCGGACTGCTGATTGACGTTGGCAGCTGGCTTACCCGGGGTGCCGTTGGCCGGGTCGGAGGCGAAGTGTAGTGAACTCTTGGGCGCTTGGCAAAAGGCGCCGCCGGACAGCCGCGGCGAGCCGAATTCCCCAGCCCGGTTGGGAACAATACTGCGAAGATTTCAGCAATCATGGAGCTAATAATCTGGTTGAAGTTTTCGCCGGTGGTTGCTAATCTTCATCGTTAATACGAACGGAGCGTTGCTGTTCACCGAGCGATGAATTGCGCTAGACAGAACGTGGCCTCGGAGAGTGTCCGATCGCCGACCGATCGGGCCGCGTCGGAGGCTGGTGCGGGTTGGCGCCAGCATTCGCCCATTGGTTATGCCAGGTTCGGAGCGGCCGCGCGCGAAACTAGATGATGGCCGCAGGCAACCGAATGGCGCGTGCGGCAGCCTAGATGTGCGGACGTGGCAACCTAGATGTAAAGGAGGGGCTGATCGAACTGGCCCGTCTCTTTGCGGCATGAGATTTGCGTTGTTGATTGGCAGCTTGGAAGGAGCGTCCTTAACGCAATGCTCAGACATTCAGCCCTAGTGTGCCATCGACGACCTTTTGGGTGGACCCCGTCCGTGTCGGTTCGCGTTGTGGTAGCAGGGGCCCTCACGTCGGCCGGCGACCGGCCGAGGTAGGGGCGCGGCGTCGCGACCAGCGACGACCTAGCCAGCGAGGTGGAGTGCATGGCCAAGCAGACGATCGATTTTGCCAAGCTCATCCAGGAGGATCGGGAAACCCGCCAGCAGCAGCACTGGCATGGCACGTTCATCGAGTATCTGGAGCGGGCCAAGGCGGACCCGGCGTTGGCGAATTTGTCGCACCGCCGTCTCTTCGACATGATCGACTCGGCCGGCGTCACCGAGATCAACCCGGAAAACGACCCGCGCACCCAGCGTCTGTTCGGCGACGAGCGGATCAAGGTCTACAACTTCTTCAAGGACGAGTTCTTCGGCATGGAGCGCACGCTCGACAAGATCGTGCGCTACTTCCACTCGGCGGCGATGGGCGGCGAGGAGAGCCGGCAGGTGCTCTACCTGATGGGCCCGGTCGGCTCCGGCAAGAGTTCGCTGGTCGAGCGGCTCAAGCGGGGTCTCGAGGAGCTGGCGCCGATCTACGTGATCGAAGGCTGCCCGATCCACGAGCAGCCGCTGCACCTGATTCCGCGCCACCTCCGGCCGGCCTTCGAGGAAATGCTGGGCGTCAAGGTCGAAGGCGATCTCTGCCCGGTCTGCCGCTATCGCCTGATGGATGATTTCGGCGGCCGCTACGAGGAGGTGCCGATCCGCACCGTCAACTTCTCCAAGCGCGGCCGGCGCGGCATCGGCGTCGTGCCGCCGGTCGATCCCAACAATCAGGACACCTCGGTCCTGATCGGCTCGGAGGACATCTCCAAGCTCGACCGCTTCTCCGAGGGCGACCCGCGGGTGCTCGAGCTCAATGGCGCTTTCAACGTCGGCAACCGCGGCATGGTCGAGTTCATCGAGGTGTTCAAGAACGAGACCGAATACCTGCACACGATGATCACCGCGACCCAGGAGAAGTTCGTGCCGGCGCCCGGCCGCCACGGCACGATCTACGTCGACACCTGCATCGTCGCGCATTCCAACGAGGCCGAGTGGCAGAAGTTCAAGGCCGATCACACCAACGAGGCGATCCTCGATCGGATCGTGGTGGTCAAGGCCCCGTACAACCTGAGGTTGTCCGAAGAGGTCAAGATCTACCAGAAATTCCTGGCGCGCTCAAAGTTCGACGCCTGCATCTCGCCGCACACGCTCGAGGTCGCCTCGATGTTCGCGGTGCTGACCCGGCTCGAGCCGACCGCCAAATCCGACCTGATGACCAAACTCCGGCTGTACAATGGCGAGGAGGTGGTCGAAAAGGGGCGGACCAAGAAGCTGTCGGCGCGCGAGCTGCACGACGATACCAAGCGCGAGGGCATGTTCGGGATCTCGACCCGCTTCATCATGAAGGCGCTGGATACCGCGCTCAGCCAAAACCCGAGGTCGATCCATCCGATCAGCGTCCGCGAGGCCCTGATCAACATGGTCAAGGAGGCCGATCTCGCCGAGGACGTCAAGAAGCAGTACCTCGAGCACCTGCAGGACACGCTGCACAAGGTCTATCTGGAGCTGCTCGAGAAGGACATCACCAAGGCCTTCATCTACTCCTACCGGGAGCAGGCGGAGACGCTGTTCCAGAACTATCTGGATCACGCCGAAGCCTACGTCACCAAATCCAAGGTGCGCGACCACAACACCCGCGAGGAGCTGCAGCCGGACGAGGCGTTCCTGAAGTCGATCGAGGAGCAGATCGCGATCATCGGCTCGGCCGCTGACGGTTTCCGGCAGGAGGTGATCGCCTATCTGTGGGCGAGCTCGCGGCGCGGCGAGAAGATCACCTACACCGCCTACGAGCCGCTCAAGGAGGCGATCGAGCGCAAGCTGATGAACTCGGTGCGCGAGCTGTCGCGGATCGTGACCAAGGCGCGCACCCGCGACGAGGAGCAGCAGCAGAAATACGACACCATGGTCAAGAACCTGATCGATGGCGGCTATTGCGCGGACAGCGTCGACGTGATCCTGAAGTACGCCGCCAATCACCTCTGGCGTGATTGACGGCGGCGCGGTCCGTCGCGAGCTGACGCGCCAGGCACCGAACCGGATGGCAATTTTCCGACCGTACTCGTCCTCGGATGCGCTGCGCTCCGACCGCAGCGCCGGTGACCGCCAGCGCCACCGGGCGAAGCTGCGCGAGGCGATCCGCGACAACATCGCCGACATCATCTCGGAAGAGTCGATCATCGGCCGCGACCGGGACCGGATCATCAAGGTGCCGATCCGCGGCATCCGGGAATACCGCTTCGTGTACGGCGACAACCAGCCCCAGGTCGGCTCGGGCGACGGCGAGACCGAGCCCGGCCAGGTGGTCGGCAAGGCGCCCAAGGACGGCGAAGGCGCGGGGCGCGCCGGCGATCAGCCGGGCATCGACTACTACGAGACCGACGTCACGCTCGACGAGCTGATCGAGATCATGTTCGAGGATCTCGAGCTGCCCGACATGGAGCGCAAGATCCTGCGCGAGGTCGAATCCGACCGGATCGCCAAGCGCAAGGGCTACCGCCGCTCCGGGGTCCGGGTTCACCTCGACCGCCGGCGGACCGCCAAGGCGCGCATCCGGCGCAAGGTCGCGACCCTGGCCCGAGCCCGCAAGCGGCGCCAGAGCCGGCGCCCGCCCTGCTCGGCGACGGCGACGAGGAGCGGTTTCCGTTCCGGCGCGAGGACCTGACCTACAAGCGCCTGGTCGAGGACACCCGCGAGGAATCCAACGCGGTCGTGCTGTGCATCATGGACACCTCCGGCTCCATGGACAGCATGAAGAAATACCTGGCGCGGAGCTTTTTCTTTCTCCTCTACCAGTTCGTCAGCACCAAATATCAGAACGTCGAGCTCGTGTTCATCGGCCACCATACCCAGGCGCGCGAGGTGACCGAGGACGAGTTCTTCCACAAGGGCGAATCGGGCGGCACGCTGATCTCCTCAGGCTATCACAAGGCCCTGGAGATCATCCACGACCGCTATCATCCCGACCTTGTGGAACGTCTATGCATTCCACTGCTCGGACGGCGACAATTTCGATTCCGACAATGCCGCTGCGCTCAAGGCGGCCAAGGAGCTCTGCGAGATCTGCAATTTGTTCGGCTATGGTGAGATCAAGCCGCTCGGCTCGCATTACTACGAGAGCTCGATGCTCGACATGTTCCGCCGGCTCGAGGCCGACAACTTCCAGTCGGTGCTGATCGAGCGCAAGGAGGACATCTGGCCGAGCTTCAAGGCGTTCCTGTCGCGGGATCGGGCCAAGGCGCGACCGACTGGCCGGCGCGGCAAGCGGCCGCCCGCTCGAGGTACCGACTTCACTGGAGGTAGGACGACGGTGGCGAACTGGGACCTCAAGGATCTCGAATACTGGGACGACGCGATCCGCGAGCGGGTCGGCGGAGTTCGGGCTCGAATGCTACCCGCAGGAGTTCGAGGTCTGCGATCACAACCAGATGCTGGGCTTCATGGCCTACCACGGCATGCCGGCCCACTATCCGCACTGGAGCTTCGGCAAATCGTACGAGAAGACCAAGACCATGTACGACCACGGGGTCAGTGGTCTGCCGTACGAGATGGTGATCAACTCCAACCCGTGCCTCGCCTACCTGATGCGCGACAACTCGCTCTGCCTGCAGATCCTGACGATCGCGCACGTCTATGGCCATAACGACTTCTTCAAGCGCAACTTCACCTTCTCCAACGCGACCCGGGCCGAGCAGACGCTGGCGCAGTTCAAGACCCGGGCCGACCGGGTGCGTGACTACGAGGAGGACCCCTCGATCGGGCTGGAGCGGGTCGAGGCCCTGATCGACGCCGCCCATGCGCTGTCGATGAACTCCCGGCGCAACCCGGCGATCCGCAAGCTCAGGCCCGAGGAGCAGCGCCAGCGCCGGATCGAGGCCGCCGAGCCGCGGCACGACCCGTTCGCCCGCCTCCACCGCCGGCCGGAGTACGTCGAGCCCGATCTGCGCCAGGTGCCGCTCGAGCCGGAAGAGGACATCCTGCTGTTCATCCGCGACCACAACCGCCATCTCGAGGCGTGGGAGCAGGACGTACTCACGATCGTTCACGACGAAGCGCAGTACTTCCTGCCGCAGATCGAGACCAAGATCATGAACGAGGGCTGGGCCAGCTATTGGCACCACAAGATCATGAACAGCCTCGATCTGCCCCAGGAGATCCATCTGGAATTCCTGGTCCGGCACAATCAGGTGATCTGCCCGCATCCCGGCAGCATCAATCCTTACCACGTCGGCTTCAAGGTCTGGCAGGACATCGAGCGCCGGTTTGATCAGCCGACCGCGGCCGAGCTCGAGGCTTATGGTCCGCCCACGAAATCCGGTCGCGACAAGATCTTCGAGGTTCGCGAGACCGACCGCGACGCCTCGTTCCTGCGCCGCTTCCTGACCGAGGAGCTGATGCGCGAGCTCGATCTGTTCGAGTTCGAGCCGCGCGGCGACAATCTCGTGGTCACCAAGGTCTCCGACGAGGACAGCTGGCGCGAGATCAAGGAGACCCTGATCAAGACGGTCGGCATGAACGCCCAGCCGGTGATCAGGATCTACGACGCCGACTACGGCAACAACCGCGCGCTCTACCTCAGGCACGAGCACGACGGCCGCGACCTGCACATCGGCTATGCCGAGAAGACGCTGGGCTATCTGCATCAGCTCTGGGGCCACCGGGTGCTGCTCGAGACCTTGATGAAGGGCAAGAAGACCCTGCTGTCCTATGGCGAGCACGGCTTCGACGCCAAGCTGATGCGCTGAGCCGGGCGCGACCCGGGTCGGTCGGCGAAGCGTAGCCGCCCTGGAACTGACGCAGCTGCCGATCGCGCGTTCGCCGAAGGTTGTAGTCCTGGCCCCTGAAGTCTGAGCCGGAGTGGCGGCATAGTCGCGCCCGCGGGTCAGGCGCGCAGGCCCTCGATCCCCGCCCGCAGCGCGCCGCCGAACAGCCAGATGTCGCCGGAATAGAGGACCATCCGGAAGCCCTGGTCGATCCAGGCCCGGCCGGTGTCGACGTCGGCGACCAGGCAGCCTGCGGCCTTGCCGTGCGCGCGGCAGGCGGCGAGCACCTCGGACAGGGCGGCGCGGAAGGCCGCATGGTCGAGCTGGAGCGGGACGCCCAGGCTTAGCGAGAGATCGGTGTGGCCGATCAGGCCGACGTCGATCCCGGGCACGCTCATGATCGCCTCGGCGTTGCGCACGCCCTCGGCGGTCTCGATCTTGACCACGATCAGGCGTGCGCGCATCGGCGGCACGGATGGTCGCCGGCACGTCGCCGATCCGATAGCCGTCATGGGCGACGCCGAACGCCGCCCCGCGGCTGCCGGCGGGCGGATAGCGGGTGGCCTGGACGATGGCCTCGGCCTGGGCCCGGCTTTCGACCTGCGGCACCATCAGGCCGAGGGCGCCGAGGTCGAGCAGCAGCTGGTGGTCGGCGCTCCGGTCGCGGCCGCCCCTCGGATTGACGATCGGCACCAGACCGGCATCGCGGGCGTGCGCGATCTGCCGCTTGGCGGTCTCGAAGCTCCAGCCGCTGTGCTCCATGTCGAGCACGATCAGCTCGCAGCCCGGCGGCGGCCACGATCCTGGCCAGCCCCGGGCTCGCGAACTCCATGACGAAAGTGCCGAGCACCAGCTCGCCCCGCGCGAGCTTGTCCTTGACCGCATTGTCCGACATCCGCGTCCTCCTCCAGCTGCAGCCGCACGCACGGTCCCGATCGATGGTCGCCTCCGCGCCGGCTGACGCAGCCGTCTTTGGTCAACCTGTTGATCCTCCAGCCGACCCTGCGCGTGCTCCCGCGCGGCAGAGGTCCCGGAAATCCATAATGCGCCCGGCGTATCCGGCCAATGGGATCGGTTGGCCCGGGTTGTCATCGAAGCCAGGCGCATCAGGGCTGATGGCGAATTGATGCTGGCCGGCGCGGTTGCGGGCGCCCAGGGCTCGGTGATCGCGCGCCACCGATCAGCCACCGTCGAGCCAGGCCTCGACCGTCGGCAGGATGCGCTCGACGATCGTCGCGATGCCCTCGGCGGTCGGGTGGATGCCGTCGGGCTGGGTGAGCTCCGGATCGCCGGCGACGCCGTCCAGGAAAAAGCGGTAGAGCGGCACGCCGTGCTCGGCGGCAAGCCGCGGGAAGACCGCGCCGAAAGCCCGGGCGTAGTCCTCGCCCAGGTTAGGCGGGGCCAGCATGCCGGCGAGCAGCACCTTGACGCCAGCGCTCTTGAGGCGCGCGATGATCGCGTCCAAGTTGCGTTCCAGCTCCTCGGGCGGCAGGCCGCGCAGCGCATCGTTGCCGCCGAGCTCGACGATCACGTGGCTCGGCCGATCGCCGAGCGTCCAGTCGAGGCGCGCGAGCCCGCCCGCCGAGGTGTCGCCGCTCACCCCGGCATCGAGCACGGCGCACGGGTAGCCTCGAGCGTCGAGTTGCCGCTGCAGCTGGCCCGGAAAGCCATCTGCGACCTCGATCCCGTAGGCCGAGGCCAGGGAATCGCCGAGCACGGCGATCCGGCAGGCGGTCTCGGCGGACGCGCCTGGGGCGGTGACCAGGAGCGCGCTCGCCAGGCCGAGGTTGAGAACCGCCGTCAGCCGGCCCATCTGTTTCGCCATGTCCTCGACCACCCCCGTGGCGCCGGTTGCCACCGCCCGATCCGCGATGATCGAGCTCGCCGATATGCAGGTGACCCTGGAGAGCGCCGCGGGCCCGGTCAAGATCCTGCGCGGCATCGACCTCGAAGTCGTGGCGGGCAGCTCGGTCAGCGTGGTCGGTCCGTCGGGCTCCGGCAAGTCGACCCTGCTCGCCGTGGTCGGCGGCATCGAGCGCCCGACCGCGGGCTGCGGTGCGGGTCGACGGCCAGGACCTCGGCGCGCTCGACGAGGATCGCCTGGCGCTCTTCCGCGGCCGCACGATCGGTATCCTGTTCCAGGCCTTCCATC
Organism: uncultured Alphaproteobacteria bacterium; assembly: GCA_963840925.1. Lineage (GTDB taxonomy): Bacteria > Pseudomonadota > Alphaproteobacteria > Geminicoccales > Geminicoccaceae > DATAOG01. The sequence continues at coordinate 22,327 of CAWJAY010000043.1, forward strand.
TGATCCCGACCATGACCGCGCTCGAGAACGTGGCGGTGCCGCTCGAGCTCGCGGGTGCCCGGGACGCGTTCGCCCAGGCCGCGGCGCGCCTTGCCGAGGTCGGGCTCAGCCACCGCGCCGAGCACTATCCGGGCCAGCTTTCGGGCGGCGAGCAGCAGCGCGTGGCGCTCGCGCGCGCGCTCAGCAACCGACCGAAGCTCCTGCTCGCCGACGAGCCGACCGGCAACCTCGATCAGGTCACCAGTCACGAGATCATCGAGCTGGTGTTCCGGATTCAGCGCGAGCGCGGCATGACCCTGCTGCTGATCACCCACGAGCGCGCGCTGGCGGCCCGGTGCGCGCGGCGGCTCGAGATGGCCGATGGCCGGCTGTTCGAGCCCGCGGCCGAGGATCTACGCCGGCAGCCGCTGGTCGCCGGCCGGATCGGATGAGGATCGCGGCGCTCGCCTGGCGGCTGGCGCGCCGCGAGCTGCGCGGCGGCCTGCGCGGCTTTATCGTGTTGTTCGCCTGCCTGACCCTTGGCGTCGCCGCGATCGCGACCGTCGGCGTGCTGAATGCCGGCCTGACCCAGGGTCTGCAGCGCGATGCTTCAGCGCTGCTTGGCGGCGATCTCAGGATCGAGGTCAGCAATCTGCCGCTGACCGAGGCCGAGCTCGCCGAGCTGACGCCGCCGGGCTCCCAACGCTCGGCGACCGTGCGCACCAACGCCATGGCGCAGGCGGGCGGCCGGCGGGTGGTCGTGGCGCTGAAGGCGGTCGACGCTGCCTACCCCTTGTACGGGACGGCGGTGCTCGATCCTGCGCGCCTGAGCCTGGATCAGGCGCTCGCTGAGGGGGGCATCGTGGTCGAGCGCAGCCTGCTCGCCCGGCTCGGGCTCGAGCTCGGCGATCAGCTCCGGATCGGCAAGGCCGACTTCGTCGTCCGCGCCGTGCTCGAGCGCGAGCCCGACCGCATCGGCGGCTACGTCAGCATCGGCCCGCGCGCGATGATCAGCCTCGACCGGCTGGCGCAGACCGCGACCATCCTGCCGGGCGCGCTGGTCCGCTATTCGTATCGCCTGGCCTTGCCGGCGGGTCTCGACGCCCACGCCCTGCTGGCCCGGCTCCGCGCCGCGCATCCCGATGCCCGCTGGCAGGTGCAGGGAACGCGCGACGTCCAACCGCAGATCACCCGCTTCACCGACCGGCTCGCGACCTATCTGACGCTCGCCGGCCTGACCGCGCTGCTGATCGGCGGCGTCGGCGTCGCGTTCGCGGTCCAGAACTATCTGGCCGGCAAGACCGCGATCATCGCCACGCTCAAATGCCTGGGCGCCTCGAGCGGCCTCGTGTTCCGGGTCTACCTCTTGCAGCTCCTCGTGCTGGCCGGACTCGGCAGCCTGCTGGGCCTCGCGATCGGCCAGGCGGCGCCGTTGCTGCTGCGGGGTCCTGCTGGCGCCGCTGTCGCCGGTCCAGATCGTGACTGGCTGGTACCCGCGCCCGCTTCTGATCGCGCTCGGCGCCGGCCTCTTGACCGGGCTCGTGTTCGCGATCTGGCCGCTGGCGCGCGCCCGGGCGGTGTCGCCCGGCCGGCATGTTCCGCGCCCTGATCGCGCCGCCGGCGCGCTGGCCGCCGGCGCCGGTCCTGGCGCTGCTCGGCCTCGGCATCCTCGGCCTCGCGGGCCTGGCACTCGCTGGCGTCGCCGACCGCAAGGTCGGGCTGATCTTCATCGGCGTGGCGCTGGCCGCGGCGGTTCTGCTGGCCGGCCTTGCGGCCCTGATGCTCCGCGGGGTCCGGCTGATCGGGCGGCGCGGCGGTGCGCGCACGCGGATCGCGCTCGCCAATCTGCACCGGCCCGGCGCCGGCGCCGCGAGCGTCATCACCGCACTGGGCGCGGGTCTGGCTGTGCTCACGATGGTCGCCCTGATCGACCGCAATCTCGGCGCCGAGATCGACCTCCGCCTGCCCAAGCGGGCGCCAAGCCTGTTCTTCATCGACCTGCAGCCGGACCAGCGGACCGCATTCGAGACCCTGATCGGCGGCGCCGACGGCGCCCGCATCGTGCAGATCGCGCCGATCATCCGCGGCCGGGTGGTGCGGATCAACGGCGTGCCGGCCGGCCAGACCGGGGTCCGGCACTGGACGCTCCGCCAGGATCGCGGCCTCAGCTACGCCGCGGTCATGCCCGAGGGCACCGAGCTGGTCGCCGGCGCGGCGTGGCCAAAGGACTATGCCGGCCCGCCGCTGGTCTCGGTCGAGGACGAGGTCGCGGCCGCCTACGGCGTGGGCGTCGGCGACAAGCTCGCCTTCAACGTGCTGGGCAGGGTGATCGAGGGCGAGATCGCCAACCTGCGCGCCGAGATCGACTGGGGCCAGGCGCGCCTCGACTTCGTCTTCCTGTTCAGTCCGGGCGTGCTCGAAGCGGCGCCGCACACCTTCGCGGCCGCGGTCGATGTGCCGCCCGGCGCCGAGGCGCCGCTGCTCGACCGGCTCGCCGAGCGGCTGCCGAACGTCACCCCGATCTCGGTCCGGGCGCTGGTCGCCCAGGTCGACGAGGTCATGGGCAAGATCAAGCTCGCGGTCGCCGTGGTCGCGGGCGTGACGCTGCTGAGCGGGGTCCTCGTGCTCGCGGGCGCCATCGCGGCGGCCAGACGGCGCCACCTGTACGAGGCGGTCGTGCTCAAGGCGCTGGGCGCCCGCCGGGTCGATCTGTTGCGGATCTTCCTGCTCGAGTACCTCGGGCTCGGGGTGACCGCGGCGCTCGCCGGTGGCCTGCTCGGCACCGCCGGCGCCGCCGCCGTGGTGATCTACGCGATGCACTTGCCCTGGACGTTCTCGGTCATGACGGTGCTCGCGGTGCTGGCCGTCGCGCTCGCACTGACCCTTAGCGCCGGCTTTCTTGGCACCTGGCGGCTGCTCGGCCGGTCGGTGGCGGACGTCCTGCGCGCGCCTTGATCTCACAATCCCCGCGAGCGGCTGCCGCGACCGGCCGCCGGGGGTATAGTCGAGCCCATGCAAGATCTCTCCTTGACCCTCCTCGCAACCGCTTTCGCGGCCGGCGTGATCTCGTTCCTCTCGCCCTGCGTGCTGCCGCTGGTGCCGGGCTACGTATCGTTCGTCGCCGGCCGCTCGCTCGAGGAGCTGCGCGACCGAGAGATGCCGCGCCTGCGGGTGCTGAGCCTCGCCGCCGCCTTCGTGCTCGGCTTCACGCTCGTGTTCGTGGCGCTCGGGGCGAGCGCCACGGCAGTCGGCAACCTGCTGCTGAGCTGGCGCTACGAGCTCGGCCTGATCGCGGGCGTGGTCGTGATCCTGTTCGGCCTGCATCTCTTGGGCGTCACCCCGATCCGCTGGCTGAACCAGGAGGCTCGGCTGCACCTCGAGGCCAGCCGCGGCCGGATGCTGAGCGCGCTGCTGCTCGGGATCGCCTTCGCCTTTGGCTGGACGCCCTGCATCGGGCCGGTGCTGGGCGCGATCCTGACCCTTGGCGCCAGCACCGCCGATGTCGCGACGGGCGCGCTCCTGCTCGCGGTCTATTCGCTGGGTCTGGGCCTGCCGTTCCTGCTCGCCGCCCTGTTCACGGGCGCGCTGCTCGCCCGTCTCAAGGCGCTTGGCCGCGCCGGCCGCAATCTGCAGCGGGCCGCGGGCGGCCTGCTGATCGCGATGGGTCTGCTGATGGTCACCGGCCAGCTCGAGCGGCTCGCCTACTGGCTGCTCGCAACGTTCCCGGTTCTCGGCCGGATCGGCTGAGGTTCAGGGCCAGCATGGAGCCGCTCGGCAAAGTCTCGATGATCTTGACCCTTCCGCGGGCCGTGCCGGCCATGCTAACCTCGTGCCTAAGGACATGAGGGCGGGGGAGGCAGATGCTTCGGACAATGGCGCTGATCGTTTGCGCGACCGCGCTCGGCGCGACTGCGGCCCAGGCGCAGAGCACACCCTCGGCGGCCGAGGCCAAGGAATACATCGTCTGGCCGCACAACGGCGAGGTGATCAACGGCGGCAAGCTCTGGCTGCGCATGGGGCTGCGCGGCATGGGCGTGGCCCCAGCAGGGGTCGCGCTGCCGAACACCGGCCATCATCACCTGTTGATCAACACCGACCTGCCGGCGCTCGACGAGCCGATCCCCAACGACAAGAACCATGTCCATTTCGGCGGCGGCCAGACCGAGGCGCGGCTGACCGATCTGCCGCCGGGCGAGTACAGCCTGCAGCTGATCCTCGGCGACAAGGACCACATCCCGCACAATCCTCCGGTCTACTCGGAGAAGATCACGATCACCGTGGCGCCCTACTGAGCGGTCGACCCCTCGACCGCTGCCTGCCACGGACGACGCTGCCCAAGGAGGCGACCCCATGATCAGAATCGCCGCCGCCCTGCTCCTCGGATCGATGCTGGCCGCGCCCGTGGCGCTGGCCGGCGACACGCCCGCGCCCGCGGACGCCTACCTCTACATCGGCTGGCCGAATGACGGCGAGGTGATCGACTCCGAGCGCTTCAAGGTCTGGTTCGGCCTCCGGCACATGGGCGTGGCGCCGGCGGGCGTCGACAAGCCCAATACCGGCCATCATCACCTGCTGATCGACAGCGATCCGCCGCCGGCCGACGAGCCGATCCCGAACGATCGCAACCACGTGCATTTCGGCGGCGGCCAGACCGAGACGATGATCGAGCTGCCGCCCGGCAGCCACACGCTGCAGCTGGTGATGGGCGACAAGGATCACGTCCCGCACAATCCGCCCGTGATGTCCCGCAAGATCACGGTCACGGTGCGCTGAGCGCCCGTCCGGGCGAGCCGTTCAGGTGCTGACCAGCAGCGCGGTCGTGTACATGACCGCAAGGCCGGCGGCAAATCCCAGCAGCGCGGTCGTGGACAGGGCCGGCGCGCCGGCCCGCCCTGCCAGCCGGTAGAGATAGGCCGAGACCTCGAAGACCACCTGGACGATCGCGCCGGCGCCGATCCCGAAGCAAACCGCCGCCCAGTGCGGCGAATAGGCAAAGCCGCCCGCCCAGGTGCCGGCGACCGCGGGCAGGCCGGCCAGTGCGACCAAGGCGGCGAGCACGCCGAGCCGAGGCGGTTCCGGCGCCAGCGGGGCCGCGATCCCGACCCCTTCGGTCACGTTGTGGAGCGTGAAGCCCATGACCAAGAACGAGGCGAGCGCTGCCTCGCCGGTCGCAAACGAGGCTCGATCGCGAGCCCTTCGCCGAGGTTGTGCAGGCCGATCCCGAGCGCAATGAAGGTCGCGAGCGCCAGGCCTTCGGCGGCCGGCCGGAGCGCCGGCCGATCACCAGCAGGGCAAGGCAGGTGGTCAGCGCCGACAGCCAGACGAGCGCGCCTGCCTGCAGGCTCGAGGCGGCCGCGGCCGCGACCTCGAGCCCCTCCTCCAAGGTATCGACCAGCAGGAAGACCAGCAGGCCCACGGTCAGCGCGAGCACGAACTCGAGCCCCTGCCGGCCGAAAGCGCGCAGCACCGGAAAGAACAGCATGCCGAGCGCCACCGGCACGACCCCGACCAGCAGCCCGATCAGCCCGTAGGCGCTAAGGTCGGCCGCGGACAGCGCCGGGGTCGGGTAGGCGACCTCGATGGTGTGGTCGAAAGCAGCGCCGGTCGAGGTCAGGAACACCAGGTGATGGGTCTCGCCCTCGACCCAGGGGTCAGCGAGATGTCGATGCGCGCGGTCTGCAGCCGCTCGAGCGGGCCGAGCGGCGTCTGCGCGAACTGCCAGTAGGCGCCGTCGACCTGGCC
>CAWJAY010000044.1:0-7866 GCA_963840925.1 uncultured Alphaproteobacteria bacterium
GGGCCGCCGAGCCGGCCGCGCGCAGCCAGACGCTGATCCCCTCGGCGCCGAGCGCCGTCCGCTCGACCGCGAGCGCCTCGAGCGGCGGCGCGCCGGCGGTCAGGCGATCGAGCGGCCGGCCGATCAGGAAGGCGGCGATCAGCGCCGCGAGCAGGCCGAGCGGCACTAGGGCGAAGGTCCAGGCCCTGGTCATGCGACCTCCTCGACGACCTCGAAGAAGCTCATCCAGCCGAGCTCGACGAACTCGGTCTCATGGGCATGGAACATGTACAGACCGGGCTCGTGGTCGGCGAACGTGAATTCCAGGATGCCGCGCTGCGCCTGGCACTGCATGATCGTATCGACCGTGCGCAACGTCGGCGTGAGCGTCGTCCCGTGATCGTAGTAGTCGAAGAAATTGGCGTGCAGGTGAAAGGAATTGATCAGGTCGAACTCGGTCAGGTTGACCAGATAGATGCGCACCGGGCGGGCGCGCGCGATCCGGATCGGCCGTCTGGCGTAGGCATGGGGAATCGTGTTGACGGCGTAGAACTCGTTCTCCTCGTCGAAATTGGTGTCGAACGCGTTCATCACCATCACGAACTCCTGCCAGGCCGCATTCTCGGGCGTGCCGAGCAGGCGCGCGCGTGCGGCCGCCGCGTGCTCGGGATGGCGCCCGGGGTCGGGGTCGATGATGAAGGCGCCGTAGAGACCCTTGTGGAGGTGGCGCTTGAGCGGCATCGAGTGGCAGTGATAGAGGTGGCAGCCGAACGGCTTGGCCACGAACTCGTAGACGAACTCCTGACCCGGGCGGACCTCACCGGCGCCCGGCACCCCGTCCATGCGCGCCGAATGAATGCCGTGAAAGTGCATCGTATGCGGCATGCTGCCGGCGTTGGTGAAGCGGATCCGGACCAGATCGCCCTCGGTCACGCGCAGCGTGGGCCCGGGGATCCGGCCGTTGTAGCTCCACGCCGGATAGACGACGCCGGGTGCGATCTCGACCTCCTGGTCGACCGCGACGATCTCGAACTCGCGCAGCCGCCGCCCGTCCGGCAGCGTGGACAGTTCGCCGGTCTCCCACGCGGTCAGGATCTGGTGCGGATCGAAACCGTTGCGGCCGTGATCGACGTCGCCGACGGTCATCATCCGATGCATGTTCGGGGGCGCGTTCGGATCGGCCAGGCAAAGCTCGCCCTGGAGCGGCGGGGCGGCGTCGACGACGGCGGTCGGGCTGCGGGCCGCCGCGCCGAGCGCGGTGCCCGCGCCAGCGAGCGCTCCGATTCGCAACAGCGACCGCCGATTGAGGGCGGTCCGAACCCAGCCGATCACGTCGCGAGCTCCTCGAGCCTGGCCATCACATTTGAATAGCTGTTCATGTGTACCTGTGTATTAATCTACATATGAACAATAATATAAGAAGTAGATCTCAAGATCTTCTAAGTATATTACAAGTGTTCCGCAGAAGATGGCGGTCCATGCCGGCTTTGTCAAGCGGGTACGATTTGAGGGTCGGCGGGTCGTGGCGCGTCCCGGCAGCAGTCGCGGCCTGTGCGGTTTTGGGCGCAGCGGGCGAACGGCGCCGGGCCGGGCCCGGCGGGGAGGGCAGACCCGAGGTCGGTCGGCTACTCGAGGTCGCGGGCGATCCGGACGCCGTTGGTGTAGTAGCGCACGCTGGCGTCGTAGCTGAGCCGGCTGGTCACGGTGGCATAGCTCTGGTCGTGGCGCCAGGAGCCGCCGCGCAGGACGCGCTGGCTGCAATCGCCGCTGGTCCGGGCGCTGCCGTCGCTCGGCGCACCCTGGTGATCCGGATTCCAGCAGTCAGCGACCCATTCCATCACCCCGCCGCTCATATCGTTGAGCCCGAACGGGTTGGGCAGGTAGGAGCCGATCGGGGTCGGGGTCTTGCGGTTCCAGCGGTCACCGCATTCCTCGCAGTCGGCATTGTTGGTGCCGATCGCCTCGCCCCACCAGTAGCGGGTCTTAGTGCCGGCGCGGGCAGCGTACTCCCATTCCGCCTCGCTCGGCAGGCGGTAGGGCTGGCCGGTCACCTGGCGCAGCCACTGCAGGTAGGCCTCGACCTCGTTCCAGCTGACGTTGTGGACCGGCGAGTTGGCCGTTACGTCCTGCATCTGCGGCATCGACGAGCAGGCGCCAGCCTTGATGCAGGCCTGCCACTGGCCGACCGTGACCTCGTACTTGCTGAGCGCGAACGGCTTGGCGATCGTGATGCGGCGCGCCGGCTGCTCGCTCCAATGGCCGCCAGCCGAACCCATCACGAAAGCGCCGGCCGGGATGCTGACCATCTCCGGGCAAAACTCGCAGTCCTTGAGCGCGCCCGCCGAGGCCCGCGCCGACGGCAGCGCCGCTTCCTGGACCTCAGGGGTCGGCTCGGCGTCCGGCGCGGGCGGCGCCTTTGGCCGGATCAGCTGACCGTAGATGAAGCCCCGCTCGCCGGCCTCGGTCTCGACCTGATACCAGTCGCGGCCCTCGGCCAGCCCGACCACGCGCAGCGGCGCGCCGGCCGCGACCGTCGCGACCCGGTCGGTGTCGGCGCTCGGGCCGCGGCGGACGTTGGAGGTCCGCACCGCCTCGTACTCGCCCGCAATCGCCGCGATCTCGGCGCTCGGCGGCGCCGGTTCGGCACCTTCGGGGGGCGGCAGGTTGCGCTCGGTGATCGGCGGCTCGAGCGCCGCTTGCTGGCTCGGCGCCGGCACCGGGGCGCTGGGTGGCGGCGCGGGCGCCGGCGCCGGCTCGGCTTGGGCTGGCTCGGCCTGAGGTGGCTCGGCTGAGGTGGCTCGGCCTGAGGTGGCTCGGCCGGCGGCGAGGTCAGCTGGGGCGGGCTCGGCGGAGTCGGGGCGGGCTCAGGCGTGATCGGGGCGGTCTCGACCTCCGCCAGCTCCGGCAGGTTGATCTGGAGCGTCGAGGTGACGCTCGCGCCCTGCGGATCGGTGGCCGTGTAGGCAAAGCTGCCGAACGCGCCGTCGGCCCCGGGCTCGAGCACCAGCCGCGCGAGCGCCTCGGGCGTGAGCTGGTCGGCGACCGCGACCGGCCGTTCGCCGTCCTTGATCGCGCCGCGCTCGGGTACCTCGGCGACCGTGATCGTCAGCGGGTCGCCTTCCGGGTCGACCGGTGGCGTGATGTTGAGCGGGATCGCCGGCAGGGTCAGGACAGTCGTGGCCTCGCTCACCGGCGGCTGATTGGCCCGCTCGACCGTGACCGGCAAGCGCCCGATCGTGATGGCGCCGTGGTTGTCCCGGAGCAGGAATGAGAACGAGCCGGCCTCGCCGACCGCTCCGCGGACGGGGACGTAGGTGGTGCCGGTCAGTTGCTGGACGTTCAAGACGTCGCCGATTGCGACATCCCGGTCGCCAACCTTGACCGCGCCCTTGATCGGCAAGCCGCTGACCTCGATCGTCAACGGGTCGCCGTCGGGGTCCATCGGCGGGCCGACGCCGAGCGGGGTCGGCCCGGCGTCGTCGAGCACCTGCAGCGGCGCCAGCCGGGGCAGTTGCGGCCGCTGATTGGGCTTGGGCTGAATGAAATAGAACGGGTCCGCGCCGAGCGCGTCGTAGGTGCGCGGCTCCTGCCGATAGGCGGTCTCTTCCAGCACCGTGTCGCGCACTTTGCGGAACAGCAGGTTGAGCTCGACGCCGGGCTCCTCGATGTGCCTGAGCAGGGCGGTGGTATAGGGACTGTGCGGACCGCTGCCATCGACCGCGACCTCGCCCGGACGGGTCGCAAAGGCGACCATCGTGTCGCTCGGCAGATTGTCCATGCGCGCGAGACCGGCGCCGACCAGGCGGGACCGGATCGGGCCGAGCACCCGACGGAGCTGCTCGGCGAGCGGGTTGTTGCGGCAGGCATCGAGAATCACCAGGCCAAGCTTTTGCGCCTGCGCCACCTCGCCCATGACCAGGTTGAGCGGCAGCGCCTCGTAAAGCAGGTCGCGCTCGCGCTCGAGGGTCGCATCGATCGGCAGCAGGTAGTTCTCGCCGGCGACCTGGACGCCGTGGCCGGCGTAGAACACGAGCGCGATGTCGGCGGATTCCGCCGTCAGACCGAAGTCACGCAGCGCGTGCTGCAGCCCGAGCTGGTCGAGATCGGTCTTCAGATCGACCTCGAAGTCCGCCCGGCGCAGCACGTCAGCGACCGCGGTCGCGTCGTTGCGCGGATTGGGCAGCTCCTCGGCGTGCCGATAGGCCGAGTTGCCGATCACCAGCGCCACCCGGCTGGCCGCTGCGGCGCCGCCCGCGTTGCCGAGCGCGAGGCTCAGCACGATCAGACCGATCAAGACTCGCAAGCGCGGCACGACGTTTATCCCCCTGGTTCTGGATTGATAAAATACATTATTCCACAACCGATGCCAGGAGGCCTTATGGACTGGTTCACACTCCGGTCGATTTTGTGGCCGCCGGCGAGCGCAGCCGGAAGCGGAGCGGCAGCAGGTCCTCGGCGATCAGGCCCAGGCCGAGCAGGTCGTCCGGCAGGACGCCGTCGACCAGCAGGCTCGCCGCCGCGCGCGCCAGCGCCGGCGCGGTCTGGATGCCATAGCCGCCCTGGCCGGCGAGCCAGAAGAACCCGGGCACCGCCTCCTCCATGCCGACCACCGGGGTCTGGTCGGGGGCGAAGGTTCTCAGCCCGGCCCAGCGGCGCGGCACGCGCAGCACCCGAAAGCGGGCGGCGCGCTCGATCCGGTCGACCGCGAGCGCCACGTCGAGCTCCTCGGGCTGCACGTCGCACGGCGGGATCGGCGTCGCGTCCGCGGGCGAGCCCAGCAGCAGCCCGGATTCCGGCTTGAAATAGAACTGCTCATCGGCGTCGATCACGGCCGGCCAAGCGCGCTCGACCGGCGCCGAGGGCTCGAACAGGAAAGCGGTCCGGCGCTTGGCCACGAGGCCGATCGGCGCGACCCCGGCGAGCGCTGCGAGCTGATCCGCCCAGCCGCCGGCGGCATCGACCAGCACCGCCGCCTCGAACGCTCCGGCCCGGGTCTCGACCGTCCAGGGGGCGACCTCGCCCGCGATCCGGACGACCTCGGCATCGGTGATCAGCTGGCCGCCGCGAGCGCGAAATCCCTTGAGATAGGCCTGATGGATGGCGGCCACGTCCAGGTCCATGGCGCTGGGGTCGAAGACCGCGCCGGCGACGTAGTCCGGGCGCAGCGCCGGCACGCGGGCGAGCAGCGCCGCGCGCTCGAGGCGCTCGAGGCCCGGGACCTGGGGACTGATCTCGGCGAGCAGCCGATCGAGCGCCGGCAGCTGATCGGCGCGGCCGATCACCAGCGCGCCGCGCGGCGCCAGCACGGCATGCTCGGCGAGCCCGCCCATCCGGTCCTGGTAGAAGCGGTGGCTCGCCTGGGTCAGCGCGCGGATCACCCGGTTGCCGTAGGCCGGCGCGAACACCGCGGCCGAGCGCCCGGTGCTGTGGTAGCCGGGCTGGAGCTCGCGCTCGAGCAGCAGGACCCGGGCGTAGGGGGCGAGCTCGTAGGCCGCCGAAGCGCCGGCGATGCCAGCACCGATCACGAGGACGTCGAAGGTCTGCATGGGCGGCTCTTGGCAGGGCTGGTGGCAGGCGACGGGATCCGGTTCCCGGTGGCGGCCATGCTAGTCCACAACCGTGCCGCCTTGACAGAGGGCGATCTCAATCCTAGAACAAAACAAGAACTAATAGGGACCGAACCGCGAACTTGCGATGCTCGACCGTGCGCCCGCCGCCCGCTGCTGTCAACCCCAAGCCGCCCCGCGCGGACCAACGCCGCCGCCTCGAGCGGCTGCGCGCGGAGCTCGCCCGGCTCGACCCTTTGGCCGCACCCACCGCGGCGGTGCGGCCGCTCGGGCTGGCCGGAATCGATCGCGTCCTGCCGGGGGGCGGCTGGCTCCGCGGTGGCCTGCACGAGCTCTTGGACGAGCACCGTCACGGCGCGGCGCTGGGCTTCACCGTGGCGCTGCTCGGCCGGTTGCTGGCGGCGGGCGGCCATGCGGTCTGGATCGGCGCCCGCGACGAGCTGTTCGGGCCGGGGCTGGCCGAGCTTGGCCTGGCGCCGGAACGGCTGCTCGTGGTCCGGGCGCGCGGGCGGAATGCCCGCCTTTGGGCGCTCGAGGAGGCGTTGCGCAGCCCAGGCCTGGTCGCCGCGCTCGCCGAGATCGATCGCCTGAGCCTGACCCAGAGCCGCCGGCTGCAGCTCGCCGCCGAGGCCAAGGGCGTCAGTGCTTTGCTGCTGCGGCCGGCCGCCGGGGCCGGCCTGAGCGTCGCCCGGACGCGCTGGCGGATCGCAGCACTCGGCAGCCACGCCCCCGGGCAGGCGCTCGGTCCACCCCGCTGGCGGGTCGAGCTGGTCCGCTGCCGCGGCGGCCAGACCGGCATCTGGCAGATCGAATGGCGCGCGGGAGGCTGGCATGAGAGCGCGGATCCTCTCCCTCTGGCTGCCGACACTGGCGACCGACCGGCTGCGCAGGCGTAGCGGGGAAACCAGCGCGTCGCGCCGCCGACCTGCCGCTCGCCACCTTCGTGAACGACAACGGCGCGCTCCGGCTGGGGACGGTCTGTGCCCGCGCCCGCGACGCCGGGCTCGCCCCCGGCCTGATGCTGGCCGATGCCCGGGCGATGGTGCCGCAGCTCCAGGTCCGACCAGCCGAGCCCGCGGCCGATGCCCGGCTGCTCGAGGATCTGGCCGCCTGGTGCGAGCGCTACACGCCGCTGGTCGCGCTCGATCGCAGCCATGCCCATGACGCCGGCGGGGCGCTCTGGCTGGATCTCACCGGCTGCGCCCATCTGTTCGGCGGCGAGTCCGAGCTGCGCGCCGACCTGCTCGCCCGGCTCCACCGTCAGGGCCTGACGGCGGCGGCCGGGATCGCCGACACGCCCGGGGCCGCCTGGGCCGCGGCCCGCCATGCCGACCCCGGGCGCGAGATCGTGCCGGCCGGCGAGGCCCGCTCGGCCCTCGGTCCGTTGCCGGTCGCGGCGCTCCGCCTCGAACCCGAGCTTGGCGCGATGCTCGAGCGCTTGGGCCTGGCCCGGATCGAGCAGCTCCAGCCGCTGCCGCGGGCGGCGCTGACCGCGCGCTTTGGCGCCGAGCTCCTGACCCGCCTCGAGCAGGCCTGTGGCCAGGCCGCCGAGCCGATCTCGCCGCGCCGGCCCCGGCCGGCCCATCGGGCCGAGCTGGCCTTCGCCGAGCCGCTGCTCGAGACCCAGGCGCTGGGCCCGGTCGCCGAGCGGCTGCTGGCCGAGCTTTGCACCGGCCTCGAGCTCGCCGGGCAGGGCGCCCGCCGGTTGACGTTCGCCGTCTACCGGGTCGACAACAGCACCGCCTGCATCGCGATCGGGACCAGCCGGCCTTGCCGCGACCGCCGCCAGCTCGCCCGCCTGTTCGCCGAGCGGCTCGAGCAGCTCGACCCCGGCTTCGGCATCGAGCGGGCGATCCTTGTCGCCGACGTGGTCGAGCCCATGCTGCCCGAGCCGCTCGCCTGGCGCGGCATGGGTGCGGGCGACCTCGACCAGACGCGCGATCTGGCGCCCTTGGTCGATCGCCTGAGCAATCGGCTGGGCAACGGGTCGGTCACCCAGCTGGTGCCGCAGGCGAGCCACCTGCCCGAGCGCGCTCAGCGCCGGGTGCCGGCGCTGGGTCCGACCAGGCCCGAGCCGTTCCCGGAACGCCGGCTGCACGGACCGGCGCCGACGCGGCCTTTGCGCCTGCTCGCCCGGCCCGAACCGATCGAGACCGTGGCGCCCGTGCCCGACCAGCCGCCGGTGCTGTTCCGCTGGCGCCAGGCGTTGCACCGGGTGGCGCGGGTGCGCGGGCCCGAGCGCCTGGCGCCCGAATGGTGGCGGGCGCCGGAGGCTGATCCGACCATCCTGACCCGCGACTATTTCGCGGTCGAGGACACC
>CAWJAY010000045.1:0-117269 GCA_963840925.1 uncultured Alphaproteobacteria bacterium
CCTGCGGCCGCTCGGCACCGGGCACCAACCGGCGGGCCGGCAGGGTCGTGGCGCGCGCAGCCGGCGTCGCGGACAATTCGCAGATCGGCGCATCTAGCCAGCCAGCGTGACAGAACGGCGACGGCGCGACCGGCGCCGCGACCGCGCGCCAGAGCCGGTCGCGCTCGGCGCCGGCCGGTGCTAGTCTTCCCGCCCGGAGCGCCGGACAGCCAAGAAACGCGCGGAGGCAACAGGCATGCGCAAGATCGTCGACACGATTCTGCCGACCACGATGGTCGGCTCCTACCCGCGGCCGGACTGGTTCACCTATCAGCTGCTCGGCCGCGATGCCCGCGTCGCGTTCAAGCACGTCGCCCACGAGGAGGCCTATGCCGACGCCACCCGGGTGATCATCCAGGACCAGGAGGAGGCCGGCCTCGACATCGTCTGCGACGGCCAGATGTACTTCGACGACTACGTCGGCTCGATCGGCTCGTTCTGCTGGTACATGTACGAGCGCATCGCGGGCTTCGACCCGGCCAAGGAGGAGCATCCGGCGGCGGTCGACGCCGCGACCATGACCAAGGAGATCATGCTGCTCTCGGACTGGGGCGGCGTCGTCAACAGCGGCCCGATCGAGGGCACGCGGCGCTCCGGCTGGTCGACCTCTACAAGCTCGCCACGCGCTACGCGACGAGGCCAATCAAGGTCTCGGTCGGCGCCGGGCCGGTCAACCTCGCCTGGCACGTCTACTTCCAGCCACTACAAGGACCCGCGCGAGCTGTCCTACGCGCTGGCGCCGATCTTCAACGCCGAGATGAGGGCGCTCGTCGCCGCCGGCGCGAACTTCCTCCAGTTCGAGGACCTCGGCGCCTGGCTGCCGCTGTTCACCAAGGACAGCCAAGACTACCGATGGATCGGCGACGTCGTGCGCCAATGCATCGAAGGGGTGGACGCCAAGATCGCCTGGCACTTCTGCTACGGCAACGCCTGGGGCAACCGGCTCGCGGGCATGTTCCCGGCCGGCTACGAGGCGGTCCTGCCGTATTTCTACGACCTGCCGATCGACCAGTTCGTGCTCGACTTCGCCAACCGCGACATGATCGACATCGCGGCGCTCAAGGACCTGCCCAAGGACAAGGAGGTCGCGATCGGCGTGATCGACGTGCGCACCAGCATGATCGAGACGCCCGAGGAGGTCGCGGCGCGGATCCGCAAGGTGATCGAGGTCGTGCCGCCCGAGCGGGTCTATCTGACCACCGATTGCGGCATGAAGCCGCTGTCCCGGATCGTGGCGCGGATGAAGCTGAAGGCGCTGGCCGATGGCGCCCGGATCGTCCGCAGCGAGCTCGGCCACAGCTGAGCCGGGGCTGCTTCAGGCCCATTCGTCGATCAGGCTCGGGAAAGCGCGGGCCAGCCGGTCTGGCGGGACCTGCCGCGGGCCGCGCGGCTGAGCGCGCCACTCTGCTCGAGCAAGAATCGGCCCCCCTGCTCTCGAGCAAGAATCGGAATGCGCCGCCCCGATCGGCCCGGCATCCTCCTCAGCTCCTGACCGCCGCGGGCGGCAGCAGCACGAGGAGCGAGACATGACGGCACTGACTGACAAGGTCGCGATCGTGACAGGGGCGAGCTCCGGGATCGGCCACGCCACGGCGCGCCTGTTCGCCGAGCAGGGCGCGAAGGTCGTGGTCAGCGCCAGGCGGCGGGCCGAGCTGGAGGCACTGGTCGCAGAGATCGAGGCGGCCGGCGGCGCTGCGGTCGCGTCGCCGGCGACGTCCGCGACGAGGCTCTCGCCCAAGCCCTGGTCGAGACCGCGGTCGAGCGCTTCGGCGGGCTCGACGTCGCGTTCAACAACGCGGGCTCGACCGGCACGCTGGCGCCGGTCACTGAGGTCTCGCTCGCCGACTGGCGCGAAACCCTCGAGATCAACCTCACCAGCGCCTTCCTCGGCGCCAGGTACCAAGTGCCGGCGATGCTCGCACGCGGCGGCGGCTCGTTGATCTTCACCGGCACCTTCGTCGGCTACACGGTGGGCTTCCCTGGCATGGCCGCCTATGCCTCCAGCAAGGCCGGGCTGATCGGCCTCGTCCAGGTGATCGCCGCCGAGTTCGGCGCCCGCGGCATCCGGGCGAATGCGATCCTGCCGGGCGGCACGGACACGCCGATGGGCCGTGCGGTCGCCAACACGCCCGAGATGCGCACGTTCGTCCAAGGCCTGCACGCGCTCAAGCGCCAGGCGGCGCCGGAAGAGATCGCGCGCTCGGTGCTCTACCTGGCATCCGACGCGTCGAGCTTCACGACCGGCAGCGCACTGCTGGTCGACGGCGGGGTCTCGATCAACCGCACCTGAGCCGGGCGCCGCGCCGGGGCCCGCTCGAGCGCCTCACTTGATCGCGAGCGGGTTGATCGGCGAGCCGGTGCCGCGGGTGATGTTGAGCGGCGGTGCGGTGAACAGGAACTCGTAGGTTTGGTCCGCGGCGCAGTCGGCGGCCAGATCGGCCAGGAAAAACATCTCGCCGTGGACCACGCCCATCGCCGGGATCGTGACCCAGTGCAGCGGCTGGCTGATGCCCTCGGTCTCGTTCGGGCGGACCTCGATGCCCCAGGTGTCGCTGCAGATCGCGGCGATTTCCTTGCCGTGCATCCATTCGCAGGTCTCGAAGGCCAGACCCGGCGCGTCGCCGCCGGCGTAGCCGCCCCAGTCGCCGCGCGCCAGCCGCGCCTCCATCTGGCCGGTGCGAATGATCAGGAAATCGCCGCGCCGGACCTCGACTGCCGCGGCCGCCGCGGTCGCCTCGAGGTCCTCGATCGTGACCGGATAGCCGTCCTCGAGACAATCGACGCCCTTCTGCCGGGCGACGTCGAGCAGCACGCCGCGCCCGACCATCTTGCCGATCGCGTGCTCGATGCCGCATCTGTGCGCGCCCCGGCAGTCGACCAGGCGGATGTCGTAGCCGTTCCACATCTGCTCGCCGATGAAGATGTGGCAGAGCGCATCCCACTGGGTCGCGCACTGGGTCGGCAGATGCAGCGCGTCGTCGCAGTAGCGCAGGCCCGGGACCTCGTCGTGCTTGCCGGCGACCGCATCGGTGCCGGTCGCGAGCATCGTGTGGATCGGGTTCCAGCGCCCGCCCCAGAGGCCCGCCTGCGGCCCGTCCTGGTCGAGCGCCAGGCCCAGCGGAAACACCCGGCCGCGCCGGACCAGTCGGGCCGCGTTGACGACGTCCTCGGGCGCGATGAAGTTGAGCGCGCCCAGCTGGTCATCGGACCCCCACCGGCCCCAGTTCTTCAGCCGCTCGGCGGTCTCGAGCACATCCTGCCGGCTGTAGCGCCTCGCCATCGCGGTTGCCTCCTGCCCGCTCACCGCCAGGGCGGCGTCGATGGTCACGATCGAGCCTGATCGGACGCGGTCGGCCGAACGGCGTCAACCCTATCTCTCCGTGTCATCGGTGCTCGTGTCGATCGCCTCCCGCGCGGCAAGGTTTGTCGCGTTGTCATGACGGTCCGGCTGCTGCGATCCATTCGGCTTGGGCGCGTGATGCAATGCGCCGCCTTGTGAGCTGGATCACTGCCGGCGCTGTCTTGAGGTTCCAGAGTGCAGCGCTGGCGTCGGCGCCGCGAACCATTTTGGCCGCCGCCGGCCGTGCAATTCATGAAGGAAGCATCTGATGGCTAGTTTTGGCATTGAAGGTATTCGGTACTTCGCGAATGCGCGAGCGAGCGGGGCCGTCACGAAGGCGGAGGACCTCACCTACGTCTTCAACGTCTGCAATGGCCTCGATAATGAGCTGCGCGCGGCCGGGCACACCCGCCGCTTCTACTGGGCCAATCGTGACTGTTGGGAGATCGATCTGCGCAGCAGCGCCATGAGCGGCGCAGATGACGCGTGGGCCGATGATGTCGACCTCTTCTTCATTTTCACCCACGGCAACAACGATTCCGGCAATACGCTTCTGTTCTATGACATCAATATCAACCAGTGGATCGGCAACTCCAGCACTTGGCAGCTGGGCAACAACAACATCGAGTGGCTGCTGGTCTATGGCTGCAGCACGATCGATCGCAACAATCCCTTGGGCTGGTGGAACATCTTCCAGCGGCTGCATCAGTTCTGCGGCGCCTGGGACAGCATGTGGGACGGCACCACCACCGACGAGGTCGGCGAGGACGTGGGCGACAACCTGACCAGCGGCGACACGGTCGTGAGCTCTTGGATCGATGGCGTGTCCGACTGGTGGGTGGACAACCATCCGATCGTCATCGCCGCCGAGCGGCAGTCGACCTGGAACGGCGGCAACTTCGACTGGCCGCAGACCACCTTGAACCGCGACCACCTGTGGGGCCATGGCGACACGGTCGCCGATATTTTTCCGACCGACAAATACTGGCTCAGCTGGCGCTGGGCGGAGGGTTGAACGATGAGCGCGCTCCTCAAGAAGCTGGTCGACAAG
This sequence comes from uncultured Alphaproteobacteria bacterium, assembly GCA_963840925.1. Lineage (GTDB taxonomy): Bacteria > Pseudomonadota > Alphaproteobacteria > Geminicoccales > Geminicoccaceae > DATAOG01. The sequence goes on from CAWJAY010000045.1 coordinate 4,431, forward strand.
ACCTGCCACCACCGAGACGTCGTCCCGGTCTTCCGGATCGAGCAGCGATCGCTCGACGAGATGGAGGCCAACGCCGTCCGGCTCGCCGGCAGCCTCGTCGGCGACGCAGGCGACCAGAAGTCCCAGATCACGCGCAAGGACCAGCGGAGCGACATCCTGCTGGCCGAAGGCGTGCGCGCGAGCGTGTTCCACGCGTCCGGCGCGGTCGCCGTCAACGCCGGGCTTGCCCCGATGGAGCAGCTGATCGGCGAGCACGCCGACCGGGAGGCGATGACCCGATCGGCGGTCGAGGCGGCCAAGCGCCTGAAGCTCGATCGCGTCATCGGCGCCGGCGAGCAGCTCCTGTTCGAGCGGCTCTGGCAGATCAAGGCCGCCGGCATCAATGGCGAAGGCGTGCGCGGCTCTGAGGTCGTCTGTCGTGCGGTCGGCGCGTTCCGCCGCTACCTCCACGACCTTCCGGTGTGGGGCCGCGCCTCGGCATTCGTCGAGATTGCCGGCGAGGACCGGATCGGCGCCGTCGGGATCGACTGGCGCGAGGTCGCCCCGGAGCCCTTCGACCGGGTCAAGGTGATCGACCCGGAGCAGGCCGCCCGCGCGGTTCTCGGCGACCTGAACGGCCGCTTGCCCGGCGGCGAGTTCACCGACGAGGACTTCGAGGTCGGGATGTTCAGCCTGGGCTACGTCTCGCTGCCCAAGCGGCGCGCGCAGAACGTGTTCGCCCCCGTCTATGTGGCGCTGCTCGAGCGGCGCGGCGGGACAAGCACTAACTACATCATCATCGTCGGCGGCAGCGAGCTCAACTACGAGAGCCTCTGCCGGCAGCAGGCGTTGCCGCCGCGCGAAGCGGTCAAGCCGCAGCCGGGCACCAGCCCCGAGCCGCGGCCGAGCGCGCCGGGCTGGGACCCGATGGTGCAACCGAAAGGCTGCAGCTAGCCGTCGACCGCTCCCCGGCCGCGCTCCGCCCTTGAGCGTGACGCGGCCGGGGGCCCAGGCTTTGGCGTAGTGCAGCCGCCTGCACCCGCCCCGAAGAAAAAGCTCACGCGAGCTCGGCGCGCACGATCGCGGCCCCCTCGGCCAGCGCCTGCAGCTTGCCGAAGGCGGTCGCGCGCGGCAGGTACTTCATGCCGCAGTCGGGTGCTGCGATCAGCCGCTCGGCCGGCACGTGCTCGAGCCCGGCGCGGATGCGGGCCGCGACCTGCTCGGCGGTCTCGATCGCCGGGTGGCCCAGGTCGAGGACGCCCAGGATGATGGTCTGGCGGGCGATCGTCCGCAGCACGCCGAGGTCGAGCTTCGGCTGGGCGGCCTCGATCGAGATCTGGCCGGCCGCGCTGTCGGCCAGCGGCTCGAGGAAGGCGTAGCGCCCCCGGCTCTTGTCCTTGACCAGCTGCGCGTAGCCGAAGCAGAGGTGGACCGCGGTCGTGCCCGGCACATCCGCCAGCGCCCGGTCGATCGCCTTGAGCGCGTAGCGGGCCGCGACCTCGGGCGCGGTCTCGAGCCAGGGCTCGTCGAGCTGGACGACATCGGCGCCGGCCGCTTTGACCTCCTTGGCCTCGGCATTGACCGCCGCGGCGAGGTCCATCGCGAGCTCCTCCTCGTCGGCATAGAACTCGTTCTGCGCCTGGCGCGACATCGTGAACGGCCCCGGCAGCGTGACCTTGATCGCCCGCCCGGTGTGCTGCCGGAGGAAGGCCGTCGAGCGCGCCTCGACCGCGCGCGTCCGGCGGACCCTGCCGACGATCCGCGGCACGCTCACGGGCTTGCCCGCGCGCCCGGTGATGGTCGCCGGGTTGGCGAGGTCGATGCCCTCGAGCGCGGTCGCGAAATGGTTCGAATAGCTCTCCCGCCGGATCTCGCCGTCGGTGATGATGTCGATGCCGGCCCGCTCGAGGTCGCCGATTGCGAGCCGGGTGGCATCGTCCTGCGCCTGCTCGAGCCAGGCCTCGCCCACCCGCCAGAGCTCCGGCGCGCGCACCCGCGGCACCATCGTCGCGAGCCGCGCGCGGTCGATCAGCCACTCGGGCTGCGGGTAGCTGCCGACCACGGTGGTCGGCAGCAGGCGGGCAGCACTCACGGCCGCGCCGGCTGTCGGCTGGCCGGCGCCAGCCGGAAATCGTACTCGGCGGTATAGAAGGGGACCTCCATGCGCTCGCCGGTTGGCGCGGTCCCCGGCGCGTGGCGCTCGAAGTCGACGATCAGCGAGTCCTTTACCGCGAACACCGCATCCAATTCCAGATAGGGCGCGCCGGCGACGAACAGATGGGTCGCAACCGCCTGGTAGCCCGGCGCCGAGACGATCATGTGGATGTGGCCCGGCCGGTACGGGTGCCGCCCCATCCGCTCGAGCATCTGGCCGACCGGGCCGTCGGTCGGCACCGGGTAGTAGGTCGGCCGGATCGAGCGGAACCAGTAGCGCCCGTCCCGATCGGTCCGGAACTTGCCCCGGCAGAGCATGCTGGTCTGGCCCGGGATCTGCATGTCGTAGGTGCCCTCGCCATCGCCCGACCAGACGTCCAGCAGGCCGCCCGCGATCGGCCGGCCGTCCAGCGTCAGGATGCGCCCGGAATAGAAGGTCGGCTCGCCGCGGACGCCGTTGGCGATGTCGGCGCCGAGCGGCAGTTCCGGCGCGCCCTCCTGGTAGTAGGGCCCGAGCACGGTCGATTTGACCGCGCCGCTCGGCTGCCGGTGGTTGATCGCATCGACCAGGATCGAGACCCCGAGCGTGTCCGAGAGCAGGATGAACTCCTGGCGCCGGTCGGTGCAGGCCTGGCCGACCGTGGTGAGGAACCGGATCGCGGCCAGCCACTCGGCTTCGCTCGGCTCGACCTCGCGCACGAACGCGTGCAGATGCGAGACCAAAGCGCTCATGACCGACTTGAAGCGCGGGTCCTCGGACCCGGCGAGCCGCTCGATCACCGCCTCCGTCACGCTCGCTTCGCTGAACTGCATTTCGCCCTCCCTTTTCCGCCACGAAGGGAACCGCCGCGCTGCTGTCCTGACGCTAGCGCGCCGTGGCCGGCCCGGCAACGCGGTTTCAAGATCGGCGATCCGCCTCTATGCTGGCCCGCACGGCCCGGGCCAGGCGGTCAAGGCGAGGCGAGATGACGCGATCGGCGGCGACGGCGGGTGCGGCATGAGCGAGCCGGCCCAGGCGAGCTTCGATCCGCGCGAGCTGCGCCACGCGCTCGGCCGTTTTGCGACCGGGATCACCGTGATCACGACGCTGACGCCCGAGGGCAAGCGCGAGGGCCTGACCGCGAACTCGTTCGCAGCGCTCTCGCTCGAGCCGCCGCTCGTGCTCTGGAGCCTGAACCACAAGGCCATGTCGCGCCAAAGCTTCGAGCAGAGCCCGCACTTCGCGGTCAACGTGCTGGCCGCCCACCAGCGCCACGTCTCCAACCACTTCGCGAGCCCGCAGGCCGACAAGTTCCAGGACCAGCCCTGGCAGCAGGGCCTGGGCGGCTGCCCGGTCCTGGCCGATTGCCTGGCGCTGTTCGAATGCCGGCTCGAGCGCACGGTCGCGGGCGGCGACCACGTGCTGTTCATCGGCCGGATCGAGCGCTTCCGCTGGCGCGCGGGCGACCCTTTGGTGTTCAGCTGCGGCCAGTACTGCCTTGCCGCAGCGCTGCCCGACGACCTGGTCGGCGAGCCTTCCCCGTCCGATTTTTCGGACCTTCTCCTCTGAGCCAAGTGGGAACAATGCAGCTGGGCTTTTTCACGATGCCGATCCACCCGCCGGGCCGCCGGCTCGCGGACACGCTGGAGGAGGACCGGGCGCTGGTCCTGCTCGCCGACGAGCTTGGCCTCACCGAGGGCTACATCGGCGAGCACATCACGGATGCCGCCGAGAACATCACCTCCGCGCTGATCTTCATTGCCTGGCTGCTGCGCGAGACCCGCCAGATCAAGCTCGGCACCGGCACGGTCAATTTGCCCAACCACCACCCGGCGATGGTCGCGGCCGAGGTCGCGATGGTCGACCACATGGCGCGTGGCCGCTTTCTGTTCGGCATCAGCCCGGGCGGGCTGCTCTCGGACGCCGAGGTGTTCGGCAACCTGGACAAGGACCGGACCGCGATGTTCGTCGAGGCGATCGACCAGATCCTCGCGATCTGGCGGGGCGAGCCGCCCTACGAGCTGGCCGGCCGCTTCTGGACGATCTCGACCGGGCGCACCGAAATCCCGGAGCTCGGCCAGGGCCGGATCACCAAGCCCTACCAGCAGCCGCACCCGCCGATCCTGGTGACCGCGGTCGCCCCCTACTCCAAGGGCGTGGCCGCCGCCGCGCTGCGCGGCTGGGACCCGATCTCGGCCAACTTTCTCCAGCCCAAATGGGTAAAAACCCACTGGCCGAACTACGTCCAGGGCTGCGAGCAGGCCGGCCGCACGCCCGATCCCGCGAACTGGCGGGTCGCCAAAAGCATCTTCGTCGCCGACGATGCCGCCACCGCGCGGCGCTACGCGACCGACCCCGCCGGCCCGTATTTTTTTTACTACCACTCGCTGTTCACCAAGCTCAGCCGCGGCGGCCGCGCCCACCCGTTCAAGCTCGACCCGGCCCAGCCCGATTCCTCGCTGACCGTGGAAACCATCGTCGACCAGCTGGTGATCCACGGCACCCCGGATGCGGTCACCGACCAGATCCTCGCCTTCCGCGACGAGATCGGCGACTTCGGCACGCTGCTCTACGCCGGCCACGACTGGCAGGATGTAAAGCTCGCCCGCCGCTCGCTCGAGCTGATGGCCGAGAAGGTCATGCCCGCGGTCAACAAGGCGATCTCGCCCCGGTCAGCGGTCGCGTGAGCCTCCGGACCGCCGAGGCTCTGACCCAGGCCACGACGCCGGAGTTCCCGCGGCCCGATGGTGCAGCTCGGGGTGGCTCATCGTGACCTGAACTGACGCCTCGGCAGCGACCGCCGCTGGTTGGCAGTCTCATAGCCGCTGGCGCGCTTGCGAACACCGCGCTGCGCGGATCGGCGATCGCGGCGTGCGCCCCTTGCGACAGCCTTGGGCTGTCGATCAGCCACCAGATCAGAGCATGCGTATCGAGCAGCAGCCTCACTTCGGCCGTGGCAGGCTGATGCCGAACTCGTCGGTATCAGCCCCCTCCGCCGCCCGCAGATCCTCCTCGGCCATCGGCTCGAGAAACAGATCGTCCGGAATCTGCCACTGCTTCAGGAGACCGGCATGCCGGGGCATCTGCTCCTCGAGCGGCATCAGCCTCGCGACCGGGCGGCCGGCCGTACTCAGGATGATCTCCTCACCGGCGGCGGCCCGATCGATCAGCGCGGACAGCCGCGCCTTGGCTTCGGCGACGTTCACGGATCGGGTCATCGGCGCAACCTTGGTCATTCGGCTGAACCATACGACCGGCGCGATGGCGGTCAAGTGCGGGAGCCCCGCCGGCAAAGCCGCCGGCGCTCAGCTCCCCAGCTTGACCCGCCTGACGCTCGCTTCGATCTCCGGCAGGCGCGCCCGGGCGCGCGACATCTGGTGATCCATCTGGACGCCCATCATGACCTCCGCCTTCGGCCCGAACGCGACCTCGATCCGGAGCGCCATCTCCGGCGACAGGTCGCTCCGCTCGTTCAAGAACGCCGACAGCGCCTGCCGGGTCACCCCCAGCGCCGCCGCCGCCGCGGTCACGCTGAGCCCGAGCGGCCGGATCACCTCCTCGCGGACGATCTCGCCCGGATGCGGCAAGTCCTTCATCGGCCCGACGCCGCCCGCCGCCCGCCCAGTGATAGTCGATGAGATCGAACGCCCCTCCCTCCTCAAAGCGGAAGATGATCCGCCGGGTGCCGGTCGCTGTGACGCTCCAGAATCCGGCCAGATCGCCCACCAGCGGGTGCAGGCGCCAGCCAGGATAAAGCGCCCTCTCGCCGGGCTCTCGGATCCTCAGGGGAGCAGGTCACCAGCAAGACCGACCCGCCATTTTTTGATATTATGCTTGGGAATTTGTGACGTAAATAACAGTGTGGTTGCGAAACATACGGCAAGTCCCTGGCCGCGCCGTTGACACCGCGCTGCTAACTTGTATTGTGGGATGGATTGAAGTGCCCCACGGGAGGGGACGAATATGCATCCTCACAAGATTTGCGTCGTGGCTGTCGTGCCTGCGATCGCCGTCGCCCTCGCCGGGGCCGCGGCTCTCGCTATCGGGGGGACGATTGTCCTCGCCGGTGCGCCAGTCGAGACGCTCCGGCCGGCGACGGCGGTGTCAGGTCCGCGTCCCACGCCCGGTGCACCAGCCGAGCCGCTCCGGCCGGCGACGGCGCTGTCAGGTCCGCATCCCACGCCCGGCGCGCCAGCCGAGACGCTCCTGCCGGCGACGGCGGTGTCAGGTCCGCGTCCCACGCCCGGCGCACCAGCCGAGACGCTCCTGCCGGCGACGGCGCTGTCAGGTCCAAGTCCGACGCAGCCCAAGGCCACGGCTACCGCGGTGGCTTCGGCCGTGGCAACGACGCCGGGCGAGATCCGGGGCATCGTCACCTCCCCGAAGCTGGGTGACTACAATCCCGCAGACCCCACGCCCTGCTCTGGCGGCACGTGCTCGATCTTCGCGTTCACCTTCGCGGGCTCGCTCAACGCCCACCCGGACCAGTGGTTCATCGCGGTCGACGCCCTGAAATCGGCCGATGCTGACCCGACCAACGAGGCAAACTGGCAGTACAACGTCGCCACCTTCGACGCCACCGGCGGGGGGCCCGAGGTGTTCGACTTCTCCGCGGACGTGGCCCCGTTCGCGTCGCTGCCCGGCGCCTGGAAAACCGGCGGGCTGGGCCGCGTCCGCGTCGTGGCCGCCATGGACGCGGACCCGAACCAGTGGGCGGTCCTGCCCGTGCAGGACTTCGACGGCATCACCCCGGCCAACGCGACTACGCTCGTGTTCAGCGACACGAGCCCCGATCCGACCAAACCCCCGGGGCAGACCGAGCAGAGTATCACAGACCCGCTCAACACCGCCACCCCCAACTACCTGAGCGTGAACAACGAGGTGCTGTCGTTCCCGCCAGGCCAGCTCGCGCAGCAGCGGGCGGCGACCAACGCGTACTACGACCAGATCAAGACCAACAAGGACGGCACGGGCCTATCGATCCGGCAGAAGATACCGACCCTGAAAAAATTTATCGATCATTACTTCCGCCCGTTTGAGTGCAGCACCATCGTCAACGAGCCCGCACGCGTGACCAAGTACTTCAACAACGGCGACCTGGGCCTCGGCCGCGAGATGCACTGCATCAACCGGGGATGCACGGAGGAGTTGGCCTGCTACGTGCGGAATTTCGTCGGTAAACGCGCGGACGGGAAGCTGGCCTTCGGCGACATGGCCAAGGCGAAGACCGCGCTGCTGAACAACCGCCCGTTCGCGACCGTCGCCATGGTCGAACGCGAGCTCATAGCCCGGGACGCGCCGAACCGGGTGTTCTTCGTGGTGTACCTGCAGAACCCGGGCACCGGCGGCCCGGAGAGCACGACCTTGGGCCTCGAGGCTCCGCTCGATAACAAAGGCTACAACACTTCGATCCCCGGCAACTGCCTCCAATGCCACGGCGTCAACTCGAGGTACACGGCCCACGGTGTCGCGCACCGAGTGAGCAACGCGATGTTCCTGCCGTTCGACCTCGACGCGTTCAAATTCTTCAGCACGGACCAGACGAATTCTCTGTCGCTCGCGAAGCAGCAGGCCGCGTTCCGCAGCCAGAACCGGATGGTCCGTTCGTTCTCCTCCAACCGCTTCTCGCCCAATGCTCGCGAGCTGATCGCGGGGTGGTACGGCGGCGACATGTTCAACGGGACCTTCAACGGCGGATTCGTGCCAGGCGGGTGGCAGGGCGGCCCGAACGAGCGGCAGCTATACAGCAAGACATACGCCGTCGGCTGCCGGACCTGCCACGTCAGCTACGTGCCGTCCGCGACCGACAACCGCCAGTTTTTGGCGTTCTCCACTTTCGCCGAATTCGCCCAACTGGCGAGGAGCGCCATGTGCGGCAGCACCGGCAACGCCCGCCGGATGCCGGCGGCCGAGCAAACGCTCAAGGTGCTCTGGCGGTCGGGCAAGGGGGGGCGCCCCCACTACTTCGGCCAGGTACCGGCCGCGTTCGGCGACTGTGGGCTGACTCCCTGACGTCGGACGGCGTATGGTCCGGGGTCGCAGGCGCATTCGAATGCACTGTCCCGAGCTTAATCACCGGCTCCCTGCACCGCCTTCGGTTTCGGGTGCCAGGCGCACGGAAGCGATCGTGCGGTGCGACGGGACGAGGGACTGCTATCCCTTTCGCCCCTCTTCCAACTAACACCTGTATTCTCCGATTTCTCCACGAGCATCGACCCCGAAGCTTCGAACCACTTCCTCTGACCAAACCACGGTGCTTCGGTACGGTCCCGAAGGCAAAAGGGTTTGGCGAGCTGCGGCCAGGGCTGTTCGAGCTGCGGGACAGGGATGCAAGTACGCAGGCGCTTTTGCGGTTCCGGGCCGGTGCGACCACCATGCTACGATCTGCTGGCTGTCGGGTTGGAAGGCTGCTGCACCGCTGAAACGCTGCTCCACGAAATCGTCGTGGCTGCCAGTCGGCCGCGTTTTGCAGCCGCGACGCCCATGTGCCGACCAGTTGGGTCATCCAGCGCCACCAGTTCGAGGGCGACCGGCTCTGCGCCGTCTTACGGCTGCTTAAGGAGCACTCCCATTCAGCACCGCCCAGCCGTTGTAGTCGTAGGCCGCAAGCTGGAAAAGATCGCCCCGAAATCGACCTGCCCGTCGCCTAGCGAGCGGAACCGTCACTGCGCAACCTCGGTCTGGAGGGGAACATGTCGGTGCGATCCGGAAAGGTCGGCTTGGGGTCACAACCGGCCCCCTCCGTTGTTCGGCAACGGGGGAAGTGGGCCGGGTACCATCCGTCAGAGTTTGACCTGCTCCCCGTCGGTCCCGCAGCAGCAATGAGGGTCCTGGTGTTCATACTGGCTGACGCGCCTCGATGGTAGCGGGCGCTCGGCGGAGCGGGTCGGGCTTGCGCAGCCGGGCGCCCGCGGATCGGAGGTGCGCGGCCTTGGGGCGGCGAGCGGACGTCGGGCGCCCGGATCTGGATTGGCCGCAGAACTCTGCCGGCGCAACCGCTCACGGTGCGCTCGGACCTGGTCTCGGGAGGGTCGCCTCGAAGTTGCCATTTTCGATTTCCACGAGCCTTACATGTAACCTGCGTCGGGTCGGTTGCCCAGGTCGAAGCGACCATCGTCGACGCTCTCGCCGAGCAGGCCAGCACAGCATCCTGCAGAGGGCGCGCCCTGGTGCGTCATGTGCACGGAAGGGCACCGGATGTGACCAAAGCGTGCCCTTGGCGGTTTTGGCCAGGAGATCAAACAGTTGCGCGTCAGGCCTGGCATGGCAGAGCAGCCAGGCCGGGTTCGTGGGAAAAAGCGGGCGGCGGGGCGATTGGGTCGGCAAAACAACGGCTTGCGCGCGGAGGTTCGGGAGTCGAATTGACTCGGGATCGCGTTTCGAATTCGGCTCGACTTGCGGGACAGGACACACTTGCCAATGGCGGACAGTCGATAAGGCAACAGGCGTGTTCACACATTCCAGTCATCGAGGATACACCGGCAGTCGTCTGGCCGGGGATATCAGACTGCCGGATTGGGGTCGATTGGGCCGGGTGGCCTGACATTGCTAGTTGGCGGCGCCCCGCCGGGCTTGTCTTATGGTCGCGGAGCGCGCACAGTGGGTTTCGGGCGGGCCCGGAGGGCATTGACTTCGGGTACCTGGGGAGCCGGCGATGGCGGGACGCCTGCGGAAATGGCCGTTGCGGCTGGTCGGCAGCCTGTTCGGGCTCGCCGCCGGCGGGATCGGGCTGTTCAGCCTGCTGGCGCCGCCGGGGCTGAGCCTGGTCGAGCACGAGCGCGCGCAAGGCTTTGGCATCGCTGCGCTTGTCGTCGGTGCGGTGGCGCTCTTGGGCTCGCTGCTGAGCCGCGACGTGCACGCGCTCTGGTACTGCTCGCCGCGCCGCTGGCGCGCCTTCCGCGCCGATCTGCTCGCCCCCCGCACCGCCGACGACGGGCGCAACCCGACCTCGCTCCGGCGCCCCGACGACGCCGGCGCAAACTATTGATATGTCGAGCCGAAACCACGCCAGCCCGGCCGGCGCTCGGAGCCGGGCGCCGGCCCCGCGGCGGGCCGCCGAGGTCCCGCCCGCCGCGGTCGGGCTCTTCGATCGCCGAGCGGTGAGGAGAAAGCGCATATGGAATGGACCGGAGGCTGTCTGTGCGGCGCGGTGCGCTACCGGGCGGACGCCGACCCGATCCGCGTGGTCAGCTGCCATTGCGGCACCTGCCGGCGGGTCTCCGGCGCCGCCTTCATGACCTTCGTCCACTTCGCCGCCGACCGGTTCACCTGGACCGGCCGCGAGCCGCAGCGCTACCGCTCCTCGGCCGAGGCCGAGCGCGGCTTCTGCCCGGTCTGCGGCAGCACGCTCTCGATGCGCGAAGCCGTGCTCGCCGACCGGGTCCAGGTCAGCCTCGGCAGCCTCGACCGCCCGGACCTGGTGCGCCCGGACGATCACGTCTGGACCGCGAGCCAGCTGCCCTGGCTGGAGCTGGTCGACGACCGGCCGCGCTTTGCGACCGCGAGCGACGCCGTGCCCTCGCGCGCGCTCGCCGGCGACGATGGCGGCTGACCCCGGCGCGCCGGCCCGCCCGGCCGGGATGCTGCGCCTGGCGGGCGGCTGTCATTGCGGCAATCTCGAGCTCGCGTTCGAGACCGCCCGGGCGCCGGCCGCGCTCACGGTGCGCGCCTGCGGCTGCTCGTTCTGCCGCCGCCATGGCGTGCGCACCGTGTCGGATCCGGCGGGCCGGGTCGAGATCCGGGTTCACGATCCGACTGGGCTCAGCCGCTACCGCTTCGGGCTCGGGACCGCCGAGTTCCTGGCCTGCCGCAGCTGCGGCGTCTACGTCGGCGCGCTGATGGCAGACGCGTGCGCGGCCTATGCGATCGTCAATGTCAACGCGCTGGCCAGCCCCGAGGTGTTCGCGGCGACCGCGCTCCCGGTCAGCTACGAGCTCGAGACCGAGGCGGCGCGCCGGGCGCGGCGGCATGCCCGGTGGACCCCGGCCCGGCTGGCCGAGGCGAGCGGGCGGCGCTGACCTGGCACGGGACCGCCTAGGCGCCGGGCAGCGGGGCCCGGTCGCTGCCGGCGGTCAGCCGGCGCAGGATGTCGGCCGCGACCTGCTGGTTGTGGGTGCGCACCAGCCGCGGCATCCGGACCAGATCGATCAGCCACCAGATCGAGCCGAGCGCCGGCCCGAGCGCCGAGGTCACGAACAGCGACAGCCACATCATTCCGCTCATCGCCCAGCGGCCGAGCAGCGCGTAGTGGCCATAGATCAGCGAGGTCAGATAGGCGAAGCCCAGGCTTTTCGATTGATCGTGGAACGCGGCGACGAACTCCGCCTGCTTGGCCTCAGGGAGCCTGCCCAGCTGCTCGAGGACCTGGTCCGGTAGACATGCGGCAATCTCTTTGGGGATGCTCGGCTGAGACGCGCCTGCCGGCAGCTCCCGAAGACCCATCGACAGCTCACCCATGATCGGCCCTCCACAACGGCCCGGCGACAGTCGTACCTGAGATGATCTTATCCGAGCGTGATTAAGCGGCCGTTGAGTTTTCGGCAATTTTCGTGTCCGAGCGCGACCCTGCCGCGGTTGGCAGCGCGCGGCGCTCGTCTACAATGCCCGGGCGAGTGCCGCGGGTTCGGGAGGGAGCATCGATGGCGGATGGGATCTTGGTCGAGCGTGCCGGCGGCCTGGCGCGGGTGACCCTCAATCAGCCGAGCAGGCTGAACGCGATCAACCGTGCGATGTGGCAGCGCCTGGGCGAGCTGTTCGACGAGCTCGACGCCGATCAGAGCTTGCGTTGCGTCGTGCTGGCCGGCGCCGGCGACAAGGCGTTCAGCGTCGGCGCCGACATCAGCGAGTTCGAGGACAACCGGAGCACGGTCGAGAAGGCGAGGGCGTATGCCAGGCGCACCCATGACGCGATGGCCCGGATCGCCGCTTGCCGCCATCCGGTGATTGTCCGGATCCGGGGCTTGTGCGTCGGCGGCGGGCTCGAGCTGGCGCTGACCGCGGACCTCCGGATCGCCGGCGCGAGCGCCCGCTTCGGCATCCCGGTCAAGCGGCTGGGTCTGGTGGTCGCCTACGCGGAGCTCGAGCCGCTGCTCCAGCTGGTCGGGCCCGCGAACGCGCTCGAGATCCTGCTCGAGGGGCGGATCTTCGGCGCCGACGACGCGCTGCGCATGGGCCTGATCAACCGGATCGTGCCCGACGCCGAGCTGGACGCCGAGCTCGAGGCGACCCTCGCCCGGATCGCCGAAGGCGCGCCGCTGGCCGCGCGCTGGCACAAGAAGTTCACCCGCCGCCTGCTGCAGCCGGCGCCGCTCACCGCCGAGGAGCTGGACGAGAGCTTCGATTGCTTCGGCACCGAGGATTTCCGGGCCGGCTACCGGGCGTTCCTGGCCAAGACCAAGCCCGAGTTCCGCGGCCGGTGACCGGTGCCAAGGGTCCGGAACCTTCCAGAATTGCGACCAGGACCGGCCCGTGCGGATCGAGAGGATTTGCCGCCAGCGCTGATCACGGGCTAAGACCGGAGCGCGATCCGGCGCAGGGGAGAGGAGCGATGGGCCCGCTCGACGGCCTGAAAGTGATCGACCTGACCCACGTCATGGCGGGTCCGACCTGCACGTTGATGCTCGCCGACATGGGCGCCGACGTGATCAAGATCGAGAAGATCCCGGGCGGCGACGATACCCGGCGCGGGCTGCCGACGATCGCCGGCCAGGCGGCCTCGTTCATGATGGTCAACCGCAACAAGCGGGGCGTCGTGCTCGACCTCAAGACCGAGGGCGGCAAGCGGGTGCTGGGACGCCTGCTCGCGGACGCCGACGTCGTGGTCGAGAACTACCGCCCGGGCACAATGGCCAAGCTCGGCTTCGACTACGAGGCGCTGCGCCGGCACAACCCTGGCCTGATCTACTGCGCGCTCTCGGGCTTCGGCCGGACCGGCCCCTATGGTCATCGCGGCGGCTTCGACCTGGTCGCGCAGGCGATGAGCGGGATCATGAGCATCACCGGCGAGGGCCCGGGCCGGCCGCCGGTCAAATGCGGCTCGCCGGTCACCGACATCACCTGCGGCATTCTGGCGGCGATGGGCATCCTTGCGGCCTACGCCCATCGCCTCAAGACCGGGGAGGGACAGATGGTCGAGACCTCGCTGCTCGAGGCCGGGATCGTCCAGACCTACTGGCAGTCGGCGATCGCGTTGGCGAGCGGGGTGGCGCCCGGGCCGATGGGCTCCGCCCATCCGCTCAATGCGCCTTACCAGGCGTTCGAGACCGGAGACGGCTGGGTCGTGATCGGCGGCAACAACCAGCGCCTCTGGCACCGCACGCTCGAGGTGCTGGGCGCGCCGGAGCTCGCCGCCGACCCCCGCTTCCGCGACAACGACGACCGGATGGCCCACCTGAAAGAGCTGGAAGCGGCGCTCACGCCGCATTTCAAGCGCCGGCGCTCGGCCGAGCTGCTGGCCGCGTTCGAGGCGGCGGGCGTGCCCGCGGGCCCGGTCTATGACGTGCTCCAGATGCAGGCGGACCCGCAGGTCCAGGCGCGCCAGATGGTGGTCGAGGTCGAGCACGCGAAGCTCGGCCCGGTCAAGACGCTGGGCCTGCCGGTCAAGTTCGCCGCCACGCCCGGCGGCGTTCGCACCGGCGCTCCGGTTTACGGCCAGCACACCCGCGAGGTGCTCGAGCAGCACGGTTTTTCCAACTCCGAGATCGAGGCGCTCGCCGCCGGTGGCGCGATCGTGCTCGGCGGCCTCTGAGCCCGGACCGACGAGTGATCGAAGCATTGCACAGCAACGACGTCTTCGAGTTCGAGGACTGCCTGCTGGTGATTCCGCAGCGCGAGCCGCGCTTGTTCTTGTTGAATCCGATCGCCCGGACGATGTGGGAGGACTTGGCCCGCGGCGTCCCGCTGGATGCCCTGGCGTCCGGGCTCGCAGCTCGCTTCGGCGTGCCAGCGGCGCGGGTGCAGGCCGACGTCGACGCCATGCTCGCCGAGTGGCGAGCGCATCGGCTGCTGGCACCCGCGCCAAGCCCACCGGCCGCTCCAGTCGGCGCCGCGGCCGCCGCCGCCCCGAGTCCGAAGCTTCGCAGCTTTCGCAGCGAGCGCGTCTATGCGCCCTGCGGGCGATCGATCCGATTGCGCTTCGAGGCCCCTGAGATCGAGCAGGTGTTCGACCCGCCGCTCGCCCACACCACAATCCCTTCGGGCCAGGCGAGCGACAGCATCGACGTGATGCCGGACGACGCTGGAGGCTACCTGATCGTGTGCAACGGCTCGGACATCGAGCCCGCGGCGACGCTGGAGGAAGCGCTCGGGCAGGTGTTCGGCCGGATCCTCGAGCTCAGCTACCCCGATGCCGAGTGGCTGGCGGTCCTGCACGCCGCCGCGGTCGGCGACGGCGAGGGCGAGGGCGCCGTGGTCATGGCCGGCGGCAGTGGCAGCGGCAAGAGCACGCTGACCGCGGCGCTGGTCGACGCCGGGTTCAGCTATTTCAGCGACGATCTGGTGCCGCTCGACGAGGCGCTGCGCATCCGGCCGATGCCGCTCGGCATCAGCGTCAAGGAGGGCAGCTGGCCGGTGCTGGCGCCGCGCTATCCCCAGCTCGAGGCGCTGCCGATCCATGCCGGCCGACGTCGGCGCTATCTGCCGATCGATCCGACCCGGACCGGCCCGGGCGCCGGGCTTGCGGTGAAAGCGTTGATTTTTCCCCAGTACCGACCGGACCAGCCGACGGTTGTGCAGCCGCTCACGCGTCTGCAAGTGCTCGAACGATTGACGCGGGCGCAATCCTGGATGTCGCTTGACCGCCGACGATTTGACAGGACGCTGCGTTGGATCGAGCGAACGCCTGGGTACCAACTCTGCCACGCGTCGCTGGCAGAGGGGCTGGCCGCGATTGAACGATTGATGGCGGCCGAGCCGATACCATCGGCGCCGATACCATCGGCGCACTAGGGGCTTAACCAAACGGGAGGGACCAGATGGCCGAAAGCAGCGACGGGAAGGACGCGATGACAGACCGCTGCGGACCTGCAACGCTTGTGCTTCGACCTCGAGCCCATCGACATTGTTCGGCCCCTGTTTGCCGCCGCTCGATGGCGCCGCCATGGCTCAATCGATTTGGAATCTGAGGTGCGTCGGGCGGAGCTGATCCGGCCAGCGGTTGACGTAGTATTCGACGAGCGCTGCGTATTGGAGCAGGAGCCGCTTGACGGCGTCCTCCCGCGGCCACTCGTCACGGCGGACGAGCGGCGGCTCGATCACGGTCAGGCCGTCGCTCCGGCCATCGCGGCCGGTGAATACCGGCAACAGAACAGCCCCCGATCGAATGGCCAGGCTTGGAGCGCCGCCGGCCATTTGAATCGCGCCGTTCAGAAACGGGATCCGGTAGAGCTGGTCCGCGAGACCGATCGCGCTCACCGAGACCACGCGGTTGGCGCGCAGCCGCCACACGAGGTCGCGGAGCGCCGCCGTCGACCCGCGCCGGTCGATGACCAGCCGCTCCGCCAGGTAGCGGCGCTCGACCGAGGTCCGGATCGGGTTCAGCACGCCCTCGCCGAAGCGGCTGGCGGAGAAGCCGTGACTATAGCGGCTGAGGTGGCTGACCTCGAAGCCGGCGGCGTGCAGGGCGACTTTGGTGAGCAGATCGCTGAACACGAACGGGCCGACCCAGAGAATGACGCCCTTGCCGCCGAGCAGCGCCGCCTTGAGATGCGCGCCGCCCTCGAGCCGGACGCGTGGCTGCCGCTTGGTGGGCCGGTAGCACGCGAGCAGTTGCAGCCGCTCGCGATAGAGGTTCGCCCAGTGACGCCTGGCGCAGGCCGCGGGCATCGGTCCAGCAGGCGGCGGCAACGCTTCGACGTAGCGGAAGGCCTGCTCAGGCTTGCCGCGCCAGCGCCAGGGCTGGGCTCGGGCGAGGCCGTCACAAAAGCCGTCCCAATAGCGCTCCGGCAGGCACCAGGCGACCGGCGCCAGGCCGGCGAGCGCGCTCAGCAGCGCGAGGTCCTTGGCGCTCGCCCCCAACCGCCGCCGCCAGCGAAGGCCGGCAGACCAGCGGGCAATTCGCGGTTCAGGCTCGGCCATGACGATCGCTCTTGGCAGTTGGTTCCAGGCATCAATTCCGGAGCCGGGAGCCACGGTCAACCCCGGACTGGCGCCGTTCGAGCCTGGCCACCCGGCTCGCCATCAAACGCTTGACTGGCGGCGCGACCCGGATATACCTGATCGGTCGAACGGATGGATTTTGGTCGAGTACGAGTTGAGGTGATCATCGGCTCGATCAGGGGGGATCCAATGTCGGACAGCAAACACGACCAGTCTGAGACCGACCAGAGTGCGGCCATCGATGGCGCGCGTCGCGAGGCGCTGGCCAAGATGGGCCGTCTTGCGGGCTACACGGCGCCAGCGATGCTCGCCCTGCTTGGCGCCAAGAAAGCCAGGGCGACCGCTGTGCCAAGCGTCCCCAAGCGGAAATAAAGCCTAGCGCAGCACCGCTGGTCAATCCGGCTCGAAGCGGACCGAGCGCGGGCGGAACTGATCGGGCCAGCGGATCACGTAGGACTCGAGCAGGGCCGTATACTGCAGCAGCAGCCGGCTGACCGCTTGATCACGGGTGTCGCTGAGCGGGGCGCATAGCGGGGGCTCGATCACGGTCACCCACCCGCTCGCGCCCTCGCGGCCCGTGAATACCGGCAGCAGGGTTGCGCCGCTGCGCAGTGCCAGAGCCGGGGGGCCGCCGGCCAGCAGGCCGCAGGCGTCAACCCCGGAGGCTGCGCCCCGAGGACCCGGACGTAGCGGTAGTCCTGGGCGCCCTCGCTCGGCCAGCGCCATGGTTGTGCCCGGGCGAGGCCGTGACAGACCGGATCCCAAAGCCGCTGCGGCAGGCACCAGGCGAGGGGTGCCAGGCTCGCCAGCGAGCCCAGCAGGACGAGGTCCCGCCGGCTGGTGCCAAGCTTGCGCAGCCATGCGCGCGGGGTTCTCGACGGTGCGGCTTGCGGTGTTGGCTCGGCCATGGTTTGGACTGTAGCGGCGACCCGTTCCAATTCTCAACGTCACCGGCAGATCGGTCAATCAAGAGCGGGGTGCCGGGCCGGGGCTGCGTTCACGCAACGAGCGGGCTTGAGGCCGCGGCCCGCAGCAGATGACCCGGTTCGACGCCTTCGGTTTCCTCGCCCGCGACTTAGCCCATTCGATCCCGACCGGGGCGCGCTCGCTGCGCTCGGCGACCTCTGAGCCCGGACCGACGAGTGATCGAAGTCCTGAGCGGCAACGAGGTGATCCCATTCGAAGACTGCCCACGGTGATCCCCCGCCGCGAGCCACGATTGTTCTTTGCTCGAGTCCGACCGCCCGAACGAACTGGGAAGGACTCGCGCAGCGTGTGCCGCCGGACGGCGTGGCGGCGGCGCTTGCGCCTGGTTCTCGCTTGACCGTCGGCAAATCGGCGTTACTCTCGACTGGCTTAAGCAAACGCCTGGGTACGATCTCAGCCTTGTCTCGCTCGAAGACGGCGTGCGCGTGACCAAATGGTTGTTGTGCCGCGAGCGCCTGGACCCGGCGATATTCCTGGATTGATCACGAGGGGAACGGATATGTCGGAAGACAAGCGCAGCAGCGGAACGGCCATAGCGGAAGACAAGCGCAAGGACGAGGTCACCGAGGAGCGCCCGGAGCCGGAGCGGGCCCGACGCGAGGCCCTGGCCAAGATGGGCCGCTTCGCGGCCTACACCGCCCCCGTGATGCTCGGCCTGCTCGCGGCAACCAAGGCAAGGGCGGAGGCGGTGGGGACGGTGATCTGCTGAATCATTCGATGCGTCGGCTACGTTAGTCCGAGACTAGTCAAGGAGGAGAAGGGATATGTCGGAAGACAAGCGCAGCAAGGAAACCGACACAGCGGAAGACAAGCGCAAGGACACCGAGGACCGTTCGGAGACCGACGAGGCCCGGCGCGCGGCGCTCGCCAAGATGGGCCGCTTCGCCGGCTATACGGCACCGGTGATGCTTGGCCTGCTCGGCGCGACCAAAGCAAGGGCGGACGTGAGGTCCAGCCCGGAGCCCGTTGTACTCTGAGGGTCAGGGGAAACCGATGACCGACCGACAGGACAGGCAGAACGAGACGACCGAGGACCGCCCGGAGGAGCCCGTCGAGGCCCGGCGCGCGGCGCTGGCCAAGATGGGCCGCTTCGCCGGCTATACGGCACCGGTGATGCTCGGCCTGATCGGCGCGACCAAAGCAAGGGCGGAGGTGAGGTCGAGCCCGGAGCCCTGTCCCTCCTGAACCGCACGCAACCAGCGACCAAAGGGACGTCGCGCTGGTGATTGCAAAGCTGTGGCGTGGCGATCCTATCGCGCAAGGATCACGGCACAAGGGGCAGACCGGTGGTTCTGAGAAGCTTTACCTGATGTCGGGCCGCGGCAAACGTCGTGCGATGTGGGGCCAGGACGAATGCTGATCGATGTGGTGCGGCAGTTGGGCGCCGAGGCCGACGAGCGTTGGGCCCGAGAGGACTACGCGCTCGAGGCTTTTGCCCCTATCGCGGCGGATGCGATTGGGCGTTTCTCCTTCACGACCGGTTCGACCTCGCCGAGTTTGCTGATTGGCTGACGGTGACCGAGGATCTGCCAGAACAGCACCATCCCCAGAACAAGTTGGGCGTTCCACGAATTACCGTGTGGCGGTCTTCCCGATTGTTTGTCGACATGTACTTCTGGACGACGCCGGAGACCACGCTCCATGATCATGGCTTTGCCGGCGCGTTCACCAACCTGTTGGGCGAGAGCCTGCATTGCGTCTATCGGCTGGGGTCGGTCGACGAACCCGAACCTGGGGTTCTGGTCACCGATCTCAACCTGCAGGCGGTCGAGATGCTCGACAAGGGGTCGATACGACCGATCCTCGCTGGCCGCCAGTTCGTCCATCGCATCACCCATCTCAGCCGGCCGACCGTCACCCTGGTTGTCCGAACCGTCGGAGCCAGGTCGGCCTTACAATATACCTACTCCTACCCGAGCATTGGTATCCAACAGCGACGCCAAGATGAGCAGGACCAGTTGCTGCAAAAGCGCCGAGGGTTTCTTTCGTTCCTGGCCATGACAGGCAATCGACATTTGGAAGTTTATGTCAAGCAACTCGTCGATCAATCTGATGCACGAGAGGCTCTTGGGTATGTGTTGAGGTTGAATACTGACGCCGAAATGGACCCCCTTGAGCACTTTAGCTTGCTCAATCGCTTCCTTGAACATCTCGAAGCGAGGTACGGTTCATGGATTGATAAGCTCGGCTCGGCTCTGTTGTATCAGATCAAAGAAAGTCGAGTAAACTGGCACAGAATTCGAGGAGGTAGACCATAGACTTCTCGCTGCGATGCTTCTCGCGCTGCCAAACCGAACGGAGATTATTGAGACAATAAGCAAATACCGCGACCCGAACAGTCCGCTAGGCTGGCTCATCGAGCGGTTGCAAGGCATGATCGAGGCCAAGGGATTGGCGGTCGTCATCAACGACTTCCAGTTCTCAATCTTGCGCGACCTGATCCTGGGGCGCTCCGAAGCGGAGGTGGTCGAGGCTGCCCTGGCGCAAGCAGGTCACGGGCAGAGCGCGGACGACCTGCAACGCCTCTGTTCCGCGCTCCAGCAGATCGACATCTTGCAGCCTCTGTTCGCCGCCTGATCGCACTGCTGCCGGCTCAGCTGGTCGAGACATTGAGCTGACTTATCACCTCAGCTAGACACAGGGAGAAAGGGTTGGGCGGCGATTCCAGTCGTGCGATGAACCGGCCACCTGCCCTCGCGTTTCTCGGCCGCGCACTCAGCCCGGTTGACGCAGGGTCGGTCGGCGAGCTGCGCGACGATTTCGGCGGCCCGCTCGCCTGGGAAAGCGTGGTCGAGCTCGCGAGCCATCACTTGGTGACGCCGACCCTCTATCGGTCGCTCGACGCCAAGGGCCTGCTGAGCGAGCTGCCGGCCGAAGTCCGGAGCTACCTTGAGGCGGTGCACGAACTCAATGGCGAGCGCAACCGGCGGATCTCCGATCAGCTGCGCGGGATCGTCGCCGCGCTCAACGCCGCCGGCATCGAACCCGTGTTGCTCAAGGGAGCAGCGTACCTGGCCGCCGATCTCTACGGCGATCCCGCTGCCCGCCTGATCGGCGACATCGACCTGCTCGTGCCCGGCGACGAGCTGCCGGCCGCGGTCGCCGCGCTGGCGACGATCGGTTATCGGGAGGCGGGCATCGAGGATTACTCCTTCACAGGCCATCATCACCACACGCCGCTTGTGCGCGACGGTGACGTCGCCGCGGTTGAGCTGCACAGCGCGCCGGTCGCGAGGGCGTTCGCGCGGCTCCTGCCGGCGGAGCAGATGTTCGCCGGCGCGCGCCGGGTGGATCTCGACGGCGGGCGCGCTCGACTGCCCGCCCCGCAGGACCAGGTCGTGCACAACATCGTTCATGCGCAGTTGGCGGACCGCCACTACTGGCTCGCTCTAGTGCCGCTGCGGCCGCTGTCCGATCTGGTACGGCTGCGTGCGGCGGGCGCTGGTCAGATCGACTGGCCGGCGGTCCTGGCCGGCTTCGACCGCGGCGGCCATGGCAGCGCCTGCCGGGCGTGGCTGATGGCCGCCGAGCAGCTGCTCGGCGATCGCCTGCCGAGCGGCGTGCAGCCCGATCTCGGCGCCCGGTTCGCCTGCTGGCGCGCCCGCAATCAGAAACGTCACCCGTGGCTCACGGCGGCAGGCGAATGGTATGGTTACCATCGCGCCATGATCGCTCAGCTGAACGCCGGCCCCGGTGTTCGACGACGTCTGCTGACCCGGGTCCTGCACCCGCGCGGCTATCACCGCTACCTTCGGGCCGTGCGCGCCCATCTCCGCCGTGGAATCTGAGCGCCGCGGCTAGTTGGAGGCCGGGGTGATCCAGCCGATCGCGGCCCCGACCGGGTCCTGGATGATCGCGATCCGGCCGACGCCTGGCACCTCGAAGATCGGGCGCAGCAGCTTGGCGCCGGCGGCGGTCGCCCGCTCGACGCGGGCGTCGACGTCGTCGACCGCGAGATAGGCGAACCAGTGGTTCGGAATGCCCTCGAAGCCCGGCTGGTTCATGTCCAGGATGCCGGCGACCGGCTGATCGCCGTCCTTGCACACCCAGTAGGTGCCGCCCTGCGCCATCGTCATGCTCTCGAACCGCCAGCCGATCTCGGCGCCGTAGAACCGCTTGGCGGCCTCCGGATCGCGCGTCATCAGCTCGTTCCAATGGAAATGCCCATGCGCCATCGCTGCCTCCCTGCCTTGGTGCCGTGCCACCAATTTAGGGCGGCCGCATCGATCGGCCAACGCTCGGGTCGCCGTCGCGGTCAGAGGCAGCGCGGGCTTGGCAGGCGTGCGTGGCGCGCCTATCAACCTGCCTGCACGGTCAGCGTAACCAGCGGACTGCTCCGATGGCCGACATCCAGGGCACCCTGCTCGCCGCGGTCGCGGTCGAGCGGGGGCATTTCCGCTACGAATTGGGCCACCATGGCGACCTCTGGCTCGATCTTGAGCGCCTGTTGTCCGATGCCCGGCGCCTGCGCGCGCTGGCCTCGGCGCTGGCCGAGCAGGCGATCGGCTGCGCGCCCGAGGTAGTCTGCGGGCCGCTGACCGGCGGCGCCTTCGTCGCCCAGTTGGTGGCCCTGGAGCTCGATGCCGGCTTCGCCTATGCCGAGCGGACCGCAGATCATCGCTCGGTCAGCTACCGGATTCCGCACCGGCTCCGTCGCGACCTGGAGGGGCGGCGCATTCTGCTGGTCGACGATGCCGCCAACGCCGGCTCGGCGCTGCTCGCGACCCAGGCAGACGTGCTGGCGTGCGGTGGCCAGCCGGTCGGCTGCGCGAGCCTGATCGCGCTCGGCGACGCCCCGGCGCGGATCGCGGCCGCGACCGGCGTGCCGTTCTACCGGCTGGTCACGATCGAGCGCAGCCTCTGGCTGCCGGACCTCTGTCCGCTGTGCGCTGCCGGGCAGCCGCTGGCCGCGGACCCCCTCGCAAGACAGCTTCGCTGATCCGGCGCCGATCGAAGGCCGGTCCGGTCATTCCGGAAAGCCCGCCTTGCGCAGACCTTGGGCATAGTGCTCCCGGTCCTCCGGCGACCGGAAATGCAATGCCTCGAGATGGCGGCCGATCGCGAAATCGGGCGTGAGCTTCAGGTACTCCTCGGCGGCCGCCTTGGCCTCCTGCTCGCGGCCGAGCTGGGCGTAGGCGGCCGCAAGCCACCGATACGCCATGCTGCTGAGCGGCGCGCCGCGCCGGAGCGCGGTGACCGCGTCGTCGTAGCGCCGGGCGAGATAGAGCGCGATCCCGAGATACCAGCTGTACCAGCGCGGCGCCGCGGGATTGAGGCGCTGGGCGCGCTCGATCAGCCCGATCGCCTCGTCCTGACGGCCGACCCGGGTCAACGCCTGGCCCAGGAAAACATAGCTGTCGGCATCGTTGGGATTGAGCGCGATCGCGGTCTCGAGCGCCTCGAGCGCCTCGTCGTGCAGGCCCATCGTCAGGCACAGCTGGCCGAGCGTGAGATGGTTCGAGTGCGATGCCGGGTTGACCCTCACGCCCTGGCGCGCGATCTCGAGGCCGCGCTCGAGCGGCTGCTCCTCCGGCGCCGCCCAGCGCTCGGAATGCTCCACCAGATAAGTCCAGGCGAGGCTGGCATAAGCGCGGGCGTAGTCGGGATCGAGCTCGATCGCTCTCTCGTACAGGCGCCGGGCCTCGCGATTGTCCTCGGGCGTGAACCGCTCCCATAGCTCCCGGCCGCGCAGCACGCAGTCGTAGGCCTCGAGGTTCTCGGTCTGGCCGCTGCGCACCCGCCGACGCTCGCTCTCGCCGAGCTTGCCCGCAAGGGTCGCGACGATCCGGCTGGTGACCTCGTCCTGGACCTCGAAGATGTCGGCGAGATCGCGATCGAAGCGCTCGGCCCAGAGATGATGGCCGGTCGCCGCCTCGACCAGCTGGGCCGTGATCCGGACCCGGGCGCCGGCCTTGCGGACGCTGCCCTCGAGCACGTAGCGGACGCCGAGGTCGCGGCCGACCTCCTGCACCCGCGCGGGCTTGGCCTTGTAGGTCATGACCGAGTTGCGCGCGATCACTCGCAGCTCCTGGAAGCGGGACAGCTCGGTGATCAGGTCCTCGGTCAGGCCGTCGGCGAAGTAGTCCTGCTCGGGGTCGCCGCCGAAGTTCGCGAACGGCAAGACCGCAATCGAGGGCAACGCGGATGGCCGCCCTGGCGCCGGCGCCGCCGTCGGTCGGGGCTCGACCGCCGACTCGCGCCGCAGGCCGAAGACGCGCACCGGGTAGCCGATGTTCTTGAGCGCGCGCTCGCCGAGGTCCTCAAAGCCGAGGTCGACCTTGTTCCGGATCTGATCGTGGACCGCGCCCGAGATGCACAGCCCGCCCGGCGCCGCCATCGCTTCCAGGCGGGCGGCGACGTTGACGCCGTCGCCGAACAGATCGTCGCCGCCGACCATCACGTCGCCAAGGTTGACCCCGACCCGAAACAGCATGCGGCGCGGTTCCGGCAGCCCGGCGTTGCGGCGCTCGATCTCCAGCTGGAACGCGGCGGCCGCGCGCACCGCCTCGACCGCGCTCGCGAACTCGGCGACCACGCTGTCGCCGGCGGTGCCGAAGATCCGGCCGTGGTGGCGGGCGATCAGCTCATCGATCACCTGACGACGCTCGTTCAGGGCCGCGAGCGTGCCTTCCTCGTCAGCCGCCATCAGCCGCGAGTAGCCGGCGACATCGGCGGCCAGGATGACCGCGAGCTTGCGGCTGACGGCTGCGTTCTCCATGCCCATCAGATATTGCCGCGCGGGGCGCTTGGGTAGCCCGCGAGCGCAGATCGCCGGTGCGGGCGCCCGATCGAACCCGCCCAGTTGACAGGCCCGGCCGGGCCGGCCCATGCAGTCACCAGGCAGCACCGTCACGGGGACGACACCATGCTGTTGACCGGTTTCGAGAGCTACGGCGGACGCTCGCTGAACCCGTCCGAGCAGGTGGTCAAACGGCTCGCCGGGACCGAGATCGCCGGCATCGCTGTGGCCGGCCACACCTTGCCGGTCAACCACCGCGAGCTCGGCCCGCGGATCACGGCGCTGATCGATCAGGTCCGGCCGCGCGCGGTCATCTGCCTCGGCCTCTGGCCGGGCTCGCCGATACCGCGGCTCGAGCGGATCGCGATCAACATCGCCGATTTCGAGATCCCGGACAACGCCGGCCTGATCACGCGCGAGCCGGTCGTCGAAGGCGGCCCGGAGGCTTATCGGAGCACGCTGCCGATCCATGCCATCCAGGACCGGCTGCTGGCCGCGGGCATCCCGGCCCAGCTGTCGGCGAGTGCCGGCACCTTCCTTTGCAACGCGCTGATGTACCATGCGCTGCGTGCCGCAGCCGGACGCACCCCGGCACCGCCCACGGGCTTCATCCACCTGCCCTACGTGCCCGAGCAGGTGAGCGGGCTGCTGCTGCAGATGCGCGAATGGGCCAAGGTCGAGCTGCACCAGCGCGCCGACCTCGCCTCGATGGCGCTCGAGGTGCAGGTCGAGGCGGTGCGGCTCGCGATCGAGACCACGCTCGCCCTCAGAGCCTGATGGCCGCGCCGATCCTCGAGCTGCGCGGTCTGCACAAGCGGTTCGGCGAGACGGTCCCGGCCGACGGGGTCTCGCTGGCGATCGGCGCCGGCGAGTTCTTCACGTTCCTCGGCCCGAGCGGCTCGGGCAAGTCGACGATCCTTCGGATCATCGCCGGCCTCGAGCGCGCCGATGCCGGCCAGGTCCTGCTGCGCGGGCAGGACGTCGGCGAGGTGCCGCCCTGGCAGCGCCACCTCGGCATGGTCTTCCAGCAGTACGCCAATTTCCCGCACATGAACGTGGCCGAGAATGTGGCCTACGGGCTGCGCCGCCGGGGTCTGGGCAAGGCTGCGGTGCGCGCCCGGGTCGAGGAGCTGCTGGCGCTGGTCGGCCTTGCCGGTTTCGAAGAGCGCCGGGTCACCCAGCTGTCCGGCGGCGAGCAGCAGCGGGTGGCGATCGCACGCGCGCTCGCACCCCGGCCCGAGCTCTTGCTGCTCGACGAGCCGCTCGCAGCGCTGGATGAAAAGATCCGCCGCGAGATGCAGGGCGAGCTGACCAAGATCCAGGCGGCGACCGGCACGACCTTCGTCTACGTCACCCACGACCAGGAGGAAGCGCTGACGATGAGCGACCGGATCGCGGTCCTCAATCGCGGCCGCTGCGTCCAGTGCGACCAGCCCGAGCGGATCTTCCGGTTTCCGCGCACCCGGTTCGTTGCCGGCTTTTTCCGCGGCTGCAACGTGCTCGAGGCCCAGCGCGGGCGGGGCGACGACGGCAGCGGCCTGATGCTCGCGGGCCGGCGGCTGCCGCTGCACGCCGATGATGAACGCGACGCGGTCCAGGCGGTGGCGGTGCGCAGTGAAAACGTGCTGCTCGCCGAGCAGGCAAACGGCGCGGACCTGGTGCTGCCGGCCCGGCTCGAGAAGATCACCTATCGTGGCGTCTATCGCGACTATCGGCTGCGGCTGGACGACGGCCAGGAGCTGTCCGCGACCTTGACCCAGAGGCTGCCGCTCACAGAGGGCGGGCCGGTCGAGGTCGGGATCCGGGCCGCCGACGTCGTGCTGCTCGAGGAGGACTAGTGCCGGCGGCGCCACTCCAGCAGTGCCAGCAGCGCCAGCAGGGCAAGCGTGACCGCGATCATCAGCGTCATCAGCGCGAACAAAGCCGGGCTCAGACCGATCTGCTGGTATTGCGACCAGAGGTAGGTCTGGACGGTGTTGCGGCCGCCCTGGACGACCGCGGTCCGGATCGTCTCGTTGAACGAGAGGATCAGCGAGAACAGCGCCGCGCCGAGGATGCCCTGGCGGATCTGGGGCAGCTCGACCTCGAAGAACGCGCGCAGGCGCCCGGCGCCGGCCATGTAGGCGGCCTCGAGGTAGACCTGATCGAAGCTCGAGAGCGCGGTCAGGATCACCAGGAAAGCAAACGGCAGCGCCCAGAGCACCTGGACCGCGGCGATCGTCAGCAGCGACGGCTTGATCCCCAGGATCTGGAAGAACAGCGCGGTCGCGAGGCCCATCGAGACGCCCGGGACGAACAACGGGATCAGCATTACCCCGACGATCAGCCGCGGCCGCCCCCAGATCCGGACCGCCTCGGCCGCGAGCAGCGCCAGCAGCGGTGCGCAGAGTGCCACCAGCACGCCCACGATCGCCGAGACCCGCAGCGCCCGCAGCAGGCGCGCGTCCTCGAGCAGCAGGAGGTAGTTGCGAAATGCCCCGGCGCCGGCCGTGCCCTCGAACGAATGGATCGCGGGCGGCAGCAGCGGCCCGTAGAGGAACAGCAGCACCAGGCCCAGGAACAGCCAGACCAGCACGCTCGCGGCCCGCTTACGGACCATCACGCCCGGCCCATGATCTTGCCGAGGAACAGGCGGATGTCGAACAGCCGGTACCAGAGCAGCAGCAGCGCCAGCATCAGGCCGGTCGCAACCGTCGAGATCGCGGCCGCGAGCGGGTAGTTCAGCACATCCAGCGCGCTGCCGATCGCATTGCCGAGCAGCTGGTAGCCGGTGCCGCCCAGGATCAGTGAGACCGCGACCTCGCCGAACGCGCCGACGAAGCCGAAGATCGCGGCGGCGAACACGCCGGGCAGCGACAGCGGCAGCGTGACCCGCCAGAAGGTCGCAAGCGGCGGCGCGCCCAAGACCCAGCTCGCCTCGAGCAGGCGCCGGTCGATGCCCGCGAGTGCCAGCCAGATCGGGAAGATCATGAACGGCATGTAGGCCGTGATCAGCCCGAGATAGACCGCGAAGTCGGAATAGAGCAGCCAGTCGACCGGATCGGCGACCAGGCCGCTGCCGAGCAGCAGCCGGTTGACGAAGCCGGTCCGGCTCAGAAGGTCGGCCCAGGCGAAGGTGCGCACCAGATAGCTGACCAGGAACGGCACCGCGAACAGGAACAGAAAGCCGCGGGTCAGCTCGGGCCGCACCCTGAGCGTGACCAGATAGGCGACCGGGTAGGCGATCAGCAGCATCAGCGCGGTCGAGCTCAGCGCGACCCAGAAGCTGCGCTCGAGCACCTCGAGCCGGGCGCCGTTGAAGAACAGCCAGTAGAGTTCAGCGTTAGCGCCGGCCGGATCCAGAAGCCCTGCTTCTCGAACAGGCTCACTGCAACCGTGATCAGCAGCGGGCCCAGGATCAAGAGCGCGATGATCAGCAGCGGCAGGCCCAGCGCCGCAAAGCGCAGGGCCTGAGTCCGGTAGCGCCGGCGCACCGGCGACCGTCAGGCCGACTTGAAGCGCTGCCACTCCTCCTCGTAGACGTCGACGTGGGTCGGCCAGCGGTTCTGCCAGGTGCCGCCCTGCTCGAACTTGCGCTGCACGCCAGCCGTGATCTCGGCGACCTTGGCCGCCTCCTCGGCGCTGAACTCGTCGGGATGGACCTTGGCGTAGTCGGGCGCCTTGGGATTGGTCATGTAGCCGCGCAGCAGCGTGATCTTGGCGCCGTACCAGGGCCCGAGCATGAAATCGAGCAGCGCGTAGGTCGACTTCCGATCCTCCTCGCTCTGGTCCGGATTGTTGACCACGTAAGCCGCCATCGCCCACAGCAGGTAGCCTTCCTTGGGCGCGGCGTAGACCGCGTTGTGGCCCTGCGCGTTGGCCACGAACACCATCGGCTCCCAGCAGTCGATGACGTGGACCTCTTTGCTCGTGATCAGGTTCACCGCCTGCTCGAAGCTCGACCACATGACCCGGAACTGGCCAGCCTTTTTGCGCTCGATCATGAAGTCGACGACGGCCTTGACCTCCTCGGGCGTCATGTCGGCCGGGTCGGCGATCTGGGCCTGGCCGGAGTGCTTGAGGAACAGCGCGGTCTTTTGCCCGGCCGTCGTGTAATTGTCCTCGAGCGCGACGAAGCCCTTGACCTTCGGGTCGAAGAGAGCGCTGTAGGAATGCAGATCGCCGGTCTCGTCCGGCAGATAGGCGAAGGAGTCGCCCTGGAGCACCGTCGGCACCCCGTAGATCTTCTGGTCGTAGCCGATGAACTCGAAGCCGGGCGTGCCGGGCGCCAGATATTGCTCGATGTAGCTGTTGCCCTGCCAGTTGGGCAGCTGGCTGCGGTCGAGCTCCAGGATCAGGTCGTTGTCGACCAAGGGCTTTTGCATGCCGCCGACGATGTTGATGACGTCGAACGCCGAGGTGCCGCCGCCCGCGATCAGCTGGTTGAGCACGGCGGAGGGCGCATTGCCGATCGAGACCAGATTGACCTCGTTGCCGGTCGGCTGCTCGAAGCGCGACCAGTCGCCGCCGGGATCGCCGACGCCGACGTCGGCGATCGTGAGCGTCCGGCCGGCGGCGAGCGCCGGCGCGACCCGGCCGCGGCCGCCGGCGAGCGCGGACCGACCCCGAGTGCGGTACGGCCGGCAAGCAGGTGCCGCCGCGACAGCGCTGGTCTCCCTGTCCTCTGCATGACCGTCCCCCTGAAATTCGGGCCGCGCCGGGCCCCCTTGGTTATCGTTGCTCGCTGGCGCCGCCAGCGCCCGCCATCCTCATGCGAGCGGCCTCAATCTGCAACAGCTCGCTAGCCTTGCGGGCGGCCTCGAACCGGAGCCAGCCATGAGCGAGATCATCAGGACCGGCAAGCTGTTCGACGATCTGCCCGATCGGCTGCCGGCGGAGGATTTTCTGACCCTGCTCGACGCGCAGGGCTTCCGGCTCGAGCGGATCGTCTCGACCGGGCAGGCGACGGCGGCCGGCGAATGGTACGATCAGCCGCAGCCCGAGTGGGTCGTTCTGCTGAGGGGCAGCGCCCTGCTTCTGATCGCGGGCGAACCCGAGCCGCGCCGGCTCGCGCCGGGCGACTGGATCCAGATCCCGGCGCGCGTCCGCCATCGGGTCGAAGCGACCGATCCCGACCGGCCGACGGTCTGGCTGGCGCTCCACTACGACCGCTGAACTGGCTCCGGCGGCCGGCGCTGCGCCCACGGCCGGGCCGCCTCGAGCTGGGCCGCAAGGCGGAACAGCATTGCCTCGTCGCCATAGCGGCCGACGAACTGGACGCCGACCGGCAGGCCGTCCTCCCACGCCAGCGGCACCGACATCGCCGGCTGGCCGGTGACGTTGAACGGATAGGTGAACGGCGTGAACCGCCACAGCCGGTCGCGGTAGGCCTCGAGGCTGTCGCCCATCATGTCGAGCACGCCGAGCTTGACCGGCAACTCGGCCAGCGCCGGCGTGAGCAGCAGGTCGTAAGTCTGGAAGAACGGCGCGATCTCGCGGCTGATGCCGTGCAGCCGGTTGACGCTCTGGACGTAGGCGGGGCCAGGCACCCGCTCGGCTTCCTGGATCGTGGCCCAGGTGATCCGCTCGAAGCCGGAAGGCTCGAGCTCGCGGCCGAGCGCCCGGGCGCGCAGCCGGATGTTGCCGGTCGCGCCGACCGCGAACACCAGATTGAAGTGCTGGTCGAGGCCGGTCGCATCGAACGCGGGCGTCGCCTCCTCGACCACATGGCCCAGCTCTTCGCAAAGCTTGGCCGCGGCCTCGGCGGCGCGCACGCAGGCCGGATCGACCGGCATGCCGTTGAACGGCGCGGTCGCGAGCGCGATCCGCAGCCGCCCGGGCGCCGCGCCAACATCCTCGAGGAACGGGCGCGCCGGCGGCGGCGCGAAGTAAGGATCGCCCGGCGCCGGACCGGCGGTCGCGTCGAGCACCGCAGCGCTGTCGCGGACGCTGATCGAGACCACGTGCTCGACCGAGCAGCCGCCGACGCTCTCGCCGGCGTAGGGTGCGAGGCTGTTGCGGCCGCGGGTGACCTTGAGGCCGAACAGTCCGCAGCAGGCAGCCGGGATCCGGATCGAGCCGCCGCCGTCGCTGGCATGCGCGATCGGCACCATGCGTGCCGCGACTGCGGCCGCCGAGCCGCCGCTCGAGCCGCCGGCGGTGCGGGTCGGGTCCCAGGGATTGCGCGTCGGCCCGAACAGCACCGGCTCGGTCGAGGCGCACAGGCCAAACTCCGGCGTATTGGTGCGTCCGAGGATCATCAGCCCGGCCCGCTTGTGGCGGATCACGATCTCGGCATCGGCCGGTGCGGGCGTATGGGCGAAGAAGCGCGAGCCGGCCGACAGCGGCACCCCCGCCTGCGCGCCGCCCAGGTCCTTGAGCAGGAACGGCACGCCGCCGAGCGGCGCGGTAACATCATGGCGCGCCGCGGCTGCCCGGGCCTGGTCGTAGACCTTGGTCACGACTGCGTTGAGCTCAGGATTGACCGCTTCGATCCGCTCGATCGCCGCGTCGAGCACCTCGCCGGCCGTGACCTGACCGGTCCGCACCAGCTCGGCCAGCCCGAGCCCGTCGTACTCCGTGTATTCGGTGAACCCGCGCATGTCGCCTCCCCCTTGGTCGCGCCGCGAGGCTAGCACGGGCCAGGCGCGGCGGCTAAGCGCGTTCCGGCAGTTTCCTTTGGCGTCGGGCTTTAAGCGAAGCCTTGCAGCAGGCCGCGCAGGCTGAGCAGCACGATGATCGCTCCGACCAGGATCATCAACGGCCGGTCAGGCAGCTTCTGGGTCGCGTAGGCGGCGAGCGGCGCTGCCAGCATGCCGCCCACGATCAGACCGGCGATGATCGGCCAGAGCTCGAGCCCGATCGTGGTCACGAAGGTCGCCGAGATTGTCAGCGTGACGAAAAACTCGGCAAGGTTGGTCGAGCCGATCGCGAACCTTGCGGTGGTCCCCTGGCCGACCAGGGTCGAGGTCACGATCGGCCCCCAGCCGCCGCCACCGATCGCGTCCAGGAAGCCGCCGGACAGGCCCAGCAGCGCGACCCGGCGGGGCGCGCCGGCGGTCGCGGCGACGTCGCGCAGCGCGCGCCACAGGATGACCGAGCCCATGACCAGCAGATAGGCGTTGATGACCGGCTGGATCGTTGCCGCCGGCGCGCTGGCCAGCGCATAGGCGCCGATGCCGCCGCCGAGCATGCCGGGCAGCACGAGGCGGCGGAACAGCGCGCGATCGACGTTCTGGAACCGCCAATGGGCGAGCCCCGACACCGCGGTCGTGAACACCTCGGCCGCGTGCACGCTGGCGCTCGCGGTCGCCGGCAGTACGCCGAAGCTCAGCAGGATCGCGGTCGAGGTCAGGCCATAGGCCATGCCGATCGCGCCGTCGATCAACTGCGCCGCAAAGCCTACGGCCACGAACAGGACCAGCTGGTCCATGACCACTCGCCGCCGCGGCCGCGCAGCGTACTGGCGGAAAGGCCTAGCGGGTCTCGACCGGCCGGCGCGGCTCGGTGCTGGCCGTCATCGCGGGCGAACTCTCGGCCCCGTCGTTCTCGTTGAGCGTGCGCTTGAAGCTCTTGATGCCGGTCGCGAAATCGCCCATCAGGCGCGGCAGCTTGCCGGCGCCGAACAGGAGCACGAAGACCAGCAGCACCACGAGCCAGTGGGTCAGACTGAGGCCACCCAAGACGTTCCCTCCACCAAGGTTGTTGGCAGAGCTAAATAGTCGTCCCGGCGGCCGTCGACCAGCCTTTTTGCGATCCGGCCCTGGCCGGCTGGCCGGCTGCGGACCAAATCGGGGCTTGGCCAGCGGCCGCCAGTCGTGCCAAACGGTCGGCCAGATGCGAGCGGCCGCTCGCCGCGCGGCCTCGAAGGCAGCCTCGATGGATCGACTGACCGCCCAGCCCCGGCCGACCCCAGCCGCTGACGGACGGCCTGGCGCGGCTCGAGGGCTGGGTCGGCCGCGCCCGCGCCGACGCCCGTGACCGCAGCTCCCGAGCCGCTCCGCACGATCACGCTCGGCCCGGCGCGGGCCGATGCCGCGTTCGCGCTCTCGGCCGAGGCCGCCTGGAACCAGACCGTCGAAGACTGGCGCCTGATGCTCGGCGAGGGCGAGGCGGTCGGCCAGATCACCGCTTCCGGCCAGCTGGTCGCGAGCGCGCTGATCCTACCCTACGGCGACCAGATCGCCCGGATCGCGATGCTGCTGACCAGCGAGCCGTTCCGCGGCCGCGGCCTCGCCACGCGCAACCTACAATGGGCGCTCGAGCGTTGCGAGCAGCGTCAGCTGATCGCCGGCCTCGACGCCACGCCGGCCGGCGCCGAGGTTTACCGGCCGCTCGGCTTCGAGGACGTCTGCGGCCTGCAGCGCATGGTCGCGGAGCCGCCGCAGCCGCAGCGAGCGCTGCGCCGGGAAGTCGCGATCCGGCCGGTGCAGGCGGCCCGCGACCTCGACGCGATCGCCCGTCTGGACGCGCGGGTGTCCGCTGCCGAGCGGCGCCAGCTGCTCGCCTATCTGAGCCGCAGCCAACCGCGCCGGGCGCTGCTCGCCGAGGCTCAGGGCGAGCTTGCCGGCTTCGTCCTTGCCCGCACCGGCCGGGTCAGCCTGCACGTTGGTCCGCTCGTCGCGCGCAGCGCGAACGTCGCCAGCCAGCTGCTGGCCCAAGCCCTGGTCGGCGTGAGCGGGCCGGTCTCGATCGACGTGCCGGCCGCTCAGACCGACTTCGTCGCGACGCTCGCGGGCGGAGGCTTCCAGCCGGTCCGCTCGTTCACCCGGATGCTCAAGGGCACCCCCGAGCAGCCAGGCGATCTGAGCGCCTGCTTCGCGATCTGCGGCCCCGAGTTCGGCTAGTCGGCCTAGCTCCCCGCGCTGCAACGCAGGCACAGATGATCCTGACGCGACGGAAATACCACTATTTCGGCTGAGCTGTTGCAATGCTGCATTGCAATATTGACCGGTCAAATGCGCAACCCGCATCGCCATGTTGAAGAGCGGTGGTCCCATCGGACCTGGTTTCCCTCCAGCCGAAAAGGAGGTTTTCTGCGATGGTCACGTCGACCCATTCTCCTGCGGTCGCGAGCCGGGCCGGGCGCCGGTTGGCCAAGCTCGCCGGCGGCCTCGTGCTCTGGCTGCGCCGCGTGCACACCGGCCACACGCTGGCGCGCCTGAGCGACCGCGCGCTCGCCGACATCGGCACCACCCGCGACCAGCTCAGCGCCTTCGCCAGGCAGAGCGACCCGTGGCGGCAGCTGCCCCGGGACGAGGTCTCGGTCCTGGCGTTCGGCATGCTCGCCGAACGGGCCGCGAGCTGGCGCAGCCGAAGGCGGCAGCAGGCGCAGACCTACCGCGAGCTGATGGCCTACAGCGACGCCGAGCTGACCGATCTCGGCATTCGCCGGCGCGACATCGGCGCGATCGCCCGGGGCGCCTGAGCGCCCGACCGGCCGAACCGATCGAGGAAATCAAGCCGCGACGCTGCTCTTGACAGCCCGACGCTGAGCGGGAACGTTTTCCCCAAGTTCAAGCAACCGGGAGGCAGCGTCGCCCCATGGGCCAGTCGCGCCTGGATTATCGGGAGCCGCCGGCCGGCGCGCTGGCGGCGCTCCGCCAGGGCGTGATCCGGGCGTATCCAGGGCGCGCCCCTCGGGAGCCCGGTCGATGAAGATCAGCCTCTGCAACGAGGTGGTCCGCCAGCTCGAGTTCCCGGCCCAATGCGCGCTCGCCAAGGCGCTCGGCTACGACGGCCTCGAAGTCGCGCCGTTCACGCTTGGCCACCAGCCGCACCGCCTGGTCAGCGTGCGCCGCGCCCAATTGCGCCGGATCGCCGCCGACCACGGGCTCGAGATCACCGGCCTGCACTGGCTGCTGCTGACGCCCGAGGGCCTCTCGATCACCAGCCGCGACGAGGGCGTGCGGGCGCGCACGCTCGATGTCATGCGCCGGCTGATCGAGCTTTGCGCCGACCTCGGCGGCCAGGTTCTGGTCCACGGCTCGCCCAAGCAGCGCACGATCGAGGTCGGCGACAGCCGGGATTTGGCGCTGGCGCGCGCCACGGACGCGATCGCCGCGATCGCCAACGACGCCGAGCAGGCGGGGGTCACCTATTGCATCGAGCCGCTGGCGCCAAGCGAGACGCCGCTGATCAACACGCTCGAGGAGGCCGCGGGCGTGGTCGAAGCGATCGGCTCGCCGGCCGTGTGCACGATGCTCGATACCTGCGCGGCTGGCAACGCCGAGAGCGCCTCGATCCCCGAGCTGGTCGACCGCTGGCTGCCGACCGGCCAGGTCGCGCACATCCATCTGAACGATCCCAACCGCCGCGCACCTGGCCAGGGCACGCTCCACTTCGGGCCGATTCTGGACGCGCTGCAACGCCAGAACTACGCGGGCGCCTGCGCGGTCGAGCCGTTCGTCTACGAGCCCGACGGCAGGGCCGCCGCCGCCCGCGCGATCGGCTATCTCCAGGCGCTGCTGGAGACGCTGTCCAGCCCCTGATCCGCCCCGCCGCACGCGCGGCATCCGAGTTGCGGTTGCGATCGTAGCTGGAGAGCGGGGCAGGAATAACGCGGCGCCAAGGTGCCATGCGATGGCAGAGTTTCCGGAACCGGCGGACCCGACGTTCTACGCCCGCCTCGCGCCGTTCACCGCGTTCGCCGAGGTCGCCGATCCGCGCCACTACCTGGCCGCGCCCGACGACTGGCTCCTGGTCCTGACCGACGTCCGGGGCTCGACCGAAGCGGCCCGCGCCGGCCGCTACAAGGACGTCAACATGATCGGCGCCGCCTGCATCACGGCCACGCTGAACGTGACCCGCGGCCTCGATCTGCCCTACGTCTTCGGCGGCGACGGCGCGACCGTGCTGATCCCGCCGTCCGCGCGCGAGGCGGTCGCGGCCGCGCTGATCCGGACCCGCGAGCTCGCGCGCACGAGCTTCGGGCTCGAGCTCCGGGTCGGGATCGTGCCGCTCGTGGAGCTCGCCCGGCGCGGGCGGCAGGTGCTGGTCGCCAAGTATCAGCTGAGCCCCGGCAACCACCTCGCGATGTTCGCGGGCGGCGGGGTCGAGCTCGCCGACCGGCTGATCAAGGGCGAGGCCGGCTTCGGGCTGGGCGTAGCGGGCGACCCCGGACCGCCGGATCTGGAGGGCCTGTCCTGCCGCTGGGAGCCCTACCAGTCGCTGCGCGGGCGGATGCTGACGCTGCTGGCGCGACCGCTCGCGGCCGAGAGCCTGGACCTGCAGCAGCAGATCATTTTCCGACTCGGCCGGATCGTCGGCGATGGCGATGCCGCCCGCCCGGTCCAACGCGCCAACATGCGCTTTGCCTGGCCGCCCAAGGGCCTGCGCGCGGAGGCCGCGGCAACCCGCGGTCGCCTGCCGTTGCCGCTGCGCTGGCTCGGGATCTGGCTGCAGTCCTGGTTCCAGGCGCTCGCCGAGCGCTTCGACCTCAAGATCGGCCCCTACGACGCACCCGCCTACCGGGTCGAGCTGCAGCAGAACTCGGACCACCGCAAGGTCGCCGACACGCTGCACATGGTGCTCGACTGCACCGCCCCGGAGATCGCCGCGATCGAGGCTTACCTGGCCGAGCTGCACGCCGCCCAAAAGATCGTCTACGGCACCCATCTGGCCGATCGCGCGATGATGACTTGCCTGGTGTTCTCGCTCGAGGCAAGCCGGCATGTCCACTTCATCGACGGCGCCGATGGCGGCTACGCGCTCGCCGCCCTCCAGCTCAAGGCGCAGCTGCAGGCCCTTGCCGCCGGCGCGACGACGCCGGAGCCACGCATCGAAGGCACTGGCTCCCGAGGGTTGCAGGGAGGTCCGCCTCCCCCATATGAGCCAAAGTCATAACGAAGGTAGCTACATATGACCGAGCTCAAGCTGCGCCGCACCGGCAACTCGCTCAGCACCACCTGGCCGAAGGAGCTGCTCGCCCGCCTCAACGTCAAGGAGGGCGACCGCCTGTTCGCGATCGAGACCCGGCATGGCGTCATGGTCACACCCTACGACCCGCAGTTCGAGCGGACCATGCGCAACGCCGACGAGGTGATCGAGCGCTTCAAGCACGCCTACAAGGTGCTTGCCGACCGGTGAGCGAGCCGGTCTGGATCACCGATCTCGAGGCGGTCGCGCTCAACCACCGCTGATCCGCCAGTTCGGCGGTCTCGGCGGCGGGCCGCGCGACGAAAACCTGCTCCAGGCGGCGCTCGCCCGACCCCTCAACAAAGGCACTATGACGAGCCGCGGCCGGACCTGTTCGCGCTCGCGGCCGCCTACGGCTTCGCGATCGCTCGCGGCCATGTCTTCGTGACGCTAACAAGCGGACCGCCCATGCGGCGGCCGCGGTGTTCCTCGCCAACAGGGGCATCAACCATCTTGCGCCAGAGGACGAGGTCGTCGCGGTGATGATCGCGTTGGCGGATGGCACGCTGGCGGAGGACGAGTTCGCCTCGTGGCTGCGGCCATCCTCGCGGTCGCTCGCGTGAACGAAGGCGGTTTCAGTCCGGCAGCGGGATGAACTCGGGGTCGTCGGGGACCGGGGTGAAGCGGCCGGATTGCCAATCGCGCTTGGCCTGCTCGATCCGGTCCTCCGAGCTGGAGACGAAGTTCCACCAGATATAGCGCGGGCCGTCCATCGGCTCGCCGCCGAGCAGCATCAGGCGCGCCGGCGTGCGCGCGGTGACCGTGATCGGGTCGCCCGGGCGGAACACCAGCAGCTGCATCGCATCGAAGACATCGCCCGCGATCTCGACGCTGCCGGAGACGATGTAGATGCCGCGCTCCTCGTGGCTGGCATCGAGCGGCAGCCGGGCGCCCGCCTCCAGGCTGGCATCGGCGTAGAACATCTCCGAGAAGGTCCGAACCGGCGAAGTGCGGCCGTAGAGCCTGCCCAGGATCAGCCGGACGCTCTTGCCGCCGTCCTCGAGCAGCGGCAGGTCGGCCGTGCCGTGGTGGACGAACGAGGCTTGGGTTTCCTCGTCCGGCTTGGGCAGGGCGACCCAGGTCTGGATGCCGAACAGCTTGGCGCCCGTGGCGCGCGCCTCGGCGCCCGAGCGCTCGGAATGGGCGATGCCGCGGCCCGCGGTCATCCAGTTGACCTCGCCCGGGCGGATCGGCTGCAAGGTGCCGAGGCTGTCGCGGTGGATGATCTCGCCGGCCAGCAGGTAGGTCACGGTCGCAAGGCCGATGTGCGGATGCGGGCGGACGTCGATGCCCTGCCCGAGCAGGAACTCGGCCGGCCCCATCTGGTCGAAGAAGATGAACGGCCCGACCATCTGCCGGCGCGCCGACGGCAGCGCCCGGCGGACCTCGAAGCCGCCAAGATCGCGCGCCCGCGGCACGATCACGGTCTCGACCGGGCTCGCTTCGGCCTGGAGCTCTTCGCACTTCGGATCGATCGCCGCCTGCCAGCTCATCTTTTTTCCCCACTCAAGCCTTCGCCGCCTGTCACCGCTCGAGCGTCACCCTCGGCTGCACTGAGTCTCCTCGGCCTCGCGACAGCGGCAGGCGTTGTGGTGCAGGCCCGCGCGCTCCGGCGTTGCGCGCCAAGGAATGCTGCGCCCGATCGCCGCCGCCCGCAAGCTCCGACATGCACACCTCGGCTGCCGGCCGGTGGTGCGCCAGGTCGCTGTCGGCATTGAGCAGATCAAGACGGCCTTCAAAGTTTAACCCATTCAAAACGTAAAGACAACTTGGGTTCGTTTGGTTTTGCGGCCGCGGGTTCTGCGATCCTGCCCGTTGCGCCGCCCGAGGCCTTGCGGGCAGCGGCATGTCATCGCGGTCCGAACTCCGACGAACTGAATAGGATCATATTCCGGGAACGTGGTCAAGATTGGCGGGGGATCGCACTGGGTCGCCACGCAGTCGAACCGATCCGCCTGAAGCGGGCTATCCGGTCGGCCCGCCGGACCCGTCCAGCCACTCTCGCACCAGGTCGTCCCGTCCGATCGAGAGCCACGCCGCGCGAGCGGCCGCGAGATGGCGTGCGCGTTCGTCGTCATGGCGCGCGATGTCCGCCAGCGCCTTGTGCGCCCGCCCCATCGAATAGGGCCGCTGGACACGTATGTAGAGCCCAAGCGCCGCCTCGTAGCGCTCGCGCGCGCCGTCGTGGTCCGAGCGCGCCAGCGCGATGTCGCCCAGGCTCAAGATGCAGTTCGCCTCACCCAGCACGTCGCCGACCCGGCGATAGAGCGGCAGCGCCGCCTCGTAGCGCTCGCGCGCGCCGTCGTGGTCCGAGCGCCGAAGCGCGATGTCGCCCAGGCTGTTGATGCAGTTCGCCTCGCCGAGCACGGCGCCGACCCGGCGATAGAGCGGCAGTGCTTCCTCGTAGCGCTCGCGCGCGCCGTCGTGGTCCGAGCGCGCCAGCGCGATGTCGCCCAGGCTCAAGATGCAGTTCGCCTCACCCAGCACGTCGCCGACCCGGCGATAGAGCGGCAGCGCCGCCTCGTAGCGCTCGCGCGCGCCGTCGTGGTCCGAGCGCCGAAGCGCGATGTCGCCCAGGCTGTTGATGCAGTTCGCCTCGCCGAGCACGGCGCCGACCCGGCGATAGAGCGGCAGCGCCACCTCGTAGCGCTCGCGCGCGCCATCGTGGTCCGAGCGCGCCCGCGCGATGTCGCCCAGGCTCTTGATGCAGTTCGCCTCGCCGAGCACGTCGCCGACCCGGCGATAGAGCGGCAGTGCTGCCTCGTAGCGCTCGCGCGCGCGGTCGTGGTCCGAGCGCGCCAGCGCGATGTCGCCCAGGCTCTGGATGCAGTTCGCCTCGCCGAGCACGTCGCCGACCCGGCGATAGAGCGGCAGTGCTGCCTCGTAGCGCTCGCGCGCGCGGTCGTGGTCCGAGCGCGCCCGCGCGATGTCGCCCCGGCTATAGATGCAGTTCGCCTCGCCGAGCACGTCGCCGACCCGGCGATAGAGCGGCAGTGCTTCCTCGTAGCGCTCGCGCGCGCCATCGTGGTCCGAGCGCGCCAGCGCGATGTTGCCCAGGCTGTTGATGCAGTTCGCCTCGCCGAGCACGGCGCCGACCCGGCGATAGAGCCCCAGCGCCGCCTCGTAGCGCTCGCGCGCGCCATCGTGGTCCGAGCGCGCCAGCGCGATGTTGCCCAGGCTCTTGATGCAGTTCGCCTCGCCGAGCACGTCGCCGACCCGGCGATAGAGCGGCAGTGCTGCCTCGTAGCGCTCGCGCGCGCCGTCGTGGTCCGAGCGCGCGAGCGCGAGGTCGCCCAGGCTCTGGATGCAGTTCGCCTCGCCCAGCACGGCGCCGACCCGGCGATAGAGCGGCAGCGCTTCCTCGTAGCGCTCGCGCGCGCCGTCGTGGTCCGAGCGCGCCAGCGCGAGTACACCACGCCAAAAAAGGGCGTTTGCGGCCAGAGCATCATCGATTGGTTTCGACGCCTCGATCGCCGCGTCCAGCGGCTGCGTGGTGCCTAACCCGGAAAATCGCTGGAACTCAGCGAAGGCGCTCGCCGCTCCGACGGCCGATCGGGGCTCGGGACTGTTCAGTCCCGCCAGTAGCATCTGTTCGATGTTGGCAGTCTCGGCGGCCAGCCCGGCGACGGCATCGGCGCCGCCTTCTTTACCAGACTTCGGGCCGAGGTCCCTCGCCAGGCCTGCGTAGTGGTCGATCCCGCGTGCCAGATCCTCGGCCACGGGCGGATGGTGAGTGGCCAGGTGCTCGCGGATCGGCGCCAGCGTGCGCAGGCGTCGGGCTTCGTCGAACGCCAGCGCGACCTGCCGGAGCGTCGCCGCCGCGGCGTTGCCGAAGCCTGGCAGGAGCGTTTCGAGATCGCCGCGCGCGATGCCGTCGGGCAGCAGCCCGAGCAGCGTCAGCAGGCGCCGCGCAGGATCGGTCATCCCCGGGCCCGCGATCGAGAGCTCGAGCGAGACCGCGAGATTGAGCAGGCGGTGGTCGCCGGTCCCGCGCTTAAGCATCGCCGTGCGCTCGGTCTGCCACCGCTGCCATAGCCCCTCCAGGTCGGGCTCGGCCTGGGCGGTATAGGCCAAGAGCTCGATCGCGAGCGGCACGCCGTCGAGCACGGTCAGCAGCTCGCCGAGTTGCGCGTTGGCCGCGTGCTTATCGCCGGCGACCGCAAGGAACACGCGCCTGGCGTCCTCGCGGCCGAGCGGCTTGACCTCGATCGGCTCGCGCCAGGCGACGCCGCCCGGCTGATTTCCCCGGCGCAGCGTCACCGTGAGCGATGATCCGGGCGCGGCGGCCAGTTGCGCGAGCAGCGCTTCGACCTCGTAGGTCTCCGCCTGCCATGGGGTTTCCAGGTTGTCGAGCGCCAGCGCCGTGGGGACCTCCGCGAGGCGACCAATGACGTTGCCGAGGCTCGCCTGGTCGACCGGGATGCCGAGCACCGCCGCTACCCCCTTGAGCATGTCCTTGGCGGTGGCCGCGCCATCGAGGCGGGCGAAGTGGCGGCGGGTACCGAAACGCCCGGCGACCCGCGGGTCGTGGAGCGCCTGCAGGCAGACCGTGCTCTTGCCGATGCCGGCAGGCCCGAGCACGGCGGCCGGCTCGCGTGCGAGGAGGGCAGCGACCAACGTCTCGACCTCTTGCTCGCGCCCGATGCAGCGTGGCGGCTTCGGCGGCAGTGGTACGCCATCTAAGCCGTCACGAGGCGCGGCCCGATCTGGAGACGCGAGCAGCTCCTCGATTCGCCGCGCCAGCGCGTCGAAGACCGCCTCCTGGTCCGACCTGGGCAGGCCTTCGATCGGACGGTCGGGGGAATTGATAGTCTGGTATTCGGACAGAACCTTGTCGCGATCGAAGCGCGAATGATTGATGTGCACACCGAGAATCGTGAGACCGCGCTTGCCCTCGGCTTCGAGCAGCTGTGGCAATTCCTTTGTCGCGATGAAGTCGGAGGCGAAGAAGTCAGCGCTGATCAGCAGCACGGCGACCCTAGCCTGCGCCAATGCCGACCGAATTTCCTCCTGCCAGCGTGCGCCCGCATCGATCAGGGTGTCGTCCCAGAGGTCGATCTGGTCGTCCCGGACCAACGGTCTGAGATGGACCTGGACGCGCTTCAGCCACGCCGCATCGGCATGGCTGTAAGAGACGAAGACGTCAGATCTTTGTTCTGCGGCGGCCATCCGTCCGCCTCATCGTTGCAACGCTACCGAAAGTAGACTTGATAGCGGAGCTGCGTAAAGCCGAACGTTGAGAATGCGAGCTGCGGGGCCGCGAATCAGGGCTCGCCCTCGCGCCAGCGCTGCGGCAGGTCGTTGTCGATGTCGAGCAGATCGAGGACGCGGCCGATCGCGTGGTCGACCAGGGCATCGACCGACTGCGGCCGGATGTAGAAGGCCGGGACCGGGGGTGCGATCACGGCGCCGATCCGGGCGAGCTTGAGCAGGCTCTCGAGGTGGCCCGCGTGCAAGGGCGTCTCGCGCAGCATCAGGATCAGCTTGCGCTGCTCCTTCAGGACCACGTCGGCCGCGCGCGAGATCGCGGTGTGGGTGGTGCCGTTGGCGATGTCCGACATCGTGCGCACCGAGCAGGGTGCGATCACCATGCCGCGGGTCCGGAACGAGCCGGACGCGATCGCGCCGCCGATGTCGCTCTCGGCGTAGACGTGGTCGGCCAGCGCCTTGACCTCGGCGGCCTTGAGGTCGAGCTCGGAAGCGAGCGTCCGCTCGGCCGCGCGGCTCATGCACAGATGGCTCTCGAGGCCGAGCTCGCGGCAGGCCTTGAGCAGGCGCACGCCATAGATCGCCCCGGACGCGCCGGTGATGCCGACGATCAGGCGCCGGCGCCAGTCGGGCGCGGCCCGGCGCGCGCTCATGGGCCGCCTTGGAGCTCGTAGTCCTCGAGCGCCACCTGCTTGTAGGCGGCGCGGTCGTGCTCGGACTTGTACGGAAACGGCCGCGTGCAGTCGAAGCCGATCTTGGTCCCCAGGTAGTCCGGAAAGCTCGGGTTGAGGCCGTGGCCGAAGCAGGCCGGGATCGTGATCACGCCGGTCAAGGGATCGAGGCGGTTGGTCATCGCCCACTCGACGTCGATCGGGTTGCGGATGTCGACGTCGTCGTCGACCACGGTCACCATCTTGAGCGGCGGGAAGGCCGCGAAGGTCGCCATGATCGCCTGCTTCGACCAGCCGGCGCGGACCGGGCGCAGCGCCACGATGCAGTGGTAGAAGCCGCAGCCGCCGTGGCTGAAGTAGACGTCCTTGACGCCCGGCACCTGGCGCTGGAGGAGCGCCAGCACGTTCGCCTCGCCGAGCAGGCCGACCGAGTTCCAGACTTCGACGCCGGAGAGGATGGTCTGGAAGACCGGGCGCTCGCGGTGGTGGATCGCCCTCACGTGGACCACCGGGCGCGGCGCCCGCTTGGCGTAGAAGCCGGTGACCTCGGCGAACGGGCCCTCGGGCGCGACCTCGCCCGGCACCATCTCGCACTCGAGCGCGTACATCGCGTGCGCGATCATCTCGACCGCGGAGGTCCGGCCGGCGACCAGCTCGAGCGGCGAGCCCTGGAACTCGCTCGCGATGCCGAGCTCGTCGGTCTCGATCGGCGCGGCTTCCGAGGGTGTCGCGGCCGCGAAATGGACGCCCGGCCCGACGCCGACATTCAGCGTGAACGGCAGCGTCTCGCCGCGCTTCGCGGCCTTGTCGAGGTAGGTCTCGAGGTGGCGCCCGGCGTCGATGTTGATCGTCATCGTGGCGCGGCCCGTGACCAGGAAGCGCTGGATCGAGGCGTTGCGCACGCCCGTGTCCGGGTCCTTGGCGATCACGACCGCGGCGTCGAAATAGGGCCCGCCGTCCTTCAGCGCATGGGTCGGGACCGGCAGTTTTCCCAGATCGACGCGGTTGGCGGTCACTTCGGTCACCGGCCCGGCCGCCACGACCACGGGCGGCATCGGCTGCTGCTGCCAGCGCCTGATGCAGCCGGAGACGAAGGCCGGCAGCTGCCGCTCGGGCTGCTCGAGCAGGTCCGCGAGCAGTGCCCGCGACCAGTAGAGGCCGGTGAACACCGGGGCGTCGTGGCCCTTGACCCGCTCGAACAGCACGGCCGCCGGCCGGCCCTCGAGCCTGGCCGCGATGCCGGCCAGGTCATGGACCGGATCGACCTCGGACTTGACCCGGGTCAGGCGGCCGCGCGCCTCCAGGCGCTCGATGATTTTCCCGAGGTCGCCCAGGTCCGCCCGCGCCATGGCCTGCCTCCGATGCTCGCTCGTGCGCCTTGCGGCCAAGGTTATCGCTTGCCCCCGCAGAGCGAAAGGCCCCGGCCCCCCGGAGGGCGAAGGTCAGCTGAGCTGGTCGAGCAGCGCCTTGGCGGCCTTGAGGTCGGCGGTCTCGAAGCCCTCGGTGAACCCGCGGTAGACCGGGGCGAGCAGGTCCTGCGCCTGGGCGCGCTTGCCGTGCGCGGCCCACAGCCGGGCCAGGCTGGTCGC
Source organism: uncultured Alphaproteobacteria bacterium (assembly GCA_963840925.1). Taxonomy (GTDB): domain Bacteria; phylum Pseudomonadota; class Alphaproteobacteria; order Geminicoccales; family Geminicoccaceae; genus DATAOG01. The sequence goes on from CAWJAY010000045.1 coordinate 47,727, forward strand.
GGCGCGCAGCTCGAACGCCTTGGCGCTTTGCTTTTGCGCGACCGCGAGCGCCTGCTCGAAGCACGCCTCGGCCTCGGCGCGGCTCTCGGTCGAGGCGGCGAGCAGCAGCTCGCCCCTGAGCCGGTGCAGGTCGGCCTCCCACCAGCGCTCGCCGCTGTCCAGGGCGAAGGCCATGGCCTCGGCGATGGCGCCCTGCCCGGCCTCGGGCCGGCCGGCCGAGCGCCAGATGTCGGCCAACAGCGCGAAGTAGTAGGATCGCCGCATGTTGGCGCCGGCGGCCCGCAACAGCGCCAGGCCCTCCTCGATCGCGGCGGCCCCGGCTTCGAGATCGCCCTGCGCCGCGACCGCCCAGCCGCGGATCAGGATGCCGGTCGCCCGATAGTGCGGGAAGCCCTGCTCGCTCGAGAGCGTGACCAGCGTTTCGGCTCGCTGCTGCGCGAGCTCTGCCTCCCCGCGGAACTGATGCAGGAAGGCGGCGTAGGCCAGCGCGAGGGCATGGCTGAATGGCTGCGCCAGCTCGCTGGTCAGGCGCAGCGCCTCGCGGGACATCGCCGCCGCCTGATCCGGGCAGCCGAGCAACCACAGCGCGAGCGAGCCGTGGTACAGGCCGCACGACCCCGGATCATGGCCGCCGTAGCGCAGCGCGTGCGAGCGGTGCTGATCAGGGTCATAGAGCGCCAGACCCTGCTCGGTGTGCTGGCGACAGAGCAGGAGCTCGCCGCGGCAGAGCAGGATCGGCCAGGCGGCGTGGTGCGCCTGGAGCAGCAGCTCGTGGTCCTGCTCGCGTTGGGCCAACTCGAGCAGCTGATAGGAAAGCTCGCGCGCGGCATCGAACCTCATGCGCAGGAAGTTGAAATACCAATGGCCCCAGACGGCGGCGTAAGCCGCTCGGGTGTCGCCGATCCGCTCGGCCAGCGCCTGCGCCCTAAGATACGCCGCGAGCACCTCCGGGGCCGGGCCTTTGGTCGCCGTGAGCGAGATGCCGAGAGCGTTCTGCAGGCCGATCTCCTGGCGGGCGTGCTCCGGGGTTTCGGGCAAGCCCTTGAGCAGGTCGAGGCCGCTCGTGAGGTGGGCGATCGCCTCCTTGTGGGCAAAGCGCTCGGCTGCCTGTTGGCCGGCCCGATACCAGTAGCCGACCGCCTGCTCGCTCAGCGCGGCATCGCTCAGATGGCGGGCGAGCACTTCCGGCCGGTTGGCGACCACTTCCGGGAATTGATCCTCCAGCACCTGCGCGATCCGCGCGTGCAATTGCTGGCGGCGGCTCTTGAGCAGGCTGTTGTAGGCCGCCTCCTGGACCAGGGCGTGCTTGAAGGTGTAGGTCGCGTCCGGCGGCGCGCCGCGGCGATAGACCAGCTCGGACGCGACCAGCTGGTCGAGGCCATCGCTCAGCTCCTGCCCCGGTGCGGATAACACGGCGGTGAGCAGCTGGTGGTCGAACTCGCGGCCGATCACCGCGGCGCACTGGGCGATCTCCTTGACCGGGGCGAGGCGGTCGAGGCGGGCCATCAGCGAGTCCTGGAGCGTGCTCGGAATCGCCAGCGGCGGTAGCGGCCCCGCCAGCTCCAGGCGGTCGCCGGCGTCGTGCAGCAGCTTCGATTCCAGCACCGCCTTGGTCAGCTCCTCGACGAACAGCGGGATGCCATCGGTCCGGGCGACGATCTCGTCCAGGATCGCCTCGGGCAAGGCTTTGCCGCCCGCGAGCCGGGTGACGATCGCGCTGCCGAGGCGGCGGGTCAGGCGGGCCAGCGAGAGGTGGGTGGCGTGGGCATGGCCGCTCCAGGGCGGCACGAACTCGGACCGGAACGTGATCAGCACGAGGACCGGCAGGCGCTGCACCCGCTCGATCAGCAGGCCGAGCGCCGCCAGCGTGGTGGGGTCGATCCAGTGCACGTCTTCGTAGAGCGCGAGCACCGGCTGGCGCGCTGCCAGGCCCTCGACCTGATCGACCAGGACTTCCAGCGTCCGCTGCGCCTTGCGCTGCGGGCTCAGGTTCGCGCTCGGGTAGCGCTCGCCGGTGGGGATGCCGAGGACTTCGGCGATCAGCGGCACGACCTCGCCCAGCCGGTCGCTGGAGCGGGCGAGCAGGCGCTCAACCTTGTCCAGCCGGGCTGCGGGCGGGTCGTCGCGGCTGAAGCCGGCCGCGCGCTCCAAAAGACCGATGATCGGGAAAAGGGCGCTGGCGCTGTGATAGGGCGAGCAGTAGTGGCTGAGGGCGGTGTAGCGCTGCCCGGAAAGCTGCTCGCGCAGCGCCTGGACGATCCGCGACTTGCCGATCCCGGCCTCGCCGGCAAGCAGCACCACCTGGCCTTCGCCGTCGGCCGCGCGCCGCCAGCGCGCGAGCAGCAGCTGCAGCTCTTCCTCGCGCCCGACCAGCGGGATCAGATGTCGACCGCGCAGCGCCTCGAAGCGGCTGGCGGCCTCGCCGGCGCCGACCACTTGCCAAGCGCGCACCTCCTCGCCAAAACCCTTGAGCTCGTGGACGCCAAGATCGGCGAGCTCGAACAGGCTGCCGATCAGGCGGCGGGTGGCGGCTGCGATCACGATGCTGCCCGGCTGCGCCAACTCCTGGAGGCGGGCGGCCAGGTTTGGCGTCTCGCCGACCACCGCCTCCTCCTGTGCCGCGCCCTCGCCGATCAGGTCGCCAACCACGACCCGGCCGGTCGCGATCCCGATCCGGGTGCTGAGCCTGCCACGTTCGGCGGACAGAGCGCCGACCTTTTCGGTGATCGCGAGACCGGCCCGAACGGCGCGCTCGGCGTCGTCCTCGTGGGCCTTGGGGTAGCCGAAATAAGCGAGCACGCCGTCGCCCATGAACTTGGCGACATGGCCCTCGACGCGCCCGATCTCGGCGGCAACGGTGGTCTGGAAGGCCCGGATCACCTCGCGCATGTCCTCGGGATCGAGGCGCCGGGCGAGCTCGGTCGAGCCGACCAGGTCGCAGAACAGCACGCTCAGCTGGCGCCGCTCGGCCTCGCTGCCCAGTCGGGCGAGCTCCGGCTCAGATCGCGGGCTCGCCGACCGCGCGGCGGGCACAGCCGCCGTCGTCTCCGACAACGACGCGATCGCGTTCAGCAGCCTGCGCCGGTGGCCAACGATCGTGACGCCCAGATCGATCAGATCCTGGGCGGTCAGCGTGGGCAGGATTTCCGCGTCGATCTCGTGATCGCGGAACGCCTGCGCGTAGCGCTCGAGCCCCAGGTCGCGTAGCCAAATCGCCACGTCCAAGACGTGCATCCCGCCCGACGATGAGCATCCAGCCTAGCACGGGCGCAGTGCCGCCGCGACCGGCCGATCGCTCAGCGGGCGACGCCGACCAGGCGCTGCAGCCGTTCGCGGTCGTGCGTCAGAGCGGCGCTGGCGCCATCGTAGACGATCCGGCCGCGGTCCATGACCACCGCGCGCGGCGCGAACTCGAGCGCGAGATCAGCGCGCTGCTCGACCAGGATGATCGCCATGCCCTGGTCGCGACCGAGCGCCCGGATCGTCCGAGTGAGCTGCTCGACCACGATCGGTGCGAGGCCCTCGGTCGGCTCGTCCAGCAGCAGCAGCCGGGGGTTGCCGACCAAGGCGCGGGCGATCGCCAGCATCTGCTGCTCGCCGCCGGAGAGCGCATGGCCGCGGTGCTGGCGGCGCCCGGCCAGCGCGGGGAATGCCAGGTAGGCCCGCTCGATCGTCCAGGCGCCGGGCCGGGCGGCGATCCGCAGATGCTCGTGCACGCTGAGGCTGGGAAAAATCTCGCGCTGCTGCGGCACGTAGCCGAGCCCCACCCGCGCCCGCCGCCAGGGCGGCCAGCGGACGATCTCGCGGCCGGCGAAGCGGATCCGGCCCGCGCGTACGTGCGTGTGGCCCATGATCGTGTCGATCAAGGTGGTCTTGCCGACGCCGTTGCGGCCGAGCACGCTCAAGGCCTCGCCCTGGCCGAGCGCGAGTGTGAGGCCCTCCAGCACGATCGTGTCGCCGTGACCGGCGGTGAGGCCTTGGAGCTCGAGCGCCGGCTCAGCCATCGCGCGGCCGGCCGAGATAGACCTCGCGCACGCGCAGGTCGGCAGCGATCGCCGCGGGCGGCCCTTCGGCCAGGATCGCGCCGGCCGCCATCACCGTGATCCGGGTCGCGAACCGGAACACGAGGTCCATGTCGTGCTCGACGATCAGGACCGCGATCGCCTCCGGCAGCGCCTCGATCGCCTCGAGGATCACGTGGCTCTCGGCCGCGGGCACGCCGGCTGCGGGCTCGTCGAGCACCAGCACCTTGGGTCGCCCCGCGAGCGCCAGGGCGAACTCGACCAGCCGCTGGCGGCCGTAGGCGAGCGTCGTGACCGGGGCCAGCGCCTGGTCTTCGAGGCCGAAGGTCTCGAGCAGCGCGAACGCCTGGTCGAGCAGCGCCGGATCGGCGCCGAGCGGCCGCCAACAGCGGCGGCCCGAGCCGCGGCCCTCGCCGAGCGCCAGCAGCAGATGATCTATGACTGGAAGAACTTTGAACAACTGATTGATCTGGAACGTACGCGCGAGGCCAAGTCCGGCCCGCTCATGCTCCGGCAGCGCGGTCACGTCGCGGCCGCCGAGGAACACCTGGCCGGCGCTTGGCCGGAGCGCACCGCCGATCAACTGGATCAGCGTGGTCTTGCCGGCGCCGTTCGGGCCGATCAGCGCCTGGCGGCTCGCGGGCTCGAGCCGGAGGTCGACGTTGGCGGCGACGGCGAGGCCGCCGAAGCTCTTGCACAGCCCGCGGGTCTCGAGCGCCGGGACGCTCATCGAGCCGCCCGCCGCCAGCGGGCGAGGCCGAGGTCGAGCAGGCCGAGCAGCCCGCCCCGCCAGAACAGCACCACGAGCACCAGGGCAACGCCGACCCCGAACTGCCAGAACTCGGGGCTGAGCTTGGCCAGCTGATCCTCGAGCAGATAGTAGACGGTGCCGCCGACGAAGGCGCCGTACAACCGCCCGGCGCCGCCCAGGATCAAGACGATCAGCACCGTGCCCGAGCGGTGGAAGCTGAACGCGTCCAGGGTCACGAACGCGTTCGCCTGGGCGAACAGGCCGCCCGCGAGCCCGGCGAGCGCGGCCGCGACCGTGAACACCAGGACCTTGCGCTGGAGCACGTCACAGCCGAGCGCGCGCATCCGCGCCTCGTTCTCGCGCACGCCCTGGAGCGACAGGCCGAACGGCGAATGGACCAGCCGCCGGCAGACCACGAAGGCCAGCAACAGCACGGCCAGGCTGTACCAGTAGTAGGTATGGCCATAGAGGTCGCTCTCGAACCGCCCGAACAGCGGTGCTGGCGTGATGCCGGACAGGCCATCGAAACCGCCGGTCCAGGGCTCGAGCGCGTTCGCCGCCTCCTGGAGCATGATGCCGAGCGCCAGCGTCAGCATCAGCAGGGCAAGGCCGTGGTAGCGCAACAGGACCATGCCGGACAGCCAGCCCGCCGCGGCCGCGACCCAGCTTGCCGCGAGCAGGCCGCTGATCGGCTCGTGCCAGCCCAGGCGCGCCGAGAGCAGCCCCGCGACGTAGGCGCCGAGCCCGAAATAGGCGGCGTGGCCCAGGGTCACGATGCCGGCGTAGCCCAGGATCAGATCGAGCGAGAGCGCGAACAGGATCAGGATCAGGACCTGGGTCCCGAGATAGGCGTAATCGGGATAAAGGAAGAAGGCCGCGACCGCGAGCGCCCAGGGCAGGGCCTCGATCGGCCGGAAGCGGTGGCGCGCCGCGACCCGGCCCCGGGCGGCCGCAGCCGCCACCGGGCTCAGCCCCGCCGGCTGCGCGCGAGCAGCCCCTCGGGCCTGGCGAGCAGCAGAGCGACGGTCACGACGTAGATGAAGAAGCCGCCGCCCTCGGGCCACAGATACTTGCCGGCATTGTCGAGGAAGCCCAGGATCAGCGCGGCCAGGAAGGCGCCGCCAAGGCTCGCCATGCCGCCGACCGCGACCACGATCAGGAAGAACACCAGATACTGGATCGCGAAGGTCGGCGACAGGCCGACGATGTCGATCGCGAGCCCGCCGCCCAGCGCCGCCAGCGCGCTGCCGGAGGCGAAGGTAGCTGTGAACAGCCGGTCGACGTTGATCCCGACCGACTGGGCCATGCGCCGGTTGTCGACCGCCGCCCGGATCTGGGCACCGAGCAGCGTCCGCTCGAACACGAGCCAGAGCAGGACCATCAAGGCGAGCCCGACCCCGATCAGCACGACCCGGTAGGTGGGGAAGGCCCGGAAACCTAGATCGATCTGCCCCTTCAGGTAGCCGGGCAGCCGGACCGGCACCGGCGCCGGGCCGTAGACGAAGGTGACCGCGGCGGTCGCCATGAACACGAGCCCGATCGTCAGCATCACCTGATCGAGCTCGGGCGCCGCGTAGAGGCGCGCGTAGAGGCCGCGCTCGAGCGGGATGCTAAGGGCGCCGACCAGGGCGGCGGCCGCCAGCAGCGCGAGCGGGAACGGCAGGCCCAGGCGGCTCATGGCCCAGATCGTGAGATAGCCGCCGACCATCGCGAACGCGCCATGGGCAAGATTGACGAAGCCCATCAGCCCCATCGTGACCGACAGCCCGACCGCGATCACGAACAGCATCATGCCGTAGGCGAGGCCGTCGAACAGGATGCTGATCAGGACCTGCATCGGCTGGCCGCGCCGGACGGCGCGCGGGCGACCTGGCGAGCGGCCGCTCTTAAGGTCACTCGCCGCAGCGGCCGATCTTGAGCACCTTGCACGGGTCCTTGACCTGCGGGATGACCTCGAGCGTGCGCGTGCGCAGGCCGCCGCCCTCGGCGTAGACCTCGTTGACCTTCATGTCCTGGATGATATCGCGGGTCTCGGGGTCGATCATGACCTTGCCGCGCGGGCCATCGAAGGTCCAGCCCTTCCAGACCTCCATGGTCTGCTCGGGGTCGATCTCGCCATCCTGCTCAACCACCGCGTCCACGATCGCGGCCATGCCGTCGTAGCCGGCGGCGGCCATGAAGTCGGGCGTCGAATCGGCGCCGTAGGCGGCCTTCCAGGCGGCGACGAACTTCTGGTTCGCCGGATTGTCGAGGTCGGCCTGATACTGGCCGAGCGTGACCACGCCGACCGCGACCTCGCCCAGCCCCTGGAGCTTGGTGTCCTGAATGATGTCGCCCGGGCCGATCAGGCGCACGCCGGCATCCGCCATGCCGAGCTCGGCGTAGGTCTTGAACACCGCCGCCGCGTGGTTGCCGGCCGGCACGAACACGTAGAAGCAGTCCGGCCCGGCATCCTTGACCCGCTGCATGAACGGCGTGAAGTCGGGCACCTCGGCCGGGCCGCCCATCGGCACCGCGTCCGCGATCCGGCCGCCCGCCTGCTCGAAGCCGGTCTGGAACGCCTCGAGCGCGTCCTTGCCGGGCGGGTAGTCGGTGTAGCCGACCGCGGCGCTCTGGCAGCCGAGCTTCTGGAACGCGTACTGGCCCATCGGATAGCCGGTCTGCCACATCGTCATCGAGACCCGGGCGAGGTGGGGCGAGAGGCTCGGGATCCAGGCGGTCGCCGCGTTCAGGATCAGGGTCGGGACCTTGGCCTGCTCGATCAAGGGCGCGCTCGCGATGATGTTGGGCGAGAACACGAAGCCGGTCAAAAGGTCGACCTTCTCGCGCACGATCAATTCCTGGACCGCGGTCTTGGCGACGTCACCGCTTGGCCCCTTGGCGTCGCGCTTGATCAGCTCGATCTGGTGCGCGCCGAGCTTCGCTTGGCCCGCCTCGGCCAGATAGAGGTCCATGCCGCGCTGGATCTGCTGGCCGAACTCGGCGCCGTTGCCGGAATAGGTCAGCACGACCCCGACCTTGACCGTCGCAGCCGCCGCCGGCGCGCTCGCGCTCAGCGCCAGTGCCAGGCCGCAGCCGCCGATCTTTGCAAGCTTCATGGTCGCCTCCCTTACGCGGCCGCGCCGCGATCCGGCGACGACCTCACGCGGTCCCAGGCGTCATATTCGAGGACCGCGCGCTCCGGGGCAAGGCCGGCGGCGCCGGTCGAGCGGGCGCTTAGCAAGTCGTCAACGAACGGTTGCCAGGATGCGCCTGGCGCCCGGCAACGGGCGTCTGCGTTTCGAGCGATCGGGTCCGATGGCGTTGGCGAGCGAGCGCGATTTGGTGCCCCGGGCGGCCGTGCCCGGTGCCCGGACGCGCGAGCGTCTCGCGGCCGATCCCGGGTTTTGCGCTTTGCTGCTGGTCGTGCTCGCGCTGCCGCTCGGGCTCGCGGCCGGGCGCGGCCATCTGAGCTTCGGCGTCGAGACCGACTTTCTCGGCCTGTTCGTGCCGGAGGCCAAGCGGCTGCTGGCGGGCGAGCCGCTGCTGATCGCCTTCCATCTGCCGCTTTATCCGGCAGCACTCGCGCTGGTCTGGAGCCTGCTCGGCGACTGGGTCGCGGCCGGGATCGCGCTCTCGCTGCTGGCGGCCGGCGTCAGCGCGTTTGCGACCTGGTGGCTGAGCCGGCGGCTGTTCGGGCGGGCGGCCGGGCTCGGGGCGCTGGCAGCGCTGGCGACGTCGGCGCCCTACCTCGCCCAGGCGGCAGCGGCCAGCTCCGACCTGTTCTTTCTGGCCCTCTACCTCGGCGCTTGCGCCCTGGCTCTGGCCGGCATCCGGAGCGGCCGGGATGCCGCCTGGCTTGGGCTCGGGCTGCTGATCGGCCTGGCCCTGCTGACCCGGACCAACGCGTTGCCGCTGCTGCTGCTGCTGCTGGCGCCGCTGCTGCGCCCCGATGCGCCCGCCCGCCGGGCGCGCGGCGCGGCGCTCGCGCTCGCCGCTCTGGCCCTGCCGCTTTGCCTGTGGCTCAGGTTCGCAGCCGCGACCGGTAGCCCGCCCTGGCCGACCAGCAATCACGTCAACCTCGCGATGACCTACTTCGCGATCGCCGCGGAGCCGGTCTCGAACGAGGCGTTCGTCTCGGTCGCCGACCGGTTTCACAGCGTCGGGGAGGTGCTCGCCCACGACCCCGCGCGGTTGGCAAAGACTTATCTGGCCGACCTCTTGCGCCTCGGCCGCGACCGGCTGCCGGTGCTCGTGGCGTTCCCGTTGGGCCTGCTGGCGCTGCCCGGGCTGCTGTTCCTGCCGGCGCGCCGCCGCTCGGCGGGCGCGGGCCTGCTCGCGCTGGTCACGGCCGGCGAGGTGCTGCTGGCCAACTTCAAGACCTTCGAGGCGCGCTACTGGCTGTTTTGCCTGCCCTGGCTTGGGGGGGCCTCGGCGTGCTGCTGGCCAGGCTCGAGCGCGGCTGGACCTCGATCGGGTGGCTTGGCCCCAGGATCGCGCTGAGCGCGGCCGGCCTGCTCGCGCTGGCGCTGGCGCTCGGGGCGGCGCGCGCCGAGCTCAGCTTCGGCGAGGGCGAGTTGGCCGAGGCCGTGCCGGTGGCGCGCGGGTTCGCCGGCCCCGGCGACCTGCTGGTCGCCCGCAAGCCGCAGCTTGCGTACTACACCGGCGCCCGCTTCGTCCTGATGCCCGACCTCGAGAGCGCGGGGGCGCTGCGCGCCTGGCTCTGCACGCTGGAACCCAAGGGCCGGGTCCTGGTCTATGCCGGTCAGATCGAGCGGGCGTTCCGGCCGGCCTTGCAGCCGGCGCTCACCGCCCGCACGCCGCCCCCCTGGCTCGAGCGGATCGCCGCCGGCGCCGGCTGGACGCTGCACCGCCTGCGCGATCCCGCCTGCGCCCCGGGCACGCCATGACGCAGCGCCGCATCGGAGCGCCGGCCGGCGAGCCGGTCGAGCTCAGCCTGGTCGTGCCAATGTACAACGAGGCGCCCGCACTCGATGCGTTCTTCGCGCGCCTGATCCCGGCGCTCGAGGCGGTCACGGCTCGCTACGAGGTCATCGGGGTCGACGACGGCAGCACCGATGGCACGCTCGCCCGGCTGTGCGCGCTCCACCTTGCCAACCGCCGGATCAAGGTGGTTGCGCTCTCACGCAACTTCGGCAAGGAGGCAGCGCTCTCGGCCGGGCTCGACTTCGCGCGCGGCGCCGCGGTGATCCCGATCGATGCCGACCTCCAGGACCCGCCCGAGCTGATCGCCGAGCTGGTCGCCGCCTGGCGGCAGGGCTATCACGTCGTGCTGGCGAGGCGCATCGAGCGGGACGGCAATTCGCTCGCCAAGCGGCTGACCGCCCGCCTGTTCTACCGGCTGATCAACCGGCTGAGCGAGGTGCCGATCCCGGCCGACGTCGGCGATTTCCGCCTGCTCGACCGGCGGGTAGTCGAGGCGCTGCGCCAGATGCCGGAGCGGATGCGCTTCATGAAGGGCCTGTTCGCCTGGGCGGGCTTTCGCCAGACCACGATCGAATATCGCCGCCCCGAGCGCGTCGCCGGCCGGACCAAGTTGGGCTATTGGCGCTTGTGGAAGCTGGCGCTGGCCGGCGTCACCTCGTTCAGCACGGCACCGCTGCGGATCTGGACCTACGTCGGCCTGACCACGGCCGCACTCGGTCTGCTCTACCTCGGCTACATCCTGGCGCGCACGCTGTTCCAGGGGATCGAGGTGCCGGGCTACGCCTCGCTGATCTGCATCCTGTTGCTGTCCAGCGGCCTTAACATGGTCGGGCTCGGGATCCTCGGCGAATACCTCGGCGGGATCTTCGTCGAGGTCAAGCGGCGCCCGCTCTACCTGGTCGCGCAGACGCTGGGCTTCGAGGCCGACGGCCGCAAGCAGATGCCGGCCGCGGAGGCTCCCAGGGTCGCATGGAGCCTGCCCGGACAGAATTGACGCCGGCAACTCAGATCACGCCATCGGCGGCCAGCGCCTCGATCTCGGCGGCGGCGTAGCCGAGCTCGCGCAGCAGCGCAGCGGTGTCCTGGCCGAGCTTGGGCGCCGGGCGCGCCGGCACGTCGGCCCCCATCCGGATCGGGCTCGCGACCACTTTCAGGCCCGGGCGATCGGGATGCTCGAGGGCCTGGACGCCGCCGCGCTCGGCGACGAACGGATTGTCGAGTGCTGCCTTCAGGTCGTGGACCGGCGCGCAGGGGACGGCGCCGCCCAGGACCTCGAGCCATTCGGCGGTGGTCCTCGCGGCGAGCGCTGCGTCCAGCACTTCGGTCAGCTGGTCGCGGTTGGCATGGCGCGCGGCCTGGTCGCGGTAGGCGGGATCGAGGGCCAGCTCGGGCCGCCCGAGCTTATGGCACAGCAGCTCCCAGAAGCGCTGCGTCTGGCACATCAGGAAGATCCAGCCGTCTTTGGTGCGGTAGAGCTGCGAGGGCACGAGGTAGGGATGGGCCGAGCGCGGCTGGCGGGTCGTGAGCAGGCCTTCGTTCAGGTACCAGGTCGCCGGATAGCTCAGCTGATGGAGGGCGACGTCGAACAGGCTGACGTCGACGTCGCGGCCGAGCCCGGTCGCGCGCGCGGCGTGCAGGCCGCACAGCAGCGCAAAGGCCGCGGTCATGCCGGTCATGAAGTCGACCATCGAGAGGCCAAAGCGCGCGGGCGGCCCGCCCGGCTCGCCCGACAGCGACAGGAAACCGCACTCGGCCTGGACCAGGTAGTCGTAGCCCGGCCAGCCCTTGCGGGAACCCCCGCGCCCGTAGGCCGAGAGATGGGCGCAGACGATCTTGGGGTTGACCGGCGCCAGGTCGGCGTAGCGCAGCCTGAGCTTTTCCGGCTGATCGCCGCGCAGGTTGCCGAACAGGCCATCGGCGCCGGCCACGAGCTTTTCCAGGATCTCGCGGCCCTTGGGATGCTTCAGGTCGAGGGTCAGCGAGCGCTTGTTCCGGTTCAGGCTCTGATAGAACTGGCTGTCGTCATCGCCCAGGAAAAACGGCCCGACGCCGCGCGCCATGTCGCCGCCGCTTGACCGGTGCTCGAGCTTGATCACCTCGGCGCCCATGTCGGCCAGATGGGTCGTGCCATAGGGCCCGGCGCCATACTGCTCGACCGCCAGGATGCGCAGGCCCTGCAACGGCAGCTGCATTCGGTCCTCCGCTCGACGAGGCCTCAGCGCTTCCTAGCGGCAAGGTTGGCCCGGTTCAACGGGAGCGCGGGCTCGATCCGGTAGAACGCGCTCGCGCTGTCGCGGAACAGCTTTCTGAGCTCGCCGGCCGAGCAGCCGGCGGTGACCCAGTCGAGCACCGCGACCCACTCGGGGTAGCGGTGGCTCTGCTCGGAGACCGGCCAGTCGGAGCCGTACATCACGCGATCGAAGCCAAAGCACTCGATCACGTGGTCGATGTAGGGGCGGAGCTGGTCGCGGGTCCAATGCCGGTGGTCGGCTTCGGTGACCACGCCCGAGAGCTTGCACCGGACGTTAGGAAATTCTGACAACTCTTTGATATGTGTGGTCCAGGGTGCCATGACCCCGTCCCGGATCGGCGGCTTGCCGATGTGATCGAGCACGATCCGCACCTCGGGGCAGCGGCGGACCAGCTCGACCGCGTCGGCCAGTTGCCAGTGGCGGACGCAGAGGTCGAAGGCGAGCTCGAACCGGGGCAACAGCTTGACGCCCTCGACGAAGCCCGGGCGCAGGCAGAAACCCGCCTCGGTCTCGATCTCGATCAGGCGCCGGATGCTCCGGGTCAGCGCGTGCGCGGCCAGCTTTTCCAAGTCCGGCGTGACCGCGGCGCCGCGCTCGAGCGGGGCGGCCGCGACCATCGCCCCAAGCCGCGGCTCGCGCTCGGCCAGCAGGGCGATGTAGGACGCCTCCTGCAGGTTCTGGCCGGGATCGGCCCCGACCTCGACGAACACGACCGTCTCGATCTCGACTTGAGCGCGCGCGCGATCGAATTCGGGCAGCAGCGAGCGCCGGTCGAGCACCGGGTTACCCTTGACCCAGCTGTAGCGGAACATGCCCGGGTCGTAGAGGTGGACGTGGGCGTCGACGATCGGGAAGTCGGGCATGGCTAGCGGCTTTCGAGGGGTGCCAGGGCGCCGTTGCGCGACCGGTGACTGTGGCGCAAGCTTCGGCCAGGGGTCAATGGCCAGAGACCCGCGCGAGAGACGTCCTTTGCTCGAGATCTACGTCGATGCCGACGGCTGCCCGGTCAAGGACGAGGTCTACCGGGTCGCCGGCCGCTACGGGCTCAAGGTCTGGGTGATCGCCAACGACTGGCTGCGGGTGCCGGACGACCCGCTGGTCACCCGCATCATCGTCAGCGAGGGGCTGGACCGCGCCGACGACTGGATCGCGGAGCGGATCGGGCCGGGCGACATCGCGGTCACTGCGGATGTGCCGCTGGCCGATCGCTGCGTCAAGCGGGGCGCCCAGGCGATCGCCCCCAACGGCCGGCGGTTTTCCGAGGCGACGATCGGGACCGACCTTGCCGACCGCAACCTGATGACCGCGCTGCGCGAGGCGGGCGCGATCCAGGGCGGTGGCCGGCCGTTCAGCAGGCAAGACCGGTCCCGCTTCCTTAGCGCACTCGACAACGCGATCCAGGCGCTCAGGCGGGCGGCGCCATGAACGGGGCCGCGGCGGCAGTTGGCAGCCGGCGGCCTTTGGTGCTTAGTGGCAGGGCGGTCGAGCGCACCGGGAGAGGGCATGGACAACCAGAAAATCCAGCCGCGGCGCAACCTCCTGTTCGTGCCCGGGACCCGGCCCGACCGGTTCGCCAAGGCGCTCGCGGCCGGCCCCGACATGGTCACGGTCGACCTCGAGGACGCGGTCATCCCGGCGCAGAAGGAGCAGGCGCGGGCGATGACGATGCCGCTGTTCGAGGGCGCCCGGGACGGGATCGAGCGCGTGGTCCGGATCAATGGCGTGCGCACGCCGTTCGGGCTGAAGGACCTGCTCGCGATCCTCGAGCATCCGACCCCGCCAAGCATCATGCTGCCCAAGGTCGAGGCCGCGGACGAGGTCCGGATCGTCGCGGCGCTGCTCGAGCGAGCGGCGCAGCCGGTCGACCTGCACGTGATCATCGAAAGCAACCCGGGGCTCGAACAGGTCCAGGCGATCGCCGGCGCATCGCCTGCGATCCGATCGCTGTTGTTCGGCGCGGTCGACATGGCGGCAGAGCTCGGCTCGGCGATGGACTTCACCTCGTTGCTCTATGCTCGAAGCCGGGTCGTGCACGCCGCCGCGAGCCATGGGCTGGACGCGATCGACGTGCCCTATCTCGATCTCGAGGACGAGGCCGGCCTGCTCGAGGAGTGCCGGCTGGTGCAGGCGCAGGGCTTCACCGGCAAGGCCGCGATCCACCCCAAGCAACTGCCGGTGATCAACGGGGTGTTCACGCCCGGGCCCGAGCGGATCGCCTACGCCCGAAAGGTGATCTCGGCGTTCGAAGCAGCACCCGATGGTCTCGTCGTGGTCGACGGCAAGCTGATCGAGATCCCGGTCGTGCGGATCGCCAGGCGCACGCTGGCGGTCGCCGCCGCGATCGGCCGGGCGTAAGGAACAAGGGCGATGGTTGCTGATGCGGTCAAGGTCGGGGACCGGCGCTATCGCGAGTCCTACGGCCGCTATTTCGAGGACTTCCGGGTCGGCGACATCTACGAGCACCGGCCCGGCCGGACCATCAGCGAGGCCGACAACACCTGGTTCACGCTTCTGACGATGAACCAGCACCCGCTGCATTTCGATCGCGAGTACGCCCGCCACACCGAGTTCGGCCAGCCGATCGTCAACAGCGCGCTGACGCTGGCCGTGGTCACCGGCATGAGCGTCTCGGACGTGAGCCAGAAGGCGATCGCCAACCTCGGCTGGACCGATATCCAGATGCCGGCGCCGGTGTTCAACGGCGACACGCTGTACGCCGAATCCGAGGTGCTGGAAAAACGCGCCTCCCGCTCGCGGCCGACCCAGGGCATCGTCACGATCCAGACCCGCGCGTTCAAGGCCGACGGCACGCTGGTGATGACCTTCAGGCGGACCATGCTGATCCCCAAGCGCGGCCACGCGGTCGAGGACAGGATCCGCTCGATCGACCAGCCCGAGGTCTGAGCGCGATGGTTGACGACGGCGACGAGCGCCAGATCCTCGATGCGATCGAGCGCTGGCTCGAGCGCGAGGTCCGCCCGCGGGTGATCGAGCTGGAGCGGGCCGATACCTGCGCGCCCGAGCTGATCGAGCAGATGCAGGCGTTCGGCCTGTTCGGCGCGACGATCGCGCCCGAGCACGGCGGGCTTGGGCTCTCGGCGCTGACCTACGCCCGGATCGTGGCCCGGATCGCCGAGGTCTGGATCGCGCTGCCCGGCTATTTCAACACCCATCTGATCATGGCCGAGCTGGTCCAGCGCTTCGGCACTCAGTCTCAGAAAGAACGGTTCCTGCCGCGCTTTGCGACCGGCGAGCTGCGCGGCGGGCTGGCGCTGACCGAGGCCGACGGCGGCACCGACCTGCAGGCGATCCGGACCCGCGCGGTGCGCGTGGGCGAGCGCTATCTGATCAACGGCGCCAAGACCTGGATCACCAACGGCATCGGCGGCTCCTGCTTTGCGCTGCTGGTCAAGACCGACCCCGCGGCCGAGCCGCGCCACCTCGGCATGTCGCTGGTCCTGGCCGAGAAGGGCCCGGGCTTCCGGGTCGGGCGAGCGTTGGCAAAGCTCGGGTACCATGGCATCGAGTTGGCCGAGCTGTTCTTCGAGGACTATGCGGTCCCGGCGGATTGCCTGATCGGCGGCATCGAGGGCCAGGGCTTTGCCCAGGTCATGGCCGGGCTCGAGCTCGGCCGGATCAACGTCGCCGCCCGCAGCGTCGGG
Source organism: uncultured Alphaproteobacteria bacterium (assembly GCA_963840925.1). Taxonomy (GTDB): domain Bacteria; phylum Pseudomonadota; class Alphaproteobacteria; order Geminicoccales; family Geminicoccaceae; genus DATAOG01. The sequence continues at coordinate 63,340 of CAWJAY010000045.1, forward strand.
CTGGCCAAGGCCGCACTCGATGCCTCGCTCGACTACGCCAGCGTCCGGAAAACCTTCGGCAAACCGATCGCCGAGCATCAGGCGATCGGGCTCAAGCTCGCCGAGATGGCGACCCGGACCGAGGCCGCCCGGCTGCTGACCGAAGCCGCCGCGCAGGCCTACGACCGCGGCGAGCGCGCCGACCTCGCCGCCGGCATGGCCAAGTACTTCGCCTCCGAGACCGCGCTCGAGAACAGCCTGGAGGCGATGCGGATCCACGGCGCCGCCGGCTATTCCAAGGCCTACCCGATCGAGCGCTACTACCGGGACGCGCCGCTGCTTTGCATCGGCGAGGGCACCAACGAGATCCAGCGCCTGATCATTGCCAAGCAGCTGATCGCCCGGTCGCGTTGACGCGGGGAGCCACGGAGCTATGCTCCGAGCGCCTCGGGATCGGTTGGTATCCGTCGGCTGCCACCGGAACGCAGCACCAAAAAGCTCCGCATAGTCAGGGCATAATCTTGTGTGCCGCGGCTGTTGAGACAGCGCGTGCGCTCAAAGGCGCGCTGGCAGAGAAGCCACCGGCCGGATCGAGAGGGCGATCCAGCGGCGGGAGCTGACAATGACACGGGGTTCTGCGGTCAGGTCGGAAGATCGCGCGACGGCGGGCAAAGCGCCTGCCCGGGAGGAGATGGTCTGGATCCCGGGCGGCGTCTTCGCCATGGGGTCCGACCGGCACTATCCGGAGGAAGCCCCGGCGCACCGCGTGCGGGTCGAAGGCTTTTGGATCGACCGCACGCCGGTCACCAACCGCGACTTCCTCCGCTTCGTCAAGGCGACCGGCCACGTCACGGTCGCCGAGATTGCCCCCGATCCCAACGACTATCCGGGCGCGCTGCCGCACATGCTGCGGGCGGGCTCGCTGGTCTTCAGCCCGCCCAATGGCGCCGTCGACCTCACCGACTGGTCGCAGTGGTGGCGCTTCAAGTTCGGCGCCGACTGGCGACGGCCCTATGGCCCGCGCAGCTCGATCGCCGGACTGCACGATCATCCGGTCGTTCACGTCGCCTACCGGGACGCGGAGGCCTATGCCAAGTGGGCCGGCAAGGAGCTGCCGACCGAAGCGGAATGGGAGTTCGCCGCGCGCGGCGGGCTGGAGGGCGCCGAGTTCGCCTGGGGCGACGAGTTCGCGCCGGGCGGCCGCCAGATGGCGAACACCTGGCAGGGCGGCTTCCCGAACGAGAACACCCGCCTCGACGGCTTCGAGCGCACCTCGCCGGTGACCGCATTCCCGCCGAACGGCTGTGGTCTCCACGATATGATCGGCAACGTTTGGGAATGGACCACCGACTGGTTCACCGCCCAGCACGAGGCCGACGCGTCCAAGCCGTGCTGCATCCCGGACAGCCCGCGCGGCGGACGGGAGCAGGAAAGCTATGACCCCTGCCAGCCGCAGATCAGGATTCCGCGCAAGGTGATCAAGGGCGGCTCGCACCTGTGCGCGCCCAACTATTGCCGGCGCTACCGTCCGGCCGCACGCCACGCTCAGCCGGTCGACACCTCGACCAGCCACGTCGGGTTCCGCTGCGTGGTTCGCGCCCCCGCAAGCTGAGGCAGAGCGCGATCGATCAGACCAGGGAGCGAGCCGATGCCGAGCAAAGCTGCCCTCAAGTCGAGGATCATCCCGTCGGTTGCGGCCGCGGCGCTGTGCGCCGTTGCTGGCGCGTCCCCGAGCGCACAGCAGCAGACCGCACCAGCTCCCGCATTGCAGGGTTCGTTCGCGCTGCCGCGACCGGACTTCCGCTTCAAAGGCGAGGTCGGCCGCACCTACCAGGACTCCGATCCTGCGACCTTCCCGCAGATCGTGCGGCCGCCCGAGGGTGCGCCCAACATCGTGCTGATCCTGCTCGACGACGTCGGCTTTGGACAGTTCAGCGTGTTCGGCGGCGGCGTAGCGTCCCCGAACATGGAGAGACTCGCAGCGCAGGGCCTGCGCTACAACCGCTTTCACACGACCGCACTGTGCTCGCCGACGCGGGCTGCCTTGCTCTGCGGCCGCAATCACCACGTGACCGGCAACGGCAGCATTACCGAAGCCGCCACCGGCTACGACGGCTACACTGGCATCATTCCGAAAAGCACCGGAACTGTGGCCGAAATTCTGCGCCAGAATGGCTATGCCACCGCCTGGGTGGGCAAGAACCACAACACGCCAGTTTGGGAAACCAGTGAGATCGGACCGTTCGACCGCTGGGCCAACGGCCTGGGCTTCGATTACTTCTACGGCTTCAATTCCGGAGACACGAGCCAGTACGAGCCGATCCTGTACGAGAACCGCAACCGCGTGCCGCGGTCGAACGATCCGAACTACCACCTGTCCACCAACATCGCCGACAAGTCGATCGCCTGGATGCAAAAGGTGAAAGCCATCGACCCCGAGCGGCCCTTCTTCCTCTATGTCGCCCCGGGTGCCACCCACTCGCCGCACCAGGCGCCGAAGGCGTGGATCGACAGGTTCAAGGGCCAGTTCGACATGGGCTGGGACCGTTACCGCGAGATGACGTTCGAACGCCAGAAGCAACTCGGCGTCATTCCAGCGGATGCCAAGCTCACGCCGCGCCCGGCCGGCCTGGAGGCCTGGGATGCGCTCAATGCCGACCAGAAACGTCTCTATGCACGCATGATGGAAGTCTTCGCCGGTTACGGCGCCCATGTCGATCACGAGATCGGGCGCGTGCTCGATGCCGTCTCGAAGCTTCCGGATACCGACAACACGCTGATCATCTACATCGTCGGCGACAATGGTTCATCGGCCGAGGGCGGCCCCGACGGCTCGACCAACGAGAACGCGTTTTTCAACAGCATCCTGGAGACCTGGCAGGATAACCTCAAAGTCATCGACGAGCTGGGCGGCCCGAAGCACTTTAATCACTTCCCGTCCGCCTGGGCCTGGGCAATGGATACGCCGTTCCAATGGACCAAGCAGGTCGCCTCGCACTTCGGCGGAACGCGCAATCCGATGATCGTCTCCTGGCCGGCGAAGATCACCGATCAGGGCGGGCTGCGCAGCCAGTTCCATCACGTCATCGACATCATGCCGACGTTGCTGGACGTGGCCGGCGTGCAGGCGCCAGATGTTCTCAACGGCGTGCCGCAGAAGCCGATCGAGGGCGTCAGCCTGACCTACACGTTCGGGGACGCCAAGGCCGCCGACCGGCGCAAGCTCCAGGTCTTCGAGATGGGCGTCAATCGAGGCCTGTACCAGGACGGCTGGTTTGCCTCCTCGATGTCCTTCGTGCCATGGCAGCCGGTGCGCACCGGCTTCGACGTCGATCGGGCCAAGTGGGAGCTTTACCACATCGAGCAGGACTTCTCGCAGGCCGACGACCTCGCGCCGTCGAACCCCGAGAAGCTCCGCGCGCTGCAGGACCTGTGGTGGGCCGAGGCGGCGCGCAACGACATCCTGCCGCTGGACTGGCGCGGCCCGGAGCGCTTTTCGGTCGAGCTGACCGGCAAGCCGAGCCTTGCCGCCGGACGCAAGACGTTCGTTTACGAGACGCCGCTCGCGGCGCTGCCCGAAGCTGCCGCGCCCGACCTGAAGAACAAGTCGTTCACGATCACCGCCGAGGCGGAAATCCCGACGGGTGGCGCGGACGGGATGATCTTCACCCAAGGCGGCTTCACCGGCGGCTGGGGCTTCTACATGCGGCAAGGCAAGCTCGTCGGCCTGCACAATCACGTCGCCCTCGAACGCTACCGGGTCGTCTCTACCGAGCCGGTGCCGAGCGGCAAGGTCACGTTGGCGATGGACTTCAAATACGACGGCGACGGCACGGCGATGGGCGGCACGATGACGCTGCTCGCCAACGGCAGGAAGATCGGCGAAGGCCGGATCGGACAGACGACGCCGTTCAAATATGCGCTGGCCGAGGGGCAGGACATCGGCGAGGACACCGGCTCGCCGATCGACTTCAGCTACACGCCGCCGTTCGAATTCACCGGCAAGCTCGGGAAGGTGACGGTGGAGCTGAAATAGAGAGTTAGCGCGAATCGGCTGCAACTCAATGCGGGAGGGAACAACGAGCAGCAACCGGTCGGTCTGGCATGGACCCTCGCCGCCGACACTTGGCGAGGGCCTCGCGGCCGCAACCACCACTCCGCCCGCACCAGCAGCAGTCAGGGTAGCCCGCGAGAACCTTCATAACTCAAAGAGTGTCGAGGACCTCGAGAAAGGCAAACCGGTGGAAGTCCGTATCCCGTGTGCAGATCCGGCAGATCCCATGCTCGCGCATCAGAATGGCCGTGTGCGCATCGTGGAGCAGGGCGACGACGGATGCCCAGCCGTGCGGCGCACGCCACGGCCGCTTCGCGCCCCGCGGATGGGTGGTCAGAGGCACGCGCTAGCACCCTTCCATCGCCTGGTACAGGGCGTTCCGGTCCGCGATGTCGACGAACGCGCCGCCACTGCGGAAGGTCGGCAGGGGCGCGAGCTCCGCGGTCCCTTTCTGGGCTTGGAATAGGTTGCGCAGTGCGGTCTCGACCAGGTCGGACATCGTCCGCCCCTGGCGCGCCGCCTCGCGCCTGAGCTCTGCCACGGCCGTGTCGTCGATGTTGAGCGTGGTCTTCATATCGAAAACCCTAAGAGCCGGATGGCGATACGTCCAGCGCCCGGGAGGAGACACGCTTTGACAAGCAGCGTCCTGGCCCCGGGGCCCATACCGCGCTTGCGGTGCGTCGTTCGACAGGCGCACCGGGAAGACGAACCAGAAGAGAGGGAGCAAGCCATGAGCACGGATGCCAGGAATTCCGACGGCGTGCCTGATCGCGCCGCGGAAGAAGCGCCGAGCGCTCACGGTCTCGGTCTGCGCAACCTTCTGCTTGCCGGAACGGTGGCGGTCTTCGCGTTTGCCGCGCCGCCGCTCACTGCCCAGGAGCAGCAGAACCCCAACATCCTGGTGATCTGGGGCGACGACATCGGCTGGTACAACATCAGCGCCTACAACCTCGGCGTGATGGGCTACCAGACGCCCAACATCGACCGGATCGCGCGCGAGGGCGCGCTGTTCACCGACTGGTACGGGCAGCAGAGCTGCACCGCCGGGCGGGCGGCGTTCCTCACCGGCCAGTCGCCGATCCGCACCGGCCTGACCAAGGTCGGCCTGCCGGGGGCCGACCTCGGCCTCAAGGAGGAGGACCCGACGATCGCCGGGCTGCTCAAGAACCACGGCTACATGACGGGCCAGTACGGCAAGAACCACCTGGGCGACCGCGACGAGCACATGCCGACCCATCACGGCTTCGACGAGTTCTTCGGCAACCTCTACCACCTGAACGCCGAGGAGGAGCCGGAGAACCCCGACTATCCGAAGGACCCGGCGTTCAAGGAGAGGTTCGGCCCGCGCGGCGTGATCAAGTCGATCGCCAATCCGGATGGCAACCAGAAGATCGAGGACACCGGCCCGCTGACCAGGAAGCGGATGGAGACGGTCGACGAGGAGGTGACCGATGGCGCGCTCGACTTCATCGACCGGGCGCACGACGCGGACAAGCCGTTCTTCCTGTGGTGGAACTCGACCCGGATGCACATCTGGACCCACCTCAAGGCCGCGTCCCAGGGCATGACCGGCATCGGCATCTATCCCGACGGCATGGTCGAGCACGACGGCATGGTCGGGCAGCTGCTCGACAAGCTCGACGAGCTCGGCATCGCCGACAACACGATCGTGATGTACTCGACCGACAACGGCGCCGAGGTGATGAGCTGGCCCGACGGCGGCACGACGCCGTTCCGCGGCGAGAAGAACACCCAGTGGGAAGGCGGCTACCGCGTCCCGACCCTGATCCGATGGCCGGGCGTGATCGAGCCGGGCACGATCTACAACGACGTGTTCGCGCACGAGGACATGCTGCCGACGCTGCTGGCGGCGGCCGGCGAGGCGGACATCAAGGAGAAGCTGCAAGAAGGGCCACTCGGCCATGGGCCGCGACTACAAGGTCCACCTCGACGGCTACAACCTGCTGCCGTACTTCAAGGGCGAGGAGCAGGAGGCGCCGCGCAAGGAGTTCCTGTACTGGACCGACGACGGCGACCTGCGGCGCTCCGCTACGATCAGTGGAAGCTGCACTTCCTGGAGCAGCGGGCGCACGGCTTCGACGTGTGGGAGGAGCCGTTCGTCCAGCTCCGCCTGCCGAAGCTGTTCACGGTGCGCGGCGATCCGTTCGAGCGCGCCGACGAGGAGGGCATCGGCTACGACAAATGGCGCCTGGAGCGCGCGTTCGCGCTGGTGCCGGCGCAGGCGTTCGTGGCGAACTGGCTGCAGAGCTTCAAGGAGTTCCCGCCCCGCCAGAAGGCCGCGACCTTCGGCATCGACCAGGTCATGGACCAGCTGACCTCCGGCGGCCCCGGCAGCAACTGACCACCCCGAGATAGGCCCTCGCCGCGGACGGTTGGCGAGGGCCATTGCCCAGATCATGAAAGGGAGGAAGCGATGAGCACTGATGCCCACGAGCGCCGGCAGCGGGCCGCAAGGCGAATCGGATCAGAATGCGGACGCTCAGGGTCTCAGTCGGCGCAACCTTCTCCTTTCGGGCACGACGCTTGCTGCGGCATCCGCGTTGGGATCGGTCGCGCCGGTGCGAAGCGCGCAGGCGCAGGCCAGCGGCACGGCAGGCGCCAAGCCGAACATCCTCGTCATCTTCGGCGACGACATCGGCATCGCGAACATCAGCGCCTACTCGCACGGGCTGATGGGCTACCAGACGCCGAACATCGACCGCATCGCCCGCGAGGGCATCATGTTCCTCCACTACTACGGCGAGCAGTCGTGCACCGCGGGGCGCGCGGCGTTTCTCACCGGCCAGCACGGCATTCGCACCGGGCTGACCAAGGTGGGCTTCCCCGGCGCGCCGATGGGCATGAGCCAGCTCGATCCCTCGATCGGCGGACTGCTCAAGAATCTCGGCTACGCCACCGGCCAGTTCGGCAAGAACCACGTCGGCGATCGCAACGAGACGCTGCCGACCGTGAACGGGTTCGACGAGTTCTTCGGCAACCTCTACCACCTCAACGCCGAGGAGGAGCCGGAGCTGCCGGACTATCCGAAGGACCCGGCCTATCTTGCCAAGTTCGGGCCGCGCGGCGTGCTGCGGTGCAAGGCGACCGATACGGACGATCCCGACCGAGGATCCGCGCTTCGGCAGGGTCGGCAAGCAGACGATCGAGGACACCGGCGCGCTCACCAAGAAGCGCATGGAGACGATCGACGACGAGACCTCGGCCGCGGCGATCGACTTCATGCAGCGGCAGCAGGCGGCGGGCAAGCCGTTCTTCTGCTGGTTCAACTCGACGCGCATGCACCTGCGCACGCACGTCCGCGAAAGCCATCGCGGCCGCTACCAGCACGGCGACAGCGAGTACATCGACGGCATGATCGAGCACGATGACACCGTCGGCAGCGTGCTCAAGGCGCTCGACGACATGGGCATCGCGGACAACACCATCGTCGTCTACACGACCGACAACGGCCCGCACATGAACACCTGGCCGGACGGCGCCATGACCTGGTTCCGCTCCGAGAAGAACACCAACTGGGAGGGCGCCTTCCGCGTGCCGTGCTTCGTCCGCTGGCCGGGCGTGATCGAGCCCGGGCACGGTCACCAACGAGCTGATGAGCCACAACGACTGGATCCCGACGCTGTGCGCGATCGCCGGCGAGCCGGACATCGTCGAGCAAGCTCAAGCAGGGCTACACGGCCAACGGGCTCGACTACAAGGTGCACCTGGACGGGTACGACCAGTCCGAGTTCCTGCGCACCGTCGAGAGGCACCGCGGCCGACAACAACGGGGTCAAGAGCGCGCGCGACAAGTTCTTCTACTCCGACGACGACGGCCTGCTCGTCGCCATGCGGCAAGGGCGACTACAAGTACGTGTTCTCGGAACAGCGGGCACCCGGCACGATGCAGGTGTGGGCCGAGCCGTTCACGACGCTGCGTCTGCAGAAGATCTACAACCTGTTCCAGGACCCGTTCGAGCGCGCCGACATCACGTCCAACACTTACTGGGACTGGAACCTCAACCACGTCGGATCGATGTACGGCGTGATGGACGAGGTCTTCAAGTTCGCCGAGACGTTCAAGGAGTTCCCGCCGCGCTCGTTCCCGCCGAGCTTCAATCCGGCGAACATCATGGAAGCGACGATCGACGGCATCAAACAACGACGGGCGCTGAAGGAGAGTCTCGACCTCGAGAGGATTCGCGGCGGGCTGAACAAGATGATCGATGAGGCCCTCCAGCATCGCGGGGCGCAGTAACGACCGTTGCATCGCCCGGTCCGCCACGGGCGAGCCGGGGTGAACCGCGTCCTCTCCGAGCCGCCGTCCCGCTGGCTTCTGGAGTCATGTCGGGACGCCGTGTATCGTCCGACCCCCAGCACGTCATGAAAACCAACCAAGACACGAAAGGGGAGCGTAATGAGCACCGATGCCACGAGTAGCGACGGCGCGCCGCGTCGGGAGTCCGGACAGCATCCCGATGATCGCGGCCTCAGTCGGCGCAATCTCCTTCTCGGCAGCACGACGCTCGCCGCCGCGACTGCGTTCGCGTCGGCCGTTCCGGTCCGGACCGCCAGGCGCAGGCCGCCGGCGACAAGCCGAACATCCTGGTGATCTTCGGCGACGACATCGGGCTTGCCAACATCAGCGCCTACTCGCACGGCCTCATGGGCTACCGGACGCCGAACATCGACCGGATCGCCAGCGAAGGCATGATGTTCATCGACTACTACGCCGAGCAGAGCTGCACGGCGGGGCGATCGACGTTCATCACCGGCCAGGCGACGCTGCGCACCGGGCTGTCCAAGGTCGGCATCCCGGCCGCCCCGGTCGGGCTGCAGGACCGCGATCCGACGATCGCGCAGCTGCTCAAGCCGCTCGGCTACGCCACCGGGCAGTTCGGCAAGAACCACCTCGGCGACAAGAACGAGTACCTGCCGACCGTGCACGGGTTCGACGAGTTCTTCGGCAACCTCTACCACCTGAACGCCGAGGAGGAGCCGGAGAACTTCAACTACCCGAGGGACCCGCGGTTTCGGGCGATGTTCGGCCCGCGCGGCGTGCTGCAGGTGCAAGGCGACCGACACCGACGATCCGACCGAGCATCCGCGCTGGGGCCGGGTCGGCAGGCAGACGATCGAGGACACCGGCCCGCTGACCAGAAAGCGGATGGAGACGATCGACGACGAGACCTCGGACGCCGCGGTCGACTTCATGCAGCGGCAGGCCGCGGCCGGCACGCCGTTCTTCTGCTGGTACAACTCCACCCGGATGCACGCGCGCACGCATGTGCGGGCGGAGCATCGCGACCAGCCCGGGCTGACCGCCCGGACCGAATACGCCGACGGCATGATCGAGCACGACGGCCACGTCGGCAAGCTGCTCAAGGCGCTCGACGATCTCGGCATCGCCGACAATACGATCGTCCTCTACACGACCGACAACGGCCCGCACATGAACACCGCCCGACGGCGAACTGAAAGTCGATCGGCTGCTCGGCCCACAGCGTGCCATCGTTGTCGAAGGTCGCGATCCGCTGCTCGACCGGAACGAAATCCGAGCCGCCTTCCTCGGTCACGCGCTCGACGAACTCCACGATCGCCTGCTTCGTCGGGCCGTCGTTCCAGGATGGCAACGGATCGGGGGCCTGCGCCTGCGCGCCGGCGCTGTGCCCGCCCCATGTGCAGACGGCGAGGAACGCCGTCAGCCATGAGCGACGACTGCAGACCAAAAACGATTTGCGCATGGTAGCCTCCCCGGTGACGAGGGCGCGCAGCCCGCGAGAAGTTCCCAAGGCAAGCGTGCCGAAGCGCCGGCCTGCATGCCCCTGGCCGGCCGACGCGCCGTCGACATCGATCAGTTGCCGATCGTCTGCCTCAGCTTCTCCATGGCCTGGTCGATCGTGAAGCTTGCCGGTCGCTGCGACGGGGGGAACTGCTGGAACGTCGCCAGGAAGCGCGCGACCACGGCTTGGGCGGCCAGAACCACGTAGGCCTTGCTGAACAGCCAGTCCCAGTAGGTGTTGGAGGTCACGTCCGCCCGTTCGTAGGGGTCGGCCCGCAGATCGAACAGCTTGGGCACGCGCAGCGGCGTGAACGGCTCGGCCCACACCTGCAGCGTGCCGGGCGACCCGCTGCTCCATGAACACGATCTTCCAGTTCTCGTGGCGCAGCGCGACCAGATCGCCGTCGTCGTTGAAGTAAAAGAAATCCTTGCGGGCGCTGCGCGGCTCCTGTCCGGTCAGGTATGGTAGCTGATTGTAGCCATCGAGATGGACCTTGAAGGTCTTGCCTGCCGCCTGCTGGCCCGTCAGCAGCTTCTCCTTGACGTCCGGGTCGCCGGCTGCGGCCAGCAGCGTTGGGCACCAGTCGAGCCCGCTGATCATCTCCGTGGACACTTGGCCCGGCCTCGATCCGGCCCGGCCAGCGGATCATGCACGGCACCCTGAACGCGCCCTCCCAGTTGGTGTTCTTCTCGCTGCGGAACGGCGTCATCGCGCCGTCGGGCCAGCCGAACGCCATGATCGGGCGGCGGCCGATGAACCGGTTGATGCCGACCGGCTTGCCGGGGCCGTCGTCGACGAACTCGACCTTTGGTTCCTTGATCAGGACCGGCTTGCCGTCCGCTTCCATCTCGAACTTCACCACGCCCGAGGAGGCCGACCACCTGCTCGGGCGGGATGCCGTAGACCCGCTCGGGCGAACACGCGCATGAACTCGACCCCGCCGCCCGAGACGATGAAGGTCTTGAACCCCGAGCCGCGCGCAGATAGTCGAGCAGCTCGATCATGGGCTGATAGACGCAGCTCGGTGTACGGCCGGTCGAAGCGCGGATGCCGGTCGGTCGCGATCCAGTCGCCGACGATCGCCTTGAACTCTTCGGTGGTCATGCCGGCATGGGTCGCGGCCAGGATCTCAGAGCATCCCCTTCTCGCCGGCGGCCGCCAGGGCCTTCTGGTCGCCCTCGAGCACCGCCTTGAACGGCTGCGTGTTGGTTCCATTCCGGGTGCTCAGGCGCCAGCGCCTTGAGGCCGATCGAGACGGTCCAGCGGTCGCTCGTGGTTGTTTCCGAAAGCTCAGCCTGCTGAGCCGCGACCGGCATCACCCCGGCCAGCATCGCGGCGATCGCCGCCCACGGAGAGATGCAGCAGTTCCTCACTTCGGTTCCTCCGCAAAGATCGTGTTCCAGTCGTCCTTGATCGAGACGACCACCCAGCCGGCCGTCGGCCGCGGCGTCGAGCGCCTTGTCGAGCCGGCCGATGTGGCTGTCGCGATCGTAGGCCCATTCGCGCGCGCCATCGTCATGGTGGACGATCAGGCCGAACCGCGGCCCGTCGCCCGCGGTGGTCCACTGCAGCATCTGCAGATCGCCGTCCGAGTTGCTGGACGGCGACGCGGCCGTAGCCGGCATCGAGTCCGATGTCGATCTCGCTTTCGACGATATCCTGAAGGACCTGTCGATCGGCGCGATGTTGCTGGCGGATGTCCAGAGGAACCGCTTCGGGGTCGGCGTCAACGCCGTGTTCGTGCGCGTCGAGCCGGAGAGCGATGTCGGCCCGTTCGAGATCGATGCCACGAGCGATACCGTGCAGCTCGCGGTGGCGCCCTACTACCGCCTGGTCGAATGGACGTACGGCACCTCCGCCTCGGGTCGGCCGCTGCGCCTGGTCGTGGCGCCGGAAGCGGGCTTGCGCTACAACTATATGCGGACCGAGCTCGATGTCGACGGCGGCCGGACCGCCGATGGCAGCGAGAGCTGGGTCGATCCGCTGATCGGCTCGCGCATCGGGCTCGATCTCTCGGATCACTGGGCGCTCGGCGCCGAGGCCAACGTCGGCGGCTTCGGCGTCGGATCAGATATCGCCTGGAACGTCCAGGGCTATGTCGGCTACCGCACGACGCTGTTCGGCCTGGCTACGTCGTTCGCGGCCGGCTACCGCGCGCTGCATACCGACTACGACCACAACGACTTCAAGTGGGACGTGACCATGTACGGCCCGATCCTCGGCGCTGCGCTGCGCTTTTGAGGGCGTCGAGGCAAAGGCAGGGGCGAGGAAAGCGAGGTGTCTGCAGCTGAGCCTCGCTGCCTCGCCAATCACGGCTGATCGCCCGTAAGGAGAGCAGGAGGATGGCCAGGTTGAAACCACATGGCGCCTCGAAAGTCAGCTTGCTGATCACCGCGGCGTTCTTTGGCGGGACCGTGCTTTCGGCGGATATCGTTGGCGCGCAATCGTCCCCGGTCGGCGGCGGCAAGCCCAACATCGTCTTCATGCTGATGGACAACCTCGGTTACGGCGAGGTCGGCGCCTACGGCGGCGGCATCACGCGCGGCGCGCCGACGCCGCGCATCGATCGGCTGGCGACGGAAGCAACGCGGCTCACCAACTTCAACGTCGAGGCGCAATGGACGCCGAGCCGCTCTGCGTTCATGACCGGCCGTTTTTCGATCCGTTCCGGCACCCACTCGGTGCCGATCGGGGGCGGGCTCGAAGGGCTCACGCAGTGGGAAGTGACCATCGCAGAGACGCTTTCGGCTGCCGGCTATGCGACCGCCGCGTTCGGAAAATGGCATCTGGGCAGCGATCAGGGCCGCCTGCCGAACGACCAGGGCTTCGATGAATGGTACGGCATCCCGCGCACGACGGACGAGGCGTTCTGGCCTTCGCAGCCGGCGGCCAAGGCGGCGGGCGTCGCGTTCACGCACATCATGGAAGGCCGCAAAGGCGAGAGCAGCAGCCGCGAACTCGTCGTCTACGATCTCGACCAGCGCCGGCTGCTCGATGCCGAGATCACGCGCCGGACCGTGGATTTCATGACGCGCAGCGTCGCCTTGGGCAAGCCGTTCTACGTCTATGTCCCGTTCACTCAAGTCCACTTCCCGACGCTACCGCATCCGAAGTTCGCCGGCCAGACCGGTTTCGGGGACTTCCCCGACGCGCTTGCCGAAATGGACGCCCACGCGGGCGAGATCCTCGATGCCATCGACGACCTGCGCATCCGCGACAACACGATCGTGGTGTTCACCAGCGACAACGGTCCGGAAGCGAGCTGGCCTTGGCAGGGATCGTCCGGGCCCTGGCGGGGCTACTATTTCACGCACTTGGAAGGCTCGCTGCGGGTGCCGTTCATCATCCGCTGGCCGGGCCGCATTCCCGCAGGTCGCGTCAGCAACGAGATCGTGCATCAGGTCGATCTCTACCCGACGTTCGCCGGGATCGCAGGCGCTTCGGTGCCGCAAGACCGCCCGATCGACGGCGTGGACCAGGCCGATTTCCTGCTCGGCAAGTCCGACACTTCCAACCGCGACGGCTTTCCGGTGTTCGTGGCGGATCGGCTCGAAGCCGTGAAGTGGAGAAACTGGAAGATCGCCTTCTACGACGAGCAGCGGGACTGGTGGAGCCCGCCTGTCAAGCTCGGCATTCCCAAAGCGTTCGATCTCATCACCGATCCGAAGGAGGAGTACCCCCGCAACCGGACTCCGGAACACATGGAACGCGGCTGCGGCCATCAAGATCGTGACGGAGTTCGAGCAAAGCCCGAAAAAGTATCCGCCGATCGCGCCGGGGACGCCCGATCCCTACACGCCGCCGCAGTGATGGGCGCCCGCGGCCGCGCCGCGGAGCTTTCAGGAGCTCAGGGAGGGTTGGCATGACCGATCGTCGAATAGTCGCTCGGCTGGTATTGTTACTCGTCCTGGTGGCCTCACCCGCGGCGCTCGCCCAAGAAGGAGCCCAGGGCTTGCTGCCCGTGCCGGACTATGGCGGCGACCTCCTCAATCGCTCGCGCCTGACCGGAGATTGGGGCGGGACGCGCACCGATCTCGCGAACAAGGGCATCCAGGTCGATGTGGATTGGACGCAGTACGTTCAGGGGATCGTCGACGGCGGCATCGACCGTGAGACTCACTACGGCGGCCACCTCGACTACCTCGTCCATCTCGATCTGATGCGCATGGGCCTGATCCCAGGCGGGCTGGTCACCTTCCGCGCCGAGTCGCGCTACGGTGAATCCGTCAACGACATCTCCGGGCAGGTCCTGCCGGTCAACACGACCGCGCTCTTCCCGCTCACGAACCGGCTCGATGAGGATGTCGGCATCGCAATCACCGATCTGAATTACACCCAGGTCCTGTCCGAGCAGCTCGCCGTGGTCATCGGCAAGCTCGACACGCTGGACGCCGATCTGAACGAGTTCGCCTCCGGTCGCGGCAAGAGCCAGTTCATGAACGCGAACTTCCTCTTCAATTCCGCGCTCGCGCTGCGTCTGCCTTACAGCACGCTCGGGCCGCGGTGCGGTGGCTGCCGACAAGCAACATCACCGTCAATGCCAGCATCATCAATTCGACCAACTCTTCCACTGACACCGGCTTCGAGGACTTCGGGGACGGCCAGACGGTGAGCGTGGAAACGGACTTTCAATACCGCCTGCGCGAGCTGCCCGGCGGGATGAACGTCGGCGGGCTCTACTCCTTCAACCAGGATTTCAACCAGATCGGCGGCAGACTGATCTTTCAGGGCGTGTCGCGAAGGTGGTGGAAATTCGGCGGCGCGGGTCCGAAGGCATGGTGGTCGGCATCAGGCGGCGAAGTCAAGATCGGTGGGCGAGCGCTCGAGGGTCTGCCAGCCGTCGACCCGGCGCATGGTGATCTGACCGGACGCCAACAGCGCCCAGAACAGCATGGCGGCGGTCTCGGCACAGGGCAGCAGGCACTGCGTCTTGATTCTCCGCTTGAACTCCTCGTGCAGGCGCTCGATCGCGTTCGTGGTCCTCACCGAGCGCCACTGCTCGGGCGGGTAGCGCACGAACGTGAACAGGCGCTCGCCGGCTTCTTCCAAGCTCGTCGCGACCGACCGGCAGCGAAGCTTCCACTTGGCCAGGAACGCCTTACGCCGGACTACGACCTCGGCGGCGGCCTTGGCGTTCATCATGTGGTTGAAGTCGGCCTTGATCTCGTCGTGCAGGTGCTTCGGCGCGTGGGCGAGCAGATTGCGCTCCTTGTGCACGGTGCAGCGCTGAACCGGCACATCGTCCCACAGGCTGGCGAGCGCCGCTTCCAGGCCTTTGCCGCCGTCGACGATCACCAATTCGGGTCGGCCGAGCCCACGGCTGGTCAGGTCGTCCAGCATGGCCCGCCACGCGGCCTCGCTTTCGCCACCCATGTTCTTGATGGCGAGCACCACCTTCTGGCCGTCGCGGCGGACACCCAGGGCAATCAGCAGCGAGATGGCCGTGGCCTTGCGATCGAGCCGGACCTTGACCACGGTGCCGTCGAGGATCAGCCGCACAATGTCGTCGCCGGCAAGATCACGCTCCTGCCAGGCCTGCCAGGCCGAGCGGGTCTTCTGCCAGGCCCGGCTGACCACGTCCTTGCCCACATGGCCCTCGAACAACCTGGCCAACGCTCGCCGCGCCCGGCGGGTGTTCATGCCGGCGAGGTAGACCTCGGCGATCAAGGCCTCGGCGCGATGGGAGAGCCGCTTGTAAGCGGGCAGCAAGTCGCTCTTCCATTCCTGCTCGCCAGCCTCGTCGCGCAGACGAGCGCGCGGCACCGAGAGCGTCAGCAGGCCGAAGGTGGTGACCAGCTGGCGCGGCCGGTGCCCGTGGCGCCGACCAGTGCAGACCGCTCCTCGCTCGTAACGCCCACGGCCGAGCGAGCCTTCCAGCTCCTCCTCCAGCAGCTCCTCGATGAACGAGCGGACCTGACCACGGACCGCCTCCTCCAACGGATCGAACCAGTCGCTGCTGACGAACGGCGATGGCCCTGCCAGCACGGTTGGCGTAACTTCCTTCATGGCGTGGGTTCCTTCTCGATCTTGCCAATCGGAACCTACGCCGCCTCATCCAATTTCCACCAACCTCGCGACACGACCCGGGCCAGCAGCTGGCGGTCGAACAAGAGGACGACACCTGGGCACTCTACTGGAGCGGGTGGCAATACCTGTTCGTCGAGGATCCCAGCGACCGGCCGCTCAACCTGGCCAATGGCGTGCCCGACCGCGAGGGCGTCGGCGTCTTCGCGCGCTTCGGGTTCGCCGATCAGGACACCAATCCCGTGGTCCGCGAGCGCCGGCGTCGGCGGGCGCGGCATCATTCCCTCCCGCGACGACGACGTGTTTGGCGTCGGCTACTACTACACCCACTTTCAGGAGAGCCGGTTCAGCGGACTGCTCGGGGTCGATGACCACGGGCAGGGTTTCGAGACGTTCTACAACGCGGCGCTCACGCCCGCGGCCCACCTCACCTTTGACGTGCAGTTGCTGGAACTCCGCGCTACCCGACACCGACACTGCGGTCATCCTGGGCGCGCGACTGAATCTGAGCTTCTGAAGCTGGAAGAGGACTTTGTGCGGGACCAACCGCCAAACGGAGACCAGACCATCAAGAGGAGGATACGATGATGCCGACAGCCTCGATCGCCGGAGCCCTCGTTGCGCTCCTGGTCACCCCGGCGGCCGCGCAGCCCACGCAAACACAGCAGCGGCCGGCGGCGCAATCGCGCCCCAACATCGTGTTCATGCTCGCCGACAATGTCGGCTATGGCGTGTTGTCGTCCTACAACAGCGGCATCTCCGATACGCCCACGCCGCGCATCGACTCGCTTGCCGCCCAGGGACTGCAGCTGACGAACTTCAACGTCGAAAACCAATGCACCCCCAGCCGCGCCGCAGTCTTGACCGGACGTCTTCCAATTCGATCAGGCATCGGCAAGGCGATCGCGGCCGGCGCCCCTGGCGGTCTGCATCCGTGGGAGATCACGCTCGCCGAGATGCTGGGCGAGGCCGGTTACCGCACGGCGATGTTCGGGAAATGGCATCTCGGGGCGGGACAAGGACGCCTGCCGACGGATCAGCTGTCTTCTTAACCTTCTTGTCTTGCGGATGGGATGGGTCCATGCTGCAGGAGAGGGAGGACGGAAATCGCACAGGCGGCGCGTAGGGTCACGGCCACGGATGCCAACGCGAAGCTGGCGCATCGGCGGCTGACGGTGCTGGAGCTGGCCGAGCGGCTGGGCAACGTCGCCGAGGCCTGCCGGCGCGGCGGGATCGACCGGACCAGCTTTTACGACTGGAAACGGCGCTTTCAGCTCGAAGGTCTCGACGGCCTCAAGGACCTGCCGCCGATCGCCAGGAGCCATCCGATGACCACGGCGCCCGAAGTGGTGGCGCGGATCGAGGCGCTGGCGCGGTTGCACCCGGCCTATGGCTGCAATCGGCTCGAGGCGCTCTTGGCGCTGGAAGGCCGGCGTCTGTCGGCGATCACCGTCCAAAAGATCCTCAACGACAAAGGCCTCGGCACCCGCCACGAGCGCTGGCTGGCGCTGGAGCGCGCGAATGCCGAGCAGGCCATCGAGCTCAGCCCCGAGCAGGCGGCGTTCCTGGAGAAGCTCAACCCCTGCTTCAAGGAGCGCCACGTCGAGAGCGAGCGGCCGGGTCAGCTGCTCTCGGCCGACACCTTCATGGTCGGCACGCTCAAGGGCATCGGCCGGGTCTACCTGCACGCCGTGGTCGACACCTTCGGCTCCTACGCCTTCGGCTTTTTGCACGTCTCCAAGCAGCCCGAGGCCGCGGTCGCGGTCCTGCACAACGACGTCGTGCCGTTCTACGCCCGGCTCGATCTGCCGCTCGGCGCGCTGCTGACCGACAACGGCCGCGAGTTCTGCGGCACCGAGCGCCACCCGTACGAGCTCTACCTGGCGCTCAACGACATCGAGCACCGCAAGACCAGGCTCGGCTCGCCGCGCACCAACGGCTTCGTCGAGCGCTTCAACGGCACGGTGCTGGAGGAGTTCTTCCGGCCCACCATGCGCAGCCAGCTGTACGAGAGCGTCGAGGCGCTCCAGGCCGACCTCGACGCCTGGCTGCACCACTACAACCACGAGCGGCCGCACCTCGGCTACCGAAACCAGGGCCGCCGCCCAGGGGAGACCGTCGAGCGCTTCGTCAGCCAGTCGCCCGCAAGACAAGGAGGTTAAGAAGACACCTAATGAACGGCTCGATAATTTCACTCGGTAGAGCGTAAGTTACTGGATGAATAGATCCACCTTCGCCCTCCAACCCCGACGTGACCATGCCTATCACGCGACCCGTTCTTGGACTGAATACAGCCCCACCAGTCATTCCACCGGCAACAGCTACCGATAGTTGTAACAATCTGGTCTCTTGTTCTTTCATCGTTGGGATGATAGCGCTTATTATCCCTACGTAGAATGTCGGCCTTATAAAACCGCGATTCAACTCTGTGATGCGAAAGAGTTCTGCTCCATAAGGATAGCCGCCCACCAACACCGTGTCTCCTATCCCCACGCTCTTAGAATTTCCCCATACAACCGCACTACATGAAGACAGGTAACAATAAAATCTTTCGAAGCTTGAATCCCAGTACCGACGATGTTCATGATGTATTTTTCGAAGTTCGGGTCTTCGGAGGTTATCGTCGGGTATGTAGAAGTATTGGCAGCCGTTGGCAGAGGTTCCGGATACGTTTCGATCGGGATCAGACTTTGGGCCAAGTTGGAGGCTGTCGTCCGGCGACCGAGATAGCGCCATGGAATGGCTCTGGCCTCTTCGGCGTATCTACGGCGGCGAAAAATCTTGGGTGGGAATGCGAACGAAAACATGGTGATCTTTGACCTCGCCGTGGCGCTCACCCAAGCGTGGCCTGCCGCGGGCCGCATGAGCGCCCAATTGCAGGATCTGCCGCCAACCTTGCCCCGTGCGACCGCACGGAAGTGTAGTCTGCGTCGTGTTGATCGCTCCAGTCAACTCCTGAATTTCATCGATCCCGAGGCTATGGAGCTGTGGCGCAAAGCCAAACATTCAAGCCATTAGTCTAGCAATTCAGAGGCATTCGGCGCGGATGCGATGGACTGACTTGAGGCTGATCGCCTTGAAGGATCGGGGTAGCAAGTGGAAGAGGCCACGAAAGTGACGCATGAGCGCACAGAAGTTTGCGCTGGCCGACGCATTCCCTTGTCGAGAGGGCTCAACCACCGGATCGATACCGATCAATGGTAGAGACTCGTATGGCAACGATGTCACTAACTCCGAGCCGGGATCGATCCAACTAAAAATATCAAATCACCAGCATTGGAGCTCTTCTCGGGCCCTTCTGCCTGCGCACTTCAGCTGGCCTCCTGAAGTTCCTGGAGCCTGGCGCGGACGTGGGGGGAGACGAAGCTCGAGACGTCGCCGCCAAGTCGGGAAATCTCTTTGACAAACCGGGAAGAGGTGAACTGGTTGGTCTCGGAGGCGGTGAGGAAGACGGTCTCGATGCCGGGCGCGAGGCGGGCATTGGTCGCCGCCATCTGGAACTCGTATTCGAAATCGGAAACCGCGCGCAGGCCGCGGATGATGACTTTGGCCCCGACGCCGCGGGCGAGGTCGACCAGCAGGCGCTCGAACGGGTGGACCTCGAGCGCGCAGCCGTTGACCCGGTCGGCCGCCATCAGCGCGCGCGCCTCGTGCTCGACCAGCTGCACCCGCTCCTCGAGGGCAAACATCGGGTCCTTGCCGATGTTGACCGCGACCGCGATCACGAGCCGGTCGACCACCTTGGTCGCGCGCCGGATGATGTCGAGGTGGCCGTTGTAAATCGGGTCGAAGGTCCCGGGATAGACCCCGGTGCGCGGGACGCTCATGATCTCGCCCCGCGCGCTCACTCGTCGGTCTCGTCAGGGTCGCCCGCGGCGCCATCGCCGCGCTCGAGACCGTCGCCATCGAGGTCGTCGGCCGCCTCGGCGCCGTTGGCTTCGGCGGCGCCGAGCAGGCGCGCGACCGAGACCACCTGCTCACCCTCCGCGATGTTGAACAGCCGCACGCCCTGGGTGTTGCGGCCGGCGATCCGGATGTCGTCGACCGGGATCCGGATCACCTGGCCACCGTCGGTCACCAGCATCACCTGGTCGTCGTCGGCGACCGGGAAGGCCGCGACCACCGGCCCGTTGCGCTTTGAAGTCAGGATGTTGATGATGCCCTGGCCGCCGCGGTTGGTCACCCGATACTCGTAGGCCGAGGTGCGCTTGCCGTAGCCGTTCTCGGTGACCGAGAGGATCAGCTGCTGGTGGGCGTCGAGTTCGGCCAGGCGATTGGCGCCCAGCAGCTCCCGCGCCGCCCGGATCGCCGCTTCGGCCTTCTGCACCGCCTCCTCGGCCGAGAGATCGCCGCCGCCCTCGGGCTCGTCTTCCGGACCGGGCTCCGTCCCGCCCTCTGCATCCGGCTCCGCACCGCCCGCCAAATCGATATCAGGCCCGTTCTGCCGCCGCCTCGCCAAATCGTAGCGCAGGAACGCATCCCGCTCCTCGATCGCGAGCTCGACATGGTCGAGCACCGACATGGAGATGACCCGGTCGCCCTCGGCCAGGTCCATGCCGCGCACGCCCTCGGACGAGCGCGAGCGGAAAACGCGCACGCCTGCGGCCGAAAAGCGCACGCATTTGCCGCCGCGCGCGGCCAGCAGCACGTCGTCCGCGCCGGTCGCGACCGCGACCCCGATCAGGTGATCGCCCTCATCCAGGCCCATCGCGATCTTGCCGTTGGCGGGCACGAAGATGAAGTCGGCGAGCGCGTTGCGGCGGACCTTGCCGCTCGCGGTCGCGAACACGACCGAGAGCGCCTCGTAGGTGCTCTCGTCCTCGGGCAGCGGCAGGACCGCGGTGATCGTCTCGCCGTCGGCCAGCTGCGGGAACAGGTTGATCATGGCCTTGCCGCGCGCCTGCGGATTGCCCTGCGGCAGCCGGTAGACCTTGAGTTTGTAGACCCGCCCCTCGGAAGAGAAGAACAGGACCGGGGTGTGCGTGCTGGCGACGAACAGCTGGGCCAGGAAATCATCCTCGTGGGTCGCCATGCCGACCCGGCCCTTGCCGCCGCGCCGCTGCTCGCGATAGGTCGAGAGCGGGGTCCGTTTGATGTAGCCCAGCCGGGTGACCGTGACGACCATGTCCTCCTTCTGGATCAGGTCCTCGATGTCGAGGTCGTAGTCGCCGCCGACCTCGAGCGTCGTCCGCCGCGGGGTCGCGAACCGCTCCTTGACCGTGATCAGCTCCGCCTTCAGGACCTCGAGCAGGCGCTCGCGCGAGCGCAGGATCTGGAGCAGCTCCTTGATCTTGTCGCCGAGCTGGGTCAATTCGTCGGTGATCTTGCCGCGCTCGAGCTGGGTCAAGCGCTGCAGACGCAGATCGAAAATCGCCTGCGCCTGGCGCTCGGACAGGCGGTAGCGGTCGTCCGGACCGGCCGGGGCGGCATCGTCCGGGGCTTCCTCGGCCAGGCGCAGCAGCGGTGCGACCTCGCCCAGCCGCCAGTCGCGGGCGGTCAGCTCCGCCTTGGCGGTCGCCGGATCGGGCGCGCCCCGGATCAGCGCGATCACGGCATCGATGTTGGCGACCGCGACCGCGAGGCCGAGCAGCGTGTGCGCGCGCTCGCGGGCGCGCGCGAGGTCGTAGGCGCTGCGTCTGGCGATCACCTCCTCGCGGAACTCGAGGAAGGCGCGCAGCACCTCGAGCAGGCTGAGCTGGACCGGCCGGCCGGCCGCCAGCGCGACCAGATTAACCCCGAAGGTGACCTGGAACGCGGTGTGCCGGAACAGTTGGTTGAGCACGATGTCGGGGTCGGCGTCGCGCTTGATCTCGATCACGACCCGGGTGCCCTCGCGGTCGAACTCGTCCCGGACCTCGGCGATGCCCTCGAGCCGGCGCTCGCGGACCAGTTCGCCGATCCGCTCGAGCGTGCGCCCCTTGTTGATCTGGTAGGGCACCTCGGTGATGACGATCGCGTCCCGGTCCTTCCGCACCTCCTCGATGTGGGTCTTGCTGCGCAGCAGCAGGCTGCCGCGCCCGGTGGCATAGGCCTGGCGGATGCCGCCCTGGCCCAGGATGATGCCGCCGGTGGGAAAATCCGGGCCCGGGATCAGGTCGAGCAGGCGCTCGAAGTCGAGCTCCGGATCGTCGATCAGCGCCAGGCAGGCGTCGATCACCTCGCCCAGGTTGTGCGGCGGGATGTTGGTCGCCATGCCGACCGCGATGCCGCCCGCGCCATTGACCAGCAGGTTCGGGAACTGCGCCGGCAGGACCGAGGGCTCGCGGTCCGATTCGTCGTAGTTGGCCCGGAAGTCGACCGTGTCCTTGTCGATGTCGGTGAGCAGCGCGTCCGCGGCGAGGGCGAGCCGGGCCTCGGTGTAGCGCATCGCCGCCGGCGCATCGCCGTCCATCGAGCCGAAGTTGCCCTGGCCGTCGATCAGCGGCAGCCGCATCGAGAAATCCTGCGCCATGCGCACCAGCGAGTCGTAGATCGCATCGCCGCCGTGGGGATGGTACTTGCCCATCACGTCGCCGACGATGCGGGCGCACTTGCGCGGCGGCTTGCCGTGCTCGTAGCCGCCTTCCTGCATCGCGTAGAGGATGCGCCGGTGGACCGGCTTCAGGCCGTCGCGGACGTCGGGCAGCGCGCGGGCCACGATCACGCTCATCGCGTAGTCGAGGTAGGAGCGCTGCATCTCCTCCTCGATCGGCACGACCTCGAAGCGTCGCGGTGGGCTGGTTTCGGCCAAAGCTCAGGCTGTTCCGGTCAGGAGTACGGGACGCTCTCGCCCCCAGGGCGATGGCGCCGCTGGTCTAGCAGAAGCCCGCTCCGCCGACAAGTTTTGCGCTGCAGCACGACCGTGCGCCGCCGCGGCGGCTCCACCGATCTTGCCATGCCCGCGCGACGGCCGACGGCGCACCGCCCGTCGACCAATAGAATGCTTGCAGGCAGCGGCGGTAATCTTACGTTCCGGCATCGATCGCCGGAGCGTACGATCATGCCCGAGACAGCGACCCTCTCCTCGAAGTTCCAGATCTCGATCCCCAAGGCGATCCGGACCGCCCTGGGCTGGCGGGCGGGCGTCACCTTTGCGTTCATTCCCAAGGGCACGGGCGTGCTGCTCGTCCCCGTGCCGAAGCGCGAGGCGCTGAAGGGGCTGGCACGGGACGCCTCGGCAACCGACCACCGGGACCGCTCGGATCGCATCTGATGCGGCTCGTCACGACACCTCGGCATGGATCGAGTGCCGGATCGGCTCCGCCACCGGCGAGAGGGTGGCGGAGCATGTCCCCGAACCGGCCGAATGGCTGGTGCCGACGCTCGTGCAGCTCGAGCTCGCGAAGTGGCTCACGCGCGACGTGGGCGAGGACCAGGCCGACCAGGTGATCGCCTTCACGCAGGTCTGCCGGGTGGTTCCGCTCGACACCTCGATCGCGCTTGCCGCGGCCGAGGCCTGCCATGCCCACCGCCTGGCCGCGGCGGACGCCATCGTCTTCGCGACGGCCCGTGCGCATGGGGCCATACTCCTGACCAGCGACCGCCATTTCGACGGCCTCCCCGGCGTGATGCTGATCGAGAAGACCGAGACCTGAGCTTTCGCGCCGCTCGTCCTTGGCTGGCGCAGCGCCGTCACCGCCGCGGTACCACCGCATCCCGCGCGCGGTCGGCGGGACGGGCTGGTTTCGGCCAAAGCTCGGGCTGATCCGGCTAGGGTTCGGGACGCTCTCGCCTCACGGGCGAGGGCGCCGCTGATCTAGCAGAACCCCAGGCCGGCGACAAGTTTTGCGCTGCAACACGGGCGCAGCGACCTGCCAAATCGTCGCCGTCGCGGGCAGGTGCTCGGAGGCTCCGGTCGCCGCCGCCCGGCGCCTCATTGAATTGAGGAGCCCTGGCCGGCCGGCCGCGGGACGCCCTGAAGCGGCGGCAGCGACAGCAGGTACTCGGCGATCGCGGCGCGGTCGTCAGGGGTCAGATGGCTGGTCGCATCCTCGACCACCTCGGCCATGGCGCCGCCCAGCACGTCGCCATCGGGGAGAATCCCGGTCTGGAGCGCGAAGGTGACGTCTGTCTGGCTCCACTCCCCGATGCCGTTGTCCGGGTTGGGCGTGATGTTGGGCACGGCCTTGCCGTCCGGCCCGTTCGGGTTGCCGGCGAGGAAGCGGTCGCGCTCCGGCGCGCCGAGGGCGTTGCGCGGCGTGTGGCATTCGCCGCAGTGGCCCGGGCCGTTGACGATGTAGGCGCCCCGGTTCCAGCTCTCCGGTTTTGCCGGGTCCGGCTCGAAGGTCTCGGCGTGAAAAAACAGCAGCTGCCAGCCCTTGAGCAGCGGCCGGAACCCGAACGGGAACCGAAGCTCGTGCGCCGGCACGGCCTTGGCGACCGGAGGCACCGTGTCGAGATAGGCCTTGAGGTCGACCAGGTCCTGCTCGGTCATCCGGGCATAGGAGGGGTAGGGAAAAGCCGGATAGAGCGGATGGCCGCCGGGCGACCGGCCGTCGGTCATCGCCTGGACGAAAGCACCACTCGACCAGCCGCCGATCCCGCTCTCCAAATCGGGGGTGATGTTGGGCGGGTAGAAGGTGCCGAACGCGGTCGAGAGCGCGCGGCCGCCGGCCAGAAACTTGCCGCCGCCTTTGGCATCGGTGTGGCAGGCGACGCAGCCGCCGAGCCGCACCAGGTACTCGCCCCGTTTGGCATCGCCGGCCGCGGCAATCTCCGGCGGGCTCAACGGCCACGGCACCAGCAGCCAGACCGCGAGCGCGCCGATCAGCGCGATTGCAAGAGCGATAGCCCAGCGCATGCGGCCTCCCGGGGGTCGCCAAGCCTTTGCTGCCGGTCAAGATAGGCCGCCCGGCGCGGCATGGCGAGGCGACGGCGACCGCCGCGCTCGCCGGGGAGCGCTCAGTCGGGCCGCGGGCCGCGCCTCTCGAGCCAGGCGCGCAGGAACGCGATCTCGCTCTGCTGGGCGCGGATGATCCCCTCGGCGAGCGAGCGCAACTCCGGATCGGCGCCGTGCTCGAGCAGGGCCTGCGCCATGTCGATCGCACCCTGGTGGTGCGGGATCATGCCGCGGGCGAAATCGAGGTCGGCATCGCCCGAGAATTCGATCGCCATGGCCCGATGCATGCGCTCGGACGCCGCGCGATAGGCCTCGACCGAGGGCCCCCCGGCCGTCGCATGCTCCGCCATGCCGTGCGCCATCTCATCGGCGCCGGCCGGGCCGACTACGCCCGAGCCGATCGCGAGCGCAAGCAGACCGATCCTGAAATGGCGCTCGAACACCGCGCGAGCCTCCGCTTCTTGAAGCTGGTCAGCCGCCGCGACCATCGGCCAGATCGTCGAGAATCGGACACTCCGGGCGCTGGTCGCCGTGGCAGGCCAGGGCCAGCCGGACCAGCGTCGCCCGCATCGCCGCCAATTCCGCGAGCTTGCGGTCGATCGCCGCGATCCGCTGCTCGGCCAGCGCCTTGACCTCGGCGCTCGCCCGCTCGGGATTGCCATAGAGATCGAGCAGCTGCCGGCATTCCCTGACGCTGAAACCGAGCGAGCGGGCGCGCTGCACAAAGCGCAGCACGTGCAGGTCGAACTCGCGGTACGCCCGGTAGCCATTGCCGGTCCGGGACGCCGGCTGCACCAGCCCGATGTCCTCGTAGTAACGGATCGTCTTGGACGGCACACCCGAACGCGCCGCGGCCTGGCCAATGTTCATCGCCGCCTCTCCCTCGATCGCATCAAAGCCTGACCGTGCGCAGCCGGAGCGCGTTGCCGATCACCGAGATCGAGGACAGGCTCATCGCGGCGGCGGCGATCATCGGGCTCAGCAGCAGGCCCGTGAAGGGATAGAGAATACCGGCCGCGACCGGCACGCCGAGCGCGTTGTAGACGAACGCGAGAAAAAGGTTCTGCCTGATGTTGCGCATGGTCGCTGCGGACAGGCGGCGGGCGCGCACGAGCCCGGTCAGATCGCCCTTGAGCAGCGTGATCTCGGCGCTCTCGATCGCGACGTCGGCGCCGGTGCCCATCGCGATCCCGACGTCGGCCTCGGCGAGCGCCGGCGCGTCGTTGATCCCATCGCCCGCCATCGCCACGACCTTGCCCGCCGCGCGCAACCGCGCGACGACCTCGCTCTTGCGCTCCGGCAGGACCTCGGCCTCGATCTCCTCGATCGCGAGCCTGCGCGCCACCGCCTTGGCCGTGGTGCGGTCGTCGCCGGTCAGCATGACGATCCGCAGGCCTTCTGCGCGCAGCGCCTCCAGCGCCGCGGGACTCGTCGGCTTGATCGGATCGGCGACGCCGATCAGGCCGGCCGGCTGGCCGTCGATCGCCGCGAACATGACCGTCTCGCCCTCTGACCGCTGCGCCTCGGCCCGCACGGCGAGCGCGCCGGGATCGATCCCCAGGCTTTCCAGCAGCCGCCGGTTGCCGAGCGCGACCTCCCGGCCACCAACGCGTCCGCGCACGCCCTGGCCGGTCATCGAGCCGAAATCATCCGCCTCGAGCAGTTCGAGGCCCCGCTGCTGCGCCGCTGCGACGACCGCCGCGGCGAGCGGATGCTCGCTCGCCCGCTCGATGCTGGCCGCGAGCCTGAGCAGATCGTCCTCGTCGATGCCCGCGGCCGGCACCAGCGTGGTCACCTTCGGCTTGCCTTCGGTCAGCGTCCCGGTCTTGTCGACCACCAGCGTGTTGACCTTGGCCAGGCGCTCGAGCGCCTCCGCGTTCTTGATCAGGACGCCCGCCTGAGCGCCGCGGCCGGTGCCGACCATGATCGACATCGGCGTCGCCAGGCCAAGCGCGCAGGGGCAGGCGATGATCAAGACCGAGACCGCGGCGACCAGGCCATGCGCCATGGCCGGCGGCGGGCCGAAGATCGCCCACAGAACGAATGCGACGAGCGCGACCGCGAGGACCGCGGGCACGAACCAGCTCGAGACGCGGTCGACCTCGCTCTGGATCGGCGCCCGCGAGCGCTGGGCCTGGGCGACCATCTGCACGATCCGGGCGAGCATCGTGTCGCGGCCAACCCGGAGCGCGCGCATCACGAAGCTGCCCGACTGGTTGAGCGTGCCGCCGCTGACCGGGTCGCCTGCGGTCTTGTCGACCGGCAGCGGCTCGCCGGTCAGCATCGATTCGTCGACCGTGCTCCGGCCCTCGAGCACGACGCCGTCGACCGGGAGCTTGTCGCCCGGCCGGACCCGCAGCCGGTCGCCGACGGCGACCTCCGCGAGCGCCACCTCCTCGTCCGAGCCGTCGTTCCGGACCCGGCGCGCGGTCTTCGGGGCGAGGCCGAGCAGCGCCCGGATCGCGCCCGAGGTCTGCTCGCGCGCCCGGATCTCCAGCATCTGGCCGAGCAGGACCAGGGCGGTGATCACCGCGGCGGCCTCGAAATAGACCTCGACCCGGCCGTCCGGCCCGCGGAAGGCGGCCGGAAAGATGCCGGGCGCGACGGTCGCGACGACGCTGTAAAGAAAGGCCGCGCCGACCCCGATCCCGATCAGGGTCCACATGTTCGGGCTGCGGTTGCGGAACGACGCCAGGCAGCGCTTGAGGATCGGCGCGCCCGCCCAGAGCACGACCGGTGCTGCGAGCAGTAGCTGCAGCCAGTGGCCGAGCGGGCGCGGGATCGCCCGGCTCAGGCCCATGCCGAGCAGATGGTCGGCCATGACCCAGAGCAGCAGCGGCCCGGCCAGCGCCGCGCTGATCCAAAAGCGCCGGCGCATGTCGAGGTATTCGGCGCTCGGACCTTCGCCCTCCGTCGCCGGCTCGAGCGCCATGCCGCAGAGCGGGCAGTCGCCTGGGCCGGCCTGCTCGATCTGCGGGTGCATCGGGCAGGTGTGGACGGCAGCCCCCGACGCCGGCTCTGCCCTCCGCGGCGCGTCCGCGAGATACCGTTCCGGCGCCGCTTCGAACTTGCCCGCGCAACCGGCGCAGCAAAAGACGAAGCTCCGGCCGCCGTGCTGACGCCGGTGCGTGGCGGTCGCCGGATCGACGGTCATGCCGCAGACCGGGTCCTTCTCCAGGCCGGAAACTTCCGCCTGAACGGGTCGATGACGTCGGGCGGTCGCCACCACGGCGCTTGCTCCGATCAACTCGCTGATCGCCATCAGATGGCCCTTCCAGTCACTGGAAGGTCAAGCGCGGGCAAAAAAACCGCCGGACCCGGCCGGCGGTGCTGATCGCGCAGCCCTGGTCGGATCAGCCGTCGAGGTCGGCCTTGATCCCTGGCCAGTTGGCGTCGCCCTTGGCGATGTTGCCGGGGACGTCCACAGACCATTGCGCCTGCACGTCCTTGGAATAGTTAAGATAAAGCTTGTCGTCGACGATCGACCAGGCCGCCGGGTCGATCTCGGCGGTATAGCCGTTCGCGACCGCCCAGGCGCAATAGCCGCCGTACTGCGGCGCATAGCGGTCCGGCGCGGCGGCGAACCGGTCGCGGTCGGCGGCCGAGGCGAACCGCCAGGTGGCGCCCAGCCACTCGTGCTCGAAGTCGCTCGAACCCTCGACCGGCTTGCCTTGGGTGAAATAGGCGACCGGGTCGTAGCCCTCGATCGCGACGCCGCCGATCAACGAGCTGTTGACGACGCCGCCGGCGCCAGCCGGTGCTATCTGCAGCCCGATGCCGAGCAGCACAGCGAAGGCGATGCCCATGCCAGTGCGCAAAGACGCGGATCGTTGCATCTCGCTCTCCCGAGTTCGTGGTTGCGGCAGCGCCCGCCAATCCGAAGGCGCAGGCGCTCGACCTGAGATGGCATCCCGAGCCCTCACAGTCAGCCCACGGCCGATCACAACCGCTCGCGTCGCTTCCGGCTGCAGGCCGGCTGGGCGTCGGAGCCGAAATCCTGCTATCGTTGAGGCGCGGGCCAGCGGTCGCGGTCCGCGATCGGGAGGCGTCATGGTCATGATCGCGCGCGAGCCGGAGGGGACCATCGAGGGCTACCACGCCCACGTCTACTACGACGAGCGCTCGAAACCGGTCGCGGCCCAGTTGCGTGACGCCGTCGAGAACCGCTTCGAAGTCCGCCTCGGCCGCTGGCACGACCAGCCGATCGGCCCGCATCCTTGCGGCAGCTATCAGATCGAGTTCAAGCCGGAGCTGTTCGCCCTGCTGGTTCCCTGGCTCGCGCTCAACCGCCAGGAGCTGTCGGTGTTCATCCACCCGCAGACCGGCAACGCGCTCGCCGACCATACCGCGCACGTGATCTGGCTCGGCGACAGCTGGCAGCTGAACCTCGCCGCGCTCGGCTGACCGCCGCCTCCGGGTTGAGGGATTGTCAGCCGGTCAGCGCAGGTCCTCCCCGACCTCCTGCCAGGTGCAGCGCTCCTCGACCACGGGCGCCGTCTCCGGCTGGCCGATGCCGCGGGTGATCAGGCCGATCACGCGGTCGTCGTCGTCATAGTCGAGGTGGGCAGCGAGCGGGTTGGCGAACTCGCCGATGCCGAGCGGCGAGCTGACGGGGGCGATGTTGATCGTGACGTTGACCTGCTTTGGGCACAGACGCGAATCGACGTAGTCGCGCACGAACTGATCCGGAATCGGATAGCTCAAAAGGTCGTTGGGGTCGCTGAACGCGATCAGTTCGGTGCCCTTGAACAGACGTTCCTGGTAGCTCATGCCACCCGCGACGCAGTGGGCCGGTACGGCATCCCGAACGCCCGCCGGCTCCAGGCCGCTTTGCAGCAGGGGCAATTGGTTGGCGAGCATGAAGATCTTGACGTCGCGCTCGCGCAACGCCTGCGCCACCGGCTCGACATTCGGCCCGCGCACCCCCTTCTCCTTCACCAGTCGAGCGAGACGCTCGAGCGCGTCGGTGGTGATCCGGCTACCGAGGCTGTGGGTGATGA
This sequence comes from uncultured Alphaproteobacteria bacterium, assembly GCA_963840925.1. GTDB lineage: Bacteria > Pseudomonadota > Alphaproteobacteria > Geminicoccales > Geminicoccaceae > DATAOG01. The sequence continues at coordinate 92,998 of CAWJAY010000045.1, forward strand.
ATACGAAGTCGTCGTTGTCGAGCCGCGAGGCGAAGCCCGGACCGTCCGGCCTGCATACCTGTTGCGTGTCCGGCAGGGCCTCCCAGTCGGCGCTGAGCGCCCAGCACAGCGCCTGCGCGACCGACGCCTGAATCCGTTCGCGGCCGGTGCCGGTGTAGACCAGCGGATCCGCGGCCACGTCGTTGATGAAGTGCTTGAACAGGTTGTTCACGCTCGCCCGCTTGTGGGCATAGACCGCGGTGTCGTCGAAAGCGTAGGCGTCCTTGGCCGGCTGGCTGATCGGCGACCAGGTCAGCTCGTAGAACAGCATCTCCCGATCGCGGGCCGTGTTGGTGTGGCGCGTGACGTTCAACGTGCCAAGCGCCTCGCCGGGAAACGCCGTCGAACTCGACCGGGAAGCCCTTGGCTTCAGGCGCAACGACGTTCAGGCCGAGGGCCTGCGCCAAGTTGGCGCTGAGGCGGGCACTGTAGCCCGGCACGTGGGTGCCGACGCCATGGACCTTGATCACCTTCAGGATCGGCCGCTCGGGGCCGGCCTGGCCGAGCGGCGGGTAGCCCGCCTGGCGCTCGAGCAGCGGCAGGATGCCGGGGAACGCCGGGCCGCTGACCTCGCACAGCCGCGTGTCCTCGGCCGGTTCGTCCGATTGCGCCATGAGCCCGCGCGTGATCCCCTCGCCGAAGCTCGCGCAGCCGCCCAGCAAGAAAGTTGCAACGAGCAGGGTTGCGGCGCGCCCTTCGTTCCCCGACCTCACGTCGTCGCCTCCTGCTCTCGAGCCTTGTCACGGGCACGCTTCGCAACTACCCCGTCGAATGGCAGCAAAGCCTGTCGCCCGGTCCTAAGCAAGCGACGATTGCGCATGGCCCACCTGGTCGCCTGGCTCAGAGCCCTCGGCCTCGCCTGCCTCGGCCTCGCCGTGGTCGGGGCGACGCTCTGGGGGGCGCTCGCCCTCTATTACTCCGATCTTCCAGGCGAGCCGCTCCGGATCGGGCTCGCGGCCGCCTTCGCCCTGGGCACGCTGTTGGCATTCGTCTGCCTGCGCAACCGCTGGCAGGCCTTGCTCGGGTTCGGCATCGCCTTCGGCCTCCTGCTCGCCTGGTGGAGCTCGATCGCGCCCTCCAATCAGCGCGACTGGCAGCCCGAGGTCGCGGTCCTGCCCTCCGCCAGCCGCGATGGCGATCTCGTGACCCTGCACAACATCCGCAATTTCGACTACCGCACCGAGCAGGACTTCGTGCCTCGATACTACGATCGGACGTTCGACCTGCGGCAGCTGGATGCGGTCGACCTGATCGCGGTCTACTGGATGGGCGACGCGATCGCCCACATCATGGTCAGCTTCGGCTTCGCCGGCGACCAGGTCGCGATCTCGATCGAGACGCGCAAGGAGAGGGGCGAGGCGTATTCTTCGATCAAGGGTTTCTTCAAGCAGTACGAGCTGATCTACCTGGTCGGCGATGAGCGCGATCTGATCCGGGTGCGCACCAACTACCGGCGCCCGGAGGAGGAGGTCTATGTCTACCGGACGCGCGCGCGGCCCGAGAACGCCAGGCGCCTGTTCCTCGAGTATGTCGACAAGATCAATCAATTGAAGGAGCGGCCGGAGTTCTACAATACGCTCACGACCAACTGCACGACCGACGTCTGGCTCCTGGTGCGCGCGCTGTCAGACCAGCTGCCGCTCGACTGGCGGGTGCTGCTCAGCGGCTATTTCCCCGAGTACGCCTACGCGCAGGGCAGTCTCGATACCGCGCTGCCGTTCGAGCAGCTGAGGTCGCAGAGCCTGGTCAACGCCAAGGCGCACGCGGCCGACCGTGAGCCGGACTTTTCCAGGCGGATCCGGATCGGCCTGCCGCAGCCGGCGCCGCGGGCCGATCGGTAGCTCGTGGCCTGCCCGCATGCCTTCAACCATCTCGGCCGGTATGCCACACTAGGACTTAGGCGCGCGGGCGCGCCCTTGGTCGGATTAGGAGGAGGCAGCGCCATGCCGGTCCGCCTGCTCGCGGGGTCCAGCGGCTTCGCCTACAAGCCCTGGAAGGGCCCGTTCTACCCGGCCGATCTGCCCGATGCCGAGATGCTCGCCTACTACGCCGCCCGCCTGCCCGCGGTCGAGATCAACAACACCTTCTACCGCCTGCCCAAGGCGGACATGCTCGAAAACTGGGCCGGGCAGACCCCGGAAAACTTCCGCTTCATCCTCAAGGCCTCGCGCCGGATCACTCACATCCAGCGCCTGAAGGAGGTGGGCGAGCTGCTCGACTACCTGTTCACGACCGCCGCCAGCCTCGGCCAGCGGCTCGGCCCGCTCCTGTTCCAGCTGCCGCCGCACATGAAGAAAGACCTCGACCGGCTGCGGATTTTTCTCGACCAGGTGCCGCCGGAGAGACGGGTGGCGCTGGAGTTCCGCAATGCCAGCTGGTTCGAGGACGACGTCTTCGATCTGTTGCGCGCCCACGACGCCGCGCTGTGCGTCGCCGAGACCGGCGGCGGCGACGATGACGAGGACGAAGCCAGCGAGCCCGTGCCGCTGGTCGCGACCGCCTCCTGGGGCTACCTGCGCCTCAGGCGCGAGGACTATACCGACGCCGACCTCGAAGCCTGGGCCGCGCGGATCGCCGCACAGACCTGGTCGGATGCCTACGTCTTCTTCAAGCACGAGGACACCGGCGCCGCCCCCCGGACCGCGCTCCGCCTGATGGAGCTGGTCGGATAGCTCCGACGGCCTACCGGACCCTCGGCCTCAGGCCTCGATCCCGGCCAGCTCGCAGATCAGGCGCCAGGCGCCCTCGTCGATCGGGCTCACCGACAGCCGCGACTGGCGGACCAGCGCCAAGTGCTGGAGCTTCGGCTCGGCTTTGATCTGCTGCAGGCTGACCTCGCGCTGGACCGGCCGGACCGGCTTGACGTCGACCAGGACGAAGCTCCGCTTCGGGTCGGTCGGGTCCTCGTAGGCGGCGCGCGCGATCTCCATGACCCCGACCACGGCTGGGTCCTGCATCGAGCGGTAGAAGAAAGCGCGGTCGCCCGCCTGCATCGAGCGCATGTTGCGCGCCGCCTGGTGGTTGTGGACGCCGTCCCAGGTCGCGATGCCGTCCTCGACCAGCTGCGGCCAGCTGTAGTCGTGGGGCTCGGTCTTCATCAGCCAGTACGCCATCGGTCGCACCCGGCTCAGCCGACCCAGCTGCCGAGCACGGCGCGCCAGGGGCGGACCTCGACCCGCTCGAACACGCCCGCCCGGCTGTACGGGTCGTCCGCGGTGAACGCTTCGGCCGCGGCCTGATCGTCGGCCTCGATGATCAGCATGCTGCCGACCGGCTGCCCGCTCGGGTCGAGAAAGCCGCCGCCCGCCCGGATTTTTTCCAACTTGCCGTGAAGGTATTCGAGATGTGCCGGGCGGTTCTTGGCCCGAAGCTCGCCGGCGCCCGGCCGGTCGAACGCGTTGACGACGAACAGCATGGCCTCGCTCCCGGATTTTTTGTCCTCTGGAAACTAAGCGAAGCGGGCGACGGGGAAAAGCCGGCTCGTGCTCAGGCGGCGATCAGCGCGAAACGGTCGACGTCGACCAGGCCGCGGTCGGTGAGCTTCAGGTGCGGAATAACCGGCAGCGGCAGGAAGGCGAGTTGCAGGAAGGGCTCGCCGAGCGCGCAGCCCATCGACCGGCTGGCGCTCCGCAGGCGCCGGAGCGCCGCCTGGACCGCTTCGAACGGGCGATCGCTCATCAGGCCGGCGATCGGCAGCGCGAGCTCGGCCCGGATGCTGCCGTCGGCGACCGCCACCGCACCGCCCTGCAGCTCGATCAGCCGGTTGACCGCGCGCGCCATGTCGGCGTCGTTGTCGCCGACCACGATCACGTTGTGGCAGTCGTGGCCGATGCTCGAGGCGAGCGCCCCGTGCAGCGCGCCAAAGCCCTTGACGAACGCCCGCCCGACGTTGCCGTTCCGGCCATGGCGCTCGAGCACGGCGAGCTTGAGCACGCCCGCGGCCGGATCGGGCAGGCGGAGCCCGTCCCGCCACGGCAGCGAGAGCGTCAGCCGCTCGGTCAGCAGCGAGTTTTCGACGGCGCCGATCACGGGGCCGGAGGGCCCGGCGGCCCGCACCTCGAACAGCTCGGGGGCGACCGGGGCGAGCCTGATCGAGCGATAGCCGACCGGCGCCGGGTGGGTGTGGCCGGCGAACGCCGCCTCGTCGATCGGCACGCCGGCGCAGATCACGGCGGCGACCGCGCAGCTCTCGAGATCGTCGAGCAGCACGATGTCGGCGCGCTGGCCGGGCGCGATCTGGCCGCGATCGAACAGGCGGAACGCGCGCGCGGCCGCCAAGCTCGCCGCCCGATAGACCGCGATCGGCGGCGCGCCGGCCCGGATCGCCGTGCGGATCGCAAAGTCGATGTGGCCCTCCTCGGCAATCTCGAGCGGGTTGCGATCGTCGGTGCAGAACGCGAACGCGGGCCAGGTCAGGTCGGTCAGCAGCGGGGCAAGCGCCGCGACGTCCTTGGCGATCGAGCCCTCGCGCGCCAGTACCTGCATGCCCTTTGCCAGTTTTTCGCGGGCCTCCTCCAGGCTCGTGCTCTCGTGGTCGGTGCGGATCGCGGCGGCGAGGTAGGCGTTCAACGCATGGCCGCGCACGAGCGGCGCATGGCCGTCGACGTGCCAGCCATCGAACGCGACCAGCTTGTCGAGCACGCCCTCGTCCTTGGCCAGCACGCCCGGAAAGTTCATCAGCTCGGCCAGACCCAGCACCGCCGGGTGGTCGCGCAACGCGACCAGATCGGCCGCGGCGAGGCAGGCCCCGGACGTCTCGAGCTGGGTCGCCGGCACGCAGGAGCTGAGCTGCACCCGAAGCGTCATCCGCAGCGTCTGGGACGCCTCGAGGAAATAGCGGATGCCGGCCAGCCCGAGCACGTTGGCGATCTCGTGCGGGTCGCAGATCGCGGTCGTGGTCCCGCGCGGCAGGACGCTGCGCTCGAACTCGGCGGCCGTGACCAGGCTGCTCTCGACGTGGACGTGGGCATCGATGAAGCCCGGCACGGCGATCCGGCCGCCGGCATCGACCTCCCGCCGGCCGCGGTATTGATCGTAGGTGCCGACGATCCAGTCGCCGCAGACCGCGATGTCGCCCTCGTCCAGCGTGCCGGTCGCGACGTTCAGGATCCGCCCGCCCTTGATCACCAGATCGGCAGGCTCCCGCCCTAGTGCCTGATCGATCCGGCGACAGAGCTCGGCCTTGGTCGGCACCATGCACCGCGTCTCCGATCCGCAGGTGACGCTGCCAGTCTAGCCCGTCGCGGCGCCCGAGACCAAGGCGGCAGGCTTGCGCGGTTGCCGGCCGGTTTCTATGGTGGCGGGCGCACGAGGGGAGCCGAGGACGGCTGAGAGGTCCGCGCCCGCGGACGACCCTTGGAACCTGATCCGACTAGCAGCGGCGTAGGGATCGTGCAGCTTGGCCAGAGCGCCTCGGACCTCGTTCGACGTCGACGTGCGGCAGGCCTCGCTTCGGTACGCGGGCGCGTTCCTGTTCGACCGCCTCGACTTCACGCTCAAGGCCGGACAGTGGACCTGCGTGCTCGGCCCGAGCGGGGTCGGCAAGAGCAGTCTTCTGCGCCTGCTCGCGGGCCTGGTCGCGCCGGAGGCGGGCGCGGTCGCGTGCAGCGATGGCGGAGCGCTGGCGCCGCGGCTCGCCTGGATGGGCCAGCAGGACCACCTGCTGCCCTGGCTCTCGGTCCGGGACAACGTCACGCTCGGGGCGCGGCTGCGCGGCGAGCCGCCGGACCTCGCCGGCGTCGAGGCCCTGCTCGCCCGGGTCGGCCTCTCCGGCCAGCGCGACCAGCGGCCGGCGACACTCTCCGGCGGCCAGCGCCAGCGGGCGGCGCTCGCGCGCACGCTGATGGAGGACCGCCCGGTCGTGCTGATGGACGAGCCGTTCTCGGCGCTCGATGCGATCACCCGCGCCCGCCTCCAGGTCCTGGCCGCGAGCCTGCTGGCCGGGCGCACCGTGCTGCTGGTGACCCACGATCCGCTGGAGGCGCTCCGGCTCGGCCACCGCATCCACGTCATGGCCGGCCAGCCGGCGCGCCTCGAGCCGCCGATCTGCCCCGCCGGCGCGCCGCCCCGTGACCTGCACGACCCCGCACTGCTGGCCCGCCAGGGCGAGCTTCTGGCCGGCCTCGCCGATGCCCAAGAAGCCGCCGCTTGAGCAACCCGCGCCCGCTCCTGGTCCTGGCCGGCCTGCTGCTGCTCTGGCAGGCGCTGGTCTGGGCCACCGGCGTGCCGCGCTATCTGCTGCCGCCGCCCTGGCTGGTCGCCAGGACGCTGATGGGCGACGCCCCGCTGCTCGCCCAGCATGGCGCGATCACGCTGATCGAGATCCTGCTCGGGCTCGCAGGCGGCGTCTTGATCGGCGCCGCCTCCGCGCTCGCGATGGCGCTGCTGCCGCCGCTCCAGCCCTGGCTCTTGCCGCTGCTGGTGCTCGGGCAGACGATCCCGGTGTTCGCGCTCGCACCCTTGCTCGTGCTCTGGTTCGGCTATGGTCTGGCCAGCAAGGTCGTGATGGCGATGCTGATCATCTACTTCCCGGTCGCGGCCGCGCTGTTCGACGGCCTGCGCCGGACCGAGCCGGGTTGGCTCGATCTGGCCCGGACCATGGGTGCCACGCGCACGCGCACGCTGTTCCGGGTGCGCCTGCCGGCGGCGCTGCCGGCGTTCGGCTCGGGCCTTCGGGTCGCGACCGCGGTCGCGCCGATCGGGGCCGTGGTCGGCGAGTGGGTCGGCGCCTCGGCCGGGCTCGGCTACCTGATGCTGCACGCCAACGCCCGCCTGCAGATCGAGCTGATGTTCGCGGCGCTGGTCGTGCTGATGGCGATGGCGCTGGTCCTCTATCTCGTGGTCGACCGGCTGCTGGTGCGCCTGATGCCGTGGGCGCCGGAGACGCTGCTGCGGGCCGCCAACTAGGAGTACGATCGATGCGCCTGGTGATCGCCGCGCTGCTGCTCGCGCTGAGCCTGCCGGCTCCGGCTGCGGCCGCCGATCGGCTGACCCTGCTGCTGGACTGGTTCGTCAACCCCGATCACGGCCCGATCCTGGTTGCGCTCGAGCGGGGCTATTTCGAGGCGGCCGGGCTCGAGGTCGAGATCATCGCGCCCGCCGACCCCAACGATCCGCCCAAGCTGGTCGCGGCCGGGCAGGCCGACATCGGGGTCAGCTACCAGCCGCAGCTGCACATCCAGGTCGACCAGGGCCTGCCGCTGGTCCGGATCGGCACGCTGGTCGCGACCCCGCTCAACTCGCTGGTCGTGCTCGAGGACGGCCCGGTCGCAAGAGATCGAGGATCTGGCCGGCCGCAAGATCGGCTACTCGGTCGGCGGCTTCGAGGACGCGCTGCTGCGCGCGATGCTGGAAAAGCACGGCCTGGCGCTCGATGCGGTCGAGCTGGTCAACGTCAACTTCGCGCTCTCGCCGGCCCTGCTCTCGGGTCAGGTCGATGGCGTGATCGGCGCGTTTCGCAATTTCGAGCTCAACCAGCTGGCGCTAGAAGGCAGGCCGGGTCGCGCTTTCTATCCGGAGGAAGAAGGCGTGCCGACCTACGACGAGCTGATCTTCATCGCTCACCGCGAGCGGCTCGACGACCCGCGGCTTGGCCGCTTCATCGATGCCGTCGAACGCGGCGCGCTCTATCTGGTCAACCACCCGGACGACAGCTTCGCGCTGTTCGTCAAGGGCCGCCCGGAACTTGACGACGAGCTCAACCGGCATGCCTGGACGGATACCCTGCCGCGCTTCGCGCTCCGCCCGGCCGCGCTCGACCGCGCCCGCTACGCCCGCTTTGCCTCGTTTCTCGAGCAGCAGGGTCTGATCAAGACGCCACCGGCGGTCGATACCTACGCGGTCGAGCTCGAGCGCTAGCTCGACCTGAGATTGCCGGCCGCTAGAAGCGGTCCTTGCGCTGGCGGATCTCGGCGAACACCTCGGCATCGCTGGCATCGGTCATGCCGAGCCGCTGGCGAATCGCCGGGGCGTTCGGGCGCAGGAACGGGTTGGCGGCGCGCTCGGCGCCGAGCCGGGTCGGCACCGTCGGCTGGCCCGCTGCCCGCTGGCGATCGGCCTCGGCGGCGCGCGCCCGGAGCGCCTGGTTGTCCGGGTCGATCGTCAGCGCAAAGCGCGCGTTCGCCTGGGTATATTCGTGGGCGCAGTAGACCAGCGCGTCGTCCGGCAGCTTCTCGAACTTGCAGAGCGAGTTCCACATCTGCTCGAAGCGGCCCTCGAGCACCCGGCCGCAACCGAGCGAGAACAGCGTGTCGGCGCAGAACAGCGCCTTGGCGCCGGCGAACCAGTAGCTGATGTGGCCGGTGGTATGGCCGGGGGTCTCGATGACCTCGGCCTCGGCCTGGCCGAGCCGGAAGCGATCACCCTCGACCAGGCCCTGATCGATCCCGGCAATCCGGTCCGCGTCCTCCTTCGCGCCGACGATCCGGCACCCGGTCGCCTCCTTGACCTCCAGGTTGCCGCCGGTGTGGTCGGCGTGATGATGGGTGATCAGGATCCAGTCCAGGGTCCAGCCGCGCTGGCGCAGCCGCTCCAGCACCGGGCGCGCCACACCGGGGTCGACGACGCCGGTGATCCCGGCCTCCGGCTCATGGACCAGGTAGACGTAGTTGTCGCTGAGCACGGGGATTTGCTCAATCTGAAGCTGTGTCATCGCGGCCTTTTCCCCCCATTCGCGCTGCCATCGGTTCACAAACGCCGACCCACGCCCTATCTGTGTAGGACATCACCGGGCCGTGTGGCTGGCGTTGCGCCATGCCCGGCCGAAGCGGATCGCCTAGACGATGGCCGAGAGCATGCGCCCGGACATCCTCGACCTGCAAGCGTTTTACGGCTGCCGCCAGGGCCAGCTGGTGCGCCGCCTGGTCGGGCGCGAGATCCGCTCGATGTGGCCGGACCTGACCGGCGCCCGCCTGCTCGGAATCGGCTACGCGGTGCCGTTCCTGGCGCCGCTCGCCGAGGCGGCCGAGCGGGTCTGCGTCATCATGCCACCGGCCCAGGGCGTGGTCCGCTGGCCGGCCGAGCGGCCCAATCAGGTGGTCCTCGCCGCCGACGACGAGTTGCCGCTCGCCGACCGCAGCGTCGATCGCGTGCTGATGGTCCATTGCCTTGAAGCGGCCGAGCAGTCGCGCCGGCTGCTGCGGGAGATCTGGCGCGTGCTCGCCGACGGCGGCCAGGCGCTGATCGTGGTCCCCAACCGGCGCGGCCTCTGGTGCCTGAGCGACAGCACGCCGTTCGGCCACGGCCGGCCGTTCAGCGCCGCCCAGCTGAAGCAGGCGCTCGGCGGCAACCTGTTCACGCCCAGGCGCATCGGGCGCGCGCTGTTCATGCCGCCCAGCCGCTCGCGCGTGATGCTGCGCACGGCCATGGTCTGGGAGCGGATCGGGCTGCGCTGGGCCAAGACCTTCGCGGGCGTGCTGCTGGTCGCCGCCGAGAAGCAGATCTACGCGATACCGGCGGAGCCGGTGCTCAAGCGCGCCCGGGTGCCGGCCTATGTCCCGCTGCGGCCTCTGGCGGCCGCCGAACGGGTCGCAGGACCGGCGCGCGCGACCGCCGGGCGCCTGAGCGCTCGGGTCGGCTGAGCACGAACAGCGCCTGCTCGCTGAACAGGTTGTCGAGCCAGCGGCTGCTCGCCAGCCGTCTTGGCCGGCCGTCGGCTGCAAGGCAGCTGCGCTGCTCGATCCGCAAGCCCAGCTCGGCGCACAGGCGCTCGAAGTCCTCGAGCGTGCAGGGGTGGATGTTGGCGGTGCTGTACCACGGGTCCGGCAGGCAGCGGGCCATCGGCATCCGGCCGTGCCGCATCAGATACCAGCGCGCCCGCCAGTAGGCGTAGTTGGTGAACGACACGATCCCGTAGCGGCCGATCCGCAGCATGTTCTCGAGCACCTGGCGCGGATGGCGCATCGCCTGGATGGTCTGCGACAGGATCACGTAGTCGAACGAGCCATCCGGGTAGATCGCGAGGTCGGTATCGCCGTCGCCCTGAACCACGGCGAGCCCCCGGCTGACGCATTCGTGCACGCCCGCCTGGCTGAGCTCGATGCCGCGCGCGTCGACCTGCTTCGCGCCGGCCAGGTAGGCGAGCAGCGCGCCATCGGCGCAGCCGACGTCGAGCACCCGCGTGTGCGGCTCGATCAGCTCGGCGATCAGGCGCAGATCCTGGCGCAGGCCGTTGCGGGCGGTGCCGTTGCCCGTCGCCACAGCACTCACCGGCTGCCCTCAGCGCAGGCCGCACTGCGCCGCGGCGCCATCCAGGAAGCCCGAGAGCACCCGGTGGAACTCGGGCTCGTCGAGCAGAAAGGCGTCGTGGCCGCGATCGGTCGCGATCTCGCAGAACGAGACGTTGGCCGCGACCGCGGTCAGCGCGCGCACCAACTCGCGGCTCTCGGCGGTCGGAAACAGCCAGTCGGACGTGAACGAGATCACGCAAAAGCGGGTCGCCGAGCCGCGGAACGCGTTGGCGAGCACGCCCTCGTAGCCGGCTGCGAGGTCGAAGTAGTCCATCGCCCGCGTGATGTAGAGGTAGGAGTTGGCATCGAACCGGTCGACGAAGCTGATGCCCTGGTGGCGAAGGTAGCTCTCGACCTGGAAGTCGGCCTCGAAGCCGTAGCTGATCCCGGTCCGGTCCTGGAGCGCGCGACCGAACTTGCGGTGCAGTGCCGCCTCGCTGAGATAGGTGATGTGCGCGGCCATGCGCGCGACCGACAGGCCGCGGGTCGGCCGCCGGCCGGTGCGCAAATAGTTGCCGCCCTGCCAGTCGGGATCGGCCATGATCGCCTGCCGGCCGACCTCATGGAAGGCGATGTTCTGCGCCGAGTGCCGGGCGGCGCTCGCGATCGGCACCGCGCTGAACACCCGCCCCGGATAGCGGGCTGCCCATTCCAGGACCTGCATCCCGCCCATCGAGCCGCCGAGCACGCAGAACAGGCGCTCGATGCCGAGATGGTCGAGCAGCAGCGCCTGGACCCGGACCATGTCGCCGATCGTGATCACTGGGAACGCGAGGCCGTACGGCCGGCCGGTCGCCGGGTCGATCTCGACCGGCCCGGTCGTGCCCATGCAGCCGCCGAGCACGTTGGCGCAGATCACGAAGTAGCGCTCGGTGTCGAGCGGCCGGCCGGGGCCGATCATCAGCTGCCACCAGCCGTCCTTGCCGGTGACCGGGTGCGGCTCGGCAGCGAACTGATCGCCGGTCAGCGCATGGCAGGCCAGGATCGCGTTGGTCCGCGCCGGATTGAGGCGGCCGTAGGTCTGGTAGGCGACCGTGATCGGGCCGAGCGCTACGCCCGAATCGAATCGGAACGATCCGGCGCTCGCCAGCTTGACCTGGAAACCCGGCAGGCGACCAGTATTGAGCTCGAGCACCGAGAGCGGCTGCACCATGGGCGGCGGTGACCTGGTTGAGAAGTACGTTCGAGGCGGTCCCTACGAGCATAGTTGGCGGCCGACCGCCGACAAAGTCAATGCGGCTTTACTTCCCGGCCGGCGCCGGACTAGTGTTCGGCGGCAATGAGCGCAAGTTTCTGGAGTCCGATGGCAACGGCGGCTCCTCCTCTGGACGACCTTCGGGCCGAAGTCGACCGGATCGATCAGGCAATCCTCGAGCTGCTGATCGAGCGTACCGACGTCGTGCGCGAGATCGGCCGGATCAAGGCCGATCGCGTCAACGACCGGCTCGCGGCCCGGCCGGCGCGCGAGGCCGTGATCCTGCGCCGGCTGATAGCACTCGCCGGCGACCGGTTTCCGCGCGCGGTGCTGGTGCGGATGTGGCGCGAGCTGCTGGCTGCGACCACCCGGCTGCAGACGCCGATGTCGGTCTCGGTGTTCGCGACCCAGCAGCGCTTCGCCACCTGGGACCTGGCGCGCGACCATTTCGGCCTGGTGAGCCCGATGACCCGGGTCGAGAGCGCGACCCAGGCGCTGCGCTCGGTCAGCGACGGCAGCGCCACGGTCGCGGTCCTGCCGCTGCCCAACGACGACGACCCCTGGTGGCTGGCGCTGATCTCCGACCATCACGACCGGCTGCGGGTGTTCGCGCGGCTGCCGTTCGTCGCCCGGGCTGCGGGCGAGGGCGACGAGGCGCACGCGCTGGCGCTCGGCCGGCTCGAGGTCGAGCCGAGCGGCGACGACCTAGCACTGCTCGCGATCGAGGCCGAGGCCGGCGTCTCGCGCGGCCGGCTCCGGGATCTGCTGCTGGCGGCCGGGCTGGAGCCGGTCTGGCTCGCCGCCTGGCGCAGCGCCGATCCGCCCCAGACCGTGCATCTGGTCGAGATCGGCAGTTTCGTGGTCCAGGGCGACGAGCGGATCGCGACGGTCCTGGGCGCCGCCCGCGGCGAGGTCTTGCGGATCGCGCCGGTCGGCGGCTACCCTCGCCCGCTGCCACCGGCCTGAGCGCCGCGCCGGCCGCGGCGCCCCGCCCTCCAACCGTCAGCGCGGAACCGACAGTATGGCGAGCCTCCGGCCACGCCCCGGCATCCTGGAGATCGAGCCCTACGTCGGTGGCGGCTCGGAGATCGCCGGCGCGGCCAGAGTGGTCAAGCTGTCGGCGAACGAGTCGGCGATCGGGCCCTCCCCGAACGCGATCGCCGCCTACCAGGCAGCCGCCTCGACCCTCCACCGCTATCCGGACGGCGATGCCGTGGCGTTGCGCGCGGCGATCGGCCGGCACTTCCAGCTGGAGCCCGCCCGGATCCTGTGCGGCGCCGGCTCGGACGAGCTGATCCAGCTGCTGATGCGCGCCTATGCCGGGCCGGGCGAGGAGGTGCTGTACAGCGCGCACGGCTTCCTGATGTACAAGCTCAACGCGCTCGGGGTCGGCGCGACGCCGGTTGCAGCCCCCGAGCGGGCGCTCACGACCGACGTCGACGCGCTGCTCGCCCGGCTCACGAGCCGCACGCGGATGATCTTCATCGCCAACCCGAACAACCCGACCGGCAGCTATCTTTCGGCCGACGAGCTTGCCCGCCTGCACGCCGGCCTGCCCGAGGACGTGCTGCTGGTGATCGATGCCGCCTACGCCGATTACGTCCGCCGCAACGACTACACGGCCGGCATCGAGCTGGTCGATCGCGCCGCCAACGTGGTCATGACCCGGACCTTCTCCAAGCTGTTCGGGCTCGCCGCGCTCCGCCTCGGCTGGCTGTACGGGCCCGCGCACGTGATCGACGTGCTGCAGCGCCTGCGCGGGCCGTTCAACGTCACGATGCCCGCCCAGGTCGCCGGGGTCGCCGCGCTCGAGGACCAGGACCATCAGCAGCGCTCGCGCGCCCATAACGATCGCTGGCTGCCCTGGCTCACCGACGGGCTGGCCGGGCTCGGCCTGAAGGTCCACCCGAGCATCACCAACTTCGTCCTGGTCGAGTTCGCGGCCGAGGGTCAAAGGAGTGCTGGCGCAGCCAGCGCCTGGCTCGAGCGGCAGGGCATCATCGCCCGGCCGATGGCGGCCTACCGCCTGCCTCAGTGCCTGCGGATCTCGATCGGCCTCGAGGCCGAGAACCGGGCCGTGGCTCAGGCTTTGCGCGAGTTCGTGACGTGACCGCAGCCGGCAAGCCGCCCCGGTTCGAGCGGGTCGCGCTGATCGGCATCGGGCTGATCAACGGCTCGCTCGCGCTCAACCTGCGCGCAGCCGGGATCGCCGGCGAGATCGTGGCCTGCGCGCGCACCGAGGCGACCCTCGAGAAGGCGCGCAAGCTCGGGCTTGCCGACCGGGTCACGACCGTGCCGGCCGAGGCCGTCGCCGGCTGCGGGCTGGTCGTGATCGGCACGCCGCCCGGCGCCGCGGGCCCGGTCGCCCGGGCGATGGCCCCAGGTCTCGCGCCGGGCGCGATCGTCAGCGACGTGAGCTCGCTCAAGGCCGAGGTCGTCCGCGCCGTGGTGCCGCATCTGCCCGAGCCCGAGCGCTTCGTCGGCGCCCATCCGGTCGCCGGCACCGAGCACTCCGGGCCCGAGGCCGCGTTCTTGACCTTGTTCCGCAACCGCCACTGCATCCTGACCCCGATCGAGGATACCGATCCCGAGGCCGTCCGTGCGGTCGCCGGGATCTGGCGGGCCGCCGGCTGCATGATCGAGACGATGACGCCCGAGCACCACGACCGGGTGCTGGCGATCACCTCGCATCTGCCGCACCTGATCGCCTACACGATCGTCGGCACGGTCGCCGACCTCGAGGAGCATCTGCAGAGCGAGGTGCTGCGCTACGCCGCCGGCGGTTTTACCGACTTCACCCGGATCGCGGCCTCGGACCCGGTGATGTGGCGGGACGTGTTCCTCAACAACCGCGAGGCGGTACTCGAGATGCTCGGCCGCTTCACCGAGGATCTTGCCGCGCTGCAGCGGGCGATCCGCTGGGGCGAGGGCGACAAGCTGCTCGACCTGTTCACGCGCACCCGCGCGATCCGCCGCGGCGTGATCGCCGCCGGCCAGGCCTACGATCGCCAGGTGTTGCGGCCAGGGGGGCTCCGATGACCCGGATCAACGCCGAGATCCGTAACTACTTCGCGACCCCGGTGGTGGTCGCGACGCTGCCGGACGCCGAGGCGCTGAACCTCGAGCTCAAGCGCCTGATCCTGGAGCGCGAGCAGCAGGAAAAGGGCGTCCAGCACAGCAATCTCGGCGGCTGGCAGTCGAGCTGGGATTTCGAGGCCTGGGGCGGCGCGCCGGCGAAGCGGCTGCTCGATGCGGCGCGCGATCTGGCGGCGCGGATGACCTCAAACCGGGCCGGCAAGCCGGTGCGCGTCGCCTGGAAGGCCAACGCCTGGGCGAACGTCAACCGCAAGGGCCATGGCAACGAGTTCCATACCCATCCGGGCGCCTACTGGTCCGGCACCTACTACGTCGACGACGGCGGCATCGGTGCCGATCCCGAACTCGGCGGCGAGTTCGAGATCCAGGACCCGCGCGGCGTCGCCCCGGCGATGTACGCGCCGCAGCTGGGCTTTGCCGTGCGCGGCGGCCAATCGGCGGGGGCGAGCGAGCTGATCTCGCCGAAGAGCGGCCAGCTGGTCCTGTTCCCGTCCTGGCTGCAGCATGCGGTCCGGCCCTACCGCGGCGACCGGACGCGGATCTCGATCGCCTTCAATTTCAGCCTCTGACCCCCTTGTCGGCGGCCGGCGCCAGCGTCTGGGTGTTCGCCTACGGCTCGCTGATGTGGCGGCCGGGCTTCGAGCCCGAGCAGGTGGTCGATGCCTGGCTGCACGGCTGGCATCGCAGCCTGTGCGTCTATCCTGGGTCCATCGCGGCACGCGCGAGCGGCCGGGCCTCGTGCTCGGGCTCGACCGCGGCGGCTCCTGCCGCGGCCGGGCGCTCGCGGTAGCACCCGAGCGGGCGGCGGACGTGCTGCGCTACCTCGACGGGCGCGAGCTGGTCACCAACGTCTACCAGCGCAAGCTTCTGCACGTGACCACGGCCGGGCCGCCTGCCCGCCTGGGGCTACGTCGTGCGCCGCGACCACGAGCAGTACGCCGGCAAGCTCGACGCCGCGCGCGTGCTCGAACTGGTCCGCCACGGCATCGGCCGCTCGGGCACCGGTCCCGACTACCTGCTCAGCACCGTCGCCCACCTCGAGCAGCTCGGCATCCTCGACGGCCCGCTGCACGAACTGGCCAAGGAGCTCACGCGGCGGCAAATCGCCGAGGCCGGGCTAGCTTCGTTCCTCGGGCGCTGCGGTCGCGGGCTCGAAGCCCAGCTGGCGCAACGCCTCCCGGCCGGGCGCGCTCGCGAGCAGCGCCAGCAGGCGCCGGACCGGCGCGCGCTCGCGCCGGGCGCGCGGCATGATCAGGTCGTAGTGCTCCATGACCAGCGGCAGGAACCCGAGATCGTAGAGCCCGGCGACCGCGCTGATCGCCACGCCCCAATCGGCGCGACCCTGCGCGATCGCGGCCGCGACCGCGTTGTGCGAGCGCGGCTGGGCGAAGTAGCCCTGCGGCCGGACGCCAGCGAGCAGCCGATCGGTCAGGATCCGGGTGCCGCTGCCGGCATTGCGGTTGACCATGACGCAGCCCTGGTCGGCCAGCGCCCGGGCGAGCGCGGCCGCGGCATCGGCGCCGGCAAAGCGCGGGTCGCCCCTGCGGAAGACGATGCCCTGCATCCGGTGCCAGCCGGGCACGAGCTCGAGCGCCGGCGTCAGGAACGGGGCGTTGTAGAGACCGCTCTCGGGATCGAGCAGATGAACGCCGGCAAGATCGCACTCGCCGCGCCTGACCGCGGCAAGGCCGCCCATGCTGCCGACGTATAGGGTCTTGATCCCCAGGCCTTCGGCCTCGAGCCGGCCGAGCAGCTGGTCGAGCCCGAGGCAGTGGCTGCCGATCACGACCAGGTCCGCCGGGCGCAGGTTGGCGCCCAGGCGCTGGACGCTGACCCGGGTGCCGGCCGCGATGCCTTCGGCGAGTGCCGGGATCGCGAAGAAGCCGTCGGCCTGGGCGAACGCGGTCACCGCACCCGAGCCTTTGGCCGTCGGATAGGCGACCAGACCGCCGTCTTCGCCGGCGCTGCCACCAGCGCGACCATGACGTACTCCATCCGGCCGCGCTCCGAGGGCAGCCGGGTGGCGAGGACCGCTTCAGCGGTCTCGGCCGGGTCCGGCGGCCGTCCCGCCAACGCCCGGATCACCGGTGCCACGAACTCCTGGAACGTGAACATGGCCGAGGTCGGAAAGCCCGGCAGGACCACGACCGGCTTGCCGCCCGCGACCGCGAGGCAAATCGGCTTGCCGGGTTTGAGCGCCACGCCGTGGACCAGGATGCCGGGGGCGCCGAGGCGGGCAACCACCCGGTGCGCGATGTCGCCCGCGCCCTTCGAGGTGCCGCCGGACAGGACGACCAGATCGGCGGCCTTAAGCCCTTCGCGGAGCCGGCGCTCGAGCGCCGCCTCGTCATCGGCGGCGATCCCGAGCGGCACCGGCTCGCCGCCCAATTCCTCGATCGCGGCCGCGACCACGGCGGCATTGGAATCATAGACCGCGCCCGGCCGCAGCGGCGTGCCCGGCGGCACCAGCTCGTCGCCGGTCGAGAGCACGGCGACCCGCGGCCGGCGCCAGACCTCGAGCGCGTCGCGCCCGACCGCCGCCAGCATGCCGATCTCGCGCGCGCCGATCAGCCGGCCGCGGCGCAGCACGGTCTCGCCGCGCGCCATGTCGCTGCCGGCGAACGCGATCAGCTGCCCGGCTGCGGCCGGCCGCACGACCCGGATGCTGCCGGCAACCTCGTCGAGATCGGTGTGCTCGACCATCAGCACGGCATCGGCGCCGCGCGGCAGCACGCCGCCGGTCGCGATCACGGTCGCGGTGCCGGGCGCGACCGGCACGCCGGGCTCGATCCCTGGCGTCAGGACCTCGGGATTGAGCGAGAGCGAACGCGGCGCGGCATCGCTGGCGCCGGCGGTGTCCTCGGCCCGGACCGCAAAGCCGTCGACGTTCGAGCGGTCGAAGCCCGGCACGTCGACCTCCGCGACCACGTCCTTGGCAAGCACGCGACCCCGGGCCTGTCCGAGCGCCACGCTCTCCCGGCTCAGCGGCGAGAGGTCCAGATGGGCATGGAAGCGGGCGACCGCCTCGTCCCGGGTCACGACCTCGAGGAACTGCTCCTGACGCGCCGCGCGCCGGACCGCCGCCAGCAGCCGGCTGGGATCATCCACCGCCCGCATCCCGGGCAGCGTCGAACAGCCAGACCGTCACCAGCGAGCCGGCGGGGGCGCCTTCGCTGTTCGCCGGCATGAGCGTGAAGCCGTCGGCCGCGGCGGCGGTGCGCAGGCGCGGCGCACGCCCGCCGGGCAGCGGCAGGACCGTTGCCTGCGACGCATCGAAGCGCACTGGCACGACCTCGGTCAAGCCCAGGCCGGAGACGATCTTGCGGGTCGTGCGCAGGCGGCGGGTGGCGTACGGCAGGCCCGGGTCACGCCCACCCCGGCGGCGCACGACCCGTCCGGCGATCAGCTCGTAGGCCCAAAAGCAGGCCGCCGGCAGGCCCGGCAGGACCACGACCGTCGTGTCCTGCAGCCGGGCAACGCAGGTCTCCCGGCCCGGCTCGAGCGCGACGCCGCGGATCGCGGTCTCGAGGCTTCCATCGATCGTGCCGGCGATCAGGACGACATCGGCGCCGGCGGCCAGATCCGGGCTGCCTGCCGGATGCTGCGGCTCGATCACCACGCCGCCATCGCGCGCGACCAGCGCCTGCAGCATCGGCCGCAGCGCTTCCGAAGCGCCGGCAGCCAGGATCCGCGTGCGCGGCCGGCGGACCACGAGCAGACGCTCGACCCCGGCGGCGGCCAGCAGGCCGATCTCGGCGGGCCGTAGCGGCCGGCAGCGCTCGCCGGTCGGCCAGAGCGGCTCGCCGGCGCCAAGCTCGCTCGCCGCCGCGACCACGCCATCGCCCTCGGCCAGCATTGCGAGGACCCCGAGCCGATGCTCGCCATCCGCCTCCACGACCTCGCCCGGCAGGACCGCGTCGGCCCCGTCCGGCAGCGCTTGCCCGGCGGCCACGGGCGCCGCGGCGCCGCGCGGCAGGACGCCGCGATCGGCCCCGGTGAGGGCGAACGAGAGCGGGTTATAGGGCGCGGCCCCGAGCGTCTCCTCGGCGCGCACCGCATAACCGGCTGCCAGCGCGTGGGCGGCTGCCGGCACGTCCGCGGCCGCCACCGGCGCCGCCGCGGGCACCCGGCCGCAGGCGGCCGCGAGCTCGACCGCCTCGGGCAGCGAGCCTGGGCGCGTTGGCGTCGATCCAGCGCCAAGCCTCCTCGATCGCGACCGGGTCAGCCATCCCGCAATGCCCCGTGGCCATCATAGCCGCCGCATGCGCTCGTCTCTGCTGGGCCAGATTCTAGCGAGCACGCCGGCGCACGGCCAGCCGGGCGTGTGATCGCGCCGGTTACAGCCCAGAACGGCGGGTCACCAAAACCGGCGATCGGTCGCAACCAACCCGCGTCCTGATCGTTGTCGAAAGGTGCGGCCGGCGCGGTCCCAAATGCGCCCCCCGAATGACCCGCGCTTGTGATGCAAGCTGAAGAGGTGAGGGAAATCTGATGCAGACCAAGCTGATCCACGACGGCCCGCAACGGACCTTCGCCGTGGTTCTCGACAAGGGCGACGAGGTGGTCGCGAACCTGATCGCGTTCGCTCGAGCGGAGCGGCTCGGGGCGCCGAGGCTCAGCGGGCTGGGCGCGCTCGAGCGACGCTGTGCTCGGCTATTTCGACTGGCAGCGCAAGGAGTATCGGCGGATTCCGATCGACGAGCAGGTGGAGGTGCTGAACCTGACCGGCAACATCGCGCTCGAGGGCGGCGAGCCCAAGCTGCATTCGCACATCGTCCTCGGCAAGGCGGACGGCACGGCGCACGGCGGCCATCTGCTCGAGGCGCACGTGCGGCCCACCCTGGAGGTGATCGTGACCGAATCGCCCCGGCACCTGGAACGGCGCAGCGACCCCGAGACCGGCCTCGCCCTGCTCCGGCTCTAGCGCGGCCATCTGGCGGAGCCGGAGAATTGAGCTTCGGGAGGTCGGCGCCGCCTGACTTCGGGCAAACGATCTGGGCGTAGCCGTGGCCAGCGGTGGAGCCGACGCGACCGACGATGAGCAGTGGCTAAACCTCGATCGTCGCGCGTCGGACTCACCGCCCGCAACCGGCGCCCTGCGAAATCAGCGGATCAACGCCAGTCGGGTCAACGACGCCAGCGCCTCCCGCCGGAGCAGAGCGTAGAGCCCGAGATAGATTGTGATGCCGAGCAGCACACCGATCGCGATGCCGATGCTGCCGGTCATTCCGAGGAGATGACTTCCAAGCAGGATCGCGGCCGCCATGGTGAGGGCAAAGCCGAGTGGCACCAGGATCTTGCCGAGCCATTCGCCGAGGCACGGGCCGAGCAGCGGGCGGTACAGCAGCCAATAAATGCCGCTCAGCACGAACAGCTGGAACAGCGCCACGGTCGTGGCGACCACCAAGATCGATCCGAACTGGACCACCAGCAGCAAAACCGGCGCCTGGCAAAGCGCCGACAGCGACGCCCAGCGAAACGCCAGGTCCGCGCGCCCCATCGCCAGGACCAGCGAGCCGGTCGGGTTGGTGACCGCCTTGACGGCGCCCACGAACGCCAGGATCTGCATGATCGGCACGACCGGTATCCACTGCTCGCCGAACATCCAGGGCACGAGCAGCGGTGCGAGTGCCGCGATCCCGGCGATCAGCGGCAGATTGATCATTGCCACGATCTCGATCAGCGTGAGGAAGCCCCGCTTCAGCCGCGCGGGCTCGTCCTGCACCCTGGCGAAAATCGCATCCGACACCCGCGTGATGATCGGATTGATGCGAAAGACCGGATCCACAATCAAGTTCCACGCGAGCGTGTAGTAACCGAGAACATCGACGCCCAGAAATACGCTGATCAGGATCTGATCGGAGCGCGCGGCCAGGTAGTTGGTCAGGCGCTCACCAATCTGGAACGAGCCAAACCGAACGAAAAAGCGCGCTTCCCTGAAGCGCAGGCGGAAGCTTGGCCGCCAGGTGCGGCTGCCGAGGACGACGAACAGCACGGTGCGCGCCAGGTTGTTGCCGAACAGGCCAGCCACCAGCGACATCAGGCCGAGGCCCGCGAGCCCGCCGGCGATCATCGCCGTGAGCCCGGCCAGCGCGGCCAATGCTTCGACCTTGGCGACGAGATTGAACTGCAGCTCCTTGCGCAGCAGAGTGAGGTGCAGGAGGCTGAAGGGCACGATCACGAAGCTCAGGGCGCCGAGCGCGATCAGAGCGCGCAGGCGCGGCTCGTCGTAGATCAGCGACAGCAGCGGGGCGCCGACGACCGCGGTGCCGGCGTAAAGGGCGACACCGACCACTACGGTCAGCCAATAGACCGAGGACAGCTCGGCCGCGGTCAACGTCTGCCGATGAATAACGGCGAAGGTGAAGCCGCCATCGGCGAAGATCCTGAAGGAACCCGAGCACCAGCAGCACGACATAGAAAAGGCCGAGCTCGGCCGGCGAGACGATCTGAGTGGCGATCCAGAGCTGCAGCAGCTGGCTGCCGGTGACGATGACCGCGGACAGCGCGGTCCACCTTACCCCTCTCGCAGCGGCCGTCCCGAGGAAGCTCGCCAAGTCCGAGCCTCTGCCTTCAGGGACGGCGCGCCGCGGCTTGTGCCGGATCCCGCGACGGATGCCGCAGAACAGGTCGATCCGTCGCCATCAGGCCGCGGCCGATGGGACGACGAACGTCGGCGCCTGCGCTCCCGAAAGCCCCGGGCAGACCGATGAGCTCGGCGGGGGTCTGCGGGCGCGCGCCCTGGAGGTTTCGCTGGGCATAGTGCGTCAAGCCGAACACCAGCCCGAGAAACACCCACAGCAGGGTGTTGCGCAGGCCTTGATGGGTCAGGCCGTACGCCCACAGCGGCAAGGAATAAAGCATGTGTGCGAGCGGCGCCCGCCGGAGCATGACCCACAGCAGGACCATGAACAGACAAAAGCCGACGAAGCCATAGGAGAACAGGACCGTGCCGAATGTCGAGTGCAGTTCCAAATAATTGGTCGAGGTGCCGAAGCGCCATGCCGCCCCCTCGCCGGCGCCGACCACCAGATGCTCCGGATAGCGCCAGATCCGGTCGTAGCCGCGCCCGGCGAGCGAGTCGTCGGCCTGTCCACCGATGTTCTCCAGCCGCTCGGTGACCCGGCCAGCGAGCCCGGCCGACGTGAAGCGCTCGATCAGGGTCCCATCCGACAGCACCGCCATCCCGCCCACGAAGGCGAGCGCCAGACACGCCGCTTTGACCGGCCGGGCCAGCCCCTGGCAAAGCGCCGCCAGCAGCACGAGCAGGCCAAACGACAGCAGCGCCGCCTTCGACAAGGACGCCATCACCACGTAGCCGGCGCCGCACAACAGCGCGAAATCGAACAACGTGAGCCGCTGGTCGCGCTTGAGGACGAGCGCACAGGCGCTGACCAGGAGCGCCCAATAGCCCAGCTGGTTAGGGTTGTTCACGGTGCCCACCGATCGGAGTCCGAAACTCGGCAAAGCCACCACTGCCATGAATTCCAAGATGATCGCGAGGGCCAGCGCCGCTCGGCACACGACCACGAAGCGCTCGCGGAACTCCCTGATCAAGCTCAATACGACAATGACCATGCCGAAATTAAACGTGTAGTAAAGAGGGGCGAGCAGAAAGGCCTTGGACTTCTTGGGTCCACCAGAACAGATTGATGATAGTGACATGACCCAAGAACAACCCGCCACTCAGGTAGAGGTCGCGATGAACCGGCGGCCGGAGGATGAAGCCGGTCAGGACCACCGCGATCAGAGCCGCCGTCAAGATATCGGCAGGCTGGGGCATGCCGCTCCTGAAGACGAAGATCGGGCTCGTCACCACGACGATTGCGAACAGCCCGAGGCAGAAGTTTTTCAGCATGGGCTGCTCACCCCGCTCGCAGGAGGGCGGTACGGCGCGCGGCCCGCAGCCTGTACCCGTTCAGGCTCGCTATCAGCAGGAGCTGGCAGAACGCGGCAATTAGCCAGCCCCAGACCACTCCGAGCGCGCCGTAGCTCCGGACCAGCAGCAGACAGCTCGCCACATTGTTCGCGAGCACCGCCGCGAATACGACCGGCTGCACATGGAAGATCTGCATCGCCGTCAAGCCGTAGCCGAACGGTGTCGTCGCATAGAGAACCAACCCGGTCACCATGACCCAGACGAAAATGTCGAGCCGGTGCGCGAACTGCTCGCCGTAAACCAGCATAAGGAGCGGTTTGCCGGCTAAGCGAGCGATGAGGACGCCGGCGAGCCCAATGACGGTGCTGACCCCGACGACCTTCAGCGGGAGGCGCCGATAGGCTCGAACGTCGCCCCCTTGCGAGGGCGTCGGCCAGACGTGGACTTGCCGGCTGGCCTAAGGCGGCTATCACCGTTCTACCGGCGCTGACGAAATATGCCATCGCGGCGAACAGTCCGAGGACATCGCTGCCTGAAAAGTATTGAATCACGTAGCGGGATACGTTGGCGTTGAGCGAGCCGAGCAGCACGGTCATTCCGAGTGGCAAGCCGAGGCTCGCCAGCTGTGCAGTCGGTCCGCGGTGATGGGACCGCCGGGGACTACCGGCTCGAGGGCTGGTCACAGGAGTTCTCGATCCCGGGTCGGCTTCGTTCCGATCCATAGCTTATGGGTAGGGGCTTTGTCATTGCATCGCTGCCTCAGCACCATCCTAGGCGAGTGCATCTGCGGCCGGTGTCAATTGGCAGCCAGCTTCTCCAACCGGCACGGTCTCCATGTGACGCGTGCCGGGCATGGCCGCTCGATGCGGCATCGCCGGCGTCGGCCAGCCCGTGCGGTCCTCGTAGATCCAAGTCTGCAACTGCTCTGATACGTCCGCCGAGGTCACTGTCCGGACTCCGAAGGCCTCGCGCAGACGGTCGTAGTAGTCCAGGCCGGGGGCGCGCACGTGGTAGTGCTCGCTGGCCACCGGCTGCGGATATTCGATCGTCCGTGCCGCCACGATCGGCACCGGCAGGATTGCGATGCCGCCCGGCCGGAGCACCCGCGCGATCTCGGCGATGGCCCGCTCGTCGTCCCGGATGTGCTCAAGCACGTGGCAGGCAATCACGGTGCCCAAGCTCGCGCTGGCGAACGGCAGCGCGGTGAGGTCGCAGCCGGGATGATCAACGGGAAACGGATTGCGAATGTCAGCCGTCTGATACTCCCCGCAGCGGGCACGAAGGTGGGCCTGGATGGCGCGCTCCGGCGCGAAGTGCAGGACCGGCTCCGGGAGGCTCATGTCGCTGATCACATGCCACAGCAGCCGGTGTCGCTCGAGGGATCCGCACCGCCAGCAGCGCGCCCACCGACGACCGCGGAAGGGCAGGAACCGCCCGTCCTGGCCACACAACGGGCAATGCCAGATCGGGCCTGAGAACGCCGCGCGGGGCTTGAGAGCGGCGCGTCCGAGGGCGATCGCCGCGGGCGGGAAGGCTTGCAAGGCGAGCTGTTTTACCTGGGGCCAGTCCATCCGCTCACTTCCCTTGACCACCGCACGGTTGCGGGCGACCAGCGGCGGCCTTGCGCCGGTGTCGCCGCGGCTCAGACGCTCGGGACATCTCACTCACCGCGAGCGACAACAACAAAGGCGCGATGCGCTGTAGGCCCGCGGGCGACGCCAGTAGAAATAGCGGCCCAAGGGAAAACGCGAGTCCAAAAAGTGCAGAGGTTTCCGGTGTTGCCGGCATTCCGACTGGCTGTGAGCAGCTCGATCTGGCTGCGGTAGGCGACGTGCGG
>CAWJAY010000046.1:0-300421 GCA_963840925.1 uncultured Alphaproteobacteria bacterium
GTTCGATCGTCCGCCAGCATAGCCACGGGTCGGCCGCGGGCTCAATCCCGGACCGCGGCCGGCTCGGGCGAGGACGACCCGGCGCAACCTTGGTATAACGACCCGGGGCAACCACGAACCAACAGGCCGGGGGCGATGGCGGGTGCTGACGCAAGCGGGCAGAGCTTCGATTTCATCGTGATCGGTGCCGGTTCGGCGGGATGCGTGCTCGCCCACCGGCTCTCGGCCGACCCGGACCGTCGGGTCCTGCTGCTCGAGGCCGGGGGCCGCGACCGCAACCCTTGGATCCACCTGCCGATCGGCTACTACCGGACGATTTTCGATCCCAAGCTCGGCTGGGGCTACCAGACCGAGCCCGAGCCAGGCCTGAACGGCCGCCGGGTGCCCTGGCCGCGCGGCAAGGTCCTGGGCGGCTGCTCGTCGATCAATGGCCTGGTCTACATCCGCGGCCAGAGCGAGGACTTCGACCACTGGCGCCAGCTCGGCAACGCCGGCTGGTCGCATGCCGACGTGCTCCCGTACTTCAAGCGCGCCGAGGACCAGCAGCGGGGCGCCGACGAGCACCACGGCACCGGCGGCCCGCTCGCGGTCGCCGACAGCACGCCCCATGAGCTCTGCGAGGCCTACGTGCGCGCCGCCGAGGAACTTGGCATCCCGCCCAACGCCGATTTCAACGGCGCGAGCCAGGAG
This sequence comes from uncultured Alphaproteobacteria bacterium, assembly GCA_963840925.1. Taxonomy (GTDB): domain Bacteria; phylum Pseudomonadota; class Alphaproteobacteria; order Geminicoccales; family Geminicoccaceae; genus DATAOG01. The sequence goes on from CAWJAY010000046.1 coordinate 691, forward strand.
GGTGCCGGCTATTTCCAGCTGACCACCCGCCGGGGCTTTCGCTGCTCGGCCGCCGCAGCCTATCTACGCCCCGCACGCAGGCGGCCGAACCTGAAGGTCGAGACCCACGCGCTGGTGCTCGGGATCGAGTTCGAGGGCCGGCGCGCGCGCGGGGTCCGCTACCGGCAGGCCGGCGCCGAGCGGAGCGCGCGTGCGACGCGCGAGGTCGTGCTCGCGGCCGGTGCGATCAACTCGCCGCAGATCCTCCAGCTGTCCGGGATCGGGCCGGGCGCGCACCTGCAAGCCCACGGCATCGAGGTGGCGCACGACCTTGCGGGCGTCGGGCACAATCTGCAGGACCACTTCCAGGCCCGCTCGGTCTACCGCTGCACCAAACCGATCACGCTCAACGATCGCGTCCGCAGCCCCTTCCAGAAGCTCTTGATGGGCGTCGAATGGGCTCTGTTCCGGACCGGCCCGCTGACGATCGGCGCCGGCCAGGGCGGGATCTTCGCGCGCACCAGGGCCGAGCTCGCGAGCCCGGACGTCCAATTCCACATCATCCTGTTCTCGGCCGACCGGCCGGGCGAGCCGCTCCACCGCTTCCCGGGCTTCACCGCCTCGGTCTGCCAGCTCCGCCCGGACAGCCGGGGCACGGTCCTGATCCGCTCGCCGCAGCCGGAGGAGCCGCCTTCGATCATCGCCAACTACCTCGCCGCCGAGGCCGACCGGCGCTGCTTGGTCGAGGGCCTGAAACTCGCCCGCCGGCTGAGCCGGACCGAGGCCCTCCAACCCTACATCGCCGAAGAGCTCGAGCCCGGTCCGGACCGGACGAGCGACGCGGAGCTGCTGGCCTACGCCCGCGCCCGCGGCGGCACGATCTTTCATCCCAGCAGCACCTGCGCGATGGGGCCGGCGAGCAACCCGATGGCCGTGGTCGACCATGAGCTCAGGGTCCATGGGCTCTCCGGGCTTCGCATCGCCGACGCGCTCGATCATGCCGACCGTCGTCTCGGGCAACACCAACGCCGCCTGCATCATGATCGGCGAGAAATGCGCCGAGATGATGCTCGCCGCATCCTAGCCTAGTCTTGGTCCAGGTTCCCTCCACCAGACCGCGAAACGCGAGCGCGGCCTCCGGCGAACACCGTCAATTGGCCAAACCCGGGCGGCCGCCGCGTCGTCAGCCGGACCGGAGCGCCTGGCCCGGGCGGGCGACGTTTGCGCTCCGCTCCGGGATGCCGGTCTCGCGGTGGCAGACCTCTGCCAGCCGCTCGATGCCGGCCTGGATCTTGGCCGGGCGCGGGTGGCCGAAGCAGAGCCGGAGGCTGTGGCGCGCGGCGGCCGGCTCGACCGCCCAGTCCGGGCCGGGGTTGAAGGCGATCCCGGCCTCGAGCGCGGGCCCGGCGAGCGCGCGCGTGTCGACCGCCTCGGGCAGCGTGACCCAGAGAAAGATGCCGCCCTGAGGCCTGCGGAACTCGGCCGCGGTGCCGAACTGCTCCTCGAGCGCCCCGGTCAGCGTCTCGAGCTTCAGCCGGAGTGCCGCCTTGAGGCGGCCGACGTGGTCGTCGAAATGGGCGCCGAAGTAATCGGCAACGATCATCTGGCCCAGCGCCGGCGTGCCGCCGTCGTTCTTGCAGGCGAGCAGCCGGCTCAGCACCGGCCAGGGCGCGCTGACGTAGCCGAGGCGGAGCGCAGGGGCCAGCGTCTTCGAGAAGGAGCCGATATGGATCACGTCGGCGCCGCCATCCAAGCCGCGCAGCGCGCCCGGCCAGTCCCCCTGCCAGAGCAGATCGGCGTAGCACTCGTCCTCGAAGATCGGCACGCCGTGCGTTGCGCTGAGCCGGAGCAGCTGGTGACGGCGCTCCAGGCTCAAAACCGTCCCGGTCGGGTTCTGGATGGTCGGGATCGTATAGATGTACTTCGGGCGCACGCCGCCCGCCTGAAGTCGCTCGAGCGCGGCCGCCAGATCATCGATCCGCAGCCCGCTCTCGTCGAGCGGCACGCCGATCACGCTGGCGCCGCGCCGGCGCGCGCGCTCGATGGCACCACTGTAGGTGAGCTGCTCCATGATCACGGTATCGCCGGGCTCGAGCAGGACCTCGTTGACCAGATCGAGGCCCTGGAGCGAGCCCGAGGTAATCAGGATGTCGTCGGCCGCGGCCCTGATCCCGCGCTGGCCCGCGAGCTTGGCCGCGACGAAGGCGCGCAGGCCCGCGTAGCCGAGCGGATTGGCCCCCTGGTTGTAGGCCGCGAGGCTCCGGCCCTCGCGCCGCAGCACCCGCTCGGCCGCGGCGATCAGCCCCTCGACCGGCACGATCTCCGGATCGCTGTGGCCGCCGGTGAAGTCGTACCGCGGCTGGCCACCCCAGCGCCGCGCGGGCGCCGGCAAACCGCGCGCGAACAGCCGGTCGAAGTCGATCATATGGCTTCCCCTGGCGCAAGCGGCGCTGCCGCGATCCTAAGCACGCCCGCCCGTACATGCCAGCGACCGAGGCCGCCCGGCGCGGATTCCCGGAGCGCATGGTCCTATCCCGAACCGTCGGGGTAACGGAGGAACCCATGTCCACAATGATCGACTACATCCGCGCCGGCGCCCTGACCACCGCGATCCTGGTCACGGTCGGCATCGGCACGCTCGGGATCGGCTACTGGCAGGCCGACGCCGCTCAGTCTGAGGCGCGGATCTGGATCCGGGACGGCGGCCACGGCTGCCGGCACGTCCCGGTCAGCCAGGCAATCAGCGCCGAGCCCTGCCAGTCCTAAGAGCTTCGATCGAGGTTCTCCTAACGCTCCTTGACGTAGGGGATGCCGATCGCTCTGGGCGCGACGGCGCGGCCGACGAAGCCCGCGAGCAGCAGCACCGTGGCGAAGTAGGGCAGGGCCTGGATCGCCTGGGTCGGGACGGTGCCGATCAGCGGCAAGGCCGTGCCCTGGAGACGGATCTGGACCGCATCGGTGAACGCGAACAGAAAACAGGCGAGCAGCGCCGGCAGCGGCCGCCATTTGCCGAAGATCAGCGCCGCCAGCGCCAGATAGCCCTTGCCGGCGGTCATGTCGCGGATGAACGACGCGTTGTGTCCGATCGCAAGATAGGCGCCGGCGATGCCGCAGAGCAGGCCGGTCACGACCAGCGCCCGGTAGCGCATGCCGGTCACGCTGATGCCGGCGGTGTCGACCGCGCTCGGGTTCTCCCCGACCGCGCGCAGCCGGAGCCCGAAGCGGGTGCGGTACACGACCCAGGCGACCAGCGGTACGATCAGCGCGGTGGCGTAGACCAGGATGTTGTGGCCGCTGATCAGCTCGGCGTAGATCGGGCCGAGCACCGGTACGCCGCGCAGCGTCTCGACGAAGGGCAGGACGATCGGCGGGAACCGCGCGCCCTCGCCCAGGAGCGGGGTCCGCCCGCCCTGGCCGAACCAGGCTTCGGCCAGCGTCGGGCCGAGGCCGGCGACCATGATGTTCAGCGCCATGCCGGAGACCACCTGGTTGCCGCGATGGGTAATGCAGGCAAAACCGTGAACCATGGCGAGGCCGATCGCGAACAGCACGCCGCTCGCGAGGCCGAGCCAGGCGGAGCCGGTGACCGCGGCGGTCGCGGCGGCGGCGAAGGCGGCGCCCAGCATCTTGCCTTCGAGCGCGATGTCGACCACGCCCGAGCGCTCGCAGAACAGGCCGGCGAGCGCTGCGAGCACGAGCGGTACGGCGAGCCGGATGGTCGAATCCGAGAGCAGCAGAGCCTGGAGGAAGACCTCGTCCATGGTCAATCAGGCGACCGCCTCGGCCGGCGCCGGCTTGGCGAACAGCGCCTCCAGCCAGGGTCGGAACATGTGCTCGAGCGCGCCCGCAAACAGAATCACCAGGCCCTGGATCACGACCACGAGGTCGCGCGAGAGCGCCGGCATGTCGAACGACAGCTCCGAGCCGCCCTGGTAGAGGGCGCCGAACAGCAGCGCCGCCAGCACGATGCCGACCGGATGGTTGCGGCCCATCAGCGCGACCGCGATGCCGACGAAGCCGAAGCCGCCGGTGAAGTCGAGGGTCAGGCGGTGCTGCGCGCCCATGACCATGTTGAGCGCGACCAGGCCCGCAAGGGCGCCGGAGAGCGCCATCGCGAGCATGATCTGGCGGGCCGGCGAGATGCCGGCGTAGACCGCAGCGGCCTCGTTCTGCCCGACCACCCGGAGCGCATAGCCATAGCGGGTCTGCCAGACGAACAGCCAGACCAGGAAGCAGCAGACCAGCGCCAGCACGAGCGAGAGATTGAGCGGCGATGGAGCGACCTCGATGGCAGACGCGGCCAGAAGCTCATGCAGCTGCGGCAGCCAGGCGCTCTCCGGGAAGACCGCGGTCTCGGGGATCTGCTGCCCGGGCTTGATCAGCACGTTGACCAGCAGATAGGTCATCAGCGCCGCGGCCAGGAAGTTGAACATGATCGTCGTGATCACGACGTGGCTGCCGCGCCTGGCCTGCAGCCAGCCGGGGATGAATGCCCAAAAGCCGCCGCACAGCGCCGCGGCGATGATCGCAAGCGGCAGCACGAGCGCGAACGGCAGCCAGCCGAGATAGAGGCCGACCAGCGCGACGCCCAGGCCGCCGAGGTAGGCCTGGCCCTCGCCGCCGATGTTGAACAGGCCGCAGTGGAACGCGACCGCGACCGCAAGCCCGGTGAAGATGAAGCTGGTCGCGTAGTAGAGCGTGTAGCCGAGCGCCTCGCCGTAGCCGAAGGCGCCGTAGAGCAAGAGCTGGACCGCCTCGAGCGGGTCCTCGCCGAGCACCAGCACGAGCAGCCCCGATACGAAGAACGCCGCCGCCAGGTTCAGGAGCGGCAGCAGCCCCAGATTGACCCAGGTCGGCAACTCGCCTGAGCGCGCTCCCATCAGATCGCCCGTCTTGCATGCCGGGCCGCGTCGCTGCTGGTCGACGGTTTCCAGGCAATCGCCGAATTGACGCGGCTGACCAGGGGCACGAGCTCTTCCCAATCGAGATCAGCGTGTGGCATTCGGTGGGGAACGAACGGCTTCACGCCGCCTGAGCCCGGTCGACGATGCCGGCCATCAGCAGGCCGATCCGGCGCTCGTCGGCCTCCTCGGGCGCGAGCGCGCCGGTGATCGTGCCGTCGAACATCACCAGGATCCGATCGGACAGCGACATGATCTCGTCGAGCTCGACCGAGACCAGCAGCACCGCCTTGCCGCGGTCGCGCATCTCGATCAGGCGTTTGTGGATGAACTCGATTGCGCCGATGTCGACGCCCGGGTCGGCTGGCCGACCAGGAGCAGGTCGGGGTCGTGCTCGAGCTCGCGGGCGAGCACCAGCTTTTGCTGATTGCCGCCCGAGAACGAGCCGGCCTTGAGCTGGGCATCCTGCGGCCGGACGTCGTAGCCGCGCATCCAGCGCAGGCAGGTGCCGACGATGTCGCGCCGATTGAGGAAACCGTGGCGGCTGTACTCGGACTGGACATGGTAGCCCAGGATCGCGTTCTCCGCCGCCGCAAAGTCGCGCACCAAGCCCATGCGCAGCCGATCCTCCGGCACGTGGCCCAGACCCGCGGTGCGACCGAGATGGGCAGCATCAAGCGGATGGCCCTTGATCCGGATCGTGCCGCCGGCGACCGGCCGGATGCCGGCCAGCGCCTCGAGCAGCTCCGATTGGCCATTGCCGGCGACCCCGGCGATGCCGACGATCTCGCCGGCCCGGACCTGCAAGCTAATGCCCTTGATCCGGGCGACGCCGGCGCCATCGCGCACGGTCAGGCCCTCGACCTCGAGCACCGGCGCGCCCGGCTTCGCCGGCAGTTTCTCGACCCGCAGCAGCACCTTGCGCCCGACCATCAACTCGGCCAGCTCCTCGGTCGAGGTCTCGGCGGTCCGCCGGTGCGCCACCATTGCACCCTGGCGCATGACCGAGACGTGGTCGGTCGCGGCCATGATCTCGCGGAGCTTGTGAGTGATCAGCACGACGGTCCGGCCCTGGTCCCGGAGGTTGCGCAGAATCCGGAACAGATGGTCTGCCTCCTGCGGCGTCAAGACGCCGGTCGGCTCATCGAGGATCAGGATCCGGGCGCCGCGGAACAGGGCTTTCAGGATCTCGACCCGCTGCTGGATGCCGACCGGCAGTTCGCTGACGGTGGCGTCGAGGTCGACGTCGAGGCCGTACTCGCGCTCGAGCGCGGCAATCTCGGCGCGGGCGCGCGCGGCGCCGGCGGCGAGCGTCGCACCACCCTCGGCGCCGAGCAGCAGATTCTCGAGCACCGTGAACGGCTCGACCAGCATGAAATGCTGATGGACCATCCCGATCCCGGCCGCGATCGCATCCTCGGGGCTCTGGATCTGGCGCGCCTGCCCGTCGATCCGGATGACCCCCCGATCGGCTTGGTAGTAGCCGTAGAGGATGTTCATCAGCGTCGACTTGCCGGCACCGTTCTCGCCGACGATGCCGTGAATGGTGCCCGCCGGGATCGCGAGATCGATCTTCTTAGCGGCGTGGACCGGCCCGAACCGCTTGTCGATGCCGACCAGCTCGACCGCCGGCGGCCCGCCCGCCTTGGCGGATCGGCAGGCGGTGGGGCGGTGGCCTTCTCAGGTCCGCTGATCACCGGCGGGTGCGGCTCATGGGCTGGTGTAGGGGCTGACCTTGAGCTCGCCGGCGATGATCTTGGCCTTGGCGTCCTCGAGCCTGGTCTCCATCTCGGGCGTGATCAGCTCGCGGTTGTGGTCATCGAGCGCGTAGCCGACGCCGTCCTCGGCGAGGCCGAGGTTGTTCACCCCGGGCTTCCAGGTGCCGTCCAGGCCGGTCTTGAAGGCATCGTAAACCGCGACGTCGACCCGCTTGAGCATCGAGGTGAGCACGCTGCCGGGATGCAGGTAGTTCTGGTTGCTGTCGACGCCGATCGAGAGCTTGCCCAAGTCGGCCGCGGCCTGAAGCACGCCGAGGCCGGTGCCGCCGGCAGCGGCGTAGACCACATCGGCGCCGCGGTCGAACTGGCTCTGGGCGAGCTCGGCGCCTTTGGCCGGATCGTTCCAGGCCGCCGGCGTCGTGCCGGTCATGTTGACGAACACCTCGGCATCGGGGCTGACGTGCTTGACGCCCTGCTGGTAGCCGTGGGCGAAGTTGCGGATCAAGGGGATGTCCATGCCGCCGACGAAGCCGACCTTGCCGGTCTTGGACGCCATGGCCGCGGCCATGCCGACCAGGAACGAGCCCTCGTGCTCCTTGAACACGACCGACTGCACGTTGGGCGCCTCGACCACCGAATCGATGATCACGAACTTGGTGTCCGGATACTCCTTGGCGATCGTCTCGAGCGGGGTCGAGAACGAGAACCCGACCGCGACCACGACGTTGGCGCCGCGCCGAGCCATCCGCCGGAGCGCCTGGTCGCGCTGGATTCGTTGTTGACCTCGAATTCCAGGTACTCGATGCCGGTCTCGTCCTTGAACTGCTCGGCGCCGCGGTAGGCGGCCTCGTTGAACGACTTGTCGAACTTGCCGCCCATGTCGAAGATGACCGCCGGCGTGAACTCGGCGGCCATGACGGCGCTCGCGGCGAACCAGCTGGCCGCCAGAGCCGAGAGAAGGCTGCGCATGATCCCTGTCCCCAAACCTGATCTCGGTTCGCAGCAGCGTAGGCGAGGCCGGCCGAAATGCAACAGGATTGCCGTAGGCCGAGCTTGAGGAGAACGATCGTGGCCAAGCAGCTCCTGCACCTGGTGTTCGGCGGCGAGCTCAAGGATCCGAACGGCAGCGAGTTCGTCGACCCGGCGAAGCTCGACATCGTTGGCATCTACCCGAGCTACCGGGAGGCCTACGAGGCCTGGCGGGCCAAGGCGCAGCAGACGGTCGACGAGGCGCAGACGCGCTATTTCGTGGTCCACCTGCACCGGCTGCTCGATCCCGAGGCCGACCGACGCTGAGGTTTGCCGCGCGCGCTCCGGCGCGCTAGCCTGCGCGGCAGCAGGCGCGGGGAGGACGGACGTGAAGGTGGCGCTGATTCAGATGAACTCCCAGGGCGACAAGGCCGCTAATCTGGAGCAGGCCCGGCGTCTGATCGAGCAGGCGGTCGCCGAGGAGCGGCCCGACCTGGTGGCGCTGCCCGAGGTCTGGACCCTCTTGAGCGAGGAGGCGGCCGCCAAGCGCGCCGCCGCGGAGCCAATTCCAGGCGGCGAGGCCTACGCCCTGCTCCAGGAGCTCGCCGCCCGGCATCGGGTCGTGCTGCACGGCGGCTCGATCATCGAGCGGAAGGGCGAGGCGCTCTACAACACGACCGTGGTGTTCGATCGTGATGGCCGCGAGCTTGCCCGCTACCGCAAGCTGCACCTGTTCGACATCACGACGCCGGACGGCAAGGAATACCGCAAATCGGCGACCTTCGCCCGGGGTGCCCGGGTGGTCACGTTCGATGCGCTCGGCACCCGGTTCGGGCTGTCGATCTGCTACGATCTCCGGTTTGCCGAGCTTTATCTCGAGCTGGCCAAGGCCGGAGCCAAGGTGATCCTGGTGCCGGCCGCGTTCACGCTCCAGACCGGCAAGGACCATTGGGAGGTGCTGCTGCGGGCGCGCGCGATCGAGACCCAGACCTACGTGCTGGCGCCGGCCCAGTGGGGCCGTTACGCCGGCGGCACGCGCGCCACCTACGGCCACAGCCTGATCGCCGACCCGTGGGGCCACGTGCTGGCCAGAGCCCAGGACAAGGCCGGCTCATCTAGCCGCCCGGCTCGACCTCGAGGAGGTCGGGCGGGTCCGTGCCCGGATGCCGTGCGCCCAGCATCGCGTGCTGTAGGGCCTTGCACGGCACCGCTCGTCGTGGCCATGATCCAAGCATTGTGTGATCACGACGAGGGCGGCGGGCAAGCGTCGCTCCGAGCACGGGGCAGGGAGGCAAGCATGGCCAGGAGCGGTCGGATCGTCGCCGTCATCGGTCTGGGGCTCCTCGGCGCCTGCACGCGGTGGGTCGATGATCCGCTGGCGGTCAACGACGTCTACTGGGGGCTCAGCCCCAATCCGGTCTATCTGGGCGAGCTGCCGCAGGTTCTCTGGAGCGCCCCGGACACCCCCGACAAGCAGGGCCTGCTGTACACGGCGATGTCCGAATCCGAGGTCGCGGCCCAATACGCCGGCCGGGCGGCAGCCGCGGAGAACGTGGGCGACGCGCGCAGCGCGCTCGGCGAGGTTCTGTACGCGATCGATCCCGCCCAGGCGCCGCCCTGGGGCGCGAAGTCGGCCGGGATCGTCTCGAGCTGGGCGGGCGGTGGCTACGGCGCCCGCCGGGCCGCGGCCGAGATGGCGGCGGCGATCCGCGCCACCGACGACGGCTCGGCAACGTCCGGCGAGATCGGCGCCCAGGCGGCCGCCTGCGCCGACAACACCGCCCGGCGGGCCGATCAGATCCTGGCGCTGAGCCGCGAGGCCCTGGATGCCCCGGCCGCTCAGGCCGGGTTGCTGCAGCAGATCCAAGCGGTCGCGCTGCAGCTCCATCAGGGCTCCGAGAGCGGCGCTTACAGCGCGACCTGCGGTCTGCGGCAGGCCAAGCGCGATCTCGATCGGCTGGCGCGCCCGGTCCAGGGCCGCTGACGGATCAGGCGCCGACCGCGCGCGACGCCGGCTCGATCGCCGCCAGAACGGCGGTCTCGAGGGTCGGCGTCTGCTCGCGCCGCTTCAGCTCGGCCGGCGCGCCGAGATAGCAGAGCCGGCCCTGATGGAGCACCGCGACCCGGTCGGAGAGCTCGTCGAGGCCGGCCAGCTCGTGCGAGCTCACCAGGATCGCGTGGCCGCGCTCGCGCTGGCGGACTAGCTCGCGCTTGAGGCCGATCCGCGCCTTGGGATCGAGGCCGGTCATCGGCTCGTCGAGAATTAGGAGCGGCCGGTCGGCGAGGAGGGTCGCGAGCAGGCCGAGCTTCTGCGCCATGCCTTTGGAATAGCTCCGGATCGGTCGGGCGAGTGCTTGCGCCTCGAGGTCGAGGGCGGCCGCAAGCGCCGCGGTCGCGGCCGGATCGGCGGTCAGCCGGTAGAAGGCGAGGCTGAGCCGGACGAACGCCTGGCCGGTCAGATGCCCGGGTGGCTGAAAGCGCTCCGGCAGATAGGCCAGCCAGACCCGGCTGGCCGGGCGCTCGTGGGGCACCCCGAACAGGCGCACCCGGCCCGGCCGCGGGCGCCACCAGCATCAGGATCGATTTCAGGAGCGTGGTCTTGCCGGCGCCGTTGAGCCCGATCAGGCCGACCGTCTCGCCCGCCTGCACCGTCAGCGAGACATCGTGCAGGACCGGCGTCCGGCCATACCGGGTGCTGAGCCGCTCGACCTCCAGGGCGGCTGGCTGCGACCCGCTCACCGGCTCGGCTCCAGCCTGCCCTCGACCACCTGGCCGCTGGCGGTGAAGTAGGTCTGGTTCGGCTGCAGCTCGACCCGGGTCGGAGCGGAGCCCGGGCTGCGCCGCCAGGCGAGCACGACCCGGTCGGCGGTCACCTTCAGGATCTCGATCGGCCCCGGGCGGGCTGTCGGGGTGAAGCTCTGGCCGTTCAGCCAGACCCGCCAGTCGGCCGGCGCGTGATAGAGGATCGCCCCGAGATGGATCGTGCCGATCGGCGGCGCCGGGCGCGGCTCGATCGCTGCCGCGGCCGGCTCCTCGGGCCGGCCGGCGCGGGCGGCTTCGAGCAGGCCCTGCGCGCGGCTCGAGAACAGCAGCGAGGCGCCGGCGGTCTTGCCCGCTTCGCCAGCCTCGGTTCCGGGTCCGGCACGGAGCGGTGCCCCCGGCACGGTCAGGAGCAGCAGCGCCGCGAGCAGGCCGCTCGCTCTCATGACCGGTCGGCCGGCTCGTCGCCGCGCTCTTGCCAGCGGAGCGTCCGCCATTCGAGCTGCAGCCGGCCGCCGACCAGGTCGACCAGCTCGCCGGCGCGCAGGCGTGCGAGCACGCCCGGCTCGACCTCCGCGCGCCGCTCCAGCGTGAGCGCGACCACGCGGACATCGCCCTGCAGCTCGTTCGCGACCCCGCGCGCGAAAGCCAGCAGGTCGAGGTCCGTGACCCCGGTCATTTCGATCGTCAGGTCGGTGCTGAGCAGCGTCATCCGGGCCAGCCGGCCCGGCCCGAGCGGCGCCTCCCGCTGCGGGCTGAAGCTGTACTGGATGCCGTTGACCCCATGGCGCTCGCCCAGCTGCTCCAGGAGCCGGACGGCCGCAAGGCGATCTTGGGCGGCCAGGATGCCGCGCTCGAGCAGCAATTGGTGGTGGGTCTGGTTGGCATGCAGAAACGCCAGATCTTCGGTCACCGTCGTCCGCTGGGTGTTCAGGTTGCGGAGACCCGTGGCCAAGTGATCGCGCACCGAGATCTGATTGCCGGCATAGCCGTAAACCACACCTGCGACGAGCGCGCCGGCCGCCAGGTTGAGGCCGAGCAGCGTCAAAGGGGTCCGCAGCGTCCGCCGCCAGAACCTGGTCATTGCAGCCTGGTCCCGACGTGCAGCTGGGCGCTCAAGCTCTCGTCCGGGTCCCTCGGCGCGTCGGTCACCCCGGCGCTGCCGACGAATGCCTGCTGCGGCAGGATATCGACCGCCTGGCGGACGATCGCGACCGAGCGCTCCGGAAACACGCCGGCCAGACGCGTGGCCAGATCCTCGGTCGCTGCAACAGACGCCGCCGGGTCGGCGCCACGGCCGAGATCGAGGGTCAGATCGAGCGTGAAGTCAGCGTCGTCAGTCGTGCCCTGGCCCACGCCTTCGGCCGGCGCGACCAGCTGCCAGGAGAGCGTCGTGAGCTGCTCGTCCCCGGCCATCGCATAGCGGAGCGCTCCCAGCGCTTCGAACGGACTGCCGCGGGTCGCCTCGAGCCGTCGCTTGGCCTCAAGCAACGCGCGCAGCGCATCGGCCCGGGCCGAGATCGCATCGGCGTCGCCCTCGGAGCGCTCGAGCTGCTGCTGGGTGGTGCCCCGCCAGGCGCTGAGCCAGCTGACCTCCTGCTCGACCTGCAGCGCCGAGATCGCGGCGAGCGCCGCATAGCTGGAGAGGCCGAGCGCCGAGGCGGCCAGCCCCGCGCTTGCCCAGCGCAGCGCCCGGACCTGCAGCATCCGGATCTTCAGGTCGGCCGGCAGCAGCTGCAGCATCGGCCGGCGCCGCTGGCCCGTCCAGAGCGCCCCGAGCAGGGCGCCGTCGCCGTCCTCGGCCTGGCCCGGGACGGCCAGGCCCAGCGCCCGGGTCGCAGCGGCCGCGGCGACCACGGTCAGGCGCCCGGGCATCGAGCCCGGGTCGCCGAGCGCGGCGCCGAGCTCACTGCCGCCGAGCACGACGATGTCCAGGCTGCTGCCGGCGCGATAGCCAAGCCGGGTCATGTAGCCGAGCGTGGCTTTGAGCTCGCGCCGGACCTCGGCGGCGATCTCGGCCACTCCGGCGTCGGCGGCCAGGCTCGGGGTCAGCCGGGTGAGAACGAGCTCGCCCCGATTGACGACGATCTGGCGAAAGCCGCCGGTCGCCTGCCGGCTGAGGAGGATCGCCCAGTCGTGCGCCGGGCGCTCGGGCGCCGCGAGCGCCCGCGTCAGGCGAGCGACCATGCCGGCTGCCTCGACTGGCAACAGGGTCAGCGTCAGCACCGGGTTGTCGACCTGGCGCAGGAAGCCGAGCCAGCGCTCCCAGTCGGCGGCAGGCGGCAACCCGACCAGAAGGTAGTTCTGGCTGCGCGGTTCCTCCGGGTCGTCGGCGAGCCTGAGCGCCGCCTTGAGCGGCGTCTCCGGGAACGCCCGCTCGAGCCGGCGCTTCAGAACCCTGGCGCGGTCGCGCGGGTTCAGCCGGGGCACGGTGTCCTTGCGATAGGACTGCTCGAGCAGATCGCCGACCACCACCAGCGGGCACTTGGGCGCTTTGGCGAGCGCCGCGCCCAGCGTCTGCAAGGCCGCCTCGTCATGACCCGCGACCTGCCAACGATCCTTGAGCGCGCCGCCGGCCAGATGCAGGAGCAAGCCGCCCTCGTTGCCGATCGCGAGCACGAAACGGGCAGCGGGCGCCAGCAGGCGAGCGATCGCCACCTTAGCCGCCGAGCTGGCCGAGGTTGTCGTAGATCGGCCCGAACACGGCGAGTGCGATCCAGGCCATCAGCAGCCCTAAGATCGCGGTCAGCGCCGGCTCGATCAGGCCAATCATCGCGTCGATCGCAGCGTCGACGTCCTGATCGTAGAGTTCGGCGACCTGGCCCAGCGTCTCGGTCAGGTTGCCGGTGTCTTCACCGATCTTGACCATGCGGGTGACGCGGGTCGGAAACTCGCCGCTGGCGGCGAGCGCGGCCGACAGCGAGCTGCCCGCCTGCACCTGCTGCTTGGCCAGTGCCAGCGCCTCGCCCAGTACACGGTTGCCGGTCACCCGGCGGCCGGCGTCCAGGCAGGTCAGGATATCGATGCCGCTCTGAAACATGACCGCGAAGATCTGTGCGAACCGGGCAAGCGCGAGCTTGCGCAGGACCTGGCCGGCCACCGGCAGGCCGAGCAGCAAGGCATCGAACCGGTAGGCGAAATCGGCCGAGCGCTGTACCAGCAGCCGGATCGAGAGCGCCGTGACAACCGGCAGTGCGAGCAAGAGGAGCCAGAAATCTCGGACGAACGCCGAGGTCGCGATCAGGGCCACGGTCCAGATCGGCAGCTCCTGGTTGTTGGCGGCGAGGAAATCGACCACCTGAGGCACGACGCCGGCGAGCATGAACACCGTGACCGCGATCACGACGCAGGCGACCACGGCCGGATAGCGGGTCGCCTTGCGGACCTTGGCCGCCATCGCGGCCGCCCATTTGAGGTGCCGGACCAGCTCGTGAAAGCTGTCGGCGAGCTTACCGGTCTCTTCGCCGGCGCCGATCAGCGCGGTGAACACGTTGCTGAACACCTTGGGATGGCGGCCGACCGCGGCCGAGAGCGGCTGGCCCTCGCTGACGTCCCGATGGATTTCCGCGACCAGGTCGCGCAGCCGGCTGCGGTCGGCCGAATCGCGAACGTCGGCGAGGCCGTCCAAAAGCGGCACCCCCGCCCGCTGCAACTGCTCGAGATGGACGCAGAGCTGGATCAGATCGCGGCTGCCGAGCCGGCCGGAGCCGGCGCCAAGGTTCTTGCGCACGCTCGCCGGCCGGCAGTCGATCAGCTCGAGGCCGACCGCGTCCAGCGCCTGCTCCAGGTCAAGCTCGTTGGCGGCGGCGAGCGCGCCGCGCAGGTGTCGGCCGTTGGTGTTGATCGCACGGTAGGCGTATTGCGGCATCGGGACCGGGCTCAGAGCCGGGCGGTGAGGTCGACCGCGCGCGCGAGCGAGGCGAGCGAGAGGTCGCCGGCCAGGACCTTGGCGATGCCGTCTTCGGCCATCGTCCGGTAGCCCTTGCCGAGTGCCGCCGCCTTCAGCGCCGCGCGGGTGCCGCCCGAGGCGACGATCTCGTCCAACTCCTCGTCCATCGGCAGCAGCTCGGTGAGCGGTGCGCGGCCACGGTAGCCGGTCCGCCGGCAGGCCTCGCAGCCGACCGGATCGAAGATCTGCGGCGGGCGGTCCGGGTCGGCGCCCAAGGATCCGGCATTCCTCGGCGCTCGCCTGGCGGCCGGCCCGGCACGCCGGGCAGAGCTTGCGCGCCAGACGCTGCGCCAGCACGCCGATCACGTTGCCGGCGATCATGCTCGGCCGCAGGCCAAGCTCGGCCAGGCGGTTGATCGCGCTCGGCGCATCATTGGTGTGCAGGGTCGTGAACACCTGATGCCCGGTCATCGCGGCGCGGACCGCCATCGCGGCAGTGTCGGCGTCGCGCACCTCGCCGATGAACACGATGTCCGGGTCCTGGCGGAGCAGCGCGCGCACGCCCTCGGCGAAGCCGAGCCCGGTGCTCTCCCGGACCTGGGTCTGGCGGAGCAGCGGCAGCTGGTACTCGACCGGATCCTCGAGGGTCACGACGTTGATCTCGGGGGTGCTGATCTGGCCGAGCATGGCGTAGAGCGTGGTGGTCTTGCCGCTGCCGGTCGGCCCGGTCACGATGAAGATGCCCTCAGGGCGCTTCAGCGCCCGTTCGATCAGGGCGAGCGTGGCGGCGCTGATGCCGAGCTCGTCGAGCGCCACCAGCGAGTGGGTCTTGTCGAGCACGCGCAGCACGATGTTCTCGCCGTGCACGGTCGGTAGCGAGGATACGCGCAGGTCGATCTCGCGATTGCCCAGGTTGAGATCGATCCGGCCGTCCTGGGGCCTGAGCCGGTCGGCGATGTTCATGCTGGCGACGATCTTCAGGCGCTGCGCGATCGCCGGCCAGTGCTCGCGGTGGAACGAGCGGATCTGGTGCAGCACGCCGTCGATCCGGTAGCGCAGGCGCAGGAACAGCGCCTCGGGCTCGAAATGGATGTCGGAGGCGCCGACCTTGACCGCATCGAGCAGGATCGCGTCGACCAGGCGCACGAGCGGGTGGGCGTAGCCCGCCTCGATCGCATCGAGCTTGATGAGGTCGGCTTCGCCAGTCTCGAGCTCCTTGACGATGCCGTCGATCGACATCGCGTAGCCGTAGGCGCGATCGATCAGATCGCCGATCTCGGCCGGCGGGCAGACCTTGGGCACGACGGTCACGCGGCTGCCGAGCTGGCGGCGCAGCTGGTCGAGGGCGAGCACGTCGTAGGGGTCGCACATCGCCACGAACACGTGGCTGCCGTCGCTGGACAGCGGCACGACCCGGTGCCGGAGCGCAACCTCCTTGGGAATTCTGCCGACCACCTCGGGATCGATCAGCGCGGTCTTGGGGTCGAACTGCTCGTAGCCGGACGATTCGGCGAGCAGCGAGGCGAGGACGTCGTTGCCGATGAACCCGAGCCCGACCAGCACGGTGCCGAGCATGCGCCCCGAGCGCTTCTGCTCGAACAGCGCAACCTCGAGCTGGTCCTGGGTGATCAGGCCGAGCTCGAGCAGGCGGTCGCCGATGCGGGCCGCGGGCTTGGCATCGGACTGGGGCCCGGTGCCTGGCGCGGCTGCGGCCGAGGCCCGGGCAAGGCCGGCATCGAGGCTCATGGTCGGCCCTCACGAAAGAGCGCCGCCGGCAGGAGGCGCGCAGGGTTGGCCACCGTCCCCGATTGCAGCACCGGATGCCTAAGAAAGGGTTAAGGATGGGCTGAGGTCGGCGACGTTCGACCGCATCGGCTCGGCAGGGCAGCCGGTGCTTGCGCGGCTTGCGGCAGGCGCCATCTTGGTCCGAGGAGTCCCATGGCGAAAGCGCTCGACCAGCCTCGCTCTACGACCCGACTACGTCGCCTGGCTCGACGAGCAGGTCGCGCACCTGCGCGCCGGCCGGCTTGCCGCGCTCGACGTCGAGAACGTCGCCGAGGAGCTCGAAAGCCTGATCAAGAGCGAGCGGCGCGAGCTCGCAACCGGCTCGAAGTGCTGATCCAACATCTTCTCAAGTGGGATCACCAGCCGCCCAGCGCGCCAATCGCTGGCGCGCGACGGTGGCCGGAGCAGCGCCGCCGCATCCGCCGACCTGTTGCAGGAAAGCCCGAGCCTCGGCGCGAGGTCGAGCCGGTGTGCCGCGAAGTTTACGCGATGCGTTGCAGCCGCCGCGATCGAGACGCGGCTCGGCGCGAGAGAGCTTCCCGCCGACGCTGCCTTACCCGGTCGAGCAGATCTTCGAGCGCGACCTGCCGGCCGACAGAGCTGCCGAACCCCGAGCGACCCGAAAGAGCCCGAATGACCGAGCACCAGACCCTCACCGTCCGCCTGCATCCGAACGACAACGTCGTGACCGCGCGGATCGACCTCCTGCCGAACACCGCGCTCGCCGGCGAGGAGCTCGCCGCCGCCGCGCGCATCCCGGCCGGCCACAAGATCGCGACCCGGCCGATCGCCAAGGGCGCGCCGGTACGGAAGTACGACCAGATCATCGGCTTCGCGAGCGCAGACATCGCGCCCCGGCGAGCACGTCCACACGCACAACGTCGAGCTGCACGACTTCGCCCGCGACTACGCCTTCGGCAACGACGCCAAGCCCACCGCGTTCGTGCCGGACGAGCAGCGCGCGAGCTTCGATGGCTTCGTGCGCGCCAGCGGCAGGGCCGGCACCCGCAACTTCATCGGCGTGCTCTCGACCGTCAACTGCTCGGCGACCGTCTGCCACCACGTCGCCGAGACCTTCCCCAAGGACGAGCTGCGCAGCTTCGGCAATGTCGATGGCATCGTCGCGCTGACCCACGGCACCGGCTGCGGCATGGCCGATCGCGGCGAGGGCTTCGCCACGCTGCAGCGCACGCTCTGGGGCTACGCCCGGCATCCGAATTTCGCCGGCGTGCTGATGGTCGGTCTTGGCTGCGAGGTCAACCAGATCGATTTTCTGCTCGAGGCCTATCAGATCGAGCGCGGGCCGCATTTCCGGACCATGACGATGCAGGGCACCGGCGGCACGCGCAAGACGATCGAGCGGGCCCAGGCCATGATCCGCGAGATGCTGCCGCACGCCAACGAGGCCAAGCGCCAGCCGGTCGCCGCCTCGGAGCTCTCGCTGGCGCTGCAGTGCGGCGGCTCGGACGCCTATTCCGGCATGACCGCCAACCCGGCGCTCGGCGCCTGCGCCGATCTGCTGGTCCGCCATGGCGGCACGGCGATCCTGTCCGAGACGCCGGAGATCTACGGCGCCGAGCACCTGCTGACCCGGCGCGCGGTCTCCCGCGAGGTCGGCGAGAAGCTCGTCGAGCGCATCCGCTGGTGGGAGGACTACTGCGAGCGCAACGGCGGCGAGATGAACAACAATCCCTCGCCCGGCAACAAGGCGGGCGGGCTCACCACGATCCTCGAGAAGTCGCTGGGCGCGGCCGCCAAAGGCGGCACGACCAACCTCGACGGGCGTCTACAAATACGCCGAGCCGATCACCGCGCGCGGCTTCGTGTTCATGGACAGCCCGGGCTACGACCCCTGCTCGGCGACCGGCCAGGTGGCCTCCGGCGGCAACATGATCGCGTTCACGACCGGCCGCGGCTCGTGCTTCGGCTTCAAGCCGGCGCCCTCGATCAAGCTCGCGACCAATAGCGAGATGTACCGGCGCATGGAAGAGGACATGGACGTCAACTGCGGCATCATCCTGGACGGCGAGGACACGCATCGAGCAGATGGGTCAGAAGATCTTCGAGCTGGTGCTCGAGGTCGCCTCTGGCCGCCGCACCAAGTCCGAGGAGCTGGGGCTCGGCAACCACGAGTTCACGCCTTGGCAGATCGGCGCCGTGATGTAGGGAAACCCAGCTGTGGCGCGTGCCAAGGCGCTGGCCGACGAAGCGCTGTACGAGCGCGACTTCTGCCTCTGGCTCGAGCAGCAGGCGGCCCTGCTGCGCGAGCGCCGCTTCGATGAGCTCGACCTCGCCAACCTGATCGAAGAGATCGAGGCGATGGCGCGCAGGACAGGAGGCGGTCAGAACAACTTGATCGTCCTGCTGATGCATCTGCTCAAGTATCAGTACCAGCCCGAGCAGCGCTCGAGCAGCTGGCGCGGATCCGTCCTGAGCACGACGCCGCTACGGGACGATTTGAGGAGAGCCCGAGCCTTCGGCCGCATGCGGCAAGGGTGTTCGCCCGCGCCTACACGGATGCCCGCGAGCAAGCCAGCGTGGAGACCGGGCTGCCGCTGAAAGCCTTCCCGAGATCCAGTCCCTACACTCTCGAGCAGACCCTCGATCCGAGGTTCCTGCCGGACTGAAGCCGGAGGGCGACTGGCTACTTCTTCGACGCGTGCTCGGGTTTGCCCTTGCGCTTGGTCGAGGCGAGGTCGTCGAGCTGCTTCTCGCTCATCGATTTGGCCATCGCCTTGCCGGGCCCTTGAGCTCGCTCTTCTTCTGCTCGCCGCGCTTGGCGGCGAGCGCCGCGCCGGCGGCCTTCTGCTGCGCCTTGGATTTGGCTGGCATCGACGTGCCTCCATCGCCATCGAGCGACGATAGCAACACCGACTGACCGAACCGGTTCCTGGAGGCGGGCGCGGATACTTACCCGCAGTTGAGCGCTCCCGATCGGGCCTCGCGGGCGCCGTGGGCAACGCCCACTGCGGGCGGAGGCGGTCGCGCGTAGCCCGGAGGTCGCAGTCGGATTTCGCCTGCGCAGCCGAATTTTCGTATAGTGGGGCGCCGACTTCCTGCCTAGGATGAGCGCTCGCGCCCGCTGAGCGGGGAGCGCGCTCCTGTGCACAGGGAGGACAGCACATATGGTCAAACTGAACGTCAACGGGGTCGATCACGACTTCGACGGCGACCCGAACACGCCCCTGCTCTGGTTCGTTCGCGACGAGCTCGGGCTCAGCGGCACCAAATACGGCTGCGGTGCCGGCTTGTGCGGCGCCTGCACCGTCCATCTCGACGGCGAGGCCGTGCGCTCCTGCATGACCGCGCTGGCGATGCCGACGGCAAGCGAGGTGGTCACGATCGAGGGCCTGAGCCCGGACGGCAACCATCCGGTCCAGGTCGCCTGGCGCGAGATCAACGTGCCGCAGTGCGGCTTCTGCCAGACCGGCCAGATCATGCAGGCCTCGGGCCTGCTCGACGCAGAACAAGTCACCCTCGGACGCCGAGATCCTCGAGGCGATGTCCGGCAACATCTGCCGGTGCGGATGCTACGAGCGGATCGTCGCGGCGGTCCGCCAGGCGGCGACGGGAGCATGATGCGATGTTGCACTATCTGAACCAGCAGCTCGCGTCGGCCATCGAGCCGCGGGCGAGCGCGTCTTCATCGAGAACGTCAGCCGGCGCAGCTTCCTCAAGGGCACCGCCTGGGGCGCCGGCGCCGTGATCGCCGCCAGCATCCTGCCGTTCAACCCCGCCAAGGCCGCGGCGTTCAAGGAGTACCACACCGGCGGCCTCGACATGCCGAACGGCATGGTCTCCGATCCGCACGTGTTCGTCTCGATCGCCCCCGACGGCACGGTCACGATCGTCGCCCATCGCTCCGAGATGGGCACCGGCTCGCGGACCAGCCTGCCGATGGTGATCGCCGACGAGATGGAGGCCGACTGGGCGCGGGTGAAGATCGTCCAGGCGCCAGGCGACGAGCCCAAGTACGGCAACCAGGACACCGACGGCTCGCGCAGCATGCGCCATCATATCCAGCCGATGCGCCAGATGGGCGCCACGGTGCGGCAGATGCTGAAGGAGGCGGCGGCCAAGCAGTGGGGCGTCGACGTCGAAGCGAGGTCGATGCGGTCAACCACGAGGTGTCTGCATGAGGCGTCGCGGCAAGAAGCTCGGCTACGGCGATCTCGCCCAGGCCGTGATGGAGATGGAGGTCCCGGCCGAGAAGTACTCGGGCCCGACCGCAGAGCCGCTGCCGTACAAGGACGAGAAGCGACTTCCGCTACATCGGCAAGGGCAAGGTGCAGATCTACGACCTGCACGACATCACGACCGGCAAGGCGATCTATGGCGCCGACGTCCAGCTGCCGGGCATGAAGTACGCGGTGGTCGCGCGCCCGCCGGTCGTCGGCGGCAAGGTCAAGTCGGTCGACAGCGCGGCGGCTCTCAAAGTGCCGGGCGTCGAGAAGGTGGTCCAGATCGCAGGCAGCATCCCGCCGGCGAAGTTCGCCGCGCTCGGCGGCGTCGCGGTCGTCGCCAACAGCACCTGGGCTGCGCTCCAGGGCCGCGACGCGCTCACGATCGAATGGGATGACGGTCCGCACGGCTCTTACAACACCGAGCAGTTTCACAAGGAAATGTCGGCGACCGCGGCCCAGCCCGGTAAGGTGATCCGCAACCACGGCGACGTCGACGCTGCCTTCGCCCAGGCCGCCAAGACGTTCACCCAGGAATACTATCAGCCGCACATGGCGCACATTGCCATGGAGCCGCCAGCCGCCCTGGTCAACGTCGCCAACGGCAAGGCCGAGGTCTGGGCCCCGGTCCAGAGCCCCTGGGGCGCGCGCGAGGACGTCGGCGAAGACGCTCGGCATGAAGATCGAGAACGTCAAGGTCAACGTCACGCTTCTGGGCGGCGGTTTCGGGCGCAAGTCGCAGTGCGATTTCGTGCTCGAGGCGGCGGTGCTGTCCAAGGAGGTTGGGGCGCCGGTGCGGGTGCAGTGGACCCGCGAGGACGACATCCGGCACAGCTTCTATCACACCACCTCGGTCGAGCGGATCGAGGCGGCGCTCGACGACAAGGGCAAGGTCACCGCCTGGCGGCATCGCAGCGTCGCGCCGTCGATCATCTCGACCTTCCAGGCGGATGACGGCTATCAGTTCTTCATCGAGCATGGCATGGGCTTCGTCGACATGCCGTTCGACATCGCCGAACGTGCGCTGCGAGAACGGCAAGGCGATGGCGCATACCCGGATCGGCTGGTTCCGGTCGGTCTCGAACATCCCGCGCGCCTTCGCGGTCCAATCGTTCGCAGCTGAGCTGGCGAACGAGCTCGGCAGGGATCAGAAGGAGTTCCTGATCGAGCTGATCGGGCCGGACCGGATCATCGATCCGAAGGCGGTCGGGATGCCGGACGACTACTGGAACAATGGCGAGCAGTACCAGGTCTATCCGATCGACACCGCCCGGCTGCGCAACGTCCTCGAGGTTGCGGCCGAGAAGGCCGGCTGGGGCAAGCAGCTGCCCCAGGGCGAGGGGATCGGCCTCGCCGTGCACCGCAGCTTCGTCAGCTATGTGGCAAGCGCGCGTGCGGGTCAAGGTCGTCGATGGTGAGGTCCGGGTGCCCGAGGTGCACACCGCGATCGACTGCGGCTTCGCGGCCAATCCGGAGCGGATCCGCTCGCAGATCGAGGGTGCTGCGGTCATGGGAATGACGCTCGCGCTGCACAGCTCGATCACCTACGACCAGGGGCGGGTGGAGCAGAGCAACTACAGCGACTATGATGTCGTGCGCGCCAAGAACTTCCCCGAGTTGGTCGTCACCCACATCATTCCGCACCCGTTCGCGGTGCCCGCGGCGGGGGTCGGCGAGCCGGGCGTGCCGCCCTTCGCGCCGGCGTTCTTCAACGCGATCTTCAACGCAACCGGCAAGCGGGTCCGGCAGCTGGGCCAACTGCCCGAGGTCTGATCCGCACAACCGGCTCAGCACACGGGGCCGACCTTCGGGTCGGCCCCCTTTTTTTGGTCGGGTGCCGACCTGCTCAAGAAGCGGCCTGGCCTCGCGCGACCTGCTCAATAAATGGGCATAGGGCGGCGCGAGCACGCGTGTCGCTCGGCGCAGATCCTGGCACGAAAATTGTAGGGCCAAGGCGGCTCCGGGGCTTAGACCCCCGGGTCGCCACTGGCCAGGCACCAAACAAGTGAGAGGGCGAGGAATGAGAGTTGGCACGGCAAGCACCGGACCTGCCAAGATTGGCCCGATTGACCGGGCACGAATACGGATCTTCGAGATCGAGGTCGGCAGATCCGCGGGCGGCCGGACCGGCGCGGGCTGCGATTTAACGGAAGAGGTGACGATGTTGGTAGGACCGATGGCAGGCCGCTCCGGGCGAGCGCTGCGTACTGGCCTCTGGCCGGCGCTGAGCCCGATCGCGGGCTTGGGGACGCTGTTGGCATCGAGCTCCGGCGCGCTCGCGCAGCAGGAGCCCGCGCTCGATACCGGCAACACCGCCTGGATGCTCACCGCGACCGCGCTGGTGCTGATGATGACCGTGCCGGGCCTCGCGATGTTCTATGGCGGCATGGTCCGCCAGAAGAACGTGCTCGCGATCAGCATGCAGGTGTTCGCGACCTGCTGCCTGACCACCGTGGTCTGGATGGCGCTCGGCTACAGCCTGGCCTTCACGGGCGAGGGTCCCTACGTGGGCGACCTGTCGCGGCTGTTGCTCCAGGGCATGACGGTCGACGCGTTGAGCGGCACGATTCCCGAGAGCGTGTTCATGACCTTCCAGATGACGTTCGCGATCATCACGCCGGCGCTGATCACCGGCGCCTTCGCCGACCGGATGAAGTTTTCCGCGCTGCTCTGGTTCATGGGCCTCTGGGGGGTCGTCGTCTACGCGCCGATCGCGCACTGGGTCTGGAGCCCCGGCGGCTGGGTCGGGGCCGGCGGCCTGGGCGCGCTCGACTTCGCCGGCGGCACGGTCGTGCACATCAACTGCGGCATCGCGGGCCTGGTCACCGCGCTCGTGCTCGGCCGGCGGCTCGGCTATGGCAGCGAGAACATGGCGCCGCACAACCTGACCCTCAGCGTGATCGGCGCCTCGCTGCTCTGGGTCGGCTGGTTCGGGTTCAACGCCGGTTCCGAGCTCGCCGCCGACGGCCGCGCCGGCATGGCCATGGCGGTGACCCAGATCGCGACCGCGGCGGCAGCGCTGGCCTGGATGTTCGCCGAGTGGCCGAGCCACGGCAAGCCGAGCGTGCTCGGCATCCTCTCGGGCGCGGTTGCAGGCCTGGTCGCGATCACGCCGGCCTCGGGCTTCGTCGGCCCGATCGGGGCGCTGATCATCGGCATCGCCGCCGGCGTGATCTGCTTTTGGGCCGCGACCAGCCTCAAGCGCGCGCTCGGCTATGACGATGCGCTCGACGCCTTCGGCATCCACGGCGTCGGCGGCATCGTCGGTGCGTTGCTCACGGGCGTGTTCGCGGCCGAGGCGGTCGGTGGCACGCCCGGCCTGCTCGAGGGCAACCCGGGCCAGCTGCTGGCGCAAGTCTACGGCGTGCTCGCGACCCTGATCTGGAGCGGGGGGGTCTCGTTCGTCCTGCTCAAGGCGATCGACGGCACGATCGGGCTCCGGGTCAGCGCCGAGGTCGAGCGCGACAGCCTCGACCTCCAGCTCCACGGCGAGACCGTGCCGTAGCGGCCAGCGGGGCCGGGATACGCAAAACTAAAGGGCCCGGCAGGCAGCGCCGCCGGGCCCCTTTTTCGGAGCTTCGCAGCGCGGTCTAGGCGCTCGCCGCCTCGGCCTGCGCCGCCTCCCAGGCGAGCAGCGCGCGGCGCCGCGTCTGGCCCCAGCGGTAGTCGCCGAGCGCACCGGTCGCCCGGATCACCCGGTGACAGGGCACCAGATAGCCGAGCGGGTTGTGGGCGAGCGCGTTGCCGACCGCGCGCACCGCCCGCGGCTGACCGATCGCGCTCGCAAGATCGAGGTAGGAGACGACCCGCCCCGCGGGCACTCGGAGCAGCGCCGACCAGACCTTGACCTGGAAGTTGGTGCCGCGCAGCAACACCCGCGGGGGGCCGCCATCGGCACCCTCGAACAGCCGCTCGATCACGACCTTGGTCGCCGGCCGGTCCTCGACCAGGCGGCTGAGCGGCCAGGCCGCGCGCGCCTCCTCGATCGCGGCCTCGCGGTCGCGGTCGACGAAGCTCATGCCCGCGATTCCCCGCTCGGTCAGCAGCAGCAGCGCCTCGCCGAACGGGGTCGGGTGGATACCGTAGCGGATGGCGAGACCGGCGCCTTGCTGCTTGTACTCGCCGGGCGTCATCGCCTCGTAGCTGACGAACAGATCGTGCAGCCGCGAGGGCCCCGAGAGGCCCACCTCGTAGGTCGCATCGAGCACGCTCTCGCCCGCCTGCAGCGCCGCCTTGGCATGCCCGACCGTGAGCAGCCCCAAAAACCGCTTGGGGCTGATCCCGGCCCAGCGGGTGAACAGGCGCTGGGCATGGAACGGGCTGAGCCCGATCTCGGCGGCCACGTCCTCGAGGCTCGGCTGGTCGACGACGTGGGCGTCCAGATAGCGGATCGCGCGCTCGATGCGCCGGTAGTCCTGCCCCCGCTCAAGCCCGCCCGGGCTGCCAGCCATCGCCAGCTCCACCCCGTTCATCGCCAGATCTGCCATGACTTGCTCCCCTCGTCCCAGAACGGCCGCTCGGCCTCGCGCATGGCGTCGGCGCGCGAGAGGCCGATGTCCTTCAGCATATGGTCATCCAGGCGCAGCAGCGCCCGGCGCTCGCGCGCCAGCTCCTGCCAGCGCAGCAGCTTCGTGATCGCCTGCTCTGCCAGCCTTGCCAGCTGCTGGACCAGGCTGCGCCGCCGCGGGAAATGCGGCCGGCCCGGGATCACGAGACGCAGGTCGGTCGACATCGAACTCTCCTCTTGGCTTGCCCTCGAAAACTAGGTGCTGCCAAGCCCGCAACCCACCCGATTCTTGCGCCGGTCCGCACGATCACTGTGCTCGCCCTCTCTTTCGGTTTGCGGCTAGACTCGGGTGGTGAGAACCCCGCCGGAAATCGACGGCGGCAGCACGGACGAGGTGAGGAAAAAATGGCACGCACCGAGGATCTGCATCGACTGCCTCCGGACCTGCCGCAACCGGTCGACGACGCCGTCTGCGCCCACCTGCCCGGACGCAGCCTGCCGCGGCTTGCCCTGCCCTCGACCGCCGGCGCGCTGATCGACCTTGCTGCGGAGCCCGGCCGTCTGGTTCTCTACTGCTTCCCGCGCGCCAGCCAGCCGGATGTGCCGAGCCCGGCCGGCTGGGACCAGATCCCGGGCGCCCGCGGCTGCACGCCGCAGTCGCTGGCCTTCCGCGCCCACCACCAGGAGATTGCTGCGCTCGGCGCCTCGCTGTTCGGCCTCAGCACCCAGACGCCGGCCGCCCAGACCGAGATCGCGACCCGGCTTTCGTTACCGTTCCCGCTCTTAAGCGACGCCGACCTCGCCTTCGCCGGCGCCCTTCAGCTCCCGACCTTCGAGATCGCAGGCCAGACCCTGATCCGCCGCCTCACGTTGATCGCCACCGCCGGCCGGATCGAGCACGTTTTCTACCCGGTCTTCCCGCCCGACCGGAACGCCGCGGACGTGGTCGCCTGGCTCCAGGCTCACCCGCGCTGACGCTGTTTTTCTTGGCCTTTGGCGCTACCGACCGATACGGCCTGCGAAGAGACTGTAGGACAGGCGGAACTCTGGACCGTGGAGAACCAGGGGCGCCTGAAGCGATCTAGACTCCCAACGCGCTGGATTTTTCCGTGAAGCCAGCCCGGAGGAGGAGCTCGGAATAGCTTCTCACCGCGAGGTCGGTCGATGGCGACCCCGGCGCTCAAGAACATCGCGCCGGCCTCGTCGAGGGCGCACACCGGGATCTGTGCAACGACGCGTCCAGTCCAGATAGGTCGCCATGATTGTGCTTCTTCCGTTCGACTTCACGATGCGATGGATAGTCGATCGCTGAGAGCGACCGCCCGATGACCTCATGTCAGGAACTCTTGCTCACTTTCTCCGCGTGAGCTTGGTTGGCAGCCAGTCGCCGGTGATCTGGTCGAGCGTGTAAGGGGAGGTCGTCGGGAGGGCGTCGGCGGCCGCGGGCTCGCCGTGGGCGCGCAGGGCCGCCGCGGCCTCGACCCGCGCCGTTTCGTAAAAGCGGGCAAGAGCGCGCTCGACCCGTGGTCGCAAAGTCGGCGTCAGGTCCTCGACGAGGTCGGCCCGTTGGGTGCGGATCGTCCGCTCCCAGCCGGCGCGCGGCTCGATAATCTCCGAGTGCTCCAACTTTAACAGGTGTTCTATGATCGTTCGGACACGCGAACGGACTTCGCGATACAGGCTCCCGCCCACGTCCTCGATCTCCTCGACAACGTGCTCCAGGTCCAACTCGGAAAAACGCTGCCCGCGCAGCAACTCTGCCTGAAGCTCGGACCAAGCGTAGAAGTCCTGTTCGTACAGTTCGCTCCACCTCGACTTGACTTGAACGGCCATGCTCCGCTCCTTGCCGCCAGCACCTTCGCTTAGCATGGCCGCGGGAACGCCGCCAGCGCATCCATTGGCTCGTTACCGCCGGTCGGGTTGGATGCGGCGGAAAGAAAGCGCTTCGGCGATGTGGCCGCGGGCGATGTGGACCATGCCGTCGAGGTCGGCGATCGTGCGCCCGACCCGGAGCACCCGATGGTAGCCGCGCGCGGTCAGGTGCATGCGCTCGGTCGCGCGCAGCAGAAGCTCGCGACCGGCGGGATCCGGCGTCGCGATCTTATCGAGCAGCTCGCCCTCGGCTTCGGCGTTGGTGCGCAGCTCCGGCGCTCTGAGTTGGGCAAAACGGTCGGCCTGTAGCTCGCGCACGCGCGCGACCCTGGCCGCGACCGGGGCGCGGGCTTCGCCCGGGCTCGGCAGGCCCATCTCGGCCGGGGCGAGGGCGGGGACCTCGACGTGCAGGTCGATCCGGTCGAACAAGGGACCCGAGATCCGCGCCTGGTAATCGCGCGCGCAGCGTGGTGCCCGGGCGCAGGCCAGCACCGGATTGTCGAGGAAACCGCAGCGGCAGGGGTTCATCGCCGCGACCAGCTGGAAGCGGGCGGGGTAGGTGACGTGGTGGTTGGCGCGCGCGACCGTGATTCGGCCAAGCTCGAGGGGTGCGCGCAGCGATTCGAGCACCGCGCGGCCGAACTCGGGCAATTCGTCGAGAAATAGGACGCCCTTGTGGGCGAGCGAGACCTCGCCCGGGCGCGCGTGCGAGCCGCCGCCGACCATCGCCGCGACTGACGTCGCATGGTGGGGATTGCGGAACGGCCGGCGCTCGGTCAGCCGGCCGTCGTGGAGCAGGCCGGCGATCGAGGCAACCATGCTGACTTCCAGGATCTCGGCCGGGTCGAGCGGCGGCAACAGCCCCGGCAGCCGCGCCGCCAGCATCGACTTGCCGGCCCCGGGCGGGCCGATCAGTAACAGGTTGTGGCCGCCGGCGGCGGCGATCTCGAGCCCGCGCTTGGCGGTCTCCTGGCCTTTGATGTCGGTAAGCTCGGGGTAGCGCGCGGGCTGCTCGACCAGGCGCGGGCAGGGCGGTGAGAGCACCTGGGTGCCCTTGAAATGATTGATCAGGCCGAGCAACGAACCGGCCGCCAGGATCTCGATGTCGCTGCCGAGCCAGGCAGCCTCGCCGCCGCAGGCGCCCGGGCAGATCAGGCCGAGCTCGCGCGAGGCGGCCGCGACCGCCGCCGGCAATACGCCGCTGACCGGCAGGATCGCGCCATCCAGCGCCAGTTCGCCTAGCGCCAGGTAGCCCTGGACCGCGTCGGCGGGCAACGCGCCCAGGCTCACCAGCAGGCCAAGCGCGATCGGCAGATCGAAATGGCTGCCCTCCTTGGCGAGGTCGGCCGGCGCCAGGTTGACGGTGATCCGCTTGGGCGGCAGGCCAAGCCCGAGGGCGCCCAAGGCGCTGCGCACCCGCTCGCGCGATTCCGCGACCGCCTTGTCGGGCAGGCCGACCACGGTGAACGCCGGCAGCCCGGCACTGATCTGAACCTGAACGTCGACGTCCTTGACGTCGATGCCGACGAACGCGACGGTGCGCAGCCTGGCCACGCCGAGCGCCGAAGGCCGGTTGGTCGTCATCGCCCTGATTCGGTCCCGCCTGCCCCGCACATCGACCCCGATCCTCGCATGCAGCGGGAATGCGGTAAAGTGAAATCTATTTTAAGTTGAATACCAGCATGGCGTACGGGGCCTTCTCTTAACATCGGCATCCGGGCCGGATGCGGCGCACGGACCTTGAGATGGGGTTCGCCCCCTGGGTGGAAATCAGTAAACTCGCGCAATGCTCGTGCTGCCGTCTGAGCCCGTCCGAGCCCGCGACCTGCGACTGCCGGCTCGGCACGACATCCCGCGAGCGGCTCAGCTCAGAGCGGGCACTGATTTCCGGGGCGATCGGTTCCGGCGCGAGCGATCACTGTCCGAGGGCGAATGCTGAGCTCGGCCGGCCGGCTGCTGCTGAGCGGGCTCCATCGGTTGCCGCCCGAGACCGCGCACGGGCTCGCGATCTGGGCGCTCCGACGGGGTTGGGCGGGGGCTCCGGCGCTGTCCCCATCGCCGCGCCTCCGGACCCGGTTCGGTGGCCTCGAGCTCGCGCACCCGCTCGGTCTCGCCGCGGGCTTCGACAAGAGCGCCGAGGCCGTGCCGGGCTTATTCGAGCTCGGCTTCGGCTTCGTCGAGGTCGGCACGGTCACGCCACGGCCGCAGCCGGGCAACCCGAAGCCGCGATTGTTCCGCCTGGCACGCGAGCAGGCGCTGATCAACCGGATGGGCTTCAACAACCACGGGCTGAACGCCGTTCGGACCCGGCTGGCGAAGCTCGGCGCCCGACCCGCACCGCTGGGCGTGAACATCGGCGTCAATCGCGGCAGCGCCGAGCCGGTCGAGGACTACGTGGTCTGCCTGCGCGAGCTATACCCGCTGGTCGACTACCTGACCGTCAACGTCTCCTCGCCAAACACGCCGGGACTGCGCGATCTACAGCGCCGCGCGCACCTGGACGAGCTATTGAGCGCGCTCCGCGAAACGCGCGCGTCGCTGGCCGGCGGCGGCGTCATCAAGCCGCTGCTGCTCAAGATCGGGCCTGACCTGTCGCCCGGCGATGAGGCCGACCTCGCCGAGGTCGCGCTGAGCCGGGGCATTGACGGCTTGGTCATCAGCAACACGACGGTCGATCGGACCGATCTCGTTGGGGCTCGTTATCGCAATGAGGCGGGCGGTCTGAGCGGGCCGCCGCTGTTTGCGCGCTCGACCGCGCAGCTCGGCCGGTTCTTTCGGCTGGTCGGGGGCCGGCTGCCGCTGATCGGGGTCGGGGGGATCGGGAGCGGCGCCGATGCTTACGCCAAGATCCGCGCTGGCGCTTGCGCGCTCCAGCTGTACACGGCGCTCGTCTACCAGGGACCGCCAGTGATCAACCGGATCCTGGCCGAACTCGACCGCCGACTGGCAGAAGATGGCTATGCGCAGCTCACCGATGCGGTCGGCGCCGACCGTGCACTCAGTTGAGGCCCTCCGGCATCAGTTCCGCGCGACGCCCCGGCGCGCGCGCCTCCCGCAGCCGGCGCCGCCGCGGCTCCGGACGCGACAGGGACCGCCGGACCGGCGGCTCTCCCGACGTCCGGTCGTCCGGATCGAGCATTTCCGCCACTCTGAGACCAGTTAACGCGGCCAGCAGCCAGGGTCGCGGCAAGTTCTCCATGGCCATCGCATTCCACCTCAGTTCAACCATCTCGCGTAGATCAACGCTTAGACGGCAACCGGTAGTCCCCAAAAAAACATCGGTGCCGAACAAAAGTTCCAAGCACTCCCCATCAGCAGTGGCTGGATACGCCTGCAGCCGCACCGGGCGTCGAATGCCGACGGCCGGTCGTTCGGGAATCAGTCGGGCAGCTCGGGCGTGGCGTCGAGGGCCAGGATCTCGACCTCGCCGGTCGGCAGCCGGCGCAGGTCGCCCGGCTGGCTGCCCAGCAGCGCGCGCGCCACCGGCGTCGTCCAGGCGATCCGGCCGGCCGCCGGGTCGGCCTCGTCCTCGCCCACGATCCGGAAGGCGAGGATCTCGCTGTTGGCGCGCCGGAAGCGGACGGCCGTGCCGAACACGACCCGGTCGGTCGCGGGGTCCGGCTCGGCGACCTCGGCGCTGGCGAGCCGCGCCGACCAGTAGCGGAGCTCGCGCGCGGCGCGCTCGACCGCCTCACGGTCGGCGGCGGCGACCGCGGCCGCCAGCTCGCCTCGATGCTGCGTGGCCGCCCGCTCGATCATTCGCAAGCCGCGCTCCGTCACCAGGTTGCGCGCGGCGCTGATCGGACGGTCCGGCAAGGCCGGAACGCCGGCATCGTCGCTTTCCTTGACGAAGGCGCGGCTCACCGCGATCGTCCGGGCTCGCCGGAGTGGGTGGAAGCCCGGCCCGACGACGGCACGCTGCGACCCGGACGGGCAGCCTCGCACCCGCCGGCAGTCTTGACGGGCGCAGCGCCGCCGGCAATGGTGATTGCTGCGTTCAACCCTGGTCGGACCCAGCAAGGGAGGGCGAGATGCGTCCTGGCACCATCCTGGTTGGCGGTGGGATCGCTCTCTCGTTGCTCGCTGCCGGGCCGGTCGGCGCGCAGAGCGCCAGTGCCAAGCTGGTCAATGCGGAGGGGGCGGCGATCGGCAGCGTGACGATGACCCAGTTCGCCAAGGGCGTCCAGATCATCGTCGAGGCCAGCGACCTGCCGGCCGGCGAGCACGCCTTCCACATCCATGCGGTCGGCGCCTGCGATCCGCCCGAGTTCAAGTCCGCCGGCGGTCACTTCGACCCGACCAGCGTCGAGCACGGCTGGAACAACCCCAAAGGCCATCACGGCGGCGATCTGCCGAACGTCCACATCGGCGATGACGGCACGCTGTCGGTCGAGTACTTCAGCGCTGCGGTCACGCTCGGCGAGGGCGCCAGCTCGGTGTTCGACGCTGACGGCTCGGCGATCGTCCTGCACCAGAGTGCGGACGACCACGCGAGCGATCCGGCCGGCAACGCCGGAGCACGGTTCGCCTGCGGGGTGCTCGCCGAGACCCAATAGCCGATCCCGTGCATCGGAGCAGCAGCTCAGGAGGGGTGCAGCTCCTCATGACGGTGCGCGACCACGGTCTCGGCGAGCTTGTCCGGGACCGGGTTGAGGTGGTCGTAGCGCCAGGCGAAGAACGCGACCCCCTGACTGAGTGAGCGCAGGCTCACGATCAGGTCGTGGATCTCAGCTTGTGGGATGTGCGCCGAGATCCGGTCCCAGCCGCTCCAGCCGTCCTTGGCGTCGTAACCAAGGATCTGCCCGCGTTTCTGACTGACCAGCTGGAGCGCCCGCGAGGTGTAGTCGGTCGGCACCGAGATCTCGACCGCGAGGATTGGCTCCAGCAGCACCGGCTCGCAGCTCTTGAGGCCTTCTCGGAGAGCGAGCGCGGTCGCCATCCGGAACGCGATCTCCGAGCTGTCGACGCTGTGGAACTGGCCATCGAACAGCGTGACGCTGACGTCGACCACCGGGAAGCCGAGCGGGCCGCGCTGCAAGAACTCCCGGGCGCCGGCCTCGACCGCGGGGATGTACTGGCGCGGCACCGCGCCGCCCACGATCTTGTCAATGAACTGGAAGCCTTCGCCGCGCTGACGCGGCCGGATCTCGATCTTGACGTCCCCGAACTGGCCGTGCCCGCCGCTCTGCTTCTTGTGCCGGCCGTGGCTCTGGGCGCTCTTGCGGATCGTCTCACGATAGGCGGTATGGGGTGGCCGGCCTTCGACCCCGATGTGATACTTGGAGCGTAGCCGGTCGAGCGCGACCCGAAGGTGCATCTCCCCCTGACCCCAGAGCAGGCTCTGCTGCAGCTCAGGATCCTGCTCGAAGCGCAGGCTAGGATCCTCGTCGACTAGCTTGCCGATCGCGGCCGACAGCTTGACCTCGTCGTTGCGGTTCTCGGCTCGGAGCGCGAAGGCGTACATCGGCGCCAGGCGCTCCGCGACCGGCAGCTCGACGGGTGCCGGGTCGGCGCCGTTGGCGAGCGTCTGCCCGGTCTTCGCGTCCTCGAGCCGGCCGAGCCCGACGATTTCGCCGGCGGCCGCGCCCGGCACGTTGTTGTGCTGACCGCCGAACATCCGGTAGACGCCCCCGATCCGCATGCCGCCCAGCGTCATGCCATCCTTGACCTCGCCGGCCCAGACCCGGGCCAGGCAGAGCTTGCCGGCGTGCGGCAGGTGATAGTTCTTGAGCACCTGGACGAGGGTCGTGCCGGACGGATCGACCCCGACCCGCGCCGCGGCGACCGAGGGCGGCGGGGTCTCCTTGATCAGCGCCTCGAGCAGCCGGCGCACCCCCATATCGCGCTCGGCCACGGCCATGAACACCGGCACGACCTGATCGGCGCCCAGCGTCTTTTGCATGTGCCGGAGGATGTCCTCGGCCGGCGGCTCCTGCTCCTCGAGCAGCATCTCCATCAGATCGTCGTCAAAGTCGGCGAGCGTCTCGAGCATCTCAGTGCGCGCCGCCTGCTCGCGCTCGCGATACTCCTGCGGCAAGGTGATCAGGGCCGAGGGCGCCCCGTCGCTGTAGCTGTAGGCCTGCTCGGTCACGAGGTCGATGTAGCCGACCAGGCTGTCGGCGCGGCCGATCGCGTACTGGTGCGGGATGACCGGCCGGTCGGAGAGGTGGCGCAGGCTCTGCAACAGATCGCGATAGGCGACCTCGGAGCGGTCCATCTTGTTGATCAGGATCAGGTGCGGGATCTGATGCGCGTCCAGGAACTTGAGCAAGGGCGAGACCGTGAGCATCCGCTCGAGGACCGGCTCGACCACGACCACCGCGGCGTCGACGCCGAGCAGGACGTTGCGGACCTCCTGAGCGAAATCGACGGTGCCGGGGCAGTCGAGCAAGGTGATCCCGAAGCCCCCGTGCTCGAACGTCGCGGCATTGACCTCGGTGCTCATCTGGCGCTCGCGGGCCTCGGGCGAGGCGTCGCCGACCGTGTTGCCCTCGCCCGCCTTGCCCTTGCGGGCGGTCGCGCCAGCGACGAACAGCAGGCTCTCCAAAAGCGTGGTCTTGCCGGTGCCGTTGGGACCGACGATCGCGACATTCCGGACCGAATCACCTGCGGCCATAACGGTCTCCCCGACGTGCTGCTGCGGCCGTCTGGACTGGGCTCCGCATACTGGGGACAGCGCCAACGGCCCTTGCTCGACCTCTCAATGTCGACAAGCGGCGCCTGGATGGCAACCGGAAAGTCAACATGGCGTCACAATCGCCCGCTAAGCTCGCGCGCGCTCCAGCGCCTCAGCGGCGTCGAGCCAGCGGTGCTCGGCGGCCTCGATTTCGGCGCCCAGCGCGGCTTGGCGCTTGAGCAGCGCTTCAAGCTCGTCGCCCGGCAACTGGTAGGTGCCGCCGTCGGCGAGCTTCGTGGCGAGCCTGGTCCGCTCGGCGCTCAGCCGCTCGAGCTCGCGCTCGGCGGCTCGCGCGGCCTCGCGCAGCGGCGCCAGCTCGGCGCGCAGCACGGCACTCCGCTGGCGCTGGGCCCGCTTCAGGTTCGGCGCCGCAGCCGCGGTTGGTGAACGATCGCGCGCCCCGCCCGCGAGTAGACTCTGGTGATAGTCCTCGAGGTCACCCTCGAACGGTCGCACCCTGCCGCCGGCTACGAGCCAGAGGCGATCGGCGGCGAGCTCGATCAGATGGCGGTCGTGGCTGATCAGGAGCACCGCGCCCGGGAACTCGTTGATCGCCTCGATCAGCGCGGCGCGCGAATCGATGTCGAGGTGGTTGGTAGGCTCGTCGAGCACCAGAATTTGGGGCTCCTGCGCGCTGATCAGGGCGAGCGTGAGACGCGCCTTCTCGCCGCCCGAGATCAGGCCTGCAGCCAGCTCGGCTTTCTCCCCGTTCAGGCCAAAGGCCCCGAGGCGAGCGCGCAGGCGCTCCGGGCGCTGGTCGGGCAGCGCGTCGGCCAGATGCTGGAGCGCGCTGCGCGCCGGCTGCAATTCCTCGATCTGATGCTGGGCGAAATAGCCGACCCGGAGCTTCGGCGCGCGGACGATCTCGCCCGCGATCGGCTCGAGCCGGCCGGCTAGCAGCCGCGCGAATGTCGACTTGCCGTTGCCGTTGGCGCCGAGCAGCGCGATCCGGTCGTCCGGGTCGATCCTGATATCGAGCCGGTCAAGCACCACCTGATCGCCGTAGCCGGCCTGCACGCCCGCAAGCGTGATCAGCGGGGGCGCCGGCACTGCGGGCTTGGGGAAGCGGAGCACGACGTCCGGCGCCTCGATCACTGCCGCGATCGGCTCGAGCTTTGCCAGCGCTTTGAGCCGGCTCTGGGCCTGGCGCGCCTTGCTCGCCTTGTAGCGGAAGCGGTCGACGAACGCTTGCATGTGCTGGCGGCGCGCCTCCTGCTTGGCCCGCTCCTTGGCCTGGAGCAGGCTCTTCTCGCGCCGCGCCCGCTCGAACGCGTCGTAGCCGCCGGCGTAGGTCGTGAGCCGGAGCTGGTCGAGATGGACGATCTGCTCGGGTACCCGGTTCAAAAGGTGCCGGTCGTGGCTGACCAGCAGCAGCGTGCGCGGGTAGCGCAAAAGGTAGTCCTCGAGCCAGAGGCTGGCCTCGAGGTCGAGGTGGTTGGTCGGCTCGTCGAGCAGCAACAGGTCGGGCTCGGCGAACAGCACCGCCGCCAGCGCCACCCGCATCCGCCAGCCGCCCGAGAAGCTGGCCAGCGGGCGCGTCTGAGTCGCCTCGTCGAAGCCCAAGCCGGCCAGGATCGCGCTCGCCCGGGCCGGCGCGGCGTGGGCGCCGATGTCGGCGAGCCGGGTCTGGACCGCCGCGATCTCGGCCGGATCGCGGGCGCTCTCGGCCGTCTGCAGCAGGCGCGCGCGCTCGAGGTCAGCATCGAGCACGGCGTCCCGCGGCGTGCGCTCGCCGCTTGGCGCCTCCTGGGCGACCGTGCCGACGCTGGCGCCGCGCCGAAGGCGCACTTCGCCCACATCCGGTCCGAGCTCGCCCTGGATCAGGCGCAGCAGCGTGCTCTTGCCGCTGCCATTGGGCCCGACCAGCCCGACCCGGTGCCCGGCCGGCAGCCGGACGCTCGCGTGCTCGAGCAGCAATCGGCCGCCGATCCGCAAGGTGACGTCGTTCAGATGCAACATTGCGGGCGCGACATAGCACGCCGCGGCGCAGGGCCCAATCCTCGCCAGCCAGACGGGCGCCGGCGCTCGCGTCAGACGCCGTAGTACTCGCGATACCAGGCGACGAAGCGGGGCAGGCCCTCCTCGATCGAGGTTCTGGGCTCGAAGCCGAGATCGCGCTGGCTGGCTTCGATGTCCGCGTAGGTCCGGACCACGTCACCGGGCGGCAGCGGGCCGAGGCGGATCTCGGCCCGTCTCCCCAGCGCCTGCTCGAGCACGGCCACGAAGTGGCGCAGTGGCACCGGCCGGTGATTGCCGAGGTTGTAGATCCGGTGGGGCGCGGCATCGGCCGCTGAAGGCGGCCGCTCGAGCGCGGCGAGCACGCCGGCCACCACATCGTCGATATAGGTGAAATCCCGTTCCATCTCGCCCTGATTGTACAGCGTGATCGGCCGGCCGGCGGTGATCGCGTCCGCGAACACAAAGGCCGCCATGTCCGGCCGGCCCCAGGGCCCGTAGACGGTGAAGAACCGGAGACCGGTCGCAGGGATCTGGTAGAGGTGGCTGTAGCAGTGGCTCAACAGCTCGTCGGCCCGCTTGGTCGCGGCGTACAGCGAGACCGGCTGATCGACCCGGTCCTCGACCGCGAACGGGGTCTTGACATTGCCGCCGTAGACCGAGCTTGAGCTCGCGTAGACCAGGTGGCGGAGCGCCGGCAGCTCGTGCCGGCAGGCCTCGAGGATCACCATCTGGCCCTGGAGATTGCTGCGGGCATAGTCGAACGGCGCCTTGAGCGAGTGGCGGACGCCGGCCTGCGCGGCCAGATGCACGACCCCGGAAATTTCCTCCCGATGGCGACCGGCGAGCTGCGTGATCGCCGCGAGATCCGCGATGTCGACCTGCTCGAACGTGAAGCCGGCCTTCGCCTGCAGGCGCTCGAGCCGCGCCCGCTTGAGCGCGGGCGCGTAGTAGCCGTTCAGATCGTCGATGCCGAGCACCGCCTCGCCACGGCCGAGCAGGGCGAGGCTGACGTGGTAGCCGATGAAGCCGGCGCTGCCGGTGACCAGAATTGTCATGGTCCCACAATCGTCAGGGCGGGACGCTCTTGACCGCGATCGCGCGCCGACCAGCGGCGCTCAGATGTGGATCGGCGCGCCATGGGCCGCGAGCGCTGCTTCCTTGATCGCTTCCTCGAGGGTCGGATGGGCGTGGCAGGTCCGGGCGAGGTCCTCGGAGGAAGCCCCGAACTCGATCGCCAGTGCCGCCTCGCCGATCATCGTTCCGGCCTGGGCGCCAATGATATGCACGCCGAGCAGGCGGTCGGTCTCGGCTTCGGCCAAAACCTTGACGAAGCCATCGGTCTGACCAGTGGCACGGGCGCGCGCATTGGCCGAAAACGGGAACTTGCCGGTCCTATACGCGATCCCCGCTTCCTTCAGCTGCTCCTCGGAGCGGCCGACCGAGGCGACCTCAGGGGCCGTGTAGATCACGGCCGGAATCGCGTCGTAGTCGATGTGCGGCCGCTGGCCCGCCAGATGCTCGGCAACGCACACACCCTCGTCCTCGGCCTTGTGGGCGAGCATCGGGCCGCGAATGACGTCGCCGATCGCAAAGATCCCGGGCGCGCCGGTCGCGAAGTCGGCGTCGACCTCGATCCGGCCGCGGTTGTCGGTGGTCAGGTTTACGGTCTCGAGGCCGAGCCCTTCGGTGTAGGGCCGCCGGCCGACCGCGACCAGGACGACATCCGCCTTCATCCGCTCGGGCTCGCCGCCCTCGGTCGCCTCGGTCGTGACCAGCAGGCGATCGCCGCTGCCGTCGACCTCGCTGACCCGGGTGGCGAGCTTGAAGCCCAGGCCCTGGCGCGACAGCAGCCGCTGGAACTGGCGCGACACTTCGAGGTCCATGCCGGGCGTGATCCGGTCCAGGAACTCAACCACGGTGACCTTGGCGCCGAGCCGGCGCCAGACGGTGCCGAGCTCGAGGCCGATGTAGCCGGCGCCGACCACGACCAGATGTGCGGGCACCTGCTCGAGCTCGAGCGCGCCGGTCGAGGACACGATCCGCTGCTCGTCGATCTCGACGCCTGGCAGCGGCGCCGATTCCGACCCGGTCGCGAGCACGACGTGGCGGGCGATCAGCTCCTGGTTGCCGCCGGCGTTGAGCTCGACCTGAACCCGGCCGGGGCCGTTCAGCCGGCCGGCGCCCTTGATCGCGGCCACCTTGTTCTTGCGGAACAGGAATTCGATGCCCTGGGTCAGCTCCTTGACCACCTTGGCCTTCTGGTCCTGCATGGCGCCGAGATCGAGCTCGACGGTCGGCACCCGGATGCCGTAGGCGTTGAGGCCGTCGCGCGCCTCGGCGAACAGCTCGGAGGAGTGCAGCAGCGCCTTGGACGGGATGCAGCCGACGTTCAGGCAGGTGCCGCCGAAGCTGCTGCGCCGGTCGACGCACGCCACCTTCATGCCGAGCTGGGCCGCGCGGATCGCGCAGACATAGCCGCCGGGGCCGGCGCCGATCACCACCAGATCGAAACTGTCGTCGGTCATCCACCGTCTCGTCGCAAAGGTTCGCTCGACCGCCGCCCTCAGATTTCGAGCATCAGCCGTTCCGGCGCCTCGATGCACTCTTTGACCCGGACCAGGAAGCCCACCGCCTCGCGGCCATCGACGATCCGGTGATCGTAGGACAGCGCCAGATACATCATCGGCCGGATCGCGACCTCGCCCTGCACGGCAACCGGCCGCTCCTGGATCTTGTGCATGCCGAGAATGCCGACCTGGGGCGGGTTGAGGATCGGCGAGCTCATCAGCGAGCCATAGACGCCGCCGTTGGAGATCGTGAAGGTGCCGCCGATCAGGTCCTCCATAGCGAGCTTGCCGTCGCGGGCGCGGGCGCCAAGCTCGGTGATGCTCTTCTCGAGGTCGGCAAAGCCCAGCTGATCGGCGCCGCGCAGCACTGGCACGACCAGCCCGGACGGCGTGCCGACCGCGACCCCGATGTCGTAGTGGTGCTTGTAGACGATCTCATCGCCATCGATCTCGGCGTTGACCGCCGGATAGGCCTGGAGCGCGTTGATCGCGGCCTTGACGAAGAAGGACATGAAGCCGAGCCGGATGCCGTGGCGCTGCTCGAAGCTGTCGCGGTAGCGTTGGCGAAGCGCCATGACTGCGCTCAGGTCTGCTTCGTTGTAGGTAGTCAGGATCGCCGCGGTGTTCTGCGCCTCCTTCAGGCGTTCCGCGATTTGCCGGCGCAGCCGGGTCATCTTGACGCGCTCCTCGCGGCCACTCGCCGGGCGCGGCGGGGCGGCGCGCGCCGGCGCGGGTGCCGGCGGCGCGACCTCGTGCTCAGGCTCCGGCGGAGCGGGCGGCGCCGCTACCGGCTCAAGGCGCGCCGGCCGCGTCTGGACGGCCGCTGGGCCGGGCTCGGCTTCGGCCGGCTGGGTCTTGCTCCGCAGTCGCGTCTCGACCGCGGCCAGCACGTCGCCCTTGGTCAGATTGCCCTTGGGGCCGCTCGCGGGGATCGCGGCCGGGTCGAGGCCGTGCTCCTCCAGCAGCTTGCGGACTGCCGGCGACAGGGCACCGGCACGTCCATCGCCGCCGTCAATCGCCGCCAGCGCCGGCTCGGCCGCGCGCCTGGGCTCGGCGGGCCGCGCGATCGCGCCGTCCTGAGCGATCGTGCCGAGCAGCGCGCCGACCTCGACCTCGCCGCCCGCCTCGACCATGATCTCGGCCAGCGTGCCGCTCGCCGGCGCATTGAACTCGAGGGTCACCTTGTCGGTCTCCAGCTCGACGATCGGCTCGTCGGCATTGACCAGCTCGCCGACCTGCTTGAACCATTTGGCGACGGTCGCTTCGGTGACCGACTTGCCGAGGCTCGGCACGCGAATTTCGACGCTCATGACCCGATCCGCTCCCTTGCCGCTCAGGCGGTGCCCGCGGCCTCGGCAGCGCCCCCGGTCAGCGCCGTGTCCGCGAGGTGGGTCTGCTCGCGCACATGCTGCTCGTACAGGCCGGTCGCGGGCGAGGCAGCCGGCGGTCGGCCGGCATAGACCGGGCGGGTATGACGCAGGCCGACCTGCTCCAGGACCGCCTCGATCCGCGGTGCGACGAAGCTCCAGGCGCCCATGTTGCGCGGCTCCTCCTGGCACCAGATGACCTGCGCCTGGCGCGGGAAGCGGGCCAGCTCCTCGGCCAGGATCCGATCCGGGAACGGCGCCAGCTGCTCGAGCCGGAGCAGTGCCGCCACCTCGTCGAGGCCGAGCTCCTGCCGGCGCTGCACGAGGTCATAGTAGACCTTGCCGCTGCACAGGATCACCCGGGCCACGTCGCGGTCGGCTTCGGAGGGCGGCTGCTCGTACATCACCCGGTGGAAGCTGCTGCCGGGGCCCATCTCCTCAAGGCTGGAGGTGCAAAGCTTGTGCCGCAGCAGCGACTTCGGCGTCATCACGATCAGCGGCTTGCGAAACGGCCGGTGCAGCTGGCGCCGCAGGGCATGGAAGTACGAGGCCGGCGTCGACGGGTAAAGCACCTGAATGTTGTCCCTGGCATACAGCTGCAGGAAACGCTCGAGCCTGGCCGAGCTGTGCTCCGGGCCCTGACCCTCATAACCGTGCGGCAACAGGCAGACCAGCCCCGACATCCTGAGCCACTTGGCCTCGCCGGATGCGATGAACTGGTCGAAATAGACCTGGGCGCCGTTGGCAAAATCGCCGAACTGCGCCTCCCAGAGCACGAGCGAGTTCGGATCGGCGAGCGAGTAGCCGTACTCAAAGCCGAGCACGCCCGCCTCCGAAAGGAAGCTGTCGACCGCCTCGAAGGGCGCCTGCTCGGGGTCAAGGTGGTTGAGCGGAATGTAGCGCTCCTCGGTCTCCTGATCGTACAGGATGGCATGGCGCTGGGAGAACGTGCCGCGGCCGGAGTCCTGACCGCTCAGCCGCACCGGGAAGCCCTCCAGGACCAGCGACCCAAACGCCAGATGCTCGGCGGTCGCCCAGTCGATGTTGTCGCCGGCTTCGATCGTCTGGCGGCGCTGGCCGATGATCCGCTCGAGCTTGCGGTGGACGTGCAGGCCGGCCGGGATTTCGGTCATTGCAGTCCCGAGCGCGCGCAGCCGCTCGATCGGCACCGCCGTGGCGCCGCGCTCGTACTCGGCCGGCGCCTTGATCAGGCCGGTCCAGGCGCCCTCGAGCCAGTCGACCTTGTTCATCTTGTAGCCGGCAGCGGCCTCGTGCGCGCCCGCGAGCTGCTGCTGGAAGTCGTCGTAGAGCGCCTGCGCCTGATCTTCGCTCAGGACCCCCTCGGCGACCAGGCGGCGGGCGTAGATCTGGCGCGTGGTCGGGTGCTGCGCGATCCGGCGGTACATCAGGGGCTGGGTGAAGCTCGGCTCGTCGGCCTCGTTGTGGCCGTGACGCCGATAGCACCAGAGATCGATCACCACATCCTTCTTGAACCGCTGCCGGAACTCGGCCGCGAGATGCGCGACGTGCACGACCGCTTCCGGATCGTCGGCGTTGACGTGGAAAATCGGCGCCTGCACGCTGCGCGCAATGTCGGAGGGGTAGGGCGAGGAGCGGGCATAGGCCGGGCTGGTCGTGAAGCCGATCTGGTTGTTGACGATCAGATGGATCGTGCCGCCAGTCCGGAAGCCCCGCAGCTCCGACATCTCGAAGCCCTCGTGCACGACGCCCTGGCCGGCGAACGCGGCATCGCCGTGGAGCAGAAGCCCCATCACGCGGGAGCGCTCGGCATCGCGCTTTTGGGTCTGCTTGGCCCGGACCTTGCCCAGGACCACCGGGTTGACCGCCTCCAGGTGCGAGGGATTGGCGGTCAGGCTGAGGTGAATGCTGCGGCCGTCCGGCAGCTCGCGATCGGTCGAGGTCCCGAGGTGGTATTTGACGTCGCCGGAGCCGAGCACGTCGTCGGTCGGGTGCAGGTGCTGGAACTCGGCGAAGATCGCGGGATAGGGCTTACCCATCACGTTGCCGAGCACGTTGAGGCGGCCGCGATGGGGCATGCCAATCACGATCTCGTCGACCCCGAGCTCAGCTGAGCGCCGGATGATCGCCTCCAGCGCCGGCAGGGCGCTCTCGCCGCCGTCCAGGCCGAAGCGCTTGGTGCCGGGGAACTTGACGTGCAGGAAGCGCTCGAAGCCCTCGCCGATCACCAGCTGCTCGAGAATCTCGCGCTTCTCCTCGGCGCTCGGCCGGAGCAGGTTGTGCGAGCCCTCCATGCGCGCCTGAATCCAGCCTTTCTGCTCCGGATATTGGATGTGCATGAACTCGACGCCGATCTTGGCGCTGTAGGTCTGGCGCAGGATCTCGACGATCCGGCCCAGCGTGGCCTTCTCGAGGCCGAGCACGTTATCGAGGAAGAACTCGCGCTCCAGGTCGGCGTCGGTGAAGCCGTAGGCCTTGGGGTCGAGCTCCGGGTGCTGCTTGTCGCCGGCGAGGCCCAGCGGGTCGAGATCGGCCAAGAGATGGCCGCGCACCCGGTAGGCGCGGATCAGCATGACCACGCGCAGGTGATCGATGATCAGGCGGCGGGTGCGCTCGCTGCCGAGGTCGACGATCTCGCCGCCGTCCAGCCGCAGCGGCGCGGATCGGGCGGGCTCGCCCGAATGCGGCTCGAGCGCGCTCCGGCTGCGCTCGAACAGCGCCCGGGTCTCGGGTCCGAGCTCGTCGAAGTAGACCCGCCAGCTCGGGTCGATCGAGCTGGGATCGGTCAGAAAGCGGGCGTAGAGCCCCTCGATGAACGCCCCGTTGCCGCCGTACAGGAAGGCGGTCCGCTCGAGCTCGAGTTGCTTGGCCATGGCTCCAGATCTACCGTTTGCTGCCCCACCCAGGTGGTCGACAAAGGACAGCTCGCCCGGCGCGAAAAATGCGGTCGGGCGGATTAACAAATGGCCTCAGCCGGCCACCGCCTCAAGCATCGTCTGGCCGATCGCGGCCGGGCTGTCGGCGACCTTGATGCCGGCCTCTCGCATCGCGGCGATCTTCTCCTCGGCGCCGCCCTTGCCGCCCGCGATGATCGCGCCGGCATGACCCATCCGCCGCCCCGGCGGCGCGGTCCGCCCGGCGATGAACCCGACCACCGGCTTGCCGCTCGCTGCCGACTTGATCAGCTCCGCCCCCTCCTCCTCGGCGCTGCCGCCGATCTCGCCGATCATCACGATGCCCGCAGTCTCCGGATCGGCGAGGAACAGCTCGAGGCAGTCGGTGAAGCTCGTGCCGTTGACCGGATCGCCGCCGATCCCGATGCAGGTGCTCTGGCCGAGGCCCACGGCCGTGGTCTGGGCGACCGCCTCGTAGGTCAACGTGCCCGAGCGCGAGACGATCCCGATCCCGCCCGGCCGGTGGATGTGGCCCGGCATGATGCCGATCTTGCAGGCCTCGGGCGTGATGATGCCCGGGCAGTTGGGGCCGATCAGGCGCGAGCCTGAGCCCAGCAGCGCCCGCTTGACCCGGACCATGTCGAGCACCGGGATGCCCTCGGTGATGCAGACGATCAGCGCCACCTCGGCGTCGACCGCCTCGAGGATGGCGTCGGCCGCGAACGCCGCCGGCACGTAGATCACCGAGGCATCGGCGCCGGTCGCGGCGACCGCATCGGCGACCGTGTCGAACACCGGCAGGCCCAGGTGCCTGGCGCCGCCCTTGCCCGGCGTCACGCCGCCGACCACCCGGGTGCCGTAGGCGATCGCCTGCTCGGAGTGGAAGGTGCCCTGGCTGCCGGTGAAGCCCTGACAGACGACCTTGGTGTCGCGATCGACCAGGACCGACATCACGCGGCCTTTCCGACCGCGGTCACGACCTTGTCGGCGGCATCGGCAAGGTCGCTCGCGGCGGTGATCGCAAGTCCCGATTCGTTGAGGATCTGCTTGCCGAGATCGACATTGGTGCCCTCCAGGCGGACCACCAGCGGCACGCCCAGATTGACCTCGCGGGCGGCTGCGACCACGCCCTCGGCGATCACGTCGCAGCGCATGATGCCGCCGAAGATGTTGATCAGCACGCCCTCGACCTTGGGATCCGAGAGCAGCAGCTTGAACGCCGCGGTCACCCGCTCCTTGGTGGCACCGCCGCCGACGTCGAGGAAGTTGGCCGGGGCGCCGCCGTACAGCTTGATGATGTCCATGGTCGCCATCGCCAGCCCGGCGCCGTTGACCATGCAGCCGATGTTGCCGTCGAGCTTTATGTAGTTGAGCTCGTGCCGGCTGGCCTCGATCTCGTGCGGATCTTCCTCGTCGAGATCGCGCAGTTCGAGCGCCCGGGACTGTCGATAGAGGGCGTTGCTATCAAA
Source organism: uncultured Alphaproteobacteria bacterium (assembly GCA_963840925.1). GTDB lineage: Bacteria > Pseudomonadota > Alphaproteobacteria > Geminicoccales > Geminicoccaceae > DATAOG01. Next base: position 44,163 of record CAWJAY010000046.1, read on the forward strand.
ATTTATCTTGGCATCGAGAGCGACCAGCTCGCCGGCCGCGGTCACGACCAGGGGGTTGATCTCGACCAGGCTGGCGTCGAGCTCGGTGAACGCCTGGTAGAGGGCGCGCAGGAAGCCCACCGCCTTGCTGACCTGCTTGCCCTCGAGGCCGAAGCCGAACGCAATCTGGCGGCCGTGGAACGACTGGAAGCCCATCGCCGGATCGATCGCGACCTTGATGATCTTCTCCGGCGTTCGGGCCGCGACCTCCTCGATCTCGACCCCGCCCTCGGTCGAGGTCATGAAAGTGACCCGCGAGGCCGCCCGGTCGATCACCACGCCGAGATAGAGCTCGCGGGCGATCTCGCAGCCGTCCTCCACGTAGACGCGACGGACCTGGCGACCCTCGGGCCCGGTCTGAGGCGTGACCAGCGTCATGCCGAGCATCTGATTGGCGAGCTGGCGAACTTCCTCGACCGAGCGTGCGAGCTTGACGCCGCCGCCCTTGCCGCGGCCGCCGGCGTGGATCTGCGCCTTGACGACCCAGACCGGACCGCCGAGCTCGCGCGCCGCCGCCTCGGCGTCCTCGGGCGTGTAGGCGACCTGGCCCCGCAGGACGGCGACGCCATAGCCCTTCAGGAGAGCCTTGGCCTGATACTCGTGGATGTTCATGCCGGGCTCGATCCCGCTCGGGGTGACGTTCGCCAGGCTCGCCGCGCGGGCGGACCCATCGCTAGAGCGCGACCGCCGCGCAGAGGCTCCTGACCGCCGCCACCGAAGCCTCGAACGCCGCCCGCTCGTCGGCGTTGAGCTCGATCTCGACGACCCGCTCGACCCCGCCCGCGCCGATCACCGCCGGCACGCCGACGTAGTAGCCGCGCACGCCGTAGGCGCCGTCCAGATAGGCGGCGCAGGGCAGCACGCGCTTTTGATCGCGCAGATAGGCTTCGGCCATCTGGATCGCGGACGCCGCAGGGGCATAGAATGCCGAGCCGGTCTGCAGCAGCTTGACGATCTCGCCGCCGCCATCGCGGGTCCGCTGGACGATGGCGTCGATCCGCTCCTGGCTGGTCCAGCCCATCTTGACCAGATCAGGGAGCGGAATGCCGGCGACCGTTGAGTAGCGCACCAGCGGCACCATGCTGTCGCCGTGACCGCCAAGCACGAAAGCGCTGACGTCCTCGACCGAGACCCCGAGCTCGGCTGCGACGAAGTAGCGAAAGCGCGCGGAATTCGAGCACACCCGCCATGCCGACCACCTGGTTGGCAGGCAGGCCGCTGACCTTCTGCATCACCCAGACCATCGCGTCGAGCGGATTGGTGATGACAACCACGAAGGCGCCCGGGCAGTGTTCGCGAACGTTGGCGGCTACCGTCTTGATGACGCCGGCGTTGGTCGCGATCAGGTCGTCGCGACTCATCCCGGGCTTGCGGGGGATGCCGGCGGTGATGATGACCACATCGGCGCCGGCGAGCGCCGCGGCATAGTTGCTGGTGCCCGTGATGCCGACGTTGGCGCCCAGCACCGGGGTCGCCTCCACCAGATCCAGCGCCTTGCCCGCAGGCATGCCCTCGACAATGTCGAACAGGACAACGTCGCCAAGCTCCTTCTGCGCGGCCAGCAGGCCGAGCGTGCCGCCGATCTGGCCGGCACCGATGAGCGCGAGCTTGCTGCGAGACATGATCAACCCGGCGGCTGATGGTGGACCCACGTCCAGGTCGAGCCCGGGCGGCTCTTGTAGCGGAGCGGGACGCCGACGGCAAGCGCCGGCCGGCCGGTCCGGCTCGCTCAGACGACCAACGCGCCGCTGTTGACCGCGGCCTGGGCGGCGCCATCACCCGTGGTCACGCCGGTCGGGTCGATCAGCGTGACGAAGGGCACCGCGGCGAAGTCGGTGCCCGCGCCGTCGACGTCAACGCTGACATCGACGTTAGCGCCTGAAGAGGCGAACTCGACGAAGCTGTCGATGGTTGATCCCGTGGCGCCCTGCAGCAGCTGGCTGAAATCGAGCGCGTCGCCTTGGTTCGCGTTGAATCCGGTGATCTCATCGCCACGCTCGGCGAGCGAGGAATAGATATGGGAGTTGGCGCCAGAACCGCCGCCCAGGAGGTCGACCCCCGGCCCACCGATCAGCTGATCGTCGCCTTCGCCGCCGCTCAGGATGTCATTGCCGGTGCCGCCGTCCAGCAGATCGTTGCCGGAATCGCCAAACAGGACGTCGTCGCCAGCGGCGCCGGAGATGGCGTCATCGACCAGCGGCTCGCCGCTGAGCACATCGTCGCCCGCGGTCCCCACCTGGGCATCGGCGCCGCTCAGATTGATGTTGACCACGAAAGGATCGCTCGCCGCCCCGTGCCCGTCGACCACCGTGATCCCGACCTGGCGCACGCCTTCGACGGGCGCGGAATTGAGCACCACGCCCTGTAGGATCTGCAGATAGTCCGGGATCGATGCCGTGCCCTCGAACACCAGGCTGCTCGCCGTGCTGGTCACCAGCTCGACCCCCGCGGGGAGCGAGCCCTCGAAGGTGAGCGCATCGCCAGGCTCACCGCTCAACAGCTCGACCGTGGCCCGGCTCAGGTTGGCGTCGTCGGGGTCGCTGACCATCGGGTTCAGAATCACGTGGATCGCGCCGCCGGCAAACCCCGCCTGGACGGTCGGGCTGAGACTGACGTCGATCAGCACGTCATTGAAGTCGTTGTCGCCGCCGATCTGGCTCAAGAGCTTGTCCTCGAAGCCGATCGTGAGGCCTGAATTGTCGGGCTCGAGGCCCGAGACCACGTGGCCGAGCCCGTCGGGGTTCAAGGGATTTTCGTTCGGCGAGCCCGGCGTCGGATCGGTGGTGAAGAAGACGTTGCCGGCGAGCGCTTGGCCGTCCGCGGTCAGCAGCGTGTGCCCGTCGCTCGCGAAATGCAGCTCGCCCGCGAGATCGGCGCCATTGAGCGTGAAGCCCTGGGCGATCAGGAACAGGCCGAACTCCTGCCCCGGCTGCAGCTCGCTCGGATCATACAGGTCGCTCAGCAGCTTCTGGTCGCCTTCCGTGAGCGGTCCGCCGCCGGGATGGATGAACGGGAAGTTCGGATCGGCCTGGGCCTGCTCGATCTCTGGAAACACGATCTGGGGATCGACCATCTGACCGTTCGGATCGATCAAGAACACGCCGAGCGTGTCCACGAACGATGCGAACTCGCTGTTAAAGATGATCGCCGCGTCGCCGCTCTGGCCGAGCGTGAGGTTGCGCTGATCGACGCCGTTGATCTGGTCGTCCGGCAGTCGCACGGTCTCCTGCAGCTCGGGAAATGGGCCGGCCGAGGCGAACTGCGGCGTGACCGTGACTTCGCCCAGCTCGCGATCGATCGTGCTGGTCGCGCTGAACGCCGGCGCCTCATTGTCGAGCGGTGGCGTCGGCGGCTCGCCGTCGTCGTCGTCGCGGCCGCCCCCGAACTCGCCCGTGCCGCGGAGCAGGAACTCGCCGCCGAACCCAAGCTCGGTCGGCGCGAGCGGGCCGGTCGCCTCGATCCCGGGACCGATATTGCCGGGATCGTAGGGACTGAAGCCCGCGCCGCCACCATGCTGCGGGCCGACCTCGGGCTGCGGCAGGCGGCCGACCACCGGTCCCTCCGCCGGCTCGCTGATCGGTTGCAGGTTGGCCAGCAGCTGATCGGTCCCGACCGCGGGGCCGCCCGCGACCGCCAGCGTCGGCGGCGTGCCGCTCTCGGCGCTGTCGACGAAGTCCGAGAGGAAGACCTGGCGCCCGTCCTCGGTCAGCACCAGCAGCCCGCCCTCGACCACGAGGTAGGACGCGTTGATGAAGTCCGGGCTCGCAAGATGGATGCTCTGGCCAGGCTCGGTCTCGACCTCGATCCGGGTGCCCGGCTGGGGCGTTCGAACCAGGACCTCGGGCCCCGCCAGCGGTACCTCGCGGAGCGCCACCGCGGCCGCGCAGGCACGGGCGATCTCGGCCAGCTGCGGATCGGCGATGCCGGTCAGGACCGGCTGCTCGAGCTCGCCGCCGCGTGGATTGACGAACACCGACACGTTGGCGCCGTCCTGACCGCCCTGGCCGTCGCCGATCTCGTAACGGAAGCTCTGCAGGCCGGGCTCGACCGGGGTGAAGGTCACCGTGCCGTCGGGATTGAGGGTGACGCCGCCGCTCGCGGGCTGGCTCGCCGCGAGCAGCTTGATCGGGTCGCCGTCTGCATCCTGTCCGCTCTGGAGCACCGGAATGCCAAGTGGCGCATCGACCGCGGTGACCGCACAGACATTCGCTGCCTGCGGCGGCTGATTGGCGGCCTGGTCCCCGGTCGACTCCGCGCCTGGCGCGCCGCCTGCGGCCGGTGCCCCGGTCTCGGCCTGCGCCAGAGCACCCAACTGCGGATCAGCCATCAAGCTCTCCGTTCCACGCGAGCTGCTACAGCCTAACGGCGATTCGCCACGATGTTTACCGGAAGCTAACGTAGATGCGTCTCATTATGCGGGCAATTCCATTGACCCGGCAAGGCTACCGTCACGTGCGAGTCCGGCAAGGTCGAGGCGATCTGGGCAGGCGATGATCCGCAAGACCATGCGCATCGGTGCGGTGCGCACCTCGATCAAGCTCGAGCCCGAGTTCTGGGGCTACCTCAAGGAGGTCGCCGACAGCCGGTCGATCCGTCTTTCGCGCCTGGTCAACGATGTCGCCAGTGCGACCCCCGATCGGACCAATCTCGCCTCGACGCTGCGGACCTTCTGCCTGATCCATGCCCGGCTGCGCTGGCAGGGGCTGGAGCGCGAGCTCGAGAAGCTCTCGCTCGCCGGCAACACCCAGGATTTGCCGCGGGTGCTCGATGCCTGCCCGCTGCCCTGCCTGCTGCTCGGCGAGGACCGGATCGTCAAGCTCCACAACCAGGCGTTCCTCGGCTGGCTGCATGTCGACGCCCGGGGCGTGGTCGGCCAGCGGCTCGACAATCTGATGATCCTGCGCGGACCCGGCATGCCGCAGCTGTGGCCGCGGGTGTTCGGCGAGGCCGGCGCCAAGGGCATGTTCAACGCGACCTACGTCTCGCCCGGCAAGGTGCGGACCGCCCAGGCGCTGGCGCTCGGCCTGTCGGCGTTCGCGGGCGCGAACTCGAGCCGCGCCTGCCTGGTCATCTTCGAGACCCTGGCCGGCCGCGGCTGAGGACGGCCGGCGCGCCGCTCACTCGCGGGGCGCGCGCTTGTTCAGGATCCGCTGCAGCGTGCGCCGGTGCATGTTGAGCCGGCGCGCGGTCTCCGACACGTTCCGATTGCACTGCTCGAACACCCGCTGGATGTGCTCCCAGCGCACCCGGTCAGCCGACATCGGATTGTCGCGGGGCGGCGGCAGGCCTTGCCCGCTGCGCAGCAGCGCGTCGACCACGTCCTCGGCATCGACCGGCTTGGCGAGATAGTCGACCGCGCCGGCCTTGATCGCCGCGACCGCGGTCGCGATGTTGCCATAGCCGGTGACGATCACGATCCGGACCTCGGGCCGCAGCTCGCGCAGCGTCCGGACCAGATCGAGGCCGCTGCCCTCAGTGAGGCGCATGTCGAGCACCGCGAATTCCGGCTTGTGGGCATGGGCGTGGTCGCGCGCTTCGGCCAAGCCTTCGGCCGCCAGGACGTGGAAGCCGCGGCGCTCCAGCGCCCGGGCCATCGAACGCCTGAGCGGCGCATCGTCGTCGACCAGCAGCAGGCTGCGGCCGGCGCCCGGCGCCGCGACCGCCTCCGGACCGCCGACGGCTGCGGTCGCGCCGTGGTCTCCGGACTGAGTCATCTCAAATCTCCGGCGCGCTGCCCTCAAGGCTGACACGGGGCCAGGTGATCGTCACGCGCGCTCCTTTGTCGCGATTCTCAAATTGCAGCGTCGCGCCGGTTCGCGCAAGCAGCGTCTGGGCGATGAAGATGCCAAGGCCGAGGCCGCCGGCCTCGTTGCGGGTCGAAAGATAGGGCTCACCCAGCAGCTCGAGCACCTCCGCCGGAAAGCCGGCGCCGTCATCTTCGATCCGGACCTCGACCTGCTCCGGGGTCAGGCTCAGCACGATGCCCACGTCGCGCTGGGCGAACTGGATCGCGTTGTCGATCAGGTTGGCCAACGCATGCCGGAGCTCCGGGGTCGGTACCAGCTGCGGCTCGGGGCTCGCGGGCGTTGCCCGTTCGACCGTGCTGGTCACGGCGATCTCGGGCCGGCGGCGGCAGGAATCCGCGATCGTCTCCAACAGGTTCGAGAGCGGCATGCGGGTGAACGGGGCATGCTCCTCGCTCTCGCCTTTCTGGCTCAGCGAGCGCAGGATCTCGCGGCAGCGCCGGCCCTCGCTGACCAGCTCGGCGATATCCTCGGCGAGCGGGCTGTCGGCCGGGACGCTGTTGGCGAGCTCGCGCGCGGTCACCGCGATCGTCGCGAGCGGGCTGCCGAGCTCGTGGGCGGCGGCGGCCGCGAGCCCGCCGAGCGCAGAAAGCCGCTGCTCGCGCGCGAGCGCCATCTGGGTCGCGGCCAGCGCGTCCGACAGGCGGCGCGCGTCGTCGGCGACACGCCAGGCGTAGCCCGCGACCAGTGCCGTCCCCAGCACCAGGGCGAGCCACAGACCCCCGACGTAGAGCGCCGGCAGCTGGAAGGCGCCCTCGTACCAAGGCAGCGCGGTCCGATAGAGCGCGAGCAGGGTCGCGGTGCACAATCACGAACAGGCAGAGCACCACGCTCGTGCGTAACGACAGCGTGGTCGCCGACAGAGTGACCGGCACGATCAACAGAATGGAGAACGGGTTTTGCAGGCCGCCGGTGAGCGCCAAGAGAAAGGCCAACTGCAGGATGTCGTAGCCGAGCAGCAAGGCGGCGCTGCGCTCGGTCAGCCGGGTGGTCGCGGCGAAGCCCGCGGTCAGCACCAGGTTGATCAGCGCCGACAGACCGACCGCCCCGAGCAGCGGCCAGAGCGGCAGGCGGAATTCGAGCGAGAAGTGGACGAGCGCGATCGTGAACGCCTGGCCGATGATCGCGATCCAGCGGATCAGCGTCAGCGTGCGCAGGCGCACCCGCCGCTCGCCGCTGCCGGCCAGCACCCGGCTGAGCGGCGCGGCGAGAGCCGCGAGCCAGCGGCGGTTCGAGCCGGTCGGGGAACCGCCGGCCATGACCTGCTGGTGCGATGGGGAAAACAACAGGCTGATCACTCCACTCACAGCGCCGCCCGACCTTACACCCCGGGCGTGCGCAGCAGGATGCGACCGAACGGCGCCTGGGCCGGCTGGCCGCGCGCGCGGCGCCTTGACCGGCCGATCGTGCCAGTGTTGGTTGTGGAATGACGCAGGCACCTGGGCGGCTGGCCGGCGCCGGCCAGCCAGGCGGGCGGCCCGGCGCCGAGCAGTGATCGCCGCAAGAATCAGGGAGCACACCATGCGCATATGGATCACGACCGCCGCGGCTCTCGGCTTGGCCGCGAGCAGCGCCCCCGGCCCCGCGGCCGCGCAGGAGTATCCGTCGAGCACGATCACCATTGTCGTGCCGTTCTCGGCCGGCGGCCCGACCGATACCGTGACCCGGCTGGTCGCGGAATCGATGTCCGGCACGCTTGGCCAACAGATCATCGTCGAGAACGTCGGCGGCGCCGGTGGCACGCTCGGCGCCAGGCAGGTCGCCCAGGCGGAGCCCGACGGCTATACGCTCCTGCTGCACCACATCGGCATGGCCACGAGCGCCACGCTCTACCGCAGCCTGCCTTACGATCCCAAGACGGCCTTCGCGCCGGTCGGCCTCGTGACCGAGGTGCCGATGACGCTGGTTGCCCGGCCGGACTTTCCCCCCGAGACGCTCGCCGACCTGGTCAGCTACGCCAAGGAGAACAAGGAGCAGGTCCTCTATGCCCACGCCGGCATCGGGGCCGCCTCGCAGCTCTGCGGCATGCTGCTCATGCAAGCGCTCGACACGCAGTTCACGACGGTGCCCTACAAGGGTACGGCGCCGGCCATGACCGATCTGATGGGCGGGCAGGTCGATTTGATGTGCGACCAGACCACCAATACGACCAACCCGATCACGGCCGGCAGCATCAAGGCCTACGCCGCCTTCACCGAGGAGCGCCTGAATGCTCTGCCCGACGTGCCGACGGCAGCGGAGGGCGGCCTCGACGGGATCGAAATCCGGGTCTGGCACGGGCTGTACGCGCCGGCAGGAACCCCGGACGAGGTGGTCGCCAAGCTGTCCGAGGCGCTCCAGGCCGCGCTCGCTGACCAGAACGTCGTGCAGCGCTTCGCCGAGCTTGGCACCGCGCCGGTCCCGCCTGAAGCCGCGACCCCGGAGGCGCTCCAGGACAAGCTGCTCTCCGAAATCGACCGCTGGAAGCCGGTCATCCAGGCCGCCGGCGTCTACGCGGAGTAGTGGCGAGCGCCAGGCCGCCGGCGCGGGCGGCCTCCTGATCGGCCTTTGGCGGCCGGCACGCGCCGCCCAGCTGAGGTGCGTCCTATGAGATTCAACATCAGGGACGCTGGCTGTGGCCTGATCTTCATCGCGATCGGGCTGCTGTTCAGCCTTGGCGCGACGAATCTCGAACTCGGCACCCCCCTTCGGATGGGGCCCGGCCTCTTCCCGCTGATTCTTGCCGGGCTTCTGGTCGCGCTCGGGCTCGCGATCGTGGGCTCCGGGTTTGGCCACTCGGCCGCGGGTCGGCTCACGGTCCCGTGGCGCGGGCTCGGCTTCATTCTGGCTGCGCCGGTCGTCTTCGGGCTCACGGTGCGCGGGCTCGGGCTGGCGCCGGCCCTGGCCCTGGTGGCGCTGATCTCGGCCTTCGCGAGCCGTCGCATGTCCGTTTTGCTCGCGGTCGCGCTGACCGTCGGCCTGACCGTATTCTGCATCCTCGTCTTCAGCCTCGGGCTGGGCCTGCCGCTCCGGCTGGTCGGACCGTGGCTTGGCACCTAACGAAAGATGGACCTCATCCTGAACCTCGGCCTGGGTTTCGGGACGGCGTTCTCTCCGGTCAACATTGGCTTTTGCTTCATCGGCGTCCTGTTGGGGACGCTGATCGGCGTGCTCCCGGGAATTGGCCCGACGGCGACCATCGCGATGCTGTTGCCGCTGACCCTCGGGCTGACGCCGGCGACCTCGCTGATCATGCTCGCCGGGATCTACTATGGGGCGCAGTACGGCGGCTCGACGACGGCGATCCTCGTCAACCTGCCGGGTAAATCGTCCTCGGCGGTCACCGCGATCGACGGCTATCAGATGGCGCGGCAGGGCCGGGCCGGCCCTGCGCTCGCGGCCGCTGCGCTCGGCTCGTTCTTTGCCGGTTCGGTCGCTACGCTGGTACTGGTGCTGTTCGCGCCGCCCTTGACCGCGGTCGCCCTTGAATTCGGCCCGGCCGAGTACTTCTCGCTCGTGGTGCTCGGCCTGATCTCGTCGGTCGCGCTGGCCCACGGCTCGGTGCTCAAGGCGCTTGCGATGATCGTGCTTGGGCTGCTGCTCGGGTTGGTCGGCACCGACATCTATACCGGCGAGCAGCGGTTCACCCTTGGCCGGCTCGAGCTTGCCGACGGCATCAACTTCGTCGCCGTCGCGGTCGGCGTGTTCGGCATCGCCGAGATCCTGCGCAATCTCGAGGACGAGCACGACCGCGACGTTGCGATCCGACGCGTCAGCGGGCTGATGCCGAGCGGCGAAGATCTGCGCCGGATCGCCGCCCCGGTGCTGCGCGGGACCGTCCTCGGCTCGCTGTTGGGCATCCTGCCCGGCGGCGGCCACGTTCTGGCCGCGTTCGCAGCCTATAGCTGGAGAAGAAGGTCTCGAGCCGGCCCGAGCGTTTTGGCCAGGGCGCGATCGAGGGCGTGGCGGCGCCCGAATCCGCCAACAACGCGGCCGCGCAGACCTCGTTCATCCCGATGCTGACCCTCGGCATCCCGGCCAATCCGGTCATGGCTTTGATGATCGGCGCGATGATCATCCAGGGAATTACCCCGGGGCCGGCGGTTGCTGCGGACGAGCCGGCGCTGTTCTGGGGCCTGATCGTGTCGATGTGGCTGGGCAACCTCCTTCTGGTCGTCCTCAATCTGCCGCTGATCAGGCTTTGGGTCTGGATGCTGAGGATTCCCTACTATGTCCTGTTTCCCGCGATTCTCACGTTCAGCGCGATCGGGGTCTACAGCATCAACAACAACGCCTTCGACCTGTTCACGGTCGCGCTGTTCGGCCTGCTCGGCTATTTCCTCGTGCGGTTCGAGTGCGAGCCGGCGCCGCTGCTGCTGGGCTTCGTGCTCGGGCCGATGCTCGAGGAGCACCTGCGGCGCGCGATGATCATCGCCCGCGGCGATCCGCTGGTTTTCCTGCAGCGGCCGATCAGCGCCGCCCTGCTGGGGCTCGCCGTTCTCGCCTTGGCAATCGTGCTGATGCCGAACGTGGCGAAAAAGCGCGAGGAAGTATTCCACGAGGATGAGTGAGGTCCCCTGGAGGTCGCGGTAAGCGTCCACCGCCCGCTACACTCCGGAAGGGCCGACCGAAGACACATCGTGCCCGGTCTGATCGGCACGATCTTGACCATGACGATGGTGATGATGACCGCGATCGCGGTCACCCGCGAGCCCGATCGCGGCACGATGGAAACCTGCTCTCGATGCCGGTCCGTCCGTTCGAGGTCATGCTCGGCAAGATCGTGCCGTTCGTGTGGTTGGTTATTTCCAGGTCGCGGTCATCCTGACACCGGCCGGCTGCTGTTCGGCGTGCCGATCCAGGGCTCCCTATGGCTTCTGTCGCTAGTGCACATGGGGTAACGGCGGGCGACTGAGGCAAGCTCTCGATCGCGTCAACCCGAAGCGGAGAGCTGCCATGCCCACCTTTGCTGGACGGATGTCTCGCAGGCCAAGACCACGGTGTGCATCGTCGACGAACGAGGTTTGGTGATCGGCGCGGGAGCTGTGCGACCTCGCCCGAGGCAGTCGCCCAGACGCTGGCGACACGGGCCTGTTCGCTCGAGCGGGTCGGGCTGGAGAGCGGCCCGCTGCGCCTGGCTGGTTCATGAGCTGCGCGCCCTCGCGCTGCCGGCGGTGTGCCTGGATGCCCGTCACGCCCGGGCGGCCCTGTCGGTGCAGATCAACAGAGCGACGCCAACGACGCCGACGGGTTGACCAAGATCGTCCGCACGGGCTGGTACCGCGAGGTCGGGGTGAAGAGCATGGCTGCTCATCTCGTGCGCGCGACCTTGGGGGTGCGCAGCAGCTGGTCGGCATGCGGACCGAGATGATCAACCAGATCCGCGGCCTGATGAAGATCTTCGGCCTGATTCTGCCCAAGGGCAGTGGTGCCCGGTTTGAGGCCAGCGTCCGTGCGCGCTTAGCGAGAAGGCCGAGCTGGGGTTGGTGATTGAGCCCTTGTTGGCGGCTTGGCGCGCCCTCGACCATCAGGTTGAAGCACTGAAACGGCAGCTGGTACGGCGTGCCCGCCGACACGAGGTGTGTCATCGCTTGATGACCGTTCCGGGTGTGGGACGCTCACGGCGCTGGCGTTCGTCACCACGGTCGACGACCCGACACGCTTTCGGCGGTCGTCGAGCGTCGGTGTTTACCTCGGTCTGACGCCCGGCGTCATGAATCGGGGGAGCGCGATGTGAGCGGCCGGATCTCCAAATGCGGCGACGGGCTCACCCGCAGCTACCTGTTCGAAGCCGCGAACGTTCTGCACCAGGGTCGAGCGCTGGTCGTCGCTGAAGGCCTGGGCCATGCGGCTGGCGAGCGAAGCGGCGCCAAGAAGGCGAAAGTCGCCCTCGCGCGCAAGCTCGCCGCATTGCTGCACCGGCTCTGGCAGGATGGCACCACCTTCCGCTGGACGGCGGAGGCCACGCCATGATGAGCTGAGAAAGAGGTTCGCCGATCGGCGAACGGTCCCTGTCGGGACGATGCGACGGCGAGCTCGCTGCGTCAGTTGCGCACCCGCTCATCATGTCAGAGCAGGACAGCGCGCAGTGCACATTGAGCAGGCAAGCGTCCGACGCCTCGTTGAGACGGGCGTGCGCCCGATCTCGGGAGAACCATGAACCCGACAGGAGAACGTTGGCTGATCATCTGACGCTTGCCTAGGCGACCCGCCGTTAGAGAACTGACGCATACAAGGGATTCACAAGGCATGGATGGATGTGCGATGCTGGGCCCATGGCTCACATCGTCTGTCCCTTGGTTTCGGCCGGGGATCGTGCTCGTTTGGAGGCGATCGTGGCCGATCGTAATCGCGCCCAGAAGCACGTGGCGCGGGCCCGGATCATCCTCGGCTCAGGCCGACCGGCTGCAGGTCGCCGAGGTCGCCCGGCGCGCCCGGGTCGGCCGGCCGGCGGTTTGGCGCTGGCAGCGACGGTTCGCCGAGGCCGGGGTCGACGGGCTGCTCCGCGATGCCACCCGCAAGCCCGGCAAGCCGCCCTTGGACGACGCCGACGGTGCAGCGGGTGGTCGCGCTGACCTGCGCCGAGCCGCCCGGCGAGGCGACCCACTGGACCGGCCCCGTGATCCTCGACAACTACGGCAGCCACAAGCATCCCAAGGTCATCGCCTGGCTGGCCCGGCATCCGCGCTGGACCTTCCATTTCACGCCGACCTCGGGCTCCTGGCTGAATGCCGGTCGAGACCTTCTTCTCGGCGCTCACCCGGCGTCGCCTCAAACGCGGCACCTTCCACTCAGGTGATCGACCTGCAGGCCGCGATCCACCGCTACATCGCCGAACACAAGCGATAACCCCAAGCCCTTCACCTGGACCAGCGGACCTCGGCGCAGATCCTCGCCAAGCTGAAATCCTCTGAACGCGTCGGTGGCACTAGCGTTGGTCCTGTTCATTGCCGCCAACCTCGCGGTCCGCTTCACGTTCTCGACCCTGGCGGAACCAGCTGCAGGCGATGGAGATGACCTTCTTCTTTTGCCATCACTGTTGCTCTCGGGCTTCCTGTTCCCCTTCCGCGGCATGCCGGAATGGGCCCAAATGCTCGGGTTCGATCTCACCGCTGACCCGTTTTCTTCGGATCGCTGCGCGTTGCGACAGTCCTGCAGCGCCGGCGGCCGACCCCACCGTCCAGCCGTGCTCGATCACCCGCTGCACCAGTGAAGGTTGTTCATCCGGGGAAGCCCGGTCAGGCTGTTGGTTGCGACACTGCCAGCGCTGATCGGGAGATCACCCGGATGAACCTGCATAAGAATGCGCGTTTGATGCCGCAAGGTCGAACTCCTGCTCCCCCGGGCAGCGGCTGATCGAGCACGGCTGGATCGGTGGGGTGCGGCCGGCTCCTGCGCTGCGGGACTGTCGCAACCGGCTTGAGGCTTACCGCTGGCTCGCGCGCTATCGGGAGGGCGGGACGGCGGCGCTGATCGACCGCAGCTCGGCGCCGCAGGAGCGTCCGCCGCCAGGTGTCGGACGGGCGCGTGGCCGAGATCGAGCGCCGGCGGCGGCAGCGCCTGAGCGGCCCGGCGATCGCGCGCCAGCTGGCCATGCCGGTCTCAACGGTCGGCGGCATTCTGCGCCGTCTCGGGCTCGGCAGGCTGAGCGCCCTCGAGCCCAAACCGCCGGTTGTGCGCTATCAGCGCGAACGGCCGGGCGAGCTGATCCACATCGACACCAAGAAGCTCGGGCGGATCGAGGCGATCGGCCATCGGATCACCGGCGATCGGCGCGACAGCAAGCGCGGCGCCGGCTGGGAGGCCGTGCACGTCTGCATCGACGACGCCTCGCGCCTGGCCGACAGCGAGGTCCTCGCCGGACGAGCGCAAGACCAGCGCCGTGCCGTTCCTCGAGCGCGCGGTCGGCTGGTTCGCGCGCCAGGGCATCACGGTCGAGCGGGTCATGACCGACAACGGTTCGGCCTACCGAAGCCGCCACTGGGGCCAGGCCTGCGGCGGGCTCGCGTTGCGTCACCTCCGCACCCGGCCGTACACGCCGCGCACCAACGGCAAGGCCGAGCGCTTCATCCAGACCAGCCTGCGCGAATGGGCCTATGCGCGCCCCTTTGCGACCTCGCACGAGCGCGCCGCCGCGCTGATGCCCTTGGCTCGACCATTACAACACCGCCCGGCCGCACGCCGCCCTGGCCCACCAGCCGCCGGTCAGCCGTCTGCGCCAAGCGGCGTTCCTCGGTTCGACCGACGGACACCGTTCCTCCGTCCCGACCTGTCATCACCCACGACCGGTGCGACGGGGCGGTGCCAGGAGCGCCGCAGGCGACCGGCGCCAGCCGGCGCGAAGCGTCCTTGCGCCGCCCCGCCGGACCGGTCACGCTCCGAACAGGAGGGAGCCCCAATGCTCGTTCACCTGAACAACGTTCGTGGAAACAACAGCTAGGTCACGCTTCGCGGTCGCGCGCCGTCGATAGCGGGGTTGCGCCGGACCCGATCCGGCCGTACTATCCTGTCGCCTGGAACGCCTGCTCACGGAGAGCAAGATGGCCGACAGTTTCCAGATGAAGTTCGCCACGGCCGTGATTGTCTTGGTCCTTGGTCTCCAGTTTCTCGCGGTTGTGACCAGATCGGGCAAGTGGGCCTGGCCCTTCATTGATTACCCGATGTATTCGACGAGCCATCAGGAAGGCGAGCGGGTTCCCGCCCGCCACGTGATCTATGGGATCACCAGCGATGGCGCCAAGGTCGAGCTGACCAGGCAAGCGATCGGTGTGAACCTGTGGATGCACGAAAAGTGGGCGCGGGACCTGAAGAACCTGGAATTCAGCCGCCGTGATAACCGCCGCAGCGGCGACGGCGACAGCCCTGCCGGCCGCAGCAATGTCAGCCGCAGCGAGCCCGGTTGCAGCGAAACCGGGAGCCGCCGACCGAGCCTGCGGCGCGGCGCGCCTGGTCAATCAAGCATTGGCTGCGCTCGACCACGCTTTTCCGGACATTCAAGGGCAAGGATGACCCGGAGCTGACGCCGCTGTTCCTGGACCTATTCGCCAAGAAGAATGACGTCAAGTTCGTCGAATTGCAGATCGAGGATAGGTCGGTCGTGGTCACGCGGGAGGGCGTCGGGGCGGCGCCTCGCGAGGTCGGTGTCGATCGCGCCTCGATCCCCGCCACTGAGACCGCGAGGTTCGGAGGGCCATCATGAGGTCGACTTGGTGGGAACAGTACTGGTTTCGTCCGGCGCCGTATGTTGATCTCGCGATGGTCCGCATCTTCGCGGTCGCGGTCCAGCTTTACCTGTTCTCGCCGCTGGCTGGGTTCGTTCAGCAGTCTCAAGCAGCTGACGGCGTTGCCCGACGAACTGTACAACCCGATCACGGCGTTGCGCCCTTTCCTGCTTTTGCTGGGTGTGGAGCGCCCGGATATGGACCTCCTGGTGGTGGCCTACTACCTCACCGCCGTAGCCGGCGTGCTGGCCCTGATCGGGTTGGCGACCCGGACCAGCCTCCTGGTCTTTGCGCTCGGCAACATCTTCTTGGTCGCGTTCGTCTATTCGTTCGGCGACTTCCATCACACCCAGGCGCCGCTGTTCATCGCGTTGCTGGTCCTGGCGTTCGCGCCTTCGGGGCATGCGCTCTCGGTCGATGCGCTGCTGCGCCGCCGCCGTGGCCAGCCGGTCGCCGCCGAGGGGCCGATGGCCGGCTGGCCGATCCGGCTGTTCCAGTGGATGTTCGTCCTGATCTATCTGTCGGCAGTACTGAGCAAACTGGTGTTCGAGGGTGGTCTCGACTGGTTGAACGGCTACACGCTCCAATATTATTTGATTCAGGACAGCCTGAGTAAGGGCACCTTGCTCGGCATGTGGTTCTCGCAACATCACACCTTGGTGCTGCTCAGTCAGTACGTCGTGATCATTTTCCAGTCGACCTTCGCGCTGGCTGTGATCTTTCCCCGGCTGCGATGGATTTACGTGCCGGTGGGCTTCGGTTTCCACATCGCCAACATCCTGATGCTGAGTGCGCCGTTCCCGGAATGGATGGCGCTATACGCCATCTTTATCCCGTGGACGCGGTTGTTCGAGCTGCTCGGCGCCCGCCCGCTCCTGTGGCGGCAGAGCGCGGGAACCGCCTGAGCGATGCGGCCAGGCGTGCGGGCCAGATGACGGCGCCCGAGCCGGATCAAAAGGGCGGCGGCGCCAACCAGGAGGCTTGGCTCGTCTACGACGGCCAGTGCCCGTTCTGCAGCCGCTACGTCTGCTATCTGCGCTTGCGCGAGACGATCGGCAAGCTGCATCTGGTCAACGCGCGCGAGGGTGGGCCGCTGGTCGACGAGATGGTCCGCGCCGGCCTCGATCTCGACGAGGGCATGGTGCTCAAGATGGGCGGCCGCTACTACCATGGCGCCGACTGCATCCACGCGCTGGCCCTGCTCAGCAGCGGCTCGGATGCATTCAATCGGTTCAACGCCCTGATCTTCCGTTCGCCGGCCCTCGCCCGGGTGCTGTACCCGGTCCTGCGCGCCGGTCGCAACGCCGTGCTGCGGGGTCTCGGGCGGACCAAGATCCGGGCCGCGGATGCCAGCTGAGCCCAGGCCGGCGCTACCGGTCCTCGATTGCGATCACCCGCGCCGGCGCGCCGTCGGCTTCCGGCAGCTTGAGTGGCAGGCAGCACAGGAAGGTGCGCAGGCTGGCAAGCGCCGCGGTGTTCGAGAGATACTCGATCAGGATCACCCCGTTCCGGAGCAGCACGTCGTGGGTCACGTGCTCTTCAACCGGCCGGATTTCTCCCTTGAGCAGAAGCCGGATCGTGTAGTCCTGCGGGAAGTCGAACGCGACCGCCCGGGGCTTTCGCGCCAGTAGCCACTCGGCTGCATCGCGCGCGACGTAGGGCGCCTCGGTCCAGAACTCCGGCGTCTTCGGCGATCTCTGCTGCTCCCAGCAGCTACGCAGCACTACAATCTCGCCCCGCTCGACGTGGCTGGCGGCGGCGGCCAGGCGCTCGGCCGTGATCGCCTGGTTCGGCTCGACCGGCGTGAGGTCGACCACCGCCGCCTCGCCGACCGTAGTCTCGAGCGGGATGTCGCTCGTGGTCCTGCCGTCCGCAAAGAAGTGGCGCGGGCTGTCCATGTGGGTGAAGCCGTGGACTGCGAAGCCCTGCCAGGTCACCTGGAACAGGTCGCCCCTGGCGTGATCGCTGTTGAGGCGGCGCTCGACCGGCCAGCGGAAGTGGTCCACGATTGGCATCGAGAGATCGATGATCCGGGCCATCAGCGGGCCTCGATGAACTCGATCAACAGGCCGTAGGCGCTCGAGAGATAGACCACCTTGCGGCCCCGGTTCGGCCCGGCGTCGATCGCGATGATCTCGCCGACCGGCTCCAGACCATGGGCGGCCGCCGCCTCGACCGCGGCCGGAACATCGTCGACGTCGAGCGCGATGTGGGCGCTCCCGTCATCATAGACCTTCGGCTGATCGGAGCCGCGCAGGCCATCGCTGCCGTAGCGGATCAGCTCCACCCGATGGCCCGGCCCCTGCAAATAGGCGATCTCGACCTCGGGCTGCGGCAGCCCGGTCATGCGGCCGATCAGGGCCGGGTCGCGCGGCGCCCGCGAGAGCACCTCGAAGCTCAGCAGGTCGCGAAAGAAGCCGATCGCGCGATCGAGATCGGTCACGATCACGCCGGTGTGGTTGAAGCCGCGCAGCGCGAAAGCCGCCATCGCTATCCCTCCCTCCTGATCAAGGCGCGAGCTTAGCCGATCCGGCTTCGTCGGATGAGCCTATGGTAGCGCCTAGTGGTCCCTCGTGTGGTGCTCCCGGCCCATCGCGTCCGGGTGCTGCCGGCCGCCAAGGCCGCAGGCGAACGTTGCCGCAATTTCACATTCCCGCCATCCGCTTGTCATTGCGCCCCGCTAGAATAGGTCAAGGCCAGGTCCGTGATCCCCGCTCCGCCGCGAGGCTGTGTGATGAGCCGTCAAGCCGCCCTCGACCGCGCCGCCCGCCACTACGACAGCGGCGCGTTTCTGGCTGCGCTAGGGTACCTGGTGCAGGTGCCGAGCGCGAGCCAGACGGCCCAAGGCATTCCCCATCTCGCGGCCTATCTGACCGACCATCTCCGGCCGGCGCTCGAGCACATGGGCTTCGTCTGCCAGGTGCTGGTCAACCCGGCGCCCGGCGGCCCGCTGCTGCTCGCGGAGCGGATCGAAGATCCCGACCTGCCAACCGTGCTGGTTTACGGCCATGGCGACGTGGTTCGCGGCCTCGATGATGCCTGGGCCGAGGGGCTCTCGCCCTGGGAACTGACCGAGCGTGAGGGGCGGATCTACGGCCGCGGCGTCGCCGACAACAAGGGTCAGCACGCGATCAACCTGGCCGCGCTCGGCATCGCGATCGCCGAACGCCAGCACCTCGGTTTCAACGTCAAGGTGCTGATCGAGACCAGCGAAGAGATCGGCTCGCCGGGGCTGCGCGAGATCTGCGAGAACCATCAGACGCAGCTCGCCGCCGATCTGCTGCTGGCCTCCGACGGCCCGCGTCTGGCGCCCGACCAGCCGACCATCTTCCTTGGCAACCGCGGCGCGCTGAACTTCGATCTGATCGTCGATCTGCGCGAGGCGGGTCAGCATTCCGGCAACTGGGGCGGCCTGCTGGCCAATCCTGCGGTCCGGCTCGCGCATGCGATCGCGACCATCGTCACCAGCACCGGGGCGATCCGGCTGCCCGAGCTGAAGCCGCGCGCGCTGCCATCGTCGGTCAGGAGGTCGCTGGCCGACCTGACCATGACCGCCGACCCGGGCGCCCCCGAGATCGACCCCGACTGGGGCGAACCCGGCCTGGCCCCGGCCGAGAAGGTGTTCGGCTGGAACAGCTTCGAGGTCCTGGCCTGGACCGCCGGCAACCCGGACAACCCGGTCAACGCGATCCCACCGCGCGCCGCGGCGCATTGCCAGCTCCGCTTCACCGTCGACACCGAGCCCGAGTCGTTCCTGCCCGCGATCCGGATCGCGCTGGACGCGGCCGGGCTGGCCGAGGTCGAGGTCCGGCCGGCTGCGGTTGCGATCATGCGCGCCAGCCGCACCGACCCCGAGCACCGCTGGGTCGGCTTTGCCCGGCGCTCGCTTGAGCGGACCACCGGCCGGCCGCCGGTCGTGCTGCCGAACCTCGGCGGCTCGCTGCCCAACGACTGCTTCGCGGAGGTTCTGGGCCTGCCGACGATCTGGGTGCCCCACTCCTACCGCGGCTGCGGCCAGCACGCGCCGAACGAGCACGCGCTGCCAGCGATCCTGCGCGAGGGGCTGTTGATCATGACCGGCCTGTTCTGGGATCTGGGCGAGAACCGGCGCAATCATTGACGCCGACCTCGCGCGGCCGCAGGCGGCGGAGCGTCCAGGCGATATCGAGCCGGATCGCGCGCTCGACCCGGAGCGGCCCGGCCGGCAGCCCCCCTGCCAGTTCCGGATGAACCACGATATCGGCCTCGGCCGCCGCGAGCCGCGCCCGCTCGAGGCCGAAATCGAAGCGGGCATACCGCCAGCGAGCACCGCGGCCGCGGTTGATCAGCGGCTGTTCGAGCAGGCTGCGGGCGGGGCCCAGATCCACGGCGGCGGCGAGCCGCCGGATGCGTACCGACAGCAGTGGCGCCCAGTCCGTCCGGTCGATGGCCTCGAAGCTGTCGGCCGTCCGCCGGATCAGGGCGCGGCGCTTGGCAAAGCCATAGATCCAGCGGCCGAGCCAGGTCGGCAGCGCCCGATCGAGCAGCAGGAGCGGCAGGTGGCAGAACGGACCCCGCGGTCCTGCTCGCGGCCGGACGAACGGCAGCGCGAGCGCGAGCTCTCGGTAGCGGAGCCCGCAGGGCAGCCCTTGCAGGCCGACGCGGCTGTGCTCCCCGAGCAGCAGGACCAGCGGATGGCGTCCGGCGGGCGCGGCGGTCTGCGGCAGAAGCTCGAGCCCGGCCGGCAGGAGCGCCGCGGCCGTCATGGCTTGAAGATCGGCGATCGCCACGACCGCCTCGAGCCGGCCGGACGGCTGCAGCCAGAGGGAACGCGCCGGCATGACGTTACTCGAGCTCGTCCGGCCGCTCCACCCGGCCCCGGCGCTGCAGCCAGAGCACCACGACCCAGCACAGCACCGCCCAGCTCGCGCCAAGCGCCCAGCCCGCGAGCACGTCGCTCGGCCAGTGCACGCCAAGGTAGATGCGGCTGACCCCGACCGCGAAGGCGACCAGGATCGGGAGCGCGATCAGGTAGATCTTGAGCCGCCGCCGCGGCTGGACGCGTGCGAGCAGCGTGCCGAGGGTCAGATAGACGACCGCCGCCATCATCGAGTGGGCGGATGGAAAGCTCGCTGAGAACACCCGCGCCTCATGCGTCACGAGCGCCGGCCGCGGGCGCTCGAAGCCGGCTTTGAGCGCTAAGCTGATCGCCACGCCGCCGCCGATCGCTGCCAGCAGGAACAGCGCCGCCCGGCGCTTGCGTGCGAGCTCCAGATAGCCCGCGACCGCCAGCGTGATCAGCGTCAGCACGACGGTGCTGCCGAGCGCGGTCAGATCGCGCATCGCCTCTTCGAGCCGAGGCGGGCCGCGCGGGTCCGAGAGGTCGGCGGGGTTGCGAAACAGCAGCAGGAGGTTGCGATCGATCTGCTCCAGCTCGCCTTCCTGCATCTCCTCGGCGATGCCCAGGAACAGCCAGATGCCACCGATCACGACCAAGACGCTGAGGAGCAGGCTGAGTTCGGGCAGGCGACCGCTGAGCCAGGCCCACCATGCCGAGACCTCCGGCCGGCTGGCTCTGAACCGGTCGCGCCAACTGGCTCGGCCGGCAGGCTCGAGGTCGCTGGGCGTCACCATCGGCCTATGGTGGGCGCCCGCGGCCCGGCTGTCGATGCCGCGCGGCGCGAACGCGATTGATCCTGGCTCCGGCTTGGGCATACTCGGCCGAACCCAACCGGGCGGCGGCATTCCCGAACCCACGCCCGATCCGACCGCCGGGAGGCCTCATGACCAGTCGATCGATGCTCCTTGGGCTCGTCGCGGCCCTGCTCGCGAACCCGGCCGCCGCGCTCGAAGTGAGCCAGTCGGTCGAGGTCGCGGCGCCGCCCGAGCGGGTCTGGGCGACGATCGGCGACTTCTGCTCGATCGCCGAATGGCATCCGGTGGTCGGGCAGTGCGCGGAAAGCGAGCAGAACGGCGCCGCCATGCGCAAGCTGACCACGGTCGACGGCGGCATCCTGGTCGAGAAGCGCGTGCAATACTCCGAGGAAGGCATGTCCTACACCTACGTGATCGTCGACAGCC
Source organism: uncultured Alphaproteobacteria bacterium (assembly GCA_963840925.1). Lineage (GTDB taxonomy): Bacteria > Pseudomonadota > Alphaproteobacteria > Geminicoccales > Geminicoccaceae > DATAOG01. The sequence continues at coordinate 65,266 of CAWJAY010000046.1, forward strand.
CCCTGCCGGTCAGCGACTACGTCTCGACGCTCGCGGTCATGGGCATGGGCAGCGGCTCGATGATCACCTGGAGCGGCGAGTTCGCGGCCAGCGGCGCGCCGGACGCGAAGGCGGTCGAGGTGATCAGCGGGATCTATCAGGCCGGCCTCAAGGCGCTTCGGGACCGGCTGCGCTAGTCCCCCCCTGCGGCCCGATGCGCCCGCAATGCCGCCTTCAGCGCCCGTGCGACCTCGAGCCGTTCGGCCACGGTCAGGAACGCGCCCAGCACCAGATGCCTGCCATGAGAGCTCAACGTCAGCTGGCTGTCGTAGCGCGGCGGATCGTCGAATCCGACCTGCACCCAATAGGACTCAAAGCGCCATTCGCGCTGATGGCCGTCGGGCTCGATCCGGCGCACGGTCAAGCCGTCATGATCGAGCCGGATCAGCTCGGCGCGGCGCGCCTGGCGGTAGTTCCAGCGGAACGCCAGGAACAAGAGCAGGACGTCGAGACCGAAGAAGCCGGTCACCGGCCAGGCACCGATCAGGACGAAGCCGGCACCGAGCGCCGCGCTGACCGCGACCACCGCGGCCATCAGCACGGCAAATCCGAGCGGCGGCAGCGAGCGATGCGGGTAGAGGATCGCGTCGAACCGGGGCGCTGCCGGCAGCTCGGGCGACGCGTCGGCGGCAAGGCTGACGTTGGTCATGGACGCAGGTATAGAGCGGTCCGTAGGCGCATGCCAGCGAGCCGATCGCGGCGTGGGCCGGGGCCCGGGCGATGACGCCACGCCAGGTTGGCCAGTTCTTTGCGAAGCTCGCGGCGGCCAATCCGGCGCCTGCGACCGAGCTCACCTATGTCGACCCCTACACGCTGCTGGTCGCGGTGATCCTCTCGGCGCAGGCGACCGACGTCGGCGTCAACAAGGCGACCACGGAGCTGTTCAAGGTTGCCGACACGCCGGACAAGATGCTGGCGCTCGGCGAGGACCGGCTGCGCCAGTACATCAAGACGATCGGCCTGTTCAACAACAAGGCCAAGGCGATCATCGCGATGAGCCGGGCGCTGATCGAACAGCACGGCAGTCAGGTGCCTGCCGAGCGCGACGCGCTCGAGGCGTTGCCCGGGGTCGGCCGCAAGACGGCGAACGTGGTCCTCAACTCGGCCTTTGGGCAACCGACGATCGCGGTCGACACCCACGTCTTCCGGGTCGCCAACCGAACCGGGCTCGCTCCGGGCAAGACGCCGCTCGAGGTCGAGCGCGGGCTTGAGGCGACCGTGCCGGAAGCCTACGCGCACCACGCTCATCACTGGCTGATCCTGCACGGCCGTTACGTGTGCGTCGCACGCAAGCCTAAGTGCCCGCAATGCGTGGTCCGCGATCTCTGCGAGTACCCGGCCAAAACGTTGTAGCGGCAGTGCGTGCTAGCTGTGGTTGCTATGAAGGTTGTTCATCCGGGGAAGCCCGGTCAGGCTGTTGGTTGCGACACTGCCAGCGCTGATCGGGAGATCACCCGGATGAACATGCATAAGAATGCGCGTTTGATGCCGCAAGGTCGACTCCTGCTGGTACGGCGGGTGATCGAGCACGGCTGGACGGTGGGGTCGGCCGCCGGCGCTGCAGGACTGTACGCAACGCCAGGCTTACCGCTGGCTCGCGCGCTATCGGGAGGGCGGGACGGCGGCGCTGATCGACCGCAGCTCGGCGCCGCAGCAGCGTCCGCGCCAGGTGTCGGACGGGCGCGTGGCCGAGATCGAGCGCCGGCGGCGGCAGCGCCTGAGCGGCCCGGCGATCGCGCGCCAGCTGGCCATGCCGGTCTCAACGGTCGGCGGCATTCTGCGCCGTCTCGGGCTGGGCAGGCTGAGCGCCCTCGAGCCCAAACCGCCGGTTGTGCGGTATCAGCGCGAACGGCCGGGCGAGCTGATCCACATCGACACCAAGAAGCTCGGGCGGATCGCGGCGATCGGCCATCGGATCACCGGCGACCGGCGCGACAGCAAGCGCGGCGCCGGCTGGGAGGCCGTGCACGTCTGCATCGACGACGCCTCGCGCCTGGCCTGCAGCGAGGTCCTCGCCGACGAGCGCAAGACCAGCGCCGTGCCGTTCCTGGAGCGCGCGCTCGGCTGGTTCGCGCGCCAGGGCATCACGGTCGAGCGGGTCATGACCGACAACGGTTCGGCCTCCCGAAGCCGCCCCTGGGGCCAGGCCTGCGGCGGGCTCGCGTTGCGTCACCTCCGCACCCGGCCGTACACGCCGCGCACCCACGGCAAGGCCGAGCGCTTCATCCAGACCAGCCTGCGCGAATGGGCCTATGCGCGCCCCTTTGCGACCTCGCGCGAGCGCGCCGCCGCGCTGATGCCTTGGCTCGACCATGACAACACCGCCCGGCCGCACGCCGCCCTGGCCCACCAGCCGCCGGTCAGCCGTCTGCGCCAAGCGGCGTTCCTCGGTTCGACCGAGGACATCGTTCCTCCGTCCCGACCTGTCATCACCCCCGACCGGTGCGACGGGGCGGTGCCAGGAGCGCCGCAGGCGACCGGCGCCAGCCGGCGCGCAGCGTCCTTGCGCCGCCCCGCCGGACCGGTCACGCTCCAACAGGAGGGAGCCCCAATGCTCGTTCACCTGAACAACGTTCGTGGAAACAACAACTAGCCGGTGCCGCCCTGGCGCGCGAACAGCGCGCGCACGGTCTCGATCGTGTCCGCGTCCTCGGCCCGCTTGTCGGCGCGATATGCCTTGACCCGCGCGAACCGGAGCGCCAGGCCGCCCGGATAGTGCGGGCTCACCTGCAGGTCATTGTAGACGATCTCGACGACCAGCTCCGGCCGGACGTAGACCGTAGCGGCGTCACGCCCGATCTCGAGCGCCAGCAGCCGCTCGGTCTGCCAGGCGAGCATCTGGTCGGTCAGGCCCTTGAAGGTTTTGCCCAACATGACAAAACCGTTCGCCGCCGGGTTATAGGCGCCAAGGTGCAGGTTGGAGAGAAAGCCGCGCCTCCGGCCGTGACCCCATTCCGCGGCCAGAATCACCAGATCGAGCGTGTGTGCCTGCTTGATCTTGAGCCAGCCGGCCCCCCGGCGCCCGGCCTCGTACGGCGCATCGAGCGCTTTGGCCATGGCTCCCTCGTGCCCCAACTCGATAGCGCCCTTGACGAACTCTTCTGCGACTTCGAGGCGGTCGGTGACCAGCCGCGGGATACGCAATTCGCCCGGCAACTCGGCATCGAGCGCTGCGACCCGCTCGCGCCCGGGCCGGTCGAGGAGCGTCTGGCCCCCAAGCGCCAGCGCATCAAAGAAAAAGCAGCGCAGCGGCAGCTGCACGCGCATCGCCTCGACGTCGAGCTTGCGCCCGAACCGGCGCATCGTGATCTGGAACGGCTGCGGCCGCCCGTCCGGCCGGAGCGCGATCGCCTCGCCGTCGATGATCAGCTCAGGCGCTGGCAACGCTCGGACGACCTCGACGATCTCCGGCACCGCGCCGGTCACCTCGTTGAGCTTGCGGGTGAACACGCGGACCTCGTCGCCGCCTTTGTGGACCTGCACCCGCGCGCCATCGAGCTTCCACTCGAACGCCGCCTCGCCGAGCCGCGCCAGCGCATCTTCCGCGTCCTCCGCGGGCTGCGCCAGCATGGGCTGCACCGGTCGGAACAGTTGGATCGCAAAGCGCGCGAGCCCGGCCGCCCCGTCGCCGAGCGCCGCCTCGGCGACGACCCCGAGATCGCCCGCCAGCATCACCGCCCTGCGGACATCGACGGCCGGCAACCCTGCCGCCTTGGCGACGCCCTCGACCATCACCCCCTCGAGCGCGCCCTGGCGCAGTTCGCCGACCAGCAGCCGCACCAGAAAATCCTGCTCGCCCTCGGTCGCCCGCCCGAATATTTCCTTCAGCAAGCGCAGACGTTCGGCGGTCGCCCCTTTGCCTTTGACCGCCAGCAGCCGCTCCAACGCGGCATCGACCTCGCCAAGGGTCAAGGTAGGCTCGGCCGCTGCCGGCTGCGCCCGCGCCTGGCGCAGCTGGGCAAAACCGATCCCGATCCGCCCCTGCCGCGGCACACCGGTCAACAACGCGACCGTAATCCGCGCCGCCTCCGGCCCGGCATGCCGCAGGCACGCCGCGAGATGGCCGACCTTCGCCAGCCGCCCACTCGATTCGGCCACCCGCGCCGAGGTCACCACGATCTCGTTCAGCTGCATGCTCATGGCCCCCCTGCGAGTTGCCTGCCGAGCAGAAGCCAACGGCCCAGCAAAAGACGCAGCGGCGTCCTGGAGTCCGGGCCAAGATCTTCTTGACACCCGGAGCCGCCAGCCTAGCTCACGAGGAACCCGACCGCAGCGTCGAGCGGCGTCCGGGATGAGGCATCCGATCCTAGCCAGCAAGAGCCGACGGGCGAGGAGGCGGTTCCCTATGGGCAAGTATGTCGATGGCTTCCTGGTTCCTGTACCGAAAGCGAACCTCGAGGCCTACCGCCGCATGGCCGAAGAGGCAGGCCGGGTCTGGCGCGAGCACGGTGCGCTCGAGTACATCGAGTGCGTCGCCGACGACGTGAAGCCGGGTGAGGTCACATCGTTCCCGCAGAGCGTCAAGCTCGAACCCGACGAGACGGTGGTGTTCGCGTGGATCGTCTACGAATCGCGCGAGCATCGCGACCGCGTCAACGAGCAGGTCATGAAGGATCCCCGGATCGCCAACTTCGATCCCAAATCCATGCCCTTCGATGGTAAGCGCATGATCTGGGGCGGCTTCAAGCTGCTGATCGAGCTTTGATCTCGGCCAGGGAGATCGTAACGTCGTGCGGCTTGCGGTGAGTTCCGGGAACTCCACGGGGCCGGATCACGCGTGAGGGGCGCGATCCCACCGGGGCCGCGGTACCAAACGGCTGCAGCACTTGGCCGTGGCGCTGGACGGCTGCCAGATGGCGGGGCCCGCTCGTCGGTGGAAAGGGGCGGCGGGACGCGAGCGGGGGTGGAGAAATGCCGTTCTGGCAGAGGCTGGTGATCACGGTGGTCGCGATGCTCGCGATCAGTTTCCTGGTCGGGCTGATCTGGGCGAACGTGTTGGGGTTTGCCCTGCCGAGCTACGTCGCGGGCATGATCGGCGGCCTGACCGCGCTGCCGGTCTGGGAATTCCTCAAGCGGGTGTCGCCGAAGGCGGCGGAGCCCGGGCCCCAGCTCGAGCCATGAAGCAGCGCACGCCCGGCAGGTCGCCAAAGGCCGGTCCGCCGCCGCCGCCGGATGACCGCAAGCCAGCACCCGCGGCGAAGGCCAATCCGAAGCTCGCCGAGCAGACCAGGAAGCGCCTCGGCAAGCACTACGCCAGCAAGTACCAGACGGTGCGGCGCGGCTGAGCGTTCCCGCCGGCCCCCGGCTCGTGCTACCTTGAACCCGGCAAAAACGGAGACCAAGGTGAGACGGGCCGGGCATCCGCAGAGCTCCGCCTACGAGCAGGGGCTGGAGCGCAACGCCGCGAACTTCACGCCGCTGTCGCCGATCAGCTTCATCGAGCGCGCGGCCGACGTCTGGCCGGACCGGACCGCCTGGGTCCACGGCGACATGCGCGCGAGCTATGCCGCCTTCCGGGCGCGCGCCCGGCGCCTCGCAGGGGCACTCGCCGGGCGCGGCGTGAGCCCCGGCGAGACGGTTGCGGTCATGCTGCCGAACGTGCCGGCGATGCTGGAGGCGCACTTCGGCGTGCCGATGGCCGGCGCGGTGCTGAGCAGCCTCAACTTCCGCCTCGAGGCGGAGACGATCGCCTATATCCTCGGGCACGGGCAGGCCAAGGTGCTGCTGACCGACCCCGAGTTCGCGCCCACGGTCAAGCAAGCGCTGGCAAAAGTCCGGCCGCAGCCGCTGGTGGTCGACGTGGTCGACCGGCAGGACCGGGGACCGGGCGAGCGGCTGGGCGAGCTCACTTACGAGGAGCTGCTGTCCGAGGGCGACGAAGGGTTCGAGCCGCTGTGGCCCGCCGACGAGTGGCAGGCGATCGGGCTCAACTACACCTCGGGGACGACCGGGCAGCCCAAGGGCGTGGTCGTGCACCACCGGGGAGCGTACCTGGCGGCGATCGGCCAGGCGCTCGCGAACGAGGTCGGCCCGCACCCGGTCTTCCTCTGGACCTTGCCGATGTTCCACTGCAACGGCTGGACCTTCACCTGGGCCGTGACGCTGCAGGCGGGGACCCACATCTGCCTGCGCCGGGTCGATGCGGCGGCGATCTACGCGGCGATCACCGAGCACAAGGTGAGCCACCTGTGCGGCGCGCCGATCGTGATGAACCTGATTGCCAACGCGCCGGACGCGGTCCGCCGGCCGTTCGCGCACCGGGTCCAGGCGATGACCGGCGGAGCGGCGCCGCCGGCCGCGGTGCTGCAGAGGATGGCCGGGCTCGGCATCGACATGATCCATCTCTATGGGCTAACCGAGTGCTATGGGCCGGCCTCGGTCTGCGCCTGGCAGGAGGCGTGGGACGGGTTGCCCGAGCCGGAGCGGGCGGCGCTGCGGGCGCGCCAAGGCGTGCGCTACCCGAACCTCGAGGAGCTGGCCGTGCTCGACCCCGAGACCCTGCAGCCGGTGCCGCGGGACGGCGCCACGATCGGCGAGATCATGCTCGCCGGCAACACGGTGATGAAGGGTTATCTGAAGAACCCCGAGGCGACCGGCGAGGCCTTTCGCGGTGGCTGGTACCACACCGGCGACCTCGCGGTGATGCACGCCGATGGCTACTGCGAGGTCCGGGACCGGGCCAAGGACATCATCATCTCGGGCGGCGAGAACATTTCCTCGATCGAGGTCGAGGGCGCGCTCTACCGCCATCCGGCGGTGCTCGAAGCGGCGGTGGTCGCGCGTCCCGATCCGAAGTGGGGCGAAAGCCCCTGCGCGTTCGTCATGCTCAAGGACGGCGCGCAAGCCACGGCCGACGAGCTGACCGCCCATTGCCGCGGCCTCCTCGCTCATTTCAAATGCCCGAAGACGATCGTGTTCGCCGAGTTGCCCAAGACCTCGACCGGCAAAATCCAAAAACACGTTCTCCGCGCGCACGCCCGGGCGCTCTGACCTTGATGCGTCCGGCGTTGACGGCCGGGCTTTAGAAAGTAAGAAACGGGGAGCGTGCCAATCAAGGTCACGTCGAAAGGTCAGGTCACGATCCCAGTCGCGATCCGGGAGCAGGCCGGCTTTCTGCCGGGCACCGAAATCGAGTTCGAATGTGATGGTGATACGGTCCGGATCGTCCGGTCGAAGGCGCCAAAAGGCGAGAGCCGGGGTCAGCGGGCGGTCCGTTTGCTGCGGGGGAGCGGCACGGTGCGGATGACGACCGATGAGATCATGGCGCTGACGCGCGGCGACTGGGAGGATCTGGACGAGGACGGGGGCTCCAGGTGACGCCGGTGCTGGTCGACAGCGTCCGCAGGTCGCCGCTGCCGGATTTTTAGATTATGCGCGCGCGGCGGTCTGCGGTTACAGACTGCTGACGCGCGATGCCAGGCGCTATCGGAGCTATTTTCCGACCCTCGAACTGCTCGTGCCTCGCGAGCAATGAACCGGCTAGGGCGCAAGGGAGGCCGAAATGCACGAACATTTGACGCCGGCGGCAAGCCTGCCGGCGGACGGGATGGCCGGCACGCTGGTCGGGCGGGCCTGGCTGCCGGGCGCGGTCCCGGGGCCGAGCCCGGTCGCGATTCGCGACGATGCGGTCTTCGATCTCGGCCGCAGCGCGCCGACCGTGAGCGAGTTCTTGAATGCCGAGGATCCGCTGGCGCTCGCCCACGCGGGCGGCGAGCGGCTCGGCAGCCTGGCCGAAATCCTGGCCAACAGCGCCTACGACCGGCGCGACCCTGGCCGGCCGTATTTCCTGGCGCCTTGCGATCTGCAGGCGATCAAGGCGAGCGGGGTGACCTTCGCGACCAGCCTGCTCGAGCGGGTGATCGAGGAGCAGGCGCGCGGCGATGCCGGCAAGGCCGAGGCGATCCGGCGCAGCATCACCGATCTGATCGGCACCGATCTGTCCAAGATCCGCCCGGGGTCAAAGGCCGCCCAGCGCCTCAAAGACCATCTGCTCGCCGAGCGCGCCTGGTCGCAGTACCTCGAGGTCGGGATCGGCAAGGATGCCGAGATCTTCACCAAATGCCCGCCGATGGCGGCGGTCGGCACCGGCAGCGAGATCGGCGTCGCCCCGGATTCGGCCTGGAACAACCCGGAGCCTGAGCTCGTGCTCGCGGTCAATGCCCGCGGCCAGATCGTCGGCGCGACGCTCGGCAACGACGTCAACCTTCGCGACGTCGAAGGGCGCAGCGCGCTGCTGCTCGGCAAGGCCAAGGACAACAATGCCTCGGCGGCGATCGGGCCGTTCCTGCGCCTGCTCGACGAGCGCTTCGGGCTTGAGCAGCTGCGCGCGGCGACGATCAGCCTCCGGGTCAGCGGCAAGGATGATTTCGAACTTAAGGGCAGCAGCTCGATGAGCCAGATCAGCCGGGATGTCACCGATCTGGTCGGGCAGACGATCGGCGCCCATCACCAGTATCCGGACGGCCTGATGCTGTACTGCGGCACGATGTTCGCGCCGATCCAGGATCGCGACCGGCAGGGCGGCGGCTTCACCCACAAGCCGGGCGATCTCGTGCTGATCGCTTGCCCCGAGCTCGGCACCCTGGTCAACCGAGTCAACCATTGCGATCAGATTGCGCCCTGGACCTTCGGAACCGGTGCGTTGCTGCGCAATCTGGCGGCTCGCGGCCTGCTGGAGCCAGCCGGTCAGCGACGCTGACGCAAACGCCGCTCCCGGGGCGCACCGAGGAGCGGCGTGATCAGCGCGGCGCCACTTCAGGCCCGCCGCAGGCCGATGCGGGAGGTCAGTGCAATTCCGCGTTGGCCGATGCTACACCATCACCATTGCGGCCGACGCGGACGATTTCGTCCTTGATCCGCAGTTTCTCGCGCTTCAGGCGCGTCAGGACCGACTGATCCGGGAGCGGTCGATGCAGCTCGTCATCGATCTCCTGCTCGAGATAGGCATGCTTGCTGCGCAGGCTCTCCACGTAGTCGTGCATGGTCATCCTTTGCCATCCTCCGGCTAGGGTCCCTGATGCCTCTATGATAGTAGAGCTTCGGTCGCCACGGCGCCAGCGAAATTGCGAGAAATCTTTCAGCAGTATCGGAAAAGCGTGGCATTTTCATGACATTAGAGGAATGCCTCGGAGGGCGGTCCGCCGCGCCCCGCCCTCAGCCCTCGAGCCAGGCGAGGCTCGTTTCGAGCTCGGCCGGCGCCGCCTCGGGAAAGGCGCTGGCCAGCAATGTCCGCAGGGCGTGGCGGTCGCGACCGTCGAACGACCCACAGGCGTCCAGATTGGCGCCGGCGAGCGCGACCCCCGGCGGCGCGCTGGCCAAAAACCCCGAGAGCGCCTGGCCTAGACCCAGCTGGGCCAGATGCTCGCCCGCGATCTCGAGCGCCAGCGCCCGCTCACGGAACTCCGAGGCGATCCCAGGCCAGCGCTCGACCACGCTGCCGGGCTCGGGATCGGCGAGCCTGGCCTTGAGCCGGCGCCGCAGGGCCCGGAGCGGCCGCACCACCTCCGCCTGCCAGCTGGCCACCACCTCGCCGGCGCCGGCGAGCAGGGTTCGGTCCAGGCGACCGCCAAGGCTCGCCTGCCAGCAGCACAGCAGCACCAGATTGACGTCCAACCCGTGCCGGCGCTGCAGGTCCAGGCACGCAGCCTCGACGCCGGGCCGGCGGTAAAGCTCGACCGAATAGTCCCAGAACGGGTTGGCCGGCCAGTCCATCTGACGGCTCAGAGCACCATGGCCAGAGCCGCGGCGCCAAGCAGGCCGGGGTCACTGCGGGTGATCAGGTAAGTCGGGATCGGCTCGAGGAAATAGGCGAGCCGGCCCTTGGCGACGAAGTTTGCGCGGAAGCGCGCCTCGTCGAACAGCGGGCCCAGCCGCTTGGCGAGACCACCGCCGATGTAGATGCCGCCGCGCGCGCCCAGCGTCAGCGCGAGATCGCCCGCCGCCGCCCCGAGCAGCGCCGAGAAGCGCTCCAGCGCCGCGCGGCAGAACTGGCAGCCGCCGGTCCGGGCGCGCTCGACGACCTCGAGCGGATCGGCGATCTCGAGCGTCTGGCCCTCGAGCGCCGCGAGCCCCACAGCCAGATTGACCAGGCCCGGGCCCGACAGCAGGCGCTCGTTGGACACATGCCCGAAGCGCTTCTGCAGCCCGGCCAGCAGCGCGGCCTCGATCTCGTCGTGGGCGGCGAACGAGACGTGCCCGCCCTCGCCGGGCAGCGGCTGCCAGCGATTGCCGGCCGGCACCAGGCCGCCGACTCCAAGCCCGGTCCCGGGCCCGATGATTCCGACCGCATGTCCCGGCACCGCAGCGCCGCCGCCAATCTGGCGCCGCTCAGCGGCGGTCAGCCAGGGCACCGCCAGCGCCTGGGCGGTGAAGTCGTTGATCACTTCGAGCCGGTCCAGGCCGAGGGCGGCCTGGCTGTCGCGAATCGAGAACACCCAAGGCGAGTTGGTGAGCGCGACCTGGTCGGAGGTCACCGGCGTCGCCACCGCGAACACGGCCTCAGGCACCTCGCGGCCGGCGAGATAGGCGCGCGCCGCCTCGACCGGCCCCGGATAGTCGGCGACCGCCAGCTTGCGGACGGCGGTCGGCCGGCCGTCAGCGCCGGTCAGGGCGAAGCGGGCGTTGGTGCCGCCGATGTCGGCGATCAGGCGCGCGATCGCGATGGCGCGGTCCCCCTGCTATCCGTCACCGAAGGCGATGCCGAGGCCGCGCGCGGTATGGACCAGGGCGTCGCCCGGGTCGACCGCCTGATACTGGGCGACCGCCTCAGCGATCGGCACGTCGACCACCTGCCGGTTCTGCCAGGCGACCATCCGGTCGAACCGGCCGGCAGCCACCAGATCGACCGCGCAGACCCCGAACGCCGAGGCCAGCACCCGGTCGAGCGGAGTCGGCGAGCCACCGCGCTGGACGTGGCCCAGCACCGTTACCCTGGTCTCGGCCTGGGTGCGCAGGGCAATCTCGTGCGCGAGCGTGGCGCCCACGCCACCATAGCGCGACTGGCCGTGGGCATCCTTGTACTTGATCGTCTCGCCCGCCGGGCCGCGCACCGATTCCGCGACCACCACGATGCTGAAGTTGCGGCCGCGCCGGCGGCGCTCGTCGATTTTGGCGCATACCGCCTCGAGCGTGTAGGGGATCTCCGGGATCAGGATCACGTCGGCGCCGCCGGCGATGCCCGCCGACAGCGCGATGTGGCCGGCGTCACGACCCATCACCTCGAGCACCATGACCCGCGAGTGGCTGGCGGCGGTCACGTGCAGGCGATCGACCGCCTCGGTCGCGACCGCGACCGCCGAGCTGAAACCGACCGCGCTCTCGGTGTGGCCAAGGTCGTTGTCGATGGTCTTGGGGATGCCGATCAGGCGCCAGTCGCCCCGCTGCGCCAGCCGGCGCAGGATCGCGAGGCTGCCGTCGCCGCCGATGCCGATCAGCGCGCCGAGCCCGAGCTCGTGATAGCCGGCGATGATCTCCTCCGAGCGGTCGACCGTGCCGCCGTTCGATGCCGGGTAGGCGAACGGGTCGCCCTGGTTCGTGGTCCCGAGCACAGTGCCGCCGAGGTGCAGGATGCCGGCGGTGCTGTCGGGGGTCAGCTCGACCGCGTCGACCGGCCGCTTGAGCAGGCCGTGGGTCGCCTGGCGGATCCCGAGCACCTGCCAGCCGTAGCCCAGCACCGCCCGCTTGACCACCGCGCGGATCACGGCGTTCAGGCCGGCGCAGTCGCCTCCGCTCGTCAACAGACCGACGCGCATCGCACCTCCTGCGGCCCGCCGCCCGCGGCACGCGAGAGTGTCTGACGACAGTGGTATGGCCACCGCCGGTCTGGTATGTCTACGCAACCCGTGCCGAGCACGACCAGGGCCGAGTGTCGCCGAAGCTGCGCCAGGTCGACGATGGCCGAATTGTTGCAGCTGGCCGGAAATCGAGCGCAAGTTGGCCGAGCTGCGGGCAGCGCATCGGGCGCTGGACGAGCGGATCAACGAGCTGATCCGGGAAGGCTACCGCAACCAGCTTGAGCTGCAGCGCCTCAAGAAGCAGAAGCTCGCGCTGCGGGACCGGATCATGCGTCTGGAAAGCGATCGCCTACCCGACATCATCGCCTGATCGCGGCGCCGCCCCGAGACGACCCTCGGGCTCGACCGCGAGCGCCGGCCGGCGGGCCGAGGTCACGCGCCGCGTGCGGTTGCGCTTATGGCGATACATCGCCCGATCGGCGGCCGCGAGCGCCTGCTGGGCGTCCTTCTGCGCCCGGCAGGCGATAGGCGCCGTAGGCGACGCTCAGCGGGATCGCTTCGCCCTGCCAGCGGAACTCGCTGGCGGCGATCGCCTCGGCCAGGTCGCGCGCCTTCTGCAGCGCAATCGCCTGGTCCGCACGCGCCAGCAAGCACGCCGAACTCGTCGCCCCCCAGGCGACCGACGACGTCAGAGCGCCGGGTGTTCGCGGTCAGCACGCCGGCGACGTGGATCAGCGCCGCATCGCCCGCGCCATGGCCGAACCGGTCGTTGATCGCTTTCAGACCGTCGACATCGAAATAGAGCAGGCCGTACGGCGTGCCATAGCGCTCGACGTCGCCGATGGTCCGGGCGAGATCGCGCAGGAACGCCCGCCGGTTGCGGATCGGCGCCAGCGAATCCTCGTCCGCCAGCCGCTCGAGCTCGTCGACCCGGTGCCTGCATCGCGCCGAGCTGCCGGCGCAGGCTCAACAGCTCCTCGATCAGCTGGTGGAGCGCGCTGCGCACGCCAGGGGTCAGCTCCCGCTCTGACAGGCTCAGCAAGGCCACCGCCTCTTCGGCGCTGGGCGAGGTGTCCGGCAGCACCGGCGACCTGGCCCGGGCCTTGCTGCCCAAAGCGCGCAGCCGCGCAAGCAGCTCGGGTGTCGCGAATCGTCATCCTCGGTGCGGGCGCTGCCCGGCGATCGAGTGCACCATGGTCGCGACTGGAGTCCAAATCACCGTCCGAATGTGATCAATATCCGGCGCGGACGCAAACCCGGATTCGCGACCGGCGCGGATCGCGTGGTCAGGGGAGGCGGGTTAGGCGGGTGACGTGGCCAAGCTTGCGCCCGGCGCGGATCTCGCGCTTGCCGTAGAGATGCAGGCGCGCGTCCGGCTCGGCCAGCAGATCGGGCCAGGCCTCGACTGCGGCGCCCAACAGGTTGTCCATGACCGCATCGGCAAAGCGGCCGGGGTCGCCGAGCGGCAGCCCGCAGATCGCCCGGACCAAGAGCTCGAACTGGCTGACCGCACAGGCATCGATCGTCCAGTGGCCGGAATTGTGCGGGCGCGGCGCCAGCTCGTTGACCAGGAGCCGCCCCTCGCGGGTGACGAACATCTCGGCCGCGAGCAGGCCGATCACCCCGAGCTCGCGCGCGATCCGCGCCGCGAGCGCCTGCGCCTCCTCGGCGAGCGCCGCGGCAATCGGCGCCGGCGCCACGGTCCTGGCCAGGATGTGGCGCTCGTGCCGGTTCTCGACCGGCGGGTAGCCGGCCACGGCGCCGTCCTCGTCGCGGGCGGTGATCACCGAGATCTCGCAGGCGAAATCGATCCGCGCCTCGGCGACCGCCGGCGACGCCGCCAAAGCGCGTCCAGGCGGCGGCCGGGTCCTCATCCGGGCCAAGCCCGAGCTGACCCTTGCCGTCGTAGCCGAAGCGGGCGGTCTTGAGGATGATCGGGCCCTTCAGCCCGGCCTGCGCCGCGGCCAGATCGCCGGCATCGGATACGGCGCGCCAGGGGGCGAGCGCGACCTCGATCCGTTCGAGAAACGCCTTCTCGCGCCGGCGATCCTGGCAGATCGCGAGCACTGCGGGCGCCGGTCGCACCGGCACCAGCTCGGCGAGCCGGCGAGCGGCTCGACCGGCAGGTTCTCGAACTCGATCGTGACCACGTCGACCGCACGGCCGAACCGCTCGAGCGCCTCGAGGTCGTCATAGGCGGCGACGGTTGCCCGATTGGTCACCTGCGCCGCCGGGCTGTCCGCCTCGGGCGTGAACACGTGGCAGCGATAGCCGAGCCGGGCCGCCGCCAGCGCGGTCATGCGGCCGAGCTGGCCGCCGCCGACGATGCCGATGCAGGCGCCAGGCGACAGTCTCACGCCGGCGCGCCCTCGGCGTCGTCCTCGGGCCGCTCGGCGACCGCCGCGGTCTGACGGGCGCGCCAGTCGCCCAGCGCCGCCGCCAGGCGCTCGTCCTGCAAGGCCAGGATCGCGACCGCCAGCAGCGCCGCGTTGACCGCGCCGGCGCGGCCGATCGCGAGCGTGCCGACCGGCACGCCGGCGGGCATCTGGACGATCGAGAGCAGGCTGTCCAGGCCCTGAAGCGCCAGGCTCTGGATCGGCACGCCGAGCACCGGCAAGGGCGTCATCGAAGCGACCATGCCGGGCAGATGGGCGGCGCCGCCGGCGCCGGCGATGATCACCTGGAGGCCGCGCGCCCGCGCGCCGGTGGCATAGGCGGCCAGGCGCTCGGGCGTGCGATGGGCGGACACGATCCGATCCTCGTGGCCGACGCCAAGCTCATCGAGCACCCGGGCGGCATGCTCGAGGGTCGACCAGTCGGACTGACTGCCCATGATCAGGCCGACCCGGGCGGGCGAGGCGGAGCTCATCTCATTCGCGGCTCGCGCGCGGCGGCGCCGGCCCCGGGCAGCGCGCGGGCGGCCTCGAGCGCCGCTCGGTTGGCCTGCTTGATCGCCTCGAACACCTCCTCGCGCAACACCGTCGCCTCGGGCGGAAACGTGAAGCCGAGCTTGACCGCCTTGCCCCGCACCTCGACCACGCGGATCTCGATCGAGTGGTTGACGATCACCGCCTCGCCGGGCTTGCGGATCAGATAGAGCATCCTGGTCTCCCGCGGCCTGCGGTCGCCCGCAGCGGGCGGCGCGCCGGCGAACCTAGGCGGCCGCCGCTTAACGGCTTGTTAACCCCGCGAACCCTAGCCTGCAACGATTCGCAAGCGCGGTGCGGCCGGCTCGACCGCCGACTGCGCCCGCGACCGCCAGCGGAAGTCGTCGGATGCCGGTCACCCAGGCGCCCTTGTTCAAGCTGATGTCGGCGCGGCTGGCCTGGCTCGGCGAGCGCGAGGTGGTCCTTGGCCAGAATCTGGCCAACGCCGACACGCCGGACTACCGGCCCCGCGATCTGCGCCCGGCCGACTTCGCCCGCCTGGCGGAGGGCTCGGCCAGCCAGGCCGGCCGGCTCGAGATCGCCCGCACCGATCTGACCATCTCGGGGTCGGGACGCGCGCCCGGATCGGGCTCTCCAGCGAGCCGGCCGAGAGCGTCTACGAGACCACGCCTAACGGCAACGCCGTGATCCTCGAGGAGCAGATGGCCAGGCGCAGCCAGACCGCGCTCGACTACCAGCTGACCAGCAATCTCTACCGCAAGTACGTCGGCATGATGCGGATCGCCCTGGGCGCCCAGCCCTAGCCGGCGATCAGGAGGATCGAGATGGATCTGAACCAGGCGATGCACGATCGCGGCGGCCGGCATGAAGGTCCAGGGCGTGCGCATGCGGATGCTGGCGCAGAACCTGGCCAACGCCGAATCCACCGCGACCGCGCCCGGCGGCAGCCCCTATCGCCGCCAGACGGTCACCTTCGAGAACGCGCTCGATCGCGAGCTCGGGGTCGAGCTGGTCGGGTCGCCCGCACCGGCGTCGACGGCACGCCGTTCCCGCTCCGCTACGACCCCGGCCATCCGGCCGCCAGACGCCGACGGCTACGTGATGATGCCGAACGTCAATCCGCTGCTCGAGATGATGGACCTGCGCGAGGCCCAGCGCTCGTTCGAAGCCAACCTCAACGCGCTGACGCTGGCCCGCTCGATGATCCAGCGAACCCTCGACCTGCTGCGCTGACGACCCTGCTCGGCTCGCGCGCCCGCCGCTGCCAAGGAGCCCGCCCGTGGCCGACCCGACCGCCAGCCTGCGCCCCGCCGCGGCGGGCTTCGTCCAGACACCCAATCAGGCGGCCGCAGCAGCCGGCGCCGAGGCGCCGGCGGCGAGCTTCGGCGCGATGCTCGAGAAGGTGCTGAGCGATGCCGTCGACGCCGGGCGCCGGAGCGAGATCCAGGTGCGTCCAGGCGGTCGCCGGCGGCGCCAACCTGCAGGAGGTGGTCGAGGCGGTCAACGCCGCGGAGATCACGCTGCAGACCGTGGTCGCGGTGCGCGACCGGATCATCACCGCCTACCAGGAAATCATCCGCATGCCGATGTGAGCTGCGCATCCGCCGGTCCGCCGCCACACGTGACCCCGGAGCAGGTCCTCGACGTCGCCCGCGAGGCGATCTTCGTCGCTGATCAAGATCGGCGCGCCGATCATGCTGCGTGGCGCTGGTCGTCGGCGTGCTGATCGCGCTGCTCCAGGCGCTGACCCAGATGCAGGAGATGACGCTCTCGTTCGTGCCCAAGATCCTGGCGATCTTCCTCGACCATCGTGCTGACGCTGCCGTTCATGATCGCGACCCTGGTCGGCTTCGGCGAGGAGCTGTTCCAGCACATCGCCGGGCTCGGCTGACGCCGTCCGGTCCGGGCCCGGCGCCGCGATGCTGTCCGAGCTGCTCGCCGGGCGATCTGTTCGCGTTGCTGTTGATCTTCGTGCGCACCGGCAGCGCGCTGATGGTGATGCCAGGGTTCGCCGAAGCCTACGTCGGCGCCCGCGGTCCGGCTGCTGCTCGCGCTGGCGGTGAGCGTCGTGCTGGCGGGGCCGCTCGCGCCCGCGCCTGCCGGCCTGCCGGCGGCGCCGCTCGAGCTCGCGCGGTCTGCTCGGCGGCGAGGCGCTGCTCGGCCTGTTTCTCGGCGCGGCCGCGCGGTTCGCCTTCGCCGCGCTGCACGTCGCCGGCACGACGCTGGCATTCCAGTCGGGCCTCGCAGCGGCGGCGATCTTCGATCCCAACGAGGGCGACCCAGGGCACGCTGCCGGGCAACTTCCTGATCACGACCGCGCTGGTGCTGCTGTTCGTCACCGACGGCCACCACCTGCTGCTGCAGGCGCTGGCGGCGAGCTACGCCGGCCTGCCGGCCGGGCGCGCGCCGCCGCTCGGCGACATGGCCGAGCTCTTGACCCGGCTGCTCGGCGAGGCGTTCGCGCTCGGCGTGCGGATCGCGGCGCCGCTGCTGCTGGTCAGCCTGCTGATGTATCTCGCGCATGGGCGTGCTCAACCGCCTGATGCCGACCTTCCAGGTCTTCTTCATCGCCCTGCCGCTGCAGATCCTGGCCGCGTTCGCGACCATCATGCTGTCGTTCGGCGCCGGGCTGCTGGCGTTCTTCGAGCCTGCTCGAGGACGCGCTCGGCGCTGCTCGCCGGCGGCTGACGCCGATGGCCGACGAGCAGGACGCACGGCCAGAAGACCGAGGAGCCGACCCAGCGGCGCCTCGACGAGGCCCGCCGCAAGGGCCAGGTCGCGAGCTCGCGCGAGGTCAATCACGCCTGATCCTGGGCGCCGGCGCGCTGCTGGTCGGCATCGCTGGCGCCAGGCGGTCGCCGGCGACGCTGGCGGTCGGCGCTGCGCCCGCTGCTGGCGCGGCCCCACGAGCTTCGCGCTCGCGCCGATCGACCTCGAGCGGGTGCTGGCGAGCTGCTCGGCGAGGTCGGCGGCGCGCTGCTGCTCGTGGCCGTGCATGCTGATCGCCGCCGCGCTCGCCGACCGGCGTGATCCAGAACGGGCTCGTGCTCAGCGCCGAGCCGCTGACGCCCAAGGCTCGAGCGGGTCTCGCCGCTGGCCGGCGCCAGGCGCCTGTTCTCGCTGCGCTCGCTGATCGAGTTCGGCAAGGGCGTGCTCAAGATCACGCTGGTCGGCGCGGCCGGCGTCGCGCTGCTCTGGCCGGCGTCGGCGCGGATCGTCGGCGCCGACCGAGCTCGAGGGCCGGCCCGCTGCTCGCGCTGCTGCACGAGCCTGGCGCTGCGGCTGCTGGCGGGCGTCGCCGCTGCTGGTCGGGCTGATCGCCCTGCTCGACGTCCTCTATCAGCGCTTCGAGCATCGCAAGCAGCTGCGCATGTCGCGCCGCGACCTGCAGGACGAGTTCAAGCAGACCGAGGGCGACCCGTTCATCAAGGCGCGCCTGCGCAGCCTGCGCCTGGAGCGCGGCGCGCCGGCGCATGATGGCCGAGGTGCCGAGCGCGACCGTGGTGGTCACCAACCCGACCCACGTCGCGGTGGCGCTGCGCTACGACGGCGAAGCCATGGCGGCGCCGCAGGCTGGTCGCCAAGGGGCTCGGCCCGCTCGCCGAGCGCATCCGCGACGGTCGCCCGCGCGCATCGGCGTGCCGATGGTCGAGAACCCGCCGCTCGCGCGCGCGCTGCACGCCGGCGGTCGAGCTCGAGCGCCGAGGTGCCGCCGGCGCACTACCGCGCGGTCGCCGAGGTGATCGGCTACGTGCTGCGTCTGCGCGCCCGGCGCTGACCGGGCCAAAGACCCCTACCGGAGTACGTTGACCGCCTGCCGGCGGCGGCCGGGCAACGGTTCGATTCACCGCGCTTCCCTACCCTCCGGACCCAATCAAACGCCTCAGGTCCAACCGCCTGAATTCAGGTAGGGAGTGGGAAACTCGTGGATACTGCCTTGAAGGCGCTCGCCATGCTGGGCGGGCTGCTCTGCATGGCCCCGGCGGCTGCGGCGAGCACGCCGCCGCAGCTGTTCGGCACCGTTGAGTTCCGGGTCGAATTCGCTGGCGGCCCTGCCGCAGTGGCAGCACGTGCTCCGTCAGATCGACCGTGAACACCGGACTCTACCGGGCCTGCGCCGCCTCAGCCGCGATCTCCGCCTGCCCGACCCGCAGCGCCCTCGCGTGGCAGGCCATGCTCAAGAGCCAGGCCGGCCAGCGGCCGTTCGACCAGATTCAGGCGGTCAACCAGTTCCTCAACCAGTGGCAGTACAAGACCGACGAGCAGAACTACGGCCAGCGCGACTATTGGGCCGCGCCGCTCGAGTTCCTGCGCCGCTCGGGCGACTGCGAGGACTATGCGATCGTCAAGTACGTGAGCCTGCGCCAGCTCGGCTTCGCCGCCGACCG
This sequence comes from uncultured Alphaproteobacteria bacterium, assembly GCA_963840925.1. Lineage (GTDB taxonomy): Bacteria > Pseudomonadota > Alphaproteobacteria > Geminicoccales > Geminicoccaceae > DATAOG01. The sequence goes on from CAWJAY010000046.1 coordinate 84,313, forward strand.
ATCTGCGCCTGGTGGTGTTGCGCGACGTCGTCGCGCGACCTGCCGCACGCCGTGCTCGCGGTCTATCTCGACGGCCAGGTCTACGTCCTGGACAATCTGAGCCGAGCGCCGTGCTGCCGCAGGAGCAGGTGAGCCAATACGTGCCCTACTACTCGATCAACGAGACGACGCGCTGGGCCCACGTCCCGCCAGCCGAGACCGTCGCCTCGTCGAGCCCGGCCGCGGTATCGTCGCCGGGCGTCGGTCGCCGCTGAGCGGACCTAGCGCTCGCGCAGCGCCCGCTCCTTGGCCCTCAGGATCGGCTTCAGGAGGTAGTCCATGACCGTCTTCTCGCCGGTCAGGATGTCGACCTGAGCGGTCATGCCAGGCATGATCGGCAACGGCTCGCCGGCCTTCTCGAGCGCGTTGTCGTGGGTGCGCACGCGGACCCGGTAGAAGTTCTCGCCGCGGTCGTCGGCGATCGATGTCCGCGCTGATGTCCTCGACCACGCCCTTGAGGCCGCCGTAGATCGAGAAGTCATAGGCGGTGACCTTGACCATCGCCTCCTGGCCCGGGTGCAGGAAGCCGATGTCGGCCGGCCGGACCTTGGCCTCGATCAGCAGCGTGTCCTCGAGCGGCACGATCTCGACCAGGTCCGCGCCCGGCTGGACCACGCCGCGCACGGTGTTGACCAGCAGGCGCTTGATCGTGCCGCGCACGGGCGAGCGGACCTCGGTGCGCTGGACCTGGTCGGCGGCAGCCTTGATCACCTCGGCCAGCGCCGTCGCCTCGGGCTGGATCGCGTTGAGCTCGCGTTGCGCCTCGGCGCGGAAGTTCGAGCTGGCGCTCCTCGATCCGCCGCTCGGCCTCGCCGAGCGCCGACTCGACCCGCGGCAGCGCGAGGCGCGCGGCATCCAGCTCGCCGGTCAGGTCGTTGACCTCGCGCTGGAGCGCAAGAAGCCGACCTTGGAGACCACCCGGTTGGCGGCGAGCGGCGCGGTGATCGCGAGCTCCTCTTCGGCCAGCGCCTGCGAGCGGGTCGAGCTGGTCGAGCCGGGCTTCGAAGCTCGGTCAGCTCCTGCCCCCGCTGCTCGGCCTGGCTGCGCAGGATCGCGATCTCTGACTGCAGGTCTTCCTGGCGAGCCTGATGCAGCGCGTGTTCGTTGGTCGCGACCTCGGGCGCGTCCGCCAAGACCTCGGGCGGAAACGTGAGCGCCGTGTTGTCGACCTCGGCGCGCAGCCGGGCGAGCGCGCCCAGCAGGGCCAGATGGCGCTGCCGGTTCTCGCGCAGATCGCTCGCCGCGCGCACGTTGTCGATCCGCAGCAGCACCTCGCCCGGCTCGACGACCTCGCCCTCGCGGGCATCGATCGCAGCGACGATGCCGCCTTCGAGGTTCTGCACCTTCTGCACCTGGCGGGACGGGATCACCTTGCCGTCGCCGCGCGTGACCTCGTCGAGCTCGGCCCAGCTCGCCCAGGCGAAGAACAAGGCGAAGAAGCCGATGATGATCAGCAGCAGCAGATGGGTGAAGGCGCGCGGCCCCATCAGCCGCGCGCTGGTCGGCCCGACGATGAAATCGGCATCCGCCTTGCGCAGCCGGGGGCGGGCGCGGGTCGCGAGCGCGGTCTTGCTCGGGCCGCAGCGCGACCTCCCGGCTCGCCATGCCAGCCCCCTTCAGGTCTGCGCCCGGATCCGGCCGGCGGCGAGCGCCTTGAGAACGTCATCGCGCGGCCCGTCGGCGACCACCCGGCCAGCCTCGAGGACGACCAGCCGCTCGACCAGCGAGAGCACCGAGGCCCGATGGGTCACCAACAGCAGGCTCTTGCCCGCCAAGACCTCGCCCAGGCGCTGCTTGAACCGGTTCTCGGCGCCGTTGTCCATCGCGCTGGTCGGCTCGTCGAGGACCAGGATCGGCGGGTCGAGGAGCAGCGCCCGCGCGACCGCAACCGCCTGGCGCTGGCCGCCGGACAGGCTCTCGCCGCGCTCGCCGACGTTGAGGTCGAAACCCAGCGGATGGCGGGCGACGAAGTCCTCGACCCCGGCAATCTGCGCTGCTCGCAGGACCGCCTGATCATCGGCGAACGGCGCCCCGAGCGTGATGTTGTCGCGTACGCTGCCATGGAACAGGAACACGTCCTGGAGCACGCAGCCGATGTTGCGGCGCAGGTCGGCGGGATCGATCTGGCGGAGATCGGTGCCGTCGATCAGCACCGCACCCTGGTCGGGCTCGTAGAGCCCGAGCACCAGCTTCTCGATCGTCGTCTTGCCCGAACCGATCCGGCCGATCAGGCCGACCCGCTCACCGGGCTTGATCGCGAACGAGACCGCGTCGAGCGCCGGGAACTTCTGGCCCGGGTAGCTGAAGGTGACGTTCTTGAACTCGATCTCGCCACTTAGCTCTGGCCGGTGCAGGAAGCGGACCTGGCGCGGCCGCTCGACCGGCAGCGCCATGACCTGGTTGAGGGCATCGTAGGACGCCCGCGCCTGATGGTAGCGGGTCAGTATGCCGGCGACCTGCGCGAGCGGCGCCATCGCACGGCCGGTGATGATCGTGCAGGCGACCAGCGCGCCGACCGTCATCAGCCCCTCGCCGATGCGGTAGACGCCGAACACGACGACGCCGACCGTGACCAGGTTCTGCGCCAGCGCCGAGAAGTTGACGCCGAGCGCGGACAGCCAGCGCGCGCGCGTGGCCGAGAGCGCGGTGGCGCTCACGAACTGCTCCCAGTTGCGCTGCATCCGGCCCTCGGCGCCGACGCTCTTGATCGTCTCGAGCCCGCTGATGCTCTCGACCAGGATCCCGTGCTTCTGGGCCGCCTCCTTGAACGTCCGGCGGACCACGCGGTTGAGCGGGACCTGCAGGCAAAGGCCGACGCCAATCACCAGCGGCACCGCGACTGCGGGCACGATCGCGATCGGGCCGCCGAGCCACCATACGATCAGGATGAAGAAGATCACGAACGGCAGATCGACCAGCGTCACCAGGCTGGCCGAGGTGAAGAAGTCGCGCAGGCTCTCGAACTCGCGCAGGTTGTTGGCGAACGCGCCGGCCGAGGTCGGCCGCGCCGCCATCCGGATGCCCAGCACCTGCTCGAAGATCCGGCTGGCGAGCTTGATGTCGGCGATCTTGCCGGCGACTGTCGACGAAATAGCCGCGCAGGTTGCGCAGCACGAAATCGAACAGGAACACGGTCAGCGCGCCCGCGGCCAGGACCCAGAGGGTCTCGAGCGCGTTGTTGGGCACGACCCGATCGTAGACGTTCATGATGAACAGCGGGCTCGCGAGCGCGAAGGTGTTGATCAACACGGCCGCCAGCATGACTTCGGCATAGATCGGCCAGGCCTGGGCCAGCGTGCCCCAGAACCAGCTGCCGGCCTGCGGGCTCTCGACCTGCTCGGCGCGCCGGTCGAAGCGCACCTCGGGGCGCGCAAACAGGGCGTAGCCGGTATAGCGCTGGGCGAGGTCGGCGAGCGACAGCTCGAGCGAGCCACGACCGGTTTCCGGGACCAGGACCCGCGCCCGGTCGCCCGCCAGCAGCTCGACCAGGACGCAGGCGCCGCGCCCCTCCAGAAGGAGGATGCAGGGCAGCGTGAAGTCGCTGATCGCAGGCAGCGCACGGCGCACTAGACGAGCGCTGAGCCCGGCGCGTTGCGGCGGCCCGGATCGCCAGCTCCGGGGTCATGCGGCCGTCCTCGAGCGGCAGGCCCGCCTTGAGCACCTCGGCCGAAGCCGGCCGCTCCAGCAGCTGGGTCAGCGCAACCAGGCAGGTCAACAGCGGATCATCGAACGCGGCCGCCTTGGCCACGCCGGGCCAGGAGGGTGCTGTGGCGGGGACCGGTTCGGTCGTCGCCGGGTCGCTCGTGGCGGGCCGCGGCGATGTCCAGCGGCGAGGGGAGCGCCGAACCAATCGCGGGCTGGTCGGTCGAGGACCCGCTGCTCGCATCGTCAGCGGCGGCCGGCCTCGGCCGATGCGCAGCGACGGCAGAGGACGAGGGATCGCCCGGGATCCGTCGGATCGGCGGCGCCATCTCACTCAAGTCCTTCGCGGCCGCCCCACTCATGGATCGCAATGCTTGTACTTGGGGTTGATCGGTCCATTCCGAGCGGACGGATAGGGATCGTGCCCGCCCGAGGCAGTGGCCCCACGTGTTGCAGTACACAATGCGCTCGTTCTCGACAACGGCGTTGCGCGGTCCGACGGCCGACCTGACCCCGCCAAAGATCAGGCCCCGACGGTCGCATTCACAAGCACGTCTTGGCAAACGATCGACGGCATGCTCCGCAGGCAACACCAGCGCGGGCGTCCAAATCCGGCCGAAGCCTAAACAATTGACGCAATCCGAGGCAAGAACTATCAAGCTTAACAATAACCCAATCAACCTACGGCTTTGTCGGGTCGTCGATTCGAGCAGGTAGGTCGGCAGAATGGGAATCACCGGGAGCGTCTTCGTTGTCGATCATCGGCCGCGATCCTGATCGCCACCGGCGCGCCGATCGCCTGCCTGATGGCGGTCGGAGTCGCCGGGGCCACCTCGCTCGAGGACAGCGTGCGGGCATCGCTCGCGACCAATCCCGACGTCGGCGTCGTGCAGGCGGACCGCGAGGCGATCGACCAGGAGCTGCGACAGGCGCGCGCCGGCTATCTGCCCTCGATCGACCTGCGCGGTGCGGCCGGTCCCGAGTTCAGCAACAGTCCGGGCACCCGCAACCGGAGCACGCGGCCGCCGGGAGCCGACGCCTCGACGACCCTGATGCGCTACGAATCGCAGATCACGCTGTCGCAGATGCTGTTCGACGGCTTCGAGACCCAGAGCGAGGTCGATCGGCAGCTCAAGCGGATCAACTCCGCCGCCTGCCGGGTCGAGGAGGCGGCCGAGTTTGTGGGCCTGGACGCGATCGAGGCCCACCTCGATGTGCTGCGCAACCAGGTGCTGGTCCAGCTCGCGCGCGAGAACGTGGATGAGCATCAGCGCCTAGGCAGCAGGGTCCGGCAACTCGAGGCCCAGGGTGCCAGCTCGATCGCCGACGTCCGCCAGAGCGAGGCCCGGATCGCGGCCGCGCAGACCTCGCTTTCGACCGCGATTGGCAATCTGCGCGATGCCGAAGCCCGCTACATCGGTGTGGTCGGGATGCCGGCGGAGAGCCTGGAGGATCCGGTGGTACCGATCGCGGCCCTGCCCGAGAGCCAGGAGGCGGCAGCGGCCAAGGCGGCCGCGGACAACCCGACGGTCGAGATTGCCAACGCCGACATCGAGGTCGCCAAGGCCGAGCTCACCGGCTCGCGCGCGGGCTATTTCCCGCGGCTCGATCTCGAGCTCGGCGCCGCCGCCAACCGCAACCTGGACGGCGTCAAGGGCGGCGACGTCGACGCGCAGGCCCTGCTCGTCCTCCGCTACAATCTGTTCCGCGGCGGCGCCGACATCGCCCGCGAGCGCGAGGCCTTCTCGCGGGTCAGGGAGGCGCGCGAGGGTCTCCGCCAGGCGCAGCGCGACGCCGAGGAGCAGGCCCGGATCGCCCACAACGCGCTGACCACGGCCCAGGCGCGCCTCGAATCGCTGCGCGCGACCGTCGAGGCGCAGCGCGCGACCCGCGATGTCTATGCGCAGCAGTTCGATCTCGGCCAGCGCAGCCTGCTCGATCTGCTCGACGCCGAGAACGAGCTGTTCGTCGCCCGCTCCAACCTGACGACCGCGCAGTTCACCGAGATGTTCGGCGTCTATCGCGTGCTCGCGGTGACCGGCGATCTGCTGATGACGCTGGATGTCGATCGGCCCAAGCAGTCGATCGACATCTACCGCGAGCGTCAGGAGCCGATTCACGAGGAGGTGCCCGCGAGCGACGGAACTAGCGGCTGACGGGGCGGGCGGAGCTGCCGGTGTCGGGCGCCGGGCATCTTGCTTGCCGGTCCGGGCCGCGGAAGCAAATTTGCCGCGGTATGAAGCGTCAGCCTTAGCGGGCAGTTAACCAATACCCGGTTAGCTCCCTCCTATGAGATCGGGCAAGCAGGGGGCTGGGTGGGCGCAGGGCCGCAGCGGGTGGCGCCTGGATGCCTCGGGCAGCGCCCGATGCCGACCCGCACGCCCGCAAGGGAACCAACCGCAACCGGCGACGTTGCATCCCGGTAACGGATCGACCAGAAAACGTTGGCGGGTCGGATCCGGCTCTTATCGAATATTCGCTTGCACCGAGAAAGCGCGTGGCGCAAACGCACCAGCGTTGAAGCCGCTAGACCAGGTTTCTTATCCAGAATCTGAGAAACCGCTAACATCCTCTGCACGCACTAGTTTTCTAGTCTGGAGCGAGATCCCGCTTTCCTCGTGCCGTTCGATTTGTTAGGGTCTGGTAACACTGATCAAGAGCGCTTGGTGTGGCTGGGAAGCTACAACTGTGGGACGGCATCGGGCAGGGCTCGCGCGCTGGAGATCCGTGGCCCGCGCCAGGGCGGCAAGCCCTGGCTCATTCATGTGTCCCTACGGACACAGTGCGCCGGCGGGCGGGCACACAGCACATCTTGGCTTCGGAATCGAGTCGTGGCGAAGCTGCGGGGCAGGATGATCGGGCGTAGGCTGCGCGCAGGCGTTCTGGGCGGCGCGCTCGTGATGGTCGTTGTCGCCGTTCCCGATTCTCTGCTGGCCACGCTGGCACCCTCCGAAGATCCGAGCAGCTACGGCCTTGAGAGCGAGCTGGGGCGGCTGGGCGAAGTCCGCGAGCAACTGGTTCGACATCGCGCCCTGCGCACGGCGCTGGAGCAACAGGCACACGGCTTCGCGCGCGAGCTTGACAGCCTGCAGGCGCGTCGCGAGCAGGCCTGGGCAACGCTCCGGAGCGAGCGGACTCAGGCTTTGACCCTGGACCGCCAGCTCGACCACCTAGTGCCGCGCGTCTTGGCGCGGAGCGTGGCCATCCGCGAACGCCGCGAGCAGGCCGCGCGACTGCTCGCCGAACTCGCGAGCACGAGCCGTCAGGTCGAGCTCGATCCAGACCCTCCGGGCGCGGATGCTGGCGATCAGCCCGCTGCTGCTGCAGCGGTTGCGGAGCGCCGAAGCCGGGCTCGATCCGCTGGCGCGGCAATCGGAGCCGATCATCGCCCGTCAACAGGAGATCGAGCAGCGCGCGCCGCGCCTGATGGCCGAGGCCCAGCGCCTGCAACGCCACCGAGAGCAGCAGCAGCAGCGTCGCGAAGTCGTTGTCGCCCGGCTGGCAACGCTGAATATGCGGGTCCAGGAGCTGAGCGCGGAGCAACGACGCCTCGCGCAGACGGTGCTCAGCAACCAGATCGCCCACGCGGTCCGGGCCGGCCCAAAGCCCGACCAGCCAGCGTTGCACGGCGACTTGCCGAGCCGGTCGATCGCCGAATCGGCGCCGGATGCGGCGGTCAAGGGCTCGCTGGCCGAGCGGTCTCGACTTGCTTCTGCCGTGCATGGGGTCCAGCCGAACTCGTCACAGCTGCTGGCGGTCGCGCTCGAGACCCCGGCCGCGATCCAGCCGGCGCTGGGTGCCCACTCCGAGCTCGCAGCGCTGCCGCCGCCGCCGGCAAAGCCAATCGGAACTGCGCCGCGTGGCCAGCTGACCGCGGTTGCCTATGGCGGGGCGGCCGTCACGCCGCTCGACGTCGTGTTCCTGGAGCCGGCGCCACTCGCCGACGTTGGCTCGCAGGTTCCGGTGGCCCGTTTGCCGCGGGTGCCGGCGCCGATCATGCCGATGCCGGGCGAGGCGGTGAACCCGTTCAGCGATCAGGGCAGCGACCCCACCGAGCCGGGAATCAAGATCGTGGCGCTGCCCGGCCAAAGCGTCGCGGCCCCTGATGCCGGCCGGGTCGTGTTCGCAGCACCGTTTCGGAGCTATGGCTTGCTCTTGATCATTGAACATCAACGAGAATATCATACCTTACTCTGGGGCTTGGCCGGGCTTGAGGTCGAGGCGGGGGATCAGGTCCGCGCCGGCCAGATCGTCGGCATCATGGCTGCCGATGCAGATCGGCCGCCCGAGCTTCACGTCGAGCTGAGACGGAATGGCCGGCCGGTTAATCCCTTGCCGTGGTTGGCCGCCAGTAGCAACAAGGTCAGAGGTTGATGCGGAAGAGTCTGATCAGCTTTGTCGCCGTGGGCTTGGTGGGGCTGGTTGCGTATGTGGCGGCGGCCAGCATACCGCAGGCCGGTTCCTCTGACACTTTCCGCCAGTTGAAGCTGTTCGGCGATGTCTTCGAGCGGGTGCGCGCCGAGTACGTCGAGGAAGTGTCCGACGAGACGCTGATCGAGTCGGCGATCAACGGCATGCTGACCGCGCTGGATCCGCATTCCGGCTACCTCGATGCCAAAAAATACCGCGACATGCAGGTCCAGACCAAAGGCGAGTTCGGCGGCCTGGGCATCGAGGTCACGATGGAGGACGGGCTGGTCAAGGTCGTGTCGCCGATCGACGACACGCCGGCTCATCGGGCGGGCATTCAGGCTGGCGACGTGATCACCCACATCAACAGCGAGCCGGTCCTCGGCATGAGCCTCTCCGAAGCGGTCGAGCGGATGCGGGGACCGGTCGATACCTCGATCGCGCTGACCCTGCGCCGGCCCGGCCGCGAGGAGCCGCTCGACGTCAGCATGGCGCGTGCGGTGATCACGATATCTCCGGTGCGTTGGCATGCTGTGGGCGAGGATATCGGCTATATCCGGGTCAGCTCGTTCAACGAGCAGACCGAGGGCAGCCTGCATAAGGCGGTCGAGGATCTGGAAGGTCAGCTCGGCGCGAGCCTGAAGGGGATGGTCGTCGATCTCCGCAACAACCCGGGCGGCCTGCTGGAGCAGGCGGTCGCGGTCGCCGACGTCTTTCTCGATCGCGGCGAGATCGTGTCCACACGCGGCCGCCGCTCCGACAGCATTCAGCGCTTCAACGCCCGCCGCGGCGACGAGACCGATGGCCGCCCGATGGTCGTGCTGATCAACGGCGGATCGGCCTCTGCGTCGGAGATCGTGGCCGGCGCGCTGCAGGATCACGGCCGGGCGATCGTCATGGGCACGCCGTCGTTCGGCAAGGGTTCGGTCCAGACGATCATGCCGCTGCCGGGGCATGGTGCGATCCGGCTGACGACGGCCCGCTACTATACCCCCGCGGGGACCTCGATCCAGGCCAAGGGCATCGTGCCCGACATCGAGGTCCAGCAATCCCACGTCGAGGTCATCGACGAGGGTGTGGCGCGGCGCGAGGCTGACCTCCGCGGTCGCCTCGAGAACGAAGAGCCTGACGAGGGCTCGGATGCGGCGGCGCCGGATGCCGCGGCGCCCGATGCCGCGCCGCCGGATACGGTCAGTGACGCCGATGGCGGAACCGAGCCTGATCAGTCGGCCCCCGCCGAGGACTACCAGCTGGCGCGCGCGGTCGATCTGCTTCGCGGCGTGGCGATGTTCGGGGCACGCAATATCCAATAGGCCCGAGCCCCTGACCGCCGACGGCCCGCTTGCGAGTGGCGGCCGTCGCGGCGGAGGGGAGGGCTTGCGGCTGCCGAGGTTCGCATGGGTCCGCTCCGCCGGCCTGTTGGCGGCGGCGGGCGCGCTCAGTGCTCTGCTGTTGAGCGGCCAGAGCCGGGTCCAGTTCACAGGCGTACCGCTGTTACGGCTACCGCTGCCGGGCGCCGCGGTAAGGGCGCCCGCGTTCCTGCTGGAGACCGCGCCTGGAGCCACGGCGGTGTCGCGGTCGCCAGCGAGCGTGCCGGGACCGTCGGCTCTGGTCGAAGACGGTCCGTTCGAACCGGTGCCGCGGATCGGCGCGGATGGACGGCGACCGTTTCTCGCCTACGCCCGGCCCTTCGATCTCGACGACCAGCGACCCAAGATCGCACTGATGGTCGTGGGGCTCGGCCTCCAGGCCGAGCTGACCGCGATGGCGATCGGGCTGCCGGGCGAGATCAGCCTGCACTTCTCGGCTTATGCGACCGACCTGCCGGGCTGGATCGAGCGGGCGCGGCGCTCCGGTCACGAAATTCTGCTCGATCTGCCGATGGAGCCCTCCGACTATCCCGCCAGCGATCCCGGGCCGCACACGTTGCTGGCCAGCGCATCGACAGAGGACAACCTGAAGCGGCTCGACTGGTTGCTCGCCCGCGCGACCGGCTATATCGCGGTTGCCGGCAGCGGCGCTCGGTTCGCCACCAGCGAGCACGCATCGCCGGTCCTGGACGCGCTCGCCCGCCGCGGCCTGGCGATGGTCGAGATCGGTCAGGCCAATCTCGCTCCGGGCGCGGCTGCGGTCGGCCTGCCCTACGCGAGCGCGCCGATCGCGATCGACGCCGATCCGTCGGTGCCGTCGATCGACCACACTTTGGCCCGGATCGAGGTCGACGCGCTGCAGAGGGGCAGCGCGGTCGGGATCGCGCAAGGCTATCCGGTATCGCTGGAGCGGCTGCGGCGGTGGGCGCTTACTCTCCCCGGCAAGGGCCTGGCGCTGGCGCCGGTCAGCGCGGTCGTGATCGAGCAGTCCGGCCTGGCGGGCGAGGGGCGCGGCGATGCCGAAGCCGATGGCCGCGGCGAAGGCTAGCGAGGCCGGTCCGCCGGACGGCTATCGGCCGTGCGTCGGGCTGATGGTAATCGGGCCGGACAAGCGCCTGCTCCTGGGCGAGCGGCTCGGGCCGCTCACGGATGCCTGGCAGATGCCCCAGGGCGGCATCGATCCGGGCGAGCCGCCGCTCGAGGCCGCGCGCCGCGAACTGCTGGAGGAGGTCGGCACCGACCGGGTCGAGCTGTTGGCCGAAAGTCGCCATTGGTACGCCTACGACCTGCCGCCGGAGCTGATCCCGAGCCATTGGGGCGAGCGCTACCGCGGCCAGAGCCAAAAGTGGTTCGCGTTCCGCTTCACAGGCAGCGACGCCGACATCGACCTGCATGCCCATCACGCGGAGTTCGCCCGCTGGCGCTGGGTCACGGCCGATGAGGCGTTGCGCCTGATCGTAGCCTTCAAACGCCCGGTGTATCAGAAAGTTCTGACCGAGTTCGCGGACCTGCTCCGCTGAAGGCGTGCAATCACGACCCGCGGCAACCCGCCGGCCAATCGCGCCCAGCCTGGCATCGGATGCTGCGCGATGGATCGGGCTGCGCCCCAGGGACCCGCGCTGGTCGGAAACCAGCTTCGACGCCGCCTTCTCCCTGCCAGCGCTGTTAAGCCGCTTGACCAGCCACGGATTGGCAGTCGGGGTTGAAAATACCAGTGCGATGGCGGACAAGATGCGTCCGGTGGCGTGCCCGCCGCGTGCACGCTGCCGACGGCAGGGACCGCTCGCGGCCATGATCGAACGATCAGCGGGGCGACTCGAGGCGGAGGATCTGAGCGGCGATGGCGGCTGGAGCGAGGCCGGCAACCGAGCGGGCATCGGCGCCGCGGGTCTGGGTGGTCATGGGCCACAAGGCCGGCGACAATTCCCAGATCCTGGCGCTCGCCGAGGGGCTGGGCTGGCGGTTCGAGGTCAAGCATCTGGTCTATCGCCCGACCGAGCTGGTCACGAACCTCTTGGCGCCGCGCACGTTGCTCGGGATCGTGCGCCACAAGTCCACGCCTCTGGTGCCGCCCTGGCCGGAGCTGATCATCTCGGCCGGCCGGCGCAATGAGCCGGCCTGCCGGTGGATTCAGGCCCACGCCGATCGCCGGGTGCGGCTGGTCCACTGCGGCCGGCCCTGGGCGCCGATCGAATGCTTCGACCTAGTGGTCACGACGCCGCAGTACCGACTGCCGGTCCGCTCGAACGTGCTGCACAACACGACCCCACTGCAGCGCATCTCGGCCGAGCGGCTCGAGGCCGCGCGGGCGGTCTGGGAGCAAAGGCTCGCGCCGCTGCCGCGGCCGCGCATCGCCGTCATGGTCGGCGGCGATGCCGGGCCCTACGTGCTCGATCGCGAGGCCGCGGCGTTGCTAGGGCGGGCGGCAAGCGCGCTCGCCAGCAGGCAGGGTGGCGCCCTTCTGGTCACGAGCAGCGCGCGCACGCCGAGCCATGCGATGGACGCCCTGACCGCCGCTCTGAAGTGCCCGGCCGAGGTCTTTCGCTGGGCGCCCGAGCGCGCGGCCGACAACCCCTACTTCGGCTATCTGGCGCTCGCCGATGCCTTCATCGTGACCGGCGAGAGCATGTCGATGCTGACCGAGGCCTGCTCGACCCGAAAGCCGGTCTACATGTTCGACCTCGATACCGGGCCGGAACTCAAATGGCCGCTGCTCGAGCCCTTGGTCGGCGCGCTGCCTGCGACCTCGTGGGCACGCCGGCTGCACCGGCTGCGCTTCCAGCCGCTGGTCTACCGGACCGCGATGGTCACCGGCCCGCTGCGCCTGACCCGGGAGGTCCGGGTCATCCAGCAAGCGCTGATCGCCGCCGGGCGCGCGGTCTGGCTCGGCCAGCAGTTTCCGCCCGGCCCGCCGCCGCCGCCGCTCGACGACGTCGCGCGCGCGGTCGGCCGGGTCAAGGCGCTGTTCGCCGCGCCGCTCGGCAGCGCCGATCCGGCGGCCGCCGCGAGCGTGCCCCCGGCCGCCGCGATCACGCCGCGCAGCGCCGCCTAGACAGTGACCGGTCGCCGGACGGCGGGGCGCTCAGCGGCGCTGGCCTGGGTCACGCGCCCGGCGGCCGCGAGCGCCTGGTCGAGGTCGGCGATGATGTCGCTCGCGGTCTCGAGCCCGATCGAGAGCCGGATCACCTCGGGTCCGGCACCGGCCGCGCGGAGCTGCGCCTCGTCGAGCTGGCGATGCGTGGTCGAGGCCGGATGGATGATCAGCGAGCGCGTGTCGCCGATGTTGGCCAGATGCGAGAGCAGCTCGCAGCCCTCGACCACCTTGATGCCCATCTGATAGCCGCCCTTGACCCCGAACGTGAAGACCGCACCGGTGCCGCGCGGCATGTAGCGGCGCGCGAGCTCGTGGTAGGGGCTGCCCGGCAGGCCGGGGTAGGAGACCCAGGCGACCGCGGGGTGTCCGGCCAGGAACTCGGCGACCGCCCTGGCATTCTCGACGTGGCGCTGCATCCGCAACGGCAGCGTCTCGCAGCCGGTCAGCAGCAGGAAGGCGTTGAACGGCGAGAGACAGGGGCCGACATCGCGCAGGCCGACCGCCTTGCAGCGCATCGCGAAGCCGAAGTCGCCGAACGTCTCGGCAAAGCGGATGCCGTGATAGGCCTTGGTTGGCTCCGTCAGCGCCGGGAATTTTCCGCTTTTGAACCAGTCGAAGCGCCCGCCGTCGACGATCACGCCGCCCATCGAGTTGCCGTGGCCGCCGATGTACTTGGTCATCGAATGGACCACGACGTCCGCACCGTGCCTGATCGGCTGGCACAGATAAGGTGTCGGCATCGTGTTGTCGACGATCAGCGGCACCTCGGCGCCATGGGCGATCTCGGCGATCGCCTCGAGGTCGGCGACCACCCCATCCGGGTTCGAGGCGCTCTCGATGAAGATCGCCTTGGTCCGTTTCTTCAGCGCCTTCTTGAACTGCTTGGGCTCGGTCGGGTCGACGAACCGGACGTGCCAGTCGAACTTGGGAAAAGTCTCGCTGAACTGGGTGATCGAGCCGCCGTAGAGCCTGGTCGAGGAGATGATCTCGTCGCCCGGGGTCATCAGGTTGAGAAAGGCGACGAACTGGGCCGCGTGGCCGCTCGCGACCGCGCACGCCGCGGTGCCGCCTTCGAGCGCCGCGATCCGCTCCTCGAGCACCGAGACCGTGGGGTTGGTGATCCGCGAATAGATGTTGCCGAAGCGCTGCAGGTTGAACAAGGACGCCGCGTGGTCGACGTCGTCGAACACGTATGACGTAGTCTGATAGATCGGAGTCGCGCGCGCGCCGGTGGTCGGATCGGGCGCCGCACCAGCGTGGATCGCCAGGGTCTCGAAGCCGTAGTCCTGCTGCTCGTCGGCCATCGTCTCCATCCCTGATGGATCGCCCAGGCGGCGACGGTAACCCGTGCCCGGGCCTCTGGCAAACGCCAGATGCCAGGGACGGCCCAGATCGTTTGCCGGCGTCAATCAGGCAACGCTATGATGGGGATGCTTGCCGCCGCCGAGGAAAGCACCATGGCCACCAAGCTGAAAACCAAGCCGCAGGAACTCTACGAAGCCGATTTCTACGCCTGGGCGCTTGAGCAGGCCGAGGCCCTGCGCGCCGGTCGATTGGAAGCCCTCGACCGGCAAAATCTGATCGAAGAGGTGGCAGGATTGGCGGACACCAAGCTCTCGGCGGTCCTCAACGCCGCGCGGGTAGTAATGGAGCATCTCCTGAAGCTGCAACATAGCCCGGTGACCGACCCGCGAAATCTCTGGCGCGCGAGCGTGCGCGAGCATCGTCGACGCCTCCAGCTCGACCTGACGCCCCGGATCGAACAGATCCTCGTCCGCGAACTGCCGCGCCTCTACGGCATGGCGCGCGACGATGCCGCCGCCGGGATGCGCGACCATGGCGAGGACGGTGCCGCCGCGGCGCTGCCAGCCGACTGCCCCTACACCTTCGGTCAGATCAGCGGCGACTGGTGGCCCTGAAGTCAATCCGTTACGGGTCCAAGCAGATGCCACGCTCGGTCAATCCACGCTACGTGGCTTCCTCCCGAAGCCAGCCTTCGAGCGCGACAGCTGGAGGGCTTGGCCTTTCTTGGACGAGATGACCCGGCGGTTGACGCCGGCCCAGCCGATCTCGCCGAACAGGCGGCCGTACTCGATCTTCGGGCAGCGGTCCTGGACGACTTCGAGGCCGGCAGCTGCGGCGCTCGCCGCGGCCTCGTCGTGGCGGACGCCGAGCTGCAGCCAGAGCACCTTGGCGCCGACCCGGATCGCGGCCTCGGCGACCGGAGGCACGTCGGCCGAGCGGCGGAAGATCTGCACCATGTCCGGCGGCTCGGCGAGTTCTTCCAACGAGCCGAGCACCCGCTCGCCCAGAATCTCCTGGCCCGCATAGCGTGGGTTGACCGGGATCACCCGGTAGCCCTTGGTCTGCAGATAGAGCATCGCGAAATAGGACGGCCGCATCGTATCGGCGCTCATGCCGACCGCCGCGATCGTCCTCACCCGCTTGAGGATGGCGCGCAGGAAGACATCGTCATAGCTCAGCTTTTGCGCGGGCTTTGGGTTCGTTTGGTTGTTGCGCGCCGCGGCGCTCAGCTCGGCCATGCCGGCGGCCTCTTCTCGATGAACGCGGCCAGCCCCTCCTCGAAATTCCGGTAGCCGGCGTTCTCGACCATGACGTCGGTCGTGAACGCGTAAGCCGCCTCGAGGCCCATCTCGAGCTGCCGATAGAACGCCCGCTTGCCGAGCGCCAGCACGTCGGAAGGCTTGCTCAGCAGGCGCGCGAGCATCGCATCGAAGGCCTCCTCGAGCTTGTCGGGCGAGACCACCTGGTTGACCAGACCGAGCCGAACGGCATCCTCGGCCTCGATGAAGTCGCCGGTCAGCAGCATCTCCATCGCAGGCTTGCGCGCGAGATTGCGCGACAGCGGCACCATCGGGGTCGAGCAGAACAGGCCGTAGCGCACGCCGGAGGTGGCAAAGCGGGCGTTGGTCGTCGCGAGCGCCAGGTCGCAGGCCGCAACCAGCTGGCAGCCGGCGGCGGTCGCGATGCCGTCGACCAGCGCGATCACCGGCTGGGGCAGACGGGTCAGGGCGAGCATGACCGCCGAGCACTGCTCGAACAGCGCCCGCACCTTGGTCGGGTCGGCGCGCTCGCCGCTCAGCTCCTTGAGGTCGTGGCCGGCGCAGAACGCCCGCCCCTGGCCGGTGATCACGACCACGCGGACCTTCGGGTCGGCCCGGATCTGGTCGAGCTCGCGCTGCAGGGCGCCCAGCAACTCGCGCGAGAGCGCGTTATAGGCCTCGGGCCGATTGAGCGCGAGCCCGGCCACGCCTTCGGCATCGCTGCGCAGCAGCACGGGCTCGGGCGCCGCCACCTCACCGGCGCTTGCCGGCCGGTCCAGATCCGCGGCATCGACCATGGCATGCCTCCCAGGCTCGCTCAGCGTTGGTCGCCACTTTATATGCGCGCTGGGCCGCAGATGCCAAGCCGCGAGCAGACGCCGGCGGCTCTGTTAGGACGTTGTACCTATCACAACCCGAAGCGGAAGGGAAGTGAGCCAGGCCGTACCGCTCAATCGACCGAGGCGGCCAGGATCATGCTGAGCTGGCAGAGCGGGCGCGAGGTCGCCTGGTGCCAGGCGTTGAACGCCTGCTGGACCCGCCGCCGATCGGCCTTGGACTTGGGGGTGCCGGCGAACGCGTCCCAGTGGTTGAGGCCCCTGACCACGGCCTCGGTCAGCAGGAACGTGTCCTTGCCGGCCATGCGCAGGAAGTAGGGCCCGGAGTTGCCGCCGAGCTGGACGAAGCGCTTGCCGAGATCGTCCCAGAGGCCGACCACGTCGTCGCGCGGCCAGCCGGCGAGGTGGGCGCCCATGCCGCCCGCCTCGCGGGCGAGCTGGACCAGGGCGGCGGCGTTGGGGCGGACCGACTTGAGCTTGCCCCAGTGGCGGATCAGGCGCCGGTCGCCCAGCAGGCCCTCAAGCTGCTCGTCCGGCATCGCGACCACCCGCGGCGGGTCGAACCCGGCGAAGACTTCTTCAAAGGCCGGCCATTTGGCGTCGACCAGGCTGTGCTTCAGGCCGGCGCGAAAGATCCGCAGCGACATCAGCGACAGATAGCGGTCGTCGCCGAGCGCGCGTAGCTGCTCGGCGTCCTTGGGCACCGGCAGGCGCTGGCGGAGCGCCTGGACGCCGCCGACCCGCTCGCGCGCCCGCTCCTCGATCGCCTCGAAGGGAATCACCAGGGCCACCCGACGCTCCTCCCGCGCACCGCGACGACCGCGGCCGATCGTAGTGGGCGCGGCCGGTCCTCGCAATGCCGGCGGCTGGCGCTGCCGGGGCAGGGTCTGCCGGGCGGACCGGCGAGGGGGCTGCCGATCCGCCCGGCGTCGGATCAGTAGGCGTTCGGGTGGCTGAAGCCGACGAACAGCGTGCGCAGGATGATCCGGATGTCGAACAGCAGCGACCAGTTCTCGATGTAGTAGAGGTCGTAGCGCACCCGCTGTTCCATCTTCTCGAGCGTCTCGGTCTCGCCGCGCAGGCCGTTGACCTGGGCCCAGCCGGTGATGCCGGGCTTGACCCGGTGGCGGGCGAGGTACTCGTCGATCAGGCGGGAGTACTGCTCGTTGTGGGCGATCGCGTGTGGCCTCGGGCCCACGATCGACATCGTGCCCATCAGGACGTTGAGGAACTGGGGCAGTTCGTCGAGCGAGGTCCGGCGCAGGACGCGGCCGATCCGGGTCACGCGGGGATCGTGGCGGGTCGCCTGGGTCACGGCCTGGTCCTCGCAGCGATCGATGTACATGCTGCGGAACTTGAAGACCTCGATGACCTCGTTGTTGAAGCCGTAGCGCTTCTGCCGGAACAGGATCGGCCCCCGGCTATCGAGCTTGATCAGCGCGCACAGCAGCAGCAGCAGCGGCAGGATCATGACCAGGATCGCGCCGGCGAGCACCCGGTCCTCCATGCTCTTGACGATGTAGTTCCAGCCCGCGAGCGGCTTCTCGAACACGTTCAGCATCGGCACGCCGCCGACGTGGGTGACCTGGCGATGCGGCAGGTGGAAGCCGATCATGTCCGGGCAGAGGCGGACGTCGACCGGCAGGCTGCGCAGCCTCTTCATCCAGGCGAGCAGGCGGTTCTCGGCGTCCCAGGGCAGCGCGACGATGACCTGGTCGATCGGGTTGGTGCGTGCGAACACCATCAGGTCCATGACGCTGCCGAGCACCGGAAAGCCGCACACCTGGTCGGGCACCCGGCCGTGGCGGTCATCGAACACGCCAATGATCCGTTCGGCGGCGGTGCCGTGGAGCGCCAGATGCTCGATCAGCCGCTGGCCGTGCTCGCCGGCGCCGACGATCACCAGATTGCGGGTCAGCCGGCCGCCAGCCTGCCAGCGCGCGATCTGGTGCTTGAGCACGAGGCGGGCCGTGAACAGGCCGAAGAAGCCGTAGACGAACCAGAGGCCGACCCACAGCCGCGAGGTCTCGGCGATCTCGCGGTTCATCTTGGTGATGAAGCCGAGCGCCAGCAGGCCCAGCATCACGGCTGCCCAGGCCAGCAGCAAGCGACCGACCTGGCTGAACACGTTGGTCAGCTGGCTGAAGTTGTAGAGCCCGGCCGCGTGGAGGATGTGGATCGTCAACAGCACCGCCAGCACGCTGGCGTAGGCCTCAATGCCCAGATCCTTGGTCGGATCGTCGTGGAACCGGGTGACCCAGGCGGCGGCCGCGGCGAGCAGCACGATGACGGCATCGCTGACGCGCAGCAGGCCGACCACGACCGTCGGCGACAGCCAGTCGGAAACCTGGCGGCGCAGCTGGCGCGCACGAGCGCGGGCGGTAAGCGGGACGCTGCCGGCGCGGACGCGGCGCCCGGCGGCCAGGGGCTCGTCTGACAGGGCTGTCTGGTTCATCGGATTGACTTGCAAAGTCGCTTCGCCTGTAGGGGGCGTCGCCGCCCCACGTTGACGCTGTCCGCCGCCGCATTGCCTACTTCGGGATACCCTGGCGGTCGGCCCGACCGTGGCTCTCCGACGCTTGGTGATGCATTCATGCAATATCTGGCCGAATTCCGCAAGGGACCGCGCGTAGGTAGCGCTGTACCTTAATGTGCGTTATCTAATCGCTAAGCGAGCCTAACCGGCGGGCCGCGTTTGCCGGCGGTCTTTGTTGTATAAATGCAACAGTTTGGCGCCGAACTCCGGAAACTCTAGGACCGCGCCACCGGCGGCTTCGGCATCGGCCGGATCGTGGGTCACCAAGAGCGTAGGTAAGCCCGCCGCGCGCGCGTGGTCCAGGACGAAACGTCGCACCCGCGCCGCGAGTTCGCGATCGAGCTTGCCGAAGGGTTCGTCGAGCAGCAGAGCCCGCGGCTCGGCGAGCAGGGTGCGCATCAGCGCGACCCGCGCCCGCTGGCCCCCGGACAAGGTCGCCGGATCGCGGCCGGCGAAGCCCGCCAGATCGGCCTCGGCCAGCGCCGCCTCGACCCGGGCCCAGCGCTCGCGCCGGCCGCGCATCGAGGCCGGCAGCGCAAACGCCAGATTCTCGCCGACCGAAAGATGGGGAAACAGCAGATCGTCCTGGAACAGGATCCCGATCCGGCGCGCCTCCGGCGGCAGCCGGGTGATCGGCACGCCGTCCAGCCAGACCTGGCCGCTCGCCTGGAACGCCGGCTCGAGCGTGCCGCACAGCCAGCTCAAGAGGCTCGACTTGCCGCACCCGCTCGGGCCCATCACCGTGGTGACCTGACCCGGGCTCACGGCCAGCGAGAAATCGGCCAGCAACCGGCGTCCGGCCACGCTCAGGCCGAGGTTCGCGATCCGCAGACCGAGCATGGCTCAGGCGCCCACGCGCATCGCACGGCGCTGCCGGAAGCGCCAGGCCGGCACCGCGAGCGCCAGGCCGAAGCCCGCCAGCGGCAGCAGCGCCAGCATCAGCGCGAGCTGGCCGACCACCCGGCGATCGCCGCCCGCGCTCAGGCCCAGCGCTTCGGTGGTCAGCGTCGCGAACCGGCCGCCGCCCACGAACAGCGTCGGCAGGTACTGCGCGACGCTGACCGCAAAGCCGACCGCGAGCGCCACCAGCAGCGGGCGCAGCAGCATGACCAGCTTGATCCGGGCCCAGACCACCCAGGGCGGCCTGCCGAGCGCGAGCGCGCTGCGGGCGTAGCGCGGATCGAGGCTGCGGTAGGGGTCGGCCAGCGCCAGGAACACGTAGGGCAGCACGAACAGCAGATGGCTCCAGATCAGCCCGAGCCAGCCGCCGTCCAACCGGGCCCAGACCAGCAGCACCTGGACGCCGAACAGAAAGCCGATCTGCGGCGCCAGCAATGGCAGATAAATCAGGGTCAGCGCGCCGAGCCCCGGCTGCCGCTGCCGGCGGCTCTCGTTCTCGAGGCAGCCGATCACCAGAGCGAGCGCCAGCAGCGCTGCGATCAGCCCGACCACGAGCGTGGTCCAGGCGGGCTCGAGCAGGCGCCCGCCCTGCGCGAGCCAGCCTTCGAGCGACAGCCGCTGCGGCCAGGGCTCCGGGAAGCGCCAGCGGCCAGCCACCGACCAGACGGCGAGACTGAGCAGGGCGCCGAGCGACAGGCCGAACAGCAGGGCGAGACCAGCCCAGGCGGCCGCCCGGGCCGAGCTCCCGCTGCCGCCCCGGTTGCCGCCGATCAGCCAGGGCCCGGCGAGCCAACCGAGCGCGCGCTCGGCGGCGCGCCAGAGGCCGATCGCCAGGACCACGAGCGCGAGCTGCAGGCAGGCGCCGGCCGCGGCCTGAAAGCGCATGCCGAGGTCGGGGTCGGCGAACCAGCGCAGGATCAGAGGCGCGAGGGTCGGCGGCGTGGTCGGCCCGAGCACGAGCGCCATGTCGACCACCGAGAGCGAGTAGGCGAGGACCGCATAGACCGGCAGCCGGATCTGCGGATAGACCAGCGGCAGGACGACCTTGAGCCAGGCCTGGACCGGCCCGTAGCCGAGCGTGCGCGCTAGCCGCAACTGGTCATCGGCGCGCACCTGGCCGAGCGCGCCGAAGGTCATCAGGATCAGGAACGGCGTCTCCTTGAGGGTCAGGCCGAGCGTCAGCGCCAGACCGAGGGGGTCCTGCACCAGCGCCACGTCCGGCGGGGTCTGCCAGCCGGCCCAGGGTGCCGCCAGCCGCGCGAGCCAGCCCGAGGGCGCGATCAGAAAGGCAAGGCCGACCGCGGTCGCGAGGTGGGGCACCGCGAGCAAGGGCGTCATCGCCCGCTTGACCCGGACCAGCCCGGGCGTGCCATGGCCGGCGGCGAACACCAGCACCGTCAGGCCAAGCGCCAGCAGCGTCGAGAGGACCCCGCTCGCCAGCGTCAGGCGCACCGCGGTCCCGAGCCCCGGCGCCGCCGCCAGCTGGCGCCAGGGCTCGAGCGAGAGCCGCTCGCCGCCGAGCACCGGCAGGTAGCCGAAGGCGGGCAGCACGGTGCCGAGCAGCCCGGCCAGCACCGGCCCGAGGAAGATCAGCAGCGTGATCGCGGGCAGATGGCGGAGCAAGGCGGCCGGCTGCCGCGGCAGCGCCGGTTGCGCTCAGCTGCTGAACCGGCGCAGCCACTCCGCCTCGATCGCGACCATCCAGGACGGGTGGGGCTCGGGCCGGACCGGCAGCAGCGCCTCGGGCGGCAGCGTCGCGATGCCATGCGGCAAGGCGTCGAACAGCGCCCGATCTGCGGGCGCCAGGCCACTCAGCCCGAGCACCGTGCCATCGCCCCAGACCCGCGGGTCCTGCTTGTGCGCCTGGGCCTCGGGCGACATCAGGAAGTCGGCGACCACCATGGCGCCGGCCTTGCGGGCGGCATTGAACGGGATCGCGACGAAGTGGGTGTTGCCGATCGTGCCGGCCTCGAGGATGAAGCTGCGCACGCTCTCGGGCAGGCGGCCGGCGCTGATCAGGCTCGAGCCCTCGGCCGGATTGAACGCCATCGAGAGGTCGACTTCGCCATCGTCGAGCAGTTGATGGAGCGCGGGACCCGAGGCCGGGAAGCTCGCACCCTGGCGCCAGAGATGGGGCCTGATCTCCTCGAGCCATTGCCAGAGCGACGCCGTGACGGCGGCGAAATCGGCGGTCGCGACCGGCCGCCCGAGCGCGTCCGGGTCGGGCGTGAGCTCGATCAGCGCGTGCTTGAGGAAGGTCGAACCGATGAAGTCGGGCGGTGCCGGATAGGTGAACCGGCCGGGATGAGCCCTGGCCCACTCGAGCAGAGCCGGGATCGAGCGGGGCGGCTCGGCGAGCACCGCGGTGTCGTGCAGGAACACGAACTGCGCCATGCCCCAGGGCGCCTCGAGGCCATCGGTCGGGATCGTGAAGTCGACCAGCGTCGTCGGCTTGCCCCTCACGTCGACGTGGCGGAAGTTCGGCAGCTGCTCGACGAATGGCCCGAACAGCAGCTTTTGCCCTTTCATCGCGGCGAAATTCTCGCCGTTGATCCAGATCAGATCGACCGAGCCCTGGTCGCTCCGCCCCGCCGCCTTCTCGGCGACCACCCGCGCGACCGCCTCGGCGGTATCGGTCAGCTTGACGTGGACCAGCTCGATCTGGTGCTGGCGGCGCACTTGCTCACCGACCCAGGCGATGTAGGCGTTGATCTGCCCGTCGCCGCCCCAGGCGTTCCAATAGACGGTCTGGCCGCTGGCCTCGGTCAGGACCTCGGTCCAGGCATCGGCCGCTGCCGGGCTTGCTGGCAGGACCGCCAGCACCAGGGCGGACAGCGCGCGCAGCATCAGGCATCTCCTCGGGTCGCGGGTTCTCGCGTGACCGGCGGCGCGCATTATAGGAGGCCCGGGGCTGCTGTCATCGGCGCCGGCGCTTTGATCACCCGGCCGTGACCGGCCGTCAGCCGCCGCGCGCGGGGCTCACAGCGCGCGCTCGGGCACCTCACGGAGGACGCAGCCGTCGATCCGCCAGGTGCCGTCCGCCTGCTTCTCCATCAGATAGTAGGCGGTCACGACCTCGAGCTCCGGGCCGACCAGCAGGACCGGCTGGACCGGCGCGCCCCGGTCGTCGATCAGCTCGCCGAACCGCACCTCGCGCGGCCGGTAGACCGACAGGTAGCCGGCCTTGACCATGGCCATGAAACCGGCCGGAGTCCCGAACTGGCGTTGGATCGAGGGCGAGGCGAAGCCGAACGCGGTGAGCCCGTCATCGGCGCGGAAGGCCGCGATCTGGGCATCGATCACGGCCCGGATCGCGCTCCGGTCGGCCGCGCTCAACGGAGGCGCGTCATCGGCGCGGGCGCCGCCCGTGGCCGCGAGGACCAGCAGCATCAGGCCGCGCGCCAGGCAGGATCGGAGCATGACGTGCCCTCCCATGGGCGGCTTCCAGCTCCAGGTAGGTCGACCGCGCGGGCCGGCAATGCTAGAGACCGGGACGGGTTTCAGGGGTGATCCGATGCCAACTGTGGCGATGGTCGAGTACGACCAGGCGTCGCCCGGGGTCCGGGCGATCTATGACGAGATCATGGCGGTCAAGGGGATCGGCTTCGTGCCCAATTTCTGGAAGACGCTGGGCTGCCACCCGCCGCTGCTCGAGGAGGTCTGGCGCAGCCTGAACCGGGCCATGGCGCCCGGGCGCCTCGATCCGCTGACCAAGGAGATGATAGCACTCGCCGTGAGCGCCACCAACGGTTGCACCTACTGCATCCGCTCGCATACCGCGGCCGCGCGTAAGCTCGGCATGGACGAGGCGATGCTCGGCGAGCTGATGGCGGTCGTCGGCACCTTCAACCAGACCAACCGGCTGGCCGATGGCTACCAGGTGGCGGTCGACCCGCAGCTGATGGCCGGGAGCGAGGCCGAGCCTGCGGGCGGCAGCCTGGCGCGGGCGAGCCGGGTGCTGCGCCAGACCCGGATGGCCAGCCGCAAGGCGCAGCGCTCGCCCAAGGCGCCATCGCGGGTGCCGCGCCGGCGGTCGTGAGGACAATCCTGCCGCTGCCGCCTGCCGGAGTAGCAGGAAAGTTCACCTTTGCGCGCTTCAATCGCCACTCCGACGGGGTGCGCGCGCATGGGAAAAGTGGTCGAGCCAGGTGGCGTGATCCTCGAGTTCGTCCGGGTCGGGCCGCTGATCCGGGTCAGCGCCATGGAGCCCGAGAGCCTGGTCGAGGTCGTGCTCCAGGGGCCGGCCGCGGCCGGCGAGGCCGCGCTGCGCCGCGCCGTGCTGCAAAAGCTCGCCTACGTCCTCCGGCGTAGAGCCGCGGCAGGCGGGCTTGCCCGCGGCCAAGCCATGCTCTAGAGCTGGTTTCGTAGCGAACGGTCGAGCCGCAGAGCGCAATGCGACCATGGCGTATTTCCTGCAGCAGCTGATCAACGGCGTCACCCTTGGCGCCATGTATGGCCTGATCGCGATCGGCTACAGCATGGTTTACGGCATCATCGGCATGATCAATTTCGCTCACGGCGAGATTTACATGATCGGCGCCTTCCTCTCGATCATCTCGTTCACGCTGCTCGGCATGCTCGGCATCACCTGGGTGCCGCTGGCGCTCGTTTTGGTGCTGCTGATCGCGATGGCGTTCACCTCGGCCTACGGCTGGACGGTCGAGCGGGTCGCCTACCGGCCGCTGCGCGGCTCGTTTCGCCTGGCGCCGCTGATCTCGGCGATCGGCATGTCGATCTTCCTGCAGAACTACGTTCAGCTGACCCAGGGCGCCAACGTCAAGCCGCTGCGGCCGGTGATCACCGGCGGCTTCGTGTTCGGCGACCCCGCCGGCTTCACGGTCACGATCAGCTACGTCCAGATCATCATGATGCTGCTCACGGTCGTGCTGATGGTCGCGTTCTCGTACCTGATCGGCCGCACGCCGCTGGGGCGCGCCCAACGCGCCTGCCAGCAGGATCTGGTGATGGCGGGCCTGTGCGGGGTCAACGTCGACCGCACGATCTCGCTGACCTTCGTGATGGGCGCGGCGCTGGCCGCCGTCGCCGGCATGATGGCCACCCTCTACTACGGCGTGATCGACTTCTTCATCGGCTTCCTGGCCGGGGTCAAGGCGTTCACCGCCGCGGTCCTGGGCGGCATCGGCTCGATCCCGGGCGCGATGCTCGGCGGCCTGACGCTGGGCCTGGTCGAGGCCTTCTGGTCGGGCTATTTCAGCATCGAGTACAAGGACGTCGCGGCGTTCGCGATCCTGATCCTGGTGCTCGTGTTCCTGCCGACCGGCCTGCTCGGCCGGCCCGAGATCGAGAAGGTCTGAGCGGGTGGCCGGCCGCGTCCTCGCCGAGACGGTCGCGGCCCCGGCCCGGATCGACTGGCCGGCGGCGCTCAAGGAAGCCGGCCTGGCCGCCTTCGTCGCCTTCATCCTGTTCCTGCCGCTGATCGGGATGCGGACGGTCAACATCGAGGGCGGGCTCGGCCTTCAGTTCCGTTTCCCGGGCGTCTTGATCGGGACCGCGGCGGTGTTCGCGGGTCGCCTGCTGCTGGTCGGCCTGCTGACCGTGCCGAGCTCGACCGTGGCGGCCGCGACCGCGCCGTTCCGGCTGATCCCGGCCCTGTTCGCGCCCTACCGGCGGTGGATCGCGGTGGCCGGCGTCCTGTTGGCCTTCCTGCTGCCCTTCATGCCGTTCGCCAACCGCTACGTCGTCGACGTCGGCACGACCGTGTTGATCTACGTGATGCTCGGCTGGGGCCTGAACATCGTGGTCGGCCTCGCCGGCCTGCTCGATCTGGGCTACGTCGCCTTCTACGCGGTCGGCGCCTATTCGTTCGCGCTGTTCGCGCAATGGTTCGAGCTCGGCTTTTGGGTCTGCCTGCCGGTGGCCGGCGCGCTCGCCGCCACGTTCGGCATCCTGCTCGGCTTTCCGGTGCTGCGGCTGCGCGGCGATTACCTGGCGATCGTGACCCTTGGCTTTGGCGAGATCATCCGGATCATCCTGCTCAACTGGTGGGCCGTGACCCGCGGCCCCGACGGGTTGTCCAACATTCCCCGCCCGACCCTGTTCGGCCTGGAGTTCGACCGCACGCCCTCAGAGGGTGCGACCGCCTTCCACGAGTTCGTCGGCATCTCCTACTCCAGCCTGCACCGGGTGACGTTCCTCTACTTTTTGATCCTGCTGCTGGCCCTGATCACCAACGCATTCGTGATGCGGATCCGCAAGCTGCCGATCGGGCGCGCCTGGGAGGCGTTGCGCGAGGACGAGATCGCCTGCCGGGCGCTCGGCATCAACCCGACCAACACCAAGCTGACCGCGTTCGCGCTGGGCGCCATGTTCGGCGGCTTTGCCGGCTCCTTCTTCGCCACCCGCCAGGGCTTCATCAGCCCGGAGAGCTTCACGTTCATCGAATTAGCACTCGTGCTCGCGATCGTCGTGCTGGGCGGCATGGGCAGCCAGATCGGCGTCGTGCTCGCGGCGCTCGTCCTGGTCCTGTTGCCCGAGTTCGGGCGCGAGTTCGCGCAGTACCGGATGCTGCTGTTCGGCGCCGCGATGGTCGCGATCATGGTCTGGCGGCCGCGTGGCCTGCTCGCGCACCGCGAACCCACCATCCGGCTCGGCTCCAAGCCGCCGCCCGAGGCCGGCGGCACGGTCCAGCTATGACCGAGCGCGCGCCGCTGCTCGAGGTCGAGCACCTGAGCATGCGCTTCGGCGGCCTGGTCGCGATCGACGACCTCTCGTTCACGGCCTATCAGCGCGAGATCACCGCGATCATCGGCCCGAACGGCGCCGGCAAGACCACCGTGTTCAACTGCCTGACCGGCTTCTACAAGCCGACCGTCGGCCAATTGACCCTGCATGCCGACGGCGAGCGGACTCTGCTCGAGCAGATGGAGGGCTTCCGGATCGCCCGCCGCGGCGTCGCCCGAACCTTCCAGAACATTCGCCTGTTCGGCCAGATGAGCGTGCTCGAGAACCTGATCGTCGCGCAGCACAACGCGCTGATGCGCGCCTCGGGCTACACGGTGCTGGGCGTGCTCGGCTTTCCTTCCTACCGGCGGGCGGAAGCCGAGGCGGTGGCGCTCGCGCGCGACTGGCTGGCGCGCACCGGCCTGACCCGTCATGCCGACTGGAACGCCGCCAATCTGCCCTACGGCGAGCAGCGCAAGCTCGAGATCGCGCGCGCGATGTGCACGCTGCCCAAGCTGCTCTGCCTGGACGAGCCGGCGGCCGGGCTCAATCCGCGCGAGACCGGCGAGCTCGGCGAGTTGCTGCGCGCGATC
The DNA here is from genome assembly GCA_963840925.1 of uncultured Alphaproteobacteria bacterium. Lineage (GTDB taxonomy): Bacteria > Pseudomonadota > Alphaproteobacteria > Geminicoccales > Geminicoccaceae > DATAOG01. Next base: position 110,978 of record CAWJAY010000046.1, read on the forward strand.
CGCGACGAGTCCGGCATCGGCGTGCTGCTGATCGAGCACGACATGAGCGTGGTCATGGGCATCTCGGACCACATCGTCGTGCTCGACTACGGCCGCAAGATCGCCGACGGCTCGCCCGAGGCGGTCCGCCGCGACGCCAACGTGATCAAGGCCTATCTCGGCGAGACCGAGGAGGAGGAGCTGCCGCCCGAGGTCGCGGCCGACCTGACCCAAGCCGGGATCGAGATCGCGTAAATGCTCGCGGTCGAGAGCATCCACGCCCACTACGGCCACATCGAGGCCCTGCACGGGGTCACGATCGCGGTCGGCCGCGGCGAGATCGTGACCATCATCGGCGCCAACGGTGCCGGCAAGTCCACGCTCTTGATGACGATCTGCGGCCGGCCGCGGCCCTCGGCCGGCGAGGTCGTCTTCGAGGGCCGGCGCCTGAACGGCCTCGAGCCCTACGACATCGTCAACCTCGGCATCGCCCAGGCCCCGGAGGGACGGCGGATCTTTCCCTCGATGAGCGTGGTCGAGAACTTGCAGATGGGCGCCGTGCCGACCAAGGGTGCCTATTTCGAGGAGGACCTGCGCAAGGTGTTCGCGCTGTTCCCGAGGCTCGAGGAGCGCCGGCAGCAGCGCGGCGGCACGCTCTCCGGCGGCGAGCAGCAGATGCTCTGCATCGGGCGGGCGCTGATGGCACGGCCCCGCCTGCTGCTGCTCGACGAGCCCTCGCTCGGGCTGGCGCCGATGCTGGTCAAGCAGATCTTCAGCTCGATCGTCGAGATCAACCGCGACCAGGGCCTGACCATCCTGTTGGTCGAGCAGAACGCCTATCAGGCGCTCAAGATCGCCAATCGCGGCTACGTGCTCGCGACCGGCCGCGTCGTGCTCGATGGCACCGGCCGCGAGCTGCTCGCCAATCCCGAGATCCGCAGCGCCTACCTCGAAGGCGGGCATTAGCGAGCGGGCCGCGATGACCGCTCTCCTCGGCAATTCGTTCGGCGTGTTCATCGGGCTCACGGTGATCCTGACCGGCGGGGCTGCGATCCTGACCGGGCGGGCGCTGGCCGACGGCTGGAAGCCGCCCTGGCAGGTCGTGCTCGCCTGCCTGGGCCTGAATGTCGCCAACCGTTTCCTCGCCTATGCGCTGTTCGGCGGCGAGCTGCTGAGCCTGTCCGGCTTCGCGATCGACTTCGCGGTCATCACCGGGCTCGCCCTGCTCGCGCATCGGATCACCGCGGTCCGCCGCGCGATCACCCAATATCCCTGGCGTTACGAACGGGTCTCGCTGTTCGCCTATCGAGAAAAGCCCGGCGCCTGATTCCCGGCGCGGCCTCTGAGCCGCGCCCTGAATGCAGCACGGTCGCGCATCCCGGGATGGCGGGCGAGGCGATCAAAACTCTTGCCAAATCCCCCCGCCTCCAGGACAAAGGGGACAACGCGGCGCCGGCGCGAATGGTAAGGCGTGCCCGGTGAACGACGGATCATGCAACAGGGAGAAGGGCGACATGCCTGCCTTCATCAAATCTCTGCTCGCGACCAGCGCGGTCTTGGCGCTGACCGCCGGCGCGGCGCAAGCCGACATCGTGATTGCCACCGCCGGACCGATCACCGGCCAGTATGCGGTCTTTGGCGATCAGATGAAGCGCGGCGCCGAAATGGCGATCAAGGATCTGAACGCCAAGGGCGGCGTGCTCGGCGAGCAGCTCCGGCTGGAGGTCGGCGACGACGCCTGCGATCCCAAGCAGGCGGTCGCGGTCGCCAACCAGATGGTCAACAAGGAGGTCGTGTTCGTCGCCGGGCACTTCTGCTCGGGCTCGTCGATCCCGGCCTCGGCGGTCTACAACGAGGAGGGCATCCTGCAGATCTCGCCCGCCTCGACCAACCCCAAGCTCACCGAGCAGGGCTTCGACAACGTGTTCCGGGTCTGCGGGCGCGACGACGCGCAGGGCATCTTCGCGGCCGACTACGTGGTCGACAACCAGGTCGGCAGCAAGGTCGCGATCGTCCACGACAAGACCGCCTACGGCAAGGGCCTGGCCGACGAGTTCAAGAAGCAGCTGAATTCGCGTGGGCAGGAGGAGACCCTGTACGAGGCGATCACCGCCGGCGACAAGGACTTCAGCGCGCTGATCACCAAGATGAAGAACGCCGGCGTCGACCTGATCTACCTCGGCGGCTATCACACCGAGGCCGGCCTGATCGCGCGCCAGGCGAGCGAGCAGGGCCTCAAGGCGCAGATGATGTCGGGCGACGCGCTGGTCACCGACGAGTACTGGGCGATCACCGGCGAGACCGGCCAGGGCACGCTGATGACCTTCAGCCCCGACCCGCGCAAGAACGAGCTCGCAGCCCCCGTGGTAGCGGAGTTCCAGGCCCAGGGCTACGACCCCGAGGGCTACACGCTCTACACCTACGCCGCGATCCAGACCTGGGCGCAGGCGGCCGAGAAGGCCGGCTCGACCGATCTGGACGCGCTGGTCGAGACGCTGCACGGCAACCAGTTCGAGACCGTGCTCGGCCCGGTCGGCTTCGACGACAAGGGCGACGTCGAGGGTGCCGCCTACGTGATGTACAAGTGGGACAACGGCAAGTACGCCGAGATCGGCAGCTGAACGGCACGCCTCCGCATCAGCGGGACCGGGCCTTCGGGCCCGGTTCTCTTTTGGCGATCCGGCTGGCCGGGCAATGGGTCAGTTCACCGGCCGGGGGCGACAAGACCGCCCGCTTGGACTAGGCTCGGCCGCGGCGATCGAGAGCGGAGCTGACGATGGCGATCATCAATCGGATCGGCGCCTTTCAGGACGAGATGACGGCCTGGCGCCGCGACCTCCACGCCCACCCCGAGCTCGGTTTCGAGGAAGTGCGGACCGCGGCCGTGGTCGCCGACAAGCTGCGCGCCTTCGGCCTCGACGAGGTCCACACCGGGATCGCCAAGACCGGGATCGTAGGTGTGCTGCGGGCGGGCTCCGGCGGGCCAAAGATCGCGCTCCGCGCCGATATGGATGCGTTGCCGATCGAGGAGGCGACCGGCCTGCCGTATGCCTCGCGCCACGCCGGGCGCATGCACGCCTGCGGCCATGACGGCCACACCACGATGCTGCTCGGCGCCGCCCGCTACCTCGCCGAGACCCGCAATTTCGAGGGCACGATCTACTTCATCTTCCAGCCGGCCGAGGAGATGCAGGCGGGCGGCCGGGTCATGCTCGAGGACGGCCTGCTCGAGCGGTTCCCGGCCGAGCAGGTGTTCGGCATGCACAACTGGCCGCGGCTGCCGCTCGGCCAGTTCGCGATGCGGCCCGGCCCGGTGATGGCGGCCGCCGATCGGATCGAGATCAGGCTGACCGGCGACGGCGGTCACGGCGCCATGCCGCATCTGGCGCGCGATCCGGTGATCGCGGGCGCCCAGATCGTGAGCGCGCTGCAGACGATCGTCGCGCGCAACGCCGATCCGATCGACCGCGCGGTGGTCTCGATCACCCAGTTCCATGCCGGCACGACCGACAACGTGATCCCCGGGACCGCGTTCCTGGGCGGCACGGCGCGCTCGTTCAGCCCGGAAATGCGCGACCTGATCGAGCGCCGGCTGGGCGAGATCGCGCGCGGCATCGGGCAGTCGCTAGGCGTGGCGGTCGATTGCCGCTACGAGCGCGGCTACCCGGCGACGGTCAATACCGAGGCCGAGACCGAACTTGCCGCCGCCGCCGCGGTCGAGGTCGTCGGCGCCGACCAGGTCGACCGCGCGCCGGCGCCGGTGATGGGTGCCGAGGACTTCGCCTTCATGCTCGAGCGGCGGCCGGGCAGCTACGTCTTCATCGGCAACGGCGGCGGCCCGGAGGCGCCGATGGTGCACAACCCGGACTACAACTTCAACGACGAGGCGCTGCCCTACGGCGCCAGCTACTGGGCGCGCCTGGCCGAACGCCTGCTGCCGGCCCGCTGAGGCGCGAGCCGCTGCGAAGCCTCGCTGATGACGCAACCGCCCCGGGCCGGCGCCTACCGCGTCGTCTACGCCGACCCGCCCTGGCGGTTTGCGACCTATTCCGACAAAGGCAAGGGCCGGAGCGCCGAGGCGCACTACGACTGCATGAGCCTGGACGAGATCAAGGCGCTGCCGGTCGCGACCTGGGCGGCGCGCGATGCGGTGCTGCTGCTCTGGGCGACCGATCCGCTGCTGCCGCGCGCGCTCGAGGTGATCGAGGCCTGGGGCTTCGCGTACAAGACGATCGGCTTTTACTGGGTCAAGCTGAACAAGTCCGCGGCCGCCCGACTGTCGCGCGAATGGCCGCTGCTCGGCGAGCGCGACTTCTTCACCGGGCTGGGCTTTTGGACCAGGGCCAACCCGGAGCCCTGTCTGCTCGCGACCCGCGGCCACCCCAAGCGCAACGCGGGCGATGTGCCAAAGCTGCTGATCGCGCCCCGGCGCGAGCATTCGCGCAAGCCGGACGAGACCTACGAGCGGATCGAGCGCCTGCTGCCTGGACCTTATCTCGAGCTGTTCGCGCGTCGGCGGCGGCCCGGCTGGGACGGCTTCGGCGACCAGGAAAGGCTGTTCGACCGCGGCCCGGTGCTGACCCGGCGGCGGCCCTCCCGCGAGCGTTGACCGCCAAGTTTAGAGGAGACGCAGCATGGACCAATTCACCGGCGGTTGCCTGTGCGGCAATGTCCAAATCGTGGCGTCGGGACGCCCATACCGGGTCGGCCTTTGTCACTGTCTCGACTGCCGCAAGCATCATGGGGCCCTCTTTCACGCTTCCGCGGTGTTCCCTCAGGATGCGGTGACGATCGATGGCGAAACCCGCGAGTACGCCGGGCGGTTTTTCTGTCCCCGCTGCGGCTCGACCATTTTCGGACGCAGCGCAGACGAGATCGAAGTGAACCTAGGATCCCTGGATGCCCCTGACCAACTGATGCCAACCTACGAAAGCTGGATCGTCCGTCGCGAGTCCTGGTTGCCGCCGTTTCCGCTCACGAGACGATACGACGGCGATCGTGACGCCACGAGTCGCTTTGAAGAGTAGGTCGCACGAACCGTGCGAAGGCGCCGTTCCGAGGTGACCAGAGGATCAACGGATCGCGAGCGCGCTGTCCGGCGCCAGAGCGCCGGCCGCCGGCGCCAGGCGGGCCGGGGCGGCCCCGGGCGCGACCTCCGGACCTGCACGCAGATGCCCGGACAGCCGGTATTCCAGGCGCTTCAAGCCATAGAGCATGGCGTAGGACAGCGCGAGGTAGATGAGGCCGACGACGATCCAGATTTCGAAGGTCCGGAAAGTATCGGCGATCAGCACCCGGGCGACCCCGGTCAGATCCATGATCGTGATGATCGAGACCAACGACGTCGCCTGGAACAGGAAGATGACCTCGTTGGTGTAGGCCGGCAGCGCCAGGCGGAAGGCCTTGGGCAGGATGATCCGGCGCAGCCGCAGGCCACCGGGCATGCCGAGCGCGCGCGCGGCCTCGATCTCGCCATAGGGCACCGCCCGGATCGCGCCGCGCAGGATCTCGGCGGTATAGGCCGCGGTGTTCAGCGTCAGCGTCAGGACCGCGCAGAAATAGGGCTCGCGGAAAAAGTCCCAAAGCCCGAGCGCCCGCAGCTGCGGCACGAACTGCCCGCTGCCATAGTAGATCAAAAAGATCTGGACCAGCAGCGGCGTGCCGCGGAAATAGAACATGTAGCCGAACGCCGGCCAGCGCAGCAGCGGGTTGTCGGCCAGCCGGGCAAGCGCCACCGGCACCGCCAGGACGAGACCGATCACGAGGCTGAGCCCGGTCAGCTGCAACGTGACCCAGGCGCCGTCGATGAGACGCGGCAGGTTGTCGGCGATGACCCCGTAGTTCACCGCTCAGGCCCGCCGGATGCCGCGGTTCGCCCAGGCCTCGGCGCGGTGCAGGACCAGCAGCGAGACGACCGTGATCAGCAGGTAGACGAGCGAGGCGCCGAAGTAGAACGTGAACGGCATCCGGACCGCGCGCGCCGCGACGTCGGCCATCCGCATCAGCTCGGGTAGCTGGACCACCGACATCAGTGCGGTCGCCTTGATCAGCACCAGCCAGATGTTGCCAAGCCCCGGGATCGCGAAGCGCCAGACCTGGGGCAGGATGACCCGCCGGAACGCGAGCATCCGGCTCATGCCGATCGCGTGCGCGGCCTCGATCTGGCCGCGGTCGAGCGCGAGGAAGGCGCCGCGGAACACCTCGGTCGCGAACGCGCCGTAGATCACGCCCAAGGTCAGCATGCCGGCCGAGAACGGATCGATGTCGATCAGCACCTCGCCGCCGGTCGCGAACGCCAGCAGCCGCTGCAAGACGATCGTGACGCCGTAGTAGACCAGCAGGATCAGCACCAGCTCGGGCACGCCGCGCACGATCGTCGTGTAGGCGCCAGCCAGGCTGCGGGCGACCGGGTTGGCGGCGAGCTTGGCCCAGGCGCCGAGCAGCCCCAGCACGAGCGCCACCGGCACCGCGGAGAGGCCGACCAGGAGGGTGACCTTGGCACCCTCCCAGAAGACCCATTCGTAGCCCTTGAAGTCGAGCACCCGGCTCGGCCTCCGATCACGCGGCCCGGCGGGCGGCGCCTTTAGGAGGTCGGCCCGTAGACGTCAAAGTCGAAGTACTTGGAGGCGATCGCTTCGTAGGTGCCGTCGGTCCGGATCTTCTCGATCGCCTCATTGAGCTGGACGCGCAGGTCCTCCTCGCCCTTGCGGATCGCGATGCCGGCGCCCTCGCCGTGGAACTCCGGATCGATGAAGTTGGGGCCGACGAACTCGAAATCCTGGCCCTCGTCGGTCTTGAGAAAGCCCTCGAGCAGAGCGATCGAATCCGCCATCACCAGGTCGACCCGGCCGGACACCAGGTCGGCGTTGGCCTCGTCCTGGGTCGCGTAGGAGCGCACCTCGACCTCCGGGAACTTGGCGCGCACGAAGTCCTCGTAAATCGTCGCTCGTTGCACGCCGACCACCTTGCCCGCGAGCCCCGCCGGCGAGACGTCGAGACCGGCGTCCTTGGGCGCGATGAACTTGGCCGGGGTCTGGTAGTACTTCTCGGTGAAGTCGACCACCTCCTTGCGCTTGTCGGTGATCGACATCGAGGCGACGATCGCGTCGTACTTCTTGGCGATCAGGCCCGGAATGATGCCGTCCCAGTCCTGGACCACGAACTCGCACTCGAGGTTGGCGGCCGCGCACAGCGCCTTGGCGATGTCGACGTCGAAGCCGACCAGCTGGCCGTTGCTGTCGATGCCGTTGAAGGGCGGATAGGCGCCCTCGGTGCCGATCTTGAGAGCGCGCTTGTCGGCCGCGTCGACGGCGCTGGCGAGCCCCACAAGCGCCGCCGCCGCCACGATGATGGTCGCGAGCTTGCGGACGTTCTTGAGCTGTTGCATGTCACGAAACCCTTCTGCCGTGCCTTGTTTGTTGGCGGGCAGTATCTCACCTTCGCGATGCGGCATCCAGCGGGAAAACCCCACGCCACAGCGCCGCCGCGCTGGCCGTCAACCGCGACGCTGAGCCCGCCGGAGGGCACGGAAACTCCGGCGCTGCTCCAAGGCGTCCCAATCGGTCGCTGGTCCCGGGCGCTAACCCTGGTTCCCGCCCGAGCGCGCCCCAGAGGATGGCATTTTAACAGTATTCACGATTGTCGAAGCCTCCGGGAAGCCTTAACATTCGGTTACTCTGATACCAGGCACGGCAGGACGCCCATGGACGGTGAACGTTACGTCGGCGAGCGGCGCGCGCTCCGCCACTTCCTGCAGGAGCTGCGGCCGCTGGTGGTCGCCGCCCTGGGCGAGGACGCGCTGCTGCGCTACCGGATCGACCGCGGCCTTCAGACGGGCGACCTCGGCACGCTGCGCCAGGCGCGCGAGATGTTCCACCATCAGCCCGAGGATCTGAAGCGCCGGCTGATGCGCGGCATCTTCGAGGCGCCGACGTCCAAGCCGAGCAAGAGCCATCTGCTCGAGCGCTACACCGAGCGCGAGCCGGAGCCGTTCGTCCGCTTCGCCGCCTATCCGGCGGCGACCTCGGAGGAGGTCGGGCTGTCGGTCGAGCTCGATCACGAGCTCAGCGACGATGTCCCGGTCCGGGTCCTGATCAGCCCCGGCACGCTGCCGGCGAGCGCGGCCGGAGCGCTGCGCCAGATCGCCGCCTGGATCGAGCGCGATCGCCGGCTGCTGTCGGCGCGGCACTGGCAGGAGGTGGCCCGGGCGCAGGATCCGGCTGCGGCCGATCGCCAGCCGGCCGCGATCGAGGACGCTCCGGGCGACAGTGCCGATCAAGCCTGATCTGCCCACCCCTGATCACATCCAGCGCGTCCGCCCGGGGTCCCGGGGCGGCGCCATCCGGCTGCTCGTGCTCCTGCTCGCAGGCGGCCTCTTGAGCGGCTGCGCCCAGGAAGCGCCGCGCACCGGCGCGCCCGGCGAGGACGCGCGCCGCGCGCTCGCCGAGCACCGGCGCCAGGGACCGATCCAAACCCTGGTCCTGGGCAATCCGTTCGCCATGGATCAGAGCCGCCTCGACAGCCTGGTCACGCAGGCGATGGCCGAGGGCGTGACCGGGCTCGAGGTCGCCTTCACGGCCCATCCCGAGCAGGCGGCGGCAGCCGAGCCCCATCTGGTGGTCGTGCTGAACCCGGCGCGCGAGCCGCCCGCGTTCGCCGCCTGTCGCGACCCGCAGGCGATCGGCACGCTGCCCGCGGCCGAGACGCTCAAGGTCTTCGCCGCCTTCTGCCAGGGCGACCGGCCGCTCGATGCGGTCCAAGAGGAGGGTCGGGTCGCCGGCCCGACCGATCGGAACTTCCAGCGCCTGCTCTGGCGCACCTCGGGCGCCCTGTTCCCGGACGATTACCCGAGCAGCTACGGCTTTGGCTTCCTGCCGCGCTGGCTGAACCTCGGCGTCGGCGGCAGCTTCGGTCTTTGAGGCTCCGCCCGGCGGGGTCAGTCGGTCTCGATCTCGAGCAGCGCCCGCTCGGCGGCGGCGAAGTCGATGTCCTGGTGCTGCCGTTGCGCGGCCCGGGCGGTGATCACGGCCGTATCGAGGTCGACCTGATTGCACAGCCCGAGCAGGACCGGGTCGCGCGGCCGGATCTCGCTGCTCTTCCAATGGGTGCGGTCGCGCACCGCGTTGACCGTGTTCTTGGTCGTGCCGAGCAGCTTGCAGATCTGCTGGTCCGAGAGCTCGGGATGGTGGCGCAGGAGCCAGGCGATCGCGTCCGGCCGATCCTGGCGCTTGGATAACGGCGTGTAACGGGGCTCGCGACGCTTGGGCAGCTTGATGTCGGCCGCCGCCGGGCGGGCGAGCTTGAGCCGGCTGTTGGGGTCCTTCTGACAGCGCTCGATCTCGCCGCGCTCCATCTGGCCGCTCGCGACCGGGTCCAGGCCCCGGATGCCGGCGCCGACCTCGCCATCCGCGATGCCCTTGACCTCGAGCGGATGCAGGCCGCAGAACTCGGCGATCTGCTCGAAGGTCAAGCTGGTGTTGTCCACGAGCCACACGGCCGTGGCTTTCGGCATCAACGGTCGATCCATCGTCTGCTCCCTCGGACACGGTCGGCGGCGCGTGCGCCGACTGCTTTCTAGGGTCCTGGCGACCAGATGGGAAGGCTGTTGCCGCCTGGCAACAGCCAAAATCGGTGACTGGCGCTGCAACCTAGCACCCCGCCTGGGGCGCAGGTCAGAGAAAAGCCCGAAGCTACTCGGGCGCGGGCACGGTGTAGTTGAGCGCCAGGCGGCCGCCGTCGGGGTAGATGGTCTGGCCGGTGATGTAGCTCGCCTCGTCGCTGGCGAGGAACAGCGCGACCTTGGCGACCTCGGAAGGCTCGCCGCAGCGGCCCATCGGCGTGCGCGAGAGGATGCGACGGCGGGCCGCATCATCGCTCATCACCACTTTCAGCAGGTCGGTCAGGATCGAGCCGGGGCCGATCGCGTTGACCCGGACGCCCTTATCGGCCAGCGCCAGCGCCATGACCTTGGTCAGCTGGGCGACAGCGCCCTTGCTGGTCACGTAGGGCACCTGGTTGGCGATCGCGAGCACGGCGTTGGTCGAGGACATGTTGACAATCGCGCCCTTGCCTTGCTCGACCATCGCGCGCGCCGCGGCCTGGCCGACCAGGAACACGCCCTTCAGGTTGACGCGCAGCACGGCATCGAAGTCGGCCTCGCTGATCTCGAGGAAGTCGGCGGTCTTGATGATGCCGGCGTTGTTGATCAGCACGTCCAGGCGGCCGAAGGCGGCGAGCGTCTGATCGACCAGGCGCTGGCCTGGGAGGCATCGCCGACATCGGTTTCGATGAACCGGGCCTGGCCGCCGCCGGCCTCGATCGCGCTCGCGACCTCGGCGCCATGCGGGGCGTCGACGTCGGCGATCACGACCGCAGCGCCTTCGGCCGCGAACGCCTCGGCGCAGGCGCGGCCGATGCCATTGCCGCCGCCGGTGACGATCGCGACCTGACCGGCAAAGCGCATCGCAAGCTCCCCTCGGGCGGCATCGCGGTTGCCGGGGATCTATCACGGGGGCGCTCTGGATGGTCAGAGAAAATCGCGCAGGAACGCGACCAGGGGCCGGTCGGCTTCGGGCATGGGCAGATCGGCCATGGCCTGCGGCCTCAGCCATTTCAGCGCCTGACCTTCGCGGGCCTGGGGAAAACCGGTCCAGATGCGGCAGACGTAGAGCGGCATCAGCAGGTGGAACTCGGGGTAGGCGTGCGAGGCGAAGGTCAGCGGGGCCAGGCAGTTGACCGCGACGTCGAGGCCCAGTTCTTCGGCAAGCTCGCGGATCAGGCAGGCTTCGGGGGTCTCCTCCGGTTGGACCTTGCCGCCCGGGAACTCCCACAAGCCCGCCATCGGCTTGCCCTGGGGGCGGCGGGTCAGCAGCACCCGGTGGTCGACGTCGACCAGCGCGCAGGCCGCGACCAGGATCAGCGGGGCCGGCCCGCTCACACGTCGATCCGGTAGCCGAGCGCCAGCTGGTCCCCGGTCCGGCCGCGGATGCCCCAGTTGGCGGGCGGTGTCTCGAAGATCGAGATCTCGAGGTCCTGGGCCGCGATCCCGACCTGGTCTGGGATCCGCGTCATCAGCAGCTCGAGCAGCGCCCGCTTGGCGGCCGGGCTGCGCCCCTCGAAGATGCTGATCTCGATGATCGTATAGGCGGCGCTGCGGTCGGATGGATGGATGAAATCGGCGGCATCGAGCGCGATGAAGCGCTGGAAGCGCTTGTCCGCCGGCAGCCCCAGCGCCTCGCAGAGGCAGCCATGCACGACCTCGGACAGGGCAGGGCGGACGCGCCGCAGATGCGCGCGCTCGCCATAGATCTTGACCTGCGCCACGGCGCGCCGCCCGACCTCAGCGGGCGGTCCAGCCGCCGTCGACCGGCAGCGTCACGCCGGTGATCATGCCGCGGCATCGCTCACCAGGAACAGGATCGCGGCCGCGACCTCCTCGGGCTCGACGAAGCGGCCCATCGGCGTCTCGCGATAGCCGCTCGACCATCGCCTGATCGCCGAGCAGCGGCTCGGTCAGCCGGGTGCGCGCGAAGGTCGGCGCGACCGCGTTGACGCGGATGCCATGGCGCGCCCATTCGCAGGCGAGCGCGCGGGTGAAGTTGACCAGCGCACCTTTGGCGCTGTGGTAGGCGAGGTTCGGGTAGTGGCCGCCGCCGACCAGGCCCATGATCGAGGCGAGGTTGACGATCGCGCCGCGCCTGGCCTCGAGCATGGGCCGGCCCGCGGCGCGCACGCAAAAGAAGCTGCCATCCAGGTTGACCGCCATGACCTGGCGCCAGCGCTCGGTTGGCAGCTCGACGGTCGGCACGCGGGCGCCGAGGCCGGCATTGTTGACCAGGATGTCGATACGCGCATGGCGGCCCGCGACCGCGCCGACCACGGCCTCGACCTCGGCCTCGTCGGTGACGTCCAGCCGGCAGCGCCTCGCTCTGCCCGATCTCGGCCGCGACCCGCTCGGCGGCGGCAGGTCGATGTCGGCGACCGCGACACGGGCGCCGGCCTCGGCCAGCGCCCGGCAGGTCGCCCGCCCGATGCCATTGCCGCCGCCGGTGACCAGTGCCACGCGCCCGTCCAGCCGCAGAGTGCCGAGGTAGTCCGTCATGCCGCCCTCCCGCCTACGCCAGCCGATCGGTCGCGCCGGCCGCCAACTGGCGGTCGAGCGTGATCAGCTGAAGCCTCATCCGCTGCGCCAGCCAGAGATAGCTGGCGTCATAGGCGGTCAGGCCGCAGCGTTCGGCCAAGCCGAGAACCTCGTCGTGCTCGACATCGACGAGAGCCACCTCGAGCCGGTCGAGCATTCCGAACGCCGCCACGAAGGCGTCTCGCCGATCTGGATGGCGCCGTATCTTCTTGATGCAGGCATTGGCGATCTCGAAGGGCAAGAGCGCCGGAGCGATCAGGTCCGAGGCTCCCAGCCGCTCGGCGACCGCTTCGCCTTCCGCCTCGCCAAACAGCAGGGCGGCCAAAGCGGACGCATCCACGACCTTAGCGGGCATCCCGATCCTCCCGGACCATGGTGGCCGCCTCGGATGGGGTCGACAGCCCCAGCTGCCGCACCCTGGCAAGGACCTCGGCGGGCGTCAGTCGCCGCGAGGTCCCCGCCGCCTCCTCAAGGATCGCCATTAGCTCTCCTTGCAACGACCGGTGATGACGCTCGGCGCGCTCCCTGAGGCGCTTGACCATGTCATCGGGCGCATTCTTGATCGACAGGCTGACCGGCATCATCAGCTCCAAAACAGCTCCAATTCGGAGCCAGAATATCGAGCCAGCGATCGTCAAGCAAGCAGGGGAGCAAACCTGCAGCCGGCGTCTCAGGCGAACTTGGCGATCAGGCCGCCGTCGACCACCAGGTCGTGGGCGGTGACGTAGGCGGCTTCGTCGGAGGCGAGATAGAGGCAGGCATACGCGGTATCCCAGCCGGTGCCCATGTGGCCCATCGGGCATTGGCGATCGCGCACCTTGACCAGGTTCTCGACGTCGCCCTCGCCGCCATAGGCCGCGGTCAGGCCGTGATGGACCATCGGCGTGTTCATGAGCCCGGGCGAGACCGAGTTGCAGCGGATGCCCTTGGCCGCAAGCTCGAGCGCGATCGCGCGCGACAGCGACACGACGGCACCTTTGGTCGCGTAGTAGCTGGCGTAGCTGATGCCGGTCCAGCGGTGGGCGGCGATCGAGGCGATGTTGACGATCGCACCCTTGCGCTGGCGCTCCATGACCGGCACGACCTGGCGGCAGACGAGGTAGACGCTCTTCAGGTTGACGTCGGAGACCCGGTCCCAGTCGGCCTCGGCGGTCGTGGCGATGCCGCCGGTGCGCGCGATGCCGACGTTGTTGACCAGGACGTCGATCCGCCCGAACGCCGCGAGGCAGGCCGCGACCATGGCCTCGACGCTCGCGGCTGTCGCGACGTCGGCCGCGTGCGTCGTGCAGACGCCGCCCTCCTGTTCGATGATCGCGCGGGTCTCGTCGGCAGCCTCGAGGTTGAGATCGACTCCGAACACCTTGGCGCCCTCGCGCGCGAACAGCACCGCGGTCGCCTTGCCGTTGCCCCAGCCAGGCCCGATCGAGCCGGCTCCGGTGACCAGCGCCACCTTGTCCTCGAGCCGCGCGCGCATTGCATCGCCTCCCGCGTGAGTGATCCGGGCCCCGAGTCTGAGGCGGCCGGCGGCCCCGCGTCAACCGCGGCTGCTTGATTGCCGTGTGGCCTGGCAACAATAAACCATTGCTTGAGTTCGTCAGCGGGGTCATGAAGACCGACAACGGTTGATGGTCTGAGCGGGCGGCGGCGCATGCCCTCACCGCCGGCCTTCGCGATGGCCCGCCATCGTTCCACCAGCCTCATGCCCTAGGAGATACGATGCGCTTCCTCGTCGTCCTGATCGCCGGCGCGGCGCTGCTCAGCGGCTGCTCCCACATCTCGAGCTCCCAGCAGCAGGCCCAGGCAAGCGAACCGCCAGCCGAGGACTGGGTCCTGATCGCGCCGCCGGACAATACCGTGACCGTCGCGTTCCTGGATACGTTCGAGTTCCTCCCCGACGGCGATGACCGGTTCCCCGGTGGAAGCAACGGGGCTACCGAGGAGGATCGGCGCTCGCTGGAGGGCCTGTTCGATCGGGTGAGGGCCGCGCCCTCGGCCGAGGCGGGCCTCGAGATCCTGACCGAAACCTCGTCCCGCACCGAGGCGCCGGTCGGGCAATGGCGACGCGTGCGCGAGTTCAAATCGGAGCATGCGTGCGAAGCTACGCGGGCGGAGCTGATCACGGTGACCAGCGAGCAGACCCGCAAGTTCGGCGCCTATGCCGGCATGCCGCGCGAGGAATTTCAGTGGCCGCTGCTCGCCCGCAGCTTCGAGTGGAGCCGCTGCGTGCGAGGCACCGCGGAGGCGCCAAGCCAGGGCTGAGCTCAGGATGTGGGCGAGCGGAGCGCGTCCCGGAGCTCGGTCTTGAGCACCTTGCCGTAGGCGTTCTTGGGCAGGGTGGCGACGAAGCGGTAGTCCCGCGGCCGCTTGAAGCGGGCGATCCGCGCCAGGCAATGAGCGTCGAGCTCGGTGGCCGCGAGCGGCGCGCCGCCGGCCGCGACCACGAAGGCGACCACGGTCTCGCCCCATTCCGGATCGGGCCGGCCGACCACCGCGACCTCGCGGACCGCGGCATGCTCGAGCAGCGCCTCCTCGACCTCGCGCGGATAGATGTTGGCGCCGCCCGAGATGATCAGGTCCTTGGCGCGGTCGCGCAGCCACAGGAAGCCATCCGCAGCCATGACCCCGAGGTCGCCGGTATGCAGCCAGCCGCCGCGCAGCGCCAGAGCGGTCGCCTCGGCATCGCGCCAATAGCCGCGCATCACGCTGTCGCCCCGGACCAGGACCTCGCCCGGCTCGCCAGCGGGCAGCGGCCGGTCGTCGGGGTCCGCGACCCGCACCTCGACCACCAGCTGGGCGGTGCCGACGGAAGCGAGCCGCGTGCGGTCTTGGGCCTCGGTCAGCTCGGCGTGACGCGCCCGGCTCAGCGCGGTGATGCACATCGGGCTCTCGCCCTGGCCGTAGATCTGGGCCAGCCGGTCGCCGAACGCAGCCTGGGCCTGCTCGAGGTCGGCCTGGTACATCGGGCCGCCGCCGTAGACGATGGTCTTGAGGCCCGGATGGTCGGTTTCGCCGGCGAGCGGGTGCAGGGCCAGGCGCTTGACCATGGTCGGGGCGGCGAAGATGGTCACGCCCTGGTAGCGCTCGAGCAGCTGGAAGACCTCCGCAGGATCGAAACCGCCGCTCGCCGGCACGATCTGGCACGCACCCTGGGCGGCGTGCGGCAGGATGTAGAGGCCCGAGCCGTGCGACATCGGCGCCGCGTGCAGGATCGCATCGCCGGGCCCGATCTGGTCGACGTCGGCGAAGTAGCTGAGGGTCATGGCCAACAGGTTGCGGTAGGTCAGCATGGCCCCTTTGGGCCGGCCCGTGGTGCCGCTGGTGTAGAACAGCCAGGCGACCGTATCCGGCTCGACCTCGGCAAGCGCGATCGGATCGCCGCTGCGCAGTGCCCGATGCTCCGGGCTGCCGATCTCGAGCACCCGCAGGCCCTCGACCTCGCGCTCGAGCGGGCCGACCGCGTCGCTCAGGTCGGGCGTTGCCAGGCACAGGCGCGCGCCGGAGTGGTTGAGAACGTAGGCGAGCTCGCGCGGGTGCAGCTTGGCGTTGACCGGCACCAGGGTCAGGCCCGCGTACCAGCCGGCCAGCAGCAGCTCCAGGTAGTCCGGGCAGTTGGTCATCACCAGCGCGGCCCGATCGCCCGGCTGCAGGCCGTGGCGATCGCGCAGCCGCCCGGCCATGACCGCGGCGCGCCGGGTCAGCTCGCCGTAGGTCATCAGCACGTCGGGACCCAGCGCCACGGCCGGGCGCTCGGCGCGCCCACGACCGGCGCGCAGGAACAGATGGGCGATGTTCATCGCGGTGCTCGCTCGCTATCGTCGCCCCGATCGGCCGTGCACGGAGTCTAGGCCGGCCGCGGCGAAACCGGCAAGGCATGCCGCCGGGATCGGGAGGGCGGTAGTGGACCTGGGCGTGCCTTGGGGCCAGATCGCGTTGTTGGTCGGTGCGCTGCTGGTCGCAGGCTTCGTGACCGGATGGCTCGCCGGGCTGCTCGGGATCGGCGGCGGCGGCATTCTGGTGCCGCTGCTCTACGAGCTGTTCGGTTCGCTCGGCGTCGATGAGGCGGTGCGGATGCATCTCGCGGTCGGCACGTCGCTCGCGGTGATCGTGCCGACCTCGATCCGCTCGTTCGCGGCGCACCGGGCGAAGGGCGCGGTCGACCTCGCGCTGCTGCGCTCGATGGCGCTGCCGGTCGTGGTTGGCGTCGGGCTCGGCGCGCTGCTGGCGCGCCACACCGACGCGGCCGTGTTGAAGATGATCTGGGTCGGCGCGGCGTCGCTGATCGCGATCAAGCTCGTCTTCGGGCGCGAATGGCGACTGGGCGACGCGGTCCCGAGGCAACCGTTCCGCGCGCTCTACGGCGGCTTGGTCGGCCTGGTCTCGACCTTGATGAGCATCGGCGGCGGCGTGTTCGTCACCGCGCTGATGACCTGCTACGGCCAGCCGATCCAGCGCGCGGTCGCGACCGCCTCCGGGTTCGGGCCGCTGATCTCGATCCCGGGCACGCTCGGCGTCGTCTGGGCGGGCTCTGGCGCCGCCGGCCTGCCGCCGGGCTCGCTCGGCTACGTCAGCCTGCTCGGCGCGCTGCTGACCATCCCGACCAGCGTCGCCGCGGCGCCGCTCGGGGTCCGGCTCGCCCATGGCATTCCGCGCCGCAAGCTCGAGCTCGCGTTCGCGCTGTTCCTGCTGACGGTGGCGCTCCGCTTTCTGCTGAGCCTGCTCGACTGAGCTTACCGACGACTTTGGCAGCGCCCCGGCGGGGCCGCGGGCAGAGCGCCGACGTTGATCGGGCGATCGTCGATTTGTCCTGAAAGGCGAGCGATCTGCACCAGCTGTTAACCAAATTGTGGATAGGTTCAGGCACCGTTTCATGGTTTACCTAGCGGTGATCGAGATCGGAGGGAGCATGGCGATTGCACCTGGTCGCCTGGCCGCCGGGCTGGTCGTGGCCGTGCTGACGTTCGCCTCGGCGCCGAGCTGGTCGCAGAACGACGAATGGTACGAGGTCAGCAAGGCCGGGCTGCGCGCCGCGGACGAGGGCCGCTTGCGGGACGCCGAGACGCTGTTTCGCGATGCGCTGCGCCTGAGCGATGAGTACACCGAGGTCGACCCGCGCCGGGCGACCAGCGTCAACAATCTCGCCTACATCCTGCACGCCCAGGGACGCTACCTCGCGGCCGAGCCGCACTACCGCAAATCGCTCGCGATGCGCGAAAAGGCGCTCGGCGCGGATCACCCCGACGTCGCCCAGAGCTGCAACAATCTGGCCGAGCTCTATCGGGTGCTGGGCCGCTACGGTGAGGCCGAGCCGCTGCACCAGCGCGCGCTCACGATCCGCGAGAAGGTCTTCGGCCCCAGCCATCCCGAGGTCGCCCAGACCCTCAACAACCTGGGCGTGCTGCACGCCAACCAGGGCCGCTTCGAGAGCTGCCGAGCCGCTGTACAAGCGGGCGCTCGAGATCCGCGAGGCGTCCTATGGCCACGATCACCTGACGACCGCCGAGACCCGGCAGAACCTGGCCACGCTCTACTATGCCCAGGGCCGCTACGATGAGGCAGCGCCCCTCTACCAGCAGGCGCTCAAGGTCGAGGAGAAGGCGCTCGGCCCCGAGCATCCCTCGCTCGCCACCACGCTGTCCAACCTCGCCGAGCTGGACCGCATCGCAGGGGCGGCTCGACGAGGCGATCAAGCTGCACCGGCGCGCGCTCGCGATCCGCGAGAAGAGCCTCGGAGCCGATCATCCGGAGACCGCGCAGAGCCTGAACAATCTGGCCGTCGCCTATTTCGCCAAGGCGACTATGCGACCGCCGAGGACCTGTACAAGCGCAGCATCGCTGATAAAAGAGGCAGCCCTCGGTCCCAACCACCCGGAACTGGCGCTGACCCTCAACAACCTGGCCGAGCTCTATCGGACCCAGCGCCGCTTCGACGAGGCCGAGCCGCTCTATACCCGGGCGCTCGCGATCGACGAGACCAGCCTTGGCCCCGACCACCCGAGCCTGGCGCTCGGCCTGAACAACCTGGCGCTGCTGCAGTACGATCGAGGCGTCTACGTCAAGGCCGAGCCGCTGCTGCGCCGGGCGCTGGCGATCGAGGAGAAGGCGCTCGGAGCCGACAACGCCGACATGGTCACGACGCTGCGCAACCTCGCCCAGGTGCTGCGCGAGCTGCGCCAGTACGACGAAGCCGACCAACTGGACGCGCGCGCCGCCTCTCTGCGGCCGCAGCTCTAGGCTCCGACACGGCGCCCCGGAGGCTCATCGCGAGCCCAAGACAGGCCATCGAGCCGGCGCTTGCCCGGCGCGGGCGCACAATGGCCGGAGCAACAAGCTCGGAGGGGCTGTCCGGTGGGGCGCCTACCCCGCCCGCGGCGAAGCGCTGGACACGACCACCGGTCGGCAGCTTACCCGGCGAGGGTACGTCGGCGAGCGCTCGCCATGATCACCGGGCCGGCAGCTTGCCCGGCGCGGGCGCGCAATGGCCGGAGCACGAGGTGGTAGGGGCTGGTCCGGTGGCTGGCAGCTTACCCGCGGGCGGCGAGCCCTCCCCATGATCACCGAAGCGGCAGCTTACCCGGCCCGGGTGCGCAATAGCCGGACCACAAATTCGAAGGGGGCTTGACCGGTGGGCGGCAGCTTACCCCGCCAACGGGAGCGCTGAACACGATCACCGCGGCGGCAGCCTCTTGCGGGGTGCGCCGATTAGAAGTTCGGGGCAGGCTTGTGGCGGCGCTTGCAGGAGCCTACCCGCGCACGTGCGGATTAGCAGCTAACCGATAGGTACGGAGGCTCGTGTTTGGGCGACCCGCACTGCGGCTTACCGGCGCGGGAGTGCGATTCCTCGGTTGCCGGCGGCAGCTGCGTCGGGGCTGCTCAGACCGCGTAGTCGACCGCGCGCTCGCCTCGCTCGCCACGCCCTGCTCCTCGGCGCGCCGGCAGAGGTCCTCGATCGTGACCCGGTCGAGCCGGCCCATCAGCTCCTGCTCGGTCGCGGCCCAGAACGGCCCGATCACCTTGCGGCCGAGCCTGGAGGAGGAGGCGAGATCCTCCTGCGCCGGCACGTCCTCGATGCCCCGGACGACCCGGACCACGTCGCCGACGCTGACCCGGCGCCGCTCGCGCGCGAGCCGGTAGCCGCCGCGCGGTCCGCGTACGCCGCGCAGGATGCCGGCGCGCACCAGCTGCTGCATGACCTGCTCGAGATAGCGCCGCGGCAGGCACAGGCGCCGTGCGATGTCCTGACTCTGAACCGGCTCGGCACCGCCATGGTAGGCGATGTCGGCGACCGCTTCGAGCGCGAGCACCAGCTTCTTCGATGGCCTCAACATGACGACACGTCCCGCGTTTCGGTTGCGCGACTCGCCTCGACCTGGAGCCTCGGCCCGCGCCATGCCGGTGCACGCTCGGGCGGCCGCCCGCTCAGGCCGCGGCGGCTGAGGTGTTCCGCAGATGCGCCGCGATGCATGCCACCAGCCGCGCAGCGACCTCCGCCTTGGACAGTTTCGGCCAAGCCTCGGGCTCGGCGTCGGCCCGAATCAGTTTCACAGTGTTGTAAACGCTACCGAAGGTGCCTTCGTCCATTGAAACGTCATTGGCGACGATCCAGTCACAACCTTTGGCTGCTAACTTACGACGAGCGTTGGCGTCCACGTCCTCGGTCTCGGCGGCAAAGCCGATCACCAGCGCCGGCCGGCTCGGACCCGGGCGGGCCAGCGTCTTGAGGATGTCCGGATTGTCCGCCAGCACGAGGGTTGGCGGCTGGCCGGACCGCCGCTTCAGCTTCTGGAGGCCTGGCGCGGCCGCCCGCCAGTCGGCCACCGCCGCCGCGCAGACCGCCACCTCGGCCGGCAGCGCCGCCTGGCAGGCCGCGAGCATCTGCCGCCGCGGCTTCGACCCGGACCACCCGCACCCCTGCGGGGTCCGGCTCGTGGACCGGGCCGCTGACCAGAGTGACCTCGCAACCCGCGGCCCGCAGCGCGGCCGCGATCGCGTGGCCCTGCTTGCCTGATGAACGATTGGCGATGAAGCGCACCGGATCGATCGCCTCGACCGTCGGGCCGCTGGTGACCAATGCCCGGACGCCCGCAAGGGTTCCGATCGCCGGCGTCAGCAAAGCCTCGATCGCCGCGATGATCTGATCCGGCTCGGCCATCCGGCCGATCCCGACCTCGCCGCAGGCCATGTCGCCGGGCGCGGGGCCGACCTGGCGGATGCCATCGGCCGCGAGTTGCGCGAGATTGCGCCGGGTCGCCGGATGCTGCCACATCTGCGGGTTCATGGCCGGCGCGATCAGCACCGGCTTATCGGTCGCGAGCAGCGCGGTCGAGGCGAGATCGTCGGCACAGCCCGTTGGCCATCTTGGCGATCAGATCCGCGGTCGCCGGCGCGACCACGACGCAGGTCGGCCTCGCGCGACAGCCGGATGTGGCCCATCTCGGCCTCGTCGGTGAGCGAGAAGAGATCGCTGAACACCTTCTCGCCGGCCAGGCTCGCGACCGCGAGCGGGGTCACGAACTCGGCGCCCGCCCGGGTCAGGATGCAGCGGACCCTGACCTCGCGCTCGCGCAGCCGGCGGATCAGCTCGAGGCTCTTGTAGGCCGCGATGCCGCCCGCGATGATCAGCAGAATGGTGCGCCCTTGCACTGTCCGGGGGTCCCGCCCGTTAGCTCGGATGACACTCTGTGAAATGAGTGACGGTCGCGGGTTCGGCAAGATGGCTCAACCCGAAATCGCACCGCGGCGGGCTGGCACTTTCCGTGTGGTAGGCTCGGCGCCGGCTGCGGCCGCCGGCGGCGCGCCCCTCAGCGGAGCAGGATGCCGAGCAGGAGCCCGCTCAGCAGCAGGCACAACGCCCAGGGCAGCAGGCGACCGGAGGAGCGGTCGCGGTCGCCGGCGAGCGCGGCCAGCGACTGCGGATGCAGCCGGATGCCGCCGTCGGCGAAGGCATCGAGCGTGCGCTCGGCGCGCTCGACCAGATGCGGCAGCCGGCGGGCGGCTTCGAGCCCGTCCTCGACCGCGCTGCGCAGCTGCGCCTGCGGCCCGAGGTTCTCGGCGACCCAGGCCGCAATCAGCGGCTGGGCGAGCTGCCACATGTTGACCGCAGGATTGAGCGCGCGGCCGACCCCTTCGGCCACGACCATGGTCTTTTGCAGCAGCAGCAGCTGCGGCTGGGTCTCCATCGCGAAGGTCTCGCTGACCTCGAACAGCTGCCCGAGCAGCCGGCCGACCGAGATCTCGGCCAGCGGCCGGCCGCGGATCGGCTCGGCGATCGCCCGGCAGGCCTGCATGAAAGCCGCTTTGTCCTGGTCCGCAGGCACGTAGCCGGCGGCGAAATGGACGTCGGCGACCCGCTGATAGTCGGCCGACAGGAAGCCCAGCAGCATCTCGCCCAGGTACTGGCGGGTCGGCCGGTCGAGCCGGCCCATGATGCCGAAGTCGACCGGCACCAGGTCGCCGCTGGCGTCGATGAAGATGTTGCCGGGGTGCATGTCGGCATGGAAGAAGCCGTCGCGGAACACCTGCTTGAAGAACGCCGCGGCCGCTTTGGCTAGGATCTGGTCGGGCTCGAAGCCGGCGGCGAGCAGGGCCGCCGCGCTCGTCGGAGGCGATCCCGCTGACCCGCTCCAGCGTCAGCACCCGGCGCGCGGTCCGCTGCCAGTCGACCCCGGGCACGCGGAACCCCTCATCGCCGGCGAAGTTCTCGGCGAGCTCGGAAGCCGCGGCCGCCTCGAGCCGGAGGTCCATCTCAAGCCGGGTCCAGAGCGCGAAGGTCTCGACCACCTTGATCGGCTTGAGCCGGCGGTAGCTGGGCTGCAGCCGCTCGACCCAGGTCGCGATCCAGGTGAAGAAGTCGATGTCGCGCGCCATCTGGCGCTCGATGCCGGGCCGCAGCACCTTGATCGCGACCTCCTCGGCCGCGCTGGTCAGGCCGAAGTGGACCTGAGCGATCGAGGCGGCGGCGACCGGCCGGTCGTCGAAGCTTTGGAACAGCTGGTCCAGCGGCCGGCCGAGCTCGCGCTCGATCACCTGACGGGCGAGCACGCCATCGAACGGCGGCAGGTCGTCCTGCAGCTGCGACAGATCGGCGGCCAGCTCCTGGCCGAGCAGGTCAGCGCGGGTCGCGAGGCTCTGGCCGAGCTTGATGAAGCTCGGGCCCAGCTCCTGCAGGGCGCGGGCCAGGCGCTGGCCTGGCCGCCCCGGCGCGTCCTGGCGCGACAGCCAGCGGGCGAGGCGCAGCACGGGCTCCGGCAGCGGCAACAGCTCGAGCGGGAACAGCGCGTTGTAGCGGGCCAGGCAGCGCCCGGTCCCGATCAGGCGCCAGAGGTGGCGGCCGGCGCGGATCATTACAGGCGCCAGGCCGAGTGCAGCGCCGCAATCCCGCCGGACAGATTGCGCCAGCGGACCTGCCCGAGACCGGCGCGCGCGATCAGCTGGGCAAAGGTCGCCTGGTCGGGAAAGCGCCTGATGCTCTCGACCAGATACTGGTACGCCGCACGGTCGCCGGCGACCTGCTCGCCGAGCCAGGGTACGACCCTGAACGAATAGGCCTCGTACAGGCGCTCGAGGGCGCCGAGCTGAAACCTCGAGAACTCGAGGCAGAGAAACCGCCCGCCCGGCCGCAGCACCCGGTGGGCCTCGGCGAGCGCGCGCTCGATCTGCGTGACGTTGCGGATGCCGAAGGCGATGGTATAGGCATCGACCGAGCGCGCCGGCAACGGCAGCGCCTCGGCGTCGGCGCAAACGAAGCGCAGCCCGGCCAGCCGATTGTCGTCGAGCGCCCGGTCGCGGCCGACCTCGAGCATCGCGCGGTTGATGTCGCAGACGATCACCTCCGGGCTCGGGCCCGGACGCCGCGCCACCCGGTCGAGCACCCGGAACGCGATGTCGCCGGTGCCGCCGGCGACGTCCAGCAGGCGCAGGCCCGGCCGCGGCGCCAGCCAGTCGATCAGCGCCGCCTTCCACAGCCGGTGCACGCCCGCGCTCATCAGGTCGTTCATCAGATCGTAGCGGCCGGCAACCCGCGCGAACATGTCGCCGACCAGGCGGGACTTGTGCTTGGGGGCAACCTCCTGGTAGCCGAACGAGGCGGCGAGCCGCTTGGGCGCGTGGTCGAGGGGATCGGTCATCGGGCGGGCATCCCGCAAGCCGCGGCGCGGCTGAACTGGATCGTTTTTTAGGGGAGCGCGGACGCCGGGACAAGCGCCGGAACCCGCGCCGGGACGGCCCTTGGATGCCCGAGCTACCCGAAGTCGAGACGATCATGAGGGCGCTTGGCGCCCGTCTCAGCGGCCGTCGGATCACCGCGCTCGAGCAGCGCCGGCCGGATCTGCGCTTCGCGTTGCCGGAATGTCTCGCCGAGCGCCTGATCGGGCGGCGCCTGCGCAGGGTCGGGCGGCGCGCCAAGTACATCCTGGCCGACCTCGACGACGGCCAGACCCTGCTGCTCCATCTCGGCATGTCCGGCCGGCTGTTGTTCGACGGTCCGCCGGCCGGCCCGCACGAGCATCTGACGTTCGGCTTCGACGACGGGACGCTGCTGCGGTTCGTCGACCCGCGCCGGTTCGGCATGCTCGATCTGATCCCGACCGGGACGCTCGGCGAGCACCCGCGGCTCGTGGACCTGGGCCTCGAGCCGCTCGATCCGAGCTTCACCGGCCAGGCGCTGGGCCTGGTGCTCGCCGGCCGCAGGAGCCCGCTCAAGGCCGCGCTGATGGACCAGCGCCTGGTGGTCGGGGTCGGCAACATCTATGCCTGCGAGAGCCTGCACCGCGCCCGGCTGTCGCCGTGCCGGCTCGCGGGCCTGCTCCGCCCGGCCGAGGCCGGGCGGCTGGCGGCGGCGATCCGGGGCGTGCTGCACGCGGCGATCGCGGCCGGCGGCTCGAGCCTGCGCGACTATGTCCAGACCGACGGCGAGCTCGGCTTCTTCCAGAACTGCTTTTCGGTCTATGGCCGGGCCGGTCTGCCGTGCCCGGTCTGTGAGCGGCCGATCGAGAAGCTGGTCCAGGCCAACCGCGCGACCTTCTGGTGCCGCCGCTGCCAGCGCTGAACCGCCCGCCCGGGGCTTGCGCGCCGGCCAAATCGGAGCTGGACGGCGGCCGGCGGTTGGCCTTATACCGGCTGGCTCTTTGCGGCCGCCGGCGCTCGCCCGTGGCGGGCGCCTCTCCGGCTGGGGCGGCGTCGAGCATAGGAGCGAGCAAGCATGGCCTACGAGACCATCCTGGTCGAGAGCCGGGGGCCGATCGGGCTGATCACCCTGAACCGCCCGCACGCGCTCAATGCCTTGAATGCCGAGCTGATCGACGAGCTCAACCGGGCGCTCGACGGCTACGAAGCCGATCCCGAGACCGCGGTCATCGTGATCACCGGCTCGGACCGCGCCTTCGCCGCGGGCGCCGATGTCAAGGAAATGCTGGCCAAAGACTTCATCGGCGCGCTGGAAAGCGATTTCATCGGCCCCTGGCAGCGGGTCGCGACCCGGCGCAAGCCCGTCATCGCCGCGGTCGCCGGCTACGCGCTCGGCGGCGGCTGCGAGCTCGCGATGATGTGCGACGTAATCATTGCCGCCGACAACGCCAAGTTCGGCCAGCCGGAGATCAATCTTGGCACGCTGCCCGGCGCCGGTGGTACCCAGCGGCTGACCCGCGCGGTCGGCAAGTCCAAGGCCATGGAGATGGTGCTCACCGGCCGCATGATGGACGCCGAGGAGGCCGAGCGGGCCAATCTGGTGGCCCGGGTCGTGCCGCTCCCCGCTCTGTTGGACGAGGCGCTTAAGCTCGCCCAGACGATCGCCGAGAAGTCGCAGCCGATCGTGGCGCTCGCCAAGGAAGCGGTCAACGTCGCGTTCGAGACCAGCCTGCAGGAGGGCGTCCGGTTCGAGCGACGCGTGTTCTACGCCTCGTTTGCGACCGAAGATCGCAAGGAGGGCATGCAAGCGTTCATCGAGAAGCGAACGCCGGATTTCAACAACCGCTGAACCCAGGTCCACCTGACCCGCTGCCGTTGAGCCCACCGACCTTGACCGCGCTGACGTTGACCCGCTGCCGTTGACGAGCGGCAGGCGCGGCGCTATAGGGCTCGGCTGCACCCACCGAGGAACCAAGGCACCCCGCTAATGGCGCATCATCGTTCCGCGAAGAAGCGGATCCGACAGACGGTCAAGCGGACCGCAATCAATCGCGCTCGGATCAGCCGGGTGCGGACGTTCATCAAAAGGGTTGAGCAGGCGGTTGCCGCCGGCGATCCTGCGGCGGCAAAGACGGCACTACAGGTCGCCGAGCCCGAAATCCGTCGCGCCGTCACCAAACGGGTGCTGAAGCTGAACACAGCCTCACGCCGGATCTCGCGTCTTGCGAAAAAGGTGAACGATCTGACTTCCGCGTCTCCTTAGAGGCGAAAAACACCTCCAGTTACCTACGTCACCGGTATGTCTTTGCTTCAGTTACGCCGTGATTGATGTTCGATAAATAATTTTGCCTGTAATTGAGCGAAATGACTGTGGGAGACGGCGTTTGATACATTGTTGTCGTTCGCGAATATTTCTCAACTCATGGGCGATATTTAACGTTCTCCTTTCGATCACCTTGCCATGCCTGGACGGCCGGACTATCCTGCCTGGCAAGAGCTGAGCCTCGAGCGTTCCGCTGTGAAAACAGGGCGTCTTAGCGATCACGGGTCGATACTTGTCGATCAGACGGGGACCCTTGTGTCCAAAGCGTGAATATTTCGGCGTCTCGCTGTCAATGCCAAGGTCCTCAGGCATTGGGCAGCTGGGTGTTGGCAAGCGATCCTGGGGTCCCGATGAACCTCCGACCCAAGAGCGCCACCCATGGCCTGGATCAGCAATGGTCGCAGGTCCAGGGCATGCTGCGGGCGGAATTCGGAGAGATGGCGTATCGGACCTGGCTGGCACCATTGCAGCTGACCGGGATGGAGGGCGATCGGGTGCTGCTCGCCGTGCCGACGCGCTTCCTGCGCGACTGGATCGCGGCCCACTACGCCGATCGCATCCGGGCGCTCTGGCACCGGCTCAATCCCGCGGTCGGCGGCGTCGCGCTGGTCGTCGAGACCGCGACCACGATCACGCCTGCCGCCACGCCGTCGGCAGCGCCCCCGACCGACGCGCCCGCGCTCGGCCCGACCTCGCCGCCGCTCGACGCGCCGCCCGCCGAAGCCGATATCGGCGCGCCGGTTGACCCGCGCTGCACCTTCGAGAGCTTCGTCGTCGGCCCGTCCAATGAACTCGCCGTCGCGGCCGCGCGGCGGGTGACCGAACTGGAGGCGCCACCCTTCAACCCATTGTTCGTCTACGGCGGGGTCGGGCTGGGCAAGACCCATCTGATGCACGCGGTCGCCTGGCAGATCCGGCGCCAGAACCCGGGCCGCAGGGTCGTCTATCTCTCGGCCGAGAAGTTCATGTACCAGTTCATCAAAGCGTTGCGCTTCAAGGACACGATGAGCTTCAAGGAGCTGTTCCGCTCGGCCGACGTCTTGATGGTCGACGACGTCCAGTTCATCGGCGGCAAGGGCAGCACCCAGGAGGAGTTCTTCCACACCTTCAACACGCTGGTCGATCGCGGCCGCCAGATCGTGGTCTCGGCTGACCGCAGCCCGTCCGAGCTGCACGGGCTGGAGGAGCGGATCCGCTCTCGCCTCGGGTGGGGGCTGGTGGTCGACATTCACCCGACCACCTACGATCTGCGGCTCGACATCCTGCGGCGCAAGGCGGCTCTGGTCGCACGCGAGGCCGAGGTGCCCGACCGGGTGCTGGAGTTTCTGGCCCATCGGATCACCGCCAACGTCCGCGAGCTCGAGGGTGCCCTCAACCGGGTGATCGCCCAGGCGACCCTGGTCGGCCGCGCGATCACGCTCGAGATCGCCCAGGAGGTCCTGCAGGACCTGCTGCGCGCCCACGAGCGCCGGATCACGATCGAGGACATCCAAAAGCGGGTCGCCGAGCACTACGGCCTGCGGATGGCCGACATGCTGTCGGCGCGCCGCGCCCGCGCGGTCGCCCGACCGCGCCAGGTCGCGATGTATCTCGCCAAACAGCTGACCCCGCGCTCGCTGCCCGAGATCGGGCGCAAGTTCGGCGGCCGCGATCACACCACGGTCATGCACGCGATCCGGCGGATCGACGAGCTGCGGGCGGTCGATGCGGTCCTCAACGAAGACATCGACCAGCTGCGCCGCCTGCTGACCGGTTAGCCCCGTCCCCCCTCGCGGGGAGTTTCTTGCTGCCTCCTCAAGCGATTGATGATAGGTTCCCGAACCCGGCGGGTCGCGGGATCGGGCGTCTGGCGGCCGCGGTCGACCAGGCGGACGGTCGGCCCGGTGCAGCGGGCCGTCGCTCCCCTGGCGACGCCGGCGATGCCGGGGCCGCAGACCGCCCGTAACGTTGGGATTTTGGCGCGATCATGAAGCTAGCCATCGAGCGGGCCGCCTTGCTGAGGTCGCTCGCCCATGTCCAGAGCGTCGTCGAACGCCGCACGACGATCCCGATCCTGTCCAACGTCAAGCTCGAGGCGGACGCCGGCGGGCTCGCGCTGACCGCCACCGACATGGACCTGTCGGTGGTCGAGCGGGCCGATGCCGAGGTCAGCCAGCCCGGCGCCACGAGCGCGCCCGCGCATACCCTCTACGACGTCGTGCGCAAGCTGCCGGAGGGTTGCCGGATCAATCTCGAGCGTGCCGAGAGCGGCGCCGAGATCACGCTGCGCGCCGGCCGCAGCACGTTCGATCTGCCCTGCCTGCCGGCGACCGACTTCCCGGCGATGACCGACGAGGGCCTGGGCGAAAGCTTCGCCATCCCGGCCGGCGACCTCCGGCGCCTGATCGACCGCACCCGCTTCGCGATCTCGACCGAGGAGACGCGCTACTACCTGAACGGCATCTTCCTGCACGCGATTCGGGAGGGGGCGGCCAGCTGTCTGCGCAGCGTCGCCACCGACGGTCATCGGCTGGCCCGGGTCGAGACCGCGCTGCCCGCCGGCGCCGAGGCGATGCCGCCGGTGATCGTGCCGCGCAAGGCGGTCGGCGAGGTGCGCAAGCTGATCGACGAGCTCGATGCCGGCCAAGAGGTCGAGGTCGCGCTCTCGAGCGCGCGGATCCGCTTTCGGGTCGGCCAGGCGGTGCTGCGCTCGCGTCTGATCGACGGCACCTTCCCAGACTACCAGCGGGTGATCCCGAACGGCAACGACAAGTTCCTGGTCGCGCCGACCAAGGAATTGAGCGAAGCGGTCGACCGGGTCGCCACGATCGCGGCCGAGAAGGGGCGGGCGATCAAGCTCAGCGTGGCCGACGGCCGGCTGACCCTGTCAGCGATCAGTCCCGACGCCGGCCGCGCGGTCGAGGAGCTTGACGTCAGCTATACCGGCGAGGCGCTGGAGATTGGCTTCAACGCTCGCTATATCCTGGACATGAACAGCCAGATCGAGGGCGACGAGGTCGAGTTCGCGATGGCCGATGCCGGCTCGCCGACCCTGGTCCGCGACCCCAAGGACAGCAGCACGCTCTATGTGCTGATGCCGATGCGCGTGTGATGGCGCTCGCGCTGGAGCCGGCGCGCGGTCCGCGAGGCGGAGCGAACCCCGCCATGCGGCCGCCTGCGGCGTCGATACGCCGGTTAAGCCTGTACGACTTTCGCTCCTATTCGCGGTTGTATCTGGAAGTCGACCCGCGGCCGGTCGTCCTGTCCGGACCCAATGGCGCCGGCAAGACCAACCTGCTCGAGGCGATCTCGCTGTTGAGCCCGGGTCGTGGCCTGCGCCGGGCGCGGCTGGCCGAGCTCGACCGGTTCGATCGTGGGCCCTGGTCGGTCGCGGCGCGCGTCGAGGGCCCGCGCGGGGCGGTCGATCTCGTGACTGCCCGGGTCCAGGATGGCCTGCGCGAGCGGCGCGCGGTCCGCATCGATGGCGCCCACGCCCCGAGCCAGGCAGCGCTCGCCGAGGTGCTGAGCGTGGTCTGGCTGACCCCGGCGATGGACCGCCTGCTGAGCGAGGGGCCGGGCGCCAGGCGGCGGTTCCTCGACCGCCTGGTCCTGGTCGGCGATCCGGCGCACGCGATCGCCTGCACGAGCTACGACCAGGCGCTGCGGGAGCGGGCGCGGCTGCTGCGGGCGGGACGGCTGGAGCCCGTCTGGCTCGGCGCGCTCGAGCGCCGGGCGGCCGCGGCCGGGGTCGCGATCGCGGTCGCGAGGCGGCAGGCGACGCGCGACCTCAGTGCCGCGCTCACAGCTGCGCCCGGCTGGCTGCCGCAGCCGGAGCTTCGCCTCGAGGGCGAGGTCGAGAGCTGGCTGAACGAGCTGCCCGCGCTCGGCGTCGAGGAGCGCCTGGCCGAGGCGCTTGCCGGCAGCCGGCGCGCCGACGCCGAAGCCGGCACGACCGCAGTCGGGCCGCACCGGAGCGATCTCGTGGTCCAGGACCGGGCCACCCGGCGGCCGGCGCGCGAGGCATCGACCGGCCAGCAGAAGGCATGCCTGATCGCCGTGGTGCTGGCCGAGGCGCGCGTGCGGGCGGCGGCCGGCGAGCAGCAGCCGATCCTGCTGCTCGACGAGGTCGCGGCCCATCTCGACCCCGAGCGCCGCGCCGCGCTGTTCTCCGAGCTCGGCGCGCTCGGTGCCCAGGCCTGGCTGACCGGCACCGAGGCCGGCGTGTTCGCGCCGCTCGGCGGGCGCGCCCAGTTCTTCACCGTTCAGGACTCGACCCTCAAGCGCCATGACCCAGCCTGACCCGGCCCAGCCTGATCGCGCCCTGCCGGACGCGATCGCCGAGATCTACGAATTCGACCTCGATCCAGGTCCTCGAGGGCCTGGAAGCGGTGCGTCGGCGGCCGGGCATGTACATCGGCGACACCGACGACGGCTCCGGCCTCCACCACATGGTGTTCGAGGTCGTCGACAATGCGATCGACGAGGCGCTCGCCGGCTATTGCGACCGGGTCGAGGTGGTCCTGAACGCCGACGGCTCGGTCACGGTGCGCGACAACGGCCGCGGCATCCCGACCGACATCCACGAGGGCGAGGGGGTCTCGGCCGCAGAGGTGATCATGACCCGGCTGCACGCCGGCGGCAAGTTCAACCAGAACTCCTACAAGGTCTCGGGCGGGCTGCACGGCGTCGGCGTCTCGGTGGTCAACGCGCTCTCGGAATGGCTCGAGCTGCGGATCTGGCGCAACCGCCAGGAGCACATGATGCGCTTTCGCGACGGCGGTGAGCCGCAGGCGCCGCTCGCGGCGACCGGCGCCGCGGTCGACCGGCGCGGCACCGAGATCACCTTCATGCCGTCGATCGAGGTGTTCTCGAAGACCGAGTTCAGCTACGCGACGCTCGAGCATCGGCTGCGCGAGCTCGCGTTCCTCAATGCCGGCGTCACGATCCTGCTGCGTGACGAGCGCAGCGCCGATCCGGTCGAGGATGTCCTCCACTACGACGGCGGCATCGTCGCCTTCGTCGCCTATCTCGACCGGGCCAGGACCGCGATCCACGAGCCGCCGATCCTGCTCGCGGGCGAGCGCGACGGCATCGAGGTCCAGGCCGCGTTGGAGTGGAACGACGGCTACCACGAGACCACCTTGTGCTTCACCAACAACATCCCGCAGCGCGACGGCGGCGCCCATCTCGCCGGGCTGCGCACCGCGCTGACCCGCTCGATCCAGGCCTACGCCCAGGAGAGCGGTATCGCCAAGCGCGAGAAGGTCACGCTGTCCGGCGAGGATGCCCGCGAGGGCCTGACCTGCGTGCTCTCGATCAAGATGCCCGACCCCAAGTTCTCCTCCCAGACCAAGGACAAGCTGGTCAGCTCCGAGGTCCAGCCGGTCGTCCAGAGCGTGATCGGCGAGGGCCTGAACCGCTGGCTCGAGGAGAACCCGGCGCCGGCCCGGATCATCGTCGCCAAGGTGGTCGAGGCGGCGGCCGCGCGCGAGGCGGCGCGCAAGGCGCGCGAGCTGACCCGGCGCAAGGGCGTGCTCGACGTCGCCAACCTCCCGGGCAAGCTCGCCGACTGCCAGGAGCGCGACCCGGCCGGGGCCGAGCTGTTCCTGGTCGAGGGCGACTCCGCCGGCGGCTCGGCCAAGCAGGGCCGCGATCGCGCCTTCCAGGCGATTCTGCCGCTGCGCGGCAAGATCCTGAACGTCGAGCGCGCGCGCCTCGACAAGATCCTGGGCTCGGGCGAGATCGGCACGATGATCACCGCGCTCGGCACCGGCATCCGGGACGACTTCGACCTCGCGAAGCTCCGCTACCACCGCATCATCATCATGACCGACGCCGACGTCGACGGCGCCCACATCCGCACGCTGCTGCTGACTTTCTTCTACCGCCAGATGCCGGAGATCATCGAGGCCGGCCACCTCTACATCGCGCAGCCGCCGCTCTACCGCGTCAAGCGCGGCAACGCCGAGCGTTATCTCCGCAACGACGCCGAGCTCGAGGACTACCTGATCGCGGCCGGGCTCGAGGACGCGCGCTTGCGCGGCGCCGGCGGCGCCAGCTACGAGGGCGAGGCGCTGGCGCAAGCTGGTCGAGGAGGCGCGCCGCGCGGTCGGCCTGATCCACGCCCTCGAGCGCCGTCTGCCGGCCGAGCTGGTCGAGGCCGCGGTGCTCGAGGGCGCGCTCGCCGAGGAGGCGCTGACCGAGCAGGCGGCGGGCCAGGGGTTCGCGGCGCGGATCGCCGCCCGGCTCTCGGGCGACGGCCGCGAGACCTGGACCGGCACCCGCGCCGAGGACGGTGCGCTCCAGTTCGCCCGCCGGCGCGGCGAGCGCCGCGACCGCTACCGCCTCGACCCGCAGATCGCGCGCAGCCCCGAGGCGCGCCGCCTGAACGCCGCGATGGCGGAGCTGCGCAAGGCCTTCGCCGAGGCCGCGACGCTGGAGCGCAAGAGCACCGAGACCCGGCTCACCGGCCCGCTCGCGCTGGTCGAGGAGCCTGCTCGCCCAGGGCCGCAAGGGTCTCGCGGTCCAGCGCTACAAGGGGCTCGGCGAGATGAACCCCGAGCAGCTCTGGGCAGACCACGCTCGACCCCGCGGTGCGCAGCCTCTACCAGGTCAAGGTCGACCACGCCGACGAGGCCGACGAGATTTTCTCGACGCTGATGGGCGACGTCGTCGAGCCGCGCCGCGACTTCATCCAGGACAACGCGCTGAAGGTCGTGAATCTGGACGTTTGAGCGCCGCAGCGAGCGCGCACACGACGGCAGCCGAACCTGCCGGCCCTAGCCCGACGACGAAGATTGTCGCTGCTCGACCCGCCGTCGGGCGCCGGACGGGCCGTCGCCCGTTTCACGCTGCAGAGAACGCGACCGCCGGGGCTGGCGCGAGCGGGCGCGGGGCCGGCCGGGCGGCCGGGCGGCGAACATCGACCAGCCGCTCGTCCGCGATCAGCATGCCGTTCGCCGAGCGCGGCCGCGAGGTTTGCCGGCCGGTAGCGGCGGAGCTGGTCGTCTTCCGGCGCGAGCTTGCCGAAACGCTCGACCGCGCTCCAGTGGATCATCTCGTTGACGAACTCGCAGTCGGGCTGCGGGCGATTGGTGCGCGGCTCCGATCGCCGGAGGAGCTTCGCGAGGCCCTGGCGCCAGGACCGCGGGTCGGGTGCTGGCCGAGCCGGCGCTCGAACGGCCAGATCCGGCTGAGCGCGTAGAGCGCGGTCCGCGAGTCGCTGATCTTGCCCAAGGGATCGGGCCGCAGCGTCTGGGCGATGTAAGCCTCGTCGAAGGCGAGCTCGGAATGGGCCTGCACGCGCCGGATCATCCATCCGAGCGCCAGGTCCGCGACGCTGGTGTCCGACCAGCCGCCGCCGACGTTGGAATGCGCGCCCGGAAACCAGACCTGCTCGACCACCTGACGCAGCTCCTGGCCGCGGGCCTTCTGCCACAGCACCGGACCGAACGGACCCGCTTCTCGTCGATCGCGAGCGCGTGGAAGGCGCATTCGACCAGGTTCGAGAGCTCGGCGTTGTGGAAGCGATGCCGGCGATTCAGCACTTGCAGGGGCCGCAGCGGCACGCCGAGCGAGCCGACCGTGTCCCAGACGCCCAGGCAGCGCACCTTGACGTCACGTCGGGCTGCCCCGGCGAGCCGCGCCAGCGCGGCCGGATCGCGCTTCTCCTCCGGCGTGCGGTAGAGGCGCCACGCCTTCTTCAGATGGCGGTCGAGATGGCTTTTCGGCAGCAGGCCGATCAGGTCGATGAAGCCGCACAGGCTGCGCGCCGTGAACGCGCCCCGCGAGAAGCCGAAGATGTAGATCTCGTCGCCCGGCAGCCAGTTGTTCGCCAGGAAGCGATAGCCGTCGCGCACGTTCTGCTCGAGCCCGCGCCCGGTCAGGCCGTCGACCAGGCGATCGATCCGGCCGCCGTGGCGCCGATCCCGGCGTCGTAGAACGTGATCTGGGCCATGCCCTCGCTGATCGACCGGCGCGATCGCGCCCATCAGCCGGACGACGTTGGTCGAATCGCCGTCGTCGGCGCTGTTCCAGGTGCCGTCCAGGCACACGACCAATCGCTTTGCCATCCCCGATCCCTTTCCCGAAGGCGCTTGGCACGCCGCTCGAGCGGCTTCTTCGGGATAGAACGCGGCCGGGTCTGCGGACGCTCTACGATTGAGGAATCAATGCGACGTTGCGGGCCGGGGTCGAACGGAACCCGCCGTTCGATCCAGGGGGTTGGTTGCCGTGGCGGATCCACGCGACCGGGCTCGGCGCCGGCCAGCCCTTCGGCGCCCCTGGCTGGGGGCGCCTCTTGACCTTGGCCGTTCGCCGGCCCACTTTGGAAGTGTTCTAAAATCCCGTGGAGCGGAGACCCTGATGAAAGGCAATTCCGAGGTCGTCCAGCACCTCAATCAGCTGCTCGAGAACGAGCAGTCGGCGTACAACCAGTATCTGCTGAACAGCCAGCTCCTGAAGAGCTGGGGCATCGAGAAGCTGGCCGCGACCCAGCGCGCCGAGGTCAACGACGAGATGGGGCACGCCGAGCTGCTGCTCGACCGCATCCTCTATCTCGAGGGCACGCCCAAGATGGAAGGCGGCGAGCCGGCCCAGACGGCACGCGACGTGGTCGAGCTGCTCAAGCGCGATCTCGGCGCTCGAGGTCAAGGGCATCACCGATCTGCGCGAGGGCATCGCGGTCGCGATGCGCGGCCGGCGACTCGGTCAGCCGCGAGCTGATGGTCAAGATCCTGACCGACGAGGAGGAGCACGAGGACCATCTGCTGACCCAGCTCGACCTGATCGAGAAGGTCGGGCTCGCCAACTACATCACCGCCCAGCTGTAGTCGCCGATCCGGACCTCGCGCCGGCTGTCGCCGCGCCCCGCGGACCGGCGCGCTCCGATTCCAGACCCGGTGCCGCGCGGCAAATGATCGCCGCGCGGCGCGCGCTATGGTTGCTCGACCGGGCCGCCCTCGGTCCGGCGCAGTCGTTCCGGCGGACGCCTTGTCAGTGGTGTTCGATCGCCAATCCAGTTTTGATTTAGAATAATTCTGATTTCAGACGTGGCCGCAAGCAGTCGCCGCGACTAATTGCCGGGTGGACAACAATTCGCGGCGCTGGCTAGATCTTTCTTGGCACCGCCGCCAGATCTACTGTGCAGCGAAGCCAAGAACCGGGTTCGAAGCCAGGCCTCCTCATGCGCGTGACGTTGCCCACGATCAGCGCCGGCCCGCGGGTGGGGTGGCGCGCGCCCGATTGGCTCGACCGTTGGAGCCTGTTCACGATCGGGCTCGCGCTGCTGATCGCGCTGCCGGTGCTGGTGGTGTTCGCGAGCCTGCTGGTGCCGACCCGGGGCGTCTGGTCGCATCTGGCCGCAACCGTGCTCTGGGGCTACCTCACGAACACCGGGCTGCTGGCGCTCGGGGTCGGGCTCGGCGTGGTCGCGATCGGAGTCGGCGCCGCCTGGCTGGTCAGCATGTGCCAGTTTCCCGGCCGCAGCGCGTTCGAGTGGGCGCTGCTGCTGCCGTTCGCGGTCCCGACCTACATCATCGGCTACGCCTACACCGATCTTTTGCAGTACGCCGGCCCGGTGCAGACCGCGCTGCGCGATGCTGACCGGCTGGGGCCATGCCGACTACTGGTTCCCGCCGATCCGCTCGCTCGGCGGCGCGATCGTGGTCATGACGCTGGTGCTCTATCCCTACGTCTATCTGCTCGCCCGCGCCGCCTTCCTCGAGCAGTGCACCTGCATGCTCGACGTCAGCC
Organism: uncultured Alphaproteobacteria bacterium; assembly: GCA_963840925.1. Lineage (GTDB taxonomy): Bacteria > Pseudomonadota > Alphaproteobacteria > Geminicoccales > Geminicoccaceae > DATAOG01. The sequence continues at coordinate 146,272 of CAWJAY010000046.1, forward strand.
GGACCTTGGGGCGCGGCCCCTGGAACAGCTTTCTCGAGGTCGCGGTGCCGCTCGCCCGGCCGGCGATCGCCGGCGGGGTCGCGCTCGCGCTGATGGAGGCGCTGGCCGATTTCGGCACGGTCCAGTATTTCGGCGTCAACACCTTCACGACCGGCATCTATCGGACCTGGTTCGCGCTCGGTGAGCCGGTCGCGGCGGCGCAGCTGGCGGCCGTCCTGATGCTGGTGGTCCTGCTGGTGCTCGCGGCTGAGCGCTGGTCGCGCGGCCTCGCGCGTTACCAGCACACCGCCCAGTCGCGGCTGCGCCCGTGCTACGATCTGCGCGGCGCCTGGGCGGCGCTCGCGCTGCGCCGCCTGTGCGACGCCGGTGGCGCTGGGCTTCGGCGTCCCGGTCGCGGTGCTGCTCGGCATGGCGGTCGAGCGGGGCGACCCGCTGTTCGGCGGCATGTTCGTCGGGCTCGCCGGGAGCAGCCTCAGCCTCGCCGCGCTCGCCGCGGCGCTGACCGCGGCGCTCGCGATCGTGGTCGGCTATGCGCCTGCGCCTGCGACCGACCCCGATGATGCGGGCCTCGGCGCGGGTCGCGGGCCTCGGCTACGCGATCCCGGGCGCGGTGATCGCGGTCGGCGTGCTGATCCCGTTCGCGCGCTTCGACAACGCGCTCGATGCCTGGCTGCGGGCGCAGCTTCGGGATCTCGACCGGGCCTGCTGCTGACCGGCACGGTCGCCGGCCTGCGTGTTCGCCTACCTGGTGCGCTTCCTGGCGCTCGCGCTCAACACGGTCGAGGCCGGCCTCGGCAAGATCAACCGCAATCTCGACGACGCCGCGCGCACGCTCGGCCGCAGCCCCGGCGGGACCCTGCTCCGGGTGCACGTGCCGCTGATGTGGGGCAGCGTCTTGACCGCGGTGATCCTGGTGTTCGTCGACGTCCTGAAGGAACTGCCGGCGACGCTGATCCTGCGGCCGTTCGACTTCGAGACGCTCGCGGTTCGGGTCTACCGCTTGGCAGCCGACGAGCGTCTGGCCGAGGCCTCGACCGCGGCGCTCGCGATCGTCGCGGTCGGGCTGATCCCGGTGATCCTGCTCAGCCGGGCGATCAGCCAGGCGCGGCCGCAGCGCCCGGCCGCCCAGTCGCTGCCGGGAGCGAGCGCCGCTCGTTAGTGCAGGCGGGCGCCGCCCGGCATCAGGTCGGGAGCCAGGCGCCGGCGGAGCGGCAAGGCCAGCCGGCATTGTGCGAGCGCTGTGCCAAGCTCACCCGCCGCCTCGAGCAGTTCACCCAGCGCCGGCTCGGCGACCAGCGCCTGGCCATGGCTCCAGGCGGTCGCAACCTCGCCCGCCTGGAGTGCCGCGATCATGCCGAGGATCGATATCTCGTCCTGGCTGACGCAGCCGCAACCGCAGCGGTGGAACCAAAGATCGCGTCGGCAGTCGCGCGCGAGCGCGGCGAACAGCCGCTCGAACGCGGCGAACGGGTCGTGCTGGTGCTGACCGCCGCCCGCCAGCCGGAAGCCCCTCTGCAGGGCCGGCAGATGGCCGGCGCTCTCGAGCCGCTTGCGCATCGCCCAGACGACCAGCTGTTCGCCGAGCGCCAACTCCGCCACGCTCGGCTGCGTGTCCGGCGTGTTCCCGGTCGGTGGCGATGATCCAGCCATCGGGTCGATCTCCTCAGCCGTTTCGGGCTTGAACGGGCGACGTGCCACCGATGTTCTCGTAGTTTACTCGTAGAGCGACAGGAACTCGGCCATTGATTACTCGATCTAAATCCGAAAATCAACAATGAATTGGAAATGTTCGTTGATTTTACTTAGTCTAATTATGATTTTATACTGGAACTGGCAAGTTCACCCTGTGCCCAACGCCGTAGCCAAATGGTTGTCCCAGGGAGTGACCAGTCGGTCGGCCAGCGGAATTGGCGACTGGCGGCCGGCGCGCGGCTCGACGCGCAGGACCTCCCCCCGGCCGTCGCTGACGATGAAAACCCCGGGCGCAGCGGCCGCGGTCACCCCGCAGCCGTCGGCGAGCTCGACCTGGTGCACGAGCTTGCCGGTGCCGGCGGCCCAGAAGGTGAACAGATTGCCGCGCGGGCTCGAGACCGCGAGCAGACCGCCGCTCGCATCGAACGCGATCGCGCCGGTATAGTGGCGCATCCGGCGCACAATCCCGGCCGGTGCCTCGAGCAGCCGGATCCCGCCGCGGCCGTCGTGGAGGCCGATCAGAGGCACCTGATCGCGCTTGCTGCCGGCGTACTGCATCGCGAGCCCGATCAGGCCCGCGGCATTGACCGCGACATGCCGGATGCTGAGCTGGTGCAGGCGCTCGGCCAGCCGGATCTCGCCGGCAAGCCGCCCGCTCGCGAGCTCCAGAAAGGCGAGCGAGGGCGTCATGGTGTCGAGGTTGAGCTCGAGCCGGTCGTAGTCGGGATGGGTGCGGATGCCGCCGTTTGCGACCGCCAGCGTCTTGCCGTCGGGCATCAGCGTCGCCTCGTGCGGGCCGATGCCGCCCGAGGGCAGCTCGCCAATCTGGCGGTAGCCGTCCTGCGCGTCGCGGACGCCGATCACGCCGCGGCCGGCCTCATAGTCGTTCTCGGTCGTCAGCAGCAGGCGGCCATCCGGCGAGAACGCCCCGTGGCCGTAGAAGTGCCGGCCCGGCGCGGCGTCGAGCCGGTGCAGCGCAACGCCCTCGCCGGCATCGAGCACGACGGCGAAGCGGCCCGGGCGCCGCGCGTAGACGATGCAGTGCGCGGTCCCCGGTCGGAAGCTGATCGCGTGGCCGCGGCCCGACAGCTCGACATCGAACACGGTCCGGCCGTCGGCCCGAAAGCCGCTCGTGAAGTAGCGGCCCTCAGCGTCGGCCCGGCAGCCGACGTAGAGCGGCCCCGCGCTGCCGCGCGCCGCCGCCGCCCGCAGCCCGAAGCCGGCCAGCGCGCTCGCGGCGAGGCTGAGCAGGAAGCCGCGGCGCCCAAATTCGCTCGCGAGTCGAGCCTGATCCATCTCGTCCCTCAATCCCCGTCCAGCGCGTTGAAGCCGATCGCGAGGTCGAGCGCCGGCGCCAACTCCTGAGCGATCAGGTGGCGGAGGCCTTTGAGCTCGCTCACCAGAGCTTCGACCTTGGGACGGGTCGCGCGGTCCTCGACCGCCGCATGCAGCGGCGGCTCGATCGCGTCCAGCTTCGCCAGCGCCCGCTCGAAGCCCTGCCGGATCGCGCTGTCCAGCTGGTCCTCGTCGCCGAGGGCCGCCAGCGCATCGCCGAAGCCGCCGGGGCTGAGGTAGAGCGCCCGGGCGGTCTCGAGGTTGGCCCGGATGTCGGCGAGCGAGCGCTCGCTCCGCCAGTTCTCGGCCCGCCTGGGTTTGGCCGCCTCGAGCGATTTGCCGAGCGGCTCCTCGAGCTTGACCGCGATGACCATCTGGAGCGCCGTGTGCAGGCTCTTCAGGTAGTCGCCGGTCGCCTCCTCCGCGGCCTGATAGATGTCGTTGCCGGCGGCTGCGGTCAGGACCAGCTCGCGAAAGCCGCCGGGCCGCTGCCAGTCGTCGAGCAGCGCGCTCGCCTGGGCGGCGAGGTTGTGGCCGATCGCCGCCGCCAGCGCGCAGGCGTATTCGGCCTCGGCCGAGGGCGCCCCGGGCGAAGGCAGCCTGCCATCGTGGTACAAGATCCGCTCGAGCGCCGGAAAGCCGGTCAGCGCCACGCTCTTGCCCTCGAGCCCACCCGGTGCGACCAGCGCCGGGTCCAGCGCGGCGAGCGCCTTGGCGAGCTGCCGCGAGACCGCGTCGCGCTGATCCGGGAACAGCTGGATGACCATGGTCCGGCCGCCCGCGCGCGCCGGCCCGAAGACGATCGGCTGCACCCGCTGCCAGGCGTCGAGCGCGACTTCGAAGCGGTCGCGGGCGGCGGCCAGACGAGCCGCATCCGGCGCAGCGCAGAAATCGGCGATCACGGTTCCGAGCCCCGCCGTGACTTCGGCGAAGCGCTGGTAGCCGGGGATCAGGACGGTTTCGGCGAGCTGCCGGTTGAGGGTCTCGAGCACGTCATCGGCGCGCGCGGGCAAGCTCGCGGCGAGCGCCGCCGCAGCGAGCATCGGGACGAGGCTCGCGCGCACGACCCAGGCTTAGAGCGAGCCCAGGAACGCGAGCAGCGCGTCGCGCTCGGGCTTGGGCATGGTTCTGAAGGCCTCGCGCGCCGCTGCCGCCTCGCCGCCGTGCCAGAGGATCGCCTCGGCGAGGTTGCGGGCCCTGCCGTCGTGCAGCAGGAAGGTGTGGCCGCTGACCTCTTCGGTGAGGCCGAGGCCCCAGAGCGGCGGCGTGCGCCATTCCCGGCCGCTGGCCAGGCCCTCCGGCCGGTGGTCGGCCAGACCTTCGCCCATGTCGTGCAGCAGCAGGTCGCTGTAGGGCCAGATCAGCTGGCCGCCAAGCGCCTCGACCTCCCAGTTCCGGCGGGTCGCGAACTTGGGCTGATGGCAGCCGATGCAGCCCGACTGGTAGAACAGGCGCTTGCCCTCGAGCACGGCCGGGTCGGCTTGGTCGCGGCGCGCCGGGACCGCAAGGTTGCGGGCATAGAACAGGATTTTGGCCATGACCGCCTCGGGCGCCTCGAGGTCCTGGTACTGCCGGTTGTTGCCGTTCGGCACGGCGCGACAATGGGCCTGGGCCATCGTGCAGTCGCCCCAGGCGGCGGGCTCGGTCGGGTTGCCGATGCCGATGTCGCCGGCGAGCGCGCGGCCGCCCTGCTGATCGAGCGAGGGCTCGCCAGCCTTCCAGCCGAAGCGGCCGAGCATGACCTTCCGGTCGGCGTCGCTCCAGGCCCAGTTAGGCCGCCCGGAGATGCCATCGCGATCGGCATCGTCCGGATCGGCGTTGGCCAGGATGTCCTCTGGCGCGACTGCCTCGAGCAGGCCGAGCCCGATCATCGGCGGCGCGACCCGGGGGCTGATCATGACCTCGGGATGCAAGGGCCCGTAGGCGGGCTCGGCGATCCGGTAGCCGGGCGCGCGCAGCCGGACGACCTCGCCGCCGGCGAGCTCGACCGGAATGTCCGCATAGTCGATCACCATCCGGCCCTCGGGCCGGTGACCCGGGAGCGCCAGGTCCTGCAGCTGGCCGCCGTAGGTCGGCTCCGGGATCACGCTCGCGCGATGGCTCGCGAGCAGGTCGCGCTCGGCCTCGCCTGCCGGTGGAATCGAGAGCCGCAGGAACATCGAGACCGCGCTGTCGTCGGCGTTCGCCGGCGGGTGGCCGCGGCCGTCCTTCAGATGGCAGTGCTGGCAGGCGCGGGCGTTGTAGAGCGGCCCCAGGCCATCGGCCGCCTGGGTCGATGCCGGCGCGCTCACCCAGGTCCGCCGGAACAGGCCGTTGCCGATCGAGAAGTCGGCACGCTGCTCGAACGAGAGATTGGCCGACGGCAGCGAGAAGGCGTTGCGGTTGAACGTCGTGCGGTTGGTCGCACTGCCACCCGAGAACGCCTCCCAGCGCTCGGCCTTGGTAAAGTCCTTGGTCGGCGCGAGGATCGCTGCCCGCTGCTCGGCGCTCATCGCCGCCCCCGCAGGGGCGGCCGGAAGCAACACTGCTGCCAGCGCCGCGAGCGCGATCACCCGCAGCCGCACCCAGTTCCTCTGATCATTGGAACACCGCCTCCGGGTTATCCAGACTGTCGGAGCCTTCCAGCTCGAGCGGCGCGAGATCCAGGGCCGCGATGATCTTCTCTAGCGTTCTGGTCTGGTCGATCAGGCCGTCGATTGCCGTCTGGACCAGTGCGTTGCCCTCAGGGTTGCTCTCGCCGATCATCTGGTCGTAGGCCATGGCGCCGCTGTCGCCCTGCTCCTTGATCTTGGCCATGGCGGCCTCGGTCGCATCGAGCTTCGCCTGCATCTCGGCGTCGAGCGCGGGGTCCTTGGCCCGCACCAGGTCCGACAGGCTGGCGCCGGCCACGGTCGAGCCGTCGACCCGGACATACCGACCGCGATAGACGTTGGCGATCCCCTGGGCGTCATAAAAGTGCGAGTTGTGCGTGTTGTCGGAAAAGCAATCGTGCTCCTCCTCGGGATCGTGGAGCATCAGGCCAAGCTTCATCCGCTCGCCGGCGAGCTCGCCGTAGGACAGGCTGCCGAGCCCGAGCAGGATGCTGGTGAGCCCCTGCTTGGCCGGATCGGCGAGCACCGCTTGGCGCGCAGCACCACCCTCGGCCCAGTCGCCGACCATCTCCTCGAGGTCGGAGATCAAAAGGTCGGTCGCCGCTTTGAGATAGGCGCGGCGGCGCTCGCAGTTGCCGCCGGTGCATTTGTCGTCCTGAGCGTAGTCGGTCCATGGCCGTTCGCCCCGACCCGGCTCGGTGCCGTGCAGATCCTGGCCCCAGAGCAGGAACTCGATCGCGTGGTAGCCGATCGCGACATTGGCCTCGACGTCGTCGATCTCCTGCAGCGAGGAGATCAGCTCGGCATCGATGGTCGAGGCGTCGATCGTCTCGCCGCCCGAGGTCAGCTTCGGATTGGCGATCACGTTGGCGACGTAATACTGGTTCTCGTCGGACTCGCTGCCGTAGGAGGTCGCGACGTAGTCGATCAGCCCCTCGTCCAGCGGCCAGGCATTGACCCGACCCTCCCAGTCGTCGACCCTCGGGTTGCCGAACCGGTAGGCCTCGCTCTGCTGATAGGGGACGCGCGCCGCCAGCCAGGCTTCCTTGGCGGCCGCCTGGCTGGTCGCGCTCGGCTCGGCGAGCAGCCGGTCGATCGCGGCCGCGAGGTCGCGCGCCTTGATCAGGGAATCGGCGTAGGTGGCCTCGGCGATGTCGGCATAGGTCTCGACCACGGCGCCCGGGTCGACCGGCTGATCGGCAGCTCCGGCCGGCGCGGCGCAGGCGCTCCCGGCGAGCACCAGGGCGGCGGGCCAAAAGCGAGCGCGGCGGGTCATCATGGTTGCTCCTTCATTCTTGGATCGAGCCGGCGCGGGCGACGGTCGATCATTTCCAGCCGACCCGGTCCATCAGCTTGACCGCATCGGCATTGTTCTGGCCGTATTTGGACGCGTTGACCTGGTCGGACTTGAAGTCGCCGAGACTGGCCAGCGCCGGCTCGAGCGCGACGCCCGGTACGGCCGGGAACTCGTAGTTGCCCTGGCTGAAGTAGACCTGGGCCGGTTCGGTCGTCAGGTACTCGAGGAACCTGATCGCGTTGGCCTTGTCCGGGGCGTTGACGGTGACCCCGGCGCCGCTGATGTTGGCGTGCGCACCGCGGTCGGCCTGGTTGGGAAACACGACCCCGATCCGGGCGGCGAGCGCGCGGTCGTCCTCGTCGTCCGACTGGGTCAGCCGGACCAGGTAATAGTGGTTCACCACCGCGACGTCGCACTCGCCGGCAGCCACCGCCTTGATCTGGTCGGTGTCGGCGCCCTGCGGCGGGCGGGCGAAGTTCGCGACCAGCCCCTCGGCCCAGCGCTCGGCCTGCTCGAGCCCGTCCGCCTCGACCATCGAGGCGACCAGCGACTGGTTGTAGACGTTGGTCGAGGAGCGCATGCAGACCCGCCCCTGCCACTGGGGATCGGCCAGCTCCTCGTAGGTCTGGATTGCGTCCGGCTCGACCCGGTCCTTGGCGTAGATGATGAACCGCACGCGCCGGCTGACCCCGAACCAGAGGCCCTCGGGATGGCGCAGGCTGGCCGGGACCCGCTCGTCCAGGACCGGCGACGAAACCGGCCGCAGAATGCCGGCCTGCTCGGCGCGCCAAAGCCGCCCGGCGTCGACCGTGATCAGCAGGTCCGCGGGGCTGTTCCGCCCTTCGGCCTTGATCCGCTCGATCAGCTGATCGGCATCGCCCTCGATCAGGTTGACCTCGATGCCGGTTTCCTTGGTGAACTCGGCATAGAGCTGCTCGTCGGTGTCGTAGTGGCGGGACGAGTAGATGTTGACCTCCTCGGCCGCCGCGGGCGGGGTGGTCGTCGCGACCAGGATCAGGACCGCGAGCAGGCCGGCGGCCGGGGCAGCCCGGCTGGTCGGTTGGCGGATCATCGCGATATCCTTCGGCGCGCGCATGCCCTCAGTGCTGCGGCACGCGTCCCTCAGTCGACAATCGATGGCCTCCAGAATAGCTCCGTCGATAAGCTCATGACAAGTCAAAACAAAATAGAACCATTCCAATCTCGCCGTCGATTTCGAATTGTTCTAATTAATAAGCGAGATTCATCTGTGACACATTGAAGTACCAGGACCGTCGGGATGGCTATGCCGCGGGAGCGACGCGCTGATCAGGATGGCGTCAGCAGCCATCGCTCGTTGACGGCGGGCTCGAGCGGGGGCGTGACTGACGGCGGCCAGGTGTCAGTCGTGCCGGACCGGCAGTTGATGGATGTGCACGTCGTGCGCGGAGTGTCGGGTGAGGATCGCGACCGCGCGGCGCTCGGTCTCCGGATCCGGCGTCCGGACCCAAAGCAGCAGGCCGCCGTGCTCGAGCTGCTCCTGCAGCCGGGTGGCGTGCTGCTTGTCCAGCCAGCGGGTCAGCACGGTGCCGATCAGCGCGCCGGCGATCGCGGTGCCGGTAACCGCCGCCGCGACCACGCCTTCCGAGGCGACCACGGTGCCGGCCGCGGCCACGGTCGGAAGGTAGGTCAGCGTGCCGATGATCACATCGTCGCTCTCGCCGATCGAGGCCCGCGTCCGATAGGCGATCCGCGGCGCGTCCGGCTCGTCCTCCAGCTCCTCGACCCGCTCGTAGCGATGGCCAAGCTTGCGGCTGACCGCGTCGTCGCTCGCCAGGAGGCTGACATCGGCCTTGCTGAAGCCGGCCGCGAGCAGATCCTCGACCGCGGCGTCGAGCGCGCTGACCTCATCGAAGACCGCGACGGCCTCGCGGACCGTCGTCCCGCTGGGCTCTCCAGACATGTCGCTCACCTGCTCAATCTGATCATCCCCATCGCGTCGGCGGCCGCCCCCGTCAGTGACGATCGAGGACGGCGGCGCTCGCCAGGAGCCATGGTTACGCGTGCATGCCGGGCCTGTCGATTGCCAAGTCGAGGAGCAGCGAGCCGCGGGCGGCGCGCTCGATGAACGCCCGGGCCTCACCGACCGGCATCGGCCGGCAGAACAGGTAGCCCTGGACCTCGTCGCAGCCGTCGGAGGTCAGCCGGGCGAGCTGGCCCTGCCGCTCGACACCCTCGGCGCAGGTCTCGATGCCGAGCCCGCTACCGAGCGCGACCACCGCCTTGATGATCGCCTCGGCATCGCGGTTCTGGTCGAGATCGCGCACGAACGACCGATCGATCTTGATCTTGTCGAACGGAAACGCCCGCAGGTGACCGAGGCACGAATGGCCGGTGCCGAAATCGTCGATCGTGATCCGCACCCCAAGTCCTTTGAGCTGCCGCAGCGTGAGCAGGGACTCCTGCGGCTCTTCGAGCAGGACCGATTCGGTGATCTCGAGCTCGAGCCGGTCCGGCGCCAGGCCCGAGCCGGCGAGCGCTGAGCTGACCGCGCCGACCAGATCGGCGTGCCGGAACTGCACCGCCGACAGATTGACCGAGATGCGGATGCCCTGCCAGGCGACCGCCTGCGCGCAGGCGGTCTCGAGGACCCATTCGCCGATCGGCATGATCAGACCGCTCTGCTCGGCCACCTCGATGAAAGCGTGCGGCTCGACCAGGCCTCGCTCCGGGTGGCGCCAGCGCAGCAGCGCCTCGATCCCGGTGAGCCGGCCGTCGCGGACACTGATCAGCGGCTGGTAGTAGAGCTCGAGGCCGCCACTCTGCAACGCGCCCCGCAGATCGGCCTCGAGCGCCTTGCGCTCCTGCAGCCGGGCGTCCATGCCGACCTCGAAGAAGCGGGCGCGGTTGCCGCCTTCGGACTTGGCGCGGTAGAGCGCGATGTCGGCGTTCTGGAGCAGCAGCCCGGGCTCGTCGCCATCGGTTGGGACCAGCGCGACGCCGATGCTGGTCGTGACCAGGGCCTCCTGGCCGTCGAGCTCGAACGGCCGTGCCAGCTCGGCGAGCAGGCGGTCTGCCAGTCGCTGGACGTCGGCCACGTCCGCGACCCCGACCTGGAGGACTGCGAACTCGTCGCCGCTGAACCGGGCGACGGTGTCGATCTCGCGCACGCACGCGAACAGCCGGCTGGCGCAGCTCTTGATCAACCGATCGCCGGCCGGGTGGCCGAGGCGGTCGTTGACCTCCTTGAAGCGATCGAGGTCGAGGCAGAAGAGCGCCGCCATGCCCTGCCGGCGCCGGCAGTCGGCGAGCGCCTGCTGCAGCCGTTCCTGCAACAGCAGGCGATTGGGCAGGCCGGTCAGCTGGTCGTGCCGGAACAGGTATTGAGCCTGGGTCTGGGCCTCGATCTCGGCGGTGATGTCGGTGGCGGCGCCGCGATAGCCGCAGAACTTGCCGTGGGCGTCGAACATCGGCTTGCCGGCGACCCGCAGCGTGTGGGCCCGCTCGGCGAGCTTGTCCAGGCGGCAGAACAGCCGGCGAAACGGCTGCCGGGCCTCCAGGTCGGCCAGATGGCGCTGCCAGCGCTCGCGGTCCTCGGTCGGATGCAACAGCTCGGTCAGCCGGCGGCCCAAGATCGTGCGCGGGCTGATCCCGGTCAAGGTTGCGAACCGGTCCGAGACGTACTCGACCCGGAGCTCGGCGTCGGTCTCCCAGAGCCAGTCGGAGCTGGCCTCGGCGATGTCGCGGAAGCGGGCCTCGCCGCGGCGGATCGCGGCCGCGGCTCGGCGGATGTTGCGCAGCGCGGTGCCGGCGAAGCCGAGGAAGACCATCAGCGCCGCGAGCAGGGCGGGCGTCAGCCAGACCATCAGCCTGCGGCCGGGTCGCTGCGGCAGCCAGGTGACGGTCGCGAGCTCGCGGCCGCTGGGCGAGATCAGCGGGATCCAGGCCACCGACCGGCTCGCCGACGGCTCGCCGATGCGCACCTGCTGCAGGCTGAAGTCGGCCTCGATCTGCTGCACGAAGTCGCGATCGAGGCGTTTGGCGAACACCAGCACGGAGCGTCGCCCCGGCGGCAGCTGCAGATCCGAGCCCGCCTGCGGCACAAGCGGGCTGACCGCCGCGACCACGATGTCGTCACCGCCCTTGAGCAGGCCCACGGCGGGCTTGGGCGCCTGGTCGGGTGCGGCGGTGAGCGCGCGGGCGCCCGCGACCAGCCGTCCGAGCCCGGCGCCGAGCACGGCGAAGGCATCCGCATCGGAGCGGCCACCGTCGATCTGGCTGTAGACCGTGCGGTCCTCGCCATCGATCGCGAACGAATATTCGAAGCCGAAGGTCTCGTAGATGTAGGCGCCGACATTGCCGTCGGCCCACTCCGGATCGAGGCGGAGCTCCAGATGCCGGACCGCCTCGTCCCAATAGGCATAGTCCCGGACCGTGAGCGACGTGTGGCGGCGCACCGTGGCGATCGCATGCTCGATCAGCTGCTGCTCGTGCTGGTGAGCGAGCTCGTCCTGGCTGACGCTCGCGAACCCGAGCGCGCCGCCGAGCAGCCCGAGCGCCGCGACCACCAGGGTCGCGATCGGCACCAGGATGCGCGCATCGGTCTGGTCCGGGGTCGGGTCGGCGTTCGGTCGCTTGGTGACCATCGATCCGGTTGCTGCAGATCAGAGGCGATCGCGACCCACTATCCGTCGAATCGGTATCTCTTATGTTAAGCCTGACGACCGGTTTACCCCGCCAAGCCAGCGGTCAGCCGCCAGCCGGAACCCCAGGCAAAGGCCAGCCCCGCGATGCACCTTGCCCGCTTTCCCCGCGTCCGCTTCGCGCACCTTGCGACGGCGCTCGAGCCGATGCCCAACCTCAGCCGGCGGCTCGGGGGGCCGCGCCTCTACGTCAAGCGCGACGACTGCACCGGGCTTGCGACCGGCGGCAACAAGACCCGCAAGCTCGAGTTCCTGCTCGGCGACGCGCTCGAGCGGGGCGCCGATACGCTAATCACCCACGGCGCCGTGCAGTCCAATCACGTTCGCCAGACCGCAGCCGCGGCCTGCCGGTACGGGCTGCGGTGCGAGGCGCTGCTCGAGCGACGCGTGCCGGGGCGCAAACCCGCCTACGAGACGACCGGCAACGTCATGCTCGACCGGCTGTTCCGGGCGCGGCTGCGCTGGGTCGCGGCCGACACCGACATGGACGCGGCCTGCGCCGAGGTTGCCCAGGAGGTGCGCGCGCAGGGCCGCCGGCCGTACGTCATCCCGGGCGGCGGCTCGAACGCGGTCGGCGCGCTCGGCTACGTCAACGCCGCGCTCGAGTTGCTGCAGCAGGCGAACGATCGGGGCCTCCGGATCGATCTTGTGGTGGTCGCCACCGGAAGCACCGGGACCCAGGCGGGCCTGGTCGCCGGGCTCGAGGGCGCCAACGCCGGGATCGACGTGCTCGGCATCTGCGTCCGCCGGCCGGCGGAGGTGCAGGTCGAGGCGGTGTGGCGGACCGCGAGCGCGACCGCCGAGCACCTCGGCCTCCAGACGGGCATCGACCGGGCGCGGGTGATGGCGAACGGCGCCTACGTCGGCCAGGGCTACGGCATGCCCACGGCCGGCACGCTCGAGGCGATCCGGCTCGCGGCTGAAACCGAAGGTTTGCTGCTCGACCCGGTCTATACCGGCAAAGCGATGGCCGGCCTGATCGACCTCTGCCGCAACGGCTTCTTCGACGCCGGCCAGAACGTGGTCTTCCTGCACACCGGCGGCGCGGCAGCGCTGTTCGCCTACGAGGAAGACCTTGCGGTGGCTCCGTGAGGCAGGTGTCGGCCTTGCCGGGCGGCGCGTTAGCACGACTTCAAGATCATTCGCGTAAGGTTTAACCTCGACCTGCAGCCGAAGCTCGGGGCTCCGCCCCCGCGGCAAGGGCGGGAGAGAGGCCATGGACGCGCGACCGATCAGCTTCGCGACCCACGAGGTCCTGAACCAGCCGCCGCCGCTCGAGGACTATAACCTGTTCGAGCAGGACGCAGCCTTGCGCGAGGCGGTGGCGCGCGAGGGCGGCGCCTGGGGCCAGGCCCGGCTCGCAAGGTTCGGCGGCTGGCTCGGCCAGGCGTCGACGATCCGCCTGGGCGCGCAGGCGAACCAGAACCCGCCCGCGCTGCACAGCCACGACCGCTTCGGCCACCGGATCGACGAGGTCGCGTTCCATCCCGCCTGGCACGAGCTGATGGGGCGCGCGATCGCCGAGCAGGTCCACGCCTTGCCCTGGGCCGACCCGCGCCCCGGCGCCCACGTCATCCGCGCCGCCTCGGCCTTCCTGCTCAACCAGGTCGAGAGCGGGGTCTGCTGCCCGCTCGCGATGACCTTCGCAGCGCTGCCGGCGCTGCGCAAGACGCCAGCCCTGGCCGAGGCCTGGGCGCCGAAGATCCTGGCGGCCGAGTATGATTCCTGCGAGAAACCGGTCGCGGACAAGCGCGGCGCCCTGGTCGGCATGGCGATGACCGAGAAGCAGGGCGGCTCGGACCTGCGTGCCACCAGCACGAAAGCCGAGCCGACTGGCGATGGCGGCTTCCTGCTGATCGGCCACAAGTGGTTCTGCTCGGCGCCGATGTCGGATGCCTTTCTGACGCTCGCGCAGACCGAAGCGGGTCTCAGCTGCTTCCTGGTGCCACGCTGGCGCGCGGACGGCACGCGCAACGCGATCCGCCTGCAGCGCCTCAAGGACAAGCTCGGCAATCGCGCCAACGCCTCGGCCGAGATCGAGTACGCCGGCGCGCTCGCGCATCCGGTCGGCGATCCGGGTCATGGCGTGCGCACGATCATCAAGATGGTCCACCACACCCGGCTGGATGCCGCGATCAGCTCGGCCGCGCTGATGCGCCAGGCGGTCGCGCAGGCGCTGCACCATGCCGCCCACCGCAGCGCCTTCCAGAAGCGGCTGCTTGACCAGCCGCTGATGCGCAGCGTGCTGGCCGACCTCGCCCTCGAGGCTGAGGCGGCGCTGGTCATGGCAATGCGGCTGGCGCGCGCGTTCGATGCCGCCGCGAGCGACCCGGCGGTGGCGAGCTTCACCCGCCTCGCGACCGCGGTCACCAAGTTCTGGATCTGCAAGCGGGCGCCGGCGATGATCGCCGAAGCGCTGGAATGCCTGGGCGGCAACGGCTACGTCGAGACCTCGATTATGCCGCGGCTCTACCGGGAGGCGCCGGTCAATTCCGTCTGGGAGGGCTCGGGCAACGTCGTCTGCCTCGACGCGCTGCGCACGCTGACGCGGGACCCGGGCGCCCTGGACGCGTTCCTTGGCGAGCTCGACCGGGCGCGCGGCGCCGACCTCAGGCTCGATGCCTGGCTGGTCCGGCTGAAGAACTGCCTGCGCGAGCCGGCCGAAGCGGAGGCGCAGGCGCGCCGGCTGGTCGAGCAGCTGGCGTTGGCGCTCCAGGGCGCGTTGCTGGTCCAGTATGCGCCGCCTGCGGTGGCCGATGCCTTCTGCGCTTCCCGCCTGGCCGATGGCGGCGGCCGGCAGTTCGGGACGCTGCCGCGCGGCCTTGAGCTGGCGGCGATCTGCGAGCGGGCGCGCCCCGATCTGGCCTGACGCCGCTTGCGCCTAAGCTGCGGGTGATGCCTGGTAGGCGCTCACAGGTAGCTCTGCGCCGACCGTGCCGCGGATGAAGGCGTCGAGCTCGGCCGTCTCGAGCGGCCGGCTGAACAGGAAGCCCTGGAGCTCGGCGCAGCCTTCCTGCCGCAGCCAGGCGCTCTGCTCGGCGGTCTCGACCCCCTCGGCGCAGACCTCCATGCCGAGCACGCGGCCGAGACCTAAGATCGCGTGGATCATCGCATCCGCCTGCTCGTCCCGGCCAAGCGTCTTGGTCGACGAGCGCGCGATCTTGATCCGGTCGAACTTCTGCAGGTAGCTCAGGCTCGACCAGCCGGTGCCAAAGTCGTCGATCGCGATCATCACGCCCAGCTGCTTCAGCCGGTCGAGGACCTCGCAGGCGAGATGGGTATCGCCGAGCAGCGCGCTCTCGGTGATCTCGAGCTCGAGCCGCTCGGGCTCAAGTCCGGTCTGCTCGAGGGTCTGATGGACCAGGTTGACCAGGTCGCGATGGCGGAACTGCGCCGGCGACAGATTGACCGAGACGCGGATCTGCGGCCAGCTCGCCGCGCGCGCGCAGGCCTCGCGCAGGACCCAGGCGCCGAGCGGCGTGGTCAGGCCGATCGCCTCGGCGATCGGCAGAAAATCGCGCGGCTGGACCAGCCCCTGGGTCGGATGCCGCCAGCGCAGCAAGGCCTCGAGCCCGACCACGGCCTGGGTTTCGGTCGCGATCTGCGGCTGATAGTGGAGCTCGAACTGGCCGGCAGCGAAGCCGCGCCAGAGGTCGGCCTCGAAGGCGGTGCGCTCGCCCAGTTCGGCGCCCATGTCGGGCTCGTACCGGCAGCAGCTGTTGGGGCCATCGCCCTTGGCCCAGCGCAGCGCGATGTCGGCGTGCTTCAAAAGATCGTCGGCGCTCGCCCCGTCCTCGGGGATTAGCGCGATCCCGATGCCGGCGGTCATGGTCAAGGTCCGGCCGTCGATCTCGAACGGCTCGGCGAGGCTGCTGAGCAGCTGCCGGCCGAGCGCCTCGGCGCTGGCGGCTTCGAGGCGCTGGCCCAGGATCGCGAACTCGTCACCGCCGATCCGGGCGATCAGGTCCGCCTGACCGACACCGGCGCGCAGCCGGTCGCTGTAGCCCCGGATCAGCTGATCGCCGATGCGGGGGCCCAGCGTGTCGTTGATCTCGCTGAACCGGTCCAGGTTGAGGCACAGCAGCGCCGCCGGCTCGCCGAGGCGCGCGCGCCAGCGCCTGGGTCAGGCGTTCGTGCAGCTCGCCGCGATGGGCGAGGCCGGTCATCGGATCGTGGGCGGCCAGATGCCGGACCTGGGCTTCCGCGACCGCGGCGCGGGTCACGTCGGTGCCGATGCCGCGAAACCCCGCCAGCCCGCCGGCGCGGTCGTGCACCGGCCAGCCGCTGATCTGCAGATGGCGCTCCTGGCCGTCCGGATCGGCGATCCGGAACTCGAAGTCCTGGAAGGCGCGGCCGCGGACCAGATCGGCCCGGTGGCGCACCCAGGCGTCGTCATCGATCAGCGGGCCGCCCGGACGCCAGGGCGCCCGCGCCTTCGCGAGCTCGATCAGGACCGCCGGCGCCCGTTCCGATACGATCGTCAGGTGCTGGTCGGCATCGATCTCCCAGGCCCATTCCGACGAGCCTTCGGCTGGGCCGTCCGGCGCGGCGGGCGCGACCAGGTCCGCGCTCGGCGCGATGCCCTCGGCCAGCCGGTCCTCGGCCGCGCGCCGGCGGAGCACCTCGGCGCCGAGCTCGCGCATGCGCCGGATCGCGATGATGCCAAACGCGATCGACATGACCACCGGCATGACCCAGAGTTCGCCCAGCAGCCAGGAGTGCGGATGGGTCGACCAGCGGGCGAGCAGGCCCGCGATGTCGGCAAAGGCAGCGATCGCCGCCGTGCCGGCGATCAGCATCAGCACGGTCAGGAATTCGCTGCGCGCCGCCGGGCTGCCGAACAGCCGGAGCGCGCGCGGGCTGAGTTCGGGCCGCTGCCGAGATCCGTCCATGACCAGGTGCCGTGCCGAGAGGGGCTCCAAACGACGAAGTGTCCGCACTGCCGCTTAACAAAGCCTGTACGGCCGGCCGGGGGCGGCGAGATCGTGTTCGATTTTCTTTTCATCTGACCTGTTGGATTAATCTCATAATCCCGTGCTGTAGACGGAAATAACTACTCCAAGGCGAGGCGGATGGCGGCGGCGGAGGCGAGCGGGGCCAGCGCGAGCGCGCCGAGCAGCAGCGCGGCCAGGATCAACAGCTGCGGGCGGCCGGACAGGCCGGTGATCTCGCCCTCGACCGCGCTGACCCCGAAGATCAGCACCGGGATGTAGAGCGGCAGCACCAGCAGCGCCAGAAGGACGGTCCCGCGCCGGGCGCCGATCAGCAATGCGGCGCCTATGCTGCCGACCAGCGTCAGGGTCGGCGAGCCGAGCAGCAGCGCCAGCGCGAGTGTGCCGTGGACCTCTGTTGGCAGCTGCATCAGCAGCGCGAGCAGCGGCGAGGCCAGCGCCAGCACGAGGCCGCTGGCCAGCCAGTGAGCGAGGCATTTGGCGAGTACCACCAGCTCGAGCGGCAGGACCCCCTGCGCCAGCAGCTCGAGCGAGCCGTCCTCGGCGTCGGCGTGGTAGAGCCGCTCGAGGCTGAGCATGACCGCGAGCAGCGCCAGCACCCAGATCACCCCGACCCCGATCCGGGCCAGGATTTCGGGCGCCGGTCCGACCCCGAATGGGAACAGCGCGAGTGCGAGCACGAAGAACAGCAGCGGCTGCAAGCTGTCGGCGCCGCGCCGCAGGCCGAGCCGCAGATCGCGCCGGACCAGCGCGGCAAATGCCCGGATCACGGCTCGAGCTCGAGGATCAGCGCGTCCTCGACCGCGACATCGCCGTGGGTCGCGAGCACGGCCAGGCCGCCCGCAACGCGATGCGCGGCCAACGCCCGCTCGAGCCGGGCGCGGTTGGCCGCATCCAGGCCGACGCCGGGCTCGTCCAGCAGCCAGAGCGGTCGCGCGCCGGCGAGCAGGCGCGCCAGCGCCAAGCGCCGCCGCTGCCCGGCCGAGAGGTAGCGGGCCGGGACCTCGGCCAGGGCCTCGAGGTCGAAGCCCGCGAGTGCCGTCGCGAGCCCGCCCGCGGCGCTACCGCCGAGCGCCACCGCGAACGCCAGATTCTCGCGCACGGTCAGCAGGCTCTTCACGGCGTCGGCGTGGCCGACATAGTGCGTGCGTGCGCGATGGGCCGCGAGATCGTCTGCGATCGCCGCCCCGGCCCAGGCGAGGCGGCCGCCGGCCGGGGGCAGGAAACCCGCGAGCAGGCGCAAGAGGCTCGACTTGCCGCTGCCGTTCGGGCCGCGCAGCACCAGCACGTCACGCTGCGCGAGCGCGAACGACAGCCCGGCGAACACCTGCCGGCCGCCGCGCACGCAGATCAACTGATCGGCGGTCAGGAGAGCGGCGGTCGGCATGGCGCTCGTCGCCAGCGGCGGCGCTCAGCTCAGCTCGCGGCGATCGTCGATCACCTTGCCGTCATTGGCGAGGGTGCCCGGATCGACCAGCTGGATCTCGCCGCGCAGGCCCGTGACCCGGCGCAGGCTCGCCTCCAGCGCGGCCGCCAGACCCTCGGCCGGGGCCGTGAGCTCACAGTGCAGCGTCATCCGGTCGAGCCCCTCGATCTGCTCGACCACGAGCCGGGCGCGCCCGATCGCGGGATGCCGCCGCACGACCTCGGCGATCTGGCCCGGATGGACGAACATGCCCCTGACCTTGGTGGTCTGGTCGGCGCGGCCGAGCCAGCCGCGCAGGCGCCGGTTGGTCCGGCCGCAAGGACTCTGGCCGGGCAGGATCGCCGAGAGATCGCCGGTCGCGAACCGGATCAGCGGATAGTCGGGATTGAACGTGGTCACGAGCAGCTCGCCGACCTCCCCGGCGGGCACCGGATTGCCGGTGCCCGGGCGCACGATCTCGACCAGCACGCCCTCGTCCACGACCAGCCCTGCGCGCGCCGGGGTCTCGTACGCGACCAGCCCAAGATCGGCCGTGCCGTAGCTCTGATAGGCATCGATCCCGTGGGCGTCCCGGAGCTCCTCGGCGAGCGCCTTCGGAAAAGCTTCGCCCGTGACCACCGCCTTCTTCAGCGATGACAGATCCACGGCCTCGGCGCGGCCGCGCTCGAGCAGGATCTTGAGGAACGAAGGCGTGCCGGCATAGCCGACCGGGCGGAGCTGCGCAATCACGCGCAGCTGCTGCTCGGTCTGGCCGGTGCCCGCTGGAATGACCGGGCAGCCGAGCGCCCGCGCCGCGCTCTCGATCACCGAGCCGGCCGGCGTCAGGTGGTGGGAGAAGGTGTTGTGGACCAGATCACCGTTGCGAAAGCCGGCCGCGTACAGCGCGCGGGCAAAGCGCCAATAGTCGGGCCGCGCACCCTCGGGATCGAAGATCGGCCCGGGCGAGGCGAACACCTTCGCGAGCTGGCCGAGCGGCGTGGCATTTAGGCCGCCGAGCGGCGGGTTCGCCTCCTGCAGGCTGCGGAGCTGGTCCTTGCGCAACGGCGGCAGGCTCGCGAGCGCGCCGAAGCTCGTGATCTGCTCCGGGTCGATCCCGGCCAGATGAGCGCGTATGGCGGGCGCGTGGTCGATCGCGTGCCGAACCAGCGCGCTCAGCGCGGCGAGCTGTTCGGCGTCGCGGTGCGCCGGATCACGCGCCTCGAGCGGATCGTAATAGGCCGCGCCGGTCTCGGTCATGTCCCCGTCCGCGTCTCTCGGCCGCGGCCGCTCGAGCTCAAAATGGTCTGCTGGCGGCGATGGTCACCCCGTAGCGGGCGCGCAGGCGCGCGACGTGGCCGGCGAGCCAGCCCGGCTGGCGGCGCTCGGCCCACTCCCGCCAGAGCGCATCGAAGGTCTTGGCCTGG
Source organism: uncultured Alphaproteobacteria bacterium (assembly GCA_963840925.1). GTDB lineage: Bacteria > Pseudomonadota > Alphaproteobacteria > Geminicoccales > Geminicoccaceae > DATAOG01. The sequence goes on from CAWJAY010000046.1 coordinate 165,650, forward strand.
AAGGCGACGGGCCCGCCCTGGACGGCGGCCTCGAGCGCCGCGAGCTCGGCCCGGTGGCTGCCGAACTCCTCGAACTGATCGGCGTTCAAGGGCTCCCAGAACAGATAGAGCAGCGTGGTCTTCCGATCCGGAAAGGTCCGGCCGAGTGCGAGCGCGTACTTGACCAGGCCGCCGACATCGACGTGCCGGTACATCGTGGGCCTCAGCCGCAGCTCCTGCAGCACCGGCTGCCAGAACCCGAGCGCGGGCGTCGCCGCGAGCAGCCGGTCGTAGGACGGCGCGACCGCGGATTTGCGCCGGCTCAGGTATTCGATGCAGCGCACCGTGACCGCGACCGCCACACCCTCGCGCAGCGCCAGCAGGTCGAGATGCGGCGGCGTGCCGCGCAGGCCGGTCGGGCAGCGGACCTCGAACTGCACGGCATCGAAGCCGACCCAGCCGGCGAGCGGCAGCTGGTCGGGCGCTCGCTGCCAGAGCAGGAAGCTGTTAACCGCCAACGTGGCCGCGGAATGCGGCGATTTCAGCCGGGTCCGGTCGATCGAATCCGGCAGCTGGTGGTCAGCGATGCCGTCGATCAGAAGATCGCTGACCCGCCGGATTCGGCCGTCGTCGAGCGCGGGCTCGCTCGGTCGATCGTGGCGCAGGGCCTCGGCGAGCGCTGAGCCGGTGCGCTGGGCCAGACTGGCTTGGGGATGGCTGCCGATCACGTCAACGTCCCTAAAGCCAGCGCTTACGGCGCTTGTAGCTCTTAATGTCGCGGAAGTTCTTGCGCCCGCTCGAGGACAGGCCAAGGTAGAATTCCTTGACGTCCTCGTTGTTGCGCAAGGCCGCCGCGTCACCGTCGAGCACGACCCGCCCGGTTTCCAGGATGTAGCCGTAGCTGGCGTAGCGCAGCGCGACGTTGGTGTTCTGTTCGGCAAGCAGGAAGGTGACCCCGGCCTCGGCGTTGAGGCGGGCCACGATCTCAAAGATCTCCTCGACCAGCTGCGGCGCCAGGCCCATCGACGGCTCGTCGAGCAGGATCACCTTGGGCCGGGCCATCAGCGCCCGGCCGATTGCGGTCATCTGCTGCTCGCCGCCCGAGGTGTAGCCGGCCTGCGCGTGCCGCCGCTCCTTGAGCCTCGGGAAGTAGCCGTAGACCAGCTCGAGGTCGCCGGCGACCGCGGCCCGGCCGTCGGTCCGGGTGAAGGCCCCGGTCAGCAGATTGTCCTCGACCGTCAGGTGCTCGAAGCAGTGGCGGCCCTCCATCACCTGGACGACCCCGCGCCGCACCAGCTCGGCCGGCGACAGCGCCGCGACGTTCTGGCCGGCGAGCTCGATCGTGCCTTTCGTCACCTCGCCGCGCTCGACCCGGAGCAGGTTCGAGATCGCCTTCAGCGTCGTCGTCTTGCCGGCGCCGTTGGCGCCGAGCAGCGCGACCACGCCACCCTCGGGCACCGCCAGCGAGACGCCGCGCAGGACCAGGATGACGTGGTCGTAGACGACCTCGATGTTGTTCAGGACCAGGAGCGCCTGGGCCGGATGGGCCCGGGGCGACCCGACCGTCGCCGCCAGCGCGGTCGCGCTCACGACCGGAGCACGCGCCGCGCTCAGCTCGGGCAGTCGCGGGGTGTGATCCCCTTCTCCTTGGCGTAGGCGGCGGCCGATTCTTCGATCATCGGCCGGACCACGTCCTTCATCGGCTTGATCCAGTCGCTGACGAACGACCAGTTCTTGCTGTCCCACTGCTGGACCCGGACGGCGTGGTCGCCCTCGTGGTCCGCGCAGCTGACCTGGATCGGCGGGGTGAAGCCGGCCATGCCGAGCTCGGCCAGGCGCGCCTCGGTGATGTCGAGGTTCTCCAGCCCGTCGCGGACCTGCTCGCCGGTCAACGGCTTCTCGCCATGAATGCCCTGAGCGGTGCGGATCGCCTCGACCACGATCATCGCATTGATGACGCCGCGATTGTACAGGACCTCGCCGACCTTTTCGCGCTCGCCGGCGCCCAGGCCCTTGTCGTAGACATGCTTGAAGATGTCGTCGAACACCGGATAGTCGGTGCCGGGGGCGTGGAAGGTGGCACTCTTGTAACCCTTGGCCGCCTCGCCCGCGGGCTCGACGTCGGGCTCCGACCCGGACCACCAGACGCCGATGAAGTGGTCCATCGGATAGCCGACCGCGGCCGCCTCCTTGATCGCGGTCGAGTTCATCACGCCCCAGCCCCACATGAAGGTCCAGTCGGGGCGCAGCTGGCGGCCTAGCTTCAGCCAGGTCGCCTTCTGCTCGAGCCCGGGATGCGCGACCGGGAAGAGGGACAGCTCGTAGCCATAGGTCTGGGCCAGCTTCTCGAGGGTCGGGATCGGCTCCTTGCCGTAGGCGCTGTCGTGATAGACCAACGCCAGCTTCTTGCCCTTGAGATTGTCGATGCCGCCTTCCTGCTCGCCGATGTACTCGATCAGCGCGGAGGCCTGGCTCCAGTAGGTCATGGGCACGGTGAAGACGTAGGGGAAAACCCGGCCGTCCGAGCCGTCGGTGCGACCGTAGCCCATCGACAGGATCGGGATCTTGTCGGCGCTGGCGCGCTCGATCAGGGCATAAGTGATGCCGGTGCTGTAGGGGTTGATCACCGACGCGCCGGTCGTACCTCGGTCTTTCAGCCGCTCGTAGCACTCGACGCCGCGGTCGTTGTTGTAGGCGGTCTCGCACTCCTCGAAGGTGAGCTTGACGCCGCCGACCCCGCCATCGCGCTGGTTGATCAGGTTGAAGTAGTCGTTCATCCCGTTGGCGATCGGGATGCCGTTTGGCGCGTAGGGCCCGGTGCGGTAGATCAAGAGCGGGATGAACTGCTCGCCGTCGGCCGCCGCCTCGGTCGCCAGCCCGCCGCCGATACCGACCGCTACGGCCAGGCTGGCGAGCAGGGTTTTCCTCACGTCCATGTCTGCCCCCTCGGGTTGTGGTTTGGGGCGAGCTAGCCTCCGCACTCGCCCGATTGGATTGAGCTTAGCACGTCCTGGCGTCGGCGGCCAACGCGATGCTGTGTCCGGACTGTCCGGGCTCGCTAGTAGGGAAACGGCCAGCGCCGCAGCTTTTCTTTGGCGATCTGCCACAGGCGGGCGAGGCCGTGGGGCTCGACGATCAGGAAGAAGATGATCAGGCCGCCGAAGATCATGAACTCGAGATGGGTGATCAGGTCGACCGGCATATGGATGCCGACCAGGCCAGGCGCGTTGCTGAGCAGGATCGGCAGCAGGACGATGAAGGCGGCACCCAGGAAGGAGCCGAGGATCGAGCCCAGCCCGCCGATGATGATCATGAACAGGATCTGGAACGAGCGGTCGATCTGGAACGCCAGCGCTTCGACCGCGCTGGTGTAGATGAACGCCCACATCGCGCCCGCGATGCCGATGTAGAACGAGCTGATCGCGAACGCCGACAATTTCGCGGTCAGTGGCCGGATGCCGATGATCTCGGCGGCGATGTCCATGTCCCGGATCGCCATCCAGGAGCGGCCGATCTTGCACCGGGTGAGGTTCTTGGCGGCCAGCGCCAGCAACGTGACGACGGTGAGCGTGAACAGGTATTTCGCCACCACGTGGGCTTCCGCGCCGGTGACGAAGACCAGGCCGAAGGCCGCGCGCGGCGGCGCGCTGATCACCCCCGAGGGGCTGTAATTGGTAAACCAGGGCAGCTTGTTGAACAGCCAGACCAGGAAGAACTGCGCCGCCAGCGTCGCGACCGCGAGATAGAAGCCCTTGATGCGCAGGCTCGGCAGGCCGAACAGGATGCCGACCCCGGCCGTGATCAGCCCGGCCAGCATGAACACCAGGACGATGTCGAGGCCCGGAAACGCGGTCGCGAGCTTGTAGGCGGCGAACGCGCCGCAGGCCATGAACCCCCCGGTGCCGAGCGACAGCTGGCCGGCATAGCCGGTCAGGATGTTGAGGCCAAGGGCTGCGATCGAGAACACCAGGAACGGCAGCATGATCGTGTCGAGCCAGTAGCGGCTGGCCAGCAGCGGCACGGCCACGAAGGCCAGGAGCAGGATCGCCGCGAGCCCGATCCGGTCCTGCCGGATCGGCAGGATCGCCCGGTCAGCGGCGTAGCTGGTCTTGAACTGGCCGGTCTCCCGGTAGAGCATGGGCAGCCTCGCGCTCCTGGTTCAGACGCGCTCGATGATCCGCTCGCCGAACAGGCCCTGCGGTCGGAACAGCAGGAAGACCATCGCCAGCATGTAGGCGAACCAGTCCTCGATCGCGCCGCCGAACGCCTCGCCCCAGAACACCTCGGCGATCTTCTCGCCGGCGCCGATGATCAGGCCGCCGACGATCGCGCCCGGCACCGACGTGAAGCCGCCGAGGATCAGCACCGGCAGCGCCTTGAGTGCCACCAGCGCGATCGAAGGCTGCACGCCGAGCTTGGTGCCCCACATGATGCCGGCGACCAGCGCGACGATGCCGGCGACCGACCAGACGATGGTCCAGATCACCTTGAGCGGAATGCCGACGCTCATCGCCGCCTGATGATCGTCGGCGACCGCGCGCAGCGCCCGCCCGATCGCGGTGTACTGGAAGAACAGCGCCAACCCCGCGACCAGAGCCCCGCAGGTGACCGCGGCGAACAGGTCGAACTGATTGATGTAGATGTCGCCGACGATCCAAGGCTCCTGGGGAATGCCGAGCGCGAGCACGCGCACCTGGCTGCCCCAGATCGACTGGCCGAAGCCATCGAGGAAGAAGGTGATGCCGATCGTGGCCATGAACAGGCTGATCGGCGCCTGGTTGACCAGCGGCCGGAGCACGATCCGCTCGATCAGCGCGGCGAGTACGATCATGATCGCGACGGTGATGGCGAAGGCGAGCCACGGGTTGATGCCGACGTCGTCGATCAGGCCGGCAAAGCACAAGGCCGCAAACAGCACCATGGCGCCCTGGGCAAAGTTGAACACGCCCGATGCCTTGAAGATCAGCACGAAGCCGAGTGCCACCAGCGAGTACATGACCCCGGCCATCAGGCCGCCCAGCAGGACTTCGACGAAGAACAGCGGCGTCTCCGCGATCGTCACGAACGGATCGACGAAGATCGCGCCGAGGAGGCTCACGACGCCGCCTCCCGCTCGGACAACCAGCGCTCGAAGTCAGCTTTCAACGCGCCCACCTCGTCGACCCAGGCCCGCGCTTCGGCAACCGAAGGGACAGGCGGCGGTGGCCGGCTGAGATCCTCCTCCGGGTAACGATGCGCCCACACGTAGTCGGAGAACCGATCCAGTTCGAGGAAGCGGGCTCGATGCACGAACTCCTCTGGCAAGCGCTCCGCGGAGGCTCTGATCACGTGGCCCTTGCGCGGACGAATCTGATAAGCAACCAGCACCGCCTTGGTCAGCTTCTCCGCCGCCTGCTGCACATGATAGGCAGCCTGGTCTGGCATCGGATCTGCCGCCTCGCAGGCGAGGCGGGCCATTCTGAGGTCCCGTTCCGCCTTGCGTAGCCAGCTAGCCACGACCTGCCGCTTCATCGACCGATGATCGACGGGTGGGCTCGACGATTCGATCCAGACCTGCTGTCGGCCTGGCGGATAGAGCCTGATGCCATCATTGCTCACCTCGAACGAAAGCGTTCCGACCTCATGCCGCCAGTCGGCGAAGCCGCCAGCCCGCGCCGGGATCAACTCGACGCGGAGATCGGTGCTACGTCGCACCGCATCCAGATCATCCCAGATCTGCCGGTTCATCCGTTTGTCCGGAACCACGATCATCAGATCGTAGTCGCTGTCCTCATCGGCGTCGCCGCGGGCGCGCGAGCCGAACAGATAGATTGCGACCGGATCGAGCTTCGTGACGATCTGCTTGACCAGCCGGTCCAACTCCTCCGGATCGTCGATCCGCGGCTTGGCCCTGGTCAGCGCGTCAGTCATGGGCGACCCCGAGATAGGCCTCGATCACCGCCGGATCGTTGCGCACCTGGTCCGGCGTGCCGTCGGCCAGGAGCTTGCCGTGGTCGAGGACCACGACCCGGTCGGAGATGTCCATGACCACGCTCATGTCGTGCTCGATCAGCGCGATCGTGGTGCCGAACTCCTCGTTGACGTCGAGCACGAAGCGGCACATGTCCTCCTTCTCCTCGAGGTTCATGCCGGCCATCGGCTCGTCTAGCAGCAACAGCTCGGGCTGCATCGCGAGCGCCCGGCCGAGCTCGACCCGCTTTTGCATGCCGTAGGGCAGCTGGCCGACCGGCGTGTTGCGGATCGCCTCGATCTCGAGGAAGTCGATGATCCGCTCGACGAACGCGCGGTGCTCGAGCTCCTCCCGCTTGGCCCGGCCGAGGTAGATCGCCTGCTCCAGGAAGCTCGCGCGCATCTTGAGGATGCGGCCGGTCATCAGGTTGTCGAGCGTGCTCATGCCGCGGAACAGCGCGATGTTCTGGAAGGTGCGGCCGATGCCCTCGCTCGCGGCCTGGTGCGGCCGCATGTGCCGGTAGGTCCGGCCCTTGTAGGTAATCGTGCCCTGCTGCGCCTGGTAGAAGCCGTTGATCACGTTCAGCATCGAGGATTTGCCGGCGCCGTTGGGGCCGATGATGGCGCGGATCTCGCCCTCGCGGATGTCGAAGCTGACGTCGGTCAGCGCCGTGACCCCGCCGAAGCGCAGCGTGATCCCGCTGACCGCGAGCAGCACCCGGTTGAGCTGGCGCGCCCGAACCGCGCGGGCGATCGGCTGCCGGGCCGCGGCCATGGCCCGCGGCCTACTCTGCGGCCTGCTGGACCGCCAGCGCGTCCTGCGCCGCGTCGCGGATCGCCATCTCGGCTTTGATCATGCCGGTCCGGCCGTCCTCGAAGGTGACCTCGGTCTCGACCGCGACCCGGTGCTCGCCCGAATAGAGCGCCTCGATCAGCGGCCGGTAGCGCTGATCGATCACGCCGCGGCGCACCTTGCGGGTCCGGGTGAGCTCGCCGTCGTCGGCGTCCAGCTCCTTGTACAGCAGCAGGAAGCGGCTGATCCGCTGGGCCGGCGGCAGGCTGGCGTTGACCTTCTCGACCTCGTTGCCGATCAGCTCGTAGACCTCCGGCCGGGCCGCGAGGTGGGTGTAGGTCGTGAACGCCAGGCCCCGGCCCTCCGCCCATTTGGCGACCATGGCGTAGCGCATGCACAAGATCGCGGTCACCGCCGGCCGGTCGTGGCCCAGGATCACGCACTCGCCGATATAGGGCGAGAACTTGAGCTTGTTCTCGATGAACTGGGGCGAGAAGCGGACCCCGGCCGAGGTCGTGGCGATGTCGCGCACTCGGTCGACCACCACGAGCCGGCCCTTGTCGTCGAGGTAGCCGGCATCGCCGGTCGCGAGCCAGCCGTCCTCGGTCATCGTCTGATGCGACTCCTCGGGCTGCTTGAAGTAGCCCTTGAACATGCCCGAATGACGGACCTGGATCTCGCCGAGCCCGGTGGCGTCCGGCGCCTCGATCCGGATCTCGGTCTCGTCGAAGGGCAGGCCCGAGCTGTCGAAATCGAGCTCGCCGCCGGTCTGGATGGTATAGGCGCCGGCCGCCTCGGTCTGGCCGTAGAGCTGGCGCAGCGGCACGCCCATGGCGAGGAAGAAGCGGAAGGTGTCGGGCCCGAGCGCCGAGCCGCCGGTCGCCGCCGACTTGACCCGCGACAGGCCAAGGCGATCGCGCAGCGTGTCGAACAGCGCCCGATCCGCGAGCCAGGACCGGCGGCCGGCATCGAGCGCCTTCAGCCCGGACTTGACCCCCCGATCGAAGATCGCCTGGCTCAGCCGGTTGGCATCGAGCAGGCGGGCGTGGACGTCGGCCGAGATCTGCTCCCAGACCCGCGGTGCGAACAGCACGTGGGTCGGCCCGATCTCGCGCAGATCCTGAATGACGGTGCGGTCGCCCTCCGGGAAGTTGACCCGGATGCGCGCGAGCAGCGGCATCAGCACGACATAGACCTGCTCGACGATCCAGGGCAGCGGCAGGATCGAGACGTACTCGTCGGTCGGCTCGCGCGGCTCGGCGCGCAGAAAGGCGCCGACATGCTCGAGCAGCGGCCGATGCTGGAGCATCGCAAGCTTGGGGTGGGCGGTCGTGCCCGAGGTCGTGCACAAAACCGCGACCTCGTCGCCCCGACCCTCGGCGACCACCTGCTCGAAGCGGCCGGCGGGCGCGCTCTGGCCGCGCTCGATCAGCTGCGCGCGCGCGCGCAGCCGCGGATCGACGTATTTGCGCAGGCCGCGGGCATCGTTGTAGACGATCCATTGCAGCCGCGGCAGCTGGCCCGCGATCTCGAGCAGCTTGTCCACCTGCTCCTCGTCCTCGGCGAAGGCGACCTTGGCCTCGGCATAGCCGAGCAGATACTGCACCTCCTTGCCGAGCGCGTCCTCGTAGATGCCGAGCGACATCGCGCCGACGCTGTGCGCCGCGAGCTCCGCCCAGAGCCAGTGCGGCCGGTTGCGGCCGATGATCCCGACCACGTCCCCGCGGCCGACGCCCAACGCCAGCAGGCCAAGCGCCAGCTGCTCGACCATCTGCCTGGAATTGGCCCAGCTGTAGACGCGCCAGATGCCGTATTCCTTCTCGCGCAGCGCGACCTCGGCGCCGAACCGGGCGGCGTTGTGCAGCAGCAGCTTGGCGCTGGTGTCGGCCTGTGCCAGATCGGGCAGCTGCATGATTAGGACGCAACGCTCGCGCGGTCGCGACCCGGCGCCACCGCCAGACGGCACCCTGCTCGCGGACGCCTCCTGGCGAGGCCCGGCCGCGATCGCCTTGCGCTGCCCTCGACCGAGTTTGACACTCCGCCTCCCGGGGCGCTGTCCCAGGCGCTACCGCCGTCGGCTCTCTGGCGCGGCTGGCAGTCTCGCCCCACTCTCGGGTCTAGCTATAGCCGGCGGCGCGCGGCAAGGCTAGTGCCAGCCCCGAGCGCCGCTGACGCGCCCACGAGCGCTCGCGCCGCAAACGCCTCGTCGCTGCACGTGCTCGCGTCTATATCTTCGTCATGGCCATGCATCGGTTCGCCAATCCGCTCCGCTATCAGCGGATCGCCGACGCCGTGCTGCCGTGGGCCGGCGGCGCGGCGACCCTGCTGACGCTGCTTGGCCTCTACCTCGCGCTGATCGTGGCGCCGCCCGACTACCAGCAGGGCCAAGCTTATCGGATCATGTACGTGCACGTGCCGGCCGCCTGGATGGCGCTGCTGGTCTATGCGCTGATGGCGATCGCGAGCGCGATCGGGATCGTCTGGCGCCATCCGCTGGCCGAGACCGCGACCCGCGCCGCGGCCCCGATCGGGGCCGCCTTCACCGCGATCGCGCTGGTCACCGGCAGCCTCTGGGGCAAGCCGATGTGGGGCACCTTCTGGGTCTGGGATGCGCGGCTCACCTCGGTCCTGATTCTGTTCTTCCTCTATCTTGGCTACATCGCGCTCTACGAGGCGTTCGACGACCCCAGTCGCGGGGCGCGCGCGGCCGCGATCCTGTGCCTGGTCGGCGCGATCAACCTGCCGATCATCAAGTTCTCGGTCGACTGGTGGAACACCCTGCATCAGCCGTCCAGCCTGCTGCGCTCCGGCGGTCCGGCGATCGATCCGAGCATGCTCGCACCGCTGCTGGTGATGTGGGCGGCCTTCTTGTGCTACTTCACCGCGGTGCATATTTTGCGCACGCGCGCGGAGCTGACCGTGCGCAAGATCCGCAACCTGCGCCTGTCGGCCGATCCGGCGGGGTAGAGCCTGCCGGTCGCGCGCGCCGCAAGCCGACGATCAGGAGAGCGACCATGCCCCCATCCGGCTCAGTCTTTGGCCGCGACCGCCTGGGCGTCCGGCGCCAGCTCCAGGTCGGCAGCGCCACCTACGACTATTTCTCGCTGCCGACCGCGGGGGCAAAGCTCGGCGAGATCGACCGCCTGCCGTTCTCGCTCAAGGTGCTGTTCGAGAACCTGTTGCGCCACGAGGACGGCCGGACGGTCACGCCCGAGCAGCTCGAAGCGCTGGTCGCCTGGCTGGGTCTGCGCCGCTCGGAACAGGAGATCGCGTTCCGCCCGGCGCGCGTCCTGATGCAGGACTTCACCGGCGTGCCGGCGGTGGTCGATCTGGCGGCCATGCGTCAGGCCATGGCCGAGCTTGGCGGTGACCCGCAGAAGATCAACCCGCTGACCCCGGTCGATCTGGTGATCGACCACTCGGTCCAGGTCGACGCCTTCGGCCGGCCCGGCGCCTTCGAGATCAACGTCGAGCGCGAGTACGAGCGCAACGCCGAGCGCTATGCCTTCCTGCGCTGGGGAGCGTCCGCGTTCGCCAACTTCCGGGTCGTGCCGCCCGGGACCGGGATCTGCCACCAGGTCAATCTGGAATATCTGGCCCAGGTCGTCTGGACCGCGCCCGAGGGCAACCGCCAGCTCGCCTACCCCGACACGCTGGTCGGCACCGACAGCCACACCACGATGGTCAACGGCCTGGGCGTGCTCGGCTGGGGCGTCGGCGGCATCGAGGCCGAGGCGGCGATGCTCGGCCAGCCGATCTCGATGGTGATCCCGGAGGTGGTCGGCTTCAAGCTCACCGGCCGGCTGCCCGAAGGCGCGACCGCGACCGACCTGGTGCTGACGGTGACCCAGACGCTGCGCGCCAAGGGGGTGGTCGGCAAGTTCGTCGAGTTCTGCGGCCCCGGCCTCGACCATCTGCCGCTCGCCGATCGCGCCACGATCGGCAACATGGCGCCCGAGTACGGCGCCACCTGCGGCATCTTCCCGATCGACGACCAGACGCTCGAATACCTCCGCCTGACCGGCCGCGCCCCGGACCGGATCGCGCTGGTCGAGGCCTATGCCAAGGCGCAGGGGCTCTGGCGCGCGAGCGACAGCGAGGAGCCGCTGTTCACCGAGATGCTGGAGCTCGATCTGGCCACCGTCGAGCCCTCGCTCGCCGGCCCCAAGCGGCCCCAGGACCGGGTCGCGCTGTCGGGCGCCAAGGCGGCCTTCGCGGCGGCGCTGCCGGGTCTGATCGGGATCGGCCGCGACCCGGGCACGCGCGTGCCGCTCGAGGGCATGGACGGCGATCTGGGCCACGGCGACGTCGTGATCAGCGCGATCACCAGCTGCACCAACACCTCCAACCCCGGCGTCATGATCGGCGCCGGCCTGCTCGCGCGCAACGCGCGCCGGCGCGGCTTGGTGCCCAAGCCCTACGTCAAGACCTCGCTGGCCCCGGGCTCCCGGGTGGTCACCGACTATCTGGAAAAGACCGGGCTGATGGAGGATCTGCGGGCGATCGGCTTCGATCTGGTCGGCTACGGCTGCACCACCTGCATCGGCAATTCCGGACCGCTGCCGGATCCGGTCGCGCGCGCGATCGACGAGCATCAGCTGGTCGCCGCCGCGGTGCTGTCCGGCAACCGCAACTTCGAGGGCCGGGTCCATCCGCAGGTCAAAGCCAACTATCTCGCCTCGCCGCCGCTGGTGGTGGCCTATGCGCTCGCCGGCAGCGTGTGCGTGGACCTGACCAAGGAACCGCTCGGCACCGGCAGCGACGGCAAGCCGGTCTATCTGCGTGAGATCTGGCCGAGCTCGGCCGACGTCCAGGCCGCGATCCGGAGCGGGGTCGACGATCGGATGTTCCGGAGCGCGTACGCCGATGTCTTCAAGGGCGACGCGCACTGGGCCAAGATCGGCGGCGCGGGCGGCGAGGTCTATGAATGGCAGGACGCCAGCACCTATGTCCGGCTGCCGCCCTATTTCGCGGCCATCGCGCCTGAGCCCGGCCCGATCCACGACATCGCGGGGGCCCGCGTGCTGGCGCTGCTCGGCGACAGCATCACGACCGACCACATCTCGCCGGCCGGCAGCATCGCGCGCAAGGGGCCGGCCGCGGACTATTTCATGGAGCGCCAGATCCGGCCGCAGGACTTCAACTCGTACGGCTCGCGGCGCGGCAACCACGAGGTCATGATGCGCGGCACCTTCGCCAACATCCGGCTGCGCAACGAGGTCGCGCCAGGCACCGAGGGCGGCTGGACGCGGCTGATGCCGGACGGGGAGGTGATGTCGATCTTCGATGCCGCGATGAAGTACCAGGAACGCGGCGTGCCGCTGGTCGTGATCGGCGGCAAGGAGTACGGCTCGGGCTCATCGCGCGACTGGGCGGCCAAGGGCACGCTGCTGCTCGGGGTCAAGGCGGTGATCGCCGAGAGCTTCGAGCGCATCCACCGCTCCAATCTGGTCGGCATGGGCGTGCTGCCGCTGACCTTCAAGGACGGCATGACCCGCAAGAGCCTGCAGCTCGACGGCAGCGAGCTGTTCGACATCGGCGGCCTCGAAGGCGGCATCCGGCCGCGCCAGGACGTGCCGGCGAGGATCACTCGGGCCGACGGCCGAACCGAGGCCATCAGCCTGCTCTGCCGGATCGACACGCTCGACGAGGTCGACTACTACCGCCACGGCGGGATTTTGCATTTCGTGCTCCGTCAGTTATTGGCGCAGAGCACGCCGGCCGGACGCCCGAACTGAGCAACCGAGTTCGATGATGAGCGCGACCCGGCCCGAACAGCTCTACGAGACCGACTTCTTCGCCTGGACGCAGGCGCAGGCAAAGGAGCTGCGCCGGTTCGCCAAGACCCGACCGAACCTGCCGCTCGACCTCGGGCACCTCGCCGAGGAGATCCGGGACTTGGGCAAGAGCGAGCGCGATGCCGTGTTCGGCCTGGCGCGGCAGATCATCCAGCATTTTCTGATGATCGAGCACTGGCCGACGGTCCACCACCGTCTGCGCTGGGCGGACGAGATCGATGGCTTTCGGGATCAGATCGAGCGCAAGCTCTCGCCCACGATCCGGCGCGCTTGAAGCGCGAGCTCACGGACCTGTTCAGGCGGGCCCGGTGGCTGGTGCAGCGCAAGATGGAGCGCCACGGCGAGCGCGCGGCCGTCGCGACCCTGCCCGAGGCCTGCCCTACAGCCTCGAGCAGATCCTCGGCGACTGGGAGCCCGAGGCGACCTGCGCGCCGCGGTGATGGGGCCGCGGCGATCGATGGGGAGGGGCGCGCCGGCCGGCAGCACGGACTGAGATGCGGGCCGATATCCTGGGTCCGGACGCAGTGGCACCGCGGCCGCGTTTCAGGCTCATAACCTGAAGGTCGCAGGTTGCCGCTAATTCCAGGTGTTGGCGGCGTGCACATGTCCAGGCCCGTGAGCGGTTTGCACCAGCTTTGAACCCAAGCCGGAGCTGACGACGCACTCGCCCATTGCGGGTAGTCCGTGCGAGGCATCGCACGTTCCTGGGCGAAGAGGCTTGACATTCGCCCACGCGTTATTCACGTTTTGTTCTCAAGCTTATGCAGCAGTGAGGTGACGAGGAGCCGATGAGCCATAGGTCACCAAACCTGACGCTGAGTCTGCCCCGGTGCCCCAATTGCAACCGATCCTGGCGCCCCGCTCAGGGCGTTGTAGCGACGAGCGCGTACTGCAATCGGTGCGTCAAGGCCCGCCGTTCGGCCGCCGCGGCTCACTTTGGGCTCCGGCCGATTACGCAATCCGATCTACAGGGACCCTACCTGCTGCCTAGGCGTTTTCGGCTGAGCTAACCGCCGAAATACTCCTCAAGCTCGGCGACTGCTTGTCGACTGCCGACGATCCGGCCTGAGCCCCCGAGTGTCATCTTGCGCCCTTCGCCGAGTGGCTCGCTCCACGCTGCCCACTCGTGCCTGCGCTGGGAGTGGCGCTTCCATTCAACAACGTTCAGCCGCATGTCTCGCCTCCGCTCCCAGCGGACGAGGTTAGGTGTGACGTTGCTCGACCAAACCGGTGAGACCGGTAGGCTAGAGAGCGCGTCGAGCGCTTGGCCCGCCGTCTGAAAACGCGCTGCTGGATCATCGTTGAGCATCTTACGGATCACGCGCCGCCAACTCCCCGGTACGTGAGGCAGCCACTTGAGCGTGCGGGCGAAGCCGCCCTCCCGTATTACCATCCGTGGCCGAGGGAATTCCTCGTACCAAGTCTTGCCGTGCAGGAGACGGTAGAGGGTCATGCCAAACGCCCAGATGTCAGATTTGACACTGGTTCCCCTCCCATGCCAGATCTCGAAGGCAATGTGATCGCTATAGCCAGTCTGTGAGCCATAGCCAAGCAGCAGGTCATCGGTGACGAGGCCGAAGTCACCAATCATGGCGACACGAGCACCATCTATCAGGATATTGCCAGGCTTGATGTCCCGGTGGAGCATCTGGCGGGCGTGGAGCGCTGCGAGGCCCATCAGGACTTCGGTTCCAGCCTTTCGTACCGCGGAGAGGGTCATCGGCCCTGCGTCGAACGCACTTTGGAGCGAGCTGCCCGGGCAATACGCCATGCACAACTGAACACTATTGCCGTCAGCAGCTTCGACGATGTGGTACACCTGAACGACATTCCGGTGAGTAGCCCTCGAGAGGTACTGAGCCTCTGCTAGGAAGCCCGCTTTGTAGGCAGCCCATTCTGCGTTCGAGTGGGTAGGGCGCTTTGCGAGGACTTTCACCGCCACGCGGCCGTGAGCCGGATCCTGCCCGAGATAAACCTTGCCAAAGTGACCACTGGCGATCTCGTGTAGGAGCTGAAGATCTGACTGAAAACCCGACATCAGGTATTCCTAGAGGCGATGACGAGCATTGCGGCTTCACGGCTTGTCTTGCGTAGGTTGCCACCTTGGGTCTGCTCCTCCCAGAAGGCGTCGTCTTGAAGGTATTCGTCAACCTTGCGGTCGCCGTAGGTTCGGCTCACGACCGCTTTGGAGACCACCTTCACTTCGCACGCTGAGGCCGCCGCTGCGATGATGACGCCGCGGACCTCGGCGCTCGTCAGCAGGCCAAGTTTCGGCGCACCTTGGGGAAGGGCGCTCGCCTTAACAACCACCGAGCCGATGCCGTTCTCGCGTAGGTAGTCGTGGCAACGCTGGTGGAGAACGGCGTAGGCAGGTGGCCTCTCGCCCTGCTGAAGCTTCCACGTGTCGTCAGCGACAATGGTCACGGGATCGGCTGGTTCGTCCGGTATCTCTGCGTCAACGAGGGTGACGACCTCGCCGACGACAACGAAGCCAACAGTACGACTAGCCATTCAGAAAATCCCCGTTATCAGGCACGATCCTAATATAGGGGGCCGGGGCGGGTATAACACAACCATGAATTGCCTGAGCCCGGCGCACCGCCCGTGAGCTCGTCCGATAGCCCATGCGGGGCTTTGACCTTCTGGCGCCGCGGGCATGGATTCCCACGATCGCATGGAAAGCTTGATAACCGCGTAAGTTAACCACGGTGAACGCGCTGCCCATCGCGACAGGGCGGGCGGCCCCCCGTTGCTTGCAAATATTCCTACGATCGGCTAAGCTGAGCTCGCCTGCGGACCTCTGCCGCGGGCGCTTCCCCCCAACGTTCCGTCCACATCGACCCCCGGAGAATCGGCCATGTCCAGGCACGGCGACGCCGCGGTCGACCTGTTCAGCGCCCGTGCCGCGGCGAGCCGCGCCAACGGCGCGAAGTCGAGAGGACCGCGCACCGCCGAGGGCAAGGCGCGCGCCTCGCAGAACGCGCTGAAGCACGGCATGTGCGCGAAGAAGTTCCTGTTGCTGCCCTACGACAGTCGCGCCGAGTTCGCGGCGCTGGAGAGCGCCCTGCTCGAGCAGCTGTGTCCCGAAGGCGCGATCGAGACCCTGCTCGCCCGGCGGCTGATCGCCGCCGCTTGGCGGCTCGCCCGCGCCGACCGCCTCGAGTTCGAGATGCTGGTCGGAGGCGATCAGCGCCGGACCCCAGGCGGCGCGCTGACCCGCGACGGCGGCGCCGAGCGCGCCTTCGCGACGCTGGTGCGCTATCGCAACGGCGCCCAGGCCGAGTTCTTCCGCATGCTCAAGGCCCTGAACGTCCAGGCGCCGGCCGCCGGCGCCGACCCGGCACGCGGTCGCGCGATCGACGCGGTGCCCCGGCCGCCGGCCGCGCCGAGCCCGATGCCATTTTCCCGCGAGGCTGCGTCCGGTGAGGCCGAACCGCGGGCATCCGTGCGTACAGGCGACGCCGATGCGCCGCGAAACGAACCCGAGCGCACGGCCATCGGTCGCCGATGCGCCACCGAGGCGACGCGAAACGAACCCGAGCTTCGGGCGCGGCCCTTGCACGGAGCTGCCGGGGAGCATGCAGGCCGCGCCGGCGCGGCGTTGACGGCCGCCGGGTTCGGGTGGATCGAGCGCGCCGCGCCGCCTCAGCGGGTCGACATGAACTTCGAGAACCGGTCGAGGGCGCGCTCGAGGGTCGGCCGCGCTGGCGGCGAAGCAGAGGCGCAGGTGGCCCTCGCCGCCGTCGCCGAACGCCGCGCCCGGGGCGAGGCCGACGCCGGTCGCGGCCAGCAGGTCCTTGGCGAAGGCCAGGCTGTCGCGACAGGCCATCGACCCGCATGAAGGCGTAGAAGGCGGCGGCCGGCGGCGACAGGCTGAGGCGTGGGATGCTGCCGAGCCGCTCGAGCACGAGCTCGCGCGCGGCGCCGTAGCGGTCGACGATCTCCTTGACGAACGGCTCGCCGTCGCGCACGGCGACCACGCCCGCGCGCTGGATGAAGCCCGCGGGGCCCGGCGATGTTGTACTCGGTCAGCATCTCGAAGGTCGGGACGAGCTCGGCCGGCAGCTGTGATCCAGCCGAGCCGCCAGCCGGTCATCGCCCAGTTCTTGGAGAAGCTGTTGACCACGATCAGCCGGTCGCTCGGGCTTCCGCGTGCTCGAGGAACGAGGGTGCTACCGGCCGGTCGTAGACGATCCGGGCGTAGACCTCGTCGCTGACGATCCAGAAGCCGCGCGCGCGGGCGAACTCCAGGACCGCGCACTGCTGCTCGGCCGACATCATCCAGCCGGTCGGGTTGTTGGGCGAGTTCAGGAAGATCACCCGCGTGCGCTGCGTCGCAGGCATCGAACAGCCGATCGAGGTCGAGCCGCCAGCCGGCATTGCCGGGAACGCAGCGGCACGCTCGCGGATCCGACCGGAGAGGATCTCCGGCACCGCCGGCAGGTTGGGCCAGGCGGGCGTGGTCGGTGATCACGACGTCGTCCGGGGTCGACCAGCGCCTGCATGACCAGCATCAGCGCGTTCATCGCCGAGGCCGAGACGATCACGTTGTCGGGCTCGAAGCGGCGTGCCGATACAGGCGGTTCATGTAGCCGGCGAGCGCCGAGCGCAGCTCGGGGATGCCGGCGTTCGGCTGGTAGTAGGTGTCGCCGGCCTCGAGCGCACGGCTCGCGGCCTCGCAGATGAACGCGGGCGTCGGCACGTCGGGCTCGCCGAACCAGAGCGGGATCAGGTCACCCCGGCCCATGCCGGCATGGGCGACCTCGCGGATCTTGGACGACGGCAGGCCGCCGATCGTCGGCCGCAGGGCCTGGATCAGGCCGGCAGGTGCGGCTGTGGGCTCGAGCATCAGGTGCCTCCCGGGTGATTCCGCGATCTCAGCCGATCCCGGTGCGGGGCGCAAGCGGATCGGGAAGCGGGCAGCTCAGCAGGCGATCGCCTCGACGTGGCCTTGCTCGGCGTAGTCGAGGATCCGTCGGTCGCGGGTCACCAGCGGCACGTCGAGGTCGCGCGCGGTTGCGATCAGCAGCCGGTCGGCGGGATCGCGGTGCAGTCCGCCGGGCAGATAGGAGGCGCTCAGCGGCGACCTCCGGCGCCAATGACGCCAGCCGCACTCCTGGCCGGGCGAGCAGGTCGGCGAGCCAGGCCTGCGGCGTTGGCAGCAGAATGAGAGGACGGCTGCGAAGCCTGCTGGCCAAGCCGATCTCCCAGCCGGTGATCGGCGAGACCAGCAGCTCAGCGCCGGCTGCCGCCGCTCGGATCGCCTGCGAGAGCGGCCGGTGCCAGGAAGTCGCGTCCGGTTGCCGACCCAGATGGCGGCGCAGGTATCGAGCAGCACGACGAGGCGGCCCGGCTAGAACGGCCCTCCCGAACTCCGCTTCCGGAATGTCCTCCAGGATCGGCGCCGTCAGGTCGAGGTCCGGCGGAATGATCGCTCGGCCTTTGAGCAGCGCCGTAGATGTCCGGCACTTCGCCCGGGCTCGGCGTGAGCTCGGCGATCGGCTTGCCGCGACGGGTCACGACGACCTTGTCGTAGCGGCGCGCCTCGAGCTGCTTGAAGAGCTCCAGGCATTTGGCCTTGAACGCGGTGACGTTGATCTCGAGCACGGCTTCGGTCATGGCGCGCACCGATATGGTCATTATGATATGACCATATCGGTGGTTGCGCCGCGGGGTCAAGCGCATCCATCATGACGCGCGTCAGCAATGCGGGGCGCAGCATGATCGAACCGCTGGGCGGCCCGGCCTACTGGCTGCCGTTGCTCGTCGGCTTCGTGATCGCCTATCTGATCGGCTCGATGCCGTTCGGCGTGATCCTGACCCGGCTCGGCGGCGCCGGCGACCTGCGCCAGATCGGCTCGGGCAACATCGGCGCGACCAACGTGCTGCGCACCGGCCGCAAGGGCCTGGCGCTCGCGACGCTGCTGCTCGATATGCTCAAGGGCGCGCTGCCGGTCTGGCTGGCCTGGCGCTACTTCGGCCCCGACATGGCGGTGGTCGCCGGGCTCGGCGCCGTGGTCGGCCACTGCTTCCCGGTGTGGCTCAGGTTCCAGGGCGGCAAGGGGGTCGCGACCGCCGCCGGCGTGGTCCTGGCGCTCACTCCGCGGTCGCCGGCCTGATCGTGCTCGCGCTGTTCGTCGCTGATCGTCGCTGCTGTCGCCGTTACGTCTCGCTCGCCTCGATCCTCGGCGGCCGTCGCGACCGGCCCGGTCGCGTTCTGGCTCGGCCACGTTCCAGGCGGGCGAGCTCTACCTGCGTGCTGGCGCTGCTGATCATGCTCAAGCACGCCGGCAACATCCGCCGCCTGCTCGCGGGGAGGAGCCGAAGTTCGGCGCCGAGCCTGCCGGCTCGCCGGATAGGCGAATTCCGTCTGAGCATATTCATCTATCGGTTGACGAACGGCGACCCGCGCTACGCATGCTGCCGCGCCATGGCGCGGACCCTCTCGCCGGCGGAAAGGCTCGACTGGCTGCAGCTGGCCCGCTCGGGCGGGGTCGGGCCGCGGACCTTCTTCAAGCTGCTGCAGCGGTTCGGCAGCGCGCGCCGCGCGTTCGACGAGCTGCCGCGGCTGGCGCGCGAGGCCGGCGCCGAGGAGCCGCTGGCGCCGCTGCCGGCGCGACGAGGCCGAGGCCGAGCTCGAGGCGCTCGCGGCGCTCGGCTGCGCGCTGATCGCGCACGGCGAGCCGGGCTATCCGGAGCGCCTCGCCGAGATCGCCGACCCGCCGCCGCTGCTCGACCGTGCGCGGCCGGAGTCGAGCTGCTCGCAGCGGCCGGGCGTCGCGATGGTCGGCGCGCGCAACGCCAGCGCCAACGGCCGCATGCTCGCCAGGCGTCTCGCGCGGCGAGCTCGCCGCCGGCGGCCTCGTCGTCATTTCCGGCCTCGCGCGCGGCATCGACACCGCGGCGCACGAGGGCGCGCTCGCGGCCGGCGGCGCCGACGGTCGCGGTGATCGCGTCCGGCATCGACGTGCCCTATCCGAGCGACAACGCCGAGCTCATGGCGCGGATCGCCGCAGACCGGCGCCGTGGTCACCGAGCGGCCGCTCGGCGCCGTGCCCCAGGCGCGCCACTTCCCGCGCCGCAACCGGCTGATCGCCGGGCTCAGCCTCGGCGTGCGTGGTGGTCGAGGCGGCGCCGCAGTCGGGCTCGCTGATCACCGCGCGCCTGGCCGCCGAGCAGGGCCGCGAGGTCATGGCGGTGCCGGGCAGCCCGCTCGACCCGCGCCACCGCGGCACCAACCAGCTGCTGCGCGACGGCGCCACGCTGGTCGAGACCGCCGACGACGTGCGCGCCGCGCTCGGCCCGCTCGCAGGTCGCGGCCAAGGCCGTCGCCCAGCAGCCGCGCCGCGACCGCCGCCGAACGCGCCGCCCGGCCCTGGCTCGAGCGCCGCGCGTCCAGCCGCACAGCCGCCGCCGCCGGCGACCGACCGGGGGCGATGCTCGGCCGGGTGCGCGAGCGGCTCGGGCCCGAGCCGCTGCTGGTTGACGAACTGATCCGGCAGTGTCATGCGTCGACCGCCGAGGTGCAGCGCGCGCTGCTCGAGCTCGAGCTCGACGGGCGGCTCGAGCGCCATCCCGGCAACCGGGTCTCCCTTGCATCGGCTCTGACCCGGGCACATATGAGGGGCGCCGCGCCATGCCGGCGCGCCGCGACCAACCGTGGGAAGGACCGTCTCCGCCGCATGGACGTCGTCGTCGTCGAATCGCCGACCAAGGCCAAGACCATCAACAAGTATCTGGGCTCGCGGCTACCGCGTGCTGTCGAGCTACGGCCACGTGCGCGACCTGCCGGAGAAGGACGGCTCGGTCCTGCCCGAGGAGGACTTCCGCGATCATCTACGAGCCGCTCGCCGACCGCAGAAGCCGCGCGATCAACGAGATCGCCAGGGCGCTCAAGGGCGCCGAGCCACCTCTATCTCGCCACCGACCCCGACCGCGAGGGCGAGGCGATCTCCTGGCATCTGGTCGCGGCGCTCGAAGGAGCTGCGGCGCGATCAACGGCGTCGAGGTCAAGCGGGTCGTGTTCCACGAGATCACCCGGCGCGCCGTGCTCGAGGCGATGCGCCATCCGCGCGACCTCGACACCGACCTGATCGACGCCTACCAGGCGCGCCGCGCGCTCGACTACCTGGTCGGCTTCACGCTCTCGCCGGTGCTGTGGCGCAAGCTCCAGGGCTCGCGCTCGGCCGGCCGGGTGCAGTCGGTGGCGCTGCGGCTGATCTGCGAGCGCGAGGCCGAGATCGAGGCGTTCCGGCCGCGCGAGTACTGGACGGTCGAGGCCGCGTTCACGACGCCCGCCGGCGCGACGTTCACCGCCCGCCTGACCCGCCTCGACGGCAGCAAGCTGGAGAAGTTCGACCTCGCGCAGCGAGGCCGATGCCAAGCGCGCGGTGGCCGCGATCGAGGCGCGCCGAGTTCGCGGTCGAGAGCGTCGAGAAGAAGCAGGTCCAGCGCCACCCGGCGCCGCCGTTCGCGACCTCGACGCTGCAGCAGGAGGCCTCGCGCAAGCTCGGCTTCGGCGCCGAGCGCACGATGCGCACCGCCCAGCGCCTGTTCGAGGGCATCGCGCTCGACGGCGAGACGCGTCGGCCTGATCACCTACATGCGCACCGACAGCGTCCAGATCTCGCGCGAGGCGCTCGCCGCCTGCCGGCAGCAGATCGCGAAGCGCTACGGCGAGCGCTACCTCCCCGAGCAGCCGCGCGCCTATCGGACCCGGACCAAGAACGCCCAGGAGGCGCACGAGGCGATCCGCCCGACCGACCTCGGCCGCGACGCCGGAGGCCGTCGCGCGCTTCCTCGACGACGACCAGCGCCGGCTCTACGAGCTGATCTGGAAGCGGACGATGGCGAGCCAGATGGCGAGCGCGCTTGCTCGACCGGGTGACCGCCGATCTCGACCTCGACCGACGGCCAGGTCGGCTTTCGCGCGACCGGCTCGACCGTCGCCTTCGACGGCTTCCTCACGGCTCTACCAGGAAGGCCGGGACGATCCGGCCCAGGACGACGACGAGGCGGGCGGCATCCTGCCGCCGATGGCGCCGGCCGATCCCTTGCGCCGCGGCGAGGTCACGCCCAAGCAGCACTTCACCGAGCCGCCGCCGCGCTACACCGAGGCGAGCCTGGTGCGCAAGCTCGAGGAGCTCGGCATCGGCCGGCCCTCGACCTACGCCAGCATCATCTCCGTGCTGCAGGACCGCGACTACGTGCGCCTGGAGCAGCAAGCGCTTCTGGCCCGAGGACCGCGGCCGGCTGGTCACCGCGTTCCTGGTCGCGTTCTTCGACCAGTACGTGCAGCCCGGCTTCACCGCCGATCTGGAGGGTCAGCTCGACGACGTCGCCGCCGGCGCGCGGCACTGGAAGCAGGTGCTGCGCGAGTTCTGGGACCCGTTCAGCGGCCAGGTCGACGAGGTCAAGGAGCGCCGGGTCGCCGAGGTCATCGACGCGCTCAACGAGCTGCTGGCGCCGCATCTTGTTCCCGCCGCGCGAGGGCGGCGGCGACCCGCGCGTCTGCCCGCTGTGCGGCGCGGGCCGGCTCAGCCTGAAGCTCGGCCGGTTCGGCGCCTTCGTCGGCTGCTCGAACTACCCGGAGTGCCGCTTCACCCGCCGGCTCGGGGTCAAGCCCGATGCCGAGCAGGCCAACCGCCGAGCTCAACCAGCGTCTGATCGGGGTCGACCCGGGAACGCACGAGGAGGTGCTGCTCAAGCGCGGGCCGTATGGCCCCTACGTCCAGCGCGGCCACGGCGAGACCCTCAAACGCTCGTCGCTGCCGCCCAACCTCGAGCCGGCCGAGCTCGGGCTCGAGACCGCGCTGGCGCTGCTCGCGCTGCCGCGCGAGTTCGGCCGCCACCCCGAGAGCGGCCAGCCGATCGAGGCCGGCATCAACCGCTACGGCCCCTATATCAAGCACGATCGCTTCGTCCGGCTCGGGGCCGACGACGACGTGCTGACCATCGGCATGAACCGCGCGATCGCGCTGCTGGCCGAGGCCGGCACCAGGCAGCGTCCGGCGCCCAAGGCGCTCAAGGAGCTCGGCGCCCATCCCAAGGACGGCCGGCCGATCACGCTCTACCAGGGGCGCTTCGGCCCCTACCTCAAGCACGGCCGCCAGAACGCCAGCCTGCGCAAGGGCGACAGCCCGGACGAGCTGACCCTCGAGCGGGCGGTCCAGCTGCTCGCGGAGCGCGCCGCCAAGGGTAAGGCCGGCAAGGCCAAGGGCGCGGCTGCGGCGGGGCCCAAACCGGCCGGCAAGGCCGCGAGCAAGAGCTCCGGCCAAGCCGGGAAGGGCCGCGGCCGGAGTGCGAGCATGAAGAAGGCGGCCGCCCAGTGACCGCTCGAGTGAACGCGAGCGCCGGGCCCGCCGGCCGCCAGCGGATCTGAATTCGGTGGCCAAAACGGTCGCCGGCCGGCCGCGGTCGCCATCGGCCGGGCGGCTGCCGAGCCGGGACGAGCTGCGGAGCTACCTCGAGAGCAACCCCGACGAGGCGACGGTGCGCGATCTCGCGCGCGCCTTCCGGCTCAAGGGAGCGGATCGGACCGCGCTGAAAGACCTGCTCCGCGAGCTGCAGCCGCGCGGCCCGCCGTGGCCTGCGGCCGACGGGCAGGACCGGGCGATTGCCATCGGTTGCGGTGCTCGAGGTGATCGGAATCGATCCCGATGGCGAGCTGCTGGCCAAGCCCGCGGCGGAGGCGCAGCAAGCTCCGGATCAGGCGCCGATCGTGCTGCTGCCCGACGCGGTGCGCGGGCGGGCGCCGGCGATCGGCGACCGTGTGCTGGCGCGGATCGGCAAGCGGGGCGAGCCGCACGGCCAGATCATCCGCATCCTGCCGCGGGCGCCGGCGCGCGTGATCGGCACGGTCGAGCGCGTCGGCGAGCGCTTCGCGATCCGGCCGGTCGGCGCCAAGGCGCGCGAGCTCGAGCTGCCCGCCGCCGATGCCGGCGGTGCGCAGCCGGGCGAGCTGGTGGTCGCCGAGCGGATCGGCACGCCTGCGCTCGGGCCCGATCGCGCCCGGGTCCTCGAGCGGCTCGGCCGGCCGGGCGATCCGCGCACGGTCTCGCTGCTCGCCGCGCACAGCCTGGAGCTCAGGATCGCTTTCCCACCCGAGCTCGAGGATCTGAGGGCGGCCGATCTGACGCCGTGGTCGACCGCGGGCCGGGCTGACCTGCGCGATCTGCCGCTGGTGACAATCGATGGCGCCGACGCCCGCGATTTCGACGACGCGGTCGCGGCGGCGCCCGACGACGACCCGGCCAACCCCGGCGGCTGGCAGGTCGTGGTCGCGATCGCCGACGTCGCCCATTACGTCCGGCCCGATGACCCGGTCGACCGCGAGGCCCGCCTGCGCGGCAACTCGGTCTATTTCCCCGACCGGGTCCTGCCGATGCTGCCGGAGGTGCTGTCCAACGACCTGTGCTCGCTGCGGCCGGGCGCGGAGCGCCCGTGCGTCGCGGTCTGCATGGTGTTCGACCGGCAGGGCCGCAAGCTTCGCCACCGGTTCCAGCGCGCCGTCATGCGCTCGCGGGCGAGGCTGACCTACGCCCAGGTGCAGGCGGCGGCGGACGGCGCGCCCGATGCGGCGAGCGCACCGCTGCTCGCGCCGGTGATCGCGGCCCCTCTATCGCGCGTTCGGGGCCCTGCTCGAGGCCCGCCGCCGGCGCGGCACCCTCGATCTCGATCTGCCCGAGACCGTGATCCGGCTCGAAGACGGCCGGCCGGTCGCGATCGAGCGCCACGCCCGGCTCGATTCCCACCGGCTGATCGAGGAGTTCATGATCGCCGCCAACGTCGCCGCGGCGGAAACTCTGGAGCAGGCCCGCTGGCCCTGCATGTACCGGGTCCACGAGCGGCCCGACCCGGTCAAGCTCGAAGGCTTGGCGCAGCTGTTGCGAGCAGCTCGGCCTCGGGCGCGGCCGGGGCGATCTGGCGCGGCCGCGGGACGTCGCGCGACTGCTCGAGCGCCTGCGCGATCACGAGCTGGCGCCGCTGATCTCCAACCTGTTGCTGCGGGCGCAGAGCCAGGCGGTCTACAGCCCGCGCAACCTCGGCCACTACGGCCTGAACCTCGGGCGCTACGCCCACTTCACCTCGCCGATCCGGCGCTATTCGGACCTTCTGGTCCACCGCGCGCTGATTCGGGCGCAGCGGCTGGGCGAGGGCGGGCTGCCCGATGCCGGCGTCGAGTGGCACGAGCTCGGCGCCTGGCTGTCGCGCTGCGAGCGCCAGGCGATGGAGGCCGAGCGCAGCGCCCGCGCGCGCTTCACCGCGATGCTGCTGGCCGAGCAGATCGGCAGCGCGTTCGACGCGACCGTGGTCAGCGTGCAGCGCTTCGGCCTGTTCGTGCAGCTGACCGAGACGCTGGCCGATGGCCTCGTGCCGATCGGCTCGCTCGGCGCCGAGTTCTTCGCCCACGATCCCGGCCGGCACGCTCTGATCGGCCAGCAGAGCGGGACCGCGTTCGCGCTCGGCGACCGGGTCCGGGTCGAGCTGGTCGAGGTCGATGCGCTCGCCGGCCAGCTCGCCTTTCGCCTGCTCGAGCACAGCCCGGGGGCCGCGGCGCTCGCCGCCGCCGAGGCATGGCGCCATCAGGCCCGCCGTCCCGGCCGGGCACGCAGCCGCCCGCGCCGGCGCTAGCCAGCTTCGAGACTCGCTTGAACCCGAAAAGGCCCGCGACTATGTTCGCTGCGAGCCGCGATCCAGCCGCGAGGGGCATGCAATGGCCAAACCCAACACCGTGCTGATCAAGCTGGTCAGCAGCGCCGGCACCGGGACCTTCTATACCACCAAGAAGAACCCACGGAAGACCACCGAGAAGATGAGCCTGCGCAAATACGACCCGAAGATCCGCAAGCACGTCGAGTTCAAGGAGGCCAAGATCAAGTAGGCCGGGCGAGCTCGGACCCCGATCGGCAACCCCGGGCCGCGGCGACGCGGCCCGCGCCATTTTGAGCGGCTTGCAGCCGAATCCGTTAACGTATATTTAAATCTATGGGCGAAAGATCGCCGCTCAGGCTCGCCTCATGGGTGGGCGGCCACTGATCGTGAAGGGATCGCTGCAGCGATGATACCGCGCCGCACGATAGAGACCACGACATCGGTTCGAGCCTTGCTGATCGCCACCGGCTTGAGCGCGGGCCTGGCCTTCGGCACGCCGGCGCAGGTCGCGGCGGCTGACGACCGACTTCTGCAGCCGACCCCTTTGATCCTCAAGGACGGGCGAATCGCCAACGTCTCGGTCCATGTGCTCGCCTTTCCGCCCGGCGAGTCGGTGTTGGGCGCGGCCACCGGCCAGCGCCTTGTCGATCTGAGCGCTCAGCTGGCGAACGACTGCTTTCTGACCGCCCAGGTGATCGGGCACGTCGGCTCGGGCGAGGTCGGGAACGACACGCTGAGCGCGCACCGGCTGGCGCGCGCCCGCGCCGACGCGGTCCAGGCGTCGCTGATCGCGGACGGCCTGCCGGCCAAGTCGATCGCGAGCGTCTGGGATTGGCAGTTCATGGTGCGCGAGCCGCGCGCGACGCTCTGGGTCTTCCGCCTGACGCCCGGCGAGGACTGCGAGGGCACCGCGCTGGAGTCCACGCCGGCCCTGGTGGCCGACGCCCAATCGCCGCCGGCGCCAGCCTCGACGGGCGAGGCTCGGCCCGCCGTGCCGGCGCGCACCGAGGCGCGTGCTGAGCCGCTGCCGGCGAGGACCCGGGTTGGCGATCCGCAAACCGCGCCCGATCGGCCGGCCGCGGTCGTCCGGGCGGCCGAAGCGGCGCCGGTGGTCACGCTGCCCGCCGCGGCGCCGCGGCCGCCGGCGGCGGTGCCGAGCGTCACCCAAGCCCTGCCGGCGGTGAGCCCGACCGCGGCCAAGGCGCTGGCCAGCCGGCCCGAGGCGGATGCCAGCCGGCCCGAGGTGACCGCGGCGGTCAGCCAGCCCGAGGCCACTGCGGCCGCCAGCCGGCCCAAGGTCACTGCGGCTGCCAGCCAGCCCGCAGCCGAGCCGCGCGCTACGGTCAACGGCAAGCCCGTGTCGAGCCAGGTTCCGGAGGTCGTGGCCGCGCTGCCGGCGCGCCCGGTCGAGCCGGCCGCCAAGCCTGCGCCAGTCGCCAAATCTGCGCCGGCCGCTGCCGGCCAGCAGGAGCTGGTCATCACCTTCCCGACCAACAGCAGCTATTTCCCGCCCGGCACGGCCGCCGAGCTGCAAACGCTGCTTCAGCATCTGGGCGCCGGCCAGGGCTATCAGGTGGTCGTGGTGGCGAGCGTCAGCGGCTCCGAGAGGGTGGTCGGCGCCGAGACCCCCGAAGAGGCGGCCCAGTATAACCAATGGCTGGCCGAGCGGCGGGTCGAGCGCGTGCGCAACTGGCTCGATCAAAACCTCAACGGCAATGCTGTGCAGATCAATCCGGAGTATCGCGCCGACGACGCTTCGCGTCAGGTCGTGGTTCGCCTCGTCCGACCCGGTTAGGAACCGGCGCCGGACGAGCGCCCGCGCCGCCTGAGCCGCCGGCCGCAGGTTCGGGGCCCGATCCGGCCCCTGGCGTCGGCGCGTGGCGCCGCTATGCTGGTGCCCCCCAATGCTGGCACCGGTGATCGTTGCGCGCATGTCGGTTCTGCGACCCCGCCTCGTGATCTTGGCCCGATGAGGCGAGCCGGATGACCCCTGCGTTGGGCATCGACCTCGGCGGCAGCAAGATCGAGATCATCGCGCTGGCGGAATCCGGCGCGGTGCTGCTGCGGCGGCGGCGGCAGAGCCCGCGCGGCAGCTATCAACAGACCCTGGAGGCGATCCGCACGCTGGTGCTCGAGGCAGAGGCCGACCTGGGCGCGCGCGGCACGCTTGGCTTCGGAACCCCGGGAGCGATTTCCCCGGCATCGGGGCTGATGAAGAACTCGAACTCGACTTGGTTGAACGGCCGGCCGCTCGACCGCGACCTCGCCCGGTACCTGGAGCGGCCGATCGCGCTCGCCAACGACGCCGATTGCCTGGCCCTGTCCGAGGCGACCGACGGCGCCGCCGCCGGGGCGGCCAGCGTGTTCGCGGTGATCCTCGGCACCGGCGTCGGCGGCGGCCTTGCGATCCACGGCCGCGTGCTTGCGGGGCCCAATGCGATCGCGGGCGAATGGGGTCACAACCCGTTGCCCTGGCCGCAACCGTCCGAATTGCCCGGGCCGCCCTGCTACTGCGGGCTTCGCGGCTGCATCGAAACGTGGCTGTCGGGGCCGGGCCTCGCGCGCGACTATCGCGCCGCGACCGGAATCGAGCGGGACTCGCCGGCGATCGTGGCGGCGGCGGCCGACGGCGACGCCGCCGCCGAGGCGGCGCTCTGCCGTTACGAGGACCGCCTCGCGCGCGGCCTCGCGACCGTGATCAACATCCTCGATCCGGCGACGATCGTGCTCGGCGGCGGCGTCTCCAATCTCGAGCGCCTGTACCCGCGCGTGCCCGCGATCTGGCAGCGCTACGTCTTCTCGGATGCGGTCGCGACCCGGCTGCTGCCGCCGATGCACGGCGATTCCTCGGGCGTGCGCGGCGCTGCCTGGCTCGGCCGCAACCGGGCCCTCGTGGCCTGACCGACGCGGGCTCGGAAGAGCTCGTTGACCGAGACCGCGAGGTCCAGGCCTGCCGCTAGCACTGCGGCCGGT
This sequence comes from uncultured Alphaproteobacteria bacterium, assembly GCA_963840925.1. GTDB lineage: Bacteria > Pseudomonadota > Alphaproteobacteria > Geminicoccales > Geminicoccaceae > DATAOG01. The sequence continues at coordinate 193,796 of CAWJAY010000046.1, forward strand.
CGAGCAGCTCGAGCTTCTCGAGCTTGGCCTCGAGGCTGAAGTCGCCGTAGTCGAGCACCAGATCGTGCAGGACGCCGTTCTCGCTCAGAACGAAGCTCGCCTCGAACTCGGGCGTGTCGGTCGGGTGGTCGATGTTGTAATACGCCATGCTGATCGGCCAGGAGCGCCTTTCCAAGCTCTCGGCCGGATCGCCTTTGGGCCTCTCATCGCGCGCCGCCCCGATCACGGAGGAGATCTGGGTCAGCGCGTCGTACCCCCAGCCGTCGAACACTTCATGGCTGAGGAACTGCACGCCTGCGCGCGCCCCAGCCAAGAGCCGCCGCAGATGGTCGGTCGGAAAGATCGTGCCGGACGGCAGCTTGACCTCCTTCTCCTCCGGCGACGAGAAATTCGCGAATCCGCCACCGCTCGCCTCGAGCCGCGCCTCGCCGCGGTACTCCTTCTCGTTGCCGTCCAAATCGAAGCTCTGGATCGTGTACTGCAGGCGCGAGCCGTCGATCGCCTCCCAGCTGCTGAAGCGGACGTCGTGGCTGAAGCCCGAGCCTTCCTCGGTGCTCGCAACGAAGCTGAGCCGCTGGCGGGACAGCCAACCATCGCAGGCAAGGCGCCACTCGATCACGAGGCCCCCCCGCACGTCGATGAGCGCGCTGGTGCTCTGGCTGCCATGCAGGGCCAGGCGATAGGCGCCGACATGCGGCTCGAGCTCGCTCGTGGCACCGGCCGGCGTCATCCCGACCAGAAGTACGATCGCCGCCCAGAACCAGCTCTTGGCGATTGCTGTCAAATCGAGGCCTCCTTGCTTCCCCGCATGGTGGCACGATGCGCCCCGATCGGGTAGGAAAAACCGAGCTTGAAGCTCGGCCCGAGGACGCCCGATGACCGCCAGCAAGCCCGTCGTGTTCGTGACCCGCAAGCTGCCCGAGGCGGTCGAGCAGCGCCTGCTGCGCGACTACGAGCCCAGGCTCAACCGGGACGACCGGGTCTACGGACCGGACGAGCTGATCGAGGGCGCGAGCGGGGCGATCGCGATCCTGACCTGCGCGACCGATCCCTGGCCCGGGCCGCAGATCGAGCGCCTGCCGGACGGCGTGCGCGCGATCGCGACCTTCTCGGTGGGCGTCGAGCACATCGATCTGGCCGCGGCGCGCGCGCGCGGCATCACCGTGACCAACACCCCCGATGTGCTGACCGAGGCGACCGCCGACATCGCGATCCTGTGCCTGTTGGGCGCGGCGCGCCGCGCGTTCGAGGCCGAAGCCCTGATCCGGACCGGCCGCTGGGCAGGCTGGACCCCGACCCAGCTACTCGGCCTGGAGCTGTCCGGTACGGTTCTCGGCATCGTCGGCATGGGCCGGATCGGCCAGGCGGTCGCAACGCGTGCCCGTGGCTTCGGTATGCGCATCCACTACTACAACCGGCAGCGGCTGTTGCCCGACCTCGAGCAGGGCGCCTGGTTTCATCATTCGCTCGCGTCGCTGCTACCGCAGGCCCGCTGCCTCAGTCTGCACTGCCCGGCCAGCCCCGAGACCCACCAATTGATCAATCGCGAAACCCTGGAGCTGCTGCCGCGGGGAGCCGTGCTGGTCAATACCGCCCGCGGCTCGCTGCTCGATGACGATGCGGTGCTCGATGCGCTCGCCAACGGCCAGCTGTTCGCCGCCGGCTTCGACGTTTACGCCGGCGAGCCGCATCTGCACCCCGGCTACCGGACTCGGCGCAACTGCTTCCTTTTGCCCCACCTGGGCAGCGCCACGGTGGAGACGCGTAACGCCATGGGCTTCCGCTGCCTCGACAATCTCGACGCGCTGGTCGCCGGTCGCCCGGCGCCCGACGCGCTCAACTAGGTGCTTCGACCGCCGGCTGCTGCTGCGTGATGCCATGGATGCCGCCGCCGCCGTGGATCAGGTCGCTGGCGTCGACCTGGACCACCCGGCGATCCGGAAAGGCGGCCGCGAGCGCCTTGTAGGCGGGATTGTCCATCGCGGTGTCGAACATCGGCATGATCACGGCGCCGTTGGCCAGGTAGAAGTTGACATAGGAGGCCGCGATCCGGCTGCCGTCGGCGCGCAGCTGGACGGCCGGCTGCTCGATCTCGATCACCTCGACGGTCCGGCCCCGGGCATCGGGCTCGGCGCGCAGACGCGCCAAGTTGCCCTGCAGGATGGCGTGATCGGGATCAGCCGGGTCGCGACAGACGAGGGCCAGGACGACGCCCGGGCGCGCGAAGCAGGCGAGATTGTCGATGTGGCCGCCGGTCCGATCGCCGGTCAGGCCCTGCTCGAGCCAGATGACCTTGACGATGCCCAGATGGTCGGCGAGCGCGGCCTCGATCTCGGCGCGCCCAAGGCCGGGATTGCGCTTGGGATCGAGCACCGAGGCCGCGCACACGAGGCAAGTGCCCTCGCCATCGACGTGCACCGCGCCGCCCTCGAGCACGATCGGCGCGACGAAGCGCGGCACCTTCAGCCGCTCGCAGATCGCCTCGGCCAGGCGCGCGTCCTTGGTATGGCTCGGCGCCGACCCGCCATAGCCGTTGAAGCGCCAGTCGATTCCGGCGAGCTGGCCCTGCTGATCGACGACGAAGCTCGGCCCGGTGTCGCGGGTCCAGGAATCGTCGTAGTCGAGCGGCAGGACCGAGATCCCCTGACCGCAGTGCAGCGAGGCCTCGGCGGTGAGATCGGGTCGGGCGATCATCGTGACCGGCTCGAACTGCGCGATCGCCTGGGCGACCTCGGCATAGGCCTGGCGGGCCGCGGCCATGCGCTCGCCCCAGAGCTCGTCCCGACACGGCCAGGCCATCCAGCAACGCTCGTGCCGCGCCGCTTCGGGCGGCATGGCAAAGCCCTGTTCGCGGGGTGTGCTCACGCGTGCCCTCGATCCGGTTGACCCGACCGGAACAGTACCGGCGCCGGCCCACGCTGCGCAACCTCGGGGCCGACCGCGCAGGGCGGGCGCGGCTGGTGGTCGCGCCGTGGCTCGGTTGCGAGCGCGGAAATTCCCGCCGCTCCCCTTCTCGATGCCGGCGCCAGCGGCTATCGTCGGCGCCAGGATCGGACCGGCATTCGAGGAGAGCAAGGTGACCAGCAGGATCGAGCAACGGCTGGCGCAGCAGAAGCTCGAGCTGCCCGAGGCGCCGGCACCCCCAGGCAACTACGTGCCGCACACGATCAGCGGCAAGCTCCTGTTCGTGGCGGGTCAACTGCCGTTTCGCGGTGGCCAGGTGGCGATCACCGGCCGGCTCGGGGCTGAGGTGAATGGGGCAGAGGGTCAGGAGGCGGCGCGGCTGTGCGCGCTCAACCTTCTGGCCCAGGCCAAGGCCGCCTGCGGCGGCGAGCTCGACCGGCTCGGCCGCTGCCTGAAGCTCGGCGGCTACGTCGCCTGCACGCCCGAGTTCAGCGCTCATCCCGAGGTTGTCAACGGCGCATCCGATCTGATCGTTCAGGTCATGGGCGAGGCCGGGCGTCATGCGCGCTTTGCAGTCGGTTGCACGAGCCTGCCGCGCAATGCTGCGGTCGAGGTCGAGGCGATCTTTGAGCTCGCCTGAGCCCCTAGGGGCAGTTGCCGCCGGCCCGCTCGAGGTCAAGCTCGTCCAGGGCATCGAGCAGCTCGACGCCGCCGGCTGGGACGCCTGCGCCGGCGCCGACCAGCCGTTCCTCAGCCATGCCTTCCTCCGCTCGCTGGAAGCGAGCGGCTCGGCCTGCCGCGCGACCGGCTGGCTGCCGCTGCACGTCGTGGTCGAGGCCGGCGGACGGCTGCTCGGCTGCGCGCCGATGTACCTGAAGAGCCACTCCTACGGCGAGTACGTGTTCGATTGGGGTTGGGCGAATGCCTATGAGCGGGCCGGGGGGCGCTACTATCCAAAGCTGCAGGTGGCGGTGCCGTTCACGCCGGTGCCGGGACCGCGCCTGCTGCTGGCGCCGGGCGCCGGGCCGGAGGTGCGCTCCGCGCTGGCGCAGGGCCTGGTCGGCGCAGCGGAGCAGCTCGGCGTCTCATCGCTGCACGTAACATTTTGTGAGCGCCCGGAGTGGGACGTGCTCGCGGACGAAGGCCTGCTCAAACGCCAGGGCGTGCAGTACCACTGGCACAACCGCGGCTATCGGAGCTTCGACGACTTCCTCGGCACGCTCAAGAGCAGCAAGCGCAAGACCATCCGCAAGGAGCGCGCCCGGATCGCCGAGCAGGGGCTGGCGCTCGAGATCCTGACCGATGGGGCGCTGACGCCCGCGATCTGGGACACTTTCTACCCGTTCTATCGATCGACCGTGGACCACCGCTGGGGCGGCGCCTATCTGCGCAAGGCCTTTTTCCGCCGGCTCGGCGAAACCATGGCGGATCGGGTGGTGCTGGTCATGGCCCGGCACGGCGGGCGCTACGTCGGCGGCGCCCTCAACCTGCTCGGCGGCGACACCCTCTACGGGCGGATCTGGGGCTGCCGGCAGCAGTTCGAGTTTCTCCATTTCGAGGCCTGCTACTACCAGGCGATCGACTTCGCGATCGCCCGTGGCCTAGCCCGGGTCGAAGCCGGCGCGCAAGGGCCGCACAAGCTCCAGCGGGGCTACGAGCCGGTCCCGACCTACAGCGCGCATTGGATCCGGGACCTGGGTTTCCGGGATGCGGTCGAGCGATTTCTCGCCGAAGAACGCCTTGAGATGAGCTGCGAAACGGAGCAACTCCGCAAACTGCTACCGTATCGGCACGAGCAAGGATGCCCGGTTGGCTAATCGCAGATGACGCAAAGGGCCGACAACAGCCAATCACACCATTTTTCGCGCTGATTCGGTATTGCACATCCCTCCACTCCGCTACATCTTTGGGATGAGGGGGCCTTGCCGAGTGGTTGGCTCCGGTGACAGCAGCGGGGTGTCAGCGGTGGACGTCCTTGAAATCATCAGGATTTTGTCCTGCTCCAGCGCGGATGACTCGGTCAAAGACCGCATGCGCGTACAATTTGAGCGGCCGCCCGTCGGGGTCAAAGAAGACGATATTATAACGCTTCGCAAAGAAGTATTCTATGTGCTCCCTAAAAGCACCTCGTTGCTAAGCATTGAAGCGGGAGAAGAACATTAAAGTTGTCTACCAGGCGAGATCACCACGAGCCAGCCTTCACATGCCGCATCGCAAAGTCCACGATCTCGACTACGAACTCCTGATGGAGCCTCATCAGGTCAACATCTTAAATTGTTACGATCTCTCCGTGGAACCATTGACCTTGCGGGAGGCGTCCCTGGACAAGCCGGCCATGAGGATTCGAGCCAAGTCACCCGCGGGTAATCACCGGGGAGCGTGTTGAGCCAACTCCCGGACCCCACCTATGCTTGCCCGTGAACCGTCATCGCGGGAGTTCGTCGGGCCAGCGGACGGGGCGCCGTCCACCGCCGCGGCGATTGCCGGCGTTCCCCGACGCGATGCCGGCAAAGCCGAAGACTCCGGTGCGAGGCGGAGGTGGGTCAAGATCCCGTTGGAAGGATGGTAAGGGCAGGATCTACGAATGGGACAGCAGGCACGGAACGGTCGAGGTCTACGACAAGACCGGGAAACGACATCGCGGCGAGTTCGATCCGGTCAGCGGCAAGCGGCTCAGGCCGGCCGATCCCCGAAGGCGCGTCGAGCCGTGAGCAGCGCGCCTGAGGAACGTCTTGTGCAAAGGTTTGTGTTGCAGGGCTTCGATCGGACCACGGAGGAGCTGAAGGTCGAACTGCATCTGGAGCCGGTGCCGATGGATAAGCTCCGGTCGCTGTTCGAGGTCGGCGACGATCCCGAGATGTGCGACGCCTACCCGGTGGATGCCGTCAAAGCGGGCGCCCTCGCGCCGCTGGTGACCGAGCCCATCGACATCGAAAGGTACGACTTCTTCCTGCAACGCTACGTGTAGACGCGCCGGCGGGAAGGTTGCCCCGGCGTGAGGTCGGCACCGGCGGCTTTGCTCCTGGGGCTTTGGCGCCGCGCAGCATGCCTTCGACGCTCAGATTCCTCATCGACATCGGGCCAATGGATGCCGCGGTCGCGGCCGGCCACCTCCCAACGCGCGTGCTGGTCTGGAGTGGCATTGTACAACCGCGGGCACCCCTACAGCGGGGTGACGATCCTACGGCCGTCCTTCAGCACGACAACCCAGATCCTGCTCGCTGCACTGAACGTCCGTGATCTCAGCGTCCGGTCATCGATCGCCAATATACTTACCATTCCTCCAACAGCTGCTCCCGATGTATCTGAGGACCGTCGGCATCGGTATCGGTTGGGCCAGAACTTACGACAAAATTCGCGCCATAGCGCGCAACGCGGTGTCGATGTCGGCTCGGGTGACGTCGAGGTGGGTGACCGCGCGCATGCGGCGCTGGTCGTAGCCGCCGATCAGGACGCCCTGCTCGCGCAGCGCGGTCGAGACGTCGGCGGCGCTCAGGCGGCCCTCGACCTCGAACCAGACGATGTTGGTCTCGACGCTCGCGGGGTCGAGGGCCACGCCCCGGATCTCGGCGAGGCCCTCGGCAAGGTGCCGGGCGTTGGCGTGGTCCTCGGCCAGGCGGTCGACGTGGTGATCGAGCGCGTAGACGCAGGCGGCCGCGATGATCCCGGCCTGGCGCATCGCGCCGCCGATCTGCTGCTTGACCCGCCAGGCCTCGTGGACGAAGTCCCTGGTGCCCGCGAGCACGGCGCCGACCGGCGCGCCCAGGCCCTTGGAGAAATCGATCCACAACGAGTCGAACGGCGCCGCGTATTCGGCAGCCGAAGTGCCGCTCGCGACCACCGCGTTCATCAGCCTGGCACCGTCCATGTGGCAGGCGAGCCCATGCTCCTTCGCGACCCCGGTCACCGCCTCGATCTGATGCAGCGGCCAGACCGCGCCGCCGCCGACGTTGGTCGTGTTCTCGACTTCGAGCAGCCGCGAGCGTGGCGCATGCCGAAAGGCCGGCGAATGGATCGCGGCCCGCACCTGCTCGGCGGTGAACATGCCGCGCGCGCCTTCGAGCCCGCGCAGCATGACGCCGGCCAGCGCCGCCGGCCCACCGGATTCGGCGAAGATCGGATGCGCGCTCGCCGCGAGAATGATCTCGTCGCCCTGGCGGCAGTGGACCCGGGCCGCGATCTGGTTGCACATCGTGCCGGACGGCAGATAGACCGCGGCCTCCTTGCCGAGCAGGTCGGCGACCCGCGCGCAGAGCGCGTTGACGGAGGGATCGAGCATCGCCTGCTCGTCGCCGACCTCGGCGTCGGCGATCGCCCGGCGCATGCCGGGCGTGGGCTTCGTGCGGGTGTCGCTGTAGAGGTCGATCATGCCGACACCAGCTCTTGATGCCGGACCGGGGCCGCGGCAGCCACCGGCTCCGGGCGCAGCCAGACCGCGGTATCGTGGAACACAGCACCACCGCCCGGCGGTGCGGCCTCGGCGCTGATCAGCGCGTTGATGCCGATCCCCTCCTCGAAGGCGGCATTCGGCCAGATGCTCTCGACCACCAGCACGCCTGGCTGCTGGCCGTCCTTGAGCTCGGCGTGCACGACCACGATGCCGCGCTCGTTGCCGAGCCGGACCCGGTCGCCCGGGCCGATCCCGAGTCTGGCCGCATCCTCGGGATGGATCAGCACGGTCGGCCGGCCCTCGCGCCGCTTCGAGGTCGGCATCTCGGTGAAGCTCGTGTTCAGGTAGTTGCGCGCCGGCGCCGCGACCAGCCGGAACGGTCGCGCCGCGTCGGTCTCGTCGATGATCGCGAAGTGGTCCGGCAGCTTCGGCATGCGGGCATGGTCGCGCCCCTGCAGCGACCAGTCCGGCTTGAACTGGAATTTTCCCGACCGCGTCGGGAAGCCGTTCAGGTGATGGGCGGTCGCGTAGTCGGGCAGGGCATCGTAGCCGCCCGCGGCATCGACGGTCGCGGCATCGGGCCAGCCCGAGCGCTGGAGCAGATCGTCGATCAGCTGCCATTCGGTCATCTCGAAGCCCGGATGGGCCGGCGCGCCGAGCCGCCTGGCCAGCTCGCAGATCACGAAGTGGTTGGTCCGGCAAAGGGCGTAGGGCTCGAAGAGCTTGCGCGCGATCTGGATCCGGGTGTGGCCGGACGCCTGGTAGATGTCATCGTGCTCCAAAAACATCGTCGCCGGCAGCACGATGTCGGCCACCAGCGCGGTCTCGGTCATGAACTGCTCGTGGACGCAGACGAACAGATCCTCGCGCGCGAAGCCCTGATGGACCTTTTTCAGCTCGGGCGCGACGCACATCGGATTGGTGTTCTGGATCAACAGCGCAGTGACCGGCGGACCGTCGCCTAGATCCCGCCGGTCGCCGAGCAGGATCGGGCCGATCCGGGATTGATCGAGCAGGCGAACCCCGCGGTCGATCCTATCCCAGCCCTCGATCAGCGTCTTGTCCCAGTGATAGAGATCGCCCTGATTGTAGAGGGCGCCGCCGCCCTCGTATTGGAACGCGCCGGTCACGATCGGCAGGCAGGAGGCCGCGTGCATGTTGGCGGCACCATTGCGCGAGCGCGTGAAGCCGAAGCCGAGCCGCAGGTAGGACCGCCTGGTGGCACCGTAGAGTTTCGCGAACTCCTCGATCGCGGCGACCGGCAGGCCGGTGATCCGGGCGGCCCATTCCGGCGTCCGCGTCAAAAGATGCGCTTCTGCCGCCTGCCAGTCGTCGGCGTAGCGCTCGAGATAGGCGCGATCGGCGTAGCCGTCGCGGAACAGGACGTGCATCACGGCGCAGGCGAGCGCGCCGTCGGTACCGGGGCGCAGCGCCAAGTGCACGTCCGCCTGCTCCGCGGTGCCGGTCCGGTACGGGTCGATCACGACCAGCTTTGCACCGCGCGCCTTGCGGGCCCGGGCCACGTGGGTCATCACGTTGACCTGGGTGTTGACCGGGTTGGTGCCCCAGATCACGATCAGGTCGGAGTGCACCATCTCCTCGCCGGTCACGCCCCAGCGGTTGCCGTAACCGGCGCGCCAGCCGGCATCCGACAGCGTTACGCAGATCGTGGTGTGCCAGCCGGAATAGCGCATGACGTGGCGCAGGCGATTGATGCCGTCGCGCTGCACGATGCCCATGGTGCCGGCGTAGAAGTAGGGCCAGACGGCCTCGCTGCCGTGCCGCTGGACCGCGCGCGTCAGTTGCTCGGCAACCTCGTCGAGGGCTTCGTCCCAGCCGATCGGCGCGAATTCTCCGGACCCCTTCGGCCCGACCCGGCGCAGCGGCCGACTCAGCCGGTCCGGGTGATGGAAGCGCTCGTGGTAGCGCGCGACCTTGGCGCAGATCACGCCCGCGGTGTAGGGATTGCGGTGGGAGCCCCGCACCTTGCCGAGCCGGCCACCATCCAGCCGCTCGACCTCGAGCGCGCAGACGCTCGGGCAATCGTGCGGGCAGACGGAGGGCAGGAATTCACTGGCCATGACGCTTCCTTCGACGGACGGCGGTCGACGTCATCATAGCCGCCGGAGCCGACCTGACCAGGGCCTGCGCGCAGCGCTCGGCAGGAACTCCGGGAGAACGTTGGGCCAGCCGGATAGTTCGTTGCTCGCTCGCAGCTTCCCTCCGATAGCCGACGCGACCGCGCGCGTCCTGATCCTGGGCTCGATGCCGGGCCAGGCGTCCTTGCGCGCGCGCCAGTACTATGCCCATCCGCGGAACCAGTTCTGGCCGATCGTCGGGAACCTGCTCGGCTTCGATCCTGCCGCCGCCTACGAGACGCGCCTCGCGTCGCTGCGCGCGGCCGAGGTCGCACTCTGGGACGTCCTGAAGTCCTGCATCCGCGAGACCAGCCTCGATTCCGCGATCGTTCCGTCCTCGGTCGTGCCGAACGACTTTGCCGAGTTCCTTGCGGCGCACCCGCGCATCGGGCGGATCTGCTTCAATGGCGGCGGCGCCGAGAGGCTGTACATGAGACACGTCCGGTCGCATCTGGTCGTCGATCCGGAGATCGTTCATCTGCGGCTGCCGTCCACGAGCCCGGCGCATGCGGCGCTGCCGTTCGCCGCGAAGCTCACGGCCTGGCGTGCGGTCGTGCCGTGAGCCGGTCACGCCCTCAACCGACCGCGGCACAGCCGGCAACTGGTTGCCAGGGATCGGTCATGCCGCAGGCCTCTCCGGTCGCGGGCTCGCGCAGGACGGCCGTCGGGCAGGCGAACAGGTTCGGGTGCACGGCGGGCATCAGCGTGCGCACCTCGAAGCGCGTGACCAGCGCGTCCAGGATCGCAGGGTCCAGGCGGGCATCGGCGACAACCTGCGGCTCGCCCGAGACGTCGATCCGGGGCTGGTGGAACGCGCGCTCGAGGTCGAGGCCGCCGTCGATCAGCATCGAGGCGAGCTGGAGGACGGCCGGCATGATCTTGCGCCCGCCCGAGGCGCCGAGCGCGAACCAGGGCGCGCCGTCCCGGGTCGCGATCACCGGGCACATGTTGGCGAGCGGCCGTTTGCCCGGAGCGATCGAGTTCGGCCGGCCCGGGCGGGGGTCGAACCACATGATGCCGTTGTTGAGCAGGATGCCGGTCTGGGGCGAGACGATCTTGCTGCCGAACACCGAGAGCAGGGTCTGGGTGAGGCTCACCATGGTGCCGGCGCGGTCGACCGCGGCCAGATGGGTGGTGCATGCAGGAGCGCGCGCGTCCGGCACGTCGCCCATCGTCGCGAGCCGGCGCTCGTAGGCGGCGAGCAGAGCCGCAGCGAACGCCGAATAGGCCTCGGCGCCGGGAGGGCCGGCCGGCACCTTGCCTTCGATCAAGGACAGGGCGTGCGCGAGCGTCGGTCCGGCGCTGAGCCCGGGCGCCGCCTGCAGAACCGCGCCGCCGTGCCCGATCGCGAGCGGATCGACCACGCGCGCCCGGTAGCGGCGAAGGTCGTCCGCGGACATCACGCCGCCCGCGGCCCGCACATCGGACGCCAGGAGCTGCGCGAGCTCGCCGTCCACGAGGTCCAGCGGGCCGACCTCGGCGATCCTTTGCAGCGTCGCCTCGAGCCGGCCGAGCGGCAGGTGGCCGATGCTGCCGTCCGGGTTCGGCGCGGGCGGCAGGCCGTCGGCCAAATAGACCGCCCGCGCCGTTTCGAACCGGTACAGGTCCCGCGCGGCGAAGGCGATCCGCAGGCCGGCGTGCCAGTCGACCGGCAGGCCGGCCTTGGCGAGCTCGATCGCGGGTGCCGTGAGCTCCGCCCAGGACAGGCGCGCGTGCCGTTCGTACGCGAGCGCGAGCCCGGCCGCCTGACCTGGAACCGCGATCGCGAGCGGGCCGGAGACATTGCGGTCGTCCTGGACCGCGGGCCAGCCAAACAGGTCGAGATCGCGCATGCCACCCGCGAGCGGGTAAGAAGTGGGGTCGAGGCCGATCGGCGCGATCATGCCGAACTCGAGCACCTCCGGCGGGCGGCCGTCGCCGGGCGCGATCACCATCAGGCCACCGCCGCCGAGGCCGCTCATCCAAGGCTCGAGCACGGCCAGCGCGAGCGAGGTCGCGAGCGCGGCATCGACCGCATTGCCGCCACCGTCGAGGACTTCGGCGCCGACCTCGGCGGCGGCCCGATGCTGCGCCGCGACCATCCCAGCCGCGCCGCGGGTCGCGGGCTTGCGCACAACCCAAGGTGCCACCATTTCACTCCTAATGCGCGCAACCCTGGTTTAACGGATTGCTGATCCGGTCGTGGCTAGGCTTGCAGGATGGGCCAGATCATCGTCAGCGGCAACCTGAAGGGCGGCACCGGCAAGACCACGATCGCCGTGAACCTGGCCTGCGCGCTCGCCGAGCGCGGGTCGACCGTGGCCCTGCTCGACGTCGACCCGCAGGGGAGCGCCAGCGCCTGGGGCCGCGCCGGCGGCCTGCCGATCCGCATCGAGGCGGCGCCGCCCGGCGAGGGTACGGCCGGCGGCCGCTGGCTGGCTCGCGCCGCCAAGCTTGCGAGCGCCGTCGACGTGCTGGTGATCGACCTGCCGCCAGTGCTCGTGCCGGTCATCGCCGCAGCGACGATGATCGCCGACCTGATCCTGGTGCCGATCACGCCGTCCGCGATCGACGTCGGCCCGACCGAGCGGGTCCTGCGCATGATCCGGATCACCCGCGAGACGCGACCGAGGCTCAAGCCTCTCGCGATGCTGGTCCCGAACAAGGTCGACTTCCGCGGCTACTACCATGAGGCGACCGAGGCCGCCGTGGACAGTTTGCGCGAACGCTGGGCGCCGCCGATCCGCCAGCTCACCGAGCACGTCAACGCCTTCGCGCTGGGCAGCTGGACCGGCAGCTACGCCCCGAACTCCAAGGCCGCGCAGGACATCCGGGCGCTGGCCGACGAGGTCGAGATGGCGCTTGGCCTCAGCCGCCCGCACGCCGCGGCCGGCTTGGCCGGCGCCGCGCAGGTCCGGCTCGCGGGCGCGGCTGAGCGCGCGCTCTGAGGCCCCTTCGACCCGCCCTCAGGCGGCCCTGAGCTCAGGCGCCAGGTTGGCGTGGAAGTCGCGGCCGGCCGCGGTCGCCGCGACGTGGCCCGCCCGGATCACGAAATCGCCGAACCGCTCGCCGGGCAGCCGCTCCTTGGCGTAGCTCAGGATCAGCGGCGCCAGCGCGGCGACGATGGCGTCGTGGCCGACGTCCTTCCGGTAGAGCTTGTTCAGCCGCGAGCCGTCGAAGGCGGCGCCGAGATAGAGGTTGTAAGTGCCGGGCGCCCGGCCGACCAGCCCGATCTCGGCGAGATAGGGCCGGGCGCAGCCGTTCGGGCAGCCGGTCATCCGGATCACGATCTCGTCGTCGCGCAGACCAGCCTGCTCGACCACGCCCTCGAGCGCTTGCACCAGGTCCGGGAGATAACGCTCGCTCTCGGCGAGCGCCAGGCCGCAGGTCGGCAGCGCCACGCAGGCCATCGAATTCAGCCGGAGGCCGGAGAGCTCGTTGGTCAGCCCGAACTGGCGAAGCAGCCGGTCGACCCGGGCCTTCTGCCGCCTGGGCACGGCCGCGATGATCAGGTTTTGGTTGGCGGTCAGCCGGAAATCGCCCTGATGGCTGCCGGCAATCGTCCGCAGGCCGGTCTTCATCAGGTGCGCCGGCGCGTCCTTGACCCGGCCGTTCTCGATGAACAGCGTATAGTGCCAGTTGCCTTCGTGATCCTCGACCCAGCCGTAGCGATCGCCGGTGTGGTCGAAGCGGAACGGGCGCGGCGCCTCAAGGCCGAAGCCCAGCCGGCGCTCGACCTCGGCCCGGAACCAGGCAAGGCCCCGATCCTCGATCGTATACTTGAGCCGCGCGTGCTTGCGGTTGGCGCGATCGCCGAAGTCGCGCTGCACCGTCACGACCTGCTCGGCGACCGCGACCGCCTGCTCGGGCCGGCAAAAGCCCATGACGTCGGCGGTGCGCGGATAGGTCTCGGGCTCGCCGTGGGTCATGCCCATGCCGCCTCCGACCGTGACGTTGTAGCCAACCACGGCGCCCGTACCGTCGGTGATCGCGATGAAGCCCAGATCCTGGGCGAACACGTCGACATCGTTGGACGGCGGCACCGCGACCACGGTCTTGAACTTGCGGGGCAGATAGTGGCGGCCGTAGATCGGCTCCTCCTCGGCCAGCATGTCGATCACCTTTTCACCATCGAGCCAGATCTCGTGATAAGCGCCGGTCCGCGGCGTCAGGTGATCGCTGATCGCCCGCGCCAACTCGAGCGCCGCCGCATGCGCCCTCGACTGGTGAGGGTTGGGATTGGACATGACGTTCCGGTTGACGTCGCCGCAGGCGGCAACCGTGTCCAGCAACGCCGCGTTGATGCCCTGCATCGTGCGCTTCAGATTACTCTTGATCACCCCGTGCAGCTGGAAAGCCTGGCGGGTGGTGAGCCGGAGCGTGCCGTTGCCGAAGTCGTCGGCGAGCCGGTCCAAGGCCAGCCACTGCGCGGGCGTGCAGACACCGCCCGGCACGCGCACCCGGACCATGAAGGCGTAGGCCTGCTCGAGCTTCTTCTTGCGCCGCTCGGGCCGCAGGTCGCGATCGTCCTGCAGATACGTGCCGTGGAACTTGGTCAGCTGGGCGTCGTCCTCGTCGATCGCGCCGGTCACCGCCCGGCTGAGGCCCTCGGCAATCGTGCCGCGCAGATGGCGGCTCGCTTCCTTGATCTCCTCGTTCTTGCTCCGGGTCGTCATCGGTCTTGCTCCTTGGCGGCTCAATAGACGTCGCGTTGGTAGCGCCGCTGCTTCCTGAGCTCGCTCAGATAGATCTCGGCCGCCTCGGCCGGGCGGCCGCTCTGGTCGGCGACGATCGCGCCGAGCATCGCGTGCACGTCCTTGGCCATCGCCTTCTCGTCGCCGCAAACGTAGAGGTGAGCGCCGTCCTCGAGCCAGGCATAGAGCTCTGCCCGGCGCTCCCACATCTTGTGCTGGACGTAGACCTTCGCCGGCTGATCCCGCGAGAACGCGACGTCGATCCGGCTCAGCACGCCGTCCTTCAGGAACCCTTGCCAGTCCAGCTGGTAGAGAAAATCGTGGGTGAAGCTGCGGTCGCCGAAGAACAGCCAATTCCGACCGCCGGCGCCCGCCGCCTGGCGGTCCTGGAGGAAAGCGCGATAGGGCGCAACGCCGGTGCCCGGCCCGATCATGATCATCGGCCGGTCCGGGTCCTTGGGCAGGCGAAAGTTCTGGTTCGGCTTGACGTAGACCTGGAGGCTGCCCCCGACGCTCAGGCGCTCGGCGACCAGGCCGGAGGCCACTCCGGTCCGCTCCCGGCCATGGCTCTGATAGCGCACGAGGCCCAGCAGCAGATGCGCCTCATCGGGCGCGGCCTTCAGCGACGAGGCAACCGAGTACAGCCGGGGCGGCAGCTTGCGCAGCAGGCCGGTCAGCTGCCCGGGCGCCAAGGTGCAGGGGAAATCCTCAAGCAGATCGACGATCTGGCGGCCCTCGAGATAGCCGCGCCAGCCGTCGCCGGCGAGCAACTCCTGCAGCGTCGGCGCCGGGTTGACCTTGGCGAGCGCCTCCATCACGGTCCGCGAGAGCGCCGTGATGTCGAGCTCGCCGAGCAGGCGCTCTGTCAGCTCCTGGTTGCCCTCGAGCCCGACCGCGCGCAACACGGCCTCGACCATCGCGGGGTCGTTGTTCGCGACGATGCCCAGTGAATCGCCGGGCTCGAAGGCCAGCCCCGAGCCCGCGAGCGACAGCTCGAGGTGGATCGTCTGCTTGCCCGAGCGGCTGCCGTTCAGATTGACCAGCTCGGTGATCTCGGCCGCGAACGGGTGCGCCTTGCCGTAGGCCGGTGCCGCCGTCGGGCTGGCAAAGTCGAGGATCACGGCGCCCCGCCGCGACTCCGCTACTTCCGGGTCCGGCTCGGCGATCCGCACGAGCTCCTCGAGCGCGCCGCGCGTCCAGTCGGTCGCCTGCGTCTCGTAGTCGAGGTCGCAGTCGATCCGCGGCGCGATCCGCTCGGCGCCGAGCTCGGCCAGGCGCGCATCGAGCCGCCGGCCGACCTCGCAGAAGTTGACGTAGCTCGAATCGCCAAGCGCCAGCACGCTGAACCGGACGCCCTCGAAGCTCGGCGCATCGTCCGCCAGCAGCGCCCGATAGAACCCGGTCGCCCGCTCCGGCGGATCGCCCTCGCCCCAGGTGCTGGCGATCACCAGCAGGTGGCGCTCCTTGGCGATCTCGGCCGGGGTGGTCTCGGCCATGTCGACCAGCCGCGCGGCGAAGCCCTGCCTGGCAGCAACCTTCTTCGCTTCGGCCGCGACCTCCTCGGCGTTGCCGGATTCGGTCCCGAACAGGATCGTGAGCGGGATCTTGGCGCGGGCATCCGCCTGCGGCGCCGCCGCGGGCAAGGCGCTCGCCGCGTGGTAGCCGGCCAGAAAGCCCGCGAGCCAGTGGCGCTGCTCGACGTTGGTCTCGGCCATCACGGCATTCAGCGCCCGGATGTGCTCGACCGGAAAGGGCGCGCTCTCGGGCAGGATGGGCAGGGCGGAGCCGGACATGGGCGCTCTCTTCGGACCGGGGTTCAGAGCTGGGCTGCGGCGAGATCGTCAGGCGCTTGGGCGACGGTCGCGGGCCGGGTCTGCTGCCAGGGCGCCAGGATCGCGCCGAGCTCGACCACCTTGCCGATCACGATCAGCGTCGGTCCGGGATCGTCGTGCCCGGCCGATGCGAGCGCGCCGGCCAGCGTCGTCAGCACGCGCTCGGCCCGGGACGTGGTCGCCCTGCTCAGGATCGCCACCGGCTCGTCCGCCGGACGCCCCGCGGCCAGCAGTTCGGCGGCGATCTCGGGCAGGCGCTGAAGGGCCATGTACAGGACGAGGGTGTCGGCCGCCCTGGCGAGCGCTGCCCAGTCGAGCGTGCGCGGCGCGCCGCCGGCGTGGTGGCCGGTGACGAAGGCGACCGAGCGGGCGCGCATCCGGTGGGTGGTCGGGATGCCGGCGTAGGCGGGCGCGGCGATGCCGGCGGTCACGCCCGGCACGATCCGGAACGGCACGCCCGCGGCCGCGAGCGCCAGCGCCTCCTCGCCGCCGCGTCCGAACACCAACGGATCGCCGCCTTTGAGCCTGACCACCCGCAGCCCGGCGCGGGCGAGGTCGATCAGGCGCTGGTTGATCTTGAGCTGCTTGGCGCCCGGCCGGCCGGCCCGTTTGCCGACCGCCTCGAGGCGCGCCCTGCGAGCGCCGAGCGCCAGGATCTCGGGCGCGATCAGCGCGTCGTGCAGGATCGCATCCGCCCGCTCGAGCGCGTGCGCCGCATGCAGCGTCAGCAGCCCGGGATCGCCGGGCCCGGCGCCGACCAGCCAGACCGAGCCGGGCGCGAAATCGGGAGCGATCAGCCGAGCCGGCACCGCTAGCTACCAGGCCGGTGGATGCCGCACTCGGCCTTGTCCAGGCCCCACCAGCGGCCGGCCCGCGCCGGCTCGCCGGGTGCCACCCGCCGGGTGCAGGGCACGCAGCCGATCGAGGCGAAGCCGTCGGCGACCAAGGGATGCGCCGGCAGGTTGCGCAGGAGCCGATACCGCTCGACGTCCTCGGCCGACCAGGGCGCGAGCGGGTTGAGCTTGATCCGGCCGGTCGAGGGCTCGCCTTCGATGGTCGGCAGCGCGCTGCGCAGCCCGCCCTGAAAGCGCTTGCGGCCGGTGATCCAGGCGGCGAAGCCCGCGAGCGCCCGGTCGAGGACCTCGGTCTTGCGGAGGTGGCAGCAGAGGTCGGGCTCGCGGCTCCAGAGCGTGCCGTTGGCATCCTGGCGGGCGAGGCTGGCGGGTTCCGGCCGGACCACCCGGACGTCCTTGAGGCCGAGCAGCGCGGTCAGCTCGTCGCGGTAGTCCTGGGTCTCCTCGAACAGCTTGCCGGTGTCGAGGAAGATCACCGGCGTGCTCGGATCGATCGTCGCGACCATGTCGAGCAGCACCGCGCTCTCGGCGCCGAACGACGAGACCAGCGCCGTCCGCTCCCGGAGCGGGCCCTCGCGGAGCAGGCCGCGGAGCAAGGCCAGGCCGTCGAGCTGACCATAGGCGCGGCGCAGGTCGCCCAGATGATCGAGCAGGCTCATGGGATCGGACCTCGAGACGGCGGCCGCGGCAGCCAGCCGCGGCGGTCGATCAGGCCGTCGGTCAGCCGGCCAAGCTCGGCCAGCGATCGGGTGCGCCGGCGCCACGCGTCACGGCTGACGCCCAGATGCCGCACGCGCAGCGCCCATTCCGGGCCGAAGCCCTGCGCCAGCTGGCGGCGGATGCGCGCGGCCAGGCCCGGGCTCTTGCCGCCGGTCGAGACGGTCAGCAGCAGATCGCCGCGGCGGACGATCGCGGGGTTGTGGAAATCGCACCAGGCCTTGACGTCCTCGACGTTGACCAGCACGCCCAGCGCGCGCGCCAGCGCGGCGAGCGGCGCGGCCCGCTCCAGCGGCAGATCGGCGATCCAGATGACTTGCAGGCGCGCCAGCTCATCAACGCTCGGCAGCCGCCGGCGGAGCTGCGCACCGGCGAGCTCCGCGAGCTCGGCCGAGGGCTCGTCCGCGAACACCGCGATCTGGCCGGCGCCGCCTGCGTGCAGCGCTTCGAGGCGCCGGCAGGCGACCTCGCCGCGTCCGACCAGAGCGAGCGGCGTTACCTTCGGATCAATCACGATCGGGATCATCGCAGGGCGCGTCCCCCGGGTGAAGAACTACCCCAAGAGCTAGGCCAGCGCGGCTTCCCAAGCAATCGCGTTGAATTGGGCAAAATGGAAAAATATTTCTCCGATTGCTTTTTCAGGCGACATGATTAGAACGTACGGCGGGATGTTAGGGCCTGATGGAGAAAAAAATTCCAATGTCGAACGAAGCGCTGGATCAGACCGACCGCCGGATCCTGGCCTGCCTGCAGGAGGACGCGACGATGCCGGTCGCCGAGATCGCCCGTCGCGTCGGGCTGTCGTCGACGCCCTGTTGGCGGCGCATCCAGAAGCTCGAGGAGGCGAAGGTGATCCGTGCCCGGGTGGCACTGCTCGACGGCAGGAAGCTGAACGTCGGCGCGACCGTGTTCGTGTTCGTCCGGACCAACCAGCACAGCGTCGAGTGGCTGGAGCGGTTCGCGGCCGCGGTCAGCGACCTGCCGGAGGTCGTCGAGTTCTACCGGATGAGCGGCCAGGTCGACTATCTGCTGCGGGTCGTGGTCCCGGACATCGAGGCTTACGACCGCTTCTACAAGAAGCTGATCGCCCGGATCGAGCTGTCCGACGTCAGCTCCAGCTTCGCGATGGAGCAGATCAAGTACACGACCGCACTGCCGCTCGACTACGTGTAGCAGCAGCCCCGACCGCCACCGAGATCACAGCCCGGGGCACGCTGCCACTGCAGCGGCGCTCGAAATCCAGCGCGCGGCCGCCGGGCGCGGTGGTGATCACCGCCGGGCTGGCGGCGGCAGCGATCGCGCCGACCGTATGCCGAAGCTTTCTGCTCAAGACCGTCCCGCCCGATGGTGCAATCCCACTCAGAGGGAATGGTGGTGCGCCGAGCTGGCACCGCCCGGTGCTACAGGACCGCCGCGGCTTGCCCGAGCGTGCGCTAGTCTAATCTCCGCAGTGAGTTCGTCCTGTGATCGCCGCCCAGCGTAACGAACTGTTCGATCGGCCGTGATGCCGGGGAATGGCGGCCTGTCGTAACGCCCGGAATAGCGAGCCGCCGTGAACGTCAGGGAATAGCGGCCGCCGTGACGCTGGGGTGAAGTAAAGTCGATTTACCGTCGCCTGGCGGACACGGAAATCAACGTCTGAAGTCCTGTTCTTGTGGACCTGGTGCCCCCGGCCGGACTCGAACCAGCACGCCCTTACGGGCAACAGATTTTGAGTTTGCCGCGTCTACCAATTCCGCCACGGGGGCCGCGGGGCTGGATCTTAGGCGGGTCGCAGGGCCGGTCAAGGGGAGCTGAGAGCCGGTGCCCGGCGCTAACGTGGGGTACGCTCGGTCTGAACGCCTCGCCGGCGGGCCGGCGACGCTACAGACCGACAGCCACCTCGGCCACTGGCTGGACCTGTAGCAGCGTGCCGTCGGCGCCGATCACCTCGACGGTGGTGCCCGCCGGCAGGTCCGGGCCCGGTCACCGGCCAGCTGCTGTCGCCGAGCCTGATCCGGCCGCGGCCGTTGACGATCGGCAGCGCGAGCGCACCGCGCTGGCCGACGTAGCGCGCCCCGGCGGTTGAGGTTGGGCTCGTCGCTCGCGGCCGGGTGGACCTGCTGACCAGCGCGCCAGGCGAGCACGCTCGCGACCGACAGCGCGGCGAAGGCCAGGAGCTGACCTGGCAGAGCGAGCCCCGGCCAGAGCCAGCAGCAGGCGCGCCGACCAGCGCCCGCCGCGACGCCGAGCCACAGGAACATGAAGCCGGGCGCGAACACCTCGACCATCACCAGGACGCCGCCCAGCGCCCACCAGTGCCAGAACTGGACGGCCCGAGCGGCGGCATCAGGGCTGCCCCGCGCCGTTGGCGGCGCCATTCGGCCGGCCGAACGCTTCGCGCGCGATCTCGCCGATGCCGCCGAGCGAGCCGAGCAGCGAGGTCGCCTCGAGCGGCAGGAAGACGACCTTCTGGTTGGGCGAGGTCGGCGAAGCTGCCGAACGCCTCGACGTATTTCTGGGCGACGAAGTAGTTGATCGCCTGGAGGTCGCCGCGCGCCAGCGCCTGGCACAGCATCGCGGTCGCCTTGGCCTCGGCCTCGGCCTCCCGCTCGCGCGCCTCGGCGTCGCGGAAGGCCGCCTCCTTGCGGCCCTCGGCCTGGAGGATCGCCGACTGCTTCTCGCCCTCGGCGCTTGAGGATCGCGGCCTGGCGCACGCCCTCGGCCTCGAGGATCGAGGCGCGCTTGTCGCGCTCGGCCTTCATCTGGCGGGCCATCGAGTTGGACAGATCGGTCGGCGGCGCGATGTCCTTGATCTCGATCCGGGTCGACCTTGACGCCCCAGGGCGTGGTCGCGTCGTCGACCGTGTGCAGCAGCTGGGCGTTGATCCGGTCGCGCTGCGAGAGCAGCTCGTCCAGGTCCATCGAGCCCATCACGGTGCGCAGGTTGGTCATGGTCAGATTGAGGATCGCGCGCTCGAGCCCGCTGACCTCGTAGGCGGCTTTGGCGGCGTCCAGGACCTGGAAGAAGACGACGCCGTCGACCTTGACCATGGCGTTGTCCTTGGTGATCACCTCCTGCGGGGCACGTCGAGGACCTGCTCCATCATGTTGAGCCTGGCGCCGATGCCCTCGACGAAGGGCGTGAGCAGGTGAGGCCGGGCTGCAGCGTGCGCGTGTAGCGGCCGAACCGCTCGACCGTGTACTCGCGCCCCTGCGGCACCGATCTTGACGCCCATGAACACGCTCGCCAGCGCCAGGCCGACCATGACCAGCGCGACCAGCCCGAACCCGCTCAGCTCCATCGCCGGTTTCTCCCGTTGCGCCCAGCCGCGGCTGTTGTCGTCGCCCCGGGTCAACGAATCGTTAACGCCGCCGTCGCCCCCGGCTCGGCTCGGCGCTCTGCACTGTTTGGTGGATTGTGGCGCTGAGGCCGTCCGGCGGCCGCCGGCCGCCGAAACCTTCGACCCGCCTGGGCCGAAACGCCGCAGGACGGGACGGCCGCAGGGCCAGCAGCTAGAATGGGCGTCATGCTCGAGCGCATCCTCGCCCCGCCGACCGCCTGCCTGCTGCTCGGCGCTCTCGAGCGCGCTGATCCTGGGCCGCGGCGCTCGGCTCTGCAGTACCTGGGTGGTCGCCGCCTGCCACCTCTGCATCCTGCAGCGCTGGCCCTACGTCGCGCTGATCGGCCTTGGCCTGCTCGGCTGGCGCTGGCAGCCGCGCGTTCTGCTAGCGCTGAGCGCGGTCGTGCTGCTGATCGGCGCCGGGCTCGCGGGCTACCACGTCGCGGTCGAGCAGGGCTGGGTGGCGCTACCCCAGAGCTGTACCGCCGGCGGCAGCGCCCAGAGCCTCGAGGACCTGAAGCGCATGCTGGCCGAGGCCTCGCCCGCCTGCGACCAGGTCGGCTTGTTCCTCTTGCCTCACGCTTGCGGCTGGAAATTCTGGCGTCCCTGGCGCTCGCCGCCGCACGTCGCGCTCGGCCTCGCACGCGACACTGCCCACGATCGGTCTGCGGCTGCCTCTGTTCCGGATCGGCCGAGCCGGCCGAGCGCGCCTCAGAAATGGATGACCCCGGGGAGACACCAAGGCCGTGGGATTCATGTGTGTCGGTGACGTGCCGAAGGTCCATCTCGTTCCTTGCCCGTCAATTCGAGCGCATGATCAGCGATCCGCGACCCTTAAGGACGATGCGATGGTGCTGATGGCGCCGGACCGACGAACGGTGGGAGCCTGGTGGTCAGGCCCTGGCGATGCCCAGCTGCCACGAGCGGCGGGCCGACCGGTCGAGCGCCTCGGGAGCAGCCGCGCTTCGACGCGTAGCGGTTCACGGTCAGCCGACCGATCAATCCGGGTCAGCTCAGGCTGGACCGGCTATGTCCGGCCATGCGGCTCTCGTCGGGCTGCGGTGGCTCATGGATCCGCACTATACGGATCGGGCGCCGCGGAGGCCCATCGATCGGGTTCAAGCGCGGGCGACCGCTGCGCCTGGCCTCCGAGCTCAAGGCCTCTGTACAGCTCGGCGAGATCGAGGGTCAAGTCGAAGGCTTGCAGGCTGAGCGTGCCAGCGCCGCGCAGGTCGTGGATCTTCCAGCCGTCCGGCTCGCGGCGGAAGTGCTCGATCCGGGGCTCGGTGCTCGAGACCACCAGGATGTCCTGGAGCGAGGGGATCGTGCGGTAGTCGGGAAGCTTGCGGTCGCGGTCGGTCGCCGCGGTCGAAGGCGAGAGCACCTCGACGATCAGGACCGGCTCGGCGATGAACTGCTGGCCGGTCAGTCCGGCGCAGGTGACCGCAAGGTCGGCCTCGTACCAGCTGTCGGCGCGCTCGGGCGGAACAATGCCGGCCTCGGCAACGACCTCGCATCCAGGTCGCAGAGCATCGCCGATCCGGCGGCCGAGACGCATGACCAGTGCGCCGTGAATGCCCGAAGCCGGCGCCATCGCGACGATCTGGCCATCGAACAGCTCGTAGCGCGTGTCCGTGCCGTCATCGAACGCCAGGAACTCGTCGAGCGTCCAGGGTCGTCGTGCGAGCTGGGCCACCTCGGATTCTCCATCCGGCCGCTGCGATGACCGATCGGGCATCATATCAGCCTGGGCGGACCTGCAAAAGGCCCAGGCCGGAGAGCTCGTCCGTCAGCGCAGCGTCTGCCAGGCGGCCGTGATCCGGGTTGCGGTCGTGAGCCAGCAGAGCGCGCCGAAGGTCCAGGCGATCGGCGGGAAGAAGGTGGGAAAAAGGCAGGCGAGGACGAACGCGACGATGGTCTCGGTGCCTTCGGTCAGGCCGCCCAGGTAATAGAGCGATTTGCGGCCGCGCAGCTCGGTCGAGAGGCCGCGCTTGGCGGCCATGATCGCGAACGCGAGGAAGGAGGTGCCGGTGCCGACGAAGCTGAAGATCAGGAACGCCGCGGGCAGGCCGTTGGCGATCGGGTCGGCGAGCGCGAACGCCAGCGGCATGCCCGAATAGACGATGAAGTCGAGCACGATGTCGAGGAAGCCGCCGAGGTCGGAGAGGCCGCGCTGGCGGGCGATGGCGCCATCCAGGCCGTCGAACAGGCGGTTGAGGAGGAGCAGAATGAGGCCCAAGGCGTAGGCTTCGAGCGCGATCGCGGCGATCGCGGCGAGGCCGAAGCGCGAAGCCCAGCCACGGTCGCGGCGTTGGCCGAGAGGCCGAGGTCCGCGAGCGGGCGGGCCAGGCGCTCGAGCGGCGGGTCGATCAGGGGGCGCAGCCGGGCGTCCAGCATCGCCGGCCGGCCCGCGCTCGGTCGGGTCAGGCCTGGCCGGGCTTGGACGGGCGAGGGTCGGTGCTGCGCCGGCCGAGGTTGACGACCCTGGCCTGGCCGGCCTCGGCAGGGGCCTGCCCGGCCGCCGCGGACGCCCGCTCCTGGCGGCGGAGCTGCCAGGCCGACCACCAGCCGACCGGCAGGCTCGCAAGATAGACGACGCCGACCGCGAACAGCGTGTACCAGGGCTCGCTGGACAGGGCGGCCACGAACATGCCGACGAAAATCAGGGTCGGCAGGACCCATTCCGGCTTGACCCGGACGAGCACGGTCTTGATCGAGAAGGTCGGGACCCGGCTCACCATCATCAGCGCCGACGAACACCATGACGCCGGCGTTGAGGGGCCAGGCCCGGGGCCAGTCGGCCTTGAAGGCGAAAGCCATCAGCAGCGGGATGATCGCGCAGCCGGCGGCGGCCGGCGCCGGCATGCCGGTGAAGAAGCGCGACATCCAGACCGGCCGGTCGGGTTCCTCGAGCTCGGTGTTGAAGCGGGCGAGCCGGAGCGCGCAGCAGGTCGCGAACAGCAACACGAGCGCCCAGCCGACCGCCTTCACCTGGTTCAGCGACCAGAGATAGACCAGCATCGCCGGCGCGACGCCGAAGCTCAGGAAATCGGCACAGCGAGTCGAGCTCGGCGCCGAGCTTGGAGGTGATCTTGAGCAGGCGCGCCGAGCGGCCGTCGAGGCCGTCGAACACGCCGGCCACGATGATCAGCATCGACCGCGAGCTCGAAGCGGTGGTCAAGCGCGTAGCGGATCGAGGTCAGCCCGGCGCACAGGCTCAGCACCGTGAAGATGTTGGGCACCAGGTGAATGAGCGGCTGGGCTCGAAGCCGCCGGCGGCGTTTCGGCAGCATCAGCTCTGCCTCCAGGCGCTGGGGGGAGAATTGCGGCGGCCGTCGGCGAAGCACGGTCTCGCCCGCGATCGCGCGCTGGCCGGGTGCGACCATCGGCGCGAAGCCGTCGGGCAGATAGACGTCGCAGCGGCTGCCGAAGCGGATCAGGCCGACGCGCTGGCCGGCCTCGACCGCGGCGCCCTCGGCTCGACGAAGCGGACAATCCGGCGCGCGATCAGGCCCGCGATCTGGACCAGGCCGAAGACTTCGCCCTGCGCGCGTCTCGATCCGGAACGACTGGCGCTCGTTGAGGTCGGAGGCCTTGTCGTGGGCGGCGTTCAGGAACCGGCCGGGGTGGTAGGCGAAACGCGCGATGCGGCCGCCGACCGGCGCGCGGTTGACGTGGACGTCGAAGATATTGAGGAAGACGCTGATGCAGGTGCGCGGCGCCTCGCCGAGCTCGAGCTCGGGCGGCGGCCGGCGAAGCGTGATCGCCTGGACGGTGCCGTCGGCCGGGCTCACCACCAGGTCCTCGCCCTGGGGCGTGACCCGCGGCGGGTCGCGGAAGAAGTAGGTCATCCAGGCGGTCGGCAGCAGGCCGAGCCACAGCAGCGGGGCGGCGAGCCAGGCGAGCAGGATCGTCACCAGCAGCCCGCCGGCGATGAACGGCCAGCCGGCCCGGTGCACCGGCACGATCAGGCGCTGCGGATAGTCCGGCAAGCGGGCGGTCCTCGCGGTTGGCTCGAACGATGATGTAGGGCCTGGCCGGGACCGCGTCAAAGCCCGCCCGGGGATCGTTGGTCGCCGGGGATCATCGGTCGGATGCCGGGTGACGGGACCAGGGCGGCCGGGCGGGGAGGCCTGCTCGGCCGGCGGCAGCTGGGTGCGCCCGGTGCAGCGGCTGGCCGGTCAGCGCGCGGAGCAGCGCGATCAGGATCGCGACGACGACCGCCAGCGCCCAGGCCGCGAGCGCCGGCAGCGGCCCGGCGGCGAAGTGGAGCATCAGGCAGAAGCCGGCATAGGTCGCGATCCCGGCCGGCACGCGCGCCATCGTCCCGAGCGTGAACGCGCGCCCGTAATGGCGCTCGAGCATCCAGAGCGAGGCCAGCATCGTGGTCGGGAAGGCGTAGGCGAGGCCGGCGAGCGTCGGCCCGAGCCGGCCGGCGCCAAGCGCCACGCTCGCGACCACGAGGCCCGCGATCAGGCCGCGCGCGAGCAGCAGATGCCAGCCGGCCCGGATCGCCGTGGTCGGCAGGCTCCCGACTCGGCTGGTGCCGAGCAGGACCACGACGCCAGATCCGACCGCGATCGCAGTGAGCGCGCTGACCAGTGAAATCGGCAGCGCGATCGTCGCGAGCGCGAGCGTGAGCCAGGCGAGCACCGCGACGGTCAGGCCGGCGGCGAAGCTGCGCGTCTGCGCGACGCGCACGAACGCGGCGACGAAGGCGAGCACCGCGCCGGTGCCGGCGAAGGCGACGAGCGCACCCCGACTGACGAACGCGGGGCTCTGCTCGAGTGCCACGAACAGGAAGCCCGGACCGGCGTTCATCGGGAAGGTCATGACCACGCTCGCGAGCAGCGCGCCGCCGCGCTCGCCGAGCTTGGCGACCAGCACGACCGCGAGCGCGGTGGCACTCGCCCGCCAGCCGAGATCGAACAGCAGCTCCAAGGTGCGAGCGTCCGCCACGCCGGCCGCTGCGGCCGGTCAGGGCTGCCGATCCTGGCGGCGAAGTTCTTTCGGGTCCACCAGTTTTCCCCGCCGACCTGAAACCGGTCTTCCGCGACTAGCGGTGAGCCAGGATGTTGACCAGACGGCCGAAGGGATCGCGGACATAAAAGCGCCGGACGCCCCAAGGCTCGTTGGCCGGGCCGTATTCGATCGGCAATCCGGCGGCGAGCACGCGGCGATGGGCCTCCTCGAGGTCGTCGACCTCGATCGAAAGGTCGGGGACGGCCGTGCCGGAGCCGCCTTCCGTGGCGACGCTGAGCTGCGCCCGAGCGCTGGCGTCAGAAGCAAAGGTCACGATCCAGCCGTGGTCCATGACCACTTTCATGCCGAGCAGGTCGCCATAGAACGCGCGACCGCGATCGATCTGTTCGGCGGCGATGTTGGCCACGATCCGCTTCACGATCATCAAGATTCTCCAATTCGCCCGATGCCTTGCGGGCATACGGGCCGCTACAGGGTCCAGCGCTGGAGGCCTTCGGGCAGCTCGAGATGGCGCCAGAGGCCCTTGAGGTCGGCGACCAGGCCGCCCGCGCGGAGCAGGCCGGCGAGCGCGGCGCCATCCAGCGTCTCGTAGGCCCGATGCGTCACGCCGGCCAGGACCGCGTCGAAGGTGCCCTGGGCCGGCAGGCGCTCGAGCAGGCGCAGCCCGTACCGCGCCAGCGCCTCGGCAGGGTCGGCCAGCGGGTCGTGGACGCTGAGCGCGAAGCCCCGCTCGGCAAGCATCAGGATCAGCTCGGCGGTCTTGGAGTTGCGGAGGTCCGGCACGTTCTCCTTGAAGGTGAGGCCGAGCGCCAGGATGCTCGCCCCAGGCTCGAGACGCCGGTCCAGGCAGTCGGCGATGAAGGCCGGCATCGCGTCGTTGACCGAGCGCCCGGCCAGGATGATCCGGGGGTCGTGGCCGACCTCGGCCGCCTTGTGCGCGAGGTAGAACGGGTCGACCCCGATGCAATGGCCGCCGACCAGCCCGGGCTGGAAATCGATAAAGTTCCACTTGGTCCGGGCGGCGTCGAGGACGTCGTGGACTGAGAGGCCAAGGCGCTGGCAGATCATCGCGACCTCGTTGACGAACGCGATGTTGATGTCGCGCTGGGCATTCTCGATCGCCTTGGCGGCCTCGGCCGTGCGGATGTCCCGGGCGAGATGGACCTGACCGCCGTTGACCCGGCCATAGAGCTCGGCCAGGCGCGCCGCGACTGCGGGCGTCTCGCCGGCGACGATCTTGGTGATCCGCTCGAGCGTGTGGTTGCGATCACCGGGATTGGTACGCTCGGGCGAGTAGCCGAGGAAGAAGTCGATCCCCGGGCGCAGGCCGGAGCTCTCGGCGAGCGTCGGGCCCACCACCTCCTCGGTCGCCCCGGGGTAGACGGTGCTCTCGAGGACCACGATCGCGCCCTTGCCGAGCGCCGGGCCGATCGCCCGGCAGGCCGCGCGCACGGCCGAGAGGTCCGGCACCTTGCGGGCGTCGACCGGGGTCGGCACCGCGATGATGAAGATCTCGTGGCCGGCGAGCCTGGCCGGATCGTCGGTCAGCGCGAGCGCGCTCGCGACGAGCGCCTCTGAGGGCACCTCGCCGGTGCGGTCCCAGCCGGCGCGCAGCTCGCCGATCCGGGCCGGGTCGCGGTCGTAGCCGGTCGTGGGCCCGTGCCGGGCCAGCGCCACCGCCAGCGGCAGCCCGACGTAGCCGAGCCCGATGATCGCGATCTGGGCCATGGCTAACCCTCAGGCCGGCTCGCGCATGAACACGCCATCGATCTGCAGCTGGCGGGCGAGCTTGCGCTCGAAATAGCCGGGAAAGAACAGATAGGGCCCAAAGCCAGCCTCTTCGAGATCATCGATCAGCTCCCGGAAGTCGCGCTCACCCTCGTAGCAGCGCACCAGCGACAGCTCCAGCTGCAGCCCTTTCAGCCGCGGCAGCAGCTCGCGGGCGCCGGCCAGGACCTGGGCCTCGAAGCCCTGGGTATCGAGCTTCAGGAAGACGGCATCGTCCGGCTCGAGATAGTCGGCGGCGAGCCCGTCCAGGCGCCGGAGCGGCACGGTCTCGCGGCCGATCACCCGGGAACTCGGGGAGACCGTCCGCAACAGCTCAGTCTGGGGCAGGATCGAGCTCATGTCGGGCTCGGCCGAGACCCCGATCGTCGCCTCGCCATCCTCAGCACCGAGCGCCATCCGCGGCGCGACCCGCCAGTCGGGATCAGTGGCGGCGCGCCGCTCAAGGCGCGCGTGGGCTTCGGCCAGCGGCTCGAACGAGACGATCCGTCCGCGATAGCCCCAGCTGCGCAGCAGACTGCCGTACTGGCCGGCGTTGGCGCCGACGTCGAGCACGCAGCCGACCCTGAAGCGCTCGAGCACGGCTGCAAGCTGCGCCTCCAGGGGCTTGGCCTTCTTGCGCGGGGTCAGGTCGTAGCCGAGGCGGCGCGCCAGCCGCTGGAGCGACGTCATGCGGCGTCGGGCAGCGTGAAGACTTCGACCGGCCGGGCGATCCCGGCCAGATGATGGCGGCCGAGCGAGTGCAGTTCATAGCCGAGGAAGTAGTAGGCGAAGCGGTCGGAGATCAGAAGGTCGCGGCCGAGCGTGCGGCACAGGCTCTCGATCCGGGTCGCGAGGTTGACCGCCGGCCCGATGATCGTGAAGTCGAGCCGCCTGGCGCTGCCGATGTTGCCGTACATGACCTCGCCGGCGTGCAGCGCGATGCCGAAGCCCAGGGTCTCGTCGCCGCGCTCGGACCGCCTGGCGTTGAGCGCGGCCATCTTCGCGCGGGCGTCGAGCGCGGCGTGCAGGGCGCGCTGGCAGGCGTCCTCCTCCGCGAGCGGGAAGATCGCCAGCATGGCATCGCCGATGAACTTCAGGATCTCGCCGTCGTGGGCCTCGACCGCGCCGGCCATGGCGTCGAAGTAGTCATTCAGGCAGGCGAGCAGGGCATCGCGACCGAGCCGCTCGGATAGGGCCGTGAAGCCGCGCAGGTCGCAGTACCAGATCGCCGCGGAAACGGTCTCGCCGCTGCCGCGGGTGATCTGGCCCTCGAGGATGCGCTCGCCGGCGCGGTGGCCGACGTAGGTGTCGAGCAGCGTGACCGCTACGTAGCGGTTGAAGTGAACCTCGAGCAGGGCGCCGAACAGCGGCAGCAGGTCCTCGATCTGGACCAGATCCTCGCTGGCGAAGCCGCCCGGGTGATCGGAGACCCAGGCGGTGCCGTGGATCTTGCCGTCGGTGAAGGTGATCGGCAGGGCGACGTAGTCGGTCAGGCCCTGCTGGCGCAGCTCTTCGAACAGCGGGAAGGCGAACTCGGTCTCGGGCAGGTCGAGGCGCTGGCGGACCGCGCCCGCACCCTCGAACAGGACCCGCATCGGGCTGCGCAGGAACTGATCGGTCCGCTCGATCCCGCGCTCGGCGCGGAACACCCGGATCTGGCCGACGTCGCGCTGCCAATAGATGCCGATGCCGAATAGCTGCGGGTGGAGGGTTCGGATGTGGAACGAGGCGCGCGCGAGCGGCAGGCCGCTCTGGACTAGCCGCACGGAGAGCTCCGACAGCAGCGCCTGGCCATCCGGCAGTTGGCGGGCCTCGGCGATCAGCCAGTCGAGGACCGGCCCCGGGCGGCGCGGCCAGAAGGTCTGGTCGGCGACCGCCGCCGGAACGCCGGTCACCTCAGGCGCCCCCGTCGTCCGCCGCCCGCTCGAGCTCGCTGAGCCGCGCCCGCGCCGAGGTCAGGGCCTGGGTCGTGTGGTGCAGACGCGAGGCGAGCTCATGCATCACTTCGATCCCAATCTGCGGGAACTGGTTGACCAGGTGGAAGAACCCGTCCTTGGAGATGCGCAGCGTGGCCAGATCGGTCGCAGCGATGACGGTCGCGGTGCGCGGCACGTCGCACAGGATCGCGATCTCGCCGATGATGTCGTTCTTGCCCAGGCGCGCGACCTTCACCGCGCCGCGCGGCGTGTCGACCATGATGTCGGCGCCGCCCTGCAGGATGATGAAGGCCGCGTCGGCGAAATCACCCTGGTGGAACAGCTCGTCGCCAGCCACGAACTCCAGCCGCTCGCTGGTGAAGGCGAGCAGCTTGAGCTTGGTCGGCTCGATCTTGGCGAACAGCGGGATCGAGCGCAGGACCTCGACGTCTTGGCTAAGGCTCATGCGACGAACCTCCCTCGCTCATGGTGAACGGGCGGCTGGGTCATTCGGCGGCCACCAACTCCTGGAGCGCACTGCCGTCGCGGTCGAGCTCGGCAAACCGCCCCTGCTCGACCACCCTGCCTTTGCGCATGACCAGCACGTGATCGAACTTGCGCGCCCCGTCGCTCCGATTGAGCGCCCAGATCAGGGTCCGCTCGGCGAACTCCGCCAGCAGCGTGTCTAGGATCGCCAGCTGGTCGGCCGGATCGAGCGGCCCGGTGGCGTCGTACAGGATCAAGACCTCGGGCCGCTTGAGCAGGGCGCGGGCGATCGCCAGCTTCTGCCGCTGGGGCAGCGACAGTCGGGTGCCGCCGACCCCGGTCTGGCCCTGCAGGCCGACCTCGATCACCCGCTCGCGCAGGCCTAGATGGTTCAGGACTTCGCGGATCAAATCGCTGATCCGGTCGGTCGCCTGGGCCTGGCCGTACGCGATCTTGCCGAACAGGATGTTGTCCTGGAGGCTGGCGCCTGGCGTGTAGCGATCGGCCTCGAAGAACGCCACCTGGCCGCGGAGCTCGGCCGGCAGCTGCTCGCGAAAGCGGTGGCGGGCCTCGAGGATCCGCGCCTGCAGCGCCTCGTCGAGCAGGTCGAGCCGATGGCGCGCCGGGATCAGCTTGAAGGTGATCGCGATCAGGCGCTCGCGATCGCTGGGGCTCAGCTCGCCGAGCTTGGCGGCATCCGCCCGGGTGACCAGGGCGCGATACTCGGGCAGGTCATCGGCGCTGATGAAGCTGAACTGGCGGAAGTACTCGTGGTCGGGCGGCAGATCGGCGAACAGCTCGACCATCGTGCTGGCGAGCCGGTGGCCGGCCAGGGCCAGCGCGTCGGCGAGCCCGGCCTCGGTGATGATCTTCTGGACGTAGGGATTGGCGGCGAGGTTCTCGAGGTCGAAGGCATCGCCGGTCGGGGTGCCGAAGATCAGGTTCTCGGCCAGCGTAGCGTTGGTGTTGTAGCGCTCGATATCGAAGGTCTCGACCAGCCGGCCGAACCGCGGGTCCTGCAGCCGCTCGCGCATCGCGCCCCGGGCCGCGAGGACCTGCTGGGCGAGCTCGGGCTGGGTCTCGGGATCGACCGTGCCGCGCATGCCCATCTGGTAGACGTCCCAGTCGAGGCAGGCCATGGTCAGCGCGCGCACGGCCGCGCGCGTGATCGCATCCGGCCCCTCGAGGCCGGCGGCGGCGTAATCGGTCCAGTCCGCCTCGATGTCGAGCGCGGTGTTGCCGGCGCGCTCGGCCTCGGCCAGCTCGCGCTGGCGCTGCTCGAGCGCCGCGCCCTCGAGCGGCGGCGGCCGCTGCGGCCGGTACTTGAGCCCGAAGAACAGGTTGTCGGCGACCGTGCCGGCGAAGATCTGAGAGGGATAGCCAAGGTAGGCCATGCTCCGCCCGGTGATCGCCTCGGCGAGCTTCTGGATCTCGTGGTCGGCGATCAGGACCCGGCCGGCGTCGGGGTCGAGCAGGTTGGCGAGCACGAGGGTCAGCTCCTCCTTGCCGCTGCCGGCCGGCCCGACGATCGCGATCCGGGCCGGCAGGTCGACCGCGAAGCTGGTGCCGTCCAGGATCGGCTCGCCGTCCTCGGTCGCGAGGCTGAGGTTGACCGCGCGCAGCGGCCCCTTGAGCGCGACCGGCTCGACCTCGGCGGTCTGGAGCGCCTCGTCGCGCAGGCCCGGTGGGTCGAACTGGGCAACCACCTGCTCGAACTTGATCTGGGAATCCCAGGTCAGCTGATAGTGGCTCAGCAGCTCCTTCCACGGCGAGTACAATTCCTTGTGCGCGCCGATCACCGCGACCAGAGCGCCGAGCGTCAGATCGCCGATGATCACCAGGTAGCCGCCGATCGAGTAGAAGAAGAACGGGCCCAGCTGGGCCATGAAGTTGTTGAGGAACTTGATGAAGAACTTCTTCTTGTAGATCTGAAAGCGGATCTTGTAGATGATGCCGAGCTCGCGGGCGAAGTGGGCGCGCTCGTATTGGGTGCGGTCGTTGGCCCGGATGTCGCGCACGCCGCCGACCATTTCCGAGATCTGCTCGGCGTTGCGGCGCACTTGGCGGACGCGGGCCTTGCCGAGCAGGTTGACCTGCCGCTGCAGCTTGGGGATCACGTAGATCTGGAACGGGTAGAGCACGATCGCGGCCAGGCCCATGATCGGGTCCTGCATGAACATGAAGATCAGGATCGTCAGCAGCGTGCCGCCCTGGAACGCCGGCAGCGCGAACGCCTCGGCGATGAAGCCGCCGAGCGGCTCGACCTCGGCGTTGATCATCTGCACGATCTCGCCGGCCGAGATCCGCTTGAAGTGGGGCAATGGAAAGCGCAGCACGCGCGAGAACAGCTCGAAGCGCAGCCGCCGCAGCATGCGCTCGCCGACGATGCCCTCGTAGACGTTGACGACGTATTTGAAGCCGCCGTTGATCAGCACCAGGATCAGGAACACGCCACACAGCGCGAACAGGAATTCGACCTGCGACAGCGTGATCCCGAACACGGTCCGCGAGCTGCTGTCGGCGAGCGCGTCGTTGATGATGATCTTGGGCAGCTCGAGGGTCGCGTACAGGAACGGGAACGAGCCGACGGTCATCGCCAGGATCAGGATCTGCGATCGCAGGCTGTGGCGCAGGATGTAGCGGAAGATATTGCGGTCCATGCTCGATCCGCCGGCGGCAGTTGTCTCAGCGTGCCAAATTTCCCCGACTATGCCTAGTCCTTAGCGTCCGGCGCCCGCCCGCCCGCGATTTGGCGCAGGCTCAATGAACCGCGGCCGACGACTTGCGCTGGCGGTAGGGCTGGCTCAGCATGAGCCCGAGGTACAGGAACGGCACCAGCGCGGACGGCATCGACAACAGGTTGTCGGTCAGGCCGTAGACTGCGAGCGCCAGCAGCAGGGCCAGCACGAACGCGCGCTCGCCCGGATCGATCCGCGCGACGACGATGCGGGCCCAGAGCAGCAGCGCGCCGCCGTATACCAAGAGGCCGAGCGCGCCGCCCTCGACCAGAAGGCGCAGGTAGACGTTGTGCGGCAGCTCGAAGTAGCTGCGCACCAGCGCGGCCGCGCCGAGCCCGTGGCCGAAGAGGGGCGCGCCCGGAACTGCTCGAAATAGTGCGCCCAGAGCACGTTCCGGCCGGACATCGGCAGGCCGGCGGCGAGCTCGCCGTAGCTCTGCAGGAAGAGCCAGCCGAGCATCAGCAGAGCCGCCGCCACAGCGACCCAGACCAGCGGCCAGCGGGCGCGGCTCAGCCGCGCGCGGATGCGCTGGTCCAAAAGGCAATACGCGACCGTGAACAGAACGCCGGCGCCGACCCCCATCCGGCCGCCGGCCAACAGGCCGATCACCGCGTTGATCGCGGCCACCCCGGCGAGCGCGGGCCGGCGAACGAAAATCGCCTCGTGCAGCGCGATCGCGAAGCCCGCGAACGCCAGACAGGCGAGCCAGCCCGCGTTGCTCGCGCCGTTCAGGCGCGGCACCCGATGCTCGCTGCCGGTCACGGCGGCATAGAGGCCGGCCGCCTGCAGCCCGGCGCCAATCGCGACGCAGAGGCTCGGCAGCAGCGCGATCAGCAGCGCGTAGCGCGCCCGCGTGCCCGGCTCGAGCGCAACCGCGGCGAGGCTGAAGGGCAGCGCGAGGCCGAGCGCCGCGATCGCGATCCGCGCCCCGCTCAACCGTGGATCGACGTCGGGCAGCAGCACGGTCTGGACCAGCAGCAGCCCGACCGCGAGCAGCGGCCAGCGCAGGATTTCCGGACGGAGCCCGTAGCGGGCGGCGTTGGCTGCGAGTGCTGCGATCAGCAGCAGTTCCTGGGCCGGGACGGCGAGCAGGAGCAGGCGGCCCGGCAGGTAGCGGGCGAGCACCCATTCCGGCCCGACCGCGAAGCTCGCCAGCACGATCGCGAGCAACGCGGTCGGCCAGCGCCGGCGGAGCCAGGCGCAGGCGAGCAGCGCGCCGGCGCCGATCGGGAGCGCGCGGTCGGGCGTCACGGGCGGCTGATGGCGGCCGCGGGGTCGGGGCGGCGGGCCTCAGACTGGTGACGCCCGCACAATGCCTCGGGGGGCGGGCGCGATCGCCAGTTGTCCGGGGCGGCGGGGGCTGCCATAGTGCGCTGCGGGGAATCGCACAAGAATGTTCGAGGCCATGCCGCCGGCAACCCGTCTTCTGATCTACAGCCACGACAGTTTTGGCCTGGGACATCTGCGCCGCTGCCGGGCGATCGCCCATCACCTGGTCGAAACCTACCGTCATCTCTCGGTCCTGATTCTGTCCGGCTCACCGATCATCGGCAGCTTCGACTTCAAGTCCAGGGTCGATTTCGTGCGCGTGCCGGGCGTGATCAAGCTGCGCAACTCCGAGTACACGCCGCTGCAGCTGCACATCGACATCGAGCAGACGCTGGCGATGCGCTCGTCGATCATCCAGCACACCGCGGACATCTTCGACCCGCACCTGTTCCTGGTCGACAAGGAGCCGCTCGGCCTGCGCGGCGAGGCGCGCGACACGCTGATCATGCTCAAGGAGCGCGGCACGCGCCTGGTGCTGGGCCTGCGCGACGTGATGGACGACCCGGCGAGCCTGCTGGACGAATGGCGGCGCAAGAACGTGTACCCGGCGCTGTACGAGCTGTACGACGAGATCTGGGTGTACGGGCTGCCGCAGATCTTCAACCCGCTGACCGAGCTGCCCGGCATGCTGCCCCTCGCCCACAAGGTGACCTTCACCGGCTATCTGCGGCGCTCGCTGCCGAGCGCGCCGTCCAACACCGGCGAGCACGAGCTGCCGGGCGAGCCGTACATCTTGGTCACCACCGGCGGCGGCGGCGACGGCGAGGCGCTGATCGACTGGGTGCTCCGCGCCTACGAGACCGACGCGGACATCCCGCATCCGGCGCTGGTGGTGTTCGGTCCGTTCATGCATCTGGAGCGCCGGCGCGAGTTCCAGGAGCGGGCGGCGCGGCTCGGCAAGGTCTGCGCGATCACCTTCGAGAGCCATTTCGAGCGGCTCTTGGAGGGTGCGATCGGGGTGGTCGCGATGGGCGGCTACAACACCTTCTGCGAGATCCTCTCGTTCGGTAAGCCCGCGCTGCTGGTGCCGCGCACCGAACCCCGGCAGGAGCAGGCGCTGCGCGCCGAGCGCGCGGCCCAGCTGGGCTTGGTCCACGTGCTCGCCGACGACGGCGTACGCTCGCCGGCGGCCATGGCCGAGCGCCTGCGGGCGCTGCCCGGCTGGCCGCCGCCGGCGGTGGCGACACACCCGGAGCTGCTGGCCGGGCTCGACCGGATCGCCGAGCGCGCCCGGCCCTGGCTTGCCGAGCCTCGAGCCGCCCCGGTCCTCTCGCGGTTCGGCTAAAGACCGGACCCGATCCCAGGTGACCGGCACGCGCTCTCGGATCGCGGTGGTCGTCAAAGGCTACCCGCGGCTGTCGGAGACCTTCATCGCCCAGGAGATCCTGGGGCTGGAGCGGCGCGGCCTGCCGCTGCTGATCGTCTCGCTCCGCCACCCGACCGATCCGGCCGTGCACGAGCTGCACCGGCAGATCGCAGCACCGGTGCTCTATCTGCCGGAGTACCTCAACCAGGAGCCGGCGCGCGTGTTCGCCGCCTGGCGCCGGGTGCGGCGCTGGCCGGGCTATCCTGCGGCGCGCCGCCTGTGGCTTGCCGATCTGCGGCGCGACCGGAGCCCCAACCGGGGGCGCCGGTTCGGCCAGGCGCTCGTGCTCGCGGCCGAGCTGCCGGCCGACGTCGGGCTGTTGCATGCGCATTATCTGCACACGCCGGCCTCGGTCGCCCGCTACGCGGCCCGGCTCCGTGGGCTCGACTGGTCGGCCTCGGCGCACGCCAAGGACGTCTGGACCACGCCCGACTGGGAGAAGCGTGAGAAGCTCGCCGACTGCCGGTGGCTGACCGTATGCAGCGCCGGCAACACCCAGCATCTGCGGGCGCTGGCGCCGGACGCCGAAGTCATGCTGACCTATCACGGCCTGGACGCCGAGCGCTTTCCGCCGCCTGGGCGGGGGGCGGGGCCCGATGGCAGCGATCCCGCCCGGCCGGTCGAGCTGCTGGGCGTGGCGCGGCTCGTGCCCAAGAAGGGGCTGGAGGTCCTGCTCGAAGCGCTGGCCTCGCTGCCGGCGGGCCTGCACTGGCGCTACGCCCACGTGGGCGGCGGGCCGCTCCGCCAGCAGCTCGAGGCGAGAGCGGCAGCACTCGGCCTCGCGGCGCGGCTCGATTGGCAAGGCGCCTTGGCGCAGGACCGGGTGCTCGACGCCTATCGACGGGCGGATCTGTTCGTGCTCGCGAGCCGGATCGCCGCGGACGGCGATCGCGACGGCCTGCCGAACGTGCTGCTCGAGGCGGGCGCCATGGAGCTCGCCGCGGTCGCGAGCCGGATCGCGGCGATCCCGGAGCTGATCGAGGACGGCGTCAACGGCCGGCTGGTGCCGCCCGACGATCCGCAGCCGCTCGCCGCCGCGCTCGCCCTGCTGATCGCCGATCCGGGGCTGCGCCTGCGGCTCGGCCGCGCGGCCCGCACCCGCGTGCTCGAGCAGTTCGGCAAGACCGCGGGCCTCGACCGGCTGGCGGCGCGTCTGCGCGCCACGCTCGAACCGGGGCGGCAGTTCGCGGCATGAGGGGGCCGATTGCCTTCCACGCGCCGATGAAGCCGCCCGACCATCCGACGCCCTCGGGCGACCGGCGCATGGCGCGGGCCTTGGTGCAGGCGCTGGAGGGCACCGGCGTCGCGGTCGAGCTCGCGAGCCGCTTCCGGAGCTACGATCGCGCCGGCGATCCGGTCCGCCAGCGCCGGATCGGGGCGCTGGGCAGCCGGCTGGCGGCGCGCCTGCTCCGCCGCTATCGGGCGCGCCCGCCCGAGCGGCGGCCCAAAGCCTGGCTCACCTATCACGCCTACCACAAGTCACCCGACTGGCTGGGCCCGAGCGTCGCGGACGGGCTCGGCATCCCCTATCTGCTGGCCGAGGCCTCGTTCGCGCCCAAGCAGGCGGGCGGCCCCTGGAGTTGCGGCCACGTTGCGACCGAGCGCGCGATCGGCCGGGCGGACGTGGTGCTGGCGCTGACCGCGGCCGACGCAAAGTGCCTCGCGCCGCTCACGCTGCCACCCGCGGAGCTGCGCCGGCTGCCGCCCTTTCTCGACCCAGCACCCTACCAGGCGGCGCGCGGCGCGCGCGCACGCCATCGAGCCGGGCTCGCGGCGCAGTTCGGCCTCGATCCGGGGGCGCCCTGGCTGCTCGCGGTCGCGATGATGCGCGCCGACGTCAAGCGTGACTCCTACCTTTTGCTCGCCGCGGCGCTCGGCCGCCTGCGCGCGGCGGCCTGGCAGCTGCTGGTGGTCGGCGATGGCCCGGCGCGCCCGGAGATTGAGGCCGCGCTCGAGCGGCACGGGCGGGTCGCGTTCGCGGGCGCGCTGCCGGAAGCCGCGTTGCCGGCGTGCTATGCGGCCGCCGACCTCTACGTCTGGCCGGCGGTCCGCGAGGCCTATGGGCTGGCCATGCTCGAGGCGGCGGCGACCGGCCTGCCGGTGATCGCCGGGCGCGAAGGCGGCGTCGAGGAGGTGGTCCTGGATGGCGTGACCGGCGTGCTGGCCTCGGCGCGCGATCCGGCGGCGCTCGCCGCCGCGGTCGACCGGCTGCTCGCCGAGCCTGATCGGCGGCTGGCGATGGCGGCGGCGGCCGCGCGCTTCGTCGCCTGCGAGCGCAGCCTCGAGCAGGCATCCGCGCTCCTGGGCGCGGCGCTCGCGGCGGCGCCGGCGATCCGCGCGGCCCGAGCATGACCTCGCTGCTGCTGATCCGCCACGGCGCGACCGCCTGGAACGCGAGCGGCCGCCTGCAGGGGCGCGCCGACATCGGGCTCTCGGCCGAAGGCCGGGCCGAGGTCAAAGGCTGGCGCGTGCCGGCGGCGTTCGCCGAGGCGCGCTGGCTTGCGAGCCCGCTACGCCGGGCGCGCGAAACGGCGGCGCTGCTGACCGATCGGTCGGTCACGCTCGAGCCGCGCCTGATCGAGATGGACTGGGGTGCGTGGGAAGGTCTGCGCGCGGCCGAGCTGGGTGCCGCCGAGCTCGCCGCCAACGAGGCGCTGGGCCTCGATTTCCGGCCGCCCGGCGGCGAGCGCCCGCGCGACGTCGCTGAGCGGATCGGGGCGCTGGTAGTCGAACTGGCCGCCGATCCGAGCCCGGTCGTCGCGGTCTGCCACAAGGGCGTGATCCGGGCGGCGCTGGCGCTCGCGACCGGCTGGGACATGCGCACGCGGCCGCCGCTGCGGCTGCTGCGCGATCAGGCGCTAGCGCTACGGGCGCAGGCGAATGGCCGGCTCGGCCTCGGGCCGGCACCGCTGGATCTGGCCGCCTGAGCCATGCGCGTCCTGTTCTGGGTCCAGCATCTGCTCGGCACCGGCCATCTGAAGCGCGCCGCGACCGTGGCCCGGGCGCTGGTCGAGCAGGGGCTCGAGGTGACGCTCGTGAGCGGCGGCCCGCCCGCGCCATGGCTCGTGCCGGACGACGTCGAGCTGGTCCAGCTGCCGTGGCTGCGGGCCCGCGACCTCGCGTTCTCGGCGCTGGTCGATGCCCAGGACCGGCCGCTGGATGACGCGCTGATGGCCCGGCGGCGCGCGCAGCTGCTCGGGCTGTTCGCGGCCCGGGCGCCGGCGGTCGTGATCACCGAGATGTTCCCGTTCGGGCGGCGGGCGTTCCGCTTCGAGCTGTTGCCGCTGCTCGAGGCCGCTCGCAATGCGCGGCCCCGGCCGCGGCTCGTCTGCTCGGTCCGCGACATCCTGGTGCAAAAACCGGCCGCCGAGCGTTATGCCTGGATGCGCGATCTGGCGCTCGCTTACTACGACCGCGTGCTGGTGCACACCGACCCGGCACTGATCCCGTTCGACCTGACCTTTCCCTATGCCGACGCGCTCGGATCGCGGCTGGTCAGCACCGGCTACGTCGTCGAGCCCGGGCCGAAAGCGGAAAGTGGCGAAAACGGCGGAGTGCTGGTTTCGGCCGGCGGCGGGCGGGTCGGCGGCGCGCTGCTCGCAGCGGCGGTCCGTGCGCGGCCGCTCACGCGCGTCCGAGGCCACCTCTGGCGGCTGATCGCCGGCGGCGAGCTCGACCCCGCGGGACTCCTGGCGGGACTGGGGCTGCCCGAGGCCGACCGGCCGGGGGGGCTCATCCTGGAGCGCCAGCGCGACGATTTCCAAGCCTTGTTGGCGAAGTGCCTTCTCTCGGTCTCGCAAGCGGGCTACAACACTGTGATGGAGGTGCTTCGGCTCGGCAAGCCGATGGTTCTCGTTCCGTTTGAGACGGCGACCGAGACCGAACAACGGATCCGGGCAGAGCGACTGACCAGTCTCGGGCTCGCCGAGACGGTCTGGGAGGCGGAGTTGACGCCGAGCAACCTGGCGCGGGCGATCGACCGGGCGGT
The DNA here is from genome assembly GCA_963840925.1 of uncultured Alphaproteobacteria bacterium. Classification (GTDB taxonomy): domain Bacteria; phylum Pseudomonadota; class Alphaproteobacteria; order Geminicoccales; family Geminicoccaceae; genus DATAOG01. The sequence continues at coordinate 233,200 of CAWJAY010000046.1, forward strand.
GAGCCAGCCGGCCGCGGGACGGCTGGCGCTCGACCTCGAAGGCGCGGGCAGAAGCGCGCGCCTGATCGCGGCGCTCGCCGGCCGCAGCCCGCCCGCGGAGCCGGGCGGATGACCGGCTGGCGCGAGCTCGAGGCCGGGCTCGATGCCTGCGCCGCCCGCGGCGAGGCGATCCGGGTCTGGTGGCGGGACGACGACGCCGGCCGCGAGCATCCGGCACTCGAGCGCCTGCTCGAGCTGGCCGAGCGGCAGGGCGTGCCGCTGGCGCTGGCGGTCGTGCCGCTCTGGCTGGAAGCGCCGGGCCAGGCGCTGATCGCGGGGAGCGCCAGGGCCACGGTCCTGCAGCACGGCTTCGCCCACGCCAATCATGCGCCGGCCGGCGAACGGTCGGTCGAGCTCGGCCATCGCGATCTCGCGACGGTGGCCGAGGAGTTGCGCCAGGGCCGGGCGGCGCTGATCGACGCCTTTGGTGCTACCTGTCTGGCCGTGCTGGTGCCGCCCTGGAATCGGTTCGACCCGGGACTTACCGAGCGGCTTGCCGCCTGCGGCTTTGCCGGGCTTTCGACCTTCGGCGCGCGGCCTGGCAGCGAGGCGGCGCCGGGGCTCGCCCAGGTCAACGCGCACCTCGACCCGATCGACTGGCGCGGCTCGCGGCTGTTCATTGGCGAGGCAACCGCGCTCGAGCGCCTGTGCGCGCTGCTGGGTCCCGACGAGCCGATCGGCATCCTCAGTCACCACCTGGTGATGGACGAGCCCGGCTGGGCCTTCCTCGACCGGCTGCTCGAGGTGCTGGCCAGCCACCCGGCGGCGCGGCTGTGCGCCGCGAGCGAGCTGTTCCAGCTGGCGCCCGAGGTGCAGCCCAGGGCAGAGCGATGAGCGCACCGCTGCTGGAGGTCGAGGGCCTGGCGGTCGACTTCCTCGCCGACGAAGGCGTGGTCGAGGCGGTGCGCGGCGTCAGCTTCGCGGTCGAGACCGGCCAGACGGTGGCCCTGGTCGGCGAAAGCGGCTCCGGCAAGACCGTGATCTCGCAGGCGATCCTTGGCATCCTGCCGCAGAGCGCCCGGATTACGCGGGGCAAGGTTATCTTTCGCGATCCGCGCCGCGGCCACGAGCCGCTCGACCTCGCGAGCCACGCCGACGATCACCCGGTCCGGCGCTCGATCCGCGGCGGCCGGATCTCGATCATCTTCCAGGAGCCGATGAGCTCGCTCTCGCCGCTGCACACGATCGGCGACCAGATCCGCGAGGCCGTGCTCCTGCACACCGATTCGACCGGCGCCGAGGGCAAGGAGCGGACGGTCGAGATGCTGGCGCGGGTCGGCTTTCCCGATCCCGAGTACGCGTTCCGAACCTATCCGTTCGAGCTCTCGGGCGGGCTGCGCCAGCGCGCGATGATCGCGATGGCGCTGGTCTGCGACCCGGCGCTGCTGATTGCCGACGAGCCGACCACAGCCCTCGACGTCACGATCCAGGCCCAGATCCTGCAGCTGATGCGCGAGCTCCAGGACGAGTTTCACATGGCGATCCTGTTTATCACCCATGACCTCGGCGTGGTCGCCAACATGGCCGATGACGTGATCGTGCTCTACCGCGGCCGGGTCATGGAGAGCGGTAGCTGCAAGGCGCTGCTGACCCGGCCGCAGCACCCCTATCTGCGGGCGCTGCTGCACGCGGTGCCGCGCCTGCACATGCCCAAGGGCGAGCGTCTGACGCCGCTGCGCGAGGTCTCGCCCGCCGGCCGGGCGCTGCTGCTCGAGGACCGGCCAGGCAGCGGCAACGGGGCGGGCAAGCGCCGCGCCGGCGATCCGCTGCTCGAGGTCGAGGAGGTCCGCAAGTCCTACCGCACCCGCGGGGGCGGCTGGCTCGGCGGGCACGCCAAGCAGGTGCTGGCGGTCGACGACGTCAGCTTCACGATCGCGCGCGGCGAGGCCTTCGGCCTGGTCGGCGAGAGCGGCTGCGGCAAGACCACGGTCTCCAAGGTCGTGATGCGCGCGATCCGGCCGGACGCCGGCCGCGTCGTCTTCCACGCCGCCGACGGGCCGATCGACGTGCTGGCGCTGACCGGTCCGGAACTCGCGCGCTTTCGCCGCCGCCTGCAGTACATCTTCCAGGACCCGTTCCACTCGCTGAACCCGCGCATGACCGTCTACGACATCGTCGCCGAGCCGCTCGTGATCCACGGCGTCGGCCGCCAGGAGGAGCGCATCGAGCGGGTCAAGGCGCTGCTCGCGGTGGTCGGCCTGGACGTCCGCCACCTGCGCCGCTACCCGCACAGCTTCTCGGGCGGCCAGCGGCAGCGGATCGGGATTGCGCGGGCGCTAGCGCTCGGCCCCGAGATGCTGATCTGCGACGAGCCGGTCTCGGCGCTCGACGTCTCGGTCCAGGCCCAGATTCTCAATCTGCTCAAGGACCTGCAGGCCGAGCTCGGGCTCACCTACCTGTTCATCTCGCACAACCTGGCAGTGGTCAAATACATCTGCCAGCGGATCGCGGTGATGTGCGCCGGGCGGATCGTCGAGATCGCGCCGACCGAGCAGCTGTTCGCCCGGCCGGTGCATCCCTACACCAAGGCGCTGCTCGCCGCGGTGCCCGAGCCGGATCTGTCGCAACCGCTCGACTTCTCCGCCCTGATGGCCGGCAAGACTTCGGAACCAACCGCCTGGCCGGCGCCGTTTACACTAGGCAACGGCCCGACCTGCCTGATCGACCTCAACAACCGCCACTTCGTTCGGATGAGCCCTGAAGCCGATGTACAAGCCATTCACAGCGCCGCCTAGCGTGCGCCTCTGCGCCCTCCTCGCCCTCGCCGGCCTCGGCCTCGCCGCGCCTCCGGTGAGCGCCGGCGCGCCCGCGGGCCCGCCCGAGGAGCCCTCGGTGGTCACCTTCGATGCCGGCACGGGCAAGAACGCCGGCAAGCCGGGGGGCGAATTGCACATGCTGGTCGGGCGTTCCAAGGACACCCGGCTGATGGTGGTCTACGGCTATGCCCGGCTGGTCGCCTACAACGAGAAGCTGGAGCTGGTGCCGGACATCGTCAAGGATGTCGAGATCGAGGACGGGCGCACGTTCACGCTGCATCTGCGCAAGGGCCATCGCTGGTCGGACGGCGAGCCGTTCACCAGCGAGGACTTCCGCTACTGGTGGGAGGACGTGGTCAACAACGAGAAGCTGAGCCCGACCGGCCCGCCGCCCGAGCTGTTCGTCGACGACGAGCTGCCGAAGGTCGAGTTCCCCGATCCGCTGACGGTGCGCTACAGCTGGAGCAAGCCGAACCCGTTCTTCCTGCCGATGCTGGCGCATGCGACGCCGTTGTTCATCTACATGCCGGCCCACTATCTGAAGCAGTTCCACGAGCGCTACGCCGATCCGAAGCAGCTCCAGGCGATGGTCGAGGAGACCCAGGCGCGCGACTGGGCCCAGCTGCACGGCCGCCACGACGATCTGTACAAGTTCGAGAATCCCGAGCTGCCGACCCTGCAGCCCTGGCAAGTGGCGACGCCGCCGCCGGCCGAGAGGTTCGTCTTCGAACGCAACCCCTACTTCCACCGGGTCGACAGCCAGGGGCAGCAGCTGCCGTACATCGACCGGGTCGTGTTCGATGTCGTCGACAACAAGCTGGTCCCGATCAAGACCGGCGCCGGCGAGACCGACCTCCAGTCCCGCGGCCTGTTCTTCAAGCACTACACCTTCCTCAAGGAGAGCGAGGAGCGCAGCGGCCTGGTCACGCACTTGTGGCCGACCGCGCGCGGCGCCCACCTCGCGCTCTATCCCAATCTCAACGCCCACGACGAGGTCTGGCGCGGGCTGTTCCGGGACGTCCGCTTCCGCCGGGCGCTGTCGCTCGCGGTCGATCGCGACGAGATCAACCAGATCATGTTCTTCGGCCTCGGCCACGGCGGCAACAACACCGTGCTGCCGCAAAGCCCGTTGTACCGGCCGGAGTTCCGGCAGGACTGGGCCGCCTACGACCCGGAGAAGGCAAACGCGCTGCTCGATGAGATCGGGCTCACCGACCGCTCGCCGGACGGCCTGCGCCTGTTGCCGGACGGCCGGCCGATGGAGCTCGTGATCGAGACCGCGGGCGAGGAGACCGAGCAGACCGACGTGCTCGAGCTGGTCCAGGAAACCTGGCTCAAGATCGGCGTCCGGATCCACAGCAAGCCACTGCAGCGCGAGATGTTCCGCAACCGGGTCTTTGCCGGCGAGACGCTGATGTCGATCTGGTACGGGCTCGAGAACGGCATCCCGAGCGCGGACATGAGCCCGGGCGAGTTTGCGCCGACCGACCAGAACCACCTGCAGTGGCCGATGTGGGGGCAGTACTATCAGACCAAGGGGCAGGCCGGCGAGCCGCCGGACCTGCCAGAAGCGGCCGAGCTGCTCGGTCTGTTCGAGCAGTGGCGGGGCGCGCCATCAACCGAGGAACGACGCAAGGTCTGGGACCGGATCCTGGAGATCTACAGCAGCCAGATCTTCTCGATCGGTCTGATCGGCGGGGTCCTGCAGCCGGTTGCGGCGCGCAAGACGCTGCGCAACGTGCCGGCCGAGGCGATCTACAACTGGGAGCCCGGGGCTCAGTTCGGGATCTATCGACCGGACACGTTCTGGTTCGACCAGGCCGGCTGATTGCGGGCCGGCTCCTGCGCTCGCCCCGAGCCGATGGTCGTCCAGGTCGCGAGCGCCAGCGCGATCAGGACCAGGAGCCAGGCCAAGCCGACCACGGCCTGGCGGCCGACGCGCGCAAGCTCCCCGACTGTGTCCTCGAGCACGATCTTCTCCTCATGCGAGCCCACGGGCCCGGCAGCCCACGACCGCCGGCCCGGGGTCCAGCATAGCGGGGGCAGGCTTGACGTTTGGCTAACGCTGGCGCCGCGCGGCCTGGCTAAGCGAGCGCCGCCTGCTCGACCAAGAGCGCCAGTGGCCGCTCCGGGCGGGCGCCATACTGGCCCAGGACCTCGGCTGCGGCGAGGCCGCCCAGGCGCCCGCAGGCGGCGAGCGGCAGCCCGTGGGTCAGGCCGTAGAGCAGGCCGGCCGCGTAGAGATCGCCGGCACCCGTGCTGTCGATCACCCGCGTGACCGGAGCGGCCGGCACCCACTCGGTCGCTGGGCCCGCGACCAGCACTGAGCCGTCGGCGCTGCGGGTGAGCGCGGCCAGCCGGATCTCCTGGCGAACCCGCTTGATCGCCTGTTCGAGGTCGTTGGCGCCGTAGAGGCTGCAAATCTCGGCCTCATTGGCGATCAGGATGTCGACGTGAGTAGCGATCAGGGCCGCGAACTCCGCGCGCCAGCGGTGGACGCAAAACGGGTCCGAGAGGGTCAGCGCGACCTGCCGGCCGTGGCGATGGGCGATTTCGGCCGCCTTCAGACAAGCCGCCTTGGCGTTCGGACGATCCCAGAGATAGCCCTCGAGATAGGCAATCTTGGCGGCGGCGACCTGGTCCTCCTCGACATCGTCGGGGCCGAGCTCGACGCAGGCGCCGAGATAGGTCGCCATCGTTCGCTGGGCATCGGCCGTCACCAGGATCAGCGAGCGCGCGGTTGGCGGTCCCGCCGCGAGCGGCCGGGTCGTGAACTCGACCCCGGTCGCGCGGATGTCGTGCGCGAACACCTGGCCTAGCTGGTCGCTCTGGACCTTGCCGACGTAGGCGGCCTTGGCGCCGAGCCCGGCCAGCGCCGCCATCGTGTTGGCGCAGGAGCCGCCGGAGATCTCGACCGCGGGCCCCATGTGCTCGTACACGGCGGCCATGCGATCCTGCTCGATCAGGGTCATCGTCCCCTTGGCCAGCGCGACCCGCTCGAGCAGCCGCTCGTCCGCCGGGGCGATCACGTCGACGATCGCATTGCCGAGACCGATCACATCGAGCCTGGGCGGCTGCGCGCGTGCACTCATCGGACCTCCACTCCACCAATCCGCCGGGCCACTATAGAAGGCGGGAATAACCGAGCAAATGACCCGTTTGCCCAGGAAGACGCCGTGAAATCTGGCCGGCGTTCACCAAGCACCGCCGCGATCCTATATCTCCGCCAAGCCTTGCCGCAGGTGAGCCCGTGTTCGACGCGTTGATTCTCGGCCTCCGGGAGCTCGCGGAGCCAAGCGCCCGACGGCTGGTGCTGCGCAGCGTGCTGATTGCGGTCGGCACGTTCGCGCTGCTGATCGTGACGGTGACCGCGGTCCTGGCCTGGCTCGACGCGACCGGGATTGCCTGGCTCGATACCGCCTTGACGGTCGTCGGCTCCGCCGCGGCGGTCGTGCTCGCTTGGCTGCTGTTTCCGGTCGTGATCGCCGCGGCGGTCGGGTGGTTTGCCGACGACGTCGCACTTGCGGTCGAGCGGCGCTACTACCCGGACCTGCCGCCGCCGGTCGGGATGGGCGTGACCCAAGGCGCCCTGGCAAGCCTACGCTTCACCGCGATCGCGGTGCTGCTCAACCTGCTGGCGCTGCCGCTGTACCTGGTGCCGGGCGCCAACATCCTGATCTACCTGGCCCTCAATGGCTACCTGCTCGGCCGCGAGTATTTCGAGATGGTGGCCGGACGCCGGCTGCCCTGGTCGCAGGTCGCGGGCATGCGCCGGCGGGCGCGGCCGCGGCTGTGGCTGGCAGGGGCGGTGATCGCGCTGCTGCTGACGGTGCCGCTGCTCAATCTGCTTGCGCCGGTCGTCGCAATCGCGTTCATGGTCCATCTGTTCGAGGACTTGCGCCGGCGGTCGGGGGCGCCGGCGGTCGGTGGCCGGTCGTCGCCATCCCGGGTGGCCGCGATACCGCCAGTTAGCGACAGAAGTGTTTGACTCCGACCGTACGTGTGTTTAATCGTTGCTGAGGCGGGTTTTCGTGTCTGTTGGAGGATACTTAGGGTTCCTCGTTCACAGATCACTGAAGAATCCTGCAAGCTAGGGGTTGCGTAGCCATGTTCCGCAAGAAAGACACCGAGAACGAACTTCCGGCCGGTGGTGAAGGGGCGTTTCGCCGTCCCGCTGCCGACAGCCCGACCAAGCCGGCCGCGCAACCCGAGCTGCCGCGGCGCAAGGTCGATCTTCCGACCGGGCCCGGCGGCTCGAGCGCGGCGGCGTCAGTGGGCAGCGCCGAGGCCATCACGACGCCCTCGGCACCGTTGGCCGAGCCGGACCGCTATGGCGGCAAGCGGCTGATCGTCGGCGAGGGCATTCGGCTGTCGGGCGAGATCAGCTCCTGCGACCGGCTGGTGGTCGAGGGCGAGGTCGAAGTGACCTTGAACGACACGCTCGCCCTCGAGATCGCGAGCTCGGGCCGCTTCACCGGCGGCTGCGAGGTCGAGGAGGCCGACATCAGCGGCGTCTACGAGGGCGATCTCACGGTCCGCAGGCGGCTGTTCGTGCGCGGCAGCGGCAAGCTCACCGGCACGGTCCGCTACGGCGAGCTCGAGCTCGAGCGGGGCGGCCAAATCGCCGGGAACATCAGCGTGCTGAGCGAGACCGGCGGCAGCGTCGGCGCGGCCAGGGCCGGCGAGCACAGCTCCGGCCTCGGGCGCTCGGGCCTGTTCCACGAGCCGGCCACGCCGGACATCGATTCCGAGGACTGACCTCGCTGGCATCGGCGCGGGCGCCGACCCACCCGGCGCCGCAGAGAGCCGATCGCCCCAGGTAATCCGGCGCCCTCTGCCGGACCCGTGGTGCGATCCTGGCAGCGGCCTGCTGGAGCAGGCAGGGCCGGTCCCAGCAGGTTTGCGCCTCTTCCGGGCCGCGTTCGGCGCTCGTTGCTCGAACCGGATACCCGCCCTGGATTTCAAGCCGGAACCGCTTCGTCATCGCAACCCCCGGGGCGACCGGCAGCGGCCAGAGTAGCGCTCTTGACCCGGTCGAGCGCCGGTTGTCGTCGCCCGACGGACCCTGAGCACGGGGTCAGGAGCCAGCGGCCGTGACCGCTGGCGCAATCTCCCCGACCGGCGTCCTGGTCGAGTTGCTCGGTGCGGTGGCGCTGCTCTGGTGGGGCACTCGCATGGTCCGGACCGGGATCATGCGCACCTTCGGCGCCGATCTGCGGCATATCCTGCGCCTTTCGCTGCGTAACCGCCTGACCGCGTTCCTGGCCGGGCTGGGCGTCTCGAGCGCGCTCCAGAGCAGCACCGCGACCGCGCTGCTGGTCGCGGCCTTCGCCAGCCGCGGCGTGGTCGAGACGGCGCCGGCGCTCGCGGTCATGCTCGGCGCCGATCTCGGCAGCAGCCTGGTCGCGCAGGTGCTCTCACTCGACGTCCACTGGCTGGCGCCGATCCTGATCCTGATCGGCGTCGTGACCCACCTCAGCGCCCAGGCCTGGAGCTACCACGGGCTCGGCCGGGTCGCGATCGGGCTCGGCCTGTTGCTGCTGGCGCTCCGGCTGATCCAGGCCGCCTCGGCGCCGATGCGGGATGCGATCATCCTGGAGGAGGTGTTCGGGGCGCTCGCCCGCGACGTGGTGATCCTGATCCTGGTCGGGGCGCTGCTCACCTGGCTCGCCCATTCCAGCCTCGCGATCGTGCTGCTGATCATGTCGCTGGCCGGCGTCGGCGTGCTGCCGCTGGCCAGCGCCTGCGCGCTGGTGCTCGGCGCCAATCTCGGCGCCGCGTTGCCGGCGATCGCCGCGACCTACGCCGACCGGCCGGCCGGCCGCCGGGTGGCGCTCGGCAACCTCGTGTTTCGCCTGACCGGGGTCGCGGTCGCCGCGCCGCTGGTCGGCCTGGCGCTGCCCTGGCTGCAGCGGCTGGAAGTCGACCCGGCGCGGGTCGTGGTCGACTTCCACGCCGGCTTCAACCTGATGCTCGGCCTCGGCTTCATCCTGTTCACCGACGTGGTCGCCAGGCTCTGCACCCGCCTCCTGCCCGACCTGCCGGCCGAGATCGATCCGGAGCAGCCCCGCCATCTCGACCGCTCGACCCTCGACAGCCCGGCGCTCGCGCTCGCCTGCGCGGCCCGCGAGGCGCTGCGCATGGGCGATCTGGTCGAGACGATGCTGCGGGGGTCTTTCGAGGTGTTCCGCCGCGACGACCGTCAGACGCTCGCCCGGCTGGAGCAGATGGAGACCTCGGTCGACAAGCTGCACGAGGCGATCAAGCTGTTCGTCACCGACGTCAGCCGCGAGGCGCTCAATCAGGGCGAGAGCCGCCGCTCGACCGAGATCCTGAGCTTCACGACCAACCTCGAGCACATCGGCGACATCATCGACAAGAGCCTGCTCGAGCTCGCGGACAAGAAGATCCGGCTGCAGCTCCGGTTCTCGCGCGAGGGTTGGGCCGAGATCGAGGCGCTGCACGCCCGCGTGCTCGACAACCTGCGGATCGCGCTCGGCGTCTTCATGTCGGGCGACGTAGCGATCGCGCGCCAGCTGCTCGACGAGAAGGTCGCGGTCCGCGACGCCGAGCGCCAGGCCGCGGAAAACCACTTGGCGCGGCTGCGCGCCGGGCGGCCGGAGAGCATCGATTCCAGTGCCTTGCACCTGGACATCCTGCGCGACCTCAAGCGCATCCACTCGCATATCTGCGCGATCGCCTATCCGCTGCTCGACGAGGCCGGCCAGCTCTACCGCTCGCGGCTGAAGCGGATCGAGCGCCGGGCGCTGGATGAGGAGCCACCCGAGGCCGCGCCCGCCACCTCGGAGCCATCAGGCGAGGTCGCGCCAGCCGCGACTGCGCCGGCCGCCGCCACCCACGCGCCGCCGCGCCTCACCGCCGCGCGCTGATCAGCCTGGACCGAGCTCAGCCAGGACCTGCTCGGCGACCTTGGTCGCCTGGGCGCCGAAGGTCACCAAGCGGACCTCCTCGATCGCGGGCATCGTCGCCAGACAGTCCCGGATCGTGGTCACCGCGATCCGGGTCGCGGCTTCGAGCGGATAGCCGTAGACCCCGGTGCTGATGCCCGGAAACGCGATCGTCTTGATGCCATTGGCGACCGCGAGCTCGAGCGAATTTCGATAACAGGCGGCGAGCAGCGCCGGCTCGCCCTGGCCACCGCCCTGCCAGACCGGGCCGACGGTGTGAATCACGTAGCGGGCCGGTAGCCGGTAGCCTTTGGTGATCCTGGCCTCGCCGGTCGGGCAGCCGCCGATGGTCCGGCACTCGTCCAGCAGCTCGGGCCCGGCCGCGCGGTGGATCGCGCCGTCGACCCCGCCGCCGCCCAGCAGCCGCTCGTTGGCGGCATTGACGATCGCATCGACTGCCTGCCCGGTGATGTCGCCCTGGACCACGACCATGCGCGCCGTCATCGCTGCCTCTCCGGATGCTCGTCGTCCATGGTCAGCACGACCTTGCCGGTGCTCTGACGCGCGAGCAGCCGCTGCAGCGCGCTCTTGGCCTCGCCGAGCGGGTGGGTCTCCGAGACGTGCGGCCGGATGCGATCCTCGGCGTGCCAGCGCAAGAGTTCGCCGAAGGCGGCCTGCACCCGGGCCGGGTCGTGCCGGCGGTAGCTGCCCCAGTAGAAGCCGATCGCGGCGGCGTTCTTGACCAGCAAGAGGTTGGCCGGGATCTGCGGGATCTGCCCGCTCGCAAAGCCGATCACCAGCAGCCGCCCTGCCCAGGCGATGCTCCGGAGCGAGGCCGCGAACACTTCGCCCCCGACCGGATCGAAGACCACGTCGGCGCCGCGGCCATCGGTCAATTCCTTAACCCGCGCCCGCACGTCCTCGCTCGCGGTGTCGATCAGGGCCTGGGCGCCCTGCGCCTTGGCGACCTCGAGATGCTTTGCACCGCGCGCGCTGGCGATTACCCGGGCGCCCAGCGCCCGGCCGCATTCGACCGCGGCCAGCCCGACGCCGCCCGCGGCGCCGTGCACCAGCAGCGTCTCGCCCGAGCGCAGCCGCCCGGCCCAGGCCAGCGCGCCATAGGCGGTGCCGTAAGCGATCGCGAAACCCGCCGCGGACACGTCGTCGATCGAATCCGGCAGCCGGACGACGTTGCCGGCCGCGGTCACCGCGGCCTCGGCGAAGCCGCCGCGATCGAGGGTCGCCATGACCCGCTCGCCCGGCGGGAGACCGGCGACGCCCGGGCCGCAGCGCTCGATCCGGCCGGCGATCTCCAGGCCGGGTACGAACGGCAGGTCGGGCTTGTCCTGATACTGGCCTTTTGATCATCAGCGTGTCGGCGAAGTTCAGCCCGGCCGCGCGCACCCGGATCCGGACCTCGCCCGGCCCGGGCTCGGGCACCGGAATGTCCTCGAGCGCGAGCCCGTCCAGGCCGGTAAGCTCGCGGCAGACGATCGCACGCATCGGCGGTCCTCCGGAACCAACTCTACCCCGCCGGACGACCGCCCGGAAGCCTTGCCATGGCGCTGGTCGCAGCCCGCCGGAGGCGTTAGGAAAAATGATGCGCGGCTATTTCGGGATCGGCGCCGAGGGCATCAGCAAGCCGATGAACCTCGGCAATCTGATCCGCTCGGCGCACGCGTTTGGCGCAAGCTTCATCTTTCTGGTCGATGCCCACTACACGGTCGCGAGCGCGCTCTCGGACACCTCGCAGGCCGAGCTGCAGCTGCCGCTCTATCGCTTCGGCAGCGTCGAGCAGCTGGTGCTGCCCGGCCGCTGCCGGCTGATCGGGGTCGAGCTGCTCGACGAGGCGACCCTGCTCCCGAGCTTTCGTCATCCGCTGAACGCAGCCTACGTGTTCGGGCCCGAGCGCAGCTCTCTGTCCGAGGCGATGGTCGCGCGCTGCGATCACGTCGTGAAGATCCCGACCCGGTTCTGCATCAATCTGGCTGCCGCGGGCGCGATCCTGATGTACGACCGGCTGCTCTCATTGGGCCGGTTCGCGCCGCGGCCGGTGCGCTCCGGCGGTCCGACCGAGGCGATCGGGCCGCACGTTCACGGCAAGGTCATCACCCGCCGGCGCGACCGGTGACCCGCTCGCCGGGTCTGCCCTCGCTCGCAGCCTGCGCGGCCAGATGACGGTGCAGCAGCCGCAGGTTGCGACGATTGGACTTGAAGCCGATGTCGAGCAGGTCGCCGACCACCGGCACGACGCCGACCAGACCGTCGAATCCGAGGTTGCCCAGCATCCGCGCCAGCGTCCAGCCGGAGGCGCCAAGGCGCCAGGCCTCGTAGATCAGGTAAGCGCTGAGCGCGCTGGTCACCGCATCGCCGAGCCCGGGGATCAGGCCGATGATGCCGTCCAGCCCGAGCCGGAAGCGCGTGCCGGGCAGTCGATAGCGGTCGTCGAGCCAGTGGCCCAGGCGCTCGATCCGGTGCAGCGCTGCCCGCCTGCGGGGATCGAGCATCCGCTCCGGCAGCGAGCGCCGCTGCGGCTCAGCGCCGGGCGATCGAGACCGCATCGACGAGGCCGGGAAGGTCATGGCCGGCAAGCCCGACTGGCAGTGGCATGCTGGGCGGCGCCAGCGGAATCGCAGGAATGATGGGCCTCACGTCCAACGTCGGCTCCGGTACGAGGCGCCTGGATCTTGGCGCGGGCCGTCCGGCGGGTAACGACGCGTCCGCCGGTCGGTTCCAGCGCCGCCGCGGCTCGTCCCCGGGTCGCTCGGCCTCATCTTGACTCCGGCGCCCCGCCCTGGTTGCCAGACTTGGTTTTTGCTGATCTCTTGCCCACCTATCTCGAATCGAGCGCGAGAGCGAACCAATGAACATCAACGCCGATCTGAGCCAGCGTGCGGTCGTCGACAGCGAGGCGCTGCCCTGGGTCGATTCGCCGCTCAAGGGCGTGCAGCGGCGGATGCTGGAGCGCGACGGCGACGAGGTCGCGCGCGCGACCAGCCTCGTCCGCTACGCGCCGGGCAGCGCCTTCTCGGCGCACAGCCACGGTGCCGGCGAGGAGTTCTTCGTGCTGGAGGGCGTGTTCTCGGACGAGCACGGCGACTTCGGCCCCGGCATGTACGTCCGCAACCCGCCGGGCTCGAAGCACACGCCAAGCAGCGCGTCGGGCTGCACGATCTTCGTCAAGCTCCGCCAGATGATGGCGGACGACCAGCAGCACGTCCGGATCGACACGACCCGGGGGCGCTGGCGGCCGGGCGACGTCACGGGCCTGGAGGTGATGCCGCTCCACCAGCACGGCGCGGAACGGGTGCAGTTGCTGCGCCTGGCGCCGGCGACCCGGGTGCCGGCCCGCCGCCATCCGGGCGGCCAGGAGATCTTCGCGATCGACGGTGCCTTCGCCGACGAAGAGGGCCGCTATGCCAGGGGCACCTGGCTGCGCACGCCGCCGGGCAGCAGCCAGGGCGTGGCCTCGGAGGCCGGCTGCACGCTCTACGTCAAGACGGGCCATCTCGCGCTCTGAGCGCGGTCCTGGCGGCGTGCCGATCTCGTTAGCTTCCAGGGCGGGGGCGCGCACGGCGCCTTCCCCGACGAGACGACGCCGCTCTGGCCCCGCCGGATCGCCGATCCGGACGTGACGGCCGGCCTCCGCCTGCGCAGCAAGAGCAACACCGCCTAGCCATTTCTGACCTGCTTGCGGCGCTGCCGGCCGGGCGCTGGCTCGAGCGGCACCGACACCAGCTCGGCGGCGAATCGATCCTTGACCTCACCGAATTCGCCGTCTGAGCGCGAGCATGCGCGGGCTCGACCCGGCGGTCGCATCCGAGCCGCGTTCGGCCCCGGTTAACCTTCGAGCGGTACAAAACGTGGCGATGCCCGGCAGTCCAGAGTTTGCGCCCGTCATGATGGCCGGCGCCAGCCTCGAGCGCCGCGGCCGGCGAGGCAGGTCGCCGGGCCGGCCGGCGCCGGCGGTCCGATGGGGAGTGAGCGTTCGGTGATTGACCGTCTGCGCGAGCTGGCGCGCCACCGTCTGGCCCGCGACATCTTCGTCCTTTATGTCGTGCGGACGGTCAACCAGCTCCTGCCGCTCGCGACGATCCCTTATCTCGCGCGGGTGCTCGGCCCGGCGGAGTGGGGCATGGTGGCGGTCGCGCAGGCCTTTTCGATGTATGGTATCGTGACGATCCATTACGGCTTCGACCTCGCGGCAACTCGCGAGGTCTCGCGGCACCGGAGCGACCGGAAGCGACTCGGTGAGCTGATGGGGGGCATTCTCGCCTGTCAGCTGATTCTGTCGGGGCTGGTTGCCGCCGCCGCCGGCCTTGCTTATTACTCGGTACCATTCTTCGCCGAGGACCATCGCCTGCTCTATGCCGCCCTGCTGTTCGCAATCGTTCAGGGGATCGGGGTCGATTGGTACTTCACGGGCATGGAGCGGCTCTCGCTGATGGCCGGGATCGAGCTCCCGACCAAGCTCGTCGGCGTGGTTGCGATCCTCTGGCTGGTCGACGGCCCGGGCGACGGCTGGCTCGTGCTCGCGGCCTACGCCGCAGCCGCGACGCTCGCGACCGCGATCGGCTATGGCGTCGTGCTCCGGGACGTCTGGCCGCGCTGGCCCGGCCTCGCGCGGGTCCGCGAGACGTTCCGCCTGGGCTTCAGCCTGTTCGTGATGCAAGTCTCGAACCTGATCAACACCGCGGGCAGCGCGTTCCTGTTGAGCCTGCTCGCTTCGCCCCAGCAGGTCGCCTACCTCGCCGCCCCCGACAAGCTCGCCCGCCCGCTCGCCTGGCTGACGATCCCGATCAACAAGGCTCTGCTGCCGCATCTCAGCCACCTGCTATTGCACCGGCCGGATCAGGCGCATGCGCTCGCGCGCATCTCGCTGCTGCTGCTGTCGGCGATCGGGCTCGCCTTCAGCGTGCTCGTGATCCTGCTGGCGCCCTGGTTGATCGAGCTGGTGTTCGGCCCCGAGTACGAGGCGGCGACGCCGGTCCTGCGGGTGCTGGCGCTGGTCATCCCGCTGGTCATCATCAACGATGCCCTCGCCGCCCAATGGCTGATCCCGCACCACCTGGACCGGGCGTTGAGCGTGATCATCCTGGCGGCGGCGATGCTGACGATCGGGCTCGCGATCCTGGTCGTCCCGACCTACGAAGCGCTCGGCATGGCCTGGGTCACGGTGCTGGTCGAGCTGGTCATCCTGGTCGCCCTGCTGCTCGCGCTGACGCGCCATGGGCACAGGATCCTGGGCGATCGGGCGGCGCCCGCCGGCGGGCTGGTCACCTCGGAGCGGCGATCTTGAGCCTTTGGAGCGTCGCGGACCGATGCTAAACCATCTAGATCCAACCGGATCCGAGCCATGACCGTTGCCGCCGCCGTCACCACCTTCAACCGGCTGGAGTCGCTCAAGCGCTGCATCGCGGCGATCCGCGCCCAGCACGCCGTGGTCGACGAGATCATCGTGGTCAACGACCAGAGCACCGATGGCACCCGGGAATGGCTGGACAGCCAGCCCGATCTGATCGCGATCCATCAGCCCGGCAATTTCGGCTGCGCCTGCAGCTTCAAGACCGTGCTCCAGACGGCGTTCGAGCGCGGCCACGAGTTCGCCTGGGCGATGGACGACGATGTCTTCCCCGAGGCGGGCTCGCTTGGCATCCTGCTCGAGACCGCGGCCGAGCTGCGCGCCAGGGGCGTCAGGCTCGGCGGGCTCACCGCCTATCAGGCACAGTGGGACGAGGGCAAGACGACCTGGCTCCCATGGCGCCTGCCGACCACGCTCGCGCGCGCGTTCCGCTACCGGTATCTGAGCCCCGAGATCGGCATCGAGCGCGGCAAGGGCGAGCCCAAGGAGATCGACCTCTATCCGTTCATCAGCACGCTGTTCACGCGCGAGGCGATGGCGGTCTGCGGCTTCCCGAACCAGGATTTCTTCTACTACGGCGAGGACACCGATTACGCCTTCCGCCTGGCCGAGCAGGGCTTCAAGAGCTACATCGTGCCCAAGTGCGTGGTCGAGCACGCGGGCGGCGGCTTCATGGCGCCGGAGCTGCTGCCGGTCTCGGCCAACTGGCGCTACTACTACATGTACCGCAACCAGCTGACGCTGGTGCGCATGTATGGCCGGCGGCTCGGCCCGCTCAAGCGGCTCGCCTGCCAGCTCCGGATCCTGATGGGCCTCAGCAAGCGCCTGCTGCTGGAATCCCGGCGCGGCAACTTCGGCGCCTGCAAGCTCGCGCTGCGCGGCGCCGCGGACGCTTTCCGCCACCGCATGGGCAAGCGGGTCGCCCCGGGCGCCACCGGATAGGCGTCGGGCCCTACTACCGAGCGCGGGGGCCTCTACCGCAGACCCCGCCATGTAACGCTCAGTCGGGCAGGAAAGCCGGGTCGAGCGCCTCTTCTAAGGCATAAGGGCGAGAGGTGGGGAAAAGCCGGCGCCGACAACCCGGTCTGGGTGATCGCGCGGGCGCGAGCGTCGGCATAGGCCTCGGGCAACACCGCCTCGAGGTGACCTCTGAGGCTCGGACTCTCCGCCAAGTCGTCGCGCAGCCGCTGCCGGCGCTCGAGGATGGAGTCGAGCCAGCTTCGGGCTCGCCGCCGCGGTTGGAATTCGTGCTTCAGCAGGTGGAGAAGCACGATGACGAGATTGCTTTTGACGGTTTTCTTATTCTTGCGGCCCACCCACTCGATTTCTTCGAGCAGGTTGGCGAGGTCGAGCTCGCTCAAGCGGCCTTCGAGCAGCAGGCCCGCCTGCTGCTCGAGCCACAGGCAAAGTCGCGTTCATACAGCGACGGCCGTTCTTGGGTGACCGGGGCGGCGCGTGCCATAGGCTCATTGTCCCTGTCGATGGTCAGACCGTCACCTTAGCAGAGAACCGAGAACCGCGAGTAGCCGCGATGCCCCTTGGCCCTCTCGGCGCTCATCGCTCCTCGGTCAGGATCTGCCTGGATCCCGGGCGAAGCCGTGGGCGATGATGCGCCAGACGACATCGGCCGGGCGTCAGTCCGGCAGGAAGTCGGGATCGAGAACCTGCTCGATCGTGTAGGGACGGGCCGCGGGTAAGCGGGCTTGCGGCCAGCCGGCCTCGGCCGCCGCCTGCTCGCGTGCGCCGCGGTAGCAGCGCTCGAAGACCGCCCCCGGATAGCCGGCAAGGCTCGGGCTGTCCTCGATTTCGTCCCGGATCCACCGCCGGTGCTGGACGATCGAGCCGTTCCAGCTGGTCGAGCGATGCTTCGGTTGATGCTGCCACTTGAGCAGGTGGGTCAGGACCACGATCAGATCGACGCGGATCGCCTTCCTTTGGCGACGTGCCATGTCCCGGATCTCTTCGATCAAATTCTCGAGGTCGAGACGCTGGAATGCGCCCGCCTCGAGCAGTGCCACCTGCTCTTCGACCCACAGGTTGAAGTCACGCTCGTACAGTCCGGTGGCGGTCTCGATCTCCTGCCTGGCGCGCGCCACGCTGATCTCCCGGATCGGTCGTTCGCAATTCCAACATACCGCCAGGGGGCAGCCCAAGGAAGCCGCTCGAAGCGACCCGGCCGGCTGTTCCACCAAGATCTGCTTGATCCGGGCGATCGCGTCACCGACCGCCTGCTCCGAGGTGATGCCGTCGCTAACGGCGCGATGGACGGCCTTGCCCCAGACGTCCTTTCATGGACCCGGCTCGATTGCACGCGCGACGAGCGGGCGTCGATCCAGGATGTCGAGGCGCTGCTGAATGCATTGGCACGAATCGCCGAGCCGGTCGACATCAGCTTATCTGTGGCGCCCTCATCTCGCCGATCCGAGCGACGAGATGGTGCTCGAGACGGCGGTCAACGGCGGCGGGGCGATGTGATCATCGCGGTCGTCGACTTCCGCGTCGGCGGCGCCCGGCGGCGCTCGTGGTCTAGGCCGACGGCCGGCGCTTCGTCGGGCCCGACAACGGGCTGTTCGAACTGGTCCTGCGGCGGCGCGCGAGGTCCGCTGCTTTGCTATCAGCTGCCGCCCGGCGACGCTCTCAGCGACCGGGCTCGCGCCGAGGCCCTTCCGCCCGGAACCGGCCAGCCTCTCCGCCGTGCCGCGACCTTCTCGGACGCGCCAGCGGGCCAGCCGCTCTGGTAGGTCAACCGAACGGGCTGGCCGAGATCGGCGTCAACGGCGGCAGTGCAGCTCAGCGCTTCGGGCTCGCGCCCGGCCGCTAAGATCGGCATCGTTCTGCCGCCTGACGGTTGCCCGAGGGCGACGGCTGGCCTATCTTGCGCGCGCCGATGGGGCGTCGCCAAGCGGTAAGGCACCGGACTTTGGATCCGGCATTCGCAGGTTCGAATCCTGCCGCCCCAGCCAGTTCGGGGCTGGACCAGCGCTTCGATCTGGCAACCACTCACCAGATCGAAGCGACAGACCCACCGCCTAGAAGCCGATGCCGAAGCCCAGCCCGACCCATGCAATGCCCTCGTCGAAGCCGCCAGGGTTGCGGAACTGGTAGTCGTAGGCCGCCTTGGCGCGCATCGCGAGGCCTTCGATCAGCGCGATGTTGAACCCGATCTCGGGTCCCGGCGACCAACCCGTCCTGAAAGCCCGAGCCGTACACGCCGCCGAAATTCGCGGCCAGGAACGGGCCGGAAGATGCCCAGATCCGGAGCGAAATCGAGGCTGACAACCGATCGGCCGTTGAAGTCGTCATTGTCGCCGTTGAGGCTATAGAGGACACCCTGCTTGAGCGACAGGCCGCCAAGGAAGCCCGGCAGAGCGGTGTAGGTGAGTTCGGCGCCGACCAGATCGTTCTGTTTGCTATCGTTCGTTTCACCGAAATTGTGCCCGTAGATCGGGACCGATGGTGAAGAGGTTGCTGGGCTCCTCCTCGGCTTCCTCCGGCGCCGCTGCGGGCGCCGGCGGAGCCGGGGCCGCGACGACCGGCGCTGCTGCCTGCGGCACTACGATCTCGACCCGGCGGTTGCGTGGCTCGACCACGCCATCCGCGGTCGGCACCAGCAGGACTCTTCGCCCTGGCCGGCGGTGATGATGTCGGTCGCAGGGACGCCCTCGCGCACGAGCTGCTCGGCCACGGCCTCGGCGCGTCGTTGCGATAGCTCCAGATTGTAGTCCGCGCTCCCGGAGGTGTCGGTATGGCCGGTAACGCTGATCTGGGGCGCGCCGCCTTGCCGGTAGTTCTCGGCGGCCTCGGCAATGACCCGGCGGTTCTCGTCAGTCAACGCAGTCTGATCGAGACCGAAGGTCACGAGAAACTGGCCGGGGGCCTCCATCCCGGGCTGTGCAACCGTCTGTGCGTCGGATTGGGCATTGGCAGCCGGCACCGCCAGGACCAGCATCGAAGCGCCGATCAGGAGCGATGCGATAGCGAGCCTCGGGATGCTTTCGGGACCTGCGCCCCCGCCAATGCCTTGCTTGCCGTTCCAGCAGAGCTCGAGCATGTGCGTTCCTCCAAGTTTGGGTTAAGGCGTCGTAGCTTCGGCGATAGAGCCGGGCGACCGGCTAAACGCGCTGAGGCGCCGATGGGTTCCACGACCTTCGCGACCTGCCGCATTACCTTCCGCTGGTGACGGCCGCGTTGCCCGGCTGATATCGCACGAAGGGTTCTGCTCGTTGCCATCGGAGACTTCTGAAACGGCTCGCTGCGAGTGGGGCGTGGTGGGACTTGGAGGTCGTGTCGCGAAGGTGGTGGAAATTCGGCGGCGCGGGTCCGAAGGCATGGTGGTCGGCATCAGGCGGCGAAGTCAAGATCGGTGGGCGAGCGCTCGAGGGTCTGCCAGCCGTCGACCCGGCGCATGGTGATCTGACCGGACGCCAACAGCGCCCAGAACAGCATGGCGGCGGTCTCGGCACAGGGCAGCAGGCACTGCGCTCTTGATTCTCCCGCTCGAACTCCTCGTGCAGGCGCTCGATCGCGTTCGTGGTCCTCACCGAGCGCCACTGCTCGGGCGGGTAGCGCACGAACGTGAACAGGCGCTCGCCGGCTTCTTCCAAGCTCGTCGCGACCGACCGGCAGCGAAGCTTCCACTTGGCCAGGAACGCCTTACGCCGGACTACGACCTCGGCGGCGGCCTTGGCGTTCATCATGTGGTTGAAGTCGGCCTTGATCTCGTCGTGCAGGTGCTTCGGCGCGTGGGCGAGCAGATTGCGCTCCTTGTGCACGGTGCAGCGCTGAACCGGCACATCGTCCCACAGGCTGGCGAGCGCCGCTTCCAGGCCTTTGCCGCCGTCGACGATCACCAATTCGGGTCGGCCGAGCCCACGGCTGGTCAGGTCGTCCAGCATGGCCCGCCACGCGGCTCGCTCTTCGCCACCGATGTTCTTGATGGCGAGCACCACCTTCTGGCCGTCGCGGCGGACACCCAGGGCAATCAGCAGCGAGATGGCCGTGGCCTTGCGATCGAGCCGGACCTTGACCGACGGTGCCGTCGAGGATCAGCCGCGACAATGTCGTCGCCGGCAAGATCACGCTCCTGCCAGGCCTGCCAGGCCGAGCGGGTCTTCTGCCAGGCCCGGCTGACCACGTCCTTGCCCACATGGCCCTCGAACAACCTGGCCAACGCTCGCCGCGCCCGGCGGGTGTTCATGCCGGCGAGGTAGACCTCGGCGATCAAGGCCTCGGCGCGATGGGAGAGCCGCTTGTAAGCGGTGCAGCAAGTCGCTCTTCCATTCCTGCTCGCCAGCCTCGTCGCGTGGTTCGACAGATACCCATAGGCTGGCCACCCTGGACCGCAACCGCCGTATACCCCCGGCACCGGAGGCGATCGGTGAGCTTCGAGCTGCAGACTTTGCTGAACGGACGGCGGGCGGAAAAATTCGCGCTGTTCGACCGCCACCTCAACCCGCAGCTGGTCCGGGTCCTGCGGACGATCGGCTTCGACATCGACTACGTCCGCGCCGAGGGTCCCTATCTGTTCGACGCCGCCGGCGACCGCTACCTCGACCTGCTGAGCGGCTTCGGCGTGTTCGCGGTCGGCCGCAACCACCCGGCGGTGATCCGGGCGCTGCAGCAGGTGCTGGACGCGCGAGCTCGCCGGGCCTCGTGCAGATGGACGTCTCGCTGCTCGCAGGCCTGCTCGCCGAGCGCCTGCTCGCCCGCATGCCGTGGTCTCGACAAGGTGTTCTTCTGCAACTCGGGCACCGAGGCGGTCGAGGCGGCGATCAAGTTCGCCGCGCTACGCCACCGGTCGCGCCAAGATCGTCTACTGCGATCACGCCTTCCACGGCCTGACCATGGGCGCGCTCTCGCTGAACGGCGACGCAGCTCTTCCGCGACGGCTTCGGGCCGCTGCTGCGGCGACTGCGCGAGCGATTCCGTTCAACGACCTGGCCGCGCTGGAGCGCGCGCTCGCGGCAACGACGTCGCGGCCTTCATCGTCGAGCCGATCCAGGGCAAGGGCGTCAACCTGCCCGCCGACGGCTACCTTGCGCGAGGCCGCGCGCCTCTGCCGCGAGCACGGCACCTTGCTCGTCGCCGACGAGATCCAGACCGGCACTCGGCCGCACCGGGCGGTTTCTGGCCTGCGAGCACTTGGGCGCTCGAGCCCGACATGCGTGCTGCTCGCGAAGGCGCTCTCGGGCGGCTTCGTGCCGGTCGGCGCGGTCGCGATGCGCGGCGAGGTGTTCGATCGGTGTTCGATCGCATGGAGCGGGCGGTCGTGCACGGCTCGACCTTCGCCAAGAACGACCTCGCGATGGCGGCCGGGCTCGCGACGCTCGCGGTCATGGACGAGGAGCAGCTGGTCGAGCACGCCGCGGATCTCGGCGAACGGCTGATGCCAGGGCCTCTCGGCGCGCTTGTCCGGCTCCGAGTTCGTCAAGGAGGTGCGCGGCAAGGGGCATGATGATCGCGATCGAGTTCGGCCCGCCCAGCAGCCTGAAGCTCAAGGCCGCCTACGCGCTGCTCGACAGGCGAACAAGGGCCTGTTCTGCCAGCTCTGCTGATCCCGCTGTTCGCCCGACACCGGATCCTGGCGCAGGTCGCGGGCCACGCCCTGCCGGTGATCAAGCTGCTGCCGCCGCTCGTGATCGGCGAGGACGACCGGCACTGGATCGAGCAGGCGTTCGAGCAGGTGGTGCGCGCCAGCCATGACCTCGCCGGCGTCTGGGATCTCGGTCGCACGCTCGCCGGCCACGTTCTGCGCGAACGCCGCCGCAGCGCCTGAGCCGCGTTGCGCTGCGGTTCAGTCCCGCCGGCCGCCGAGCGTCAGGCCGAATTCGGTCGCGGCTTCGATCAGGCTGATCGCGGCGCTGCGGGCGAGCGAGCGCGGCAGGTAGAGATCGAAGCCGGGCTGATCGTCGAGCGCGTGGATCAGCGCCGGGACCTGGCCGAGCGCGGTCTGCGCGATGCGCCCGGGCGGCAGCGCCTGCGGATGCAGATCGATCCGGCAGAGTTTCGGCAGCACGCTCCGGCTCGCGGGCCCGGCCAGGCGCAGCACGGTGCGGGCGTGGACGAGATCGGTCAGCGCCGCGCGCGCCGGCGAGCGCGTCGGCAAGCGCCCGCGTCGAGCTTCTGACCGGCTGCCGGCGACCAGCCACCAGCGGCGCGGCGCGACGCGGAAGGCGACGACCGCGTCCGCGCCGGCGGCATCCGGCCCGTCGGGCAGGGCGAGGCCCAGCTGCTCGGCCAGGGCCGCGCGCAAGCGCCGCCACCTCGGCCGTCGCGCCAGGCGGCGATCTGCCAGATGCACGCGCGCGGCGCGCTCGCTGCAGCTGGACCTCGGCGGCTCGGCGCCCGGCCCGGCCGGCGCGGCGCCAGCAGATCGCCGAGCGCCGAGGGGCGCGGCAGCGGGCTGCCGGGCTCAGCCATGGAGCCGCCGCCCTTCCGGGTCGACGAACACCGGCTCGGTCACCACCACCTCGGTCGCCTCGCCGCGCAACGGATACAGCGCGTGCAGCGTCTCGCCCTTGCGCGCGAGCCCGCCGGCGATCAGGGCGAGCGCGATCGGCTGCTCGAGCGTCGGGCTGAAGTCGGCCGAGGTGACG
This sequence comes from uncultured Alphaproteobacteria bacterium, assembly GCA_963840925.1. Lineage (GTDB taxonomy): Bacteria > Pseudomonadota > Alphaproteobacteria > Geminicoccales > Geminicoccaceae > DATAOG01. Next base: position 255,860 of record CAWJAY010000046.1, read on the forward strand.
TGGCCGAGCATCGGCACCGGCGGCCGGGCGCCCGGGTCGGCGACGATCTGCGCGCCGCTGCGGATCGGCGAGCGGCCGTCCTTGGCGACCAGGCCGACCAGCCGCAGCCGGTCCGGTGCGGCGAGCGCCGGCCGCTCGAGCGCCGCGCGCCCGACGATAGTCCTTCTTGCGGCTCGCCATGCGGCCGAGGCCGAGATCGTCGGGCGTGGTGCGGCCGTCGAGCTCGGCGCCGGCGACGTGGCCCTTCTCGATCCGGAGCGTGCCCATCGCCTCGGTGCCGTAGGGCACGATGCCGTCGGCCGCGCCGGCCGCGAGCACCGCCTGCCAGACCGCCGTGCCGTAGCCCGCGGGCGTGTGGATCTCGTAGGCGAGCTCGCCCGAGAAGCTGATCCGCAGCAGGCAGCACCGGGCAGCCGGCGATGGTCGCCGCAGCACGCCCATGAACGGCAGCGCCCGGTCGTCGACGGCGGCGCCGCTCGACCGCCCGCGCCAGCACCGCGCGGCTCTGCGGGCCGGCGAGCGCCATGCCGGCCCACTGGTCGGTGATGCTGGTGACCTCGACCGCGAGCTCCGGCCAGACCGCCTGGCGGTGGAACTCCATGTGCGCCATCACCGGGCCGGCATTGGCGGTGGTGGTGGTGACGTAGAACGTGCTCTCGCCGAGGCGCGAGACGGTGCCGTCGTCGAGCACGATCCCGTCCTCGCGCAGCATCAGCGCCGTAGCGCGCCTTGCCGATCGGCAGCCGCCGGAGCGGGTTGCAGTAGAGCCGGTCGAGGAACAGGGCGGCATCCGGGCCCTGGACGTCGATCTTGCCGAGCGGCGAGACGTCGACCAGGCCGACCGCCTCGCGCACGCGTGCGCGCCTCGCGCAGCGTCGCCGCGAGCAGGTCCTCGCCGGCGCGCGGGATAGTAGCGCGGCCGCCGCCACAGCCCGGCGTCGACGAACTCGGCGCCGGCCGCGACGTGCCAGTCGTGCATCGGCGTCAGGCGCAGCGGCCGGAAGTCGCGCGCCGACCTCGCGCCCGGCGAGCGCGCCGAGCGCCACCGGCACGTAGGGCGGGCGGAAGGTGGTCGGTGCCGACCGCGGCGACCGGCTGCTCCGAGAGCCCGGCCATCAGCGCGAGGCCGGCGAGGTTGCCGGTCTTGCCCTGATCGGTGCCCATGCCGAGCGTCGTGTAGCGCTTCAGATGCTCGACCGAGCGGTAGCCCTCGCGATGGGCGAGCGCCACGTCGTCGAGCGTGACGTCGTTCTGCAGGTCGACGAACGCCTTGCCCTTGCCGGGCGCCGGCACCGCCCAGAGATCGAGCGATCGCGCCGCATCGGGTCGTCCGAGCAGGCGGGGGCCGGCGGCGGCGCTGCCGTCGCCGTGGCCGGCCGCCGCCGCCGCGGCGGCGCCCGCCGCGCAAGCCGCTCGCGAGGCAGGCGGCGAGCGCGAGCGTCGCCGGCGGCGGCGCCCGCCGAGCGCTCGCGCTGGCGCGGCGCGCCCGGGCGGAACGCCTTGATCGCTCGGATCGTAGAGCCGGCCGCGCGCCGGTCTGGCTGTGGAGATGCAGCGCCGGCTGCCAGCCGCCGGAGACCGCCAGCAGGTCGCACTCGATGCGGCGCGCGCTGCCGCCCGGCCGAGCGGCGCGCCACCTCGACCGCCGTGAGGCGCGCGCCGCCCAGCGCCCGGCTCACCACGTGGCCGGTCAGGATCTCGATGCCGGCCGCGCGCACCGCGGCGGCGAGCGGGCCGGCGCGCCGCCTCGCGCGGCGTCGACCACCGCGGCGACCGCCACGCCGGCGGCTGCCAGGTCGAGCGCGGTGCGATAGGCGTCGTCGCTGGTCGTGAACACGACCGCGCGGCGGCCGGGCGCGACGGCGTAGCGGTTGACGTAGGCTGCGCACCGCGCCCGCCAGCATCACGCCCGGCCGGTCGTTGCCGGCGAACACCAGCGGCCGCTCGATCGCGCCGGTCGCCAGCACCACCTCGCTGGCCCGCACCGTCCACAGGCGCTGGCGCGACCGCCGCCGGCGCGCCGGCGCGCGCCTCCTCGACCAGCGCGACGAGGTTGTGGTCGTAGTAGCCGAACGCCGTGGTGCGCGGCAGCAGCGATGACCTCGGGCAGGCTCGCGAGCTCGGCGAGCGCCTGCTCGACCCAGGCCAGCGCCGGCGCGCCCGCGATCTCGAGCCGCTCGGCCAGCAGGCGGCCGCCGAAGCGCGTGCTGCTCGTCGGCCAGCACCACCCGCGCGCCGCTGCGGCCGGCGGCGAGCGCCGCCGCGAGCCCGGCCGGGCCGCCGCCGACCACCAGCACGTCGCAATGCGGCATGGCGCTTGTCGTAGCGATCCGGATCGGGCGCGCGCGGCGCCTCGCCCGAGCCCCGCCGCGCGCCGGATCAGGCGCTCGTAGACCGGCGTCCAGAACGGCGCCCGGCCATTTGAAGGTCTTGTAGTAGAAGCCGGCCGGAAGCAGCGGGCTGAGCCAGCCGTTGACCGCCAGCAGGTCGAAGGCGAGCGAGGGCCAGCGGTTCTGGCTCTGCGCCACCAGCCCGTCCGCGAGCGGCGACCATCGTCGCGCGGGTGTTGGGCTCGGCGCGGGCGCCCTCGCCGAGGCGGACCAGCGCCTAGGGCTCCTCGGAGCCGGCGCTGAGGATGCCGCGCGGGCGGTGGTACTTGAAGCTGCGGCCGACCAGCCGGACGCCGCCCGCGAGCAGCGCCGACGCCAGGCTGTCGCCGGGATGGCCCTCGAGCGCACGGCCGTCGAAGCGGAAGCGGAGCGTGCGGCCGCGCTCGATCAGGCCGCCCGCGGCGAGGCGGAACGGCTGCGCGGCGCGGGCCACTGCCCGGCGCGGGCCGCGCTGCTCCTCGAACGCAGCGCCCGCCCGCCATCGCTCAGTCCGCCGCGCGCTCGGCGAGCACGCTCGTAGACCTCGTGGTCGCGTGTCGCGCGTGACCACGAGCCATTGCCGGCAGCCGGCCGATGTGCTGCCAGTACTCGCGATGCGGCCCGCGCGGATTGGCGCGCTCGTAGACATAGGCCTGCCACTCCGGCCCCCACGCCGGCTCGGCTGCCGCGGCCGGCGCACCGTGGCGTCGCCGCCGTAGGCGAACTCGGCGTGCTCGCGCGGGCCGCAGAACGGGCAGGGGATCAGCATCGCGCCGGACCGCGCCCTCAATGCCAGCCGGGCGTCGGTCCGGCGCCCTTCTCGTCGAGCAAGCGCACCGGTCGCGAAGCGCTCGAGCGAGAACGCCTCGTTGAGCGGATGCGGCGCGTCGTTCGCGATGGTGTGGGCGAACACCCAGCCCGAGCCCGGGGTCGCCTTGAAGCCGCCGTAGCACCAGCCGCCGTTGAGGTAGAGGCCGCCGAGCGGGGTCCTCGCGATGATCGGGCTGCCGTCCATCGTCATGTCCATGATCCCGGCCCAATGGCGCACCAGGCGCAGGCGCGAGAGCCCGGGCAGCATCGCGAGGCCGCAGCTCGCGACGTCCTCGATCATCGCGAGGTTGCCGCGCTGGGCGTAGGAGTTGTAGCCGTCGAGGTCGCCGCCGAAGACGAGCCCGCCCTTGTCCGACTGGCTGATGTAGAAGTGCCCGGCGCCGAAGGTCACGACCGTGTCGAGCCAGGGCTTGAGCGGCTCCGACACGCAGGCCTGCAGGAGGTGGCTCTCGATCGGCAGGCGCGAGGCCGGCGAGCGCCGCGACCTGGCTGGTGTGGCCGGCGACCGCGAGCCCGACCCGGGCCGCCGCGATCACGCCGCGCGTGGTCTCGACGCCGGTGATCCGGTCGCCGCGTGCGGCGAAAGCCGGTGACCTCGCAGTTCTGGATGATGTCGACGCCGCAGCGCATCGGCGGCGCGCGCGAAGCCCCAGGCGACCGCGTCGTGGCGCGCGGTGCCGCCGCGCCCCTGCCAGAGCCCGCCCTCGATCGGGAAGCGCGCGTGCTGGCGAGCCGTCGAGCAGCGGCACGAGCCGCAGCACCTGCTCGCGCGTGAGCAGCTCGGCATCGATGCCGTTCAGCCGCATCGCGTTGCCGCGGCGCGCATAGGCGTCCATCTGCGCCTTGGAATGGGCGAGGTTGAGCACGCCGCGCTGGCTGAACATGACGTTGAAGCCGAGCTCCCGGCTCAGGCCCTCCCAGAGCTTGAGCGAATGCTCGTAGAACAGCGCGTTGGCGCGCAGCAGGTAGTTGGAGCGCACGATCGTCGTGTTGCGCCCGGTGTTGCCGCCGCCGATCCAGCCCTTCTCGAGCACCGCGACGTTGGTGAGGCCGTGGTTCTTCGCGAGATAGTAGGCGGTCGCGAGGCCATGGCCGCCGCCGCCCACGATCACCACGTCGTAGGCCGGCTGCGGCTCGGGGTCGCGCCACGCCCGCGGCCAGTCGCGGTGGCCGCTGAAGGCATGGCGCACCAGCGCGCCGATCGAGTAGCCGCGCATTCCCTCAGGCCGGCGCAGCGTCCGGCGAGCCGGCGCGGCGACGGGGCGGATGATCGGCGGCCGGGGTGGGTTGGCCCATCAGATCGGGGTGGTAGCGCATCGTTGTTCGATCCTGCGCACCCTCTCTCGCACGCCGATCGCGCTGCGCAAAGTGCGCGCGCTGCCCGGCCCCTGGCCTGCCGGGAACATTCAAGCGGCTGGCGGCCGAAAGGCTAGCCGCCCCGGGCCTTGGCCTGATGCTCGTCGATGAACTGGCGCAAGGTCCGCTTCAGCGTCGCCGCGCGCGCGAGATCTCCCCGTTCCTGCGCGGCCTGGATATCCTCGACGATCACTGCTGCACCCGCAGATCGCCGTCCGGGCCGGTCATCAGATAGGCAGCGAGCTCGACCGCCCGGCAGTTGCGGCAGGTTCTCGTGCTCGGCGATCGCGGCCACTTCGGCCTCGGTCAGCTCGCACAATGCCAGACAGTCATTGAAGGTGAGCATCAGCAGCCTCCCAGGCAGGGCGCCGGGCGGGCCGGCGCTGACGTCGACCGGCGACGGTTGACAGGGATACCATCACGACCCGAAGCCGATCGTGCAAGCCGGTTGCGGCTCTGCATCATGCGCGCTCACGCCGGTCATCCGCCATCGGCCTCGGGGGCGTCTCGAAGCCATGCGCGTGATCCTGGAGAGCACCGAGCGGGGGCACGTTCTGACCGCGGCCGGAATCGCCGACTGAGCCGGGAATCGAGCGCCGGCCGCGCGGACCATGCCGCTGACGAGCGCGCCCTGGTCGAGGCGCTGAGCCACGGCTCCGTCTATGGCCTGCCGGACGCCGCGGTCGAGCGGGTCACCACCCATGCGGCGTGGATCTTCCTGATCGGCGAGCGTGCCTACAAGATGAAGCGCGCCGGTCCGCTACAGTTTTCTCGATCTTCCGCACGCCGGCGCAGCGGCGGGCGCGCGCTAGAGGCGGAGCTCGAGCTCAACCGCCGCACCGCACCGATGCTCTACCACCGGCTGTGTCGGTGACCCGCGGCGCGACGGGCGAGCTCGCGCTCGACGGCGCCGGCGAGCCGGTCGAGTGGCTGCTCGAGATGCGCGCGCTTCGATCAGGCAGCGCTGCTCGACCGGATGGCCGCGCGCGGCGCGCTCGAGCGTCAGCGACGATCGATGCGCTGGCGGACGAGATCGCCGGGTTCCACGAGCGCGCCGAGGTGCGCAGCGAGCAGCGGCGGCCACGCCGGCATGCGCGAGGTGATCGACGGCAATGCCGAGGACCTCGCGGGCTCGCCGGCCGGCGTCTTCGAGCGCGGCGGCGGTGGAAGAGCTCAACCGACGCACGCCCGAGCCGAGCTCGAGCGGCAGCCGCGCGCTGCTCGAGCAGCGACGCGCGCGCCGGCAGGGTGCGGCACTGCCATGGCGATCTGCCACCTCGGCAACATCGTGCTGTTGGACGGCCGGCCGGTGCTGTTCGACTGCCTCGAGTTCGACCCAGACGCTCGCGACGATCGACATCTTCTACGACCTCGCCTTCCTGCTGATGGATCTCTGTCACCGCGATCTGCGGCCGCTCGCGCAGCGCCTGCTGAGCGGCTATCTGGATGCCACCTGGGACGACGCGGGCACGGCGCTGCTGCCGCTGTTCCTGTCGGTGCGCGCCGCGATCCGCGCCAAGGTCGAGGGCTTCACCGCCGACTCGAGAAGGATGCGCAGCCGGCAGCGCGGTGCCGCGGCGCGCGCCTATCTCGATCTCGCGGCAGGCTTCCTGACGCCGGCGCCGCCGCGGCTGGTCGCGATCGGCGGCGTCTCCGGCACCGGCAAGACGACGCTCGCGCGCCGCCTGGCGCCCGCGCTCGGCCGGGCGCCGGGGGCGGTGCTGCTGCGCAGCGACACGACCCGCAAGAAGCTCTGCGGCGTCGCGCCGACCGCGCGGCTGGCGGCCGAGGCCTACGATGAGCGCGTCTCGCGCCAGGTCTATGCACGCCTGATGACGCGCGCCGCGACGCTGCTCGCGGCGGGCCAGGCGGTGATCGTCGATGCCGTGATGCTCGATCCCGGCCGATCGCGGCGAGGTCGAGCGGTCGCGCGCGAGCAGGGCGTGCGCTTCGACGGGCTCTGGCTCGAGCGCGCCGCCCGGCAAGTCTGGCGGAGCGGGTCGGGGCGCGGCAGGGCGATGCCTCGGATGCGACCCGGCCGGTGGTCGTGGCCCAGCTCGCGGTCGACCCCGGCGCGCTGAGCTGGGCCACGCGTCGACAGCGGCGGCGAGCCGGACCAGGTGGCCGCGGCCGCCGCGACGGCGCTCGGCCTCGACGCGCGCTAGGCCGCCGGCTCGACCGCCGGACCGACAAGGAGGTGGAGAGGAGGATGTTCAAGGCGCTGGTGCTGGAGAAGGAGGGCGGGCGGTTCGCCGCCGCGGTCCAGGAGCTGGACGAGGCGCGCCTGCCCGAGGGCGACGTCACGGTCGCGGTCGAGCATTCGACGCTCAACTACAAGGACGGCCTGATCATCGCCGAACAAGGCGCCGCTGGTCAGGAGCTTTCCCCATGTGCCGGGGATCGACCTCGCCGGCCGCGTGGTCGAGAGCGCGCATCCCGACTGGCGGCCGGGCGATGCCGTGATCCTGACCGGCTGGGGCGTGGGCGAGCGCCACTGGGGCGGCCACGCCGAGCGCGCCCGGGTCAAGGGCGACTGGCTGGTGCCGCTGCCGGCGGGCTGGACCACGCGCCAGGCGATGGCGATCGGCACCGCGGGCTTCACCGCGATGCTGGCGGTGATCGCGCTCGAGCAGCACGGGCTCGAGCCCGGCGCGGGCGAGGTGCTGGTGACCGGCGCTGCGGGCGGCGTCGGCTCGGTCGCGATCGCGCTGCTCGCGAAGCTCGGCCATCAGGTCACGGCCTCGACCGGCCGGGCGGCGAGCCACGACTACCTGCGCGCGCTCGGCGCGACGCGGCTTCATCGATCGCGCGGAGCTTGCCGAGCCGTCCTCGCGGCCGCTCGAATCCGAGCGCTTCGCCGGCTGCATCGACAGCGTCGGCGGCACCACCCTCGCCCGCGTGCTCGGCCAGATGCGCTATCGCTGCTCGGTCGCCGCGGTCGGCCTCGCCGGCGGCAGCGAGCTCGAGACCACGGTGATCCCGTTCCTGCTGCGCGGCGTCAACCTGCTCGGCATCGATTCGGTCTACCAGCCCGCGGCGCCGCGCCGCGCCGCCTGGCAGCGCCTCGCGCGCGACCTCGATCCCGGCGCTGCTCGAAGCGGATGATCCAGCCCGGCCGCGCTCGAGGACCTGCCGCGGCTCGCCGGCGAGATCCTCGCCGGCCAGGTTCAGGGCCGCGTGGTGGTCGACCTCTAACCCAGCCTAGGCCGGCGAGGTTGCCGCGGTCGCGTTCCGGCTAGGCGCGGAAGGCGCCAACCCGGGCGGCGAGCTCGGCCGAGAGCATGCGCACATCGTTGCCGAGGGTCACGAAATCGAAGCCCTTCGCTGGCCATCTGCCGGGCGTAGTCCGGCATCATGCAATGCATGCCGGCCTTGATCCCGGCTGCCTTGGCGGCGCGCAGAATGCGACTCGATCGCCGCCATGACGTCGGCGCCGGTCGGATCGAGCTGGATCGGGTAACCCAGCGATTGGGCGAGGTCGGAGGGGCCGATGTAGAGGCCGCTGAGGCCGGGCGTGCGCGCGATCGCCTCGACGTTGTCGAGCGCCTCGCGCGTCTCGATCATCGCGAGGGTGATCACGACCCCGTTGGCTTCCTGGATGTAGGCCGGGCCATGGACCATCATCGCCCGGGTCGGGCCGACGCTGCGCTGGCCGCGCGGCGCATAGTGGCAGGCCCGGACCAAAGCCTCGGCGTCGGCCGGGGTGTTGATCATCGGGCAGAGGATGCCCCAGGCGCCGGCGTCCAGCAGCTTCATGATGATGCCGGGCTCGAGCCAGGGCGGCCGCGCGATCACGGTCGCATCGCCCGCGGCGTTGATCGCCTGCATCATCGTCAGCGCGCACTGGTAGTCGATCAGCCCGTGCTGCAGGTCGACCGTGATCGAATTCGTAGTTCTGCCGGGCGACCAGCTCTGCGGTCACCGCTGCTCGGGATCTGACAACCAGCCGTTGACCGCGGCTTCGCCCCGCCGCCAGACCGCATGCAATCTGGTGTCCACCGGCCGTCCTCCCCTGGTCTGCGTTGCGGTCGAAGCTGCTGGTGCTGGTCTATCCGACGCCCGCTCGGACCTCAAGCCGCGGCGGTCCGATTGCGCCAGGCGTCTCGACGACCGGGGCCAGACGTGACACGCGGCTGGCGGTGCTCGACGTCGACTGCCGGATTGAGCGCCCCGATCAGATAGAGCGCCGCGGTTGCTGCGACCGTTGCTCGCGCGTAGCGACAAATGCATGGAGTCTGCTGCGTGACGGTTGAATGGCCGCCGGCGGGAACATTGCCGCGAATGCTTGTGGCGCGTTGCATCTGGTGCCGGCATCGCTGAACATTTCGGCTGGAGGTAGGCGCGTAGCTATCTTCGAGCAACTGCCTGGATCACGCCTGGCGTGGGGTCGGCGGGCCTCCGTGGCTGCCCGCGGCGGGCGATTGCTTGATCGACAACTGGTTACAGTCAATGACAATGCCGTTATACTGAAGAAACCGGTTTTAGGGCTTGACTGCGGGCAAGGGTCGGAGCTAATTTTAGCTAATCTTTAATGATTCGTCTTGATGCGTTCATCTATGCTCGGCAGCGATGATCGAAGGTCACCGATGAGCGTGGCTGGTCGCTTAGACAACGCACGCCGAAGGGCGAGGGAAGGGGCGCTCGAACGGGCGTCGGCTCGGAGTTGGGGGTGGAAAGTCGGGCGCCGTCGACCTGGCTCGGCCTCGTGCTCATGACACTCATGGAGCTCACTGTCAGCGATGATGTTCTCAGCAGTATGGTTCGGCCTCTCGGTCGTGGCGTGTTGCAGCTTCGCGGGACCTGTAGGCCGGCTCCTCGGGGTGATCGACTATCCCGATGGCGGCCGCAAGAGCCATGCCCGACCGACGCCGATGGTCGGTGGCATCGCACTGATGGTGCCGCTGCTGCTGGTTGCGTTGGCGAGGACGGCGTTCGGCGTTGCGCCGGTCGACATGTTCGCAGTCCTGGTCGTCGTCGGTCTCGGCTTCCTAGCTGCTGGGCTGGTATGACGACCGGCAGCATGCGCCGCCCGGCGCGCGCCTGCCTGGCGGTCTCGGCTGGCCTGTTCGGGGCGGTGGTCCTGCTGCAGCCCGACCTGCTGCTGACCAGGATCGATCTCGGGCCGCAACTGCTGTCGCTGCCGCTCTGGATCGTCTCGTTCCCGTTCACCATCCTGTGCCTCGTCGGTCTGCAGAACTCGATCAACATGGTCGACGGCATGAACGGCCTGCTGATCGGGCTCGCGCTGTTCTGGGCCGGCTGCCTGATGCTTATGCCCCCGAGCATCTGATGGTCTACCTGCAATTGATGATGCTCGGGCTTGATCATTCTGATGCCGTACAACCTGCTGGGCAACCTGTTCCTCGGCGACGCGGGCAGCTACTCGATCGGCGCGACGATCGGCCTCCTGATGATCTACGTCCACAATGAGGCCGATGGCGCGCTGCCGATGCTGACCGTGGTGCTGTGGCTGGTGGTCCCGGTGGTCGATTGCCTGCGCGTGATGATGATCGGCTGGTGGACGACCGTTCGCCGCTGAGCGCGGACGAGAACCACCTGCATCATCGCCTTGCCCGCCATTGGCGCTGGCCGATCTGCCTGATGATGTATCTGATGCTGGTCGCCGGGCCGGGCTCGGTCGGGACGATCTGGCCGGAGTTGACGCTGCCGATGCTGGTGCTGATCAGCGCCGCCTATGTCGCGCTGCTTTGGGTGACGCGGCTGCCGCGGACGGTGCGCAGCCGGGAGCCGGCACGACTGGCCTGACCGCCGCAACGCCGCCGCCGCGCACTCGGGGGGTGCCCGCATCCGAGCGCCCGCGGCAGCGGGGTTGGGCCGGCCCGCCAGAAACTCGCTCTGCCCCCGGAGAAAACTCTTTGATGCCCGCATGGCGTGCAGCGGGCGCGAGTTGACAGGCCTTGCGGCATTTCCGCAAGCCTGGTGCATAGTTGAACTAATTTTGGTTGAGAGCGCCAAGCATCCGCGGCCATGCCGGTTCGGGTCGACCTCAAGGAGGAGCGCAGGGAGCCCGCCGGGCGTCCCTGGGGGGCATGGTTGGCTTGGGCAGCCATCGCCCTGCTGCTGTGTTTCACCTTCTGGTTGCTGCTTGGCGCTTGCGCAATCCGCTGGCTGCACGGTCTGCCGCTGCTCTACGCCTGTCCGGCGCTGCCGGGCGCGCCCGGGGCGTCGTCCGCGCTCGGCGCCGAGATCGCGCGCCAGCGTGCCCTTGAGGCCGAGATCGAGCGCCTCCAGCTGGCCCTGCTCGGAGCCCCGGCCTGTCGGCCGCGCGCATCCGACGTACCGTCCACGCCGGCCCCAATCCCCGAGGACGCGTGGAACCAGCGTGACGCGAGCTTTCTCGAAGGTTGCTGGGAACTGCAGACCGACTATCGGGTCGAGCACGTCGAGACCCACGAAATCCGCCAGGCCCGGAGCTGGGAAGCGTGCTTCGATGCCGACGGAAAGGGCCGGCAGACGCTGACCTTCGACGACGGCACCGAATGCACGGGCCCGATGCTGGGCCAGTTCGGCGCCGACGGGCGCTTGCAGCTCGACGACACCGGCGATCTGCCCTGCGCCGACGGCTTCCAGATCTTCGAGCGCCACACCAGCTGCGAGCGCGTTGACGCCCTCCATGCCCGGTGCGACCAGCACCAGCCGCGCACCGACTGGCGCGGCGACGTCATCTTTCGGCATCGGGCGGAGGCCGCTCAGTGATGGCTCAAGGCGCGTTCTACGTCACCAAGACCACGCTCGATGGCTTCGAGGAGGTCCGCATCGAGGGCCGCTCGGTGCTCGAAACCTATCCGAGCCTGCAGGCGACGCTCGCCGAGCCGCGGCGGGCGCGAGCTCGCGGATCTGTTCGCCGAGCCGGTGGTGACCCGGGGCAACGACGCGAGCCCGACCAGCATTTCCTGGTATGCGGCGTTCGACGCCGAGCCAATCCGGCTCACCGAGCCTCGATCCCGGCGCGCGCGCGGCACCCGAGGCGCGCCTGCGCGAGCAGCTCGCCGAGCTTACCCGGCTGTTCGACGACACCGGAGGTCGGCCTGCTGCTCGGCGGCTGCCTCTACCTCGGCGGGCCAGGGCGACATCTGGGTGCTGGACGGCCAGCCGCTGCTGACCAACTGGGGCGTGCTGCCGAGCAGCGGCCGCCCGGAGCAGCCGGGCGCGGGAGGAGCATTTCCAGCCAGACTCTCGGCCGCTATCTGCCGCTTCGCCGAAGCGCCGCCGCTCGTCGAGCGCCGACTGGCGCGCCCGGCGCGGCCAGAGCGCACCGCCGCAAGCGCCCGCGCGCGCCATGCCCGCCGAGACCGGTGCCGGGCTGGCCGCTAGCGGCAGCGCCAGCGCCCCTACACCCGGAGGGCAGGGGCAAGCCCGGGGCGCCGGCGGGCGCCGGAGCGCGCCGCCGCCGCCCTGGAGCGAGGGTGGCGGCGATGCGCCCGGTGAGCGCGCGCCGCGCGGCCGGCCCTGGCTCGGACCGCTGATCGCGGTCCTCGTGCTGGCGCTGATCCTGCGGCTTTCTGCTGATCCCGGGCGTGCTCCTGTATCCGCTCGAGCCGCCGAGCGCGGCGTCGCCCGGCCCGGGCGAGGATCCTGCGCTGCGCCAGGAGATCAACGCGCGCGCTCGAGGATCGGGTCGAGGCGCTGCGCGATGCGGTCGACCAGAACGTCTGCCGGGCCGACGGCGAGCTCGTCCGGCCGGACGGCAGCACGCCCGAGGGCGGCGGGGAAGCTGCGCGCCGAAGGCGAGAGGCCGGCACCCGGCGGCCCCTCGCCGCAGGCCCTGCTGCCGCCGGATCCTGGGGCGCTGACCGTGCCGCCGTCCGCCGACGCGGCGACCGACGCCCGGGCACCGAGCTCGCTGGTCGATCTGCTCGATCAGGCGACCGTGCTGGTCGTGGTCGCCGGCGAGCACGGCGCGATCGGCAGCGGCTTCTTCGTCGCGCCCAGGCGTCGTGGTCACCAACCGCCATGTGGTCGAGAGCGCCGTGCCCCGGATCAGATGTTCGTCACCAACCAGGCGCTCGGCGGTCTGCAGCCCGCGCGGATCCTGGACATCACCGCCTCGAGCGACATCGGCAGCCCGGACTATGCGGTGCTCGAGGTGCCGAGCGCCGGGCAGCTGCCGCCAGCTCGCGCTGGCCAGCCACGTCGAGCGGCTCGAGAACGTGGTCGCGGGCGGCTTTCCCGGCGTCATCATGGACACCGACATCAACTTCCAGGCGCTGCGCAGCGGCGATGCCACCGCGATCCCGCAGATGGCGGTCACCCAGGGCGTCGTCACGGTGATTCAGCAGGCCGGCCCAAGACCTGCCGGTGATCATCCACACCGCCAACATCTCGCCCGGCAACAGCGGCGGCCCGCTGATCGACAGCTGCGGCCGCGTGGTCGGGGTCAATACCTTCATCCGGGTCGACCAGGAGAGCTCGAGCCGCCTCAACTATGCCCTCCAGGCGAGCGCGCTCGCGACCTTCCTCGGCGAGCACGGGCGTGCCGCACCGGCTGCTCGACGACGCCTGCCAGCCGCGGGTCGCCGCGCCGCGCCGCCGGCCCAGGTCGCGCCGATCCATCGCCGCCGGCGCCGGACCCGAGCGCCAGGCCGAGCCGCCAGCGCCGAGCCGCGGCCCCCGCCAGCTCGCCGCCCGGCAACGGCGCGGCGCGAGCCGGTGAGCGGCCGGCTCCTGCCGGCCCGGCCGGCCGGCTGACGGCGGCCGGCCGGGGCGCGCGATGGACGGCAGCTGGATCGCCAGCACGACCGAACCAGGGGCTGCGTCCGGTCGGCGCGCCCGGGCCAGCGCGACCATGGCGTGCTGGCCCAGCTCCTCGCCCAGCATCTGTGCGAGGAGCACGCCGCGCTGTTCGCCGAGCCGGTGCCCAACCCGGACGGCCGCACGACCGACTGGTATGCCGCCGCTCGACGGGCGACGCAGAGCCGCTGGATGCGCTCGAGCCGGCGGCCCGCGCCGCGGCCGAGCGCGGCCTGCGGCGCTGCCACGACGACATCGCGGCGCTCGCCGCCCGCCTCGCCCAGTCGCGCGATGCCGATGTCGCCGCAGAAGGCCGCTATGCTCCAGGCGGCGCTCGAGATCCCCGACCCAGCTTCATCCGCGTGCTCGGCGGCCGGCCGGTGCTGCTCGCCTGGGCGCATCTGAAGGACTCGCCGGACGCGCCGCGCGGGCGTGCTCGGCAGCTGGATCCGCAGCCGCCGGCCGGCGCGCCGCCGCCCGGCGACCGCCACCCTCGCCGCCGCCGCGCCGCGGCGGGGCCGGCCAGACACCACGGCGGTGCCGGTGGTGGTCGAGCGTGGATGGGTCGCGCCGGTCGGCCTGCTCTGGCTGCTGTTCGCGCTGCTCGCGCTGACGATCGGCTAGCTGATGCTGTCGGCCTGCGGCCTCGGCTGGCCGGGCGGCCTGGCGGCGCCCTGGCTGCCCGCTGTCCCCTGCCGGCCGCGCTCGCCGGCGACGATAGCCTGGTGCGCGAGCTCGAACGCCAGCGCCAGCTCGAGCAGGAGATCGCCCAGCTGCAGCGCGAGCTGGCGCGCGAGACGCCGCAGTGCCTGCCGGAACCGCCGCCGATCGAGCCGACCGCGAGCCCGCCCGAGACCGCGGGCCGAGATGCCGCCGCCACCCCGCCCGAATGCGCCGCCTCCGAGATCGACCGCCGGCGCGAGGAGGCCGGCGGCCAGATCGGCGAGGTCACGGTCTCGCTCGGCTGGGACGGGCCTGCTCGGATCTCGACCTCGCGATCCTCTGCCCCGAACGGCAACGCGATCCGTTCAACAATGCCGCCGGCTGCGGCGCCCGTCTCGACGTCGACATGAACGCCGGCAGCCGGTCGTCGATGACGCCGATCGAGAACGTCTTCTGGCCGAGCAAGCCGCGCAACGGCGTCTACCAGGTGTACGTCACCCTGTTCGACCGTCGCAGCGATCGTCGCCAGGCGATCCCGTTCCGGGTCGAGCTCGACGTGCTGGGCGACCGCCGCAGCAGGTCGACGGCGAGCGCCGCGCCGGTGACGCGAGGCCCAGCTGGTCGACCGAGTTCGAGATCACCGACGAGCCGCCACCGAGCCGCCGACGACTGCCGGCCGGCGGCGCAGCGACGGAACCAGAATGATGCTGAAGCCGCTGACCGAATGGAAGAGGACGGTCACCCTGGTGCCCTACAGCGGCGTCCAGTTCCTCGATTTCGGCTTCAACCTGGACGACACCAAACGCCTCGCTACGCAGCTTCATCGAGCGCCCCGACCGCTCGCTGACGCTGCCCGACGGCTCGATCCGGCTGCGCTTCATCCCGCTCACCGGCAACGACGAGCAGGACGCGCCGATCCTCGCGCAGCGGTCCCGAGGAGCGCAGTACGAGATCAACAAGGTCAAGGCGCTGGAGCCATTTCTGAACAAATGGGTGCCGGTGCCGTATCTCCGCGTGCGGCCCGGGCGGCGGCGCCTATGGGCGAGGAGTTGCTCGACACCGGGCCGACCAACTGGGCGCGGGCTCTGGTCATCCCGCTCGACCCGCCCGAGGGGCCGCAGGCGCCTGAGCCACCGGGTCGTCCTGGCGTTCGATACCGATGTCGCCCAGCGGGTCGCGAACCGCGCCTATCTCGTGCCGTCGTTCGAGGACGCCAAGGACGAGCAGGAGTTCCGCTTCGCCTGGCGGCCGGAGGAGATGAGCTGGTTTCTCGCCTGGCCCGAGCCCGAGCAGTTCGGCGGCCAGGACCCGCAGAAATGGGTCGACGACTGGCTGATCGAGCTGTTCCGCGAGTTCAAGCAGGCGCAGCGCCCCGGGCCGGCCCTTGCGCGAGGAGGATTTCCCTACCGCCACGAGCACTGGGCGCGCTACCTGACCCTGCTCGAGCTGCTCGGCGACGCGATCGCGCCGCCCCGGCTCAAGCTGCTCGACACCGTCTCGCCCGAGCGCCGCTACGCCCCGGTCGACGTCGACCTCGTGCTCGACGTCGGCAACAGCCGGACCTGCGGCATCCTGATCGAGACCTACCCGGATCAGGCGCGCTTCGACCTCAACAACAGCTACGTGCTGCGAGCTGCGCGACCTCGAGCGGCCGCACGAGGTCTACGCCGAGCCGTTCGAGAGCCGGGTCGAGTTCGCCCAGGCCGGCTTCGGCAAGGAGCACATCGCGCGGCGCGCCGGGCCGCGCGCCGGAGCTTCTTCTGGCCGAGCCTGGTGCGGGTCGGCCCGGAGGCGCTGCGGGTCGCCGGCGCGGCCGCCGGCACCGAGGTCACGACCGGCATGTCGAGCCCCAAGCGCTATCTGTGGTCGCTCGACCCGGTCAATCAGGAGTGGCGCTTCCAGCCCGGCGACTACACCCGCGCCGGCGAGGACCCGAGCATCGCGCGCGCCGCGCGGCGCTTCATCAACGAGACCGGCGACGTGATCCGCCAGATCGAGGCCGAGGAGAAGATGGGCCTCAGGCGCCGGCGCAGCCGACAGCAGGCAGGGCGCGATCCGCTCCAAGTTCTCGCGCTCGGCGCTGTACGGCTTCATGATCAGCGAGATCGTGGTCCAGGCGCTCTGCCTGATCAACCAGCCGGCGCTGCGCGAGGGCCGCAAGCAGTCGGACGTGCCCAGGCGGCTGCGCCGGATCATCATCACGCTGCCGCCGGCGACGCCGCTGCAGGAGCAGCGCCTGATGCGCTCGCGCGCCGAGGGCGCGGTGCGCCTGGTCTGGGACCTGCTCGGCTGGACCGCAGAGCGCGCCGCCCGGCCTCGCCGAGCCGCGCGTGGTCATCCGCTGGGACGAGGCCAGCTGCACGCATCTGGTCTACCTCTACACCGAGATCACCCAGAAGTTCTCGGGCCAGCTGACCGAGTTCTTCCGGCTGCTCGGCCGCGAGCGGCCGTTCGTCGACGATCCGGCGCAGCCGGCGCCGGCCGGACGCGCGCGTCGCAGCCGAGCCTGCAGGATCGCGAGCGTCGACATCGGCGGCGGCACCACGGATCTGATCATCACCACCTACCATGCCGACGACAACCGGTGCGATCCAGCCGACGCAGAACTTCCGCGAAGGCTTCAAGATCGCCGGCGACGACATCCTGCAGGCGGTGATCGAGCGGGTCGTGCTGCCGGCGCTCGCCGACCAGCTGCGCGACGCCGGCGCTGCGCAGCGCCCGCGAGCTGCTGCAGGAGCTGTTCGGCGGCGACCGGATCGGCATGGAGGAGCAGCAGAAGCAGCTCCGCCGCCTGTTCGTGACCCGCGTGCTGATCCCGATCGGGCTCGCGATGCTGCACGCGGTCGAGGAGGGCGAGGCGCAGCTCGAGGCGCCGGCCCGCATCGCTGCCGTTCGGCGAGTTCTTCGGCGTCGACGCCCGAGGGGGCCGCGAGCGCCAGGCGCGCGATCTCGTCGGCGAGCGGGTCGCGGCCTACCTCGAGGATGCCGCGCGCCGCGCCGGCGCGCCGGGCTTCGCGCTGATCGAGCCACGAGCTTCCCGATCGATGCCGGCCAGATCGATCAGGTCGTGCGCAGCGTCATGCGCCAGGTGATCAGCCTGCTCGCCGAGGCGATCCACGCGCTGGACTGCGACATCGTGCTGGTCACCGGCCGGCCCTCGCGGCTGCCGACGGTCGCCGACATGCTGGTCGAGCTCATGCCGGTCACGCCCGACCGCCTGGTCCCGATGCACCGCTACCGCGTCGGCACCTGGTATCCGTTCCGCGCCAAGGACAACCTCGGCATCGACGACCCCAAGAGCACGGTCGTGGTCGGCGCGATGCTGTGCATCCTGGCCGAGGGCCAGATCGAGAACTTCAGCCTCGACACGCGCCGGCTGCTGCTCAAGTCGACCGCGCGCTACGTCGGCGAGATGGAGCTCACCGGCCAGATCCTCGACGACAAGCTGATCTTCCAGGACCTCGACCTCGACAAGAAGGCGACGCAGGCGCCGGCCAGCGCCGCAGATGCGGCTGTCCGCGCCGATGCGCATCGGCTTTCGCCAGCTGCCGCTCGAGCGCTGGATGGCGAGCCCGCTCTACAGCCTGAAGTTCGCCAATCCGCAGCGCGCGTCGAGCCAGCCGAAGCCGTTCACCGTGACCCTCGAGCGCGCCGAGTTCGACGCCGACCCCGACTGACGAGTCCGAGTGCGCCAGGAGAGAGCGCTCGCCAGGACCGCCGAGGCAGGTCAAGGAGGAGTTCGAGATCGTCGAGGTGGTCGACGCCCAGGGCGGCACGCTGCGCACGCAGCGACGTGGTGCTGCGCCTGCAGACGCTGGGCTCCGACGACGCCTACTGGCTCGACACCGGCATCCTCGCGGTGCGCTGAGGGAGGAGGACGTCATGGCGGACGATGCCGAGCTCGTCGCCAGGCCTGCCGGCAGACCGCCGAGCACGCGCGGCGCCGCGATCGACTGGTTCGAGACGTCGCGCCGAACCAGGCCACGGTCGGCGCCGAGCGGCCGGTGCTCGACCCGCGAGTTCCGCCGCTTCACGACCACCGCGCGCAAGCTCGAGGCCGCGGTCGAGCGGCCGATGTGCGTCGGCGTGTTCGGCCCGAGCCAGGCCGGCAAGTCCTATCTGGTCTCGGTGCTCGCCGGCGCCGAGCGACCAGCCGCTGACCGAGCCTGTTCGAGGGCCAGCGCGCGCGACTTCATCCGCGAGATCAACCCGGTCGGCGAGAAGGAATCGACCGGCCTCGTCACCCGCTTCTCGATCCGCGCCCAGCGCGCACCCGCCGGGCCACCCGGTCTGCCTGCGCCTGCTCTCGGCCGCCGACATCGTCAAGATCATCGGCAACACCTTCTTCCTCGATGGCGACCTCAAGGCCGAGACCGCTGCCGACGGCCGAGCGCATCGATGCGGTGCTCGCGCGCGCCCGCGCGGCCGCCGGGCCGCCGCAGCCCGGGCCTCAGCGACGAGGACGTCTGGGACATCCAGGAGTATTTCGAGCAGCAGTTCGCGGGCGTGCCCTATCTCGAATGCGCTGGCGAGCTTCTGGGACGAGGCCGCGACGCTCGCGCCCAAGCTCGATGGCGACGGCCGGACCGAGCTGTTCTGCCTGCTCTGGGGCGGCCACGAGCGCTTTTCCTACCTGTCCCGGACGCTGCTCGCCGCGCTCGAGCGGCTTGGCCACGCCGCCGAGGCGTTCTGCCCGATCGAGGCGCTGATCCCGCGCGACCGCAGCATCATCGACGTCGCGACGCTCGCCGGCCTCGGCCGCGAGGGCCAGGAGCCGCTCGCGATCCGGAGCTTCACCGGGCGCGCCGGTGCAGCTGCCGCGGCCGGTGATCACGGCGCTCACCGCCGAGCTCAGGATCGTCATGGCCGAGCAGCCCTGGCCGTTCTTCGAGCACACCGATCTGCTCGACTTCCCGGGCGCGCGCTCGCGCCAGCCGCTGCCGCTCGCCGAGTTCCTGCACCAAGGAGGACGCGCTCAAGGAGACCTTCCTGCGCGGCAAGGTCGCCTACCTGTTCGACCGCTACGTCGCCGAGCAGGAGCTGACCTCGATGCTGCTCTGCATCCCGCCGTCCAACCTCGAGGTCACGACGCTGCCCGACATGATCGACCACTGGATCGCGCTCTCCCACGGCGCGACGCCGGCCGAGCGCCAGGGCAAGCCCTGCGTGCTGTTCTTCGTGCTGACCAAGTTCGACACCCACTTCGTCGAGAAGGCGGGCGGCGACAGCGACAGTCCCGGGCACCCGCTTCAAGAACCGCATGGAGGCGTCGCTCACCGGCTCCTTCGGCAAGGCCCACGAGTGGCCCGGCGAGTGGACGCCGGGCAAGCCGTTCGCCAACTGCTACTGGCTGCGCAATCCCAACTACCCGGCCGAGACGATCATCGTCTACGAGAAGGACCCGGCCGATCCCGGCCGCCAGCGCGAGGTCAGGCGTGCGCGCGGACCGCGAGCAGTACCTCGACGACCTCAAGGCCTCCTACCTCGGCGTCGGCGCGGTGCGGACGCATTTCCACGACCCGGCGCGCGCCTGGGACGAGGCGCTCAAGCTCAACGACGGCGGGGTCGGCTATCTCGCCGGCGCGCTCGCCCCGGTCTGCAATCCGGAGCTCAAGCAGAGCCAGGTCGCGAAGCCGGCTCGCGAGCCTGCGCGAGCAGATGAGCCGAGCGCCTGAGGCGCTTCCACGTCTCGGACGACCTCGAGGAGCGCCTCGAGCAGCGCCTCGCGGTCGCCGGCCAGATCGTGGAGGAGCTCTACGGCACCGCCGATCTCGGCCGCTTCGGCCATCTGCTGCGGGCGCTCCAGGTGCCGGCCGACGAGCTCGCCGACGTGCTCTACCGGGTCGAGGCGCAGCCGCCCGAGGACACCGTGATCGTCAGCCAGCCGCAGACCGCGGCGGCGCGCCGGCCGCGCCCGCTGCCGCCGGGCGTCCCGACGCCCGGAGGCGGCCGCGCGCCGGCGGCAACGGCGCCGCCGGCGCCGTGATCGCGCGCACCCGCGAGGAGCTGCTCGCCGAGGCCGCGCTCAAGCACTGGATGCAGCGCCTGCACAAGACGCCCGCCAACGCGCGCCTGTGCCACAGCCTCCAGCTCGAGAGCACGAGCCTCGCCGAGCTCACCGAGCGAGCTGATCGGCGGCGCCAGGCGCCGCGCGCTGGCCGACCAGGTCGCCGCCGCGGTGCGCCGCTTCACCTACATCGAGCGCAGCAACCCGGCCAAGCCCGCGCTGCTCGCCGCGACGCTGATCAATCGCTTCGTCGCCAGGCTCGGCTTCGACCAGGACCCGCCCGAGCGGCGCCCCAAGGTCGAGGACGGCGAGCAGCTCGCGCCCGGTGTTCGCGCCGCGGGAGGTCGCGCCACGACGCCGCGCGAGCTCGGCCCGGAACCCTGCCCTACACCGACACCTACATCACCGACTGGGTATTCGCGTTCGTCCAGCTGGTGCGCGACAACGCGACCCAGAACCAGGGCCAGACCGTCGACCTCGAGCAGAACCTGCGGATCGGCAGCTGATCCAGGGCCTCGGGGGACGGCGGCGCGGGCCATGGCTGACCAGGTCGGCCTGACGATCGAGGAGGACACCGGCGCGCCGCCCGGCCACGCGCGGCTGCGGCTCGAGGGCCTCGCGCCAGCTCGGCCGATGCGCGCTTCCGGCTGCGCCGGCTCGACGCCGAGCCCGAGCATCTGGGCCCGCAGGGCTGGCAGAACAGCCCGGCGCTGCTCGAGCCCGACGCGGTCGTGGACGAGGCGGGCACGGTCGTGCTCAAGGTCGGTCCGGCGGTGGTCGACCGGATGGCGGCCGACGCGCCGATCGAGCTCGAGCTGCCGGCGCTCGGCCTCACGCTGCGGAGCTACTGGCCCGACATCGCGCCCTCGCCGGGCGCGGCCGACCTGAGCGTGGCGCTGGCCGACCCGCGCGCCCGCCGCGGCGGCGACCGCCCGCCCGGCGGCGCCCCCGGCCGCCGCCGAGCGCCGGCCGCGCCGCCGCCGCCAGCGAGCCGCCGCGCCGGAGCCTGTCGCCGCTGCGCCCGAGCCGACGCCGCACCGAGCCGATCCCGCCCGAGCCGCCGCCACCGACGCCCGCCGCCGGTGCCAGGCCCAAGCGCGGCGCTGGCTGCCGCTCGCGCTCGGCCTGCTGGCGCTGCTGCTGATCGCCGGCGGCGCCTGGCAGTTCGGGCTGCTCGATCGGTTCGGCGAGCCGCCGCCGCCCGCGCCGCCGCGGATCCCCGAGCTCCCAGCCGCCCCCGAGCCGCCCGAGCCGCCGCAAGCAGCCGTCGCGACCAGCGCCCGCCGGAGCCGGCGCGCGACTGGCGCGCGGAGCTGCTCGCTGCATCCGCAGCACCGCTGAGCCGGCCGGCGAGCGGCTGTTCGAGCTCGGCCAGGGCGCGGCCGCGGCGGGCGACTCGAGACCGCGCTGCTCGCCTTCGAGGAGGCGATGAGGCAGGGCCACGGGCCGGCGATCCTGGCGGTCGGCCGCTGGTACGATCCGGCATACTACAGTGCCGAGAGCTCGCCATTTTCCGCGGCCCAACCCCGAGCAGGCGGCGATCTACTATCAGCGGGCGATCGACGCCGGCATGAGCGAGGCGGAGGTCGATCTGCGTACCTTGTGCACGAGCGAGCACGCGGTCGAGCCCTGGTCGAGCCAACTCTGCCCGCCGGGCCAGTGAACGCGGGCAACGGCGGCGCAGGAAGGGGAAGACGGGCGCTCAACGCCGAATACGCGAGCCAGCAGATCACGGCCGAGCAATACGGCGACCAGCTCGCCTCGATCCAGGGTGACATCGCGGCGCTGCAAGCCTTGATCAAGGAAAGCTCGGGCAACGTCGAGCTGATGGACAAGGACATCGCCGGCCTGCGCGAGAAGGGGGCCAACGTCGGCGGCCTCTCGGCGAAGCGCGATGCGCTGGCGAGCAAGCGCAATGCGCTCCAGGAGCAGCTCGACACGCTCGCCGCAGCGATCGGCTCGATCCCGGACGCGGTCAGCGCGCCGGTGGTGTCGTGAGGGTGACCGGCATGATCCGAGCCTTTGCGATCCGACCGCTGGCAGGCGCTAGCCTGCTGCTGCTCGCGGCCTGCGCTCCGACCCGCGACCCGGGCGAGGCGGGCTTCTTCTCGGGCTTTGCGAACAAAATAACCGGCGCTTACGAGAGCGATACCGAGGCGCTCCGGTCCGAGGCTGCGGCGAGCGAGCAGCGGGTCGCGGCGCTCCAGGCCGAGAACGATCGGCTCGCGCGCGAGGCGGCGCAGCTCGATGCCGAGGAGCGGGCGCTGCGCGAACGCCAGCGCGCGCTGAACGAGCGCCTGATCGACCAGGAGCGCACGCTGCAGCAGCTGCGCGAGCGCCAGGGCGTCGATCAGGCCGAGCTGGACCGCCTGAGCGCGCAACTGCGCGAGCTGGAAGCCGAGCATCAGCGTCTGGCGCGCCGCGCAGGTCGAGCCGGCGGAGCTGCAACGCCTCGAGCAGGAAAATCAGAAACTTGAGGAGGCGCTCGACCAGGTGCTCGAAGCTTTGCCGAGCTGACGACCGCAGCCCTAACCGGCCGGCGAGGCGAGCAGACGCAGACGGAGGAAATTGAGCAGGCTGATCACGCCGTACTGGCTGATCCGATGGCGATCGCCCGGCAGCCGCACGACCGTCGACTCGACCTGATCTCCGAGCGCCAACCCGAGGAAGACGGTGCCGACCGGCTGGCCTTCCTGCTCGGTCGGTCCCGGCGACCCCGGTGGTCGCGATGCCGACCTCGGCCTCGAGCAGCCGGCGCACTCCTGCGGCCATCGCCGCTGCCGTCTCCAGGTTGACCACGGGTCCCTCGGGCACGCCCAGAAGCTTGAACTTGAGATCGCTCGCATAAGCGACGAGGCCGCCGCGCAGGACATCGCCGGCGCCCGTGGTCGCGGTCAGGCGCGCCCGACCAGCCCGCCGGTCACCGATTCCGCGACCGCAAGGCTCAGGCCGCGCTCGCGCAGCAGATCGAGCACGACCGCTTCCATGGTCTGATCATCGACCCGAACACATAGTCGCCGAGCAGCGTGCGCAGCGAGGCCTCCTCGGCCGCCAGAATGGCCTCGGCGGCAGCATCGTCCGCCGCCTTGGCGGTGATCCGGACCTTGATGCCCTCGATCCCACTCGCCTGGAAAGCGAGCGTCGGGTTGCCGAGCCGGTCGAGCTCCTCGATCCGCGGGCCGAGCGTTTCCGCGAGCCCGGATTCGGTCTGTCCCCAGGTGCGCAGCACCCGGCTCCGGATCACCGCGCGCAGGCCCGCGCGGCGCTGCAGGTCCGGGATCACGGTCGCCCCGACCATGGTCCGCATCTCGTACGGCACGCCGGGCACGGCGTAGATCACCTGATCGCCGAGCGGGCAGATCAGCCCGGGCGCGGTGCCCGGCATCTCCGGGATCGGCGTGGCGCCGACCGGGACGTCCGCCTGGCGGAGATTGTTGGCCGCCATCACCCGCCCGCGCGAGGCGAACAGCGCCGTGATCTTCTGGACCAGCTCCTCGCTCCGGACCAGCGGCACGCCCATGACCGAGGCGATCGCTTCGCGCGTGATGTCGTCCTGGGTCGGCCCCAGCCCGCCGCACATGATCACGGCATCGCTCCGCTCGAGCGCCAGCCGGATGCAGGCGACGATCCGCGCCAGATTGTCCCCCACCTTGGTCTGGAAGTGCGAGTCGATGCCGGCGAGCGCCAGCTGCTCGCCGATCCAGGCCGCGTTGCTGTCGACGATCTGGCCGAGCAGCAGTTCGGTGCCGACGGCGACCACTTCGCAGCGCATCGTTTGGCTCACTCCGGTTGCTTGAAAGCGTCACATGCCCGCCCCGCGCCGGCAAAGTGTGCGTCGCACGGCTTGTGCCGGTAGCGCAAGCGCCTATATCCAAGGCCAGCGCGGCCCGGGCGATCGGGCCGCTTTTTATTGGGCGGCCCCGCCATGGACCTCCGCAATATCGCGATCATTGCCCACGTCGATCACGGCAAGACCACGCTGGTCGACCGCCTCCTTCAGCAGAGCGGCACCTTCCGCGCCGGCCAGAAGGTCGCCGAGCGGGCCCTCGATTCCAACGACCTGGAGCGCGAGCGCGGCATCACGATCCTTGCCAAATGCACGTCGGTCGCCTGGCACGGCACCCGGATCAACATCGTCGACACGCCGGGCCATGCCGATTTCGGCGGCGAGGTCGAGCGCATCCTCTCGATGGTCGATGGCGTGCTGCTGCTGGTCGACGCCGCCGAGGGCCCGATGCCGCAGACCAAGTTCGTGCTCGGCAAGGCGCTCCGCCTCGGTCTGCGGCCGATCGTCGTGATCAACAAGGTCGACCGGGCGGACCAGCGCGCGCACGCCGTGCACGACGAGGTGTTCGACCTATTTGCGGCGCTCGGCGCCTCCGATCAGCAGCTCGATTTCCCGACCCTGTTCGCGTCCGCCCGCGAAGGCTGGGCGACCGTGGACCCCAAGGACCCGCGGAGCGCCGGCATGGCGCCTCTGTTCGAGCTGATCCGCCGTCACGTCGCCCCGCCCAAGGTCGATCCGGACAGGCCGTTCGTCATGCTCGCGACCACGCTCGAGCGCGACCCGCATCTCGGCCGTCTGCTGACCGGCCGGATCGAATCCGGCCGTATCCAGCCAAACGTCACGCTCCAGGCGCTGGCCCGCGACGGCGCGCTGCTCGAGCAGACCCGGGTGACCAAGATCCTCGCGTTCCGCGGCCTGGAGCGGGTCGGGCTCGAGGATGCCGGCGCCGGCGACATCGTGGCTCTGGCCGGGTTCGACAAGGCCACGGTCGCCGATACGCTTTGCGATCTCGAGGTCGAGACCGCGCTGCCGGCGCAGCCGATCGACCCGCCGACGCTCGCGATGACCTTCGGCATCAATGATTCCCCGCTCGCCGGCCAGGAGGGCAGCAAGGTCAGCTCGCGCCTGATCGCCGAGCGCCTGCAGCGCGAGGCCGAGGGCAACGTCGCGATCCGGGTCAGCGCGGCCGGCGGCCGCGATGCCTTCGAGGTCGCCGGCCGGGGCGAGTTGCAGCTCGCGGTCCTGATCGAGACCATGCGCCGCGAAGGCTACGAGCTCGCGGTCGGCCGGCCGCGCGTGCTGCTCCAGACCGACCCCAAGACCGGCAAGACGCTCGAGCCGGTCGAGGAGGTCGTGATCGACCTCGACGAGGAGTTCGTCGGCCCCGTGGTCGAGAAGCTCGGCCGGCGCCGGGCGGATCTGGTCGAGATGCGGCCGGCCGGCAGCGGCAAGCAGCGGCTGGTGTTCCTCGCCCCCTCGCGCGCGCTGATCGGCTACCACGGCGAGTTCCTGACCGACACCCGCGGCACCGGCGTGCTCAACCGGCTGTTCCACGGCTACGCGCCGTTCAAGGGCGAGATCGAAGGCCGGCGCGCGGGCGTGCTGGTCTCGCTCGAGCAGGGCCCGGCGGTTGGCTACGCGCTCTGGAACCTCGAGGACCGTGGCGTGATGTTCATCGGCCCGGGCGAGATGGTCTATCCGGGCATGATCATCGGCGAGCACAGCCGGCCGACCGACCTCGACGTCAACCCGCTCAAGTCCAAGCAGCTGACCAACATCCGCGCCGCCGGCCGCGACGACAACGTGCTGCTGACCCCGCCGCGAACGCTGACCCTCGAGGCCGCGCTCGCCTACATCGATGACGATGAGCTGGTCGAGGTCACTCCGCTCTCGGTCCGGCTGCGCAAGCGCCAGCTCGGCGCCGGCGAGCGGCGCCGCCAGGCCAAGCGCGTTCAGGTTGCGTAGCCTGCGGCCGGCACGGCGTCGGCCGCTGCGGCCGGCCAGACCAGCGGCCATTCTACTCTGCCTTTATAGTTGATTGCTCAGGCTGCGGGCCTGGGCATATAATTGAGCCGACGCGACCGTCGAGCCGGACCAGGACAACGGCTCGGGCGCGGCTCCACCTCCAGCGACCCCGCGTGCGCCAGCGGGAGATTGCCATGACCCGATATATCGCCTGTCTGACCTTTGATTTCGACGTGATGTCGGGCTGGGTGGCGCGTGGCATGACCACGCCGACGCCGATCTCGCGCGGCGAGTTCGGCATCATCGGCGCCAGGCGAATCCTGGCCCTGCTCGCCAAGTACGGCATCCTCTCGACCTGGTTCGTCCCCGGCGTGATCATCGAGACCTACCCCGAGGCCTGCCGGCAGCTGGTCGCGGCCGGTCATGAGATCGGCCATCACGGCTGGAACCACCTGCCGCCGGCGGCGCTCACGCGCGCCGAGGAGGAGGGTGGGCTGATCCGGGGCAATCGCGCGATCGAGCGCTTGTGCGGCCGGCAGGCGCGCGGCTATCGTTCGCCGGCCTGGGATCTCAGCCCGCACACGATCGAGCTGCTGCTCGAGCAGGGCTTCGACTACGAATCCAGCATGATGGGCGACGACTACACACCCTACCTGGCGCGCCGGGGCGATGTCGCGCACCTCGACCGTGCGTTTCAGTTCGGCGAGCCGACCCCGCTGGTCGAGATGCCGATCAGCTGGACCCTCGACGACTACCCGCATTTCGAGTTCGTGCGCACCAAGGAGGCGGTGCTGCAGGGGCTGATGCCGGCCGCGGGCGTGCTCCAGAACTGGCTGGATGACTTTCGCTACATGACGCGCACGCTGGACTGGGGCATCCTGACCTACACCTGTCACCCGTTCGTGATCGGCCGTGGCCACCGGATGCTGATGCTGGAAGATCTGATCCAGGGCCTGCTGCGGCAGGGTGCCGTGTTTCAGACGATGGCCGCGGCAGTCGACGAGTTCCTGGCTCGTCCGCCGCCGGCGGCGTGAAGGGCGCGCGCGGCAGCGTTGCCCCCGACCTGCATGCGGCGCCCTTTTCTTGAGCCAAGACCGGGCGCCGCTTTCTTTACCTCTTTGCGCCGCAGCATGAACCAAAAAGGCTCCTGCCAGGGCCAGCTCGAAATGAATTGCTGCATTGCAGCAATGGGCCTACCAGAACGATGCCTCGGTCACGATCTGAAGGGTGGCCGGCTCGTTGGTCGCTGACACGACCCGCGCGGCGGGCTACTGTGGATGCGGCGGTCCGCACCGGTCCGTGAGGAGCAGCAGCATGGTCCAGCCCGCCACCAAGCTTGTCCGGGAGCCGGCGCCGGAGGCTCTGGTGCGGCAGACCGAGCCGACGGTGAGCCCGCAAACGGCGGTCGCGGCGGCGGCAGCGCTCGCGCACCAGATCGTGATCGTCGGCGGCGGCGCCGGCGGCCTCGTCCTCGCGACCCGGCTCGGCAACCGTCTCGGCCGGCGCGGCCGGGCGCTGGTGACGCTGGTCGACTGTGCGCTGACCCACATCTGGAAGCCGCTGCTGCACGAGGTCGCAGCCGGGACGCTGGCGGCCGAAAGCGACGGGCTCGACTACTTCGCGCACGCGCGCCGGCATCATTTCGCGTTCGAGCCCGGCCGCATGTGTGGCCTCGACCGGGCCCGCCGGGAAATCGTCCTCGATCCGGTCGCGGACCCGGGCGGCGCCGAGAGCGGGCCGCGCCGGCGGCTCGGCTACGACACGCTGGTGCTCGCGGTCGGCAGCAGCATCAACGACTTCGGCGTGCCAGGGGTGCGCGAGCACTGCCTGTTCCTGGACAGCGCCGCGCAGGCGGAGCGCATCCATCGGCTGATCCTCGGCCGGTTCCTGCGCGGCCATGCCGAGGCGTCGTCGGGGGCCGGGCGGCGGCTGCGCTTTGCGGTCGTCGGCGCCGGCGCCACCGGCGTCGAGCTCGCGGCCGAGCTCCGCCACGCCGCCCGCGAGCTGGTCGGCTACGGCCTGCGGGGTATCGATCCCGACCGCGACGTCGACGTCCGGCTGATCGAGGCGGCGCCCTCGGTGCTGCCGGCGCTGCCGGAACGCCTCCAGGTCGCGACCGAGCGGCAGCTACGCGCGCTCGGGGTCGAGGTGCGCACCGCCGAGCAGGTCGATCGAGTGACCAGCGAAGGCGTGCACACCCGGAACGGCCAGCTCGATTCCGGCCGACCTGATCGTCTGGACCGCGGGCGTCAAGGGCGCCGACTGGCTAGCCGGGCTCGACGGCCTCGAGGTCGACCACAACAATCAACTGGTGGTCGATGCGACGCTCAGGACCAGCCGCGATGAGCACATCTTCGCGCTCGGCGACTGCGCCGCCTGTCGCCTGCCGGGCGCCGAGCGGCCGGTGCCGCCGCGCGCCCAGGCCGCGCATCAGCAGGCCCAGCTTCTGGCCCGCTCGCTCGAGCGGCGGCTCGACGGCCGGGCGCCGCTGCCGTTCGTCTACCGCGACTACGGCTCGCTGATCTCGCTGAGCTCGAGCACGCTCGGCACCTTGATGGGCAAGCTGATCAAGAGCATCACGATCGAGGGCCGACTCGCGCGTCTGGCCTACCTTTCGTTATACCAGAAGCACCAGCTGGCGCTGCATGGGCTGCGCTGGGTGACGCTGGCAGCGCTCGCCAACCTTTTGCACCGGCGCACCCGGCCGCAGCTCAAGCTGCACTGATCGGAGTGAGGGCATGGCCAAGGAGCATCACTTCGCCGCGCATCTGACCTGGACCGGCGCGAGCGCCGGTTCGACCCGGACCTACGACAGCTACGTCCGCGCCTGGCGGGCCGAGGTCGCCGGCAAGCCGCCGCTCGAGGGCTCGTCCGACTCGGTGTTTCGCGGCGACCCCGCCAAGTACAACCCGGAGGACCTGCTGGTGGTGGCGCTCGCCAGCTGCCACCTGCTGAGCTACCTGGCGCTGTGCGCGCGCGCCGGCATCGAGGTCGCGGCCTACGAGGACGAGGCGAGCGGCACGATGGCAATCAAGGATGGCAAGATGCGCTTCGTCGAGGTGATGCTGGCGCCGCGCGTGACGATCGCCTCCGGCAATCTGGAGCGGGCTACGGCGCTGCACGCGCAGGCCCACGCGGAGTGCTTCATCGCCAACTCGGTCAATTTCCCGGTGCGCAACCGGCCGACGGTGGTCCTTGCCTGAGCGGCCGGCCGTCAGATCTCGTCGCGTTCGCGGCGCTTGCGTTGCAGCTTACGGAACCGCCGGATCGCTTCTGCCTTCTCGCGCGCCCGTTTCTCCGAGGGCTTCTCATAGTGACGGCGCATCCTCATCTCGCGGTACAGGCCTTCCCGCTGCATCTTCTTCTTGAGCGCACGCAGCGCCTGATCGACATTGTTGTCGCGAACCTGAACTTCCACCGGGCATCATCTCCCATATTGCGGTCAGCACCAAGCGGCCGCATCCGATGGGATCGGCCCCGCGCGCTTCCTAGCATGGGCGGCCGCGGTTAGGAAAGCCTTTACCGCTGGTCGCCCGGCGCGGCGCCCAAGGTCGCACCTTCCCCGGAGCGCCATTCAGGCTTAAACCGTAGCGATGGCGCTGCTCAAGATCGCTCGCATGGGCCACCCGGTCCTGCTCCGGCCGGCGGCCCCGATCGAGGATCCGACCGCCGAGCGGGTCCACCGCCTGATCGGCCACATGCTGGAGACCATGCGCGATGCCGACGGGATCGGGCTGGCGGCGCCGCAGGTCTATCAGCCGCTGCGCCTGATCCTGGTCCTCGACCTCGAGACGCGGGACGACGCCCCGGGCCGCGCCCCGATCGCGCTGATCAACCCCGAGCTCGAGCCGCTCGACGACGCGCTGGAGCTCGACCTCGAAGGCTGCCTCTCGATCCCCGGCATTCGCGGAATGGTGCCGCGCCACCGTCGGATCGGCTACCGGGGGCTCGCGCCGAGCGGCCAGCCGATCGAACGCGAGGCGCAGGGACTCCACGCCCGCGTCGTGCAGCACGAGGTCGACCACCTGAACGGCATCCTGTTCCCGATGCGCATGCCCGACCTGCGCCAGCTCGCGTTCGAGAGCGAACTCCGCCACCTCGCGGTCGCGGGCGAGCCGGAGGCGGTTGAGCGATGACCGCCGCGGCGAGCCGCCAGGAGCAGCGCGACCGCCTGCTTGGCGCCGCGCTCGTGCACGTTCCGTTCGACGGCTGGTGCCGCCGCTCGCTACGCGCCGGCGCCGCCGACCTGGGCATGGACATCGGCCTTGCCCGGCGTCTGTTCCCGCGCGGCGGCGACGATCTTCTGATCCATCTCGAGGACTGGGCCGACCGCCAGATGCTCGCCCGAACCGACTTGGCCGGGCTCGCGCGCCTGCGCACGCACAAGCGGATCGCCGAGCTGGTGCGGGCCCGTCTCGCGACCCTGACCCCGCATCGCGAGGCGCTCCGCCGGGCGACCGCGGCGCGCTGGCTGCCGGGCAACGCGATTGCCGCGACCACCAGCCTGTGGCGCACCGTCGACCTGATCTGGGAGACCGCGGGCGACCGCCCTGCCGACGCCAGCTACTATACCAAACGGGCGCTGCTCGCGGCGGTCTGGACCAGCACCTTCCTGTTCTGGCTGGACGACCGCTCCGAGGGGCTTGCCGACACCTGGGCGTTCCTCGAGCGCCGGCTCGACAACGTCATGCGCTTCGGCAAGCTCCGCGCCCGGATGGCCGGCACTTTCCAGGATCTCGGCCGGCTCAATCCGCTGGCCGCGCGTCGCTGAGCTGCACGATCGCCTGCTAGCGTCCGGGCCGCGCCCGATGCTCGAAGATCCTGGCCCCGCTCGCGGCGAGGGTGGCGTCGGCGCGTTGCCTGGCGCTCGACGTCCTTCAGATGCGAGATGTCGATGAAGCTCAGCACGGCACCATCGGTCGTGTGATCTGAGATGCGATAGGGCGTGATGCGCAACAGGAACACTCGACCATCCTCGTGCCGGGCGACCTCGACCTGCCGGCCGACGCTGTCGGTGACCACTGCACGGACATCGTCGAGCAACTCCGGGTGCTCGAACTTGAGTGCGAAATCGCCGAGGAAGCGACCTTCGTCGCCCGGCAGCAGCGCGATCACTTCGCCCAGCCCCAGCGTGAAGCGCTTGATCGTCAGATCGGAGCCGAGGAACAGGGTCGCGATCGCCGTGCTCTCGAGCAGGTTGACGAGGTCGGTCTGGGCCCGGTCGAGCTCCTCGACCTTGTCGGCGAGCTGGGCGTTGATCGTCTCCAGCTCCTCGTTCAGCGATTGCAGCTCCTCCTGCGAGGCCTCGAGCTCCTCGTTGCTCGACTGCAGCTCCTCGTTCATCGACAGCAGCTCCTCGTTCGAGGATGCGAGCTCATCGTTGGAGGTCTCCAGCTGCTCGATCGCGGATTCCAGCCGCTCTCGGGTTGCCCTGAGCGCCTGCTCGAGTTCCTCGACGCTGCCCTCCTGGGCGCCGTCAGGCAATCGCTCGCGATCGTCGGCGGCGACCGCGGCGGCTTTGAAGATGACGACATAGTAACCGACCGCCTGGTCGTCGGTGGCCCGCGGCTCGACGATCAGATCAACCGAGCGCTGCTCGCCGTTGCGAACGATCCGGACTGCGGCCTGCATCGCCGGGCTCCGGGTCGTCTTCGCCTTCTGCAAGGCCGTGCGCAGGTCCATGCGCAGCTGCTCGTGCACGAGGCCCAGCACGTTCAGGCTGGCGGCACCGCCGGCCGGGTCGAGGAAAAACGCCAGACCGCTCGAGAACTCGACCACGTCGAGATGCTCGTCGACCACGAGGTAGGCAGGCGCGTAGCGCTGGAGCACGAGCTCGT
The DNA here is from genome assembly GCA_963840925.1 of uncultured Alphaproteobacteria bacterium. Taxonomy (GTDB): domain Bacteria; phylum Pseudomonadota; class Alphaproteobacteria; order Geminicoccales; family Geminicoccaceae; genus DATAOG01. Next base: position 287,426 of record CAWJAY010000046.1, read on the forward strand.
GGGCCCATTGGCCCGGCGACGGCTCAGGCGCGGGGAGCCGCCGCAGCTGCTGTGGCGCGCCCGCCCGGCGTGCGAAGGCGCCCGCAGGAAAGTCCGGCGCGGCTCATCGTGCGCGCGATCCGCCAGCGGTAGACGCGGTGCTTGCGGTCGAGCGGCGCGAACAGGCGGCCGTGGCTGCCGAGGTTCTCGGCCGAGCCGAGAAACAGGAAGCCGTCCTCGCGCAAGGCGTAGTGGAACAGCTGAATGACCCGGTTTTGCAGCTGCGGAGCGAGATAGATCAACAAGTTGCGGCAGGAGATCAGGTCGAGCCGGGAAAACGGCGGATCGGCGATCACGTCCTGGACCGCGAAGATGCACAGTTCACGCAAGCTTTTGGTCACCCGATAGCCGCCTGCCTCCGCGACGAAATAGCGCTCGACTAGGCGCGGCGGCACCTCGGCGACCACGGCCGCCGGATAGATACCCGCGCGGGCCGCAGCCAAGGCGTCCTCGTCGATGTCGGTGGCGAAGATCTGGCCCTGCGGCGCGTTCGGCCGCTGCTGCAGCTCTTCCAGGAGCAGCATGCCGAGCGAGTACGCCTCCTCGCCCGATGCGCATCCCGGCACCCACAACCGGATCCGTTCGCCCGGACCCTTGCGCTCGACAATCTCCGTGATCGCCCTGCGCGCCAGCGCCTGGAACGCCGCCGGGTCGCGAAAAAAGTGCGTGACGCCGATCAACAGGTCTCGGAACAACTGCTCGACCTCGCCCGGGTCGGCCTCCAGATGCTCGACGTAGACGCCGACGTCGGCGATCTGCAGCACCTGCATGCGCCGCCGGATCCGGCGCAGGATGGTAGGCTCCTTGTACTCGCTGAAATTGTGCTTCTTCTGCCGGCGCAGCAGCTCGAAGATGCGGCCGAGATGATCGGGGGACCTCGCCACGAGCGAGGCGCTGTGCCCGAGACCGTCGATCCGGCCTAGATTGGCGGCGTAGCTGTTCAGGGCCTCCGGCATCTTGGCGACATCGAGGACCATGTCGACGCAGCCCGACGCCGCGGCGCTCCCGGGCATGCTCGGATGGGCCGCCGACTGGACGTCCTGGGCGATCGTCAGCCCGCCGTGCTCCTTGACCGCCTTGACCCCGATCGTGCCCTCATGGCCGGCGCCGGAAAGAACGATGCAGACCGCATTGTGGCCCTGGTCCTCGGCGAGCGAGATGAAGAACCGGTCGATCACGCTCTGACGCTCGCGAAGCTCCAGGGGCACGCGGGCGCGCAACCGGCCGTCCTCGACCGTGAGCAGAGCATTGGGCGGGATGACGTAGATCTGATCGCGCTCGATCGCCATCCCGTCCATCGCCTCGCGCACCGGCATACCGGCGTGGCGGCCGAGGAGCTCGGTCAGCGGATTCGGACGCTTGCGGAAAAGGTGCTGGACCAGGACGAAGGCCATGCCGCTGTCCGGCGGCATGTGCTTGAAGAAGACCTGGTAGGCCTCGAGCCCGCCCGCCGAGGCACCGATGCCGACGATCAGCCGCGGCGATGCGCTCTGATCGAGCTGGCGCAGCCCGGCGCGCGCCGCGCGAGCTCGACCCTGGTCGTCAGCGACCATATTCATCCTCCGGTCGTGGCTTCGGGCCCGCGCCGCCGGCCACAGTCCGGGGCCGGCGAGACGGCGCTCGACAGAGCAGGTAGCTTATGATTGGATGAGTTGCGACAATCAACCAGCTTTAGTTGATTTTTCCAGGTGCGCACTTTGCGCCGGGAAGGGTGGATCATGCCGTACGATGCGCGCGCCGAACTGCGGGGGATCCTCGATACGGTCGGCGATGCGGTCGTGGTCGTGGACGAGAAGTGGCGCATCCTCAACCTGAACGCGGCCACCGCCGGGCTGTTCGGCTATCGCGCCAATCAACTGATCGCCCGGTCGGTGAGCAACCTGTTCGTGGCGCGCGGCGAGCGCAAAGTTCTGGACTCGATCCTGCGCACCTTGGGTCCCCGGGCCACCCGCCAGGCGGTCTGGGAGGGCATCCTGCTCGGCCGCCATCGCGACGGCCACACGATCATCATCGAGAGCCGGATCCGCCGCTACCTCGCCAACCAGGCCACTCGCTACGTGATGGTCCTGCGCGATGCCGGCGCCCGTCGGCGCGCCGAGCGGGCCCTGCAGCGCGCGGCGCTGCGCGATCCGCTGACGGGCTTGCTCAATCGGGCGGCGTTGGCTGACGAGCTGCGCCGGATGATCGAGCGCGCCCAGCGGACCGGCGGCGGCTTCGCGCTGCTGCTGCTCGATCTCGACCACTTCAAGGAGATCAACGACAGCGTCGGCCATCAGACCGGTGATCTCGTGCTTCGCCAGACCGCCCGCCGGTTGCGCGCGCAGGTCCGCCGGAGCGACGTGCTGGCCCGCCTGGGCGGCGACGAATTCGCCGTGATCTCCGATCAGGCCGCGAGCCCGACCGACAGCATCGCGCTGGCTGAGCGCCTGACCGAAGCGGTGTCCCGGCCGCTCCATGTCGGCGGCGTCGAGGCCCACATCGGCACCAGCATCGGGATCGCGACCTTTCCCGAGGACGCGCGCGATGGCGACCAGCTGCTGGCGCGCGCCGACATGGCGCTCTACGCCGCCAAAGGCGCGGGCCGGGGCACCTGGGGACTGTTCGATCCGCGCATGCAGAAGGTCGCGACCGAACGCCGCCTGCTGGAGAGTGAGCTTCGGATCGCGCTGCGCGATGGTCAGCTCGAGCTCGTCTACCAGCCGGTGATCGAGCTGGCCGATCTCGAGGTCTGCGGCTGGGAGGCGCTGCTGCGCTGGAACCATCCGGCGCGCGGCGTGCTCAGGCCGGAGGAGTTCGTGCCGTTCGCCGAGCGCAACCGACTGATCGAGCCGATCACCGAATGGGCGCTCGACCGCGCGCTGGCTCAGGTCTCAGCACTCGACGCGGGCCGCTCCGAAACCCTGCCGACCGCCGTCAACATCTCGACCCAGAGCTTCGACCAAAATGATCTCGTTAACGTGGTCGGACGGCTCAACGGTCGTCTGCATACGCCGCTGATCCTCGAGATCACCGAGGGCGCGCTGATCGAGCACCAGCGCGCGATCGACGTCCTGACGGCGCTCCGGAACCTCGGCGTTCGAATTGCGATCGACGACTTCGGCGTCGGCTATTCATCGCTCGCCCGGCTCAAGGACCTGCCGCTCGACCTGCTCAAGATCGACCGCTCGTTCATCGCCAATCTGCCGCGCGGCAATGCCGATCGGGCGATCGCCGAATTGATCGTGCGCCTCGCGACCAGCCTCGACATGACGACCGTCGCCGAGGGCGTCGAGACGGTCGATCAGCTGCGCAGCGTGATCGATCTGGGCTGCGACCAGGCGCAGGGCTACCTGTTCGCGCGGCCGATGGCGATCGAGAGCGTTCCGGGTTGGCTTGAGGGCTGGCGGCAACGCAGACGCCAGCAGCTGCTCGATGCCGGTTGCCCGGGCGCGCGCCTGCGGGTCGCGCTGGCCTGAGCCGGCCTCAGTACGGCAGGATAATGTCGAGCACCTGAGCGCCGATCCGCGGCTGCTGGACGTCGGTGATCTGGCCGCGGCCGCCGTAGGCGACCCGGAGCTCGGCGATCTGATCGTGGCTGACCGTGTTGCGCGGCGTGATGTCCTCGGGCCGGACCACGCCTGCGACGTACAGCTCGCGAACCTCGAAGTTGACCCGCACCTCCTGGCGCCCCTGGATCACCAGATTGCCGTTCGGCAGCACCTGGGTGACCACCGCCGCGATGTTGAGCCTGATGTCCTCGTTGCGGCTGACGTCGCCCTGGCCACCGTGCTCCAGGTTGCTGTTCAGATCGACCAGGTTGGTCGGGTCGACCGCGTCCGGCAGGATGTTCGGCAGCTCGCTCTCGAGGCCGAAGAAGTGGCTGGCGGAGAGGTCGTCCGAGTTGCTCCGTGTGCGCCTGGTCTCGTTCGAAAGCGTCGCCTCGTCCTCGATCGTCACCTGCACGGTCAGCACGTCGCCGGTCGTCCGCGCCCGCTGGTCCTTGAAGAAGGAGCGGGCGCCCTGGCGCCAGAGCGAATTGGGTGGATAGACCTCGGGCTCCAGGGTCGGCATCGGCAGCGACACCGGCTGGTAGGCCGCCTGTTCGACCGGGTTCTCGATCGCCGCGAGCTCCGGTGCCTGGCCGACGTTGGCCAGCCGCTCGAAGGTGCTGGCGCAGCCCCCGAGCGCGAGCAGCGCGAGCAGGCCGAGGGCCGGGGGAATGCGGATCATCACCTGGTCTCCGGTCAGCTGCCGCCGGCCGCCGGCGGCTCGCCGCCACCGAAGGCGACGAGATCGGGGCCGATCACCACGCCCTGGAGCTGGCGGCGGCTGTCGGCGTTGACCACCCGCACCAGATCGCCGAGCGCGCCGTCGGTCTGCGCGATGCCAAGCGCGCCGAGCTTGATGCCGGGCCGGGCGTAGACCAGCTGCACGGCACGGCCGCGGAGCACCAGCCGGTGCGCCTGCAGGTCGCGCTCGCTCAGCACCCGCCCGGGCTGCAGCGGCCGGCGTGCTTCGGCGCCGATCAGCTGCGCGGCGGCGGTCAGGCTGGTCGGGCGCAGCCGGCTCGCGCTCGCCGTGATCCAGTCGACGTCTGCCGCGCCGATGACCTCACCGGCGGCAACCGGCCGGGCGAGGACGGGCAGCTCGACCAGCTCCTGCGCGCGGCCCTCGGCCGGCAGACGAAAGCGGACCTGGTCGCCGACCGTCCCGACCAGCAGCGCGCTGAAGCGCCCGCTCTCGGGGTCGTAGCGCAACGCCTCGACGGCGACCTCGGTCGCCTCGGCGCTCTGATTGGCGAGTGGCAGGCGCGGTTGCTCGAGGCGCAGTTCGAGCGTCTCGCCCGCTCCCTCCGCGGCCAGCGCCGCGCTCAGCACCTCCTCGGTGAAGCTCGAGGTCAGCGGGACGCCGGCCGGCAGGGTCAGGCCACCGGGCTGAGGCAGGACAGTCAGAGGGCGCGGGAATCCTAAGGATTCCCGCCGGCCGACTGCGCTGAAATGCGCTCAGATGGGCACTGCTCGCCCTGAGTTGGGCACAACTTCGGGCACTGGCTCGGCTCGAGCACCGCCCGACACCCGGACAAGAAAACGCCGGCCGCGCTCGGGGAGCGCGGCCGGAAAGTCTGTCTCGCACACGAAAGGATACCGCGATGGATATGCCCACGATCGACCGCCCCGAGCAAGAGCGCAGCGCCGGCAAGTGGCTGCAGATCACCGAACGTGACCTCGATTTTCCCTTCGACAGCGAAGGCGCCCCGCATGCGACCGGACGCACGTGGCTGATCCCGGTCGCGGCGGTCACTGCGATCGCGGTCGAGCCTGAGAGCAGCCGCGGCGACCGGGTTCTGGTCCATGTCCGCGGCCGCAAGCGGCCGATCGCGGCGTGCCGCTCGATCGAATACCTCGCGGACGAGCTCGGCCTGACGTTCGAGTGCGGTGACTGAGCGCGCGGACAAAGCAACGCCGGCCGGCGCAGAAGCGCCGGCCGGCGTTCGACTCTCCCTCACCCCCATGAAGGAAGCCCTTCATATGACTTCGCAGACCCCAGACCGACAAGTGATCACGATCCTACGCACGCTCGACGGCCGGCCGGCCAACAAGAAGGTCGAGCTCGCCCCTGACGGCAAGCTGATCAAGAGCAAGGCCAAAGAGCCCGGCCGCTACCGTGCGTTCTCGACCGCCGTGCCCGACCTCGCCACCCTGGCCTACTACCTGGGCGAGGTCGGCAAGCTCCCGGACATGCTGCTGTGCCTCGACGAGTTCGTCGGCGCGCCGGCCGAGTTCACGGTGTTCTCGATGGCCGAGATGGCGGCGCGGCTCGGTGTGCCCGAGACCGACCGCGAGGCGATCGCCGGCTGGCACGATCTGCCCGACTTCGGCCGGTGCTGCTGCCGGATGAAAGAGAACGTCGTCCCCTCCAACATCGTCTTGTTCGACCGCGACTTGGCCCCAGGCATGCCGGCCGCGCTCGCCGACCTCGACCACGACGCCTGGTGCGCGGCGGTCGACCGCGTGGTGCCGGGCTTCGCCGGTTGTGGCAAAGTGGTGGTCCCGAGCACCACCAACCGCATCATCGGCGGCCCGCCGCAGGCGGGCCTGAGCGGCCACACCTACGTCCTGGTCGACGACCCGGACGCGATCCAGGGCCAGCTCGAGCAGGCGGCGTTGCGCGCGTTGCTGACCGAGCACGACGGCACCGGCCTCGCCTTCGGCAAGCCGTGCCGCTGCCGCGCGACCGGCGCGAGAAGCACAAGGTCTGGTGGACGATCTTCGACAAGAGCGTCTGGCACCCGGGCCGGCTCGTGTTCGCGGGCGCTCCCGATGTCGGCCCCGGGTTGTCGATCGCACCACCGGACGTGCGCGTCGTCGACGGCCCGGTGCTGGCGCTGGGCAAGAAGGAGCTGTCCCGCGCCGAGCTGGACGCCGGCGCCGAGGCGATCCGCGTGCTGACCGGCGCCGGGCAGCGGCCGTTCGTCAGCAAGACGCAGCGGCGCGACCTTGCCACCGGCAAGGCCCGCATCGCGGGCCTGATCTTCGTCGAGTTCTGCCTCGAGCCCGACACGATGATCGAGACCGAGGGCGGCTGGCAGACGTTCGACCAGCTCGAAAAAGGCAAAGCCCAGCACCTGCGCTGCCAGGCCATGTTCCGGCCCGACAGCACGTCGTGGGCGGCGTTCTTCGGCCGCCACGCCGACGGCGGCGGCTTCATCTTCGACGAGGGCACGAGGACCAAATATTGCCTGAGCCGCACGCGCGCCAAGGCGAGCTGGGAGGTGATCCTGGACCACGTGATCGAAGACCTCGGGCCGACCGAGCGCGACTGGCGCGACCGCGTCAAGTCGAGCGCGCGCGGCCGCTGGATCGCGGAGAAGGAGGTCCGGCGCGACCCGGTCGTGCTCGAGCTGCTCGAGCGCGCCAGCGACGCGCCGGTCCTGAAGTCCGGCATGGTCGACCGTTCGCGCCTGCCGCAACGGTACAACGCCTACCTGCCGTTCGCCTGGGGGCGGCTGTTGTCGATGCTGCCCGAGCATGGCCGGATCGACGCTGCGCTCGCCAGGCTGCTCGGCACCATGGTCGGCGGCAACTTCGCCGGCGGCCACGACAGCTGCTCGCTCGGTCACTGGGCGTGGCGCTGCGCCCGCTCCAGCCCCGGCAAGTGGCGCCGGGTCGGCACCTTCGCCATCTGGGGCCACCTGGCCGACGGTGCGCTCCAGATCGCGCTGTGGCCGTCGGTCGTCGACCAGGTCCTGAACGGCCGCCCGGGCGGGATCACCGAGATGATCGCCGACATAAACGGCGACCGGCTCACCCGGGCCGTGAAGCAGGCCGGCATCGGCACCGAGGACAACCGCTTCAACGACCACGACGCCGAGGGCAAGCAGCGGCGCGCCACGATCTTGAGCGCCGCGTTCTCGCCTCGCTCGGCGTGATCACCGCGACCGTCAGCGAGAAGCTCGCCGAGGACGCTGCCGAGGCCCTCGCCGAGGCGAACAAGAAGTGGCGCGGCGGGCGTGATCGCCGTCATTGAGCGGGGGCGGCGGGGCGGCGGGATATACAAAGACGGCGGGGATATACAAAGGGGCGCAATTTTTCTCTCACGTGAGAAAAGCTGTCATAGCTGTCATTCAGCTACCTACTAAAAAACGCGCGCACATGAGAATGACAGCTATGACAGCAAATTCCGTGTGCGCGCGCACGCGCGCACGCGTCTTTCTTAGTAAGGGCTGCTCGTCGGTCGCACGGTCGGCCGGCGCACCGGCCGGTGATCAGGTGATCGGTTAAGATTAGTTCAAGGTTAGGAATGATTCAAGGTTAGGAATCAGTTAGGTTAGGAATCAGTTTTCTAACTCCTGACGTCGGCTGGTAGCGCACGCGAGTGAGTCACCCTGTCGGCAGAGGTGATGTCGCTGCGGGTCAGTCCGCCAGCGCCACCCCTAAGGCATGACCCGCATCCCGGTCGGATCCTTCGCCAGGAGCTGCTAACGAGGTGGCGGGCCGCCCGTTAATCCGCTTAGAGATTCGGGATACTTAACAATTCTGAAACAGCCGGCCGTGTAGCCGGCTTTTCGGGTATTCAGCGTTTTGGCGGGACCGAAATCCAACCGAATCTCTGGCGTTCAGCGCGAGGACGGCCTGGCCGTCCGGGTCCAGGCACCCCTGTTCTGGATCTGCGCCCGTCGCAGGGGTACGATGGGCGTTGACGCTCGGCTCGGAACCGGGCAGGGCCGTCCCGGGTCGAACCGGTCACTGCACGGCCTGGAGCCGGGCGTCGCTCAGACCGTAACGTACGGCGCTACTCCTCAAGAGCTGGCAGGAGGCGGCGTCTCGGCTGCAGGGGCGTAGGCCGCCAGCCGCCGTCGGATCCCGAAGCCACGCCACACCAACGCAAGGCCGATCACCACCGCAGCGAGTGTCAGGAGTCCGATCAAATCGACAGTGCCATTCAGCAGCTGGTGCAGGCCGAGGACGATATAAGCGAGCCCGAAGCCGATCATCCCGGTGACCGGGACGCATAACACCATTGGCACGATCTCCGGTCGGGTCCACCGCGGAGCATTGGAATTCCGGAACAACAGAGCCATTAGGCCGGCGATAAGAAGGGCGGAGCCAAGGAGGCAGCTACCGAGCGTTAACATTCCGCGACTCCCCATGCGGTTGTGCCCCATCGCGCGAGCATGCGGCGAGAGCGCGCCACAGTATCGCCGCGCAACTATCGCGCCAACTTCGATCTCCACAGAGCAGCCCGGTGTCGGGTCTCGGAGTCATGACCGCCCGCTAGCCGGGGCTGTGGGTCCAGGTATCAGCCGTCAGATTTCGACCACTAGCAGGGGTAGTTCAGCGCCCGGCGGCTTTGACGATCCCGGCGGCGAGCGCCGCCTGGCGCATCGACCGGTACTCGCCGCGGGCGACCGCCGCCGCGATCTCCGGCGCGTCGTTACACCCCTGTAGCGCGAGCGGCCGCCTGGCGCATCGTCTCGGCCATCTCGGCCTTCGTGGTCGCGCGCCGGTAGGCGCGCGGTTCGTACTCGGTCAGTAGGTCGTGCCATTCGAGCCCCAGCCGGCGGCGGATCGCCTCGGCCTGGCGCACCGCGGCCAGCACCTCGTGGTCGTGATCGGAGCGGAGCAGGCCCAGCACCTTCGCGAGCTTCGCCATCTGGTCGGCGAACCTGCTCGCGTCCTGCTCCAGGGTCCGCGCCTCCGCCTCCGCGTGGCGGTTGTTCTCCTGTGCACGGCGGCGGTTCTCCTGCGCCCGGCGCTTCTCGCGCTTCGCGCGCCGCTCGGTCTCCTCGATCTTGTCCGCGTGCGCCCAGAGGATCTTCGGCGGCAGCCGCGGGTCAGCGGCGGCGGGCATTTCGCGCCGGGTCACGAGCCCCTTGGCGTGCAGCGAGCGCAGCGCCCGCAGCACGCCGACCGCCCGGCCGCCGTCAGCTTCGGGCGCGCCTCGGCGGGCTTCCCGGCGTCGCGCCAGCGGGCGCGCGAGAGATCGTCAGCGATATGCCGGCCGGTCAGCCACCCGATCTCCCCCTCACCGCCGGCGTAGCGGGCCAGCAGGTCGAGCACGCTGCGCTCGACCCGCCCGAGCTTCGGTTCGGCCATGGGTTACACCCTTGTAGCGCTTGATATGCGCTACATAGGTGTAGCGCTTGGGTCAGTCAAGCGAGCGATGGTGCAGCTGACCGTGGCCGTGGTGCGGCCGGTCTACTTCCTTCGGAGCTTGGCCAGCTGATGCTCGGCGGCGGCGCGCTCGCCGGGCGTAGCGCCCGGGTTTGGTCATGCCCATCCCGACCACCCCGTTAGTAACGGGCCTGGTGACCAGGCCCGTTACTAACAATAGGCCCGTTACTAACAGCTGTCACAAATCGGCATGGCATCGTCCTATCGTCGGAGCGCGGCGAGCGCCGCGAGCGTCGCCTCGAGCCCACGCGTCCTGTAGAGCTTCTCGATGCAGTGGACACAGGTATTGCCGTCCGGCTCGTCGTTGAGCACATCGCGGATTTGCCGAGGCAAACGATCGAAGACCGCCATTTGTTCGGCCAACGTATGGCGAGCGCACCAAGGGCAGCCCCGCACCACTGGACGGAAGTTGATCCGGCTCATCGCAGGAACCCGCCGGGGGGCGCATGATGATCACCAACCGGCTGAGCGGGTGCTTGAGGCTTACGCCCGTCGCGCAGTCGGGCGGCGAGCGCGTTCAGGAGCCGGCGAACCTGCTCATAGACCGGGGCAACCTGCGCGCGCAGGCGCGCCGGATCGGAGCACTTGGCCGCCATGACTTCCGGGTCAGCTAGGTCGGCGCCGAAGGGCGCCGACGCGAGCCAGCGCTCGATCCGCGCCATTAGCTTGGTCAGTATGAGCTGCTCGACCAATTCCGCACCGCATGACCCAGGTGTCAGCTCGATCGGTAAGTCCGGCTTGGGTTGTTCGGGAGGAGAGGAAGCGGGCGCTGTCTCCGGTTCGGGCGCCGGCTCGGGCCAGGGGTCGGGTTCCGGCGCCGCCAGGCCGGCGAGCGCTTCCCTGATCGAAAATCGGCTGCTGGGGTCCAATTCGGACCTCGAGGTCCGAATTGCAGACGCCCGCCGGGCCAGCGCGACGTAGCGATTCGCTTGTCGTGGCCCGAACGGCAAGTTGGCGCGAACCCAGCGCTCCCAGCCGCTCCAGGGAACTTTAGGGTGTGCTTCCGCGACCAGCTCGGCGGTTTCCAGCGCCCGTTCCACGGCCTCGGCCGCCGTTCGCTTGGCGACGAGGTGCGCGGCCGTAATCCGCTCGGCGAGGACGACAAGTTCGTTGCTCGCGTCCTGGTCTGACATTCGGCCGTGTCCTCTCTCTAGGCTTCAGGGGGCGTGCCGGCACTCCGGTGCCCCGCCAGCAGCGTCTCGACCAGCCGGCGCAGCTCGGCGGCCGGCAGCCCGGCCTCGAGCGCTCGCTGGACCTCGCGGGTGAGCCGCGGCGTTGGTCCGCCGGCCAACTTGAGCCGGCGGCGGCGTTGGCGCTCAGCCGCGGTCATCGGCCGGCCGAGCAGCGGGCGTCCAGCCATGGTGCTCTCCTCAGAGCCGGTTCAGGTCGCGCAGCCGCAGACCGAGGCGGCGGAGCTTGGCCATGGCGATCCGCCGGATGCGCTCGGCCCGTCCCCGGCTTGCCGTGAACCCGCTCTGGTCAAGCCGCGTGCGCAGTCCATCGGCGACGATCTGGTCCAGCACATCGGGCGGGATCGCTTCGGCCTGGACCGCGCCGCTGTCCGGGCCTGGGGCAGCCCCAGCTCGGTCACCTGCTCCGGAGTCACGGCAAGCCGGGTGAACTGCACGGAACCGCCCATGGCCTCGACGAACGCGGTCACGTCCTCGCTCAGCGCGGTGAAGATGTCCTGGCCCTCGCGGTCGTAGTCGCCGACGTGCAGCACCTCGACCGGCTTGCCGCAGGCGACGATCATCTTGGCCATGGCGTGCTTGACGGTCACGCTGTCGAACCCGCCACCGGAGATCACCTTCACGCCGAAGGGCTCCGTGGTCTTCTCGAGCTGCGGCTTCATGCCGGCGGCCTCGCACCAGAGCAGCAGCAGCCTGGGCTGATCGAGCTGGCGGTCGAGGTCGAAGTAGCGAACGATGTTGGCGAGGGTCTGCGCCAGGTCGCGCCCACTCTGATCGCCAACCAGCGACCACGGCAGATCAGCGCCATCGTCGCGGATGTGCTCGAACGGGATGCGCCGCGCGCGGCGGGCCATGACCAGGTGCTCGCCGAGGCGGTCGTAGGCCTGCTGCGTCTTGGTCAGGAAGGACGTGCCGACCAGCCGGTAGTAGATCTGCCGAACCGTCAGCGGCAGATACTCGGCGTATTCCGCCAGCACCTGGTCGACGGCGGCGAGCAGCTTCCGGGTCTCGGCCTGCGGGTTCCAGCTCTCGACGAAGCCGCGCGGCCGCTTGCGCGGCTTGCGGCGCGGCCCTGGGCCGGTATCGTCAGGGTCAGCCATCGGGTCGGCCCTCCTGCGGCGATTGGTGGTCAGGCCCGGGCTCGGAGGTGGAAGCTCCGTCCCGGGCCGCTGCTTATCGGGTGACTAGATGTAGTCACGCGTTAACCAGTCCCGCAAGAGGTCCTGCAAGTAACCGCTCATATTGAGCTATTAGTCTGGCAGTCGATCGGCCGCCGTTGACTTGGCTCTTCTGACATGCTCATTTAGAGCCTTGAGTTTTGCCCACAACTCGAAGCCAGAAGGGTGCTCAACTCTGCCGACCTGTTGGAGTTTCTCGAGGTCGACCGGCCCGGTCTGAAAGGGCTCGCCGATCGGTTGGGGCTGCGCGCGCGAGTCCATCGCCAGCAGCGTGCGGTCACGATCCTGGACGCCGTCCGGATCAGCTGCGCGCACAGCCTGCGCGGGCTCGGCCTGCCGCTGGCCGACGCCTGCCGTCTCGCTTCGACCGTGAGCCGCAAGGACTGGGAGCGCACGATCGCGGCCGACGGCGCGCGCTGGCTGTGCCTGCGCCGCGACCCGAGCAAGACGGCGAAGTGGGTCACCGCGATCGCGACCTCGAGGGCCGAGGTTGACGAGCTGATCCGCGCCAACCCGGCCGGCCTCTCGATCGTGCACCTCGGTCCGATGGTCTCACCGGCGTCCTGGCCACGGCGCTCGCGCGCGCCGAGGCCGAGCAGCGGGAGCTCGCCTAGCCATGTCGACCTTAGCTGCAGCGCCACCGTCTGCCCGGCCGCTCGGTCTCAGGCTTGAGTTCGACGCGAAGCGTCTCGCGCTCGCGATCTCCAGACGCGACGGCTCAGCAGGCTACGAGATCCTCTTGGCGCCTCAGACCTGCTTCTCGCTTGCGCTCGACATGGCGAATGCAGCGATCCGGGTCGAGCACAAGGCGGCGAGCGTGACCGCCGAGGTCGATGCGATCTTCGAGCCGCATGAGCGCGATCATGGCTGAGACGGTCCAGGCGCCCCTATTCCGCAGGCGGGCTCAGCTCGCCCCGCAATCGATCGATGAGGCTA